>NZ_JBHVSO010000013.1:0-144174 GCF_042885155.1 Brevibacillus sp. NPDC058079
GCAAAAACACCTCCAAGATTGTCCCCATATCTTACGACATGGTTTAGTTCTCTTGAAGGTGTTTTGATTTGTCTCACTTTAAGGGGTCAGTCCCCACATGTGCTCGGGAGGGCTTTTCTTTTCTATTAACCAAATCGTCCGCTAATATATGCTTCGGTTTTTTCGTTCTCAGGTGAAGTGAAGATTTTCCCTGTCTCATCCATCTCGATCAGCTCACCCATCAGGAAGAAGGCAGTTTTCTCAGAAATTCGCGCTGCCTGATGAAGGTTATGGGTAACGATCACGATCGTATACTCATCTTTTAGCTGCATGACCAGCTCTTCGATTTTCATGGTAGAAATCGGATCGAGAGCGGAAGCCGGTTCGTCCAAAAGCAAAATGGTCGGCTGCATTGCGAGGGCACGCGCGATACAAAGCCTTTGCTGCTGTCCACCAGAAAGGGAGAGCGCTGAGTCGCGAAGACGATCTTTTACCTCGTCCCAAAGCGCTGCTTTTCGCAAGCTCGACTCAACCAATTCATCCAAATCACGTCTATTGGTCATTCCGTGGAAACGCGGTGCAAATGCGATGTTTTCATAGATCGATTTAAAAAATGGATTCGCTCGTTGGAACACCATTCCTACCACTTGGCGCAGACTCTCGATGTTTACTTGCGAGCTGTTAATGTCGATACCATCTACAATAATGGAACCCTCTACACGACAAGAAGGAACCAGATCATTCATCCGGTTCAAGCTCCGTAAAAGCGTCGATTTCCCGCATCCGGACGGACCGATAAAGGCCGTCACGGAGTTGCGTTCAATATCCATTGATATATTTTTCACGGCGTGCTTCTCTCCGTAGTATACATTCACGTTATTCGTCTGAATGATCGTTTCTTGCATGGTCAGTACGGACATGGCTGCCACCTACCTCTTCTTAGTTTGATCCTGACGTCATCTTTTTGTAAACCCAATTCCCAAACCAACGAGCGGAAAGGTTAAAGAGCAAGACGGCAATAATCAGAACAGCAGATGCGCCATCTGCGACATCACGCGCATCCGGTGTCAGCCCCTCGCTGTTTACCTTCCAAATATGCACGGCCAATGTCTCGGCAGGACGGAACGGGTTCAGCGGTGAGGTCGTACTATTCAATGAGAAGTCGGTGAAATCCAGATTCGGTGAAGACATCCCCGCTGTAAACAGCAAGGCAGCCGCTTCCCCAAATACACGGCCAGATGCCAGAATGGCACCTGTGAGGATACCTGGGAGTGCTGCTGGAAGGATGACAGACACGATGGTACGCCATTTGGTAATACCAAGCGCGAGACTCGCTTCCTTTTGACTGCGTGGTACGTTGCGCAGTGCATCCTCTGTTACACGAACCAAGAGTGGCAGGTTAAATACCGTCAGCGCAAGTGCTCCACCAAACAGGGTATAACCCCAGCCAGTCATATTTACGAATACGAGCAATCCAAACAAACCAACTACGATAGACGGAAGAGAAGACAATACTTCTATACTCATGCGGATAAACTGTGTAATCTTGTTATCCGGCGCATATTCAGCCATATAAATGCCTGCTCCGATCCCGAGCGGCAACGCGATCAGCATGGTCAGGACCAGCAAGTACAACGAGTTGAAAAGCTGTGGTCCAATCCCGCCACCCGCATTGACAATATCCGGTGGAGAGGTCAAAAAGTCGAGATTCAGCTTATGCCAGCCTTGTGAGAGAATGAAGCCCAATAGTCCCACCAAGGTACCGATAATCAGTACGGCAATCAGTGTCAAAACAACAGTAGCAGCGCGGTCCATCAGTCTCGCTTTCATCTATTTCGCCAACCTCTTTCTGCCCAACAGGCGCAAAATCACGATAAAGATGAAAGACATCGCCAAGAGCAGCAAAGCCATTGACCAGAGAGCGTTGTTATACGGAGTTCCTTGAATCGTATTCCCCATGTTCAATGTAATACCGCTAGTGAGCGTACTGATCGGTTCTAGCAAACCGCCTGGCAGCTTCGTTGTGTTACCAATAACCATTTGCACAGCCAAAGCTTCTCCAAAAGCACGAGACATTCCCAAAACAATGGCCGTCAAACAGCCAGGAAGCGCGGAATGCAACACGACATTCCAAATCGTTTGCCAGCGAGTAGCACCCAACGCGAGCGAAGCGTTGCGCAAGTCTTGCGGAACAGCCTCAATGGCATCTGCTGCCACACTCGTAATGGTAGGCAAAATCATCAGGGCAAGAACAAGTCCCCCTGCCAATAGGCTGAAGCCAAGAACATCAAATTGTTCGCGAATAAATGGAACAAGCAAAGTTAGTCCAACATAACCGTAAACGACCGATGGGATACCAACCAACAGCTCGATTACCGGCTTCAATACTTTTTTCCCGAAGCCCGGAAAGATCTCTGTCATAAAAATAGCGGCGCCGATTCCGAGTGGTGCGGCAATCAAAGCAGCCAGTGCCGTTACGAAAAACGAACCAAGAATAAAAGGCAGGACACCATACGCGGATGGTTCACCTTCTGGGTCCCATTTGTCATGGGTTAAAAATTCTTTGAAGCTTACTCCATCGACGAAGAACGTCGACAACCCTTTTGAAGCAATAAAATAGGTGATCGATAAAACAACAATAACGAGCAAACCCGCACAAATCATCGCAATGGTTTTGCCAGTAATATTCTCTGTCTTTTGACGCTTGTTCGTTGTCAGCATTTTTTGCGCAATCATCGATTTACGCTCTGTATTTACCCCTTCAGTACGATGGCTCATGTTCTCCCTCCTGGAAAGAAAACGACTGTACGCAAGCAAAATGAGGGGAAGGCCCCCCTACCCCTCTATTTTGCTGTTGACGATAACGCTTATTTTTGTGTTACTTTGCCTTCTGCATCACGTTCCACTTTCATATCTGTGATTGGCAGGAAGCCCAATTCTGTTACAGTTTTCTTCTGTACTTCGTCAGTCAGGATGAAGTCGAGGAACGCTTTTGCATCGCCAGTTGCTTCACCTTTGGTGTACATATGCTCGTACGCCCATACTGGATATTTGTTCGATGTAATGTTTTCTGCATTTGCTTCCACGCCATCCAATTTCAGAGCTTTTACAGAGTCATTGAAGTAGGACAGTGCCAAGTAACCAATTGCACCTGGTGTTTCAGCAATGATTTTGCGAACAGTACCGGAGGAATCCTCTGTGATACCTTCTGCTTCTTCTTTACCATCCAACGCGAATTTGCTGAATGTCGCGCGAGTTCCGGAAGATTTCGGACGGTTAACCAGCGTGATCTTCATGTCTTCACCGCCAACGTCTTTCCAGTTGGTGATTTTACCAGTGAAGATGTCGATCAATTGTTGCTTGGTCAAGGTGTCTACTTTTACTTGCGGGCTTACCGCTGCTGCCATACCGACAACCGCTACTTTATGGTCTACCAGTTCGTTTGCTGGAATGCCTTTTTTCTCTTCTGCGAAAATATCGGAGTTACCGATCGTTGCTGCACCGCTTGCTACTTGGCTCAAGCCCGTGCCGCTTCCTCCGCCTTGTACTTGGATTTGTGCGCCTGCATTTTTTGCCATAAAGTCTTTGGCCGCTTGCTCGACCAGAGGCTGTAAAGCGGTTGAACCCACTGCTGTTACAGGTTCACCGGAAGTTTTTGTTGTCGAACCAGAGTTGCTTTGCTCCTGAGCTGGTTTTTGCGCTGGTGCTGGTGTCTGTGCTGTGTTGCCACTTCCACACCCCGCGAGTAATGCCCCTACACATGTCAGCGCAATAAACATTTTGCTGAGTTTTTTCATTGGATGAAAATCCTCCTTAAAAGGTTCGGTTTGTTTTTTTCTCTCTTACAAGTACAAACTATACAGCGGGAATGTTGTCGTATTATGTTGTGAATGTAAAGCTTTCTTAAAGATGGAGGGATTCCTGTTGTAAACCGGCGCAAACATGGGAATACTGTCCCTATTCTTTTGGTGGGGGTGTCCATGTGGAACGGCTGGCTTTGCTTTTTGTGATCATTGGTGCCCTGAACTGGGGATTAATCGGGTTATTTCAATTTGATTTAGTCGCAAGCTTGTTTGGTGGAGCGGAGTCTATCGTAAGTCGAATCGTGTATACGATAGTAGGCTTGTTTGGGGTGTATGCCATCAAGTTTCTATTCACGGATCGGGAAGAAACGCCAACATAAAAAACTGTGTCCGACTGTTGGGGTGGGGCGGAAACAGGAGAAAACGCTTAGCTTCTTGTCCCACCCGCTGAGGGATTCACTGCCCGTCTCCATGAAAAAAAGCGAAACCCGCGTCCAAAGTGGTCCATTCAAGAGGTGTCTCAGAGGTGGACGCTAAAAGCTTGTTTCTCTTTTTTTCATTCCGTCTCGGTCGGTGTACCAAAGACCTTCGCTTATTTCTCCTGTTTCCTCTACGAGCTATCATGCTATTCGGATTTTAAAAGCCTTGAAAGAATGAAGAAATGTAATCAGTCACGACAGAGAAGAATATTTCCAGACGTAGCGACTTGTGGAGTCCAACCGAGCGGAGAAGCGGTTAGCGGGCAAAAGAAACGCAACGTGCCCATGCGACGAAGCGGCTACCACTTTTGCGTTTCCCCGCTAATCGCTTCGGAGCGGGCAATCTCAGCCCTCAGCAGGACGGAGCCTGGAGCCTAGACTGGAAATATTCTTCTCCCCACGACAGCCACTATACGAGAAAAAAAGCAGCACATCCCGTTTAACAGGATGTGCCGCCTTTATGGTGATGATTAATTGTCTCGTTTCAGTGGCTCGGAGAGATCTACGTGCCCCATCAGCGTTTCTACTTTCTTGCCATCCTCCAAGAAGACAATCTCCTTTACTTCCGAGAACTGAAAGAATGTATTCTTCAACGCATCCAAAGCCATCGTCTCGCCACTTGAACCCATATTGAACTGATTCTTGCTATCTGCGTCAATTTTCAGGGTTCCTTTATCAAGTGTGATCGAATGGTACTTGAAATCTTTCCACAGTGGAATGTGCACGTCTGGCTTTACAGGCGTCTCCAGCAGGGCAAGTGTCTTTTTGTACTTCTCGATATCTTCTGCAAACGTGATCTCTTGCTCTTCTTTTTGCAGCTCCATCACATTATTATCTGAATAGTAAACGGTGACCATTTGCTTTTTCAGAGTCGGCTCTGTTGTCGATGGATCAGTGTTTGAACCAGATGGCTGTTCTACTGGTGTGGTTGGCTGTGGTGTTTCTGTCGCATCTTGCCCACATCCGGCCAAAAGCAGCATCACTAACGCTGCCATCCAGATCGCTCGACTTTTTTTCATCGTGAAAAGCCCCCTTACTGATAAGACTCGTAGTATTCACGAATAGCCGCAACAATGGCTTTCGCGATTTTATCTTGGAATGCCGGATTCGTCAGCTGCGCGTTCTCCTGTGGATTGGAGAGGAAGCCTGTTTCGGTCAACACAGCAGGCATTTTCGTGTTTTTGATCACATAAAAGCCGCTCTGCTTGACACCTCGATCCGGGAACTGCGTTGCCCCACGCAAATGTTTATGTACCACTTGGGCAAAGTCTTTGCTGTTTTCATTATAATAGAAAGTTTCTGTTCCTGCAGCCGTCGGTTTCGGGAATGCGTTGGCATGCATAGACAAGAACAAGTCGGCATCTAACTCATTGGCAAAAGCGGCACGCTCTGACAGTTCATAAAACACATCCGTCGTGCGGACGGGAACGACTTGAAACTCTGGATATTGCTTCAGCAAAGCCACAATCTTATTGGAGACAGCCAAATTGTAATCTTTTTCATTGTTGCCAGCGGAGCCCTTCGTGCCTGGGTCTTTTCCTCCATGACCGGCATCAACGACGATCAGGTAGCCTGTTTTCTTCGGTTTTGGCGTCAATTTTACTTCGATACCGTCTTTCGTGTAAGCCAGCTCATACGTGCTCTTTTGGTTCAGCTCAATAACGACGCGAACCGTGTCAGGAGATGCACTGTATTGGCTGTAACGCAGGTTAGCGATGAGAGGTTCTTCTTTCGCTTGTTCTGCCTGATTCAGTTCGTCAGAATCTGAATCTGAATCTGTGCCTTGGTCTTCATCATCAGCAGAGGCTACTTCCTCGGATTCGCCTACGCTATCGTTTTTCTCGTCTTGACGTTTTAGATCTTCGATTAAATCATCATCCAATGCTGTTTGTGGGAGATCCAAGACGATCCGATGAGGACCTGTCATCACAAAGGACTGAGGAATGACAGGTATGGTCGTTTCAATACGAACACGGTCGCCGTCCTCAGATACATCTTTCAAAATATTGAGGCGATCGATCTCAACCTGATTATTTTTCTTGTCCCACGCAAATGACCCTCCAAGCTCGTCCTCCAATTGACGTAATGGGAGAACCAACTGATCATCAATCGTCATCCCGCGCTCAGGTCTTTTCCACGCAAAGCCTTTTTGTCCCGCTTGCTCAGCTACAGCCTGTGCGGACGCGTACATCGTGTCTTCCACTTGATACAGCTTGATCGGCTGGGTTGGTGCCTTGCCATTCAGCTTGACCTGTGGTGTTTCGTTCGCAATGACAGTTCGTGTGCTGTTGTCCCACCCGACTGTAACGCCAAGTGACTCCCCGACAAAACGCAGTGGCAGCAGCATACGCTTTTGTGAAATAACAGGCGGCGTATCGAGCTTCACTTGTTTGCCGTTCAACACTGCTGTACGGGAGTCAAGAGTAAGGGAGAGCTGCTGTGTGCCTCTGGAAATGACAGCTGTTCGAGTAGCGTCATTCCAATCCACTTTTGCACCTAGCCCTTCGGCGATGACACGGACGGGAACCAACGTGCGTCCATTCTTGATGACTGGCGGCACTTCAGCATTCACTGCTTGTCCACCAATCATGAGATTGACAGCCTCCTCTGAGGCACTGCTTGCTGCAACCGCCCAACCGGGGATTAGCAGCAGGACCAGCAGCGCAAAAAGCAGAGGGTAAAATCGTCTCTTCATCCTGACCTCCTCCGTGATGTCTGTTTTCTTCGTTATGTGGCGTCAGCCAATGTGCAACGTTCACCATTCTATTAGACGCTAGATGATCTGTAAAGTTTATAGTCTTTTGGTACCAAAATGAAAAGACCGCCTCCGCAAGCCCGCGAGACAGTCTTTGTAACTGATATTTGTTATCGAAAAAATCCCCGTCTCTCTTGCCTACTTACTTCTTGAACCGGTTTTTTTATCATGTTCAAGCCACCGTTGGCAAGAAATTGCTGTATCAGCGAAATCACAGCTGGATTTGACAGCACCTTAATGGAATCAGCTACCTTTGGGTTTTTCAATTGGGGAATAGCGTCGCCTAGATACGGTAAAAGCGGCAGTAAATCTTCGATAGAAATAGCAGGCTTTTGTGGTTGGGTTACAGCTTCCACTTGAGCGGTATTCCGTCGTCCTCCAAACAGCAGACCTCGACGTTCTCCTGTACTTCTTGGAGGTGCTTGTTTGAGGCGCCCCAGTGTATTCTTCATATCCTGCAGCTCCTGCCGCACCTGACTCATTTCTCTCATCATTTGGGCATTGTTTGCATGCTGTGCATCCGCTAGTTTGTTGATCGATTCTTGCAAAGTGCCCCTGGGCACAGCCTGCTTCTTTTTCGCTTTCATTTTTTCAACGATAATCCCACCTCCCTCCTCACTCTACCCCCTTATCTAAAACGTTTTTTTATATTTTCCAAATCCTTTGCAGTGACACCTTTTTTCGAAAGCTTATTCAACAGACTTCCGACATTTTCTGTTTTCTGCATCTGACGAAACTGCGCAGCATAACTGTTAACCTCTTGCTCGGTCAATTTTTTCCCTGACTTTCTGGCCATTTCACGAATGACTTCCTTGATTCCCGCATCCGTCCTCAGCTTTTCCTTAGGAATTGATTTTACAATGTTGAGCAAAGAACCAATATCCATCCATATCCCCCCTAGTTGCAGTTAGTTCCTTTTTACTCTATGTAGCCAAGGGCGTAATGGATTGGTCATTTGTCCATGAGACTGAAAAAAAGAAGAGGTCGTAAAAACCCTCTTCTCATCCGTGTTTTGATTATGGAGTAATATCTGCGTATTTGAAATCGATAGCTCCTAGGCCATCCATGTCTACATTTTTCAGCTTGTCGTTTTGCACCCATGAATTCGTGTAGTAGTAGATGGGTGTGATAGGCATATCATCCATTAAAATTTGTTCAGCCTGCGCCAAAATTACTTTTCGCTTATCATGGTCTTGCTCTAGGTTAGATTGGTTCAAAAGCTCCCTGTACTTCGGATTTTCCCAACCAGTATCGTTGTTTCCACCGTCTGCTTCCTTGAACAATTCCAGGAAGCTTATCGGATCATTGAAATCAGCTGTCCAACTTGCACGAGCAATTTGGTAGTCACCTTCGTTCACATCTTCCAGGAAGACCTCCCACTCTTTATCTTCGAGCTTCACATCTACACCGAGGTTCATCTTCCACTGATGCTGAATGATCTCCGAGACCTTCTTATGGCCTTCGGACGTGTTGTAGGTAAGTGTGATTGGCGGGAGCTTGGTGATACCTTCTTCTTTCATCCCCTCAATAAGCAACTTCTTCGCTGTTTCCACATCATTATCTGTAAAATATCCCTTTTCATTCAATGTCATAGTCGGCGGTACGTAGCTGGTTGCAAGCCATGGACTAAGGCCAAGAACATCAATCAATAATTCACGATCAATCGCATAAGCAAAAGCTTTCCGAATTTTTGCGTTGTGAAACGGTGCTTTTTCGGTGTTAAAACGGTAGAAGTATGTACCTGCAATCGGCTTCCATTTTATTTTCTCAGCAACCTTACTATCAATATAAAATGGCAGTGACGAAGTTGGAGATCCTGCCCAATCCAACTCTCCATGTTTGAACATTTCCAGCTCCGTGTACTCATCTTCTTCCATCGAGAAATCGATTCTGTCCAACTTTACGTTATCTTTATCCCAATAGTTCTCGTTTTTCACAAGGACCATTTTGATTTTTTGTTCCCATGTTTCCATTTTAAATGGTCCGTTACCAACGATCGTTTTTACATCTTTAGCCCACATTGGGTTACTTTCGACAACCTTCTTGTTTACCGGATAGTATGTTTTGATGGCCAACAGCTCCAAGAAATATGGGGTTGGGTTTGTTAGCTCCACCTTTAGCGTTTTATCGTCGATCGCTTTTACGCCAAGGTCTCCCTCCTTGCCAGTTCCTTTATTAAATGCTTCTGCACCCTTGATATAATACAACTGGTAGGCAGAATTAGAAGCTGTTTTTGGATCGAGAACGCGTTTCCAGGCATATTCAAAGTCTTGTGCTGTTACTTGATCGCCGTTACTCCATTTTGCTTTACGAATCTTAAACGTATATGTTTTCCCATCCTCAGAAATGGTATAGCTCTCTGCTGCTGCTTCGTGTGTCTTACCGTCCTTCCCTTTACGGGTCAGCCCTTCAAAAGTAGCTCTGATAATCGTAAGAGAAGCGCTATCCTCTGCAATACCCGGGTCTGCTGTAGGCGGATTTGCCTGCAAATTCATTCTCAATACCTTTTTTGACTCTGCCATTTTGGCAATGCCCTCGTTCCCTGTCATCAATCCACCCAAAAAGAGGACCGAACTTAACACCAGAAAAATACTCTTTTTCAAAATATACACCCCAATTTTTCTAAATAAATCCAAAAATAGTATACAACAAAAATCGATTTCAAATGAAAATGAGACGAAAAAGAAGAGTGGTTTATACAACTCCACCCTTCTTTTTGGCTGTCATTTATTTCTTTTCTACGAGATCTGCATATTTGAAGTCAATATCCCCAAACCCATCCATCACTACATCTTTCAAATTCTCGTTCTGCACCCAAGAGTTCGCGTAGAAGTAGATTGGCATGATTGGCATTTCATCCATCAGGATTTGCTCAGCCTGCATGAGAATTGCTTTACGCTTCTCTGGGTCTTGCTCCAGAGCAGATTGGTTCAGGAGCTCCTTGTACTTTGGATTTTCCCAACGTGTATCGTTGTTTCCGCCGTCTTTTTCCTGGAACATTTCCAAGAAGTTGATGGGATCATTGAAATCACCCAGCCAGCCTCCACGAGCGATTTGATAATTACCTTCGTGTACGTCTTCTAAGTATACCTTCCACTCTGAATTTTTGAGCTTGATATCTACGCCGAGGTTTTTCTTCCATTGATCCTGAATTTCTTCTGCGATCTTTTTATGGCCTTCGGATGTGTTGAAGGAGAGTGTGATTGGCGGAAGTTTGGAGATACCCTCTTCCTTCATACCTTCTACCAGTAATTTCTTTGCAACTTCGAGGTCATTATCTTTGAAGTAACCGTCTTTGTTCAACGCCATGCTCGGTGGTACATAGCCTGTTGCAGGTACTTGACCAGCTTTCATGATATCGGCGGTGATGCTTTCACGATTAATTGCATAAGCGAACGCCTTACGAATTTTTGCGTTGGTAAAAGGCGCTTGCTCTGTATTGAAACGGTAAAAGTAGGCACCGGCGATTGGTTGTGTCTTCAAGATGCCCGTTTCCCTCAAAACCGGAAGTGCGTCGATTGGCAGCGAGGACATTGGAGCACCCGCCCAATCCAGTTCGTCGTTATCAAACAAGGACAATTCCGTATTCTCATCTTCTATCATGGAGAATTCGATCTTATCCAACTTTACATTGGCTTTATCCCAGTACTTCTCGTTTTTTACGACAGTCAGATTGCTCTTGTGTTTCCATGTTTCCATTTTGAATGGTCCGTTGCCAACAACCGTCTTAGCCTCGTCAGCCCATCTTTTGTTGCCTTCGACTACCTTCTTGTTCACAGGGAAGTATGTTTTAAAAGCAACCAGCTCCGGGAAAAATGGTGTCGAGTTTGTCAGTTCCACGTTTAGCGTCTTATCGTCAATCGCCTTTACCCCAACGTCTCCCGCCTTGCCGGTCCCTTTGTTGAAGTCTTCTGCACCTTTCACATAATACAACTGGTAGGCGTAGTTGGATGCTGTCTTTGGATCGAGTGCACGTTTCCAAGCATATTCGAAGTCACGTGCCGTTACTGGATCGCCGTTGCTCCATTTAGCTTCACGAATCTTGAAAGTATAAGACTTCCCATCCTTAGAAACGGTATAGCTCTCTGCCGCGGCTGGGTGCACCTTACCGTCTTTTCCGAGACGTGTCAGACCTTCGAATATAGCAGTGATGATCGTGCTAGAGGTAGTATCCTCCGCAATTCCTGGGTCTGCTGTAAGCGGCTCCGATTGCAGATTTATTCTTAAAACTTTAGGCTCAGCTGCTTGGATAGCGCCTTCGTACCCTGTCATCATTCCACCGAAAACGAGGACTGAACTCAAAGCCAGAAAAACACTCTTTTTCATCATACACACCCCTATTTTCTTAATGAAAATCTTCCAAAAATTAGTATACATTAAAAGTGTAAAATTTTGGATATTAAATAGACAAAAAAAGAAGAGAGGTGAGTATAACACCGCTCTTCTTTTACAGGCACAGCTATTATTTCTTTTCTGCGATATCAGCGTATTTGTAATCTACAGCACCCAGACCATCGATGATTACGTCTTGAACCTTGTCGTCTTTCACCCAAGATTGTGTGTAGTAGTAGATTGGCATAATTGGCATTTCATCCATCAGGATTTGCTCCGCTTGCGCCAGGATAGCTTTACGTTTTTCTGGGTCTAGCTCCAGAGCGGATTGGTTCAGGAGTTCTTTGTACTTCGGATTTTCCCAACGAGTATCGTTGTTTCCGCCGTCTTTTTCCTTGAACATTTCCAAGAAGTTGATTGGATCGTTGAAGTCACCCAACCAGCCTGCACGAGCCACTTGGTATTTACCTTGGTGTACGTCATCCAGGTATACCTTCCACTCTTTGTTCTCGAGCTTCACGTCTACGCCCAGATTTTTCTTCCATTGGTCTTGGATTGCCTCAGCAATCTTTTTGTGACCTTCGGAAGTGTTGAAGGAAAGAGTAAGTGCCGGGAATTTGGTGAGACCCTCTTCTTTCAATCCTTCTTCGAGCAATTTCTTCGCTGCTTCGATGTCATTATCCTTGTAGAAACCGTCTTTGTTCAGTGCCATGCTTGGTGGTACATATCCTGTTGCAGGCAATTGACCAGCTTGCAGGATGTTGTCGATCAGGCTTTGACGATCGATCGCATAGGCAAACGCTTTACGGATTTTTACGTTGTTAAACGGTGGTTTTTCTGTGTTGAAACGGTAGAAGTAAGTACCCGCGATTGGCTGAGTTGTCATTTTGCCGGATTCTTTCAAAGCTGGGATCGCGTCTGTTGGCAACGCAGATGTTGGAGCACCTGCCCAGTGCAGTTCACCGTTTTCGTACATGGACAGCTCAGTATTCTCATCCTCTACCATGGAGAATTCGATTTTGTCCAATTTCACATTGTCTTTATCCCAGTAGTTGTCGTTTTTGGAAACTACGAGCTTGCTCTTGTGCTCCCAAGAATCCATTTTGAATGGACCGTTACCAATAACTGTTTTCGCATCGGTAGCCCATTTCTCATTGCCATCTACTACTTTTGGATTAACTGGGAAGTATGTTTTGAATGCAACCAGCTCCAGGAAGAATGGAGTTGGGTTCGCCAATTCTACTTCGAGTGTTTTATCGTCAACTGCTTTTACGCCAACTTCTTCTACTTTACCCTTGCCTTTGTTGTAGGCTTCTGCGCCCTTCACATAGTACAGTTGGTATGCATAGTTGGAAGCTGTTTTTGGATTAAGAGCGCGTTTCCAAGCATATTCGAAATCTTTTGCCGATACAGGATCGCCGTTGCTCCATTTATTATCACGAATTTTGAATGTATATTTTTTACCGTCCTCAGAAACAGTATAGCTCTCTGCTGCTGCTGGAGCATATTTACCGTCTTTACCAACGCGAGTCAGACCTTCGAAGGTAGCTGTGATGATTGTGCTGGAAGTTGTATCTTCCGCAATACCTGGGTCAGCTGTTGGTGGCTCGGAGTGCAGGTTCAGTTTCAGTAATTTAGAGCCAGTTGCTGGTGCAGAATTTTCTGTCTTTCCTGCCGATGCATTGCTATCTGCTGGTGCCGCCTGGTTTCCGCCACCGCATCCTGCGAGTGCCGCACCAAGAACGAGGATAGAACTCATTGCCACGAAAACATTCTTTTTCATACAAGTAATCCCCCTTTTCTAAATCTTTTATCAATATACATGGTTTTATATATTTTTTAAATATGTTTTAGAATGATTTAATAAATTTTTATTTATTTATAAAGAGAATTAATAAATTATAAAATATATTGATCGATAAATAAATTTTCCATAACATCCCTACCTCGATATCTTTAAGGAAAACCGCATAATATCAAGCTTTTTCAGGGTTGAGGATTCACACACCTCATTTATTGATCTATTTTTCATTCACCCAATTTTGCTCACATTCAGTAAAGTGACAATAGTAATTTAATTAATAATTTTATAATTTCTACTATTATCGTTAATCCTCTGCTCGATTGTTCTCTCTTATAAATGATTTACAAAAAAAGAAGAGTGCCGTAGCACCCTTCCTTTTTTACAACGAGTTATGCACTTTTTCTTATTGAATGTCTGCCCATTTCCAGTCTACGAAACCGAGACCGTCGAGTACTACACCTTTTACTTTGTCTTTTTTCACATAAGAATGAGTGTAGTAGTAGATTGGCATTGCTGGCATTTCGTCCATGAAAATGGCTTCTGCTTGTGCCAGGATTTGTTTGCGTTTTTCTGGGTCTTGTTCCAAAGCAGACTGGTTCAACAGCTCTTTGTACTTCGGATTTTCCCATTTCGTGTCGTTGTTACCGCCATCTTTGTCCTTGAACAGGTCCAAGAACGTGTATGGATCGTTGTAGTCACCAGTCCAGCTAGAACGTGCGATTTGGAATTTACCTTGGTTTACATCTTCCAAGAATACTTTCCATTCTTTGTTCTCCAGCTTAATGTCTACGCCGAGTGCTTTTTTCCATTGGTCTTGGATCGCTTCGGCAATTTTCTTGTGACCTTCAGACGTGTTGAAGGAAAGTGTCAGGGTCGGCATTTTCGTAATGCCTTCTTCCTTCATACCTTCTTCCAGCAATTTTTTCGCTACTTCTACATCGCCGTCTTTGAAGTACGGGCTTGTTGCCACTGCCATTGTTGGCGGGATCAGACCCATAGCTGGTTCTTGGTTTGCTTGCGTGATGTTGTCGATGATAGATTTACGATCGATTGCATAAGCAAACGCCTTACGGATTTTCGCGTTGTTGAACGGCGGAACTTCCGTATTGAATTTGTACATGTACGTACCCGCGATCGGGCGTGTTTGCATTTGACCGGATTCTTTCAATGCAGGAATCGCATCGGTAGGAAGTGCGCTCAAAGGTGCTCCGGACCAATCCAAATCATCATTGTCGAACATGGACAGCTCTGTATTTGCATCTTCAACCATGGAGAAGTTGAGTTTGTCGAGTTTTACAACGTCTTTATCCCAGTAAGTATCGCTCTTCACGAGAACCAATTTGCTCTTATGTTCCCATGTTTCCATTTTGAATGGACCGTTACCTACGTGTGTAGCTGCTTCGCCCGCCCATTTATCGCTGCCTTCCACTACTTTTTGGTTAACTGGGTAGTACGTATAGAACGCAGTCAGCTCCAAGAAGAATGGGGTTGGGTTTTTCAAAGTCACGACGAGTGTTTTATCGTCTGTCGCTTTTACGCCAACATCATCAGCTTTTGCTTTGCCCTTGTTGTATTCTTCTGCGTTTTTCAGGTAATACAATTGGTAGGAGTAGTTAGATGCTGTCTTCGGATCGAGCGCTCGCTTCCAAGCGAATTCGAAATCTTTTGCAGTAACTGGCTCTCCATTGCTCCATTTGCTGTCACGCAGGGTAAATGTATAAGTAAGACCATCTTGGGATACGTCAATTTTTTCTGCTACAGATGGTTGTGGTTTGCCATCTTCGCCAATACGAGTGAGACCATCAAATGTTGCACGCAGAACCGCACTGGAAGTAGAATCCTCAGCCAATGCAGGGTCAGCAGTTGGTGGCTCGGACATCATGTTCATTCTCAATTCTTTAGGTCCACTTGTTTGCTCACCAGCAGGTTTGTTACCTTGCTCGCCTGCTTTCTCGCCGCCGCCACAGCCTGCCAGCGCCGCACTCAAAACTAGGATAGAACTCATTGCTGCAAAAACGCTTTTTTTCACGGTGTTGACCCCCTTTTTTCTATCGGTAAAACTTCATTGAAAGCTACTCCACAAATATACTGCATTTTTAGTAATATTGAAGACATTTTAAGTAAAATTAATTATGTTTTATTCAAACATCAAATTCTATTAAAGGAAATAAATTTGGTATTTTCATCATGAAGAAGTATGCCTCGTACATAAAAATTTATGCAGCATGAAAACAACCCCTCCAGCCAGAAGGCGAAGGGGTTCACTATGATTAAATATGGGCTCGTCGATACTCGTTCGGTGCTACACCGACGATTGCTCGAAAATCTCGAATGAAGTGAGAGTGATCGTAGTAGCCAAGAGAGGTAGACAGGTCCAGCCAATCTTGGACCGTTCCCTGGTCAATCTGTTCTGCCGCCTCATGCAGTCTGTATCGTTGGATGACCGACTTCGGGCTAACGCCTACGTACCGATCAAATAAACGCTGCATAGTCCGCAAGTTCATTCCGGTCAACTGTACCGCATCCTCGACCTTGAGTACGGCTCGATCTGCCTGGATCATCCTGACGATTTCACTGATGCGCGCTACATTCGGGTCAGGCTTCGGCAAATGTTCGAATAGAAAGGCTTCTACCGTTTTCACCATTTGCTGATCATCTGGCAAGCTCAGCACTTCTTTCTCAAGCTGCTCGGTTGCAACACCAAATACGGCTTCCAGACTCGTAGAAGTGCCACTCAGCTTTGATACCGGGGCATTCAGAAACGGATAAAAACCTCCGGGCTTGAATTTCACACCGAAAACGTGACCGTGTCCCTCTAATAGATGCGAGGAAGTCGTGCGTGCTACACCAAAAATGCCCGTTGCTCCTTTTTCAAACACCAGATTCACATTGGGATGAGCCAATACCGTTTGCGAGTGAGGCAGTTCTGTACGCAAATCCCACCGGACGACCCAGTAGTGCTGCACGAAGGAGCTAATTTCGGCAGATGGCTCGTATCTATCTAGCGAAAATTTCTTCTGTCCAATTATGGCATGCAGTACACCCTTTGGGAACTTGGCAGTCTGATTTTCCAAGGCGCGCCTCCTGTCGTGTTTTTACAATACACACTACCGAATTCTTCTTATAGTAAGAGTAGTAGTTGGGAGACTTGATTACAATTCCCAAATGAAAAAATCAGGGGGTAAAACGATGGATCTTCGATTCGATTTCTACATTAATGCTACGCCAGAGCAGGTCTGGCATGTCCTTACTTCCGATGAAGGCGTAAAGAGTACTTTCTTTGGCTGTACGATCCGCTCGACTTTTCAAGTAGGCGATGAGATGGCTTACGTTGGTCCGGGAAAAGCTGGTGACGACACGGTGCATGTATACGGGAAAATCTTGCAGTTCGAACCTCATCACATTTTCAGTTTCACTGAACATCCTGGTCCTGCCTATTACGAGAATCATGCGGAATTGCAGACTCGCGTCACCATTACCTTGGAACCGGTTGGCGGCTGCACCAAGCTGACACTGATCCATGATCATTGGACAGAAGACCACCCTTCCCACGCAAGTGCCAGCAACAATTGGCCGATGATGCTCTCATCGATCAAGACGTATGCGGAGACAGGCAAGACACTTGATTTTGGCTACTAATAGAAAAGAATCCCGAGACCAGCAATTTCGTTGGCCTCGGGATTTTTGTAAGTTCGTTACTCCGTCATTTCTGCCCACTTCAGGTCGATAAATCCGAGACCGTCCACTTGAACGCCTTTCACTTTGTCGCTTTGTACCCAGACATCGACATCCGTGAACATGGGGATCAAAGGCATAGCATCCATGAAGATTTGCTCAGCCTCTCCAAACAGCTGCTTGCGCTTCTCTGGATCAGTTTCTACCGATGCCTGTTTCAGCAGCTCTTGGTAGCGCGGGTCTTCCCAGCCCGTGTCGTTGTTGCCTGTATTACCATCACGGAACATTTCCAGGTAATTCATTGGATCATTAAAGTCTGCATTCCAGCCGATACGGCCTATTTCGTAATTAAGTTCATGCATATCCTGTATGTGAACAGTGGCCTCCTTCACCATGAGCTTTACTTCAATGCCAAGTTTTTGTTTCCATTGGTCCTGAAGCGCCTCGGCAATTTTCTTATGTCTGTCGCTTGAATTGTAAGTCAAGGTGATCGGAGGCAGCGTTGTCACGTTAAGCTCCTTCATACCTTCTTCCAACAGCTTTTTGGCCGTTTCTACATCATTATCTTTGAAGTAGCCATCTTTATTGATAATCATGGATTGCGGCAACATCCCCATCGTTGGCACTTGGCCCACTTGTGTGATGTTATCTACGATGGTTTTACGGTCAACCGAGTATGCCAAGGCTTTACGAATTTTCACATTGCTGAGCGGCCCTTTTGTCGTATTCAGTTTGTACCAGTACATCGTCGCTTTTGGATGAACAACGAGTTTGCCCGCGTCTCTCAGTGTCGGGATCGCATCGGTGGGAAGTCCACCGAGTGGCTGACCTGCCCAATCCAGCTCACCGTTTTCGAACATGGACAGGGCTGTATTATCGTCTTCGATCATCGCGAACTCAATGCGATCGAGCTTCACTACGTCTTTATCCCAGTAGTGCTCGTTCTTTTCAAGCACGATCTTGCTCTTGTGTTCCCACCCTGTCATCTTAAATGGACCGTTGCTTACGTGCGTCGCCGCTTCGTTTGCCCATTTTGGATTGGCCTCCACTACTTTTTGGTTAACCGGGTAGTACGTGTAGAAAGCCGTCAGCTCCAGGAAGTAAGGCGTTGGATTCTCAAGCGTGACTTCCAGTGTTTTGTCATCGATTGCCTTCGCACCGAGTTCGTCGGGCTTCGCCTTACCTTTGTGAATCAGCTGCGCATTTTTAATGTAGTACAACTGATAGGCATACTCCGCGCCAAATGTCTTGCCGAGGGCACGCTTCCATGCATACACGAAGTCATGGGCAGTTACTGGATCACCATTGCTCCATTTGGAGTCACGGAGCGTGAACGTATACACCAGCTTGTCATCAGAGATCTTTACATCGGATGCTACCGAATTCACTGGCTTTGCGTTTGCATCGAAGCGAGTCAAGCCATCAAACGTAGCACGAACGATCGCTCCCGCAGTGGTATCCTTCGCAAGACCAGGGTCCGCTGTCGCAGGCTCACTCATAATGTTCGCCCGAAATACCTGCGTCTTTGCATTTGCAGGCTTTTCAGCGGTCGCTGCGGTTCCCTCAGCTGGAGGGGTTGCCGTTGATGGCTGCGTACTCGTGGAGCATCCAGCTAACACGGTTCCGGCGACCAGCATCGCGCCAAGAAACAACTTGAGATTTCGTTTCATCAGAAAATTCCCCCTTATCTATATTTTCTCATTTCAAACACAATATACTCGACGGGAATTGGGTTGAAAACGGGATTGCTATAGATTTAATTTAATTTTATGAAAATTCATTATATTGTAAACAAAAGTAAAGCCCAACCAGCTACGAGACCAGTTGGGCTTTTGTTGATCGATCAATTATTTCTACTTTAGAACGCTGGAATAATCGCGCCTTTGTATTCATCTTCAATGAACTTTTTCACTTCAGGTGAGTTCAGTGCTTTTGCCAGCTTTTGAATTGCTTCAGAATCCTTATTGTCAGGACGAGCTACCAAGAAGTTTGCGTATGGAGTATCTTTATCTTCAATAAACAGGGCGTCTTTGGTTGGAACAAGCTTTGCTTCCAGCGCATAGTTGGTGTTGATCAATGCCAGATCTACTTCTTCCAGAACGCGCGGCAGCATTGCTGCTTCTACTTCTTTGAACTTCAGGTTTTTCTTGTTTTCAACAACATCTTTCACTGTACCGCTGATGCCAGCGCCTTCTTTCAGCTTGATCACGCCGTTTTTCTCCAAGAGTGCGAGTGCGCGACCGCTGTTTGTTGGATCGTTTGGCAGCGCGATTGTTGCGCCATCAGCTAATTCATCCACAGATTTTACTTTTTTGCTGTAACCTCCGAATGGCTCGATGTGTACAGCCACTACTGGCTCCAGGTTCATGTTTTGTCCTTTATTGAAGTCTTCCAGGTAAGGCTTGTGCTGGAAGAAGTTAGCGTCGAGTTGTTTCTCGTTCACTTGAACGTTAGGTTGTACATAATCGGTGAACTCTTTAATTTCCAAGTTCACGCCTTGTTCTTTCAGTTTTGGTTGAACGAATTTCAAGATTGCTGCGTGTGGAACGGGAGAAGCGCCTACCTTCAATGTTACTTCCTGTTGTCCGCCTTGTGCGCCACCTTCAGCTGGAGCGGGTGCTGTTTCCGTTTTGCCTCCGCAAGCTGCCAAAGAAAATGCCAACACAGTAGAAAGTACAGATACGACTAGCTTTTTCATGAATGATTTCCCCCTTGCATGTATTTATCTTATTATTTGAAACCCTATATGGAAAAATCCTACTTACGGCTGAATTTCAGAACCAGACGGTCCCCCAGCGATTGTAAGATCTGTACCATCACCAGCAAAATAACAACAGTCACAATCATGACATCGGTTTGGAAACGTTGGTATCCGTATCGAATCG
Source organism: Brevibacillus sp. NPDC058079 (assembly GCF_042885155.1). Lineage (NCBI taxonomy): Bacteria > Bacillati > Bacillota > Bacilli > Caryophanales > Paenibacillaceae > Brevibacillus > Brevibacillus sp. NPDC058079. The sequence continues at coordinate 19,713 of NZ_JBHVSO010000013.1, forward strand.
CCAAGTCACCCAAACCACCACCGCCAATTACCCCAGACATCGCTGTATAGGAGACCAGCGTAACCGTCGTGATCGTAATACCCGCGATCAGGCCCGATCTAGACTCTGGCAAAAGGACATTCCAGACGATCTGCCAATTGGAAGCCCCCATAGATTGTGCAGCCTCAATCACACCTTTATCAATCTCACGCAGAGAGGTTTCCACCAAACGCGCGAAAAACGGAGCGGCACCAAATACGAGCGGCGGAATGGCACCAAGTACGCCGAGTGAAGTTCCTACGATCATTTTCGTCACAGGAATCAGCAAGATCATCAAAATGATAAACGGTACCGAACGCAATACGTTGACAACGAATGATGCGATCGTATAAAAAGTGCGGTTTTGCAGAAGCTGTCCGCGTGAAGTCAAAAACAGAATGATGCCCAACGGCAAACCAATCAGGACGGTAAACAGGGTGGAAAAGCCGAGCATCGTGAGCGTGTCCATCGTACCTACGCCGATTTCAGCCCAATCCACATTCTCGAATGTCCAGTCCATTTATATCACCTCTACTTCCAAGCCACGTTGGCGCAGCGTCTCAATGGTCTTTTGATTCTGTGCAACATCGCCTTCCAGCTCGATTACCAACTGACCATACGGCGTATCCTTCATGCGGGAGATCGTTCCCTGCAAAATGCTGAACACCGTGCCAGTCTCTTGCATCGTTTGGAACAGGATTGGCTGGTACGTTTTTTCTCCGAGGAAGGTGACACGAGCAATGGTGCGGATCCCCGAAGCCTTTTCGTGCTCAACTGCTTCGCGCAGCTCTGTAGAATCCGCTACTTGTTCCACGAATTCTTGTGTCGTTGGATGCTTCGGACGAAGGAATACATCCAGTACATTACCCGACTCGACGATCTTTCCTCCATCAATCACGCCAACACGATCACAGATGGAGCGAATGACGTGCATCTCATGGGTAATCAACACAATGGTCAACCCCAGCTTGCGGTTGATGTCCAAGAGCAGTGCCAGAATGGAGTTCGTCGTCTGCGGATCGAGAGCCGATGTAGCTTCGTCGCAGAGCAGCACTTTTGGATCATTCGCGAGCGCCCGGGCGATTCCGACACGCTGCTTCTGTCCGCCAGACAGCTGGGTCGGATATTTGTCCTTATGCGCCTCCAAGCCAACCAGCTTCAGCAGCTCGTTTACTTTCTTATCAATCTCTGCCTTCGGACGCTTGGCTAGCTTGAGCGGAAAAGCGACATTTTCGCCGACTGTCGAAGAAGACAGCAAGTTGAAGTGCTGAAAAATCATGCCGATTGAGCGGCGCTTTTCTTGCAGCTTCCCTTCATCCAGCTTTGTCAAATCGACACCGTCCACAATAACTTCCCCTGAAGTTGGGCGCTCCAGCAAATTGATGCACCGGATCAACGTACTTTTCCCTGCACCAGAGTGTCCGATAATCCCGTATATTTCTCCTTGCTCTATGGAAAGGTCGATCCCCGTTAATGCTGGGATGGTTTTACCTTGTACTTGATAGCTTTTATGCAAATGACGCAGTTGGATCAACGCATCCACCTCCCGACCACAATCTTAATAAAATATAAAAACCCCTTTTTCAATAAACGAAAAAGGGGCTGCAACGCAATGTATACGTTCGCATCCACCCTTCTCATCTATACAAGATCAAAAAAATCCTGTAGGAATTGGCACCGCGACGTTCATTCGAAAATGAACCGGCTGCCGGGCTTCATAGGGCCTGTCCCTCCGCCTCTCTTGATAAGAAAGATATCTACGTATATTATGTTCGTTTTTTGGGTTTCATCATGATACAAAACGGATTATATCCTTTTCGGAAATATCACGTCAATAGTAATAGAAGGAAAAGTTTTTTAATCCATGACACCGTTGCGGATGATTGTCGACTTTACGCGGAAGCGAAACGTCGCATCTTTGTACATCTTTCTCCATTCGGCCTGCGTCATATTTGCCATCCCTCTTCTCTTTGAACGATAGATGGATCCTTTTCCTAAAAAACACAAAAAAACAGCACGCTTAGTTTTGCGTGCTGCTTTTCTTTTCTCCCTCAGGTTGATCTGTTGCTTCTGTAGGAGGTGCAATTTTTTCCTGGACAAACGACTGAACCTGATCGACATCCGGAACCAGAACGGAACCTGCACGGTGCGATTCACGGAACATCCCCATCGGCGGCAACTGATAGTTACCAGGCTCTAACGTATTCAATTTTAATCCGAGTGCAGACAGCTTCAGCATGTCCACCGAACTAATATTGGTTTGAACATACGGTGTTACTTCCTTCAAAATCGTAGGAAGCTGCATCAGCGTCGTACCATTCTTCATCTGATCCACGACTGCCGTCATCAATTTCCGCTGACGCTCCGTCCGTGTATAATCGGAGGTCGCATCATGGCGGAAACGAGCATATTGCAAGGCTTTGTCTCCATCCAGCTTTTGCAGACCCTTTTTCAGATTAATATCATAAGCACCTTTGTCTGTCGGGTCATGATAATACATATTTTTTTCTACATCGATCTCGACTCCGCCTACTGCATCAATCAGAGCCTTGAAGCCTTCAAAGTCAGTAATCACGTAACGATCTACTGGAATTCCAGTGAACTGACTAACCGTTTCCATTGCTAGCTCAGGTCCACCTTCTACAATCGCAGAGTTGATCCGCGAGCTACCTCTACCGGGAATATCTACATACGTATCACGTAGGATTGAAAACATGTCATAACGTTTCCCCGTAGGATCGATGCTGACCAGCATCATGGAGTCAGAACGAGGAAGCCCGTTATTTTTCATTCCTCTGCGGTCTACTCCCATCAGCAGAATATTGACGCGTTCCTTGCCATCCCACTCTGGTATTTCTGCTGCTTTGGTGGAATTCCCACCACTAGGCGGTGCGATGTTAGGCTCTTGAATATTTTGAGCAAATTGATAAAAAGAGTATCCGTAGTATCCAGCTGTCGTAGCCATCACGACAAGCAAAAGAAGCAACACTCGTTTCCATATTTTCATAAAGTCCACCTTTATTCTCTATATCCTCAGTTGATGTCATCTCTCCACTTTGTCTAGTATACTCGAATTCGACAAAAGTGGAGCAGCCTATATTTGGGTACCTGTGACATTGTAAACATTTTAATTTACAAAGTTTTGAATATTCGCTATACTATTCTTATCCTTAATGATAAGGGGTGCAATCGCGTGATATCACCGTCAGCTTTTCTCAATCGCTATCCACGTGAGGCCATTTTCTTCCTCATCGCCAGCTTTATTAACTCCTCCGGGAGTGCCTTTATGTGGCCACTTACTACCTTATACGTACATACCATTTTGCAACGCTCGATGACAGAAGCTGGATTTGTCCTGATGATCCAATCTCTGGCTGGAATCTTCGGCCAATTCATCGGCGGCTCGTTATTTCATCGACTGGGTGCCAAGCGTCTCATTGTCGGTGCATTGATTTTTCAAGGACTTATTCAATTTTCCATTCCTTTCGTTCAGAGCTGGCCTGTCTACCTGATTCTCATGATGGGGCTTGGCTTTACGTTCAACCTGTCATTTCCAGCCATTCAAGCATTTATTGGTTTCCGTTGGAAGGAACAGCGTCGCGAATTATTTAATATCGTCTACGTCGGTAATAATTTGGGGATGGCAATCGGAACCGCATTGGCAGGCGTCATTGCCACTTTATCCTTCCAGCTTACTTTTTGGTTCAACAGCACGAGCACCTTATTGTTTGCCTTGTTCTTCTTCCTTTTTATGAAGAACATATCTCATCAGGAACTGGTCGGAGAGCAACAGGAGGAACAGAAAAAACACCGCGAAAAAAACAACTTTACCCTGCTATTCCGCTACCAATTGTACTTGTTTATGGCATTGGGCGCAGCATTCATTTTCTTTTCCAATACGGTATGGAACACAGGCGTCGCTCCTTATATTACCGAACAAGGTATGCCTCTGTCTTCGTATAGCTGGCTGTGGACTATCAACGGGATTATCATTTTTGCCGGCCAACCCATCACATCCTGGATCAAGCGGCTGTTGAATCAGAGCTTGTCTGCCCAACTCGTCGTCAGTGCCATCGCGTATGCTGTCGGTTTTGGGTGTATGCTGGCTTACCACGGTAGTTATTACGCATTTGTTATCGGAATGGTTATCACTACTTTTGGAGAAATGCTCATCTCGCCCACTATTCCTACCTTTATATCGGAAAAAACTGGGGAGAATGCACCGTTTTATTTGGGGGTAGTTGGGGCGATTACAACTGGTGGAAGGCTGCTGGGGCCTTTAGCTATGGGGTTCATGTATGACCATGGTGGCATTAATCCAACCCTGTTCTTGGCAACGCTTGTCTCTGCGGGTTCGGTTCTGCTCTGTCTGTTACATGCTTATTTTCATCGGGAAAAACAAGCAGAGGTTGCTAAATACTGATTTCAACTGCAAAGAAGCCGCCCGATCCTTTTACAGGACTGAGCGGCTTTTTCATTACACTACTTCTTTTCTCCCTTGATTGGCACTTCCCAATCGACGGGAGATTTTTTCATACCAAAAAGCTGCCGATGGATTCTCGGCAGCGTGGTAAATCAATGGTAAAGATATTCAGTTGTTTCTCACTGGTGGGCAGGTAAGCGACTTTCCGTTGTCTTGCGGACCAAGCCCCATGATGTACGGTACCGCCACACGGCTCCACTCTACCGGATTCGGTGCCGTGTCCACATCTTCTGGTGAGCATGATTGGAGCATGGAGGTATCGATACTGCCTCCTGGATCAAGCGCCACTGCTGCCATTCCCTCAGGCAATTCGGCTGCCAATGATTGCGTCAATCCTTCGATGGCGAACTTTGATGCGCAGTACGGCGATAAAAACGCTTCCCCGTTTCTTCCCCAGTATGAACTGATATTTACGACGACTCCGCCATTTGCGCGCTGAACCATAAACGGTAAAAAGGCGCGAATTACATAGAAAACACCATTCACATTGATGTCCATCACTCTCGAAAACTCGCTTGCCGCAAGCCCAATGACTGGGCTGTTCCGGTTTATAATGGAGGCATTGTTAATCAACAAATCGGGAACGCCCACCTCGACTTTGATTTCCTCTGCCCACTTTTCCACCTGCTCCATTACCGAAACGTCGACGACAGAAAAATGATGCTGATCTCCGAATTGCTGACGCAGTCCTTGCACCTCTTTTTCCGAACGACCGCAGCCTGCAACCGCCCAGCCTGCTTCGTGAAAACGCTCGACCATCGCCCTACCCAAACCACGTGTCACACCTGTTATCACTACCAGCTTGCTCATTCTCTCTCCTCCTACATTATTATACTTATTAAACATTTTAGTATAATAAAAGAAGGGAATCAATCCCAGTACACAAAAAAGACGCCCGTTTCCGAGCGCCTCGTGATGTTTCTTACTTCTTATTTGTAAGTGTCGTAAGCGTTGGTCAATAGGCCAGCGATTGTTGCCAGTTCGTTGTTCTCGATCTGATGACGCTCGACCATGGTCATGATTTTGCCATCTTTCATGATCGCGAAGGATGGGGAAGACGGTGCATAGCCTTCGAAATATTCGCGTGCTTTTGCAGTCGCTTCCTTGTCTTGACCTGCGAACACAGTGAAGATGTTATCCGGTTTTGTAGCGTGATTCAAGGAATGTACAACTGCTGGACGAGCGAGTCCTGCTGCGCAGCCACAAACCGAGTTCACGACAACAAGTGTCAGGCCTTTTGCATTTGGCAGTGCTTGCTCTACTTCTTCAGCAGTGCGAAGCTCTTGAAAACCGTTGCGAGTCAACTCATCGCGCATCGGTTGAATTACTTGGCTCATATATGCTTCATAAGACATCATTGGGCAACCTCTCCTTTATATCACGTATTCAACTTACTTACTATTATACCCCGACTGCGCCTACCCGAGAAAGCAGGAGCTACACTTCCATCAAAATGGTAAGAATCATTGGGTTACGGCCTGTTTTTTCGTAAATGAACGGCTTGATCACTTCATTAATCTGTGACTTCAGCTCAGACCATTCCTTGATTTTCTTATCCAATGCTTCCTGCAGACGCCCACGAACGAGCTGTGTCGCTTCCTGAATCAAGGATTCCGAACCGCGTACGTAAACGAAGCCGCGGCTCACGATATCTGGGCCCGTCAAAATTTTGAAGTTCTTCATATCGAGGCTGACAACCACGACCATCAAGCCATCCTCAGCCAAATGCTTGCGATCGCGCAGAACGATATTTCCGACGTCGCCGATACCACTGCCATCAATGAGGACAATCCCTGCTTGTACTTTGCTGAGCCACGCTTTTTCGCGGTTGCAATTCAGCACTTCGCCGTTGTCCATAATAAAGATGTTGCTCTCCTCGATCCCAACTTGTTGAGCCAGCTTGGAGTGAGTCTTGAGCATCCGGTATTCCCCGTGAATCGGGATGAAATATTTCGGACGAATGAAGTTGAGCATGAGCTTCAATTCTTCACTGCTGCCATGTCCAGATGCGTGGATGTCAAACGCATGACTCAATACCACGTTGGCACCTGCACGGTACAGCTTGTCTATCGTGCGACTGACGTTGATCGTGTTCCCAGGAATCGGGGATGCGGAAATGATAACCGTATCTTCTGGATAAATGGAAACAGTACGGTGCGATCCGGAAGCAATCCGGGTCAACGCTGCCATCGGCTCACCTTGACTACCCGTGCAAATAATCAGCACTTGGTTGTCCGCGTAGTTGTCGATGTGCTTAATATCAATCAACATGCCCTCTGGCATTTGGATGTAACCCAGCTCTTGTCCAATCAAGAAAACCTTTTCCATACTGCGACCAATAACCGCCACTTTGCGATTGCATTGCTCGGCAGCGTCTACCACTTGTTGCAGGCGATGCACGTTGGAAGCAAAGGTAGCCAGGATGATGCGTCCACGCGCTTTGCGTACCACATCGAGAATCCCTTCCCCTACCGTTCTCTCCGACATCGTAAATCCAGGACGCTCACTGTTCGTACTGTCGGACAAAAGCGTCAAGACGTCTCCGCTCGCACCAATGCGTGCAATTTTTCCGTACTCCGTTGTTTGGCCAACTGGTGTCATGTCAAACTTGAAGTCACCCGTGTGAATGACCATTCCCTCAGGTGTATAGAGCACAACTCCCAGGGAATCCGGAATACTGTGGTTCGTACGGAAGAATGTCGCCTTCAGCTTGGCAAAAGGAATTTCCGTATCTTCCGAAATTGGAATCAGCTTCACTTCATTTTGCAAACGGTGCTCTTCCAGCTTCGCCTTGACCAAGCCCAGGGTCAGACGACCACCGTAAATCGGCACCTTGATTTGCCGTAAAATATAAGGAATCGCTCCGATGTGATCCTCATGTCCGTGCGTCAACAAAAGTGCTTTTATCTTATGCTGGTTGTCCTTCAGATAAGAAATATCCGGGATAACCAGATCTATACCAAACATTTCATTCTCGGGGAACTTTACCCCGCAGTCAATAATGATGATTTCGTCCTCATACTCGACGCAGTACATATTTTTTCCGATCTCGCCGAGGCCGCCCATCGCGAAAATCTTAACGTCGCTCACTCTCTTTCCTCCTAACATCGTCGTGCATGATTATGGGAACCCGAACCAAGCATGCCATTCTTATTATATCACAACGTAAGACGTTCGTTTCACCCAGTCTTGACTATTCCACACATTCATCTTCGGTCAATAATCGAATACTGATACTCCAAGTCGGTAACTCGTTCATCGGTAACGACACTTGCCCTCGCCCAAAAGTCATGCTTTGCATAGGAATCGCCCGTCCATACCTCCGTAATTTCTCCTGAAGAGAGCTTTAGTGGTACGGCTTCGCTTTCTTTTAACACGGCGCCACTTTTGTTTTGCAATCGCAGTTTCAAGTCGATCTCCAACGGCTGATCCGACTGATTCCGTACCAGGATCAGACTAGTATACGGATACCCAGCACAATTTTTGGTACAGTCTTGTCTGCTGTATACGATGGCGAGATCAATCGGCTTCTCATTGTCCATCTTCGCCGCTTTCCACTGGTCTTTTGCTTTTTGTACGACGGTGACGTACTCCGCCTTTTTCAAAAAGGGCCCCATGCCTAAAAAAGCAGCAGCAAAAAAGCTAAACAAACCAAAAGCTGTGCATAGAAAAACGAGGTTCATTTTCCAAAACTGTTTTCTCATCATGATCAAAAAAACAATATACATGAGGATACAAACAAACACCAACAGGATACAAAAGTATAAAAATACCTCCAAGTCGGACTCCGTGGGTAACACCGGAATGCCATACTTCATTTGCCAATATACATTCGCAGCGAAGCAGCCTCCGTAAATCAATACGGCAGAAGCAATCGTGAGCCCCCATTTTTTCCAGAAAGGAGGCTTTTGAAAAATGGCTGCAAGAACCCCCACCAAAATAGGAAGGCCAAATAAGGGAATGAGCAAGTAATGCATCGAAAACCTCCCGCATTTCATTGTCATTATTTTCTACGAATGATATTCCGAAAAGTCTTCAAAATACATGGCAAACCATTTCGAAAAGGAGAGGGATACGCAAGTGCAAGCCGCTCGTCGCCTATTTTGTTATCGGAACATGATGCCCCTACTCTCCACTGTACTTTTCCTGTTCCTCTTTCAGCCGTTCCCTACCTATGCCCAGCCTCCCTATGCAAAATGGGGCAGGCTCGCGATGCAGGAGACGATGAAGCGATATCCAAACGCTCAAATTGTGGACTACCTTCATGTCGGACGAAAACAAAAAACGCCCACCACGTCAGAAGAGACGTTTAAGCTCTTGCTTCAAGAAGGCAATCGCAGGTGGGCGTTACTCATTCATATTGAATTCGTGAATCAGACAGAAGATGTCGTAAACATCTCCTATGAGGAGACTCGCTAGTCAGCGAGCTGTTCCATCTCTTTCATCATGACTTCCATGTCCATGTCAGCTGCCATCCCGTACGCGCGGCGCATGTTTCCATCTCCATCCACAAGGAACATGCGAGCCGTATGAGCATAAGAACCATCTGGCTGCTTCATGACCATCAGACCAAAATCCTTCGTCACTTTCTCTACAGCCTGAGCGTCCCCTCGCAGGAACTTCCAGCTACTCTGATCTGCCTTGAACTTGGCTGCGTACTCCTGCAAGACTTCCGGCGTATCGTTATCAGGGTCAAAGGAAATGGAGATAAACTCTACTTTGTCTCCGAACAGTCCCTTTTCCTTCAACTGATCTTGCAGCTTGGCCATGTTGTACGTAGTCGCCGGACAAATATCCGGGCACTTGGTAAACATAAACTCCACCAGTCGTACTTTGCCAGCACTTTCATTAAATGTATAGGTTGTTCCGTCACTGTTGTCTAAGGTGAAGTCCGCGATGGGCTTCAACACTTCGATCTTCTCTTCTGTCATATACTTATAACCAAATACTCCGACGATAGCCAAAAGGATAATACCAGCTAACACAGGAAACCAATGTTTTTTCATCGCAGATTCCTGCTGCAATTGTGTTCCTTCACTCACGGGTTGCTTCCTCCCTGCTTGTCCCATGCGAGATGCCTCCTGATTACACACGGGAGGCATTCACACTGTTTCTATACCTTCTTACTGTTCCACTTCACCTGGCCATGCGAGCATGCCGCCAACCATATTCGCCACGTCATACCCTTGTGCACTCAAATACTCTGTAGCTGTATTGCTTCTGGCACCACTGCGGCAAACCATCACAATCGGAATGTTCTTATCCAGCTCATCGATACGGTGCGGCAAAAAGCCGAGTGGGATCAGCTTAGCCTCTTTAATGTGACCTGCATTCCACTCATCTACTTCACGTACATCAATGACTTGCAGTTCCTCTTTGGCTTCCAGCTTTTCCAACAGCTCTTGTGGTGTCATTTCCTTTACTCCATGGCTCATCGCTATTTATCCTCCTATATGTACGATCAGATCAGTTGTAACCACCTCCATGATATCACACGCTTTTTTACTTTTCTAACGCGAAGAGCACTTGGCTTCACCATACATCCATGCTCCCTATTTTCTACCATTATCTCCTATTTGGCTGCGACAGTAGCCACACGGGATGTGAACAGCTTGAGGCAAAAGCGTTACAAATTAATGGCATGAGTGAATCTATATATACATAAAAACCTCCCTGATAACTTCCTATTATGCGTTGACAGCGAGGGGATATTTTCATACAATTACGACAACAACTTTTCTCATCAAGAGCGGTGGAGGGACAGGCCCTACGAAACCCGGCAACCAGCAGACTAGCTGCATGGTGCCAATTCCTGCAGAATCCAGTGATTCTGAGAGATGAACACAAGCCCGTGCATGATCGGAGCCTTCTTCTTCTCAGGAGAATGCTCCGTTTTTTATTAGCCGATTTCCCATAGTAAAAGGAGAGATGGACATGTCCGATCAACAACAATGGAAGCCAGAAACACTTGCGGTACACGGTGGACAGGAGGTTGACCCTGTAACAGGCTCACGTGCTGTTCCGATCTATCAGACGACCTCCTACGTTTTCCGTGATACGGAGCATGCTGCCAACCTGTTTGGCTTAAAAGAGTTTGGGAACATCTATACACGCATCATGAATCCGACACAGGATGTGTTTGAGAAGCGTGTTGCCCTGCTCGAAGGTGGTGTAGGCGCACTCGCGACCGCATCCGGGCAAGCTGCCATTACATTCGCCATTTTAAATATTGCGCATGCAGGAGACGAGATCGTCGCTTCCAGCAGCCTCTACGGTGGTACCTACAACCTGTTCGCCCACACTCTTCCCCGCCTCGGTATCAAGGTTCATTTTGCTGATCAATCCAATCCGGAAAATTTCCGTGCCTATATCAATGAAAAAACAAAAGCCGTGTTCTGCGAGACGATCGGCAACCCGCGCATTGATGTCGCTGATATCGAGGCGATCGCCAATATTGCCCACGAAAATGGCGTGCCTTTGATCGTGGACAACACCTTCGCGACTCCGATTTTGTGCCGTCCTTTTGAGCACGGGGCCGATATTGTCGTGCATTCCACCACCAAATTCATCGGCGGCCACGGAACAGCAATTGGCGGTATCATCGTAGACTCCGGAAAATTCGACTGGAACAACGGAAAATTCCCAGGTCTGACTACACCTGACCCAAGCTACCATGGTGTCGTCTATACAGAGGCAGTCGGTCCACTCGCCTATATTATCAAGGCGCGCGTCCAGCTCCAGCGCGATATCGGAGCGGCTGTCGCCCCAATCAACTCCTTCTTGTTCCTGCAAGGATTAGAAACACTGCATCTGCGCATCGAGCGGCATAGCCAGAACGCCTTGGCAGTAGCTCAATTCCTCACCAATCACTCTGCCGTAGAGTGGGTGAGCTATCCAGGGCTGGAGTCAGACTCCCAGCATGAATTGGCACAAAAATATTTGCCAAAAGGTGCTGGCGCGATCCTGACCTTTGGAATTCGCGGTGGCATTGAGGCAGGAAAAACATTGATCGAATCAGTGAAGCTGTTCTCCCATCTCGCAAATGTCGGGGACTCCAAGTCACTCATCATTCATCCAGCTAGCACAACACATCAGCAAATGACAGAAGAAGAGCAGGCAGCAGCCGGAGTGACTCCGGGACTCATTCGCCTCTCCGTCGGCACAGAATCAATCGACGATATCATCTCTGATCTGGAGCAAGCCTTGCAGCGTGCGTTGCAATTATCTACGGTAGGTTAACCATACCTTTACAAGGAAAGAAGAATCACGTGATCTCTTTGGATAGAGGTTTGTGATTCTTCTTTTACTTTTTTATTTTCGTTCGAAAATAATTGAACTTTTCATTCGATGTTTTTATAATACTATCATTCAAGAAAATTTTGGGAGAGTGGATAGACGTGAAAGTTTTAAATATCGGAAGTGAACGGACAACATATCGCGTGGAGATCTCGTATTCTCCTTTATTCGAAGCAGCCTTGGGAATCGCTGCCGCTACCTACGATCAATTGCATCACACGATGGAACACCCTCCTGCCTACTGGCGTCAACTGTTGGACGAGCTGTCACCTTCTGTACGGCAAGAAGTCGACTATGCGAAGGAGCACAACACGTGGAAGACGCTTTTGCAACTGCTCGATCTTTGCCCTTTCACAGATGTGGATTCATTTCTCTCCTATGTCAGAGAGCTCTCAACAGAACAGCTCCGATATGAGGCCCTCCCTTATCTAGGTGAAAATATGCAGGAAGCACGTCGAAAGGCTGCACAAGGAAACAAGGAGGATTGCACCGTGTTGCAGGAAGCGTGCCGTGCGCACCTCTTTTTTGAAGCGTATATCGGTCATATTACTTCCGTTGATGCAGAAGAGCTGCGGAGTCATATTCTCCGATTGATGGAAGGCTGGTATATCATTCATATCAAGCCGCGTGAGGAAGAAATCGTTCGCATGCTAGAAAGGGATTGGTCGCAAAAGCAAAGCAAGCTAGGAAAGCTCAACCCGGAAGCCTTAGTGGAGTATGCGACGGGATCGAGCTACCTCCCTGAGCCTGCCGTGACACGCGTACTGCTGATTCCACAAGCGATCTATCGCCCGTGGACCGTACAGGCTGATGCTGTCGGGACGAAAATTTTTTATTACCCTGTTGCCGACGAAAATTTGCACGATGCTGTAGATCCTAATCAGCCACCCCCTTCACTGGTGCAAGCCTTAAAAGCACTCGGTGATGAGCATAGGCTGCGCATGGTCAAAATGCTGGCGGAAAAGGACCTGAGTCTGCAAGAGATAACAGATCAACTCTCCATGGCGAAATCGACAGTGCACCATCACCTGTCCATGCTGCGGTCTGCCCATCTCGTTGAAACGGCAGGCTCCCGTTACAGACTCCGCCGTCATACGCTGGACAAGCTCCCCCTGATGTGGGATGAATTCCTGGACAGGAGCACCCCATGAACCAAACCGCGGTACAAGCCTCTGTCTGGCAGCAGCGTTCTTATCGTTGGATTCTTTTCGGTCAGCTCATATCAGAACTCGGCGCCTCACTCGGTACCCTCGCCAATAGCTGGTTAATCTATCAGGCAACAGGCTCACAAGGTGCGGTCGGACAGATGTGGCTGCTGTATTTCTTGCCGTCGCTAGCGATTCAGTTGGTTGCCGGACCGTACATCGACCGATTCGACAAGAAGCGTGTCATGATTTTTTCTCAATGGATGCGAGCTGCTGCGTTTTGTTTGTCCTTTGCGGTCATTACTTCCGGGACAGAATCACTCTGGCCTTTGTATTTCACTGCCTTGATCAACGGTCTCGTTCAACCGCTGTATGTGCCAGCCAGCCAGTCGCTCCTCCCTGCTCTGGTCAAAAGAGAGCAGCTCCTCCAAGCCAATGCCTATTTGGATAGTGTCCTACGAATTGCCTTGATTACAGGACCTCCGTTGGGAGGGATTCTCGTGGCGAGTATCGGTGGTGAGTCTGTACTCGCATTGGTCGCGATCAGCTATGCACTCAGCAGTTTCTTTCTGGTTCTTTGTCCAATCGCCCCAGCAGATACCGCCAACAAGAAGCAATCGTGGCTCGTTATGTTTAAGGCCGGTCTTGCGATTTTTTGGCAGAAGCCCCTTTTGCTCTGGCTTGGCCTGTACTCAGCTCTCGTCCAATTTGCTGTCGGAGTCACACTCGTACTAAACCTGCCTTTTGTAGCTGGCGAGCTGCAAGGCACTTCGTTTCATGTAGGCTTGTTTTTGGCTGGGTATCCTTTGGGATATTTCTTCGGCTCTTTGCTCGTGCCTCGCTTCCGTAGCAGCCTTGGGCAACCCCTGATCATGTTGGGATCACTGGTATTAGGCGGCTCAAGCTTTGTTGCGATAGGCTTTACCCATGACCTCTGGCTCGCAATCACCGTCGAACTACTGGCTGGTCTGTTTGCTCCCTTTTTCCAAGTACATAGCACAAGCCTGTATCAGCTTCACGTTCCTTCCGAGCTAATGGGGCGTGTACTGTCTGTCCGCCTACTCATCGTGCGTGCGACGATGCCCGTCGGTATTTGGCTTGGTGGACAGCTGAGCGATCAGGTAGGGATTCGCCCTCTTTACATCTCTGTAGGCGCCGTCATCGTGCTTGCCGCGCTGGCGGGAATACTATTTCGAAAATTTGTAACTAACAGGATATTCCATATATAATAAAAACCGTATGACTCCTAAATTTTGAATGGGAAAAGGAGAATTTTCATGACTCATCCGACATTGGATAACCTTCAGCATGCTATCAGCAGCGTCATCGTGGGCAAGGAAAGCCAGATCCGCCTATTGGTAACGGCCCTGCTCGCCCGTGGTCACGTATTGCTGGAGGACTTGCCCGGAATGGGAAAAACCGTGCTTGCCAAAACATTGGCGCAAGCGATTGGCGGCTCTTACAACCGCCTGCAATTTACTGCGGATCTACTGCCATCTGATGTCGTCGGTCTACACGTATTCAATCAGCGAACAAGTGAATTCGAACTGCGCAAGGGACCTGTTTTTGCGGATGTCTTGCTCGCAGATGAAATAAACCGGGCCACTCCCAGGACTCAATCCGGCTTGCTGGAATGCATGGAGGAACGCCAAGTTACGATCGAAGGCGTCACCCTGCCACTTCCATCGACCATGCTGGTCATTGCTACCCAAAACCCGATTGAATCGGAAGGAACCTATCCATTGCCGGAAGCACAGTTGGACCGCTTCCTTTTCAAGCTGTCTCTTGGCTACGGTACGCGAGAGGATGCCAAAGAAATTTTGCGGAGATTCCGCAGTGGCTCCCCATTAGAGGCCGTCGAGCCGGTCATCACTGTCGAGCAAATTGCGGCTCTGCAACGCGAGGTCACGACCGTTCATGTCAGCCAACCGGTGGAAGACTATGTCATCGATCTGACGGAAGCGACTCGCCAGCATCGTTCTGTTGAGGTGGGCATTAGTCCGCGCGCCATGCTCACCCTGTTGCGATCCGCTCAGGCTTACGCGTTCGTTTCTGGTCGTACTTATGTCTTGCCGGATGATGTGAAAGTGGTGTTCCCAAGTTTGGCAGCTCACCGCATTCGCCTCTCCATGGAAGCAGAGCTGCATGTGACAGAGCAGGAAGTCGTGGAGCAAATCTTGACCAGCGTCCCCGCTCCCGTCGAAGAAAGCGTGTAGCGCTATGATCACCAAGCAAACCTTTCACGTAATCGGTTTTGTATCGCTGCTCTTCGCCGTTTTTTCCGGCCACTGGTTTTTCTTTCTGTTTGGGGGCTTTTTCTTTTTTCTCCCCGCTGCACAAGATTGGTGGGTCAAGTCCATGTCCAAATGGGTGTCACTCGAATGGTCCAGTGATCAAACGCGTGTCCTGTCAGGGACACCCGTGCACGTTACAGTTCGCTTGCATAATCATTCGTGGCTACCATTGCCTGCTACCTGGCTTCGCTTCACACTGCCGGAGCATGTCTTTGTGGAAGGTGCAGACGAGGTGCGAATCCTCAATCATCGGACGAGCGTTCGCCTGCGGTTTGATCTGCCGATGCGACAAAGTGCCACACGCACCTTGATTCTCATCCCGAACAAGCGAGGCACGGTCTGGCTGACGGATGTTCAATCCGAGACATTGCCGTTATTGGGCGAGGAGCCTACCGCTATGACATTGTCGATTTCCTTTTCCTTGCTGGTCTATCCGTTGCCTCTTGTTCTTTCTCCCGTCGTGCTCGCTGAAACGGAACCGGACGGGAATCGGCTTTCTCGTCAGCGCCAACAGGACGATGTCACTTTTCAGCGTGGCGTTCGGTCGTACATGCCAGGCGACCGTTTCAAGCATATCCATTGGAAGGCAACCGCCAAAACAGGCTCACTAGAGACGCGTCTTTTCGAGTATACAGCCCATCCGAACTGGCGAATCGTCGGGCATATCCTGCCCTCCTATGAACCGATGATGCAAAAGTACAACGATACCACCAATGAACGGACGATCTCGTGTCTTGCGGCTTTGGCTGGCCTGTGCAGGAGAAAATCAGTCGGATACGAACTGTACCTCACGGTGAAGCAACGAGGACGTGAGCATTTTCATTTGCCTGCGGGAAGTGGTAAGGCGCACCACCTGCACGTCATGACTCAACTGGCGCAAATCCATCATTTTGTGACAACGCCACTGACGACTGTTCTTCGCCGGTTAGAGGGGGCACCTGGGAAGGGAGCCATTCTCATTGTGACACCACGAATGGACCTATCTGTACAAGCCTCGGCGGAGCGCCTTGTTCAACGCGGTCATCAGGTTGCGGTGCTGGATATTTCTTCTGACCCTGTCACCATCCAGCGTTTTGAGCATGCTCGCTTGAAAAAAAGGAGCGTGATGATGGGATGACACTCTCCTTGATGGGCCGCTGGACGCTCGCGTTTTGGCTGGAGGCCATGCTGACGGGCGTTTTCCTGATCTTATTTGGGTATATGACAGCAGGCTTTGGTCAACTGCTCTCGTTTTGCCTAGTCGCAGCGATCCTGCTCATGGCGGGAAGCTGGCTGTACCATAGTGGTGGCGGTCGCTTTATGCTCCATCTGTTGCTGTATCCCCTTGTGTTTGTCATAGGAATGGGCAGCTTCTATCTCTACGATTCCTGGCTCATCGCGCTTATACTGGCTGCTGTTTATTTTTGGAGAGTACAAAGTGCTGCATCGGAAGGCTATCGACATGACAGTCTGCAACGCAGATTTGTTCTGGCGCTGATGGCGGGCTTGTTACAGCTCGTGATAGCAGTACTTTACACCTCTATCGTTGACCCGGGTTCCTATTCGCTCGCAGCCTCTTTTTCCATGCTCGTCCTCATTACTCTCAGCTATATTTTGATGGCGATTGTGGCGTTCGTGCTGCGGGAAGGATCGCTTTCTACGAGGCTGCCTGCTCGCATTAGCTTGCTACTCGGCAGCCAAGTGCTTGGCACTCGTATTCTTTTGATCGCAGGTTATTTGGCTGGCGGTTCTATCGTACTTGGTCTCCTCTATTGGATCTGGAGTTGGATAAAAGGACCTGTCAGCGCTGGACTGTATACGCTCTTTGAGCCTGTGCTTATTTTCATTGTGGAATTGTTTGAACGTTTGTACGAGAGGGCGAACCAAAAACAGGCAGGCATGAAGATACTCATGGAAAGTACAGGGCAAAAAGCAGATAATCCCGCGGTACAGATACAGCTCGGAGAATCACTCTTTTCTGTTCTGCAGCCATACTTAATCATTGCCTTCATCCTCACCTGTGTGATCCTGCTCGGCCGATACATATGGAAGAAGCGCTTCAAAGGGACGATTACGCGGGAAAAAGAAGTGGCGGCTGCACAAAACACTGTGTTAACCACTGTTCCCCCCTCTTCCAGTAAAGAAAGTGCTGAGGAAGACTCTGCTAAATGGTTCAAACAGCCCGTTGGCCCAGAGGATGATCCCACCAGGTACGCCTACTATCAATTCCTCGTCCTCATGGAGAAGCAAGGGATGCCAATCGAGTTGCATGAGACACCCCAAGAGTTTTTCAATCGCCTGCGCGAACAGTCCTTGCTAGATGCAGGCCAGCTGGATGCAGTTGCTCGCATCACACGTTACTATCAGCAATATCGCTATCAGGAGCAGTCGCTTCCCGAAGCGGATTTGACAGCAATGCAGCAAGCCGTGCAGACGCTCGGCCCTCGTTTTTCCGAAACGTAATACCGTTCCACAACCACGTGCTACCCGTTAGCCGTGGTTGTTTTCTTTTTCTCTTGACATCGAGATGCCCCTCCGGCATAATTTCTTCAATTTTGCCCACTCTCAAATTGAATTCACCAGATGGTTAATTGAACAAGAAAGGAGGATGCTCGGTGCAAGATTTACCTGACTGGCTGCGTAAGCATCTTCATGTCGCATACATACCCGGCTATGAGTTTTTCTTAAGTCTCCATGTGCTTGCCAAGCCGGAGCATCACACCTCCCGCTTGCATTGGGCGGAGGAGTTGCTCACTGCTTTACCTGCCCCGCTCTTGAAAAAGCTTCACTATTTTAGTTCCATGTCCAATCAGTTTCTCGATGCCATGGACTTCCTGGCGCCTTGGGAGGAGTGCTTTGAGCATTCTGTTGAGGCCGCATTGGAGCGTGTACAGGCGATGGATGCAGGCGAGTTTGCCCAACTCATGATCGGTCCCGTCTATCATCCCAGACAACTTCACGCTTGGATGCAAGGACGTACGGACGAGATTTTTGATGAACTAAAACCGGAGCATCGGGAGCTTTTGCGCCATCCACTCTCGACCAAGCGCAGTTTTCTGGAGTTTTGCTACGACTACCTGCCTATTTTCCAGACAGAAGAACGGCGGATTGAACCATGGCTCGTCCGCGCCGTACATGAAGCACAAGAGCAGATCAAGCTTGATCCGATTCCTTTTTTGTCGCAGGTACACCCGCGCTTGAAGGTGCACGAAGACTTCTTGCAATTTCATAAAGCAAAAACGTACACATTTGGCTATTCGGAGCTAGCTCGTATCCATTTGCGTGTCTCTACTTTTGTCTCGCCGCATTTGTTGCTCGGCATTTACGATAACCACATCTCGGTGGGCTTATCCGTTGACGTTCCCGGCACCAGATCCACCTCGGTGATTCCCGCTGACTTCATCAACAAAATGAAGGTGTTCAGTGATCCGACGCGGACGGCGATTCTCAAATCGTTATTGGCTCATCCTTACTGCACGCAGCAGTTGGCTGACCTGCACAACATCAGTGAGCCTGCCGTCAACAAGCACTTGAATCTGTTGGTAGACACAGGCTTTATCTGGAGTGAACGGCGGGGACGGTATGTGTTTTACCGCGCGATTGCATCACGGCTGGAACAACTCGCTGTCGATCTGCATGAGTTCATCGATATGCCTGTTCCCGGCCTTGTCTTTCCACCTGCTTCATCACATCCCCCAGAACGGAGGAAATAACGTGCTTCATGTTGCCAAAGCTACCTTTATCCGCAATACCCGCGTAATGATTCGTGCCTATCCGTGGTCGTTTGTCATCGGCCACATTTTTTCCGGGGTGTATACGGTGCTGTTCGCCTTCTTCGCCTATCACTATGTATTTGCCGGGCAGTTGGACGAGAACTTCGCACATCTCACCGGCTCATCCGATTACTTGTCGTACGCCATCCTCGGCGGAGCTTTTTATGCGTTTGCCGTCTCGACCTTGATGAATGTCAGCCGCTCACTCATTACGGAGCTACGGGAAGGGACCTTGGAGGCGGTTTTGCTCACTCCGTCCTTGCGCAGGGGGTACTTTTTGGGGAATGTCGCCCAACAGCTCATGCGTACTTTGTTTGAATTTTCGGTGATTGTACTTGTAGGGGCGTTGTTCGGACTCACGCTCTCTCATACAAACGTATGGAGCGCCGTCCTTGTCTGGATATTGTCTACAGGGGCTTTCTTTTGCCAGGCGCTCGTATTAGGCAGTCTCATGCTTTGGTTCCGCGATACGTACATCACACAAAACACGCTGTTTGCCGTGATGGCCTTTGTCAGCGGGGTGACGTTTCCGATTCCGTACTTGCCTGAATGGCTGCAACCGCTCGGTCTCATCATGCCGCTCGCGCCTGCGCTGGATGCTTTTCGGCAATGCGTGATTCAAGGAGCGCCGCTGCATGCTGTTTCCCCACAGTTGTTTCATATGGCAGCCCTGTCCCTCATCTATCTCGTCATCGGGGTGTGGGGTATACGTCGGATGGAAAAACGCGTCATGGAATCGATTTTTGGATAACGAGGAGGACAAGGATCATGTTGATTGCAGAAAATGTACGGAAGGTATACCGGGTGAAGGAGAAAAAAGACTGGTTTCGCCAGCAATGGACAGAGGTCGAGGCAGTCGCTGATCTGTCTTTTCGCATGGTACCCGGCAAAATCATTGGATTGTTAGGCATTAATGGCGCAGGGAAAACAACAACGATCAAGATGTGCTCCACACTGCTCACCCCAACCAGCGGCACGATCACGGTAGACGGGTATGACGTGGTAAAGGACGATCGGTTCGTCAAAGCCAAGGTCAACATGATCGCAGGGGGCGAGCGCATGCTGTACTGGCGGCTGACAGGGCGAGAAAACCTGCAATACTTCGGCAGTCTGTACGGTTTGCAAGGGCAGGCCTTGCGCAATCGGATCGATTCATTGCTCTTGCAGGTTGGCCTGTATGAGGCGGCCAACACCCCTGTCGAGCGTTATTCCAAAGGCATGAAGCAGCGACTGCAAATCGCCCGCGGCCTGATCAATGATCCGAGCTACCTGTTCCTTGACGAACCGACTCTCGGCTTGGACGCCCCCATCGCCCGACAGCTTCGCAAGCATGTAAGTGAGCTCGCTTCTCAGCATGGAAAAGCCATTCTGTTGACCAGCCACTACATTCATGAGGTAGAAGAGCTTTGCGACGAGGTATACATCATCGATAAAGGAAGACTTGTAGCGCATGATACACCGGAGCACCTGACCAAATCGCTCCACCTGGATACCGCCTTGCAGGTAGTGATCCCCGCTCTTTCCGACTCGCTCGATTACGATCTGCGCCAGCTGGCTCATGATTACGGCGGCTCGCGTGAAATCGCAGAAACAGACGAGCAGACCTGGGAAGTGACGTTACGGGGAAAAACGGATATGACGACTCCGCTGCTTTCCCTCTTGGCTGCTCACCAATCCCCTGTCTTGCGTCTCTCCACGCAACAGCCATCACTGGAGGACGTCATCCTGCACATGGCAGATCGGAGGGGCGCATGAAACAGCTAGGCAGCCTGCTTTTGGCCGAAATCATCAAGGAGCATCGCCATTCGTTTCACAGCAAAATGATCTACTTCTCGCTCTTGGTCTGGCCCGTCATCAATTTCGTTACCGCGTATTATTCGTTTGCTCCGTTCCGGATGGGAGCTGATTCCCCGCTAGCCCGGTTCATCAGCTACGAACAGTTGCCGCTGTTCCTGTTGACTGGCTATTTAGGCTATATCTTTTATTGGTGCCTGGTGCAGTCGTCATGGCAAATGAGCTTCGAACGGCAAGCAGGAACCATGGAAATGATCTTCATCAGCCCGGTCAACCGGCTCGCTTTTCTGTATGGGCGTTCGCTTTCCTCGCTGATCGAGGGGGTCTGGCTGTTCTTTTGCTTTGTCCTGTTAGCCTTGTTTTTTGTCGATGGCATTCAGCTGAGCGGCTGGTGGGCACCTCCACTTGCCTTCCTCATTTTGCTGGTATCGGCCATCGTCTGGGGCGGCTTTCTCTGTGTGCTCTTTCTGTTTTCACGCGATTCGAGCTTTCTGTACACCGTGCTGGATGAGCCGATGCTGATCTTTTCCGGTGTCCGTCTGCCCCCGATGGCCTTTCCGGTTTGGGCCAAGGTCATTTCCTTTTGCTTTCCCCTGACCTACGCGCTTCAGTTGATTCGCGAGCTGCTGATGGAGGGAGCGTCGTTGCAAACAATGCTGCCGAGTATGGGACTTCTAGCCGCTGTTCTGCTGGTGCTCGTGACAGCGACCGTCGTGTTGTTGAAGCAAGCGGAGAAGCATATGAAAAAGACCGGGAACATGGTGATGTATTAGTTAGCCAAAGAAAAGTTACATAGAAAACGCCCTCTCCTGATTGGAAAAGGCGTTTTCTTATTTCTTGTTACTCTACCGTCAACAGCTTCTCTACAAATCCCCCAATTTCTCGTTCCCGATCAATAAAATGAACCTCCAAGATCCAATCTCGTGGGTGTCCGTTATGATCTGGCTCACTCATTGGCTTGTGATTGTCAGGGTGAATATAGTTGACGATATCCTCCCCCTGAATTATTTCATGCGGGAATTCGCCGATGAGATGCCCTGCGTGCGGCCCTCCGAACTCCCAGCCATATTGTTTAGCTAGCTCGCACACGTAAGTAAACAGCTCGCTGCTCGTAATATCCGGCTTAGACAAAAAGTAAGCCTTGCCCTCGTCCCACGCTTTTTCAATATCGTCGCGCAACTTTTGTTTTACCGGATCATTTCCAAGCACATACGTCCGCCCGAGATCGGCTTCCCAGTCCTCAAAAATGGGCCCGAAATCGAGAAAGACAATATCCTCGGGAGAGACAGTCAAGTTCGGTGGATTTTCTCGGTACGGAAACAGCGTGTTTCTTCCCGCTCGCACAATTCGCTTATGCCAATATTTTTTGATCCCGAACAATTGAAAGGCCAGCTCGTAAATCTCCCTGTTGATATCTTTTTCCGTCACACCGCTGCGAATGATGCCCTTTTCTTCGATTGTGGCAAATAAAAACTCGGCTTTGGTCTCTGCTTCGCGCAGTGCCTGATGTCTCTTCTCCAATAATGGATTCATTATTTGATGCCTCCTTTTCGGTTTACGGAAGAGCTAACTCATACATCTCGCCCAGCTCTCGCAATTTTGCGACAATCGATTGCTCCACTTGATCATCCACGGCGATTTTTTCCTTTGCCAATGCAAGCAACGGTTCGTACTCGCCAATCAATACGGAATGATGCGCTTTTTCAAACAGTGGCAAATCATTCATGTCATTTCCAAAGCAGATGAACGGCTCCCCTGCCACATCGAACCGATTCAGGGCAGCCCATTTATTCACTCCCCGATAAGTAAGGTCGAGAATGCCTTCTGCCGAATGATAATGCAGCGTGACGTCGAGCTCCTTGATTCTCGCCATCAATTCTTCATAACGGTCACACGATAAAATCAGGATTTTCAGCACGGCATTCAGTTGATCCACGTCTACTCGGCTGGCTGTCCGATTGGGATCGATATAGCTCAAAAAGGGATGGGTCGACACACAATTATGTGCGTAATTCCACGAGTCATCGATGAAATACTGCGCGCGATAATCATCGAGAATGCTGATGATTTCATGTGCCAAACGATCCGGGATCGGCACGCAGCCCTGCAAGCTTCCATGGTGATGTGTCATTGCTCCATTCGCGCCAATGAGGAGATGGTTGGCAAACCGCTCATCGAGGACAGGTAGCATGTCACGACACGGTCTTGCGGAGGCGAAGCCTACGGTATGTCCCGCTTGTTCGAGTGCAAGCAGGCTATCCAAAATGTTTGTTGAGATCGGTTGACCCTTGAAGCAGATCGTCCCGTCCAGATCAAAAATAAACTTCATTGTTCCCACCCTTTCTAGTCGCTGTCCTGTCCATCGTAATGGATAGCCGTCTGAGGCCAAAGGGACAGATCGTTCAAGATGAGTGGGACAGAGAGCTGATCTGTTACTCGAACCAGGCACTAGCCAACAAGCGAATGCCCTCCTGAATATCGTCGGGGGTCAGCGCTCCGTACCCTAGCAAAACCGTCGGATGCTCCCTTGTATCATGCAGCCAGTATCGGGCAGTTCCGTAGACTTTTACACCCTTTTGATAGGCACACTCCATGAGTTCCGCTTCCGTACGCTGACTTTTTACGGTCAAAAATACATGCAGCCCCGTATCCTTCCCTTCTATTTCCACACGTCCGTCCATGTAACGAGCGACCGCCTGAAGAAACACCTCTCGCTTTTCCACGTAGTCTTTTCGCATGTGCTGCAAGTGTCTATGCCAATAGCCATCGGACAAATACGCCGCTAGCGTCAACTGGTCCAAGCGGGAAACAGGCTGATCGTATTCAGGCATACGCTGGTGAAAACGCGATAACAGCTCGTAAGGAAGGACGACGTAGCTGACGTTTACGAGCGGCAGCAATGCTTTGGAGAGCCGCCCAATGTAAACAACCTTTTGGGGAGACAGACTCTGAATCGAAGGGATGTAGCTCTCTTGATATTTGAACTCCCATTCGTAGTCATCCTCCACCAAATAAGCATGCGATAAGGATTGTGCCCACAGGGTCAATTGGTTTCTTTTCTCCAAAGACATCGTCATTTTGTTGATGAATTGCTGCGAAGGACTCACGTACATGATGCTAGCCCCGCTTCTCTTCAGCTCTTCGATGGATACACCGTCTGCCTCCAAGGAAATGCCGTGTACGCGGTAGCCACCGTTGAGAAACGTATTTCTCGCACCATCATAGCCCGGATTTTCTACGCCAATCACATGCTTCTCTCTGTCCAAAAGCTGGACGATAATCGACACCAACTGTTGCGGGGTGGCTCCAATAATGATCTGCTCCGGGGTGGCGAGGACTCCTCTCGTTTCATGTAGCAATTTCGAGAGTTCCTTTCGCAAGACGTATTCGCCTTGAGCCAGCCCCTCCACCATATACGTGCGCTGATGGTTGGAAATGAGCTTGTTGCGTAGCTTATTCCACGGATGAAAAGGGAATGCCCCCAGCTCGATGTTGCCATAGCGAAAGTCATAGCGAATCGGCGGTATACGAGAGTCTTCTCGTTCCGCTGCATGCTGCCCGGAAGGAGGTCCTGCTTTGTACGTCACCTGGTACCCTTTTTTCGGAATGCTGCTGATGTACCCTTCCGATACCAGTAGCTGATAGGCAACTTCCACTGTATTTTTGCTGACAGCAAGCGATTGCGCACAGCTTCTGATCGAGGGGAGAAATTCTTCATACGCGATTTGGTTACGCAATATTTCGTCTTTGATAAAGTGATAGATTTGGATGAACAGTGGCTCTCCCTCTGTAAAACGAATGGCAGATAGCTCTCGCAACGAACAGGAACCCCCTTCCTTTTTTGTTTTAGTCTACCACATATTGTATTAAGCCTGAGTGAACAAAAGGTCAGCTATCTGCCAGAAGGCTTTGTCCCTTGGCCCTACCGAACTGAAAGTAGTAGAAGACGATAAGACACACGTGCATCAGGGCCATCATCAAATAAATATTGCTGTAAATGAAGCCGCTCGTATACGGATTCACCGGATTCCAATTGGTTGTCGCGCCCAGATCGATAACCTTGCTGTATACCGCAGATGCGATCCCCATGGAAATGAAGCTCAGCATCGAAAAAATCCCCATGCCTACTCCCGCCTGCTCCTTCGTCAACGTCCTCGAGATCGAGTTCGCCATCGAGATTTGCATAAAAGACTGCCCCACATTGCCTAGGATCAAGAAGAGCGCAATGCCTATAACCGATGCACTTGTGAAAGTCGACAGCAAGCCAAAGCAGCCAATCAGTAAACTAGACGCAACGAAATACAGAAAAACATTCCCCCGCCTGTCCGCGAGCTTTCCTCCCACGCGACCAAGCAATGCCGAAGCGATAGCCGCTGGAACCATCACAAAGCCGATCCAGCTCGTCGATAGCTGCTGCACCTGAGCCAAGAGCAGCGGACTGAGATAATAAAGCGATATCCCCATTCCACTTATAAGAAATGCCATTAGACTCCCGATTGTATACTGCTTGTTGGCAAAAACCTTCGGCTGTACAAACGGATCAGCTACCGAACGAATTCGTACGACGAACAGGAGCAAAGTAACCAAACTCGCCAATGCAAACCACCACGATCCATTCGTTACTCCCAAGAGCAATGACGTCACGCTGATCGCTAGTAGGGAACCGCCCACCCAATCAAACTTCCCACCAGACGCGATCTCCTCATCCTCCAGATATTTGCGGTAGAACGGTAGCGTAAGCAAGATCAGGAGCGGTATGGAAAACAGCCAGCGCCAATGGGCAAAGCTGACGATTAACGCCGCGATTACAGGACCGAGTGCACCGCCAAGAGCCAATCCTACTGCCGTTCTTCCTAAAACAGAACCCCTGCGCTCAGGCGGGAAGTACCGCAAAGGAATGAGCATCGCAGTAGCCGGAATGACAGCCGCCCCTACTGCCTGCAAGCATCTTCCAAAGAGGGCCATCGCAAAGGAATCGGAGACCAAACCAAAAAACGAACCAGCCGTAAACACCAAGAGTCCAAACGTCAACAAATTCTTGAGCTTGTATCGATCCGCCAGTTTGCCATACGTCACGGTTCCGATCGCGTATAACAATCCATATGCGGTCGATAACCAGCTCACCTGCGCAATGCTCAAACCAAACTCCTTGCTAATTTCGGGGAGTGCAATGTTAAACACCAAAGCACTCATGGAGGATATGACTAAGGTAAACATCAATATCCGGATTAATATGTCCCTGTTTTGCTGCGCTTTTGTCGCTTCCATGCCGCATCTTCCCCTTCACTTTGTTATGCACGTATTGACTGTCAGTACTGACTGACATTCGAGTGGTAAAAAAACTAGGGAGTCAAACCCCTAGCGAAAACCTCTACACTCTCTTCGATAAATACCTCCAGAGATACCCCTGAAAAATTGCTAGTGCCATCCAGATCGTTCAAAAACGCTCCGAAATTCATGACCATGAAGGCAGTCGCCTGTGCCTCCGGATTCGTTTGGATCATCTTGCCCTTTTTGCCCATCTCTTTGAAGTAATCCGTAAACAGTATCATCAACTGTCGCGGGTGCTTTTGGGTCCGCTCGCGGAATCCGGGCAAATGGGCCTCATCCTTAATGCTAATCAAAATCATCTTCCGATTGCGGTTCATCATTTCGTGATACGTTCGGCTGATTAAAAGCAAATCCTCGCGCAAATCCCACACAAGCTTCTCCGCGAAAAGCTTTGTCAGTCCTTCCGTGTAATGATAACGGTCAAAGGCGCTTTCGAGCAAATTCCGCTTGCTGCCGAAGTGACGAAACAACGTCTTCTCGCTCAATCCTGCCGCAGTAGCAATTTCTTGCGTGGTTACGCCGTTGTAGCCTCTTTCCGCGATGAGATCGATTGCGGCTATCATCAGTTTTTCACTGCTTGTAAGACTTTTGCTGCTGCTCATTGCTATCCTCATTCCCGGAACTGATTGTCAGTACTGACTGACATTTATCTTAAATCGACTGTCAAAAAGTGTCAAGGGACTTCCCGTAAAAAAGGGCTCTCCTCCGACTCATGCAGTCGAAAGGAAAGCCCCTCGCTCTTTTACCCGATTAAAACGCTCTTGAATATTGCTGCGGTGGCTGCAGTTCATCCGCCGACAGCTCACGAATCGCATGCAGTGCCCAATAAGGGTCACGCAGCATGCCGCGGCCGACTGCTACCAAATCCGTATCGCCATTGCCAATCGATGCTTCCGCCACTTTTGGATCATCGAGGTTGCCGACTGCAATGACCGGGACATCCAGTGCCTGCTTAATTGCGCGTGCCAATGGTACTTGATAGCCAGGATGAACACCTGGACGGCCTGCTGAACCAATCGGTCCTTCCCCGCCGCTGGATATATGGAAAATATCGACGCCTGCTTCCTTGTAACGGCGGCACAGCTCCGTGCTGTAATCCAGCCCATATCCACCATCCACGTACTCTACGGCAGAGACGCGCATGATCAGCGGCATGTCAGCTGGAATGACCTCTTTGATCGCCTGAATAATTTCCACGCCAAACAGCGCTTTATCACGCCCGTACTCATCATCACGCTGATTCGTCAAAGGGGAGTGGAACTGGTGAACCAAGTATCCGTGCGCACCGTGGATTTCAATGGTGTCAAACCCGGCTTCCACCGCACGTCTCGCTGAGTCCTGGAACTTGACGACCATTTGCTTAACCTCTTCTGTCGTCAACGCCCGTGGCGTTTTGTAGCGCGCCCCTGGGAAAGCAATCGCGGACGACGATACAGGCACTTCTGCGTCTTCCGCTTTGCGGCCAGCATGAGCAATCTGTATGCCAATTTTGGCCCCATATTTATGAACCTCGGAGACAATTCGTGTATACGCCGGAATCTGTTCGTCAGACCATAAGCCCAAATCGCCGTTGGAAATTCTGCCATCAGGCTCGACATCGGTCATTTCCACGATGAGCAGACCTGTTCCGCCTACTGCACGAGAAACGTAGTGAACAAAATGCCAGTCCGTTGGTGTTCCATCGTGTGCATCCACAGAGTACTGGCACATCGGCGGCATGACAATCCGATTTTTCAAGGTAAGTCCTTTAAACTGAAACGGGGTAGACAACAACGCCATTTGCTCCACTCCTTACTTTTTTTTATTATCATGCCAAAAGTAAGCACCATCTGCAATCCCAAGTTGCACTTTGTGAAAACGATATAATACTTTTTTTCCGGCTGTGGTGGTGGGGAGGAAACAGGAGAAAACGCTCAGCTTCTTGTCCCACCCGCTGAAGGATTCACTGCCCGCCTCCATGCAAAAAGCGAAACCGCGTCCAAAGTAGTTCTTTCAGGATGTTTTTCAGAGGTGGACGCTTAAGAGCGTGTTTCGCTTTTTGCATTCCGTCTCGGTCGGTGTACCAAAGATCTTCGCTTTTTTCTCCTGTTTCCTCTTCGAACTTTCCGTGTTATTACGATTTTAAAAGACTTAAAAGAATGAAGAATGTCTTTAGTTACGACAGAGAAGAATATTTCCAGACGTAGCGACTTGTGGAGTCCTACCGAGCGGAGAAGCGATTAGCGGGCAAAAGAAACGCAACGTGCCCATACTACGAAGCGGCTACCACTTTTGCGTTTCCCCGCTAATCGCTTCGGAGCGGACAGTCTCAGCCCCCAGCAGGACGGAGCCTGGAGCCTAGACTGGAAATATTCTTCTCCCCACCGCAGCCACATTTATAAACACGAAAAAAAGCTATCCGCATAACGGATAGCTTTCATGATAAACGTCTCAATTATTCTGGCATCGTGCCAATGTAATTGGATTGCGGGCGAATAATGCGGTTTTTGCCTGCCTGCTCCAGAATGTGCGCACTCCAACCGACCACACGGCTCACGGCAAATGTCGGTGTAAACAAATTGTCGTCCAAGCCAACCGCCCGCATAACAGCTGCGGCAAAAAACTCTACGTTTGTATTCAGCTTGCGGCCTGGTTTGTACTCTTCCAGCAGCTGCAAGCCTACTTTTTCTACATGTGTCGCCAGATCGAACCACGGATCGTTGGACGACAGCTCGGATGCAACAACGCGCAGAGCAGTTGCACGCGGATCAATCGTTTTATAGACGCGGTGCCCGAAGCCCATCAAACGTCCGCCGCTCTCCAGCTTGTTGCGCAGCCACGGCTCTGCATTTTCCTTCGTGCCGATAGCCTCGATCATCTCCGTCACTTCTGATGGTGCTCCGCCGTGCAAAGGACCTTTCAGAGTTCCGATTGCCGCCGTAATGGAAGAAATCAGATCGGATTCGGTCGAGCTAACGACACGACCTGAGAATGTGGATGCATTCATGCCATGCTCCTGCGTCAAAATCAGGTACGCATCCAGTGCGCGAACATGTGCCGCTTTCGGCTTTTCGCCCTTGAGCATATACAGATAGTTCGCTGTATGATCCAGCTCCGGATTCGGTGCCAACGGCTCGCGGCCCTCCAGACAAGCGAAGCGATACGCAACGATTGTCGGCATCTTGGCAGCCAGCGAAATCACTTCATCAATCGTCGGCGGGAAGCCGTGCGAGGAACTGCCCAGCGCCGAAACGCCTGTACGCAGTACACTCATCATATCTACATCTGCCGGGATCAGCTTTAGGATTCCCTTTACGTGCTCCGGCAGCTCACGGTTTGCTTTGAACTTATCTTTTAAATCAGTCAACTCCTGCTCGCTAGGCAAATGTCCGAACCAGAGCAGGTGTGCCACTTCCTCAAATGTGTGGTGAATAGCCAAATCACGCGCCCAATGACCGCGATACACCAGCAGTCCATTAATCCCATCCACCAAACTAAGGTCTGTTTCTGCTACGGCGATACCATCCAAGCCGATAGCCAAAGGATGTTGTTTTGTCATCATCACCACTCCATTTTCATCTCTTTTCCCTCCAGTATATCGATTCATAATCGCGAAGGGAAATAGAAGAAAAACGGGGTATTGATCACGTTTTATAATCAATTAACAGGAGCTGGAACCGTCTTCTTTTTACGTCCGTATGTCAGGAAACGCCACAGCTTTTCCATCGGCCCTCGATTAAAACGCTTCAGCCACAGCCAGCTTACGAGTAATTGAAATGCATAGATCGGCAACGCGAGCAAAAACCAAGAAGAGAGCGGCATTGCTGTAATACCGAACAAAGGAATCAGAATGGTCATGATGACTGTCTGACCCAAATAAGTCGTTAACCCCATTTGACCCGTGTAAGCAAACGGCTGGAGAATTTTCCTTGCCGGCTCACGATCAAGTAACAGAAACAAGCTGGCGATAAAGCACAGCGCCATAGGCAGCGTACTCAGATCAACCAATATTTTATTCACCTGTTCAAGCTTTGGACCAAAGACAACGCCGCTCGCCCACACAATCCCTGCTGCGATCGGAAGACTGATTGCGAGAGTAGTCGCAGCGATTCGTTTCAACAACGGCTTATGCTCGCGAATTTGAGCAATCAAACCACGTTTTCCCGCATACAAACCAAACAGGAACATCACGAAGATCGGTATCAGTGTCGTCTGAAGTGATGCTACAAACGAATAGACTTCTTGACCATTGAGCGTCTGTACGAGTGCCGCGCCTTGAGTGAGCATGTACACTCCTCCTAGACTGGCTGCCCATGCTAGAATCGTAGAAGGCTTTCTTCGATAAAATGGCATCAGTAAAAAGCCGAGGAGTGCGTACACCGTCAAAATATCTCCAAACCACAAAATGACGTGAATCACACCAATGAAAAACATCGCGAACAACCGTCTGCTGAAGAGACGAAATACTTTTTGTCCACGCTGTTCAGCCCGTGACATAAAAATGTAAAAACCTAAGCCAAACAGAAACGAAAAGATGCCGAAAAATTTCGTTTGAATGAATAAATCATAGCTTAAGCGAATCCATGCATCGATCCCTGCTTCTATTGGCATACGAACGTCTTCCGAATACATGATGAAGCCCGGCAAGTTCACCAGCAAAATACCGAACAATGCCAATCCCCTTACAATATCAATAGAATAAATCCGATCCTTCTGTGCGATTGGTTCAGCCTGCATATTCGTCATTCCCTCCTGCTGTCTCTAAGCAGGGTTGAGTGTAGCATACATATGCTCATCAAAACTATCGATTCACCTTACCTCTACCTTACAGGCTTGTTATCTTCTATGTCCGTCCCCCTGACAGAACAAGCGGCATCGGTGGATACAAGGAATGTAAGATTTCCATAAAATGCTGCGCTGGCTCGCTAATCCCTGCTTTGGGTACCAGCAAATAAGAAGCGACCTTCGGCAAAACAAGTCCAGGTGTGGGCAGTTCAATAAAGCGGTTTTCAAACAAATCCCGATCGACAGCCGTCCGAGGCAAAAAGGAAACGCCTAATCCATCCTCGATGAATCGCTTTGTAATGTCTACCTGCGAAACAGCCATCGTACGCAAGGAAAGCCCCCTCTGACGCAAAAGCAACAGCACCTCATCCCAGTAACCCGGGTGATTGTGGGTCAACAAACGGTTCGCTTGCACCTCTTGCTCCCAATCAGGCAAGGGCGCCTCCATATCTCCGCCACTGTGAGGGACTGCAAAAACGACAGGATCTTCGTACAAAAGATAAGTAGACAACTGGAATTCTCCCGGCACCATGCGGGTTAAGCCCAGATCAGCTTGTCCATTTTGAACCAGCGGGCCAATTTCCACGGAGTCGACAATTTTAATCGAGATATCTACATCGGGATAGAGCTTGGTGTAACGGTGCAGCAAATGGGAAAAACGAGCACGGGCAATAATCGGTGAAACAGCCAGTTGCAGCTTTTCCCGATAGCCCTGTCTCCAAGCCTGCAAATCCTCCATACTGTTATGCCACTGTTGGAGGAGTCCTTTTGCATGTGGCAAGTAGCGTTTGCCCGCAGCCGTTAACCGAACGCGTTTGCCAACCCGTTCAAACAGCTTGATCCCCAATTCCTTTTCCAATTGTCGTATATGTTGGCTGACAGTAGGCTGCGCAATGAACAACGCTTCTGCTGTCTGGTGAAAATTTTCTGTCGTAGCCGCCACCATAAACGTTTGCAGCACGCGAAAATCCACGTGATCTCCCCCCTGCTGTCGCTTTTTCTTTGTTCTATATGCATACAAAAGAAGGAAGAATGCAACCATTTGGGTCTTTCTTCCTCTTTTTTGAAGAATTTTACTGGAAATCGTTCCCCTTCATCCCCCTTATGGTACAATACAAAATCGAGTGCGCAAAATCATTACGCACATTGGACTCACCAAAGAGAGAGCAAAAGGGGAGAGAAAAGATGGAAACCGCAACAAACGTGAACCCACCGCGCAAAAGCAGTAAAAAAGTATGGCTGATCGCAGGGGCAGCGGCTGTCGTTGTGCTGGGTGGATTAGGAACCGCCTATGCCAAGTTCGATTTGTTTAAGAGCGCAAAAACGATTTACCTGCAAGCGGAAGCGGAGAGCATGATGAAGTTTTCAAGCGACGCATCCAAAGCTTACGGGGAATACCAAGACTACATGAAGCCATACCTGGAAAAACCAGTTCACTCCACCACTGAGTTGAGTGAAATTGCCCTAGATGCAACGATCCCAGACCCGCAAGCACAAAAAATTCTCGACATGCTGGGCAAAGCAAAGCTCGTAATGCAAAGCAACATCGATGAACAGAAAAATCAGCAATCCGGGAACCTGGAAGTTCACCTACAAGATAAAAAGCTGGCTACTCTTGAATACTTCATGAATGATTCCGTGATGGGCTTCAAACTGCCAGAGTTTTACTCTAAATACGCTTATATGGACCTAAAGGATCGCGATGCACTTAAGGAAAAGCTGGGCGGCGAGGAACTGCCGAAGCGCTTCGTAAGCTATAGCGATTTACATGAAGCGATCAATTTTAACCAAGATGAACTCAAAACGGTCATGACTCCATATGCCTTGCTGTATGCTGACAGCATCAAAGACAGCCAGGTAAGCATCAAGAAAGACGTATCCTTCTCCGAAGAAGGACTCAAGGCAGATGCACGTGAGATCACGATTACTTTTAACGATGCAGAAGGTGCGGCTCTGACGAAGCAAATGGCAGAGAAGGCAAAAGCAGACCAAAAGCTGTTTGACCTGATCTACAGCCGCTACCACAATGTGGCTACACTGATGCTCGACAGCGGCTACAAAGTAGAAGAAATCAGCAAAGAAGAATTCAAGAAAAATTACGAGCAAGCCTTCGATGACATCATCAAGGATACAGAAGATACAGACGCTAAATCAACTGATCAATTGAGAATGGTCGTGCTCGTGGATAGCGATCATCAAATCTTGTCCCGCAAGCTCTTGTTCGATGAGAAAGAGAAAAAAGATCAGCTGGTCTACAGCAGTGTTTCCTACGATAAAGGTGCAGAATCGTACTACCGTTACTCCCTGCACAACCTGTCTGATCAGCAAAATGGCGAAATGTCCTTCACGTACAGAGCGACAGAAGAAAAAGACAAGACAAAGGGCAAGTTCAGTATCCTGGCGAAAGAGACTGACCAGCCAGTTCTGGACCTCGCGACTACTTTTGAGACAACCAAGCAAGACAAGTCAAAAACCGGAAAGTATGACTTTGCACTCGTAGTGGCAGACGAATATTCCTCCAACCCTGTTGCTCTGACCGGTAATGTTACCGTGAATGAGACGAAGACGGACAATGGTGTAGATTCTGACGGCACGGTAAAAGTGAACTTCTCGAACCCTACTCCAGATATGCCAAAAGGCTTTAGCTTCAAGCTGAAGTCCAAAGCAGAATTCGGCAAAGCACTGGAAATTCCAGCTATGACTGCTGACAACTCCATCAATTTCGCTACTGTGACTGACCAACAAATGATGGAAGCGCAACAAGAAGTCATGCAAAACGCAGATAAGTTCATGACTGAAAACGCTGAGCTCGTGCAACAGTTCATGATGCCTTAGTTGTTTCGTGATAAGAAGAATCTGCTCATAATCGTTACTAGCAAGCTGGCATCGGTCCTAAACCGGTGTCAGCTTTTTTGTTCTAATGAAAAAGGACCTCCTGTAGGGAGATCCTTTTTCAATGTCCATTCTTCTTACTGATAACCTTTGATCACGATATACACAATCGCTACATAAAACACGATTCGATCCACAGTCCGATACATCGACTTGGACACCCGAATGCCGAGCCATCCCATTCGCAACGGCCACAATAACTGAATGCGTCCCACCAGCATATCGCTGATTAGATGGGACAATATCCCCCAAAGCGCTGCCATTGCAGCCGGAGAATCACCGAATAGCAGAAATGGAAGGAACAATATTACCCATGAGTGTGTCACTGTACGATGACCGAATCCTTTTTGCAGCATTTTGGATACAGGTCCCATCAAGTTTCCGAGCTTGCTATTTGCTTGATCGATATCAGGTACGAGTGCCATTGTCGCGCCAATGACGCTGCCCTTCCATGAAGGATAGGCGCAGTAGCCTGCGATGGCACCAAGTGCCATATGTGTTTTCCAATTCATTCGCCTTTCACACCGTCTTTCTAGGATAGTCTAATGAGCTTATGTACGGTTGGTGGAATGGCAAACCAATACCATCATACATACGGATGCTACGTCTCCAACAAGGACATAAAGCTCTCCGGATCGAGTCCATCTCCTTCGATCACGATTGCCGTCATTCCGGTTTCACTGCCTGATTCGTGCCCTTCTCCTGTGATCCAGAATGCCGCCTGACCACTCTGGATCGAGATGCGCTCTGTACCTTCGCCACGTACCCAGCCTTCACCGCTCACCACAAGAAAAAGCTGAGGGCAAGGCGCCGGATGATAACCGACAATCCCGCCTGCCTCCAAATGGATACATCCTATCGAAACGGAATCAGGTGTGCGCATGACACGAGAAATCGTCGCATGGACGGAATTATAGCGATCAATCGTTTTGCCTACTTGCTGATCAAATCGGAATCGTTTCATACTTGCCCCTCCGCTTTTTGACGTGTAAGCCCTATCATAGCGCAACTAGTGGTGCTATGACAGACTCATCTGCCACGATTACTGCCGAAACCAAATATTTTTGTAGTCGACAAGACCAAGTGCATTCAGCGAAACACCGGCCAGAGCCGAATGGTAAGCAGAGTGCTGACGCGTATGGTACAAAAACAGCATCGCGCACTGCTCACGCAGCAGTCTCTCCACCTCCAGCAAGTGATGACGCTGCCCTATTAATTCCCTCTCCAGCATCAAGGCATCCAACTCATGATCGATTCGCTCGCGCAAAGCAGGGCTCCATATCTGTCGCGAAAAGCTGATATCCGACTTGAAGAACTCCACCATACCCAACACCCACTGTTCATCAAAAACCTCACCCGCAACCACCATATCTGCCTGCTGGATGATCTCTGGCTTCTTCAGTTCCTCAATCGGCAGGACTGTCACTTCGACGCGAATGCCACAATCCGCCAAATGCTGCTGTAGCCATTCCGCATTATTTTCGTTGCCTGCTCCTTCATACGTAAACAACTGTATCGGACGATGATCGGGCCAGCCTTTGAAATCCCCATCCCAGCCCGCTCCATCACCAAGCACGTCCTTGTTTTCAGGTAAAAATCCGTAAGCAGGCGCATACCGATTGCCGCACAGTTCCGTGATCATTTTCTCGCGCACGATGAGACGATCCAGCGCTTGCCGGAATGCGAAATCTTGCTGCGGGCCTGGGCGATTCAGGTTAAAAGCGAGATACGTGCAGCCTTTCTCCAGGCTCTGCAACTCCTGCCATTGCTCCATCGGCCCGAGCTTATTCCAAAAGGTTTGGAAGTGCACCTCTCCTCGTTTTGAAAAGTAATCCTCGTTTCGCACATCCTGACTGTTTTCGGGAACAATCCAAATCTCTACCCGATCCAAATGAGCCCTTCCGAGAAAATACGTGGGGACAGCCTCCAAAATGAACATCTGCGAGTCATTCGTTACCAGCAAAAATGGTCCGCTACCAACAGGAAATCGGCTAAATGCTTGTCCCTTTTCCTGAATGACATCTCCCGGAACGATCGAGAGCCGATCCGATGCCAGTATGGATAGCAGTAATTGATTGGGTCGTCTGAGCACGATTTTTACCATCGTCTCTTTTTCAGCAGTGACTTTCTCTACATCTTCCAACATCCAGCGATAGGGAGAACCCTTCTTTGGATCGGCAATGCGCTCGAGCGTCCAGACGACATCATGCGCTGTCAGTTCACGTCCATGGTGAAAAAATACCCCTTTGCGCAAATAAAAGGTCCATTCTGTTCCGCTCTCATTTACTTCCCAATGATGGGCGAGATGCGGGATGAATGCATCCATTTTCTCGTCATAACGGATGAGAGTATCAAAAAGTTGCTTCACCATATGTGACTCTGTGCGCCTGTTGACAAAGGCAGGGTCGAGAGCGGGAATCGGCCTGTAAAAGGACATGCGAAGCGTATCCAGTTTCCGTTCACGGATTTCCTCTTGAATAAAGCCAAACTGCCCGGAGAGCCAGTCAAAAAAGTGCTCCCGCCCCTTGGCAGTGATGGCAAAATCATTGAGGAGCTGCATGGCGCCTTCCAAATCGCCATCTTGTATACGCTCTTGGGCGATAGGCAAAACGATTTGCTCGATCCCGTATAACAAGACGATCCGTGAGACATTGCCTCGTCCTCTTCCCGGGCTCCATTCAATCCACTTCTGCTCCTCCATCTGCTTGATGACTTTTTTCGTATTTCGAATCGTGCAACAAAAAATCTGGGCCAGCTCGGCAAGTGTAATCTCCTGCTGTTCACCCTCTGTGACAGAGGCAAAATGCTGGCGCAAGCGCAAGTAGTAGTAGGCACTTTGCATCGAGATGATCACTCTTTCTACGTAAACAGTCGCTGACGAATCCTAAAAGGGGTCCATACTCACCAAACACTCTACCCTTTTTCTTCCCCTTTTTCTAGCTACAATGAGATCGAAGAAGGAGGTTTTTTCATGCCAGTGCCTAACCACACCCCCGCCACGAAGCCTGAATCAGACGAGAACATGTCGATCTGGCGGAATCGGCCCTTTCTCGTCCTCTTTTTCACGTCCACCTTTATCGCGTGTGGAGCAAAGGTGTACGAACTAGCCTTACCACTGATTTTGTATGACATGACCCAATCGCCAGTTGCCATGACGACCATGAAAAGCATTGAATTTTTGCCTAATCTACTGCTGGCCATGTTCATCGGCGTCTGGGTGGATCGCTTCTCCAAAAAACGTTGGTCGCAATGGATGGTTTTTGGCCAGATAGTCTTGTTGTTTTTGCTATATGGACTGACCGAATCGGGACATGCACAGGTCATTCATTATTATGTGGCTGGATTTTTCCTGATGGCGTTTAACTACGGCTTTCACAACGCACGCGTCAGCATGATCAAGCAAGTGGTCCCTACCCCACTGTTAACCTCAGCCAATGCTCGTTTTTCTTTTATGGGCACTTTTATTGAAATTATGGGGCCTGCGATTACCGGGTTTATCCTGCTTCTTTCGACGCTGCACACTGGGCTGCTTATTACGGGTACAGCCTATTTACTGGCTTTTATCGCCATATCATTTTTAGATCGTACAGATGCGCCTGCCCCCTCTCAAGGCGGCTTTTGGCAGGAGTTGCGAAATGGTTGGAAGGAGCTGTTGAGCAATCGACCACTATGGCAGATTACGGTACTCGTGATTTTTCTCAATGCGACCTCGGGCATGTATGACGCCATGATCATTTTCTTTGCCAAGGATCACCTTAGGCTGGACAATTCCACATTAGGACTGGTGCTTTCCGTCGCTGGACTTGGTGGTCTTCTCGGCAGCTCAGTCGTTGCCTATCTGCGAAGACGCTATCCCATCGGTCGCATCATGGGCATGACCATTCTGCTCCTCGGTTGCTCCTATTTGCTTATGGTTTTCGCGCAAAGTACGTGGATGCTCTGTCTGTCTCTGTTTCTCACGGGGCTGATCAGCACGATTGAAAACGTCTGTATTTGGACCTTCCGTCAAGAGACTACCCCTGCCCACATGATCGGAAGAATTAGCGGGATCACCGGCTCTATTTTCAAGCTCGGGATTGTCTTTTCCATCTATGGTTCGGGCTGGATGACCTTGTCGCTGGGGCCTTGGGCTGTCTTTTTGGCAGCGGCAGTGGGGAATCTCGTGGTTTTTCTCGTGTATCGAAGATTGGCTTTGTGGAAATTGGCGTAAACGAAAAAACACCCCTAGAATCATACTGTCGATTCTAAGGGGTGTTTCTTGTGGCGAAACTTTATACCTTGAAATGACCTATCAGCTTTTCCAAATCATCCGCGAGACTCGCCAGCGATGCAGCCGAGGAGTAGATCTCCTCCATCGAAGCAAGCTGTTCTTCTGTAGCAGACGAGACTCCCACCGAGTGAGAGACAGCCGATTGCGCTACATTGGCAATCATCTGCATCGATTGTCCGACCTTGCCTGTACTTTCCGTAAGGATATGTGCAGCAGTCGATACTTCTTGAATTTCATTCGTCACTCCCACAACAGCATCGCGAATTTGAGAGAACGCTTCTCCTGCTCTTGCGATGCCTCCCATTCCATCTGATACTTCTTGAGAGCCTTTTTCCATCGTGAGGACCGCTTCATTCGTCTCCATTTGGATCGACGCGACCAGCTGGGAAATTTCTTGTGCCGATGCAGATGCCTGCTCCGCCAGCTTTCGCACTTCATCCGCCACGACAGCAAAGCCTCTGCCATGCTCGCCCGCCCTCGCCGCTTCGATGGCGGCATTCAATGCCAATAGATTTGTCTGACCTGAAATTTGCGTAATGACTTCGACGATTTGACCGATTTGCTCGGAGCGTTTTCCCAAGCCACCTACCAGTGCAGTCAAATTCTCCATCGTTTCTCCAATCCCGTTCATCTGGGAAACCGACTGCTGGATGGTTCGATCCCCCTCTGTCGCCAGCTGTGAGGTACTGGCAGCCGCAGCAGACACGTTTTGTGCACGTGCTGCAATTTTTTCAATTCCTGCTGATATTTCTTCGACTTCCTGCTGACTCTCCTCTACGTTTTGGGATTGCCTGTCGGTTCCTTCCGCCATTTCCTGGACCGTGATGGCGATCTGTTCCGTAGCTTGACTCGTTTGCTTCGAGCTCGCTGTCAGTTGTTCAGCTGCGGCTGCAACCTGCTGGGCATGCCCGCGAACCTGAGAAATCAACTCTCGTAAATTGCCTAGCATCCGGTTGAATGAGCCTGCCAACTGTCCAATCTCGTCTTTTGAGAAGACGGTCAACTCTTGCGTCAAATCTCCTTTTCCGTCAGCAATATCATGAAGCTGTTTGTTCACCCGATGCAGCGGAGTCACAATCGAACGAATCAGAAGACCGCCAACCACAATCGCGACGAGAATTCCCACTACATTAAAAAACAACTGAATCATAGCCGAGATTCCTTCGTTCTCCGCCAGCCCCTGTTGATCTACTTCGATTTCAGTACGCACCTCTTCAACCAATCCACTCACAACCGAATCCATTTCTTTTCTCGATTGCCGCTCCTGACCGAAATGGTGAGAAATGGCTTCTTCACGTAGTCCTTTATCCATGGCCTCTACCGCTTTATGGCTCGACTCCAGATAGGACTTGTATAGTATCTGAGCCTCCTGCATTTCTTCACCATGGTGAGAAGACTCAAGAGAATTGTTCATTTTGGCAAACAGGCTGTCCAGCTTTGCTGCCTTTTCCTTCAATTCCATCCGAAATTCTTCATCGCCCGTTAACAAGTAGGCGCGTTCGTCATTATTTCGACCCGTCATGATAAACTGCATTTCTCGCAGATCCGTCAATAATTCTTCCTCTTCGATAATTTTTGTGTAAGATGCCTTCATTGCTAACATTTGCACGTACATATACGTACCTGAACCGAACATGACTGCCAATATGACGCCAAAAGCCAGGATGATTTTCGTTCTGATTTTCACAAGGTGAGCCTCCCGTCATCTGCTACTCTTGTTCATACCCAGCTCCTCCTTCCCTCAAACACTTTGATGTGCAAACAAAAAAACCGCCAGACAACATCCTGACGGTTCAAACAGACTTTACACGAAACTACTAGATATATACTAAACGCCGAGCTTCGCGAGCAGTTTATCCTCTGATATATAGTTGTTTTCTTGTAACATGTTTTCAGGGGGATGATCGAGCTCCCATGCAATCGTACGTCGTATAGACTCCTCTGCGGTAGCTTGTTCGGTATACCCCAGCTCACGCCTGATTTTTGCAGAATCCAGCTGAATATGCTGCTTCGATTCGATCTGCGGGACCCACTCAGTTGGTAACTCAGTAGAAGGCGCTGTAATCACTTTGCCACTCCAACCGTAAACGCTGCCGATTCGTTCAATCCACTCTCGCATCGACGAGCATTGCTCTTCTGCTACGTGGTAAATCTGATTTTTTGCTCGATCGTCGGTAGCCACCAGACAAATGGCATGCGCGATGTCTTCTACGTAGCCGCGTGCCCACCGCCAAGAAGCAAAGCCTTCTTCGAGCAAAATAAACGGACGCCCGTCACGCATCTGCTGAAGGTACGGATAGACGCGATGCTGGTAATCATGCGGGCCATACACCATCGGCAGGCGCAAAATCGTGCCTGGCAGACTCTGCTGCCCCATCACGACTCCCTCCACGAGTACCTTGTCATAATATTCGCGATCTGGTCTGACCCCGCGGAACGGATAGCGCTTCTCGCAAAGCGGAGACTGCTCCGTAAGCGGCTCGGTCGTAATCGGACCGGATTCGATCTTGTTCACCCGTCCGAACGCCTGATACACGTCACAGCTACTGATCGCCACGACACGACTTGCTATATCCTGAAACGTTTCTATCAGCAGGCGAGCATCTGCTTCTGTGTACGGAAACAGATCAATAACGACATCAGGTGCAAAGGAACGAAAAGTCTCCCGGTATTCACCCAGGAGGGCACGATCTCCCGTAATAGAGACGACACCTTGTGGAAGAGAGGCTGCGCCGAGGGTAAGCCCCCTATTAAATACAGCAACTTCATGACCTGCTTCTGCCAAGCGCTTCACTGCATGTGGACCGATAAAACGCGTTCCCCCCAAAAATAGGATCTTCACCCCGGCACCCCCAGCTCTACAATTTTTCGATCACTTTATCAATCAAACCGTATTCGAGCGCCTCTGCGGCGGTAAGGAAATAGTCACGGTCTGCATCTTTTTCGATTTGCTCGACTGTCTTTCCCGTACGCTCCGCGATGATCGTATACAGCATGTTGCGATGTCGCATAATACGGTCTGCTGCGATCTTGATATCGCTCGCCTGTCCTTGACTGCCTCCCCATGGCTGGTGGAGCATGACTTCTGCATTGGGCAGCGCGTACCGTTTGCCCGGCGCTCCTGCTACAAGAAGCATCGCTCCCATGGACGCTGCCATCCCCGTGCAGATCGTGGACACATCAGGCGCAATGAAACTCATCGTATCAATAATCGCCATTCCTGCGGTGACAGAGCCTCCGGGCGAATTGATATATAGGTGAATATCTTTTTTCGGGTCCTCTGCTGCCAGGAACAGCAACTGAGCTACGACTGCATTGGCTACCTGATCATCAATGGCACTGCCGAGAAAAATGATGCGATCCTTCAACAACCGGGAGTAAATGTCATAGGACCTCTCTCCATAACTCGTTTGCTCGACTACTACCGGGATGAGATTCATGAAAAACCCTCCTTCGCTTGTTTACGCTCGACTTTTTACGCGGCCATACGCATGCTGGTTGCTTGCGGCACCGCCACTGATTTTTTGTTAAATCCAGATGAAACCTGCGTCACGACTGCCGGATTACTCGCCGGACCCACTGACCATGTCTGAACCGCTGCTTCTCTTTCGACAGCAACTCCATTTCCGTTTCGGGCTGGCATGGCAATGATCTGATCAGATTGTGGCTGGATACGATTTTCCCAAACGATTACGGGTTTGGACTTGTTTGACTCCACAGCTTGTGCCTTCATGCCTCGTCTCCTCCTTGTTTTGGATAAACCGCGAGAACCACCTGATACGTTTCTTGTCCCTTTTCTTTTGGCTGATACTTCGCCACAAGCTGATTCACCAGTTGGACGTATTCCTCTACAAAAGCACTACGCTGTTCCGCACTGGCAAGCTGAATACTCGCATTCAGTGAGGCGCTCGGAACCTCCACCTCTTGATCGGAACGCTCCAGCAAGAGCATGGCATCCCGCTTGATTCGTTCTGCTGTCTGGACCAGATGAGACAACGATCCTTGATCTTTCATTTGCTGAACGGTATCGTTGCCCCAGTTCAGTCCTTCCGAGAGCACATACGTCCGTGCAATCGCCAAATAAAGCACCTCGACGAGATTGCGCACCTGTCGACTCCCAACCCGCCTGACCAATCCGACCTTTTCCAAGGCCTTCAAGTGATAATTGACACGTTGTGGGATTTCATTGATACCACGTGCGACTTCTGCTGCTGAAGCAGGCTCTGCCAAACGGCTTAATATCTCGGCACGGAGCGGGTTCAATAGCGCCATCGCCTGTTCCGGCTTCTCGACTACATATGTTTCCAGTTGTTCGTGCGCCACAATAACACCTCATGACATTAATCATTTACGTAAAAATAGTTTATTACGTTCATTTTTGTTTGTCAAATGATGGATAAGCCTTTTTTTCGACAACGTCAAAAGCCCCGCTATGACCTGCGGAGCTTTGTTTTTCATTCATATTCGGTTCGCTCATGGAAAAGAGATGATTTCACCATCCTCCGGAACATGTACGCGACCGGACATCTGTTTTTCCTGCAAGCATTCATTCAATTCCTGGCGACTGAGCAAGCAATGGTTCCACGTCTCCATGTGGGCAACGAAGATATGGCTGTTGGGCGCGGCATTTGCGACATGGACGATATCCTCCTTCGTCATCGTAATCGGGTCTCCCGTCAAGAACCGGGCCGCACCTGCGAAAACGACGATCGCATCTGGACAATACGTTGCAACAGCCTGCTCCATTTCCTCACACCAAATCGTATCCCCCGCCACATACAGCGTCAGCTCGCCAGCTCGCTTCAAGACAAAGCCAGATACTGGCCCCATCTGCTGTCCGATTTCCCCTGTTCCGTGTTGACCACCTGTCCGATGCAAGTGAACCCCTTGCCATGTATACTCCTCTTCGATGGCAATGACTTGTTCGAAGCCATGCTGCACCAGCTTATCCAGATCCGGTGGCTGGCAAAATACAGGCAAATGCTTCGGGAGAAGGCGGATGGCCGCTTCATCGAGATGATCGAAATGGGTATGCGTCACCAAGAGGGCGTCCACGCCAGCGAGTACCTCCTCCACGGATATGGGCAATTCTACTCCTGGATTCGGGCGCTGATTCGGCGTATTTGGTACTGCTGGCATTTCTCCTTTGGAGCTAAACATCGGGTCAATCAAAAATGTAAGCCCTGCATATTCCACACGCAAGGTAGCATGTCGTACAAGCTGAATCTGCATGTCATTTCTTCCTTTCCTCGTTATCGTTATAATGGATGTACATTTATTGTATAAGGTCGTGAACGGTTGCCGCGAAACGATTACTGGCTACCGACTTTCGCCGTGAAAGGAGATACACATGCTAGACCAAATTGATCTCTCCATCCTTGCCTTGCTACGCAAAAACAGCCGATTGCAGTGGAAGGACATTGGCGAACAGGTCCATCTAAGCGGTCAAGCCGTCGGCAACCGCATTAGACGAATGGAGGAGCAAGGAATTATTCAAGGCTATACAACGCTCATTGATGAAGCCAAAATCGCCCCAGTCCTCACTGCTCTGGTTACCATGTTCATGACCACTACTGATCATTCTCTCTTCACTGGTTTTATCAAAAGTCGCAGCGAGATCGTCGAGGCGCACCGCATCAGCGGAGAAGGCTGCTATACCATGGTCGTACATGTCCCAGATCAAGAGGCTCTCAATCATTTTTTAGATGCCCTGCTTCCTTTTGGGAACTACCGTGTCAACCTATCGATTAACAAATTGAAATAATTGGA
The DNA here is from genome assembly GCF_042885155.1 of Brevibacillus sp. NPDC058079. NCBI lineage: Bacteria > Bacillati > Bacillota > Bacilli > Caryophanales > Paenibacillaceae > Brevibacillus > Brevibacillus sp. NPDC058079. Next base: position 63,521 of record NZ_JBHVSO010000013.1, read on the forward strand.
GATTTGGCAATGTATCCGTTCTCATGATTTTTCGGGGTTGCACGATATTGTGAACAAAAGTAGAATGATGAATACGAAGGGAGGAGAGTCGCCATGGAAGATATGCTATTACTGCTGTTTTCGCTGGAGGATTTCTTCGCCTTGGTCGCGCTTTTTGTAGGATGCTTCACTTCTGCTTTTTGTCTCAGACAGTGTTACCTGCAAAACCGGGCTCTACATCAGAACGTCACAGATACGTACCGACCTTCCATTAACACGTTGTTGGTTGAGACTTATCCGATGGCGGCAAGGCAACCGCAGCGCCTTCGCTTATTCAGGCGCATACAGCATACAGACGGCGAAATGGATACATATGGTTCCTTTGTTTTGGATCGCGTAGCGTAACGAAAATCCAAAAGGAGGTTGATCATATGATCGCCAAATATATCGGAGAAGCTTTGTTGTTTGTTGTGGGTCTGCCTATTTTCGCTTATCAAACATTCGAAGGAATGCACGCATTGGCAGATATCTTCGCACAAATGTCCGATTTCACCAATTTCAAATAAGCTTGACGCATATAAAAGCCTGACCGCTTCTTTTGACGGTCAGGCTTTCTTTAATCTGCTTGGATGCGGTCTCCTCTTGTTGTCGGCTGTGAGATCACAAGAAACTCCACATCCTCTGCTCCCTCGTTTTTCATCTGGTGCTTGACTCCTGGAGGCACTTCTACTCCTTCCTGCCTGTTGATCACATGACGAACGCCATCCACTTCCAGCATAGCCTGTCCTGATAGCACGAAGAAAAACTGACGCGACCGCTCGTGATAATGGCGCACTTCTGCGGTATTTCCGGGCATCCGCTCATGAATGACGCTGAGCTCTTGGCCTTTGACCAGATGCCAGCCATCGCATTGATCGCCCCAATGATAATGCTCTGCATTCTCTTTGCTGATTTTCGCCATGTCTGCTCCTCCTCCGGTTTTTTGCTCTATCTTCACACGCTGAGGAGCATTTGTCACCAAGTGTTTACTTTTTCTGCCCAGTATGTTAAAATATTTGTGTATTGTAAGTGAATATTTGATTCGTTACTGGAGGAGCCTGTCATCATAGGGTTCTTTTTGTCTTTTTTAGCCGACAAAAAGAAAGCTGTGATCGCGGGCTCTTTTTTATTTCGTAAAAGGGGGAAACCACATGCTTATTTTTCAGCTGGCTGTCATTTTGATCGCCTCCAAAATCGCTGGTGACATCAGCGTGCGGCTGGGACAGCCATCCGTTTTGGGGAAACTGCTCATCGGTATCGTTTTAGGTCCTACCGTTCTCGGGCTGGTCACAGACACAGAAATCCTCAAGGAAATTAGCCAAATCGGGGTTATCCTGCTCATGTTTATCGCGGGCTTGGAGACCGATATTGATGAGTTTAAACGCACCGCTAAGTCTTCAACCAGCGTAGGTGTCGCAGGGATTGTTATGCCACTTGCACTCGGTTATGGTGCCGGGATTGCGATTGGTCTCTCCAACATCGAATCGATCTTCCTGGGCCTGTTGCTCTCTGCTACCAGTGTGAGTATTTCCGTACAAACGTTGAAGGAATTGGGCAAGCTAAAATCAAGAGAAGGCGCAACGATCATGGGAGCCGCTGTCATTGATGACGTTTTGGTTATCCTGGCACTCGCTTTCTTGATGAGCTTTGCAGGCGGCGACGTAAATCTCGGCATGGTGGTATTGAAAAAGGTCGCGTTTTTTGCCATCGTCATCGTTCTTTCCTGGAAGGTTGTCCCGTGGATTTTGAAAAAATTCGCTCCGTTGCAGGTTACAGAATCGGTCATTTCCGCAGCACTCATTATCTGTTTCCTGTTCGCTTATTTTGCTGAATATACAGGGGTTGCCGCTATCATCGGTTCTTATATCGCCGGTGTTGCCATCAGCTTGACCAATTACAAGCAAGAAGTAACGCACAAGGTCGAAACCATCAGCTACGCGGTGTTCGTGCCAGTCTTCTTCACTTCGATCGGCGTAACGGCACAGTTCTCTGGCATCTTGGAAAACCTCGGACTGATTGTGCTCCTGAGCGTCATCGCGGTTGTTTCCAAGCTCATCGGTGGTGCTTTTGGTGCAAAAATCACAGGCTTCCCGTGGAAAAACTCGATGGCCATTGGTGCTGCAATGGTATCCCGTGGGGAAGTGGCACTTATTATCGCCGCAATTGGTCTGGAGAGCAATTTGCTCACACAAGACATGTTTGCCGTCCTGATTGTCGTCGTACTCTTAACCACCATCGTCACTCCACCAATGATGAAATGGTTCTTCTCGAAAACGGCACAGCCAGAAGAAATGGCATTGAAAAAGAACGCCTAACACAACCTAGACTGTTTCTCGCCATAGACGCGGGGGACAGTCTTTTTTATCATGGTAAAAATACCCTCTTTTCTGATAGGAGGAACACCGTCATGAAAATTGTAATCGCTCCGGACTCTTTTAAAGGTAGCCTAACTGCCAAACAAGTAGGCGAAGCCATTCGCTCAGGGATTCAACGCGCACTCCCGCAAAGTGAGCTCATTGTGAAACCGATGGCAGACGGCGGCGAAGGTACCATGCAATGCCTGGTCGATGCCACAGATGGCAGAATACTGACCTCCACGGTAAAAAACCCGCTCGGACAGGACATTTCTGCTGAATTCGGCATTTTGGGTGACGGTGTAACCTGTGTGATCGAAATGGCTGCTGCCTCTGGTCTTTACTTAATTTCTGCCATAGATCGCAACCCGCTTGTCACGACGACCTATGGCTTTGGTCAGTTGATTACGGCCGGACTGGATCAAGGATGCCGCAAGTTCATTCTAGGACTAGGTGGCAGCGCTACCAATGATGGAGGCGCTGGCATGCTCCAAGCTCTCGGATATATGCTTCTCGATCAAGACGATCAGCCACTCTCTTTTGGGGGTAGTGAATTATCACGATTGAGCCGTATTGATACCAGTCAGGTAGACAAGCGGCTGGCTGACTGTCACTTCGTCATCGCGTGTGATGTTACCAATCCTTTTGTTGGACCCAATGGCGCTTCTCACGTTTTCGGCCCGCAAAAAGGAGCCACACCGGAAATGGTGCTGCAATTGGATGATCATTTGCGCCATTTCGCTGACTTGATCGAAAAGACCCGCGGCATCTCCATTCACGATTTGCCTGGGACAGGTGCAGCGGGTGGTGTCGCTGGTGCCCTTCTCGCTTTTCTAAATGGTCAGTTGCGTTCCGGAATTGAGATTGTGATCGAGACGACCGGACTCGCGGAAGCCATGGACAAAGCCAATCTTGTGATCACAGGTGAGGGACAAGTCGACTTCCAGACGGCCCAAGGAAAGACGCCATGTGGAGTTGCCCAAGTCGCACAACGATACGGCATTCCCGTCATCGTCCTCGCTGGTTCCATTGGAAATGGCATCGACACCCTTTATGAAAAAGGCGTTTCTGCCGTTGTCAGCATCACCAACAAACCGATGACGCTGGATCAATCGATGCGCGAAGCCGCCTCGCTCTTGGAGCAGACAGCCGAACAAGTTATGCGGATTTATAGCCTGAAATCCTGATCGGCCACTTCCTTTATTATTGTGCTACTACTCCTCATCAGCATTTTGTTGACCGTATATGAGTGCATCGACAAGCCTTTGATATCCCATATCGGAGAAGAATTCGAAAGTGACTTCGGCGGGATCGTCACTCCCATCGGACTCGTCATCATTTTCGGTACGCAGATCGGCAAGATTTTGGAAATCTCGGGTGCTAAAACAGCTCAACCCAGATCGACTGCCGCTCTCTTCATTACCTTCCCCATTGTCAGGCCCCTCTTGCCGTCGCTCGGGTTGAACGCCAGGCTGGGTACCGTGCTGATCTGGCAAATCTTGATGGCCAGGGCTATCGGCAACGTTGCAATGGTCGTCAGTCATGTTAACGCCACGTATTTCGGGGTTGTATCCCACTTCTCCACCATGAACTTGACCACCGCTTATCGTGTCCAGAAATTGGTCAAACTTGTGGAAGGTATTGTTGTGGTTGCCTTTTTGGGGCTCATCCTGTTGTAAAGCTTTTTCAGACTCGTAAATCTGGTTAAGTCTAGCAGCTGTGGCACACCAACTAAACTTTTCCAAGGCAATTTGACGAGCTTCTTGCTTCATTTTCAAATACAGGGGCTTATTCATGATCAGCAAACAAATCGCATCGGCGAAGGCTTGCGGATTTTTATATTGTTTGATCAGCAATCCAGAACGGCCATGCTCAATGATTTCTTTTATGCCCCCGTTTTTCGAGGCTACGACTGGCAATCCGGAGGACATCGCTTCGACGTTAACAAGGCCGAACGATTCATGTTTTTGCGAAGGACAAATAAACAGATCGGCTTTTCTAAAAACGCGGTGGATACTACGATGGGGGACCGTACCTAGAAATTCGGCATGTACGCCAAATTTACGAGAGAGCGACTGCAATTGCCTTGCATATTTGCTTGTTAGTGATCCTCCTGCAATCATCACTTTGACAGGTCGGGCTATCTGACTTTTCACAAGCTTAGCTGCTTGAAGCAATACGGGAATGCCTTTACGTGGAATAAGCCTGCCCGCGAACAATAAGGTGAAGGCACGGGGATGAGAGGTTTTTTGAATAGGGGAAAAGCGAGATGTATCGACGCCAAGCCATGCAACCCGGATTTTTCTCGACATGCTAGGAAAACGAGCAGAAAGCCGACTTTCAAGCGATGAACTGTTGGTGATAATCAAGTCCGCTTTTCGTAATCCGGCCAAGGTCTCTGCCCGGCTGGTATGGGGAGAATTGACAAAAGTCAGCGAGTGAAGATACAAGGATACGGTCGCTTTCGGAAACATCGATTTAATCTGCCTAACGAACTCCGGTCGATTATCGATTTGCAAAACGTCAAATCGGCGTTTTATTAGGATTTTTTTCACATGGGTCAAATATTTCGCAGGACTGCCGGTAGGAACGCGATAAATGTGCACCCCATCTATAAAAGAATGCTTCGGATAACGAGGATGCGCTCTGCTGATAATCGAGACCGAATGCCATTTACTCAATTCCTTGGCAATCGCCAGAATCGTAATCTCGACGGACCCCCCAAGAATGGGGGGGACGGGGATTTGCTCGGGGGCGATGATGACGATTTTCATACCGAACACTCTCCTGTTTAAGAACTATGACTGGCAGCATACTCATCAAGTTCCTGCAAAAAAGGGCCGATTCGCCTCTCTGAATCAAGTGCCCATCGTAACCGCTTCATGGTAAACGGGATTCTTTTGAATGGGGACAGTACTAAAAATGTCGAGAACGGAAATCGCAGCCAGGCACAAATCAGTTTATATTCGCTTTTGTTTAGTGTGGTAACCTGACGATAACCATCCAGAATAGCTTTGGCAATGGAAAAATCCCATTGATAATCTTTGCATGAATTATAAATGATGCGATATAAATCATAGGCTCGCAGATCGACATGCAAGGTTTCAAAGTCGATCAAGTAGGTACCTTCATCATTGAGAATAAAATTGCTCGGTCCCCCATCACCATGACATAGGACTCCATGTTTACGCGGATTGCGACGGCAATTGTTATATTCGCTGCTATTCAATAATGCTTCCGCTTGTCTGGAGTAACGCATGATTTCCGCCCGGTGCTGTTTGAGAAAACGGTTAATAGGCAGGCTAAAGCCATTTCTCTTCGCTTTTGCCATCTTGTTTTGTATATATCGGTGCCTGTTACGTAAAGTGGCGTACCATGTCCCAATCTGACTGTACGCAAAATTCCCAATGAGAGCTGTACGTCCAGCCTCATGAAAACGTGCCAACGCGGCACCGCATCCCCTCATATCCGCTAAATTGCGCGGCGAGGGTTTCCTCCCCAAAATCCAGGGAGTTAGTACAAAAACAGCTCCTTTTCTCGAGAGTTGATAGGTATTGCGGCCCTCTGGCATCTTGGGGTTGCGCCACGCCAAAAGCGATCCTTCCCGCCGGACCCGTATCAGCATCCGGTCAACCCACCGTATTCGAGCCACTCCTTTTGGCATCCGCTTTAAGCTGAACGTACGGCCCCCTGGCGTTACAATCCGATAGATTCCTCCTCGAATTTTCTTTTGTTGGCGTACCCGAACCCCAAACTGTTTGGCTATACCGGTAATGGCTTGTTTGCTCATAGTCATTCCGCCTTGTTCAGGTCTGTAAACAATGATTGATATTGAAGCGCAATCGAAGACCATTTATATCGTGCGGCAGTTGACTGGGCATTGCGTACTCTATTTTCCGCTAGGTCCGGATTATTCCAAAATGCTTTAACGGCTCGAGCTATCCTGGTGCTATTGACTGTGGAAATAATTTGGGCATTTTGATCGTTTACAAATTCCTTTAATCCTCCCGACAAGGTCGAAATAAGTGGTACACCATTTGCCATCGCTTCCAATGCAACCAAGCAAAACGATTCTTTTTTACTTGGAACAATAACGGCACCGTAAGAAGCGTACATCTGTTGCACAGCTCCGTATTTGCTCTGTTTGACCCAGCGAATTCTCTTTGTAACGCCAACTCGTCTTGTAAGGGCTTTGAGTTTTCTTTGATAGCTGGCATTGCCGCTTCCTACAATGGTCAAATGTACCCGTTTATGTTCTCGTGACAGGAGGCCAATGGCTTTTATTAAGGCATCGATCCCTTTGGAAGGAATCAGTCTACCTACGTACAGCAATTTAGTCGGGGCAGATTTTGACTGCTTGGTTATCGGTTTCACACCGTGCGGGATAACAAAAAATTTATGGATAGTAGTATGAGGATATCGTCTCCTTGTTGCACCTATTAGCCACCTGCTCGGCACTATGATTTGACTTGCACTCCGAATCAATTTTGTCTGGTTTTTCCCAAAAGGCGAATAGATACCTTGAGAGGCTAGAGAGTGGCATGAATAGACAACTGGAACATGGAACCGGGCTTTGGCTATTTTGGAAGTATCCGCAAATTCCGTACTATGCACATGAATGATATCAGGTTTGACGAATCCCGCTTCGGACATCGCGTACAAGACGGATTTCGCTTTGAAAGATTGTTTTGTGCGATTAAAGTAACGAGGAGCTTTTGGAAATCGAAGAATGCACAAATTTTCGTTCGGCTTTGATATCGTCAATCGATTGGATTTTCCGGTGCATAGAACCGTTACCTCCACATCATTCCTACTCAACGCTCTAGACAAGTGAGTAGCGACGATCCCTAGCCCTCCGATTATTTTGGGCAGATACTCATTCGTCATGACCAACACTTTCAGCTTGTTTTCGTTCTCCAAATAGTACCCTCCTCGTATACTCGCTTTTAACGCATCGCGCATCCGGGAAGAATTCATCATTCGATAGACACAAATATATTTTATGTCCGGTTGATAATAAGGTGTTGGGCACGGTACCTATGGTCTTCAGACATTTTTAAAAAATCACTTTGTTTCCCTATGAAGGGTATAGCGCTTTAGGCGCGGGGAGTATTTTTTCAGTTCCAATCGCTCGGGATGATTCCGCTTGTTTTTGGATGTGATATAGTTGCGATCTCCTGTTTCAGTGCATTGCAGGGTAACGTTCACGCGCATGGATGTTAGCCTCCTCTTTTTTGGTTACAATGTCGTCTCGATTACAGCATCTGCTGTTGGGAGTGGATCTGGTAGCATACTCCAGTCTGCCTCGTATTCCTCATCGTTCAGGAGACATGCATCGAGATGCTTCACGATTTGCTCCTGGTTCAGATCGATCCCGATAAAGACGAGCTCTGTGGTTCGATCTCCATGTACGGGATGCCATGTTTGCTGCCAATCCGGCTCCTCTACCAGAATGGCTTGTTGCTCTTCTGCCGATAATGCTGCTGTCCAATAACCAGCTGTTCCGATTTCGATGGATGGCCCCGCCTGACTGAGTGACATCGCCACGTCATTTCGTGTCGCCAACCAGAAAAATCCTTTAGCACGCACGACCTCCTCTGGCCAATCCTCCAACCACTTTTCAAAACGAGCTGGATGAAACGGCCTGCGACCGCGATAAACGAAGGAGGAAATTCCGTACTCGTCCGTCTCAGGTGTATGCACTTCCTTTTGCAGCTCAGCAATCCAACCCGCTGATTGACTGGCAGTCTCGAAGTCGAACAGATGGGTATTCAAAATTTCTCGCGGGTCTACCTGCCCACGAACAGCGCGGATGAAGCGAGCATTTGGCTGTAGCTTGCGCAGAACGGCTTCCAGCTGTATCAAATCGTCTGGAGCGACACGATCGCATTTGTTCAGAATCAACACATCACAGAATTCAATCTGGTCGATCAAAAGATCCGCGACCTCACGGGTATCCTCTTCGCCAACTGCCTGCCCTCTGTCCAAAAGGTTTTCCCCGGACGAAAAGTCATGCCAGAAGCGGTATGCATCCACTACGGTCACCATCGTGTCCAAGCGGCACAGCGACGATAAATTGATGCCATTTTCTTCGTCTACGTATGTGAAAGTCTGGGCAACAGGAACCGGCTCGCCTACTCCCGTCGATTCAATCAGTATGTAGTCATACCGTCCTTCCAAAGCCAGACGCTCTACCTCCGCCAGCAAATCCTCTCGCAAGGTGCAGCAAATGCAGCCATTCGACAGCTCCACGACCTTTTCGTCCACGCGTGAAAGACCACTGCCCGAGAGAATAAGAGAGGCGTCTACGTTTACTTCGCTCAAGTCGTTAACGATTACGGCGACTCGTAGCCCGTCCCGATTGTTCAGGACATGGTTTAGTAGCGTCGTTTTGCCCGCTCCCAAGTACCCGCTTAAGACTGTGACAGGGATTTTATTTTCGTTCATGTTCATGCTAGGTTCTCCTTTTCAACTTTTACAAAACGTAATAATTACGATTTGTTAGCTATCATATCGCACCAAAATACCTGGAGTCAATATAAAACGTAATTATTACGATTTAAAAAAACCGAAGAAAAACCCTTTCTCTTTTCGTAATAACCTTTTCACAAATAATCCCGCATCTTTTCATTCAAGATGGCATAATGCCTGCAAATTAGTATTAAAAAAATCAGCCAGATTTCACTCTGACTGATTTCCTCCACGCCTACTCCACTATTGTTTTTTCGTCTTGTTCATCCCAACCGCTTCACCATAAACCCCAATGACTGGCTGGTACGCCTGACGATCATTCAATTTCCCCTGCTCAACCACGGGCTGCGGGCGATTTTCTTTCCATGTAAGCTGACTGTACACATGACCTGTCGCAGTTGGCATTGTGACGAGAATATCTTTTACCTGATCAGCATTGCCATCCGTGATAGCAAGCTTCGGAAGATTACCGCTGTCGCGTTTCCCTACAGAGATAAACGTCTGCTGATTATCCTTCCCTTCGCGAACCACAACACGCAGGTTATGGGCCGTCTGATTCATCGATACGCCCATTTTATCGCCTACAAGCAAAATAAGATCCTTGATATTGTCTCCGGTCACGTCTGCATACTTCGTATCAAGGACAAAGGTACTATCGCTGTCCATACTGAAGCCACTATTGATCGTCACATCTGGTGACGGCATATTGTCCCAGTCTGCTTTTTGAACCGTTACCTGTAAAAGCTGCGGCTGTTTATTGACGATGTTCCACACACTGGTTGCCACTGCAAGCCGATCCTCCGTATTCAGCCCATGCACGGTTTGCTTGCCCATGTAACGCAGATTGCCTTTCGCATCCCGGAATGGTACCAGCTCCACCAGCTTTTGCGTATATCCATTGGTTGCCTTTTGCAGCTTTCCATTGGCATGATAAATTCCTTGCTTCACGTACGTAGCCTTATTGTCCGATATATCTACTGTGCTCGTCGCTTTTGTTTTTGTATTCGTTACTTTTGCCACAAAGCCATCGACAAATTGTATGGTGAATGGGATATTTTGCTCTGGTTGTAATAAGACTACCTGCGCGTACGCTTGCGATTGGGTGCCGCTCGCTTGAACCGAGTCAGCCCCAACGCCCGAAGCCATGAGAACCGCGCCGCTGCAAAGAATTGTCGCCATCGTTTTGTGCCATGCTTTCATCCTTTTCTCCTCCTTCGTATAGATAACATCCAACTCCTATCCTACATTTTTAAACGAATTTGTTAGGTCAATTGTTGCTAGTATAATATGCCCTGTTCTCTCGCACTTTTTTCCTGTATAAGGAAGCTTAGAACACGTTCGCTTGTTCTTGAAAAGCTCGAAAACGGGTTTTTTTACCGTTTTGCAACAATTTTGTGGGATGGGCAAGCTACAATATAGTCAAATGGATGCAGCAACAGAAAGGAACATTTGAAATGAAAAAGGCTTGGCTCGTAACGACAGCACTCTGCGCCTCGCTTCTTAGCGGTTGCGGACTCACAGATACACCCAATGAATTGATGCGCGCCCCATCAGCAGACGGCGATCAAAAATCGATCAATCAGGCCGTCATGCAATTTTTGCCGGCTGGGTCACAATTATCTGTTCCTCTTCATCCCGCAGAAGCCAGTGCCGTCTCCCTACAGGATCTAAACGGGGATGGGGTTGCAGAGGTCGTCGCTTTTTACAAAACCGAAAAAACCGATTACGAAATCGGTGTGCTTGTGCTTACCCAAAAACTAGGAAACTGGGAAAAGCTCTCCTCCTTTACTGGTGTCGGCAGCGAATTGGATTACGTCTCCTTTCAAGATCTCACTGGGGACAACATTCCGGAAATGCTGATTGGAATGGGAGGCGGCGAAGATTTGAACAAGGAGCTCTCCGTTTATTCGCTAGCGAATAATATGACTCAGGAATTGATGAAGCAGCCCTATACCATTATGGCAGTAGGCGATTTGACAGGAGATGATCACGCGGATCTCGCTCTCGTTGTTCTCGATAAAAATAACTTCACATCCAAAGCCGAGCTGTATGGGGCGGGGAACGGCACAATCGCAAAAAAGACGGAGCTAGCCCTTGACGGATATGTGAATGGTTACTATCAGGCTATCATCGGAAAAGCATCACCAACCCGAAACGGACTATTTATTGATGCTGGATTAGGGGCTCACTCTGCTTCCACTGAACTACTCCTCTGGGACAATGGACAACTGTCCAACCCTTTGGCAAAAATAGAAGGAGAGATGGACCTGACCTTCAAGCCGTATTCTTTGGAAAGTGAAGATATCAACGGTGATGGCATCATCGAGATCGGTACGAAGATACAACCCGCTGGGACAGAGGATTTAGCCATGGCAGAAATCCCTTGGGTCTCCTCCTACTTCCAATGGGACGGGAAAACGGGCTTGAAACATATCGAAGATCACTATCAAAATTACACACAAAGCTTTGACCTCAAGATTCCGGCAAAATGGGGCGAAAAATACACCATCTCCATCAACCATGATACGAATCCACTTCTAGTCCGATTCCATTATTACGGTGCGAATGGAAAAAATAAGGCAGAATTACTAACGCTGCAAAGCATTCCACAAAACGAATGGATCAAATTTGAAAGCGGATTGAAGCAAAAGCAAGTTCCCTACATTTTGCTGAAGGAAGAGGGAAAACAAGTTTTGATCGCCATTTTACCGCAAACGACACCTACCCTTGGAAAAGCTGCTCTCGCGGAATATCGATCGATGCAGCTTACCGCAGAGGAGGTTCGTCAGCTCTACAAACCGATGACGAACCGGGAATAAAGTGAAATAGTAAATCCTTATCAAGGAGATTTGCCCTATGAAGGTTCTATTACTGGAAGATGAGAAATCCATCCGAGATTTTGTGCGCATCAATCTCAAGCGCGAGGGCTATGAGGTAATCGAGGCTGGGACCGGAGAAGAGGCACTTGATCTCGCAGATCAACAATCGGACATCGTCATTGCGATTCTCGACGTCATGCTCCCCGGCATTGATGGCTTCGAAGTATGCGGGCAGCTGCGGAAAAAATATCCGCGCCTCGGGATCATTATGTTGACGGCTAAAAGCCAGGAGCTGGACAAAGTCATGGGTCTCGAATTCGGAGCAGACGATTACGTCTCCAAACCGTTTAGCCCTGCGGAACTGTTGGCCCGTGTCAAAGCGTTGCACCGCAGATTGACACCCATTCCTGAGGCTGAGGACAAAAATGAAATTAACATTGCCCCCTTCACGCTGTTGCTCGATGAACGCAAGCTGATTCGGGCGGAACAAGAAATTGACCTCACGCCAAAAGAATTTGCCATCATCAAATTACTCGCTGAAAATGCGAACAAAGCCATCAGTCGGGACGAGATTTTGACAGCAGTTTGGGGTCAATTTTTCGTCGGTGACTTAAAAATCGTTGATGTGAATATTCGCCGAATCCGGCAAAAAATCGAGGACGATCCGGCTCATCCAGCTTTCTTGGAGACAGTCTGGGGATATGGCTACCTGTGGCGAAAGGACGTCCCAGATGAAAGGCATTAAGAGTAGGCTGGTTCTTCATTTCGGCCTGATCCTTCTTCTGATCGTACTGCTCTTGGAAGGACTGTTTTATTGGGCCGTTCATACTTATTACATCGGGACTGCGACCGAAGCATTAGTGACCCGCAGCACGACCTTCACCAATTTTATTAACAAGTACGCTACTGGCTATCGGTTAAAAGACAAAGCACGCTACATTTTGGAAAATGTTTCGAATCAGGAATACGCCAAAATTGAGGTCTTGGACCCAGGAGGAAAAGTCATTCTCAACTCCTACGGCTTTCAGACCAGCGAGATCATCAATACTCCTGACGTCATGGATGCCCTCAAGGGACAAAGTGGTTTGTACATCGGGAAAAGTCCGCAGTCACGGGAGCGTGTCATCGCAGTGGCCAATCCACTTACGTACAGTGGAGAATTTGTAGGCGTTCTGCGGTACACGATCTCCGCTGAACCGCTCTATCAAGCAGTAAATCGCATTGCCTTGTACGGGGCTGGCGTTGGGACAGGCGTAGTCGTCTTCGCTTTTGCGCTCAGCCTACTCATGGCAAAACGAATCGTCGACCCTATCGAAGATTTAACGAATGCGGCGAAACAAATGGCGGAAGGAAATTTCGCTGTCCGCGCGCCAAAACGATTCGATGACGAGGTAGGAACCCTCGCGGATACTTTCAATTACATGGCAGCGGAGATTGGGAAAAACGAAAAGCTGAAAAATGACTTCATCTCCTCCGTCTCCCATGAGCTGCGTACCCCACTTACGTCGATTAAGGGGTGGGGCGAAACACTCATTTCGGGCGGTCTGGAAGAGCCTGAAGAGACGATGCTCGGTCTGGAGGTCATCTCCAAGGAGACAGATCGTTTAATCGGGCTCGTCGAGGAATTGCTCGATTTCTCGAAGTTTCAATCCGGTGAGATGAAATTGTCTCGCGAACGCATGGATGTCCGGGATCTTCTCCATGATTTGCATCTTCAATTTTCAGTACGTGCCAACGCGAAACAAATTGAGTTGAAGCTGGAGACTCCCCCTACCCCACTCATGGTTATGGGAGACCCGAATAGACTCAAGCAAGTATTTGTGAATCTGCTGGACAACGCGTTGAAATTCACGCCACAAAACGGCTCGATCGTCATCGCAGCTTCCTTGTCAGGCGATAGGCTCCTTGTCACCGTCACGGATACTGGCGAAGGCATTAACCCGGAAGACCTGCCGCATGTCACAGAAAAGTTTTTCAAGGGACGCTCCAAGCTCTCCGGCAGTGGTCTGGGATTGGCGATCTGCAAAGAGATCATTCAACTCCATGCCGGGCGGTTTTCAGTTAGCAGCGCCCTTGGTCAAGGAACATCGATTATGGTGGATTTACCGTTGTTGGCGAATCAATAAGGCAGGAAGAGCGAATAGCACTCCTGGAGAAGATATTACAAAAAAACTCACCCTTGCCGCATTGATATGAGGCGTGGATGAGTTTTTTGCTGTAAGAACACGATATTAGAAGCTGTTTTGAATGACCAATTCATCCAAACCAAAACGGGAAGTCGAATAGGCTTGCACGCTTGCTTTCCCCAAAGTCAGCATGAGTGTTGGCAAATAGCGGGTTGGGATGTTCAGCTCTTTAATGAGCGCATCACGGTTGTAGCCACCCATTGGGCATGTGTCGTATCCTTTTGCTTTTGCCGCCAGCATGAGTTGCATCGCTGCATAGGACGAATTACGAATGGCTTCATCACGAGCGATTTCCGGGTTGTTATTGTAAGCCCCTTCGATTTGCGCGATCATGGTCTCACGCACTTGCTCTGTAACGTATCCATTTGCCAATGCTTCATCATAAACAGGGCGAGCAGACTTATAAGCCTCCAGATCGCCGAGAATGATGATGGTAGCGTAAGCATCCACTACCTGCTGCTGATTGTATGCGATTGGGAGCAGTTTTTCTTTGATAGCAGGATCGGTCACGACGAGAAAACGCCAATGCTGCAAATTCCAGGACGATGGCGCACTTGCTGCAAGACGCAGGATTTCGTTCAGCTCGCCTTGTGGAATTTTTTCATTCGGATCGTATTTACGCACGCTGTGACGGGCTTCCATTACCTGTTCAGCGGTAATTTTCAGTTCTGTATTCATAGTTAAATCTCCTCCATACTGTATAGTACGCTGTTAAAAAGATACTACTTACTTTATTATCGTTACAAACATTTTGCAATTACTTTTTACATTTCGCTTCATACCCTATTGTTTGGAGGCACTCTCGATGAAATACACGGATAACATTGTCATCGTCACTGGCGGTGGCCAAGGCATCGGACGGGCTGTCGCCACCATGTATGCTGCCGAAGGAGCACATGTCGTCATCGCCGAATACAATCGCGCAGCGGGAGAAGAAACTACCTCGCTAATCAACACGACAGAAGCTGTGAAAGGTACAGCACACTTCGAGCACATCGACGTCAGCGTGCCAGCGCAGATCGAACAATTGATGAGAACCGTCGATGAACGCTAGGGGCGACTCGATGTTTTGATCAACAACGCGGGCTTGTCCGTATGGGAATCTCCCTATGAACTGACCGTCGAAGCGTGGGACCATATCTTGAACACGAATTTGCGCAGTGTCTTTCTCGCATCGAGAGAAGCAGCCAAAATCATGCGTCGCCATGGTGGAGGCGCTATCCTTAATCTTTGTTCGACGCGGGCGCACATGTCCGAGCCACACTCGGAGGCATACGCAGCTTCCAAAGGAGGCATTTTATCCTTAACACATGCGCTTGGTGTCTCACTCGGCCCCGATGGGATTCGTGTCAACGCGATCTCTCCCGGCTGGATTGAACACCGCGATTATGCCGCTCTTCGTCCCGGGGATCATGCCCAGCATCCGGCAGGTCGCGTAGGTACACCCGATGATATTGCCCGTGCTTGTCTATTTTTGACGCAAAAGGACAATGATTTCATTACAGGTACTGAGCTGATTGTCGATGGCGGTATGACCCGCAAAATGATATACGAGCCATAAGCTAAACCAATGTCCTCCCTCTTGAATATGTTGTGTTAACAAGAGAAAAAGGAGGAGTTGTATGCCATTTGAAGAGGAAGACCTCAGAATTCTCGCCCTATGGCTTTTGGCAATCGGGTATCTGATTCTTGCCTTTACCGAATTGGCAGCGCTAGATTTTTTTTAAAAAAGGAGAGCCGCTCGCTTCCAAACGGAATGAGCGGCTTTTTTCATACCTATCGTCTTACCAAGTCACAAAAGGCGGCGAGCCTGGTGCCTGGTGCTGAATTTGTTGCAAAATCGGATAACCGTAGGCGAGAATTATCAGGAAGGCAACGAGTCCAATCCATACAGGCCAGCGCTCCAAAATTTTTGGAACCTCTTGCGTTGTCTCTGTCTCGGCAATCGGATATTCTGTATTTCCCTTTGGTGCGTAGAAAGTCAGATACAGCAAGATGGCGATCAAGAGAATCGCGGATACGAACAGCAGTCCGCCACCAAACGCCATTACACGTTGATAATCCATCCAGCCCAAAGCTAACGGGTGGTCCATATACGTCGTGTAATCTGTCCGGCGCGGAGCCCCTTGCAAGCCCATTGCGTGCATGGCGAGCGACATCAAGAACATTCCTACTGCCCAGAATACCGTTTGTACCATTCCCATGCGATTCGCAGTCTTGGTCAACTGACGTCCAGTCAATGCAGGTATCAGCCAAAAGCTGACACCAAAGAAAGTGAGCGCCACCGCAGCTCCTACGGTGATGTGGAAGTGACCCGTAACCCAAATCGTATTGTGTACGACCGCGTTAATCTGGTTACTTGCGTTAATAATTCCCCCAGCTCCGCCAGGAATGAAGAACAGCATCCCAACAAATGGGGCGAAGAAGCGTACATCTGTCCACGGCAGTTTTTTCAACCATCCGAAAAGACCAACCCCACCTTTTTTACGTCCGGTCGTTTCAAAAACCGCAAACATCGAGAAGGCTGTCATCAACGACGGGATAACGACGATCAGCGTCAATGTCACGTGTATCATTTTCCATGCTGGCGAAATTCCTGGCTCCATCAATTGATGGTGGAACCCGACTGGGATGGAGAACAAGAGCAAGCAGAGAAAGGCAAGTCGACTGAGCGAATCACTGAAGACGTGACCCCCAATGATTCTTGGTAAGCATACATACCACGCCATATAAGCAGGCAGTAGCCAGAAATAAACGAGTGGATGACCGAAAAACCAGAACAGCGTACGGCTGAGCATGACGTTAATCGTTGGAACCAGCCCAAGTGACCATGGGATAAGTTGGAACAGAACCTCAACCGCTACAGGAATTGTCGCTGTAATCCACAAGACATAGGTAGTCACACCCATGAAGACGAACAACGGGGACATTTTCCCTTTATTTTCGCGTTTCCATTTGCGATAGCTGGCAAAAACCCCGAATCCCGCTAGCCAGCTACCTACTACGAGCAAGGCAGAACCAATGTAAAAGTACGGAGATGCTTTCAGTGGTGCGTAGAATGTATAAAGGACAGAGGCTTCATTCAGCAAAATGGTGACAACAGCCATCAATGTCCCTACCGTCATGAGAATCCAGCCGGCCCATCCAAATTTCAGAGCGGCTCCGTGCAAGGAACCACCTGTCGTGCGGGCGACTCCTGAGAAAATAAATCCGACGATGAAGTACGTGGTAAAAATAAGTGCCATCAACACGCCATGGGCGGTCAAAATTTGATAGTAATTTGTCCAGCTCGGCAGTTCCATGATTCCACCGCGAACCATGCCCTGCACCATCCCTGCCACAGCCGCCAATCCGAATGCAATATAAGCTACCCACACATAGGCCAAACTAAGCCTTGCCGCAGAACGCTGAACCGGAACATGGGGGACTGTATCGTCGATCTTCCGTGCGATTACCATAGGATTCACCTACCTTTATTTCACAATAATCGTGGTCGCCATAACCTGATGACCTGCGCCACAGTATTCGTTACAAAGGATCAAATACTCGCCTGGCTCGTCAAACGTGTGTGTCGCCGAGCTGATGTGTCCAGGCAGAACCATGAAGTTAATGTTGGTCTCTGGAATCTGGAATCCGTGAATAACGTCTGGACTCGTGACGTGGAAATTCACCGTTGCTCCAACTGGTATTTCCATCTTGGTTGGAGCGAAGCCGAACGCAAATGCTGTCATGTAAGCGTCATATTCGTTGTCTCCTACCTGTTTCAAGCCTGGTTTATCAAAAGGAGGCGTCTCCGTAACCTTCTCCGGATCAATCATTTCCATATTACTTGGCGGAGCCATCCCCATGGCAAACGCATTGACGCACAACAATACAATAAATAAGGCCAAACCGCCTACGCCAAGCATCAACCAGATTTTTTCATATCGATGCAAATGCATAAGTACCCTCCTTTACTTCCTTATTACGCCCTATCCAGGAAAAGCCCGAATACACCCAACCAACCGACTAGAATGATACCTCCGACGATCAGAACCGCGACAAACGTTCCCTTCAAGTCTTCCTGGTTCGTTTGTAGCTTGTTGGATTTTGATTTCTTGCCTTTCTCCGCCTTGTCAACTTGCGTCTCCATCGCGCTCTTCTCCTTTCCTACGTGCCTCATGGGCGCGGTGTAGTTTTCACGCCTTCATTCTACCCCTGGAACCCCTTGGAAGTAATTCGGGGAAATCCCCTAAAATGTTCCGGGAAACCCCTGATTTCGACCGTTTCATGACCATTTTCGGTCACATATTCGACACAAAAAAAGACGACCCCGTATTGGGATCGTCCTTGAACCTCTTTGTAGCCTCGACAAAAAAATGACCGCTCTTGAGCTAGCAGGCCTGAGCGGTCATCCCCGTTTTAAATTCTGCTGAGTCGATCCCCCTTACAGGGAACCAGCACTCTGGTCTATTTATTTTAGCCATCATTACTTAGCTTTATCATAGCATATGGTTTTTAGGTTGACATGGAAAACTCTAAAGTAATGATCTGATAATAAGATATCCCCCAATGTAAACGTGAATAACAAAAAGAGCCATGAAGATACAGCTCTTTTTGTTTGTAATGGGAATATATCGCAAAAGAGAAGTCTTAGTAAATGATCTGTTTGGGGAGACTTTCGAGATTAGCTACCGTGGTCTTATTTGTTTCCTAACGTATTTATTTCACTTTGCTACTCATCCCTCCTCTCATATGTATTTGGAGACAGAAAAACAGAAGGGGGATAGGACGGAATTAACCATCTTACCACCCCTTCTGCGTCATACTAAAACAAGCTTTGCTGCAAACACTTCTCTTATTCTTCGTCCTCGATTGCCTCATGATTGGAGATCATTTCAAATTCTCCAATTTGAGTTTCTCCATCCACGTCATAAAGGGGGATAATTTGAGCATCGCCCTTATCGTGATTATGTTCAAGCGCTTCTTGAATTGTCTTGACTTCTGGGGTTAAATCCTGTGCTCGTACGTATCCTTCTTCCCCATTTGTGCCGACAGCAGAAATCAAATCTGGGAATTCGCCTACTGACTCTTCAGACAATCCAGAACCGTAGGTTTCGCCGTTGTCGTTTACATCGTATTCATCCAGTGATAGCAATTCCTCTATACTTGGTGAAGTTTCAGTTTCCTTTGTAAAAGAAGACCCTATTAGTTCTTGTTTGGGAGATTTATATCCAGTCACTTTGGTATATCCATTTCCATTATAGAACTCAGCTCTACTTTGGGCATAGTATCTTCCAGGAGTTATTATACGTGGGGAATATCCAGTCCAACCTGCAACTTCGGAGTCATTATACTCCATGCTACTTGCTGTTTTCAAAGTTCCATTATCATCATACAAGAATGCTTGTCCACCCATATAACCGATTGGTACACTCCGAGCGGTATCAATATAGACAACGGCTTCCACTGAATCGTCACGTCCACGCGTCCCAGAACGCTCCCATACCTCAGATGTAAACGAATAGCTAATTCCCTTTACCGTTATCTTATACGGATCTGAAGTCGTATCTGCGGATGCTGGTGTGGTAATTAGAAACAATGACAAAGCTGAGACCAATAAGATATTCCTCTTTTTCACTTTTCGCTCTCCTCGCCATATTTTGTTGGATTATATGTTGTCCTACATTAATCCCTTCTTGAAGAATACAGTCTAAATTCTCCAATGACAGTTTTGCCATCTGATTTGTACAAAGGTATTGATTTGTAGCCGAGTTCTTCCATCGATTTCTGGTAAGCATAGGCTTCTTCTGGCGTAGAAACATTTGAATTCAAATCAGTGGCTTTTACATATCCATTGACACCATTTTCTCCAGTTGCACTAATTAAATCTGGTACTTGTGTTGTGCCAGCAGGGTAAGGCCCTTGTCCATAAGTTTGTCCCTGCTCGTTTATTGGATAGTTAGGAATGTTTGGATTAGAAGCACCTTTGTAATTCATCGTAGAAAACAAAGCTCCGCTCTGATTTATTACAAGCACAGCTACGAAACCCATTACGACCAGTGCAACTCCAATAAATACCTTTTTTTTCATTTGATGACCACTTACCCTTCTTTTGATAGTAGGCTCTGTTTGTTATGACGTAAAAAGGGTCCTACATGTTTTATGTCAACGCATAATGTGAGGAAGATGTGATACTTACGTTAGAATAAAAGTAAATTTTTTCCTTTTATGTAAATAATAACACATCGTTGTATTGAGGGTCACTTCTATTAAGTGAATTTGCAAAAAAAGGGGCTTTATAATCAGTTCTAAATACCAAGCTACTCCCCTGTAATGGAAACTTTCTGCTACGGATGAAAGTAAATAAGACTCGCTATTTGCGAGTCTTATTTCTTCCACCGATGATTATTCACTTGATTTTTGCTCTTCAACCGCAGTTGCAACTTCTCCCGTTGTAACAGCAGAAACAGCACCAAAGTGGATGGATGCATGCTCTAAAAGAAGAAAATTGCAGCAACGTACATTTAGTTTGGGTTGTTTTCCACTTCTCACAATCTGGTACAAGCGTCTTGCTTTTTTCAAGATAGCCTCTTCATTCGAACGAATAAACTTCACTTGTTTCAACAGCATTGTTGATATTTGTGATCAGCTATGTTGGCAATATCAATCGGAATAATAGCAGACGGATGAACAGGAATCATCGTTATCAGGTTAATCACGCCTAATTTTCCATCAGCAATTTTGATAACATCCAATCGACAAAATACACAACAAATCCATATCTACTCAAAATCAAGCCAGCCCTTCTTAATCGCATACCGCACCAAATCAGGCCGCGTACGCAGGTGGAGCTTTTCCATAATATGCGCTTTATGCGATTCGACCGTCTTGACGGAAACAGTGAGCCGCTCGGCAATTTCCTTGTTGCTAAAGCCCTTAGCAATCAAGACCAGCACTTCTTTTTCCCGATCAGTCAGGATGTCGTACTTGGCCTGCTCCTCACCGTTCTTGACCATTTGCAGAAATTCCTCGATCAGAGATTTCGTCGCAGATGGATACAAATAGGCCATGCCCTGATTGACCGAACGGATCGCCGTGATCAAATCGAGGTCAGGGGCGCTTTTTAAAATATAGCCGGCAGCACCGGCTTGCAGTACCCGAAACAAGTATTCCTCGTCATCATGCATCGTAAGCACAAGCACCTGTATGTCTGGTGCCGTTTCCTTCAGTCTGGCAGTTGCAGTCAAGCCGTTTTCCCCAGGCGGCATGCTCAAGTCCATCAAGACGACGTTGGGCTGGACTTCCCATGCTTTTTCACATGCCTCTTTTCCGTCAGCTGCATAACCGACGACTTCCATATCCTCCTGGGCGTTGATCAGCATCCCCAGCCCAGAGCGTACAATCGCATGATCATCGGCGATCAAGACGCGAATGGTCATCCTCTACCCCCTCCTTCGGCACCGGAATTCGGACGATCACCGTCGTTCCTTCCTCGGGTGCGGAGCGAATATCAACGGTACCACCAAGCAGCTGGGCACGCTCCTTCATGCCAAACACACCGAGACCTTTGCCGATGTTCAATGTTTTCTCTACTTCAAACCCTACGCCGTCATCCACAATCGTAACGACAATTTCCTTCTCCCTATTCTCGAACATGATTCCCAGATGGCTCGCCTTTGCGTATTTTGCCGTATTGGTCATGGCTTCCTGTACAATCCGGTACAGTGCTGTTTCCATCGCAGCAGAGTATCTGCGTTTCTCCCCCTGAACATGCAGCTCCACCTGGATATGAAACGTCTTTTCCACCCGTTTCATCAATGAACGTAATGCAGGCAGTAAACCGAGATCATCCAGTGCAGACGGACGCAGCTCCAGCGCCATGCGCTTCACTTCCTCCATCGCCTTGGAAGTCATATTCACCAATTCCGTGACATGCTGCATAACCAGCTCGCTCAACTCTCGTTGTCTGACTACGTTTAGTCCCACTAAAATACTATAAAGCGCCTGCCCTACGCCATCATGCAGCTCCCGGGCGATGCGCTTTCGTTCTTCTTCTTGTGCTTGGATCGCAAAATTCGTTAACTTGTACTGGTAGCGCTCTTTTTCCACTCGCTGTTGCGCAGACATATCACGCATAATCATGACCAGCTTCCCCTGCGATTCATCCGCTAGTCTCGCAGAGCTGGCAGCGACAGGGTAATCCACACCGGATTTCGTTCGGAGCCTCATCTCGAATGAAGGCATTTGCACGCGCTTAAAAAAGCAATCCGTGCAGCTCGTTTCTTCCATACACGTTGCCATTCCGAGACACAGCTCGCAAATATGTTTATCTCGAATCAGCTCTTCTTCTGTCCAGCCCGTCATCTGTTCCAACGCAGCATTGGCCTTTACGATTCGTCCCTCATGATCAATTACCAGGATCGCATCGCTAGCGTTGGCAAAGATGGACTGCATCAGGGAGAGCACTTCACTCGACGCACCCATGCGCTCCTCCTTTTGAGACAATCATTCTAACGTTATTGTAAAGTTTCCATAAAAGAAAGTGTATCAGGGAATTCCCTTATCATCATTCGAATTGACATTTTATAAAATTAGAATATCATCTAATTAGATAGATGACAAATATACTGAAAGGAGCTTTTGACATGCCGAGCCCTACTCCCTTCCCAGCCCATAGCGCTCGATTGGTTTTTCAGCCCGTCACGGAACACGATTTCCCCGAACTGCTAGCGGTGTACAATTCAAACCCCGATTATATGGAGTTTGCCTTTGGACAACGGGTCGTCACTCTGCAGACAGTAGCAGAAGACCATCAAGATAATCTAGCGTTTGCGGACTCCTACAGCTTTTCGATAAGAGAAGTACACGGTACCGAGATCATCGGGATCGCCCAGTTTATTTTGCGTAATCCACGAGATGGCCACCCTTGGCTCGGCCTCATCATGCTGCACAGCGCCTATCAGAGTCACAGGTACGCTAGAGAATTCCTGGATACGTTAATCGCCTGGTACCGGGAAAACGGCTACACCTCTCTACATCTGGCCGTTTTGGAGAAGAATAGCCGGGTTGTGCCTTTTTACGAGAAATATGGTTTTGCTGTCTACGAGGAAAGAGAGACGGAAAAACACGGTCGCGTCATCTGTATGAAATACACAATCTAGTCATGAACGCAAAAAACGGGACAGCAAATGCCATCCCGTTCTTTCTCTTACTCTACTACGATTTTCTCAGCAGTGCCGATAGGTGGCAGGCTCTTCGTCATCATTGGGCCGTAGAAGGCAACTACTTGCATATCCTCTTTCAGCTCAGCTGGCGAGAGTACTTTGTTGTCTCGCGCATTGATGATCACCGTTTTCTCGGTAATGTTCAGGTTGATTTTTTCTTGGGAGGTTTCGGTAATACCGCGACCCTCTACGAGCATTTTGTAGTTGCCATCTTTGTCAGCAGAGATGCTCGCTACTTTTCCCGCTGTTCCCAGGACGTCCTGAGTCTCCAGGCCGCCTTTTACCGTGATGCTGAGCACACTCGTTTGTGGCGGCAAGCTCATCGCCATGAATTTTTCGGTTGTCGCATCTACGGCCATACCCAGCTTCAAGTCTTCTGGCTTCAGCACTTTACCAGCTTCATCCGTAATTTTGGTGTCTTCCGTCAGGTGCAGGATGATGCCAGACTCATAGATGTTCAGTGTAACCGAGTAGCCTTTATCGGATTTGCTGATGTTCGTAATGGTACCTGTGCGCATAGGAGCGATTTCGTCCTCCACTACAGTCACTGCATCATCGGTTACATTCACGTCTGCTTGCAGGATTTCGTCAACGAATGCGACTGGCACATAGGTGCTGCCATTCAGTACGCGAGGCTCTGCTCCCAGCGTTTTGTACATTTTTGCGAAAGGATAGCGATCCTCTCCTTCTTTTGCGTAGCTGGTGATCGCGCCTCTTTGCACTTCTGCTGCTTTTTCCTTGTCGTTCCAGCTTACTTTGAAACCGAGGGCTTCAGCAACAGGACGAAGTGGAACCAGTACGGTTTGTTGACCTTTATCGAAGATCGCATCTTGTGCGATTGCTTGACCGTTTATGTTAACAGAAAGTTCTTTTACTGGTTCGGAGGTTGCAGATACCACGCTAGTTCCCAAAACGGCCAGTGCCGCGATTGTCATCATACCTGTACGGATTGTTTTCATATTGTTTATGCCTCCAATGTTCTTGCTTGTTTTTGTGTGTCTCTATTCATTGGACGGCACCATTTCAGAAACGTTTCAAATAAATTTTCATAGATGTGTAAATCGTTCGCGTATAAGCGAAAAACATCACGGCTGGCTTGGAATCTGGTTGCTTGGGACTTGGTTCGTTCGCGGCATCGGCACATCGGGCTTCCCGGATGGATTGTCGTACAAATAGGTTGGTACCTTGCCGACGATCAGCGCCTCGGAGACCGGGATTTCCGTGGTGACTGTTTGCTGTTTGGTTGCAAACGGAATAATGACCCGCAGATCGACTTCCACATAAATGTAGACAGTCACCAGCACCATGTTGATTCCCGCTTGCTTTAGCTTCGTTTCCAGCTTGGTTTTGACCGCGCCAATCGGAACGAACGACACCGGAATATCAGGCCCAAAGTGCTCCAGAAAGACGTTTTTGGTAGCCAAGCCTAGTGGTATGGTTGTCTTGACGTGCTCCTGCTCGAATTCCTTCAAGCGATTTTGAATACGGGCTGTCGTTTCTCCCACAATCCGGGAATACTCTTTGAAATTAAAATTCACCGCTTTGATGCTGCCATTCTCGTCTTTCTCCATAATGACAACTTCGTTAACGTCGACACCCTGCTGGGACATGCGTTTGGTGACTGCATCGGTAATGGCGAGCTTGGCGACCTGCTCTGCCTTGGCCTGGGCAATCAGCATCAACGTCGGCTCTACCCTGCGTTCCACAACGATAAACAAAACGATAAATACCACAATAATCAGTAGGAGCCCAGCGAAAATTCTCCTTCTACGTCTTTTCCATCCTCCCCTTCTCAAGCGCACGATGGCTCCCTCTCCCCTTTGGCGGCTCGATTAGTCAGGACGAACCGTACGCATAGCTGGACGTTTTTCTTTGCTTGTGCGCTGTCTGCTGCTGGTAAGCACCCCACCGATTCCCGCGACAAACGTAGGAACTCCTGCCGCGACCAAAATTAATGCCCAATCGCGCAGATTCAGATCGGTTGTTTTGAAGATCGGCTGGAGTGTCTCCATGTATACGACACCGATCACGAGCACGATCGACGAAAGCACGGCCCAGACGAGGTATTTGTTTTCAAATACATTGCGGTGAAAAACGCTATATTGACTCCGGCAATCGAAAACGTGAATTAGCTGCGCCATAACCAACGTAACGAAAGCGACAGTTTGGGCATGCACCAAGTCATTCGGATTCTCTTTGAGCGTCAGCCAGAACGCGAGCAATGTCATGGCCCCGATGAGGAAACCACGGCTAATAATTTTCCAGCCCAACCCTCGGCTGAATATGTTCTCTGCCTTGTTGCGCGGCTTCTGATACATCGTATCTTTCTCCGCCTGATCGACGCCCAGCGCCATTGCTGGCAAACCATCCGTCACGAGATTGACCCACAAGATCTGGATCGGCACCAAAGGCAAAGGAAGCCCGAGGAGCATCGCAAAAAACATGACGAGAATCTCGCCTACGTTGGACGCGAGCAAATAACGGATGAATTTTCGAATGTTGTCATAGATGTTACGCCCTTCCTCAACAGCGGCGACAATCGTGGCGAAGTTATCGTCGCGCAGCACGAGATCGGCCGCTTCCTTCGTTACATCTGTACCGGTAATCCCCATCGCGATCCCAATGTCTGAGGTCTTGATCGCAGGAGCATCATTGACACCGTCTCCGGTCATGGCAACAACATGTCCTTGGCTTTGCAGGGCACGGACGATCCGCAGCTTGTGCTCAGGAGACACACGGGCATAGACAGTCACTCGCTCCGCATACTCTGCGAGCTGCTCATCTGACATGCCATCCAGCTCCCGCCCCTCCAATACTTCTCCGTAGCCACGCATCAAACCAATCTGCCGGGCGATTGCTTCTGCTGTCACCTTGTGGTCGCCTGTAATCATGACCGTCTTGATTCCTGCTTGATGGCACAAATTGATCGCTGGACGCACCTCTTCACGCGGTGGATCAATCATCCCTGCCATTCCGACAAAGACGAGATTGTTTTCCAAGGTGCCGATTGGCTGTCCAGGGCGATAGCCTTGCAGCGCCTTATAAGCGAAGCCAAGTACGCGCAGCGCTTTGCCTGCCATCCGTTCCGTTTGCTCCAGTACTTGGTGACGAAGCGTCGCGGAGAGTGGAATGAGCTCTCCCTTCCACAAAATGTGTGTCGATCTGGCCAACAATGCCTCCGCCGCGCCTTTGGTCAGCAGGGAATATACGCCGTCCGTCCCCTTTTCGACGACCGACATCATTTTGCGGTCAGAATCAAAGGGGAGCTCCTCCACACGCTGTCCCTGATTCTTCTGGTTGCTACGCTCCGTATTGCCCCCCAATGCCTTTGCGGCAAGCACCTTGAGAGCACCTTCTGTCGGGTCGCCTACGACTTGCCAAAAGCGTGACGTCTTGCCCATCCCGAGTAGATTGCGCGTGCTTTGCTCCTCGCATGTCAAACGGGCGTTGTTGCATCTGTCTGCGATTCGGATCATTTGCGAGAGCGCTCCGTCACGGGCGGGAGATACCATTTTCCCTAGATAGTGAAAGGCTCCTTCTGGTGCATAGCCGCTGCCGCTCACCTCATACGTGGAATCGCTGTGCCACACTTGGATAACGGTCATTTTATTTTGAGTCAGGGTCCCTGTTTTATCGGAGCAAATGACAGAGGCGCAGCCCAATGTCTCGACCGATGGGAGCTTGCGTACGATCGCATTGCGGCGGATCATCCGCTGGACGCCAAGCGCTAGCGCGACAGTCACAATCGCCGGCAAGCCTTCCGGAATCGCCGCCACTGCGAGACTCACCCCGGCGAGGAACATCGTAAACAGCTCATGACCATGCCAGACACCAGCAGCGATGACCACAATCGTCAACAGTAGTGCGACGACCACGAGAATTTTGCCCATTTGCTCCAAGCGCAGCTGCAAAGGGGTTTCTGCTTCTTCCGCTGTATTCATCAAGTGCGCGATTTTCCCGATTTCCGTGCTCATCCCTGTCGCTACGACGATGCCGCTCCCTGTTCCTCCAGTCACCATCGTGCCCATGAACGCGAGATTTTTTTGGTCGCCAAGCGGTACAGTAGATGCCTGGGCTGTCTCCAGTCTTTTCACGTTTTTTCCGACGGGGACAGACTCTCCTGTCAACGCAGACTCCTCTACCTCTAGCCGATTGGCCGAAAGCAAACGCAAATCTGCGGGAATACGGTCCCCGGCCTCCAATTGCACCAGATCACCAGGTACCAGCCGCGAAGCCGGTATCATGGAAATGTGCCCGCCCCGGATGACGCGCGCCATCGGGGATGCCAGCTCCTTTAGCGCTTGCAAGGATCGCTCAGCCTTGGCCTCCTGAATGAAACCGAGGATGCCGTTAATGAGGATGATCGCTATGATCGCAATCGCATCCAAGTACTCTCCAAGGAAGTACGAGATCAGTGTTGCGATGAACAGGATGAGTACCATAAAATCCTTGAACTGATCAACAAAGACCGAGTAGAGAGGCTTTCGCTTTTGCTCAGCCAACTGGTTGGCACCTTGTTTAGCCAGTCGCCGCTCCGCCTCCTGCTGAGTCAACCCTTGCGCAGCATCACTATGAAGGGCTTCGGTCACGTCGGCCGCCGCCAGCGTGTACCATTTTCGAATTGGCTGTGTATCCACCTACATCTCCTCCATCCACTTCTCACTCATTTTCATGTGTATGCAGACGAGCTAGAAAATAAAACAACCCGTCCATTTATCTGGACGGGTCTGTGATTAGTTTGTCGGTTATTTCAAGCTTTTGGCTACACCAATGCAAATCAACAAAATCGGCGGCAGCCAGGTGAGTCGCGTCAACCAGCTAGCTTTTCCTGCGCGCCTACCGAGGGCAATTCCTACCGCAAGAAGTAAAGCACTCATCACTGCGATACAGAGAGCGACGAGCAGTGGCGAGTATCCCAAAAACGTAAGGCTGATGCCTGCGCCGAAAGCATCCAAAGACAGGGCAAGCCCCAACATGACGGCCTCCCAGCCCATAATATGCCCAGAACGGTCAGCATCGGCTTTGGACGGATCTTTTAAAATCTGGATCATGACACCAAAAATGCGGAACTGCGACAATAATACGATGGGCTCCTGCTCTTCCTGTTTTTCTGCGGCTACAACGGCGTTGCTGCTCGCAGCAGTAGACTCCTGAGCCTCTGTCCCCGACCGTGTCGCAATGAGCCGCCACAGAGTAAACAAACCCATGAGGATCAAGACCGCGGCACCAATATACTTGCCGATCTCGGGTGTTAACCATTCGGTGAGGGATGAGCCTACGAGCATGACACCATATACAACAGCAAACGAACAACCGGAAACGACGACGAGCGACAAAAAGGGCATTCTCATGTTCCGTAAACCATACGTCAATCCTACACTGACACTGTCCATGCTGATGGCCAGGGAAACGAGCAGGAGTGCGAGCCATCCGCTCATATGTGGTCACCTCTTTCCCATTGCCTATTAGGTATACGCGAAAAGCTCAGCTGATGTGCCAACAAATCATTGCCATCTCATTTGGAAACTGATACCATTAAATTAAACAACGTTTAAAACGATGTTTACCAAAGAATTTTGTTTCCAATAAATAAGGAGGTTGATCATGTCACAGGTAGATAAAAACAGCGAAACGAAAGCGAAAATTTTGCAATCGACACTGGATTTGATCAAGATGGAGGGCTTCGAGAGTGTGACGGTGCGGAAAATCGCAGCGGATTCCGGTACCAACGTAGCTTTGGTTAACTACTATTTCGGTTCCAAGGATAAGCTCATCAATGAAGCCCTCAGTGCATTTCTAGGCAGCTTTACAGCTACATTTGATCTCTTGGATAACACATCTCTGCTTCCCCAAGAACGACTCAAGCAGTTTTTAATGAGCTACGTGCAGATCATCCAGCAATATCCCGAGCTGGTTTCGCGAATCTTTTCGCTTGGTGGTGCTGTATTTACCTCGCAATATGAGTACGGTCAATTTCTAAAAAGCATCGGGTTTGTGAAGATTGAGGGAGTTTTGATGGAAATTACCCACGTAGAAGACCATGAGGTTCTCATGATGATGATCATGCAACTCTTTGGAGCGATTTTTCTGCCAGCCTTGCTCAAGTCGATATTATCTACAGGCGCTGGCATCGAGGTCGCTTCGGTAGAGCAACAGATTGATTTGTTATTCGCACGCTATTTTCATGAAAAATAGGAAATAGGGGGAGAGACAGATGGACTTTTTGCGAAAATATTGGTCTGATCTCGGTCTGTTAGTGGCAGTTGGTGTTGGTCTGTATTTGATGATTCAATGGAGTACCATTCCTGCTATCGAGCGGCTGTTGTGGCTAAGCTTCATTGCCATCCTTGTTCATCAGTACGAAGAGTACCGTTGGCCGGGTTATTTTGCCGGACTGTTTAATGGTTTGATTTTCAAAAGCAGCCATCCAGAGAGATATCCGCTGAATCCACAGTCTGCGATGATCATCAACCTCGTCATTGCCTATGTCTTTTATCTAGTTCCCCTCTTGTTCCCGACGGTCGTCTGGCTCGGCTTGGCACCGATTCTCATGGGCTTCTTCCAGTTTATCTGGCATGGAGTTTTTGCGAATCTAAAAGCGAAAACGCTCTACAATCCGGGCTTGTTCGCCGTGATTTTCTTCCACATCCCGATCGGGGTATGGTATATCCAGCACATCATCTCCACTGGCATGGTAACCACGCCAGACTGGATCATCGGGACGATCTATTTCATCGTTGCGGTGTACATTCTCATCGTGAAGGGCAATATGTGGCTAAAGGACGAAAACTCCCGTTATACCTTTACTCGCCAGCAGTTGGGGCCTTACATTCATAAATCGTAAAACATAAAAAAGAAGAGGCCGCTGTCAGCCTCTTCTTTTTCTCTTGCCTTTCCACCTATTTGATTTCAAAAGGTACTTCCCACTTCACGTCATGTTCCACCATATAGGTAGCGTAGGATACCGTGAGCTTTTTCGGTTCTTGCTTCAAGCGCGGAATCGTGACCTCACCTTTGATCTGTACTCGTCCGTCCTTGTCTCTGGTGCTTTCCGTGCTCACTGACGCAGCGTAAGTCTTCCCATTTTCATCCTTTACAGACCAATCGCGGTTCTCGACTATGCCTTTTCCTAATGTACCCTCTATGGTCATTACGACCTCACCTAGATCTTCGCCGTTACCTGGCTCCCATGCAAAAGAAGAGAATGTAAAGGTACTGCCTGTCTCATCCTTGAAAGTCGCAGCTTTCTTGTCTAGTTCTGTTGGAACCAGATCAAATTTAGGCGATGCCAGTTTTTTCTCATAAATTTTCTGAAGCTCAAGCTTTAATGTTTGTTCTCCCTGTATCGGGCCAAATGTATGCCACCAATTCAAGACATCGCCTTCTGGTCTTTCTTCCGCTTCTTCTTCTGTTCTTGGTGTGAAAAGAACATTCTCCTTGTTATCAAGCCCATCATCCAATGATTTCATATCCCAAGCTGCTACCACTTCCCCTTTTTCATTGGTGATTTCGTACATCATATTCTCTCCCGAAAAAGCAGGATCACGCTCTTTTTCTGTGATAATGGCGCCTCGCGGATTTTTCCGATCGTACAGGATCGACGTTCGTTCAACCTCCAAATAAGCTGATTTTGGGAAAGTGGTATCCAGCATGACCCGTGTCGCACTCGGGGAAAATTCGATATTTTTCAGCTCAATCCCGAGCCCTTGCGGCGATTGAAAAACAGTATCCTTGAAGGCAACCGTTTTCGTCGCTTCCTTGGCTTTCTTCATATCGATCGGAACTTCCAATGACCATTTTCCTGTCTTATCTGCGATTTCTGTCTGTTCTAAATGTAAGGTCAGTTGGTCAGGAGTCGCCTCAGTTGATTCGAAGATTTCGTTCAAAAATCGCTCTGTGATGAAAAATTCTCCATGACTTCCCGAATTATCTCCTCCATCATCCTCAAACCAATCCTTTCCGTTCTGATCAATCAGCTTCGCATTCAAAATATGATCTTCAATCTTCTTGCCGCTCTCGTCGTACACATCATAGATGACGGCGATCCTCATCGAGTCAGCCAACAGTTCTTTTAACTCGACGGTAATTCCTTGATCGGTTGCCTTTTGCTCCAGCTTTTGGACAAGGCCTTTATTGACAGCATTTTTCATACCGCTATCCGCATTTTTTTCCATCTGGAACAAGCTATTCACATAATTCGCAAACGTAGGTGATACAACCGTTCCTGTCACCACCAACGCCGTAAGTCCTGCTACTACCAATCCTGTCTTCTTCACAATATCCCAACCCCTTTGTCTTCTGGTTCGGGAGGAGCGCTTTCGCGTAGAACGTGGAGGAACTGCATCTGACAGCTTATCCATGACCTCATCTGTAAACGCATCGGGTACAGGAGCTTCCGGAATGGTGGTAAAATCCTCTTCCTGCATGCCTTCTACCCACTCTTGCAGTTGCTTCTGGCATTGTGGGCAATTTTCTACATGTTGCTCCAATCCTTTGCTCTCGGCAGGGGCCAGCTCATCGTTTACGTATAGCTTCAATTGATTAAACATGAAGCATTTCATAAATAGCTCCCCCTCCCATCGTTTTCGTCAGGCTGTCCTTCATCTTTTTGCGGGCGCGGAATAATCGCATCTGAACGGAGCTCTCCGAGAGAGACAGTTGCTCGCTGATTTCCCGATACGACAGACGATGGATGTAAAACAGGACGAATACCTCACGATACTCCTCATCCAGCAGCATAATGCTGCGTTCCAGCTCGGCGTCCCGTTCCTTTTTCAATAAAGTCGTCTCTGGCGTGTCTGGGTCAATCAGCTGCTCCTCATCGATTTCTACCTGTTCTGTCCGTTTGCGTTTTCGCATTTCATCGAAACAATGATTGCTCGCAATTCGATACAGCCATGAAGAAAACCTGTACTCAGGCCGATAGTCGTGTAAACGATAAAAGGTTTTGATAAACACGTCTTGAGCCAAATCCTGCGCGTCTTGCATGTTGCCGATCATCCTGTACAAATAGCCCACGATCTTGCCCTTGTATCTGTCGACTATTTGTCTGTACTGCTCATGATCGCCAGCCAGGATTTGCTCGATTAGTTCCTGATCGTCCGGCATTTTGCTACTCCTCCATCTATAACAGATCAAGCCAGCGGGGAATGCTGCGCAGCTTCCGTTTTGGTTGATACATAAGCTAATACGGATTAACTGGAAAAACCTTTCTCTACTTTTAAAAAATTCTAGAAACAGTTATCCAAATAAAAAAGAAGAGGCCTCTGTCAGCCTCTTCCCCTGTCTGTCTTTCATCTATTTGATTTCAATCGGCACTTCCCAGTTTACGAGGTGCTCCACCGTATATTCAGGATAGCAAATAGTAAGCCTTTTCGGTGCTTGCTCCAATTTCGGAATGACTAGCTCGCCTTTGACCAGTACGCGTCCATCTTTGTCTCTAGTGCTTTCTGGTCTCAATGTCGCATAGTAAATCTCCCCATTTTCATCCTTTACATACCAATATTTGATGGAGACCATGTCTTTTCCTAGTGTACCCTCTACAGTTATCACAGCCTTACCTTTTTCCTCCCCGCTAGCAGGTGTCCACGAAAAAGAGGAAAATGTAAACGAACTGCCTGTCTCATCCTTGAAAGTCGCTGCCTTCTTGTTTAGGTCTTCTGGAATGAGGTCGAATTTGGGAGAAGCCAGTTTGTTCTCATAAACTTTTTGGAGCTGAAACTTTAACTTTTGTTCACCCTGTAGCGGGCCAAATGTATGCCACCACTTCATGATATCGCCTTCTTGTTTACTGGACAGTCCAGAGACGTAAAGAACATTCTTCTTTTTCGCGATTCCTTCATCTAATACAAACATATCCCGAGCTGCCACGACCTCACCTTTTTCGTTTGTAATTTCGTACGCGATATCACCTCCTGACAAAGTAGGTTCGACTTTTTTGTTTGTGATGTGGACTCCTCCCGGATGATCCTTATCATACATGAGCACTGCCCGTTCAAACTCTACGTAAGCTGATTTTGGAACCGTTGAATCCAGCATAACCCGTGTCGCACTTGGGGAGAATTCGATTTGTTTCAGTTTAAGCTCAAGCCCTTGTGGTGATTGATACACGGCGTCTTTGAACGCAACCGTTTTGGGTGATTCAACACTAATACGAATTTGCTGAGAAATCCTTTCTCCTTATTTTTGAAAAATTTTATTTCCCTGTCAAAAGCTTGGGGTTTGAGTCAACATAGTGGAGGAGAAGAAAAAGCACAGTTCTCTTCGACTCTGACACGCCAGCGTGGGGGATTGACTGTCCGTCTCCACTGCAAAAAGAGGACCGTCGAGCCAAAGCCACCCTACGGGCGGACGTTTCTCAGGGAAGAAGTGTTCGACAAGCGTGGTCCTCTTTTTGCAGTTCCGACTGGGTAGGCGTTGTCAAGCTCTGCGAGCCCTGTGCTTTTTCTTCTCACCGGCTTTGCTGCCTCTTAAAACTAAGAAAGCGCCAAAAAAAAGAGCTCGACAGCCTGAAAGGAATCAGGACTGCCGAACTCACTAGTAATTGAATTTATTATTTCATAGATGGGAGCGCTTTAAGCACGTGTAGAAAGTGCCTGTGCGAGCAACGCTACCAGTCTCCTTGCATACTCGCCTGTAGTATCCCTTGCCCCTGAGAATTCCGTCACTTCCATACTTGTCACGCGCGAATCTCGTAAGACAGTTGCCAACAATGCCTCCGCTTCGGGCAGCGACAATCCAATTTCACTTGGAGAATAGGCCGCTGGCATCGCGTCTTTGTGCATGATATCTACGTCGAAATGGACGAGAATTTTGGCATCAGGCGGGATCGATTGGAGCATATGAGAAACTCGTTCCACTATGCTTCCTTCTGTTAGCTGGGCCAAGGTCATGATATCAACACCGAAAGTCTCTCCAGGCATCTGCTGGCAGCCGACAAGGCGGATTCGCTCTGCATCCCAGCCGCTTGGTTCGATCCATTGTCCATGATCCTGAAGCAAAAACCACAATCCCATCCCTGCTGCCCCAATACAACGGGAAGCCGATGGCACAACCGCATCCAGATGACCGTCAAGCACCAGCAAATACGCTTTCTCTTGATGAATAGCCCGATGAGCCTGCGCCGTTGCAACGACCAAACTGCAATCTCCGCCGAGCATCAAGACAAAGTCGTCTGTATCGAGCCACTCTTGCGCGTCCTTTTGCAGCAAATCCCAAAACATACGCGGAGCCGGCCAATTACGAACTGGGGGAATATTATGGCGAGGCAAATCATCGGGAAGATGCAGATTTCCTACATCCTGCACATCCAACCCATGCTGCTGCAACTGCTCGATCAATCCTGCTGTACGAAGCGCGTCCGGAGCTAATTCTGTACCAGAGACATATGCCCCAGTGAAATGCGGGATACCAGTCACTTTTACGTTGATAAACAGTCCCTCCCAAGGAAATTCATGGTATGAATGTCCTTAAAAGTATATCACAGCCTGGCTTGCAATAATTGGATGAGGTCACTGACGGATGGTCGCAGCCAGCCATCTGGTAAGGATGCCTTCTCCCCGCGCATCAATTGGCAAGCGAGTGCATTCGGATGGACATCTGCGCTTAAGAAATACACTTGGTTCACAGGCTGCGGGAGCGCGTCCATGACTTCCACATATTTGTTGACATACACCTGCAACGCATCTCGATAGGCTGGAGTTGTTAGCGCTGCTCCACACCACACGTCAATTCCGGTCAACGCCTTGGCATGGGCTGCATCCAAGCTTTTGGCGAGCGAGCAGACAACGAACAACAGCTTCTCTGGCGCCAGCTTGAACCGCTTTTGATACTGCTTGGCAAAACGGGCAAGTGTCGCATTCCAGGACGGCGTATCGTAGCTACCGAGATCAGGAATGCATTTGAGTGCCGCAACTAACTGTTCCTCCCTCTTTATAAACAAGAGACCGTCGATCACTTGAAACGAAAGCCCTGCCAACTGACCTGACAAAAACTCACCCACCCGCTCATGCATGACGCGAGAGATTCGCTGTGAGGATTTGCGCTTTAGCTTTTGCCGTATGCGCACCTCTTCTTCCTCCAGGTAGACCCGTATCAGCCTGGAAAACAAATCTGCCTCCGTAGTTGGCTCTAGTATCAGGCACTCCAAACGGCTATAGGCGTCTGCCACGCTTTGGTCCCATTGCCCTTCTTTTTCTGTGCCCATCATTAACCTCCCTCACATCATATCGGGTGCGTGATCGGCCACGACCAGCACATCCATGTGTCGAACCTCCCGCAATAATCGCTGAATGACCGAACCCTCGAGAATTTCCTTCCAGCGGGTCCTCGCCGACTGCCCGATGACGACCTGCGTCGTTCCTTTTTCGTTCATATGCCAAACCAGCTTGGTGAAAACCTTGCGTCGGGAAGGGGCTTCGTATCGTTCGAAACGACCTCCGAGCCGCTCTGTTAGTGCCTTCAGCTTCGCCAGCTGTGTCTCTTCC
The DNA here is from genome assembly GCF_042885155.1 of Brevibacillus sp. NPDC058079. NCBI lineage: Bacteria > Bacillati > Bacillota > Bacilli > Caryophanales > Paenibacillaceae > Brevibacillus > Brevibacillus sp. NPDC058079. Next base: position 99,060 of record NZ_JBHVSO010000013.1, read on the forward strand.
TCTTCTGTCAGCGACGGATGATCCTGCACGTATGCTACATGCCAGGACGCCTTCAACCGATAGGCAATTCGAAACCCTCGGCGAATCAAACGTTCACTGTCTGCGCGCAAATTCACACAGACAAAAATGACTTCCTGCTGCCGCCAAGGCCCGCGCAGCGTTCGTCGCTCCCACGCCTCCAAGCGTTCGTCGACGTCGTCCGCCACTTCACGCAAGGCCAGCTCTCGAAGCGCGATCAAATTCCCTGTTTTGAAAAAGTTGGTCAGCGACTGCTCTACCTTTTCCATCGCGTAAATATTGCCCTCCCGCATCCGCTGACGCAGTGCTTTGGGTGAAATATCGATCAGCTCTACCTCATCTGCCTGATGCAGAATGTGGTCCGGCACCGTCTCTCGCACGCGGATCCCCGTGATTTGCTCGACGCTGTCGTTTAAGCTCTCGAGGTGCTGTATGTTCATCGTGGATATGACAGAAATACCCGCAGCCAAAATCTTCTCGACATCGTGGTATCGCTTCTCATAGGTACTCCCTGGCACATTCGTATGTGCCAGCTCATCCACCAGTACGACCTCCGGATTTCGCCGGATGATTTCGTCCGTGTCCATTTCTTCCAGCGTCACGTTTTTATACGGGATGCGTTTGCGAGGGATAAGAGGAAGTCCCCCTACCTGCTCAATCGTTTCTTTTCGTCCATGTGTTTCTAAAAGCCCAATCACCACGTCGATGCCATTTTCGGCGAGCTCGTTGCCTTCTCTCAGCATCGTGTACGTCTTGCCGACACCAGGTGCAGCTCCTACATATACTTTTAGCGTCCCGCGCTTGATTTTACCGATTTCTTGCTGCATCTCCTCATCGGAGAGTCGTCGGTACGGATTGGCCGTTACCGCTTGTTCTCGCTTGGTCGGCATGACGCGCTCACCGTCCCGCTCGGAACGATCTGCCACGATCAAGATATCGATATTTTTCGTTTGCCGAAGAATCTTATGGACGATGGAGCCGTACCATATCTCTTCCCAGCGCGTACGCTTGGACTGTCCCATGACGATTCGGGACACATTATTCTCCATCGCATATGCGACGAGCTCGTTTGCTACGTCCTTTTCACGTGCAAGCATCTGCTCTTCGAAGGTACCTCCGACTTTGTCCACGAGCTTTCCGATGGATCTCTTAAAAGTCGCTTCTTCCTTCGTCAGCTTCTTGGATAAAGGGAGAAAACAGACGACCAAGAGCTCTCCGCCGAGCCTCTTGGCAACCTGTTGTCCGCGACGAACCAATATCGAGCCGTTCCAATGATACTGGGCAGAAACCAGCACCTTCTCTGTGGCTCCTGAAGCCCCTACCATGCCGTGCTTCTCCCGATAATCCTCCAAATCCTCGTTTACGCCCGTAGCTACGAACCGAAGAGCGAGTTCTCGTAGCATATGCAGATTGTCTCTGCGAAACAACGGATGCTTGGTTCGAGTCGGGTTGCGATCGTCTTCTTGCAGCCGTTTCAGAATGGCTTCTGGCGTGACGTCGAGCAATTTCACCTCGTCAGCCATGGCAAGCGTATCCTCAGGGACACACTGGTCGATCCGCACTTCTGCCTTCGTCAGTCGCTCCGCCATCTCTTTCATCCCGGCCAATTCGTAAATGTTGACCGTCGCAATCACACTAATATTGTGGTTCAGCAAATACTGAACATCGTCCAGGCTGGTTGGGCGCGGAGCATCTGGACGATTACGATGAGCCAAACCGTCTACGAGCACGACTTCCGGATCTCGCTCGATAATGGCTGCAACGTCCAGATCATGTCTCGCTTCCCCGAGGGAATACCAGATGATTGGCTGGATTTGCTCCAAGCCCTCCCGCTTTTGCGCCAGCTTGGGATGGGTGGCCTCACCTGAGCCAGCTACGACCACATCAATCCCTTTTTTCTTAAGCGTCTGCCCTTCCATTAGCAGGTGATAGGTTTTACCTGAGCCACTGACTGCCCCCAGAATGATTTTCAGCCTGCCCCGGTGCATTCTGAAGATGGACTGCAAGATTTCCTCCGGGGACTTTCGCCGAAACTGCTCTACCATCTCGCAGCCCTCCTTCATTCTTTACTTCTTCAATTCGTCCAAAGCCAAATTCAGCTTCACTACATTGACACGCGGCTCCCCGAATACACCCAAGCTTCTTCCCACTGTATTCGCTTCAATCAGAGCCTGTAGCTGTACCGGTTCGAGATTGCGCGCCTTGGCTACACGCTCCACTTGTATCTGGGCAGCTTTTGGCGAGATATGCGGGTCCAGACCGGAAGCGGAGTTGGTCAGCAAATCAGCCGGGATGTCTTCCTGCTTCACGCCAGGATTCGCTGCCAGAAATGCGGCGATATCCTTTTGCGTACGTTCGATCAGGGCTGGGTTGGATGGCGCGTAGTTGTTCGAGCCAGAGCCTGACGCATTATTATCAATAGAAGAAATGCGTCCCCAGAAGTACTTCGGATCGGTGAAGGTCTGCCCAATCAGCTCGGAGCCAACCACCTTGCCGCTCGCATCGGTGATGAGACTACCACTTGCTTGCGCAGGCATGATAACCTGTGCAACCCCTGTCATCGCCAGCGGGTAGGCAATACCGCAAATCAGCAGCAAAACGAGGCTGAGACGCAAATTTTTCAATATCATATCGGTTCACCTGAGCTTTCTTTTTTCAATATGAGTTATACCAGATTCAATCCGACCAAAATCAAGTCAATCAGCTTGATGCCCACGAACGGAACGATAATTCCTCCCAAGCCATAGATCACCAGGTTGCGGCTAAGCAACTTTGTCGCGCTCATTGGCGTGTATTTCACACCTTTCATCGCCAGCGGAATCAGGATCGGGATGATGATCGCATTGAAGATCAACGCGGACAAAATCGCACTTTGCGGTGTAGCCAGGCCCATAATGTTGAGGGCACTCATTTGTGGGATCGCCAGCATGAACATCGCAGGAATGATCGCGAAGTATTTCGCTACGTCATTGGCGATACTGAACGTCGTCAATGCACCGCGTGTCATCAACAGCTGTTTGCCAATCGCCACGACCTCGATGATTTTGGTCGGGTCAGAATCCAGATCGACCATGTTCGCTGCTTCCTTCGCCGCTACTGTACCCGTATTCATCGCCAAACCAACATCGGCTTGTGCGAGAGCTGGCGCGTCATTCGTACCGTCACCTGTCATAGCGACCAGCTTGCCTGCCGCTTGTTCTTTGCGGATCAGCGCAATCTTGTCTTCCGGCTTGGCTTCGGCTACGAAATCGTCCACACCAGCTTCGCGGGCAATCGTCGCTGCTGTCAGCGGGTTATCCCCCGTGCACATGACCGTACGAATTCCCATGCGGCGCAGCTCTTCAAAGCGTTCGCGCATCCCTGGCTTTACGGTATCTTTCAAATAAATCAAACCGAGAATCGTATTACCTTCTACTACAGCCAATGGCGTGCCGCCAGCCGTTGCAATCCGGTTTGCTTTTTCATCCAAATCAGCAGGGATGTTGCCCCCTTGCTCTGCCACGTATTTTTTGATGGCGTCTACGGCTCCTTTGCGAATGAGGACGCCGCTTGCCAGATTCGTCCCGCTCATTCTTGTTTCAGCGCGGAACTCCACGCCTTCGGAGCCGGGCAATTCCAGTTCAGCAGGTGCCAGACCTTGTTTTTTCGCCAGCTCTACAACAGAGCGTCCTTCCGGTGTTTCGTCATGGACCGAGCTTTGTGCAGCTACTCGGTTCAATTCCGTGCTTTTGCTGTTGCCTACGGTGACAAACTCGGCAGCCATCCGGTTACCATGCGTGATCGTTCCCGTTTTATCCAAAATAATCGTGTTGATGTCACCGGATGCCTCGACGGCTTTACCAGACATGGCGATGACGTTAAACTGTGTGACCCGGTCCATACCCGCAATCCCAATCGCTGACAAGAGTCCGCCAATCGTTGTTGGAATCAAGCAAACGAGCAAAGCAATCAGTGTCGCAACCGGAATGGCTGCATTTACATAGTTCGCAATCGGCTGCAAGGTCGTGCAGACGATCAGGAAAATCAACGTCAAGCTGACCAATAGCGTATTCAGCGCGATTTCATTCGGGGTCTTCTGTCTTTTCGCGCCTTCTACCAACGAAATCATGCGATCCAAAAACGATTCGCCGGGATCCGTCGTCACGCGGACGCGGATGCGGTCACTGACTACGCGTGTACCTCCTGTGACAGAGCTGAAATCGCCACCTGCTTCTTTAATGACCGGAGCAGATTCACCAGTAATTGCTGATTCGTCCACAGAGGCGACACCCTCGACGATTTCCCCGTCGGATGGAATCAACTCGCCTGCTTCCACTATGACCAGATCGCCTTTTCGCAGTTCTGTGGAGCTGACGACTTGAATGCGACCATCTTTCCCCACTTTTTTTGCTTGTGTGTCCTGCTTCGTTTTTTTCAAGCTCTCTGCCTGTGCTTTGCCGCGACCTTCTGCCAAGGCTTCTGCGAAGTTGGCGAACAAAATCGTCACGAACAGGATAAAGCTGACGACACCGTTGTAAAACGGGTCCGAAGCTCCCCCAAACAAATTGGGTACAAACGTCAGGAGAAGCGTAATGAAGAACCCGATCTCTACCACGAACATGACTGGATTTTTCATCATTACACGCGGGTCCAGTTTTTTGAAAGACTCGACAAAGGCCCGCTGGTACAAATCTTTAGGAAGCGCAACCGTGCGCGTTCTACTCATGGAAAATTACTCCTTTGCCTCTAGTATTCATTTTTCATTCGTTGTTCAAAAAGTCGGCTTTTGAACTTCCTCTTTTAACGGATCGTTAGCCACTCGGCGATTGGGCCGAGCGCAAGCACAGGCAGGAATGTCAGTGCGCCTACGATCACCACAGTCGCAATCAAAATCACCGTGAATACACTATTGTCTGTGCGCAGTGTACCCATCGTTTCTGGTACTGGCGTTTTTGCGAGCAAGGAGCCTGCTACCGCCAGCATCGTAATGATCGAGACGTATCGACCGAACAGCATGACGAGTCCGGTAGAAATGTTCCAGAATGGCGTGTTGTCACCCAATCCTTCAAAACCAGAACCGTTGTTGGCTGCCGAAGAAGTGTACTCGTACAGCACTTGTGAAATACCGTGGAAACCTGGGTTCGACACTGCAGATGAACCCATTTCTGTCGCTAATGCAATAGCGGTTGGTGCCAAAATAATCAGGGGATGAACGAGAATCGCGATGGCGATCAGCTTCATCTCTTTTCCTTCGATCTTGCGGCCGAGGAATTCAGGCGTACGCCCTACCATCAAGCCCGCCAAGAATACAGCCAAAATCGCATACATCAAAATGTTAATCGTTCCGACACCATCTCCGCCGAATACGCAGTTGAGCATCATTTCACCGAGCGGAACTAAGCCGCCAAGTGGTGTCAATGTATCGTGCATGTTGTTCACGGTTCCTGTCGTTGCCGCTGTTGTCACGGCAGTGAACAAGGCGCTTTGTGCGATACCAAAACGGACTTCTTTTCCTTCCATGCTGCCCATTTGTTGTGACAGGCCAGCCCGCTCCAGCGCCGGGTTGCCGCTTGCTTCATTGGCATACGCCGTAATGAGGAACGCCAGGAACATCACGAACATCGCTCCAAAAATAACCCAGCCTTGCTTGCGGCTCTTCGCCATGAAGCCGAATGCGAATGGCAGTGCCGCCGGGATCAAGAACATCGACAAAATTTCGATCACGTTTGTTAGAGGTGTTGGGTTTTCAAATGGATGCGCGGAGTTTACCCCGAAGAATCCGCCACCGTTTGTTCCCAAATGCTTAATCGATACGAGTGAAGCAACCGGACCGCGAGCGATTTGTTGCTCCGTTCCGCTAATGGTTGTCGCTGTTGCCGTCGGCTCCATCGTCTGCGGTACGCCTTGGGATACCAAGAGCAGTGTCACGACAATCGCCAGTGGAATCAACACACGAGTATGAGCACGCACCAGGTCAACGTAATAGTTACCGATGCTGCGTTGTCCAGTCAGCCCTCGCATAAAAGCCATCACTACCGCGATCCCTGTCGCTGGCGTGGTAAACATCAGGTAAATAATGACTAGCATCTGCGATAGATACGACAATCCGCTCTCGCCGCTGTAATGCTGAAGATTCGTATTCGTCAAAAAGCTGACAGCCGTGTTAAAGGAAAGCAACGGCTCCATCGCCGCGATTCCACTTGGGTTTCCAGGCAGCATCCCTTGCAAACGAAGCAAGAGATATGCAATAGCTACCATTGAAATGTTGCTGACCAGAACAGCCATTGCGTACTGCTTCCAGGTCATATCTGCTACGCGAATGCCAGACAGCTTGTATATCGCTTTTTCCAACCCGCCAAAAACACGGTCCAATCGGGTCGTCTCCAGCGAAAAGGAGCGTGCCAAATATTTTCCCATTGGTATGGCGAGAACGAAAAGCACCACCAAAACCAACGCTATTTGTATAAAGTCCACGACAGTTCCTCCTACTCCCTCTAAAAAATGGTTCCAAATAAACGAATGATTCGGGTAACCCCTAGTATTTTTCCGGGTAAATCAATGCGTGGCACAGGTACATCGCAAGCCCTGCCACAATCAGCAGCAACCAGATCATTTCTCTTTCCCTCCCTGTTCTCTTACCACGGCGTCACAAAACTTGATGAGTGCAAAAAATACACCGAATGAAAGCGCCAAGAGCAGTATGGAAACCACGTCCATGCAATGTCCCTCCTTTTTTGCCGTACTAACTATTCCGTGAAGTCTGGCCGACTCGTCTCTCTCGCTTCCCCTGTACAGGCCTTCTTTTTTGAAAAAACCTGCCATTTGGGAAAAAAATAGACCAATGCTTACGATTTCCCCGAAAGATCGCCGCATTTGACCGAGCTGAAGATGAACAGACGAACGAAGTCGCCCGCTTCCGCGGCAAATAAAACGATCCTTTGTATCGGAGAAAAAGTACTCATTGGTCTACCTAACGCCCAGCCGACTTGAAGTTGCCTTCTTTGCGTTTTGTCTCCCGTTTCCTTTTTCCGAAAACAGCTATTTACTTGTGAGTAAAACGGTCATTAGCCGTTTTTGAGCAAAACGAAAAGACCTGCGTAACGTTTCGAGTCAACCCTTGTCGTCCCTCAATGGATAACAAAAAGGCCTCCTCAAACAGGCGGTCTTTAGACCTCCCTCGCTTTAGCCGACGAAGTTAGCTGACGGGTAGGATGGCGAAAGAGTTTCTCATCCCTCCCACGATTCATACGTGGGATTAACCCCTACTGATTGGGTCCTCCGTTCCCGAGTGCCTCGGGATTTGGCCATATTTGCAATTGTTGGTTACGAGTCTCATTATACGTCCGGCATAATCGGATGTTAATGTCCTATTTCGGTCTTTTTCACACGATTTCTGCATTCTTTATCCGTGTAAGCGATTTAAACCTATCAGGCCTCATCCGATCATGATATTTCATCGTTTCTCTCCTTTTTTCATTTTATTTTCCCCATACCGCGAGAGCAGTCGTGCCTAATTGTTGCATCCATTCTTCCAATTGCTCCGCAGGTAATGGCTTACTACAGTAGTAGCCCTGCATTTCATCACAATGCTGCTCACGCAAAAAAGCCAGCTGAACTTCGTTTTCCACCCCCTCGGCCAGCACGTTCATTTGCAAGCTGTGCGCCATGGCTATGATCGACTTGGCGATGACGGCATCTTCGTTTTCTGTAATATCATTCACGAACGACCGATCGATCTTCAAGCGGTTAATGGGAAAATCACGCAAGTAGCTTAGCGAGGAGTAGCCTGTCCCAAAATCGTCGATGGACAGCCATATCCCCAGATTTTTCAGCTCATGCAGGATTCCGATGAACCGCGTGGCGTTTTGCATGACGGCACTTTCCGTAATCTCCAGCTCCAGGAATTGCGGCTGCATCTGCGTTTCTTGGAGCACCTGTTTGATCATGCCGACCAAATTCTCCTGCTGAAATTGGCGGGCTGATAGATTCACCGCTATACGCAGGGGAGGATAGCCTGCTTCTGCCCATGCTTTGTTTTGCTGACAAGCCGTTCGAAGCACCCATTCCCCAATGGGCATAATCAAGCCCGTCTCTTCCGCCAGAGGGATAAATTCGGCTGGCGAGACCATGCCCCATTCAGGATGCCGCCACCTAAGCAGTGCCTCCACCCCGACCACCTGATTGGTTTTACAATCGAGCTGCGGCTGATAATGCAGGCAAAACTCATTGCGCTCCAACGCCTTGCGCAGCTCCTGCTCGACTGCCAGTCGTTCCGCCGCATGAAGACTCATCGTAGACGAGTACAGGTTGTACCGATTCCTGCCCTTTTCTTTGGCACTGTACATGGCGGCATCTGCATGCTTCATGAGGGTTTGCGTATCCTCCCCATCTCTCGGGAAAATACTGATCCCGATACTCGTCGTAACAATGCATTCCCGATCCTCCACCTGAAGCGGCGACTGCAAGGACGCAATGACCCGATCCGCCAACGCAATCACCTCTGTCTCGTCAGAAATCGCAGGAAAAATCATCGTAAACTCATCCCCGCCCATGCGAGCCAATATACCTGCCGAGCCGACATTTTCCTTTAATCGATGAGAGAGCGACTGGAGCAAGCAGTCCCCGAAATAGTGCCCCAAGGAGTCGTTGATGTATTTAAAACGATCCAAATCAAAAAACAGGATCGCCATCATCTGCCCTTGCTGCTTCGCCTGGGATAGCGCAATCGTCAGCTCCGCCTCGAAAAGTCGACGGTTCGGCAAGTCAGTCAGCGCATCGTGGTACGCCATGTGATTGATCGTCTGCTCTGCCTGCCTGCGATCCGTCACGTCGCGGATAATGCCTCGCAGCCCCGTGACACCTCCCGATTTTTCACTGATTTTCACAATGGAGCCCTCCACTAAGCGCCTCTGACCGTCACGCTGGACAAACGCCCAGTCAATTTGCTGGACAGGCGTCCCGGTATGCGACACCCACCGAAACGCGTGCTTTAGCTTCAGGACATCTTGCTTGCCCACGTACTCCTGATAGCTTGCTCCCAACAACTCATGCGCAGGTGCGCCAAGTATTTCAGAGAGTGCAGGATTCACAGCGAGAAACCGACCTCGCTCGTCCAATTCGTAATAACCGTCTTTGATGCTCTCCAATATCGAGCGAATCTTCCTTTCCTCGTTCTCCCAATACGTTTGTTCCAGCTGATGCGTATCACGGGCGTACCTCAGGGCCATTCGATAGCAGATAGCCATGATGATCAAGATAGGCACTAACCCGGCCAGCCATACACCTCCTCGCGTTTCCTCCGTCAAGAAGAGCAGCAACAAGACGATGACGAGCATGAGCGCGGCAACCGCAGCAGCCAGCTTTAACGCCATTTGTTTTTGCCTCTCGATCCGTTGCTGCTCTAGCCATAGTCCCATACCCATCACCTATGTCTTGAATCTGCGAATCAAACTTTTTTGCTGGTGCGCCAGCTTGCTGAGTGAATCAATGCACTCACGAAATGCCTCCACCGCACTGTTTTGCTGATAGGCCGCTTGTGCCACTTGATCAGCCCGCTCAGATGCCGCCTTCGCGATTTGTGCTAGCTGACCCATTTGGGCTGTCACCGTCACCGTTTTGCCCGAGGTATGATCCAGCCCTGTCGCGACTTGCTTAATGTGCATGGATACTTGCTGAACCGCTAGACTTATTTTTGCAAAAGCATCTCCTGCTTCCTTTACGACCGTCACGCCGGAAGCGACCTCTGTATTTCCGCCCTCGATGGACCCTACTGCCCGGGCAACATCTTGTCGCATCTGTTCGAGCATGTCAGCGATCTGCTCCGCTGCTTGCCTGGATTGATCTGCGAGCTTTCTCACCTCCACGGCTACAACGGCGAAGCCTTTGCCTGACGCTCCCGCTCGTGCCGCTTCAATTGCGGCATTGATCGCCAAAAGATTTGTCTGATTCGCCATCGCCTTAATGATTGCCACACACGCTTCAATCTCCCTTGATCGCGTACCCAGCTGCGTCACGGCTTTCTCAGTCGTGGTAAAAGCAGCCGCGATGTCTGCCATCTGCTGCACGGTTTTCGCGATGACTTCCGTTCCCGTTTCGGCTGCCGCAGAGGCGCTTTTGGCTGATCCGAAAACATGCTGCGCGTACTCCTCCATTTGCTTCACAGCTTCTTCTACGCGTTCCATCGAATCGACGGTTTGATCGGAGCCTTTCATTTGCTCCCCAGCGCCATCCACCAGCTCTTGCATCGCTACGACAACCGATCGGCTGTTTTCCGTTGCTTGCAAGGCATTCGTCGCCAGCTCCTCAGAAGCATTCGCGACATGATCCGCTCCCGTACTGATTTGCCCGATCAAATTGCGCAAATTACGCGCCATCTGGTTAATCGCTTGCGCTACCTGCCCCACCTCATCCTGCATAGCGATCTGAATCTCTGCTCCCGTCAAATCTCCTGCTGCCATTGTCTCTGTCGCATCAGCAATGACACGAATGGATCGGCTAATACGGCCAGAGATGATCCAGCCCAATCCGATGATCAAAACAAACATTCCAACACTCGTCACATAGATGTAGGAAAGCTCCTCAAGTACGCTCTTTTCTACTTGCCTGATTGCATCTTCCCCAAGTCCCAAACTGGCATAGCGCACATTCATTTCAACCAGTTTTGTGTAATAGAGCTGCCCCAGCACTCCGATTAGCAGGGCCGCAGCGACAAAGCCGCACATGATTTTGGAACGCAACGATACGTTCACGTGAGTACACCTCCGTATGTCATTCATAGCTGTTTGGTTACCAGAACAGTTGCAGTCCCATATCAATCAGCTTGATTCCGATAAAAGGAAAAATGATTCCTCCTACGCCGTAAATCAACAGGTTCCGGACGAGAAGCTGGTTCGCATTCATTGGCACATAGCGCACTCCTCGCAAAGCCAGCGGGATTAACAGTGGGATAATAATCGCATTGAATAATAGTGCGGATAGAACCGCACTGGACGGAGACTGCAGGTTCATGATGTTCAAAAGCTGCATCTCGGGTACTTGCTCGACCAGCATCGCAGGGATGATCGCAAAATACTTGGAAAAGTCGTTCGCGATACTAAAGGTCGTCAATGCGCCGCGGGTCATGAGAAGCTGCTTCCCGATGGAAATGACCTGCAAAATCTTCGTCGGGTCTGAATCGAGATCGACCATGTTAGCCGCTTCCTTCGCAGCCGTTGTCCCGCTGTTCATCGCGATGCCTACATCAGCTTGGGCCAGAGCTGGCGCATCATTTGTGCCATCACCGGTCATCGCGACCATTTTCCCTTGTGCCTGCTCTTCCCGGACAATCCTGATTTTGTCCTCGGGCTTGCTCTCAGCGATGAAGTCATCTACGCCTGCCTCTTTGGCGATGGTGGCCGCTGTCAGTGGATTGTCGCCTGTGCACATCACGGTTCTGATGCCCATTTTCCGCAATTCTTCGAAACGCTCACGAATCCCCGGCTTCACCGTATCCTTCAAGTAAATCAAGCCAAGAACCTGACTGTCCTTGCATACAGCGAGCGGAGTACCGCCTTGCAGCGAGATTCGCGCGCTTTTTTCTTCAAGGTCTGGCGGCACCATGCCACCGTGCTCCCTGACATAGGCACTGATGGCGCTAACTGCTCCTTTTCGATAGTGGACGCCTTTGTAATTCAAACCGCTCATGCGCTCCTCGGCAGTAAACGGGATAATCTCTCCTTCGTACGCTTTGACATCGCAGACAACATGGTTTGCTTGGGCGAGCATCATGACGGAGCTTCCCTCTGGCGTATCATCGAACAGCGAAGTGAGCACAGCGACTTCCATGAGCTCCTTCTGGTCGACTCCCGCTACGGGAACGAATTCTGCCGCCAGTCGGTTTCCGTACGTGATCGTGCCTGTCTTGTCCAAAATGATCGTGTTGACATCCCCAGCCGCTTCTACTGCCTTACCCGACATGGCAATGACGCCAAAGCGAGTGACACGATCCATCCCCGCAATGCCAATGGCCGATAACAAGCCACCAATCGTGGTCGGAATGAGGCATACGAGCAAAACGACTAAAACGGAGATATCCAGCTCGATACCCACATACGAAGCAATCGGAACCAGCGTGACGACGACAATTAAAAAAATAAGCGTGAAGACGATGAGGACCGTATTTAAGGCAATTTCATTCGGAGCCTTTTGACGTTTGGCTCCTTCAATGAGCATAATCATCCGATCCAAAAAAGAGTCCCCGGGGTTCGTCGTAATTTTGACGACGATAGAATCACTAATGACACGTGTCCCACCGGTTACGGACGTCTGGTCACTGCCCGCCCTTTTGATGACCGGAGCCGACTCACCCGTGATCGCAGATTCATCAATCGAGGCCAAACCATCGATAATGTCACCATCTCCTGGGATGATATCTCCTGTTTCGACCAAGACCCGATCACCTTTGCGCAGCTCGCCAGATGAAATAACCTGCACACTGCCATCGGCTTTGAGTCGCTTGGCCTCCGTATCTCGCTTGGCTCGCCGCAATGTATCTGCTTGTGCTTTCCCGCGTCCTTCTGCCAATGCCTCAGCAAAATTCGCGAACAACACCGTGAATAATAAAACGGAAAAAACGACTGTATTCCACCCTACCTGATCCTCCGTACCAAAATACTTCGGAAACAACAGCATCAGCAAAATCAGAACCGTCCCGAGCTCTACGACAAACAGCACGGGATTCGACTTCATGACAAGCGGATTCAGCTTGCGAAAACTATCAAGCAGGGCCTTTCCTATCAATTGTTTCATAGCTCCTCCACATGCAATAACGCATAGATCAAATATAGAAAAATACCAACAGCAAAAATGGAGACGATCACCACAGGAATGTTTTCCCCCTCTTTTTTCGTAGGTTGACAGCCCCAAGACGGCTGAGTAATATTAGGCACAATGATAAATTATGGGAGGTATGGCGTTTGGCCATCTCTAACAAAAAAAAGCTGGAAGCCGAAATCAGCGAAGCATTCATAAAATTTCAGCGCGAACTGATTGGACGAGGTCCACAGGAAGCGAAGACCTACATCGTCGGTGATATGGTCATCGTCAGATTCAAAGGTGTTCTCACCGTCGAAGAAAAGCATCTGTCCAGTCACGATAAAGGTCGCCGCATCGTAAAAGAAATGCGCGAGGTTCTCCGTGAAATGTACAGCGAAGAATCGGAAGAAATCGTAGAAAAGCTGACAAGCCACAAGGTATTATCGAGTCATAGCGACATCAGCACGAAAATGGGTGAACGGATCGAGGTTTATGTATTGGACAAGGACCTCGAAAAAATGTTGGGCTAATTTTACGAAATGCGGCTCCGCCTTCATTTGCAGGCGGAGCCTTTTCTATTCCTCTCTTACCCACTCATCTGTTCAGCCAACCAGCCGTAGCCTTTATACCCGGGCTGGCTCACAATGACGTGATTCGCTCCGAGCGCCTTGTATAACATCGCGTTCCGATGCTCCTGCGTCATCACAAAAATCCGGCAGGTGCCCAACTGCTTGAACAGTGTCAGCAAGTCACGTCCCTCCGTCCACTCATCGGGAAAGATGTAGACGGAATGGTAGAGCAGCAAGGATTCCTGATCGCGGTAGCACTCGTCAAATGAGATGGGCAAAAAACGCTGAATCGTCTTGTCTCCAGGCACCGCAGTCAATGAAAAGGCACCGGGATTCCTCCCCCAAAAAGCTGGCAAACTGTCGCAGCATAGTGTCTGAACAAAAGAAGTGAATGCTTCTCCCTTGCCAATTACGAGATAATGCTTCATAGCAGCGCCTCCCCTTCCTTATTGGAGATCCTCAATGGACGAGATGTTCATGTACGAAGGAACCACGAGTCCGATTTTGGTTCCGTCGAGATTCGGACCCAAATCCTCGATTTGCCCACCAAATTTTTTCACATAGCTCTTATCTGTAGACGGCAGCCAAGCCGCAACCATCCCATCTACATCCCCAATGGCCACTCCTGCCCACATCGGTCCAGTCTGCACCTGACTCAATTCGACTTCATACCCCAGCTTCTTCTCCAGCACATGCTCTACGACATGCGAGCTGGCAATCTCGGAATCCCATGCTACATAAGCGAGAGTTAGTTTCTCTTTTTGAACAGGCTTAATGCCCTCTACCCATTTCGCTACTTTGGCTTCGTTGTTTTTTACCCATTCCGCAGCGGCCACTTCTGGATCTTTTCCGTCAATCATTTGAACCATGACCGACTCCATATCGGCTGGCTCCCACCAGAACTTATCCAGAAATTGATAGGCAGCAGGCTGATCCTCTTTCAGCCCTTTGCGCACGATGGTATGGATTTGTTCCGCTCCGCCAAAGCCGTTCTTCGGATCCGCCAAATATTTCAAATCCATCTTTTTAAACATCCAATGCGGTGTCCAGCCCGTAATGATAATCGGTTCCTTCGCTTCGTACGCCTTGATCAAAACTGCTGTCATCGCTGCATCTGAGCCTTCGACAAGCTGCCACTTATCCAAGCCATACAGGTTCATGACTTCCTCTGTCTTCACCATCGAGCCAGCTCCTGCGTCGATTCCGATGATTTTGTAGTCGAGCTTTTCTCCTAGCGCGTTGTCCGACGTCTCAGAAGGAATAGGACCGATCACCGTTGCTGTCGGTATTTGTGTGTTTGTGTTTTGGCTGGAGCAGCCTGCAAGCCAAGCTGTCGCTCCCATCATCACTGCCAGTAAAGCTGGAACCGTTTTGTTCATCATGTATTTCTCTCCTTTTTTCCTGCATGTTGAGTAAGCCGATCCAAGACGATAGCGATGATCACGATGGATAGCCCCGCCTCGAATCCTCTTCCTATATCCACTTGGGAAACGGCACGATATACGTCTGCACCCAAGCCTTTCGCCCCGATCATAGCCGCTATGACCACCATCGACAGGGCGAGCATGATGCACTGATTGACTCCCGCCAAGATCGTGGATTTCGCATACGGCAGTTGTACTTTCACGAGCTTTTGCCACCCAGTTGCGCCAAAGGCGTCCGCCGCTTCCTCCATTTCCGCTGGGACCTGACGTATGCCTAAGTTCGTGAGACGCACGATTGGCGGCAAAGCAAAAATAACGGAGGCAATGACTCCCGGCACCTCGCCCAAGCCGAAGAAAAAGATCGCGGGAATCAAATAAACGAACGCTGGCATCGTCTGCATCAAATCCAGTACTGGCGTGACCAGATTGCGAAACGTATCGTGTCTCGCGCAAAGAATGCCCACTGGAACCCCGATGGCGATCGAAATCATGGTGGAAGTGAGGACGAGTCCCAATGTCTCCATCGTTTCATCCCAGTACCCCAAGTTGTGGATGAGAGAAAGTCCGATAACCGTAAAGACCATGGACGCTCTCCCTGCAAAAACCCACGCAGCGGCCCCTAGCAGCAAGATGAGAATCAGCGAAGGTATCTCTGCCAAAACCGTGGAACAGTAAGTCACCATCGTGGAAATGACGATAGACATTGGATCAAACAATACCCCTTTGTACTGGCCCAGCACCTCCACGAACCCTTCCATCCATTCGCCAATCGGCAGCTTAGGCACGACGTCCATCACTCATCACCTCTGCTCTCTGGTGCTCTTGGACATTGACTTTGCCTACCAGCCCGCCAAACACCGCTCCTTTTACGATGACACCCAACAAACGCTGCTGCTCGCCCACTACAGCAATCGGGACGTGCAGATCTGCCATCATCGGAAACAAACTGTGCAGACGTGCGTCAGGTAAAACGGTAGGGAGGTCGGTTTTCATGATCATCTCCAGCGAATCTCCCGAACCGATCGCAAGTGATACGTCATACGCCGTAATCAAGCCGAGCAGTGTGCGCTTTTTGTCCACGACGTACAAGCTGGACACACCGTTATCCATCATGAGTTGCAGCGCCACTCGCGCCCCTTTGTCAGGCGTGATTGCTTCTGCCCGTTTCATCACATTTTCAGCAACGAGGACCCTGGACAGGTCGGCATCCTCCACGAATTTCCGCACGAATTCATCCGCTGGGTCTGCCATGATTTCTTCCGGGCGGCCGATCTGAATGATCTGTCCGTCTTTCATAAAGGCAATCCGATCGCCCAGCCGCAACGCCTCGTGCAAGTCATGTGTAATGAACAGGATCGTCTTTTTCATCGTCATCTGAAGCTCCAGCAGCTCATCCTGCATATCTTTTCGAATGAGCGGGTCCAGTGCACTGAACGCTTCGTCCATCAAGAGAATATCTGGATTATTAGCCAACGCCCGCGCCAATCCGACCCGCTGGCGCATCCCTCCGCTCAATTGATCCGGGTACGCATTTTCCCACTCGGTTAATCCAACAAGCGCGAGTGCTTCCCGTGCTTTTTCTTGCCGGAGCCCTGGTGGTACTTGTTGAATCTCCAATCCAAACTCGACGTTTTCTCGTACCGTCCGCTGAGGAAACAGGGCGAAATTTTGGAAAACCATCCCGAGCTTCTTCCTCCGCACCTCGCGCAAAGCCGTCGCCTTCATGTCCACGATCTCTTCCCCATCGATCTCGATGCTTCCGCTCGTTGGGTCAATCAGTCGATTACACAGTCGGATTAAGGTTGATTTGCCACTGCCGGACAGGCCCATGATCACGAAGATTTCACCTTCCTCGACTTCAAAGCTGACCTGATTTACCCCGATAGACTGGCCCGTTTGCTTGTAAATTTGTTCTTTTGTACGTCCTTCCGCCAGCAGCTTCAAGGCCAGCTCGGGCTGCTTGCCGAACACTTTTGTCAGTTGATGGACTTTCATTTTGGGCATGGTATCCCTCATCCTTCGTTTTTTCGTAAATGTAAAAAGCCCGCGAAGTTTCCACACTCCAGCAAAACCAAGCAGGCACGCTTGATTTTTACTCGTGTTGAAAATCCGCAGGCTTACGTAATACCTGGCGTCCATTTTCAGGACGCCCTGTACTCTGTCTTCCTGATTTCGATTGTCAGCGGTTTATGTCGTACCAACTGCCTCCCAGCGATCCACATCATTTCTTTCACGACTGTATCGCGTAAGCTGCTTATCGGTATTGCCATAAAAAATAGGCCGATCCATCCTTTTTCTCCAGAACAAAGGTCCCAAAGAAAAAGCCTGCATCGGCCTATTACACGCCCGCAAGGAATCCCCTTGTTGCGCATAAAATGCCTAGACTTTATCCATCCATGACCTTCCCTGCTTTGGCCGACGAGGTTAGCTGACGGGTAGGATGGCAGAGAAGACATTTCCTCATCCCTCCTGATCACTCAGGATTAACCCCAAAAGATTGGTTCCCCCGCTTCCGAGAATCTCGGAACTAGGCCGTATGTGTTGTTTCCTATTGAATCGTGATTGTGATTTGAATTATACGCTCGCTTCCAGTTATTGTGAACGTTCGTTTAGCACGGTTTTAACCGGATTACGGCTTTCTTTATGAGTCGGATTGAATTAGCTGTTGGTTGCTTATTCGATTGAAAGATTAGTGCGCTATACTCGCTATTGTGGCGGGAAGGAAACAGGAGAAAACGCTCAGATTCTTGGAACCCCTGCGAGGGAGCATGGGGTGCCCGGCTCCGTGAAAAAAAGCGAAACCGCGTCCAAAGTTGACTGTTCAGGATGCGTCTCAGAGGTGGACGCTAAAAGCAGTTTCTCTTTTTTTCACTACGCCTCGGTAGGTGTGTCCAAAGATCTTCGCTTATTTCTCCTGTTTCCTCTACGAGCTGTTGAGTTTCTACATGCTTTTTTAAAGACCTTTTGAATGCTACTTTCAAGATGAAAAAAGCGACTTGGGAAGAAGAACATTTCCAGTCTCAGCGCCTCTGGAGCCCTACCTAGCGGAGAAATGAATGGCGGGGGTTTTCAGCTTTTATCACATACAAAAACGTTGTAACGTTTTCAGTTTTGAAGCGCTCCCGACATTCATTTCGTAGCGGACAGTTTAACCCCTTGCGGGGCGTAGGCCGAAGCGTAGACTGGAAATGGGCTTCTTCCCCTCCACTACAGCCACTTTTACCTCAACACAAAAAAGCTCCCGCCTCAATGAATCAGGCAGGAGCTTTGCTTTTCAAAGACACGCTGATTAAACGACGTCGTAGCCTTGGTCTTCGATTGCTTCTTTTACTGCATCGATAGTCAAGTTGCTCTCGTTGTAGGAAACCTCAACCTTTTTTTCTGCCAGGTTTACTTTGCCTTCTGCACCCAGATCTTTCAATGTGTTCTCGATGCGTGCTACGCATTTGTTGCAAGACATACCTTCTACGTTCAATGTGATATTTGTCATGATCAATCTCTCCTTACATTTTATGTTGTATAGGTAAGGCGGACAAAGCCGCTTGTTACTGTTGTTACAGCTTTACTCGTTGCAGTCTCAGTGCGTTGAGTACAACGGATACGGAGCTGAAGGCCATTGCGGCACCAGCGAGCCATGGAGCGAGGAAGCCGATTGCGGCAATCGGGATGCCCAAAGTGTTGTAGGCCAATGCCCAGAACAGGTTTTGCTTGATGTTGCGAATGGTGCGTTTGCTCATCTCGATGGCGTCAGCGACACTAGTCAGTTCGCCGCGCATCAAGGTAATATCGGCTGCTTCCATAGCCACATCTGTACCTGTACCGATTGCCATACCGACGTCAGCGGTAGCAAGTGCAGGAGCATCGTTGATACCATCGCCGACCATCGCTACTTTTTTGCCTTGTTCTTGCAGTTTTTTCACTTCTGCGGCTTTGCCTTCAGGCAGGACTTCTGCGATGACGTGATCGATTCCTGCTTCACGGGCAATGGCCTCGGCAGTTTGACGGTTGTCACCGGTCATCATGATTACAGTCAGTCCCATTGCTTTCATGCGCTGAACAGCTTGCTTGGAGGTTGGTTTGATCGTATCCGCTACGGCAATCAAGCCAGCGAGCTTGCCTTCGACGACTGCGAGCATCGCCGTTTTACCGGAGCGCTCCAGTGCCAGCATGGTATCAGACACTGCTTGGTACGAAATTTGATGTTTTTCCAGCAAGCGACGAGTACCGACGAGTACTTCTTTGCCAGAGACGGTTGCCTGGATACCGAAACCAGGAATGGCTTCAAAAGATCCTGTATCGGTCAGGGTGATTCCTTTATCCGCAATACCGCGAACGATGGCTTGAGCCAATGGGTGCTCGGAATTTTTCTCAGCGGCACCGACCAAAGAGAGCAGCTCTTGTTCTTCGATATCAATGGCGATGACGTCTGTCAGTTCTGGCTCGCCTTTGGTTACGGTCCCTGTTTTATCGAGGACGATCGTATCCAGGTGGTGAGCCGTCTCCAGATGCTCCCCGCCTTTGAACAGGATGCCCAACTCAGCTGCGCGTCCAGAGCCCGCCATGATCGAGGTCGGTGTAGCCAAACCGAGGGCGCACGGGCAAGCGATTACGAGTACAGCAATTGCTTTTTCCAAAGCCTCACCGAAGTTGCCAGGTATAACGAAGAAGTACCAGATCAAGAAGGTAAGAATAGCAATCCCTACTACGATTGGGACAAAAATCCCGGAGATGCTGTCAGCTACGCGCTGAATCGGTGCTTTTGTTCCTTGTGCTTCTTCCACTACTTTAATGATTTGCGCCAGAGCCGTTTCTTTTCCGACTTTGGTTGCTTGAACCTTCAAGAAGCCGTTTTTGTTCAAGGTGGCGCCGATAACGGTATCGCCTGCGGCTTTATCCACCGGAATACTTTCACCAGTCAGCATCGATTCATCAACTGCGGACTGTCCTTCCATGACGATGCCATCGACAGGTACTTTGTCGCCCGGTTTCACGTGAACGACGTCGCCCAGTCTCACTTCTTCTACAGGAATGGTCATTTCTACGCCATCCCGTACGACTACTGCTGTTTTTGCTTGCAAACCCATCAGCTTGCGGATCGCTTCCGAAGAACGTCCTTTTGCTTTCATCTCAAACAGTTTACCCAAGACGATCAACGTGATCAGTACCGCACTGGTCTCAAAGTACAGCTCCAGCATGTGGCCGCCATGAGCACCGATGGAATTGATCGCGACCCATAAACTGTAGAAATAAGCAGCTGAGGTACCGAGAGCAACCAGCACATCCATGTTGGCACTCTTGTTGCGAAGGGCTTTGAAAGCTCCCACGTAAAACTGTGCTCCGATGATGAATTGTACCGGTGTTGCCAATGCGAGCTGTACCCACGGATTCATCAAGATTTCAGGCAGCCAGATAAACGAGGTGAAGGAAAAGTGGCTCACCATCGACCAGAGCAGCGGGAGCGACAGAATCGCGGAAATCCAGAACTTGCGGGTCTGCCGATTGATTTCTTCCTGGCGACGATCTACTTTTTCTTCTTCTTTTCCATCTTCCTTGCGCGTCGCCTGATACCCTAGCTTCTCTACCTTTTGAATAATGTCCGTCACACTTACCTGTGATGAATCGTATTCGACTGTGGCTGTTTCCATCGCCAGGTTCACGTTTGCCTTCAAAACCCCAGCTGTTTTGTTCAAGCCTTTTTCGATCCGTGTGGAGCAAGCCGCACATGTCATTCCCGAGATGTTTAGCTCCACCTTGTCAGTGACGACGCCATAGCCGAGCGATTCAATTTTGGAGCGGATGTCGTCGATATTCGTTCTCGTTGGATCGAACACCACTGTGGATTTTTCCAAAGCCAGATTGACATTGGCGGTCTCCACTCCCTCCATTTTTCCCAAGCCCTTCTCGATGCGCAGTGCACAAGCTGCGCAAGTCATCCCTGAGATTGCGACTGTTGCCTCTGCTGTTTTGGCGCTCATTATAATCCCTCCAAATACCCTCAAGGGGTATATTTTATCGTATCGTTTCCCTTACGTTGTTTCCTGATCACACCTTTACTATACAATACCCCCTCAGGGTATATCAAGCACTTTTTTCAATTTTTTTCTAAATGGGCTGTAAGCTGGCGTCTGTACTGAACCGGCATCAGTTTGTTTACTGTTCTTTTTCGTAATTTCTAACCACTTTTTTGTGTTAAATGAAGGATGTGACTAACAACTAATCACTTACGTATTCATTCAGAGTAAAATCATTCAGATACAAATAGCTTTAAGGAGATTGAAATTATGGAAACGAAATCACGGAAAGTCATTTTAGCTGGTACCATATGCTATACGATTTTAATTTTATTTTTTATGTTCTTTGCGTTTAACAGGCTCGACGGTGCAACTAGTGTAGATGGATACACCTTTATCCTTGCTCCAGAAGGAGTGCCACTTAAATTTCCAGAACTAAATTATTCATGGATCGTTGATTTCGGAAACGTTGCTGCTTTTATCCCTTTTGGAATACTATTTCCCCTGTTGTATCGTGTAAGATTTGGGAAGTTCATATCCTTGTTTGTCTTAGCGATTCTCGTTCTAGAAACTGTTCAGGCCCTAACATATCTTGGTAGCTTTGATATCAATGATGTGATATCCAATACAATAGGGGCAGCGATTGGTTATGTTGCCTATCGAGTTGGATTTTCTTCAAACATTTCTTATAAAAAGCTCATGACTTCGGCTCTATCTATTGTTGTCCTTATAATTGGAGTCATGGTGGTTTCTGAAATCATCAAAAAAAGGGAAGGCCCTATTCAGTCATTAACTGTTATGAAAGAAGTGACAGGAACTACACCTACGACTGAGAACCTCCCAAGCTTCACCGTAGCAGGTGAGCGAATAGAGCCGAAAATGAACGTGTATAGCAGTGAAGGTGAATCAACCAAAACATACAGCTATATTCTTGGGAACAAAGAAAATGTCTGGCTTTATTTCTATTTCGGTATTCCCGACAATGGAGACGTGAAAGGTGAAGCCAAAATCACCGTAGATGGACAAGAAATATCTCAGTTAAACGAACAATCTTATCAAGGGGCAGAGGCTTTGCGGGAGTTGCCTTTTAACGAGGTAAACGAAATTACCATTATCGTTTCTGGAAACGCTAAGCTGTGGGACGTTGGAATCCGTGGAATGCAACATTGGTGGGAGTGAGTAAAATAAACGAAACGAGCCCTAGAAGCGATTCTAGAGGCTCGTTTTTCTTTGACTGTTTTGTTGTTCAATCTCTCTTATTTACCTTGATTCGCTTCTTTCTGATAAGCTGCCGCGATTTTCGCAGCTACTTCAGCATTATGTTTCACCAGCGCGATGTTCGTTGCCAAGCTCTTGCCTTCTGTCAGCTTTTTCACTTTATCGAGCATGAATGGCGTTACCTGTTTACCTGCAATGTTGTTTTCTTTTGCTTCTGCGAGTGCTTTCTGGATCACAGCCTCGATTTCCTGGTGGTTCAGTGCATCAGATTCTGGTACTGGGTTCGCGATAATCATACCGCCTTTGAGTCCCAGATCCCATTTGGTGTTCATCATCTTACCGACTTCTTCCGGAGTATCGATGCGCATGTCTACGCCAAATCCGCTTTCGCGAGCGAAGAAGGATGGGAATTCATCTGTGCGGTAGCCCACAACTGGTACACCTTGTGTTTCCAAATATTCGAGTGTGCGGCCGATATCGAGGATCGATTTCGCGCCTGCGCATACTACAGCTACATCTGTTTGCGCCAGCTCAGTCAGGTCAGCAGATACGTCCCAAGTGATTTCGCCTTCACGGTGTACCCCGCCGATACCGCCAGTTGCAAACATGTGGATGCCAGCCATCTCAGCTGCGATCATGGTAGCTGCTACTGTAGTCGCACCGATTTTACCGCTAGCCAAAATGTACGCGAAGTCGCGACGGCTTACTTTTGCTACATTTTTGTTCGTCGCAAACTCTTCCAGCTCGCTGTCAGTCAAACCGATTTTGATTTTGCCGTCCATGATCCCGATCGTAGCTGGTACAGCACCGTTGTCGCGAATGATTTGCTCTACTTCTTTTGCCATTTCAATGTTTTGCGGATATGGCATACCGTGCGAAATAATCGTCGTCTCCAGAGCAACTACCGGCAGGTTGTTCTCCAGTGCGTGGCGTACTTCCTCAGTAAAGGTCAAATATTGTTTCATCTCTTATCGCTCCTTTTCGAATTGTTCTACGGCCAGTTCCAATTGTTCTGCTTTTAATAGAGGAGATACGGACTGCTCTGTTTGCAATGTCAGAGCCGATGCTGCCAATCCAAGGCGGCACGCTCTCTGGAAAGACTCTCCGTTTACAATGCCATACAAGAGTCCCGACGCGAACGCATCTCCCGCACCTGTTACATCTACCACTTCCGTTGGATATGGAGACATATGCTCCTCAACGTCCTCGGATTGATAGTAAATGCCTTCTTCGCCCAAGGTCACGATGACGTGCTTGACGCCTCGTTCCCTGATCTTGCGGCAAGCCTCGGCGCATTCTTCGATCGTCGTGATCTTCATGCCAGCCATCAGCTCGGCTTCTTCGCGATTCGGCAAAATCGCTTCTACTCCGTCCAATTGCTGTGGGAGCTTCTTTGCTTTAATGGAAGAGACCGGGTCAACGAAGAGCAGGATGTTTTCCTCCCGGCATCGTTCGATGATGTAGGCCAAGCAGTCCGCCGGAATGTTTGTATCGATGAAAACCACGTGGGCAGCTGCAATGTGCGACCATTTCTCCGCGAACATCTCTGGTGTGAGAGCATCGTAAATATCCATGTTCGCCAAGGAAACAACCATCTCGCCATCAATATCGAGAAGCGCAGTATACGTTCCCGTCCGCTGTGTAGGCAGTCGCCACACTTGGCTGATGTGCACCCCGTGCTTTTTCGTCTCCTGCAAGAGCCATTCGCCTTCTTTGTCCTCACCAATGCTGGTAATGAGTGACGTATTGCAGCCAAGACGACCGAGGTTCTCCGCGATATTCCGTGCCACCCCTCCACACGATTCCATAATCGTTACGGGATTGGATGATTGTAGACGCACCTGTTGCTTTCCGCGTGCTTTGCGGTCCAGGTTGGCTCCACCGATACAAGCAATCATTCCTTCATCACGAAGTACATAAGCCCGACCTTTGATTTCCCCGCGTTTGGTCAACTGTGCGATGTAGCCAGCTACCGCTGAACGTGAGATGCCAATCAGATCAGCCAGCTCCTGTTGCGTGATAAAAGGATTTTGCCGGATATGATGAAGGATCTGCATGTCTTTTTCCACGGTCATCCTCCTTTCTTCTGTTTCGCTTTCACAGCTCGTTTACAAACAAAAGTTTATCATAGGGACAATTGTTTGTACAGGCGTGTTTTTTATTTTATTTTTTATCTCAATTTGACAAATCTGATTATGATCATGTAGGATTATCTTAAATTAAAGATATCGAAATTTCGATGTATAGGAGGGTCCATATGTCTGACAAACCACTGCGAAATGATCCCCTCGATCTTTTTGTAGTTTTATCGAGGTCATACAACTGGGTTACCGCTCACTCCAATCGTCACATTCGCCAACATGGACTTAATCCAACCGAATTCGGGGTACTAGAGGTATTATTTCATAAAGGTCCTCAACCATTGCAGCAAATTGGCGAAAAAATCTTGATCTCCAGCGGAAACATCACATACGTTGTGGACAAACTCGAAAAGAAGCAACTGCTCATTCGCAAGCCCTGTTCGGCAGACCGCCGCGTCATTTATGCGGAACTCACAGATAAAGGGCATCAATTCTTATCCGAAATCTTCCCTCCTCATCAACTCTCCATTGAGAAAGCGATGGAAGGTCTCACACCAGAAGAACAGCGTCAAGCAATCGAGCTGCTAAAAAAGTTGGGACGCACTGCTCAGGCTTCTTATTAGATGAGCAGTCCTCTCTCTCCACCACAATCGTTTTAAAAAAGTGTTGACAAAAGATCTTAAACGTAATAATCTTAAAATCAAGATTTACACATTAAAAGTTAGTGACTTACTAAACGGAAGGGGAATAAAATTTCCATGAGTAAAGTACTTTTTATTAAAGCAAACGATCGCCCAGTTGAGCAGGCAACAAGTGTAAAGTTGTACGAAGCTTTCACAAAAACATACAGAGAGACACATCCAAACGACGAAATCGCTGAATTGGATCTGTTTGCAGCAAACCTCCCTTACTATGGCAATGACTTGCTCACTGCTATGTGGAAAGCAGGAAACGGCATCGAACTGACTGCTGAAGAGCAAAAAGGTGCTGACCTGGTAAACAAATACCTGAACCAATTTGCAGATGCTGACAAAGTGGTTATCGCATTCCCTATGTGGAACTTCGCTGTTCCAGCAGTTCTGCACACGTATGTAGACTACCTCTCCCAAGCAGGCAAAACATTTAAGTACACTGCTGAAGGTCCAGTTGGTCTGATGGGCGACAAAAAAGTTGCTCTGTTGAGCGCACGTGGTGGCGTTTATTCCGAAGGCCCTATGGCTGACATCGAAATGGCTAACAAATACATGCGCACTGTGCTCGGCTTCTGGGGCATCAGCAATGTAACGGAAGTGATCGTAGAAGGTCACAACCAATTCCAAGACAAAGCAGCTGAGATCGTTGCAGCTGGTGTAGAAAAAGCAGCAAAACTGGCGGAATCCTTCTAAGGCCCGCCAGCCTTTTTGGACAAATATCTCAAAATAAAGATATACTAATTAATAATAATTAAGGAGAGATGAAAAGTGTTGGATACTGGATTGTTATTGATTCGTTTGGTCATCGGTTTGACGTTTGCAGGTCATGGTGCGCAGAAGTTGTTTGGCTGGTTTGGCGGTTATGGTTTGAAAGGAACAGGTGGCTGGCTGGAGTCCATCGGAGTGAAACCTGGCGTAGCGATGGCCTTTGTCGCTGGATTGGCTGAACTCGTAGGCGGTCTGATGTTTGCGGCAGGCGTAGGTATCTGGGCAAGTTCTATTCTGCTTGCATTCACAATGCTGGTTGCCATTCTGAAGGTACACGGTCAAAATGGATATTGGGTCACACAAAACGGATTCGAATACAACCTGACGTTAATCGCAGTTGTTATTGGTGTGGCGTTGATCGGTCCGGGCGCATACGTTTTGTTGTAATGGTGACTCCTCACCACCCGTAAGCCAGCAATTGTACTAAGGGAGGTACATCAGATGGAAATCCGCGTCTACACACAGAACGAGCAAGCAAAAGGACATTTTGGCGACGGTGAAATCGTAGAAAATAAACCAATTGGCTTCCCTCATGAAGGCTCCGTTGTCAAACGGGTAGGACCACTTTTTTACTGGGCATGGGCAAAATCACTGAAGACATTTGAAATTCCGCTGCACCCCCACTCCGGCTTTGAAATTTTGTCGTACGTCCTCACAGGGACAGTCGGACATCGGGACACGCTCGGAAATCTTCAAGAGGTGTCGACAGGCGGCGCGCAGATCATGCAAACCGGTTCAGGCGCTTACCATGCAGAAGAGCTTGGCAAGGATACGGAAATGTTTCAAATCTGGTTTGAACCGCATCTCGCACAAACGACGAAGCAACCGCCGACTTACCATCAGTATGATCATGAGGAGTTTCCGTCTGAGGATGTTGATGGTGTGCAAGTGAAACACATCATCGGATCGTCTGCGCCCATTCAGTTGGTCACAGATTCCTTGATGAGCGACATCACGATTCCCGCTGGAAAATCGTATGCAAAAGAACTCCTGGCTGGTTATGCTCACGCAGTCGTCATAGTAGAAGGGAACGGAAGTGTTGCAGAGAAAGCAACTGTCAGCGAGAACCACACCCCGGCAACCAAAGGTGACTTTGTCGTTCTCTCCTCCGAGGAAAGCAACACAGCCATCTACCAAGCATCCACGGATGCTCCGCTCCGCCTGGTGTTGATTCAAGTACCAACTGAAGTTGATTATCCACTCTATCGTAAATAATCAATTCTTCCAAAGGCCCTTATTCTATCATCAAGCCCGACCGTCACATTTTTGTGACGGTCTTTTTCGTATGGTACGAACTGCTCCGGCTAGTTAAAAAATGTTGACAAATGATTCGATACGTAATAACCTTAAAAACAAATATTTTCTTAATAAAAGTTAGTAACTAACCAAAAGATATATGAGGTGAGTATTTTTATGAGTAACGTACTTTTTATCAAGGCGAATAATCGCCCGGTTGAGCAAGCTATCAGTTTGCAGCTGTACGAAGCTTTTACGAAAACGTACAGAGAAACTCATCCGAATGACAAAATCACTGAGTTGGATCTGTTTGCTGAAAATCTTCCTTACTATGAAAATGAATTGATCACAGCTATGGGAAAAGCAGGAAAAGGTATCGAAATGACTGCTAAAGAGCAAAAAAATGCTGACTTCGTGAACAAATACTTGAAGCAGTTTGAAGAAGCAGACAAAGTGGTTATGGCATTTCCGCTGTGGAACCTCACAATTCCTGCTGTTCTGCAAACTTACTTTGCTTATCTCACGCAAGCAGGCAGAGCGTTCAAGTACACATCGGAAGGCTCAGTTGGTCTGATGGGTGACAAAAAAGTGGTTCTGCTGAGCGCACGCGGGGGCGTTTATTCCGAAGGCCCTTTGGCTGACATGGAAATGGCAAACAAATATGTTCGCACCCTTTTGAACTACTGGGGTATCAACGATATAACGGAAGTGATCGTAGAAGGCCATCACCAATTCTCAGACAAAGCAGCTGAGCTTGTTGCAGCTGGTGTAGAAAAAGCAGCAAAACTGGCGGAATCCTTCTAAGGACCGTCGCGTCATTGATGCAAAGCTGACAGACAAAAATAGAGAGGATGAAATTTTCATGAGTAACGTACTTTTTGTTAAAGCAAATGATCGTCCTGTTGAGCACGCTATAAGTGTTCAGCTTTACGAATCTTTTATGAAAACCTACAGACAAACGCATCCAAATGACACAATGACTGAGTTGGATCTGTTCGCTGAAAACCTTCCTTACTATGGAAATAACTTGATCACTGCTATGTTGAATGTAGGCAAAGGTATCGAAATGACTGCTGAAGAGCAAAAAGATGCCGACTTCATTAGCAAATACTTGAACCAGTTTATAGAGGCAGAGAAAATTGTTATAGCCTTCCCATTGTGGAACCTCACAATTCCTGCTGTTCTGCAAACTTACATTGCTTACCTTTCCCAACCAGGTAAAATGTTCAAGTACACTCCAGAAGGATCAGTCGGTCTAATGGGTGACAAAAAAGTGGCTCTCTTGAGCGCACGCGGGGGCGTTTATTCCGAAGGCCCTTTGGCTGACATGGAAATGGCAAACAAATACGTTCGCGCCATGTTAGGCATGTGGGGGATCAGCAATATAACGGAAGTAATCGTAGAAGGCCACCACCAATTCCCGGACAAAGCAGCTGAGCTCGCTGCAGCGGGTGTAGAAAAAGCAGCGAAACTGGCAGAATCCTTCTAAGGCCCGCCAGCCTTGGATACTGGTCAACCTCGACCGTCACATTTTTGTGACGGTCTTTTTCGTATAAACTCCTCCTCCTCATGGGACATTAACGAGGAAATCGTTAACAATTTTTGGTTCCGATCAGAAAGGAAGTTGAACGTGGAAGATATCGTGATGACCAGAGCCATATTCGGGACGACTATGGCCTTTCACATTATTTTTGCGACCTTGGGCGTTGGTCTCCCGCTCATGATCTTGCTGGTGGAGCTCCTCTTTTGGCGGACGCGTGACCGCGATTACGAGATTATGGCCAAACGCTGGACAAAAGCCCAGGCGATCTTACTAGGTGTCGCGATCCCCTCTGGAACGATTGCTGGGGTCCAGCTCTCCCTGTTATGGCCTGGATTCATGGAGATTGTCGGCAGGGTGATCTCGCTGCCCTTTCAGATCGAAATATTCGCTTTCTTCGTGGAAGCCTTATTTATGTCCATTTACGTCTACGCAGCTCACCGCCTATCCCGCAACATGCGCTTGTTGAGCTTGTTCATGGTTTTGCTTGGTGCGACGGCCTCCGCGATTCTGATTACGAATGTCCACGCATTCGAAGGCACGCCAACTGGCTTCCGTATGGTCGATGGGCAGATCGTCGACGTGGACCCGTGGAAAGCTTTTTTCAATCCCAGCTTTATCGTGACGGCAGGTCATGTAACTGTCTCTGCTTATATGACGGGGGCATTCATCGTCGCTGGAGTGGCAGCGTGGAAAATGCTGCGCGCTGAAAAAGGCAGTCGGGTTTATTTGTATCATCAAAAAGCACTCTTGGCCGGCTTGATTGTGGGCGGCACCTTTTCCCTTTTAACCGCCTTGAACGGTCATGAATCCGCACAGCTTTTGCATAAATACCAGCCGGAAAAGCTGGCAGCTGCGGAAGGACTGTTTGAAACACAAGCATACGCCCCACTCGCGATTGGCGGCTTTACCGATCCCGAGACGAAAGAAGTCAAATACGCCATCGAGATTCCATGGGCGCTCAGCTTCCTTGCAGCCAATCGCTTTGACGAGGTCGTGGTCGGTCTGGATGATTTTCCACAGGAGCTGTGGCCTCCACTCTACGTCCATACGCTGTTTAACGGGATGGTCATCATCGGCAGCTTGTTGATCTTCGTTGGTTTCATCGGCTTCGCTTGGAAGAAGCTCCTGAAACGCTCTCAGTTTCCGCGCTGGGTTCTTTGGGTATTTGTCGCAAGTGGACCGCTCGCCTTGTTAGGCATTGAATTCGGCTGGATCTTTGCCTGCACAGGACGCCAGCCATGGGTAGTTTATCGTGTGATGAAAACAGTAGATGCCGCTACCCAAGCAGCAGGCATCTCTACCCTGTTTTGGATTTTCCTTTCGGTGTACGTATTTTTCGCGATCGTCACCCTGCTCGTATTCCGTAGCTATTTTGGCCGCCACCCCTTGGAGCTCGATCCGCCAGAACAGCCAAAAGTGGACGGAGGAACGGTATGACCGACACGATTATTGCCATTACGCTGCTCTGGATTTTCGTCGTCATCTATTCCGTCGCGGCCTCCTTCGACTTCGGTGCAGGTTTTTGGTCGATGATCTATTTGAATCGGGAAAAAACCAAAGCCACTCAAATCGCCAATCGCTATCTCTCGCCCTCCTGGGAGGTCGTGAATGTCTTTATCGTGTTAATTGTTGTCGCGCTCGTTACCTTTTTCCCTGGCGCGACCTACACATTGGGAAGCCTGCTGCTAGTTCCCGGATGTCTCGTGGTGTTATTGATGCTGATTCGCAGTACGTTCATGGTGTTTTCGCATCTGATTTACAAGTATGACAAGATGCTCAGCATCGTCTCCGGCGTTACCGGGATATTGGTGCCAGCTCTGTTAATCAGCGTGCTTCCTGTGACACAGGGTGGGTTGTCTCGAACGATAAATGGTGTGGAGTATCTCGATTGGGGACTGTTTTTGACCAGCCCGCACGTCTATTCTTTCATTGGTCTTGCCGTCAGCAGCACACTCTTCCTCTCGTCGCTGCTTCTCGCAGACTACTCCTTCGTCGCAGGTGAAAAGCAAGCCTTCACCGTCTACCGCCGGGATGCTGTGTTTCTGGGTCCGATTACGTTGCTTGCGGCATTGGTTACCGTGCTCACGATGCAACTGGAGGCAAAATGGCTATATGACCGCATGCTCGACTATTTGCCTTGGCTTATTGCATCGGCGGTCTGTTTTTTCATTAGTTATATCGCTCTCCTGCTGCCCCAAGACCGTCGATACTTCGGCATCCATCTTCCGCGGATTGCGGTCATTGTCGCCACGACGCAATACCTGCTCGCCAGCTATGCGTACGGTGCAGCGCGCCTCCCCTACATCGTCTATCCCCAAGTGACGATTGAGTCCAGCTTTACACATCCGGATACGTTCCACGCTCTGTTCATTTGTTATTTGGTCGGCTTTGCGATTCTCGTACCCGGTTTTATTTATTTCTGGCGTCTGTTCATGAAGGACGAGCAGTATGTACGGCAAAAATAGCATTTTCGCGATACGCAAAAGTAAAGAGGCTTCGCCCTGATACGGCGGAGCCTCTTTTTTGTTCGGCAGAAGCACAATCAGAAGATTTTCTCTTCCTCGAGCATCATTTTTTGCTCAAACGGAGCCGTTAGCACGATCAACGTATAGGAGAAACCGAAATCCCCGGTACGTTCCGAGAAGGCAACCAATTCCTCCGTCGACCTTGTTACCACTTTCAGCATGTAGTTGTACTCCCCACTGATCCGGTACATGTCCGTCACTTCCGGCGATTGCTTGCAGAAATCGATGAACGCCGCACATTGCTTGGTGCGGAACATGACAAAAGCAGTCGTGTGCTTGCCCAGCTTTTCTTGAGAGATCGACGCGTGGTAGCCCGTAATGATTCCCTGCTCCTCCAGACGGCGGACCCGCTCCTTCACAGCGGGCTGCGTCATCCCGATGATTCTCCCCAGCTCCGCGAATGGAATCCGCGAATTTTCGTGCAACAAGCTAATGATTTTGTAATCGATTTGGTCCACGCAGATCACCCTTTCAAATCCATAAGTGTCTCCTGCCAAATAACTTGTATATAGAAAGCCATTCATCGTAAACACCTTGGTTCATGTATGTAAATTATAGAAATCGTTTCGTAAAATGTCACTACATCAATTTTGTTAGCCCAAGGAGTGAACCACCTTGTCCAAAAAATATTTAATCCTATTGCTAGCCTTGGGAGAATTCATGATTGGCACGGCTGAGTCAATCGTGACCGGAATCATCGGCATGATCGCAGATGACACCGGTGTATCCCTCTCCCTCGCTGGTCAGTTAGTGACCGCCTTTTCCCTGGCCTTTGCCTTTGGGGCTCCCGTCTTGATTGCGCTCACTGCGGGAGTAGAGCGCAAAAAACTCATCCTTTGGACGCTATTTTCTTTCATAGTGGCAAACCTGCTCGCATCCATAAGCCCAAGCTTCTCCCTATTGATGCTATCCCGCATTCTGCTGGGGCTTTGCGGAGGCATCTACACCGTGGTAGCTCTCGCGCAAGCGGCTAACATGGCCTCCCCAGAGAAAAAAGGCAGCTCCATCGCAATCATCCTCATGGGCTTCAGCCTCTCGCTTGTGCTTGGGGTTCCACTTGGCACCATGCTGGGAGACATCTGGGGATGGCGCCCTGTTTTCACTCTCATTGCCATCCTGACACTCATTCCCTTCTTCGCCATCTTGGCCTATTTGCCGAAGCAGCAAGGAGAAGAGGCCGTCCCGCTACGCAAACAGTTGGCAGCACTCCGCAACAAACGGGTGATCCATGCGCTATTTATCTCGTTGTTCTTTGTCACAGGGTATTCCACC
Source organism: Brevibacillus sp. NPDC058079 (assembly GCF_042885155.1). Taxonomy (NCBI): domain Bacteria; kingdom Bacillati; phylum Bacillota; class Bacilli; order Caryophanales; family Paenibacillaceae; genus Brevibacillus; species Brevibacillus sp. NPDC058079. Next base: position 131,188 of record NZ_JBHVSO010000013.1, read on the forward strand.
GTCTATACCTACATTACTCCGCTTCTACAGAGCACCGCCGCCATGACGACTGCTTGGGTAAGCACCACGCTTTTCTTGGCAGGACTCGCTAGTGTGGCCGGCTCGCGGATCGGAGGCGTCTCCACCGACAAATGGGGGATTCGCCCCACGCTGTATGTCAGCTTGCTTCTCCATGCGGCTATCCTGCTCATCCTGCCGCTGTCTTCGCAACTGTTCACGTGGGCAATCATCACCGTTATGTTCTGGGTAGCTGCCGTGCAAACCACCGTTCCAGCCCAGCAGTATTATTTGATCACGTTATCTCCCCACTCTTCGCAGGTGGCTCTCAGTATGAACACCTCGGTCTTTCAGCTAGGGCTGGCGCTCGGTGCAGGACTTGGTGGAGTGATCGTAGACCATGTAGGTATTGTTCACATCAGCTGGGTCGGCGGTCTGCTCGTTCTCGTCGGCTTTGGCTTTGCCTGGGCTTCGTTTGCTCAGGAAAAAAGGCAGGACAGCTTACAAGCGTAAAAACGTAACATTACAATAGAAACGAGAAAAACCCGCCAAGGCTTCAACGCCCGAACGGGTTTGTTTTTTCATCAACCAATCGCCTAGACCAATGCTGGCTTTTTCTCCAGCATCGTGCCTTCCTGCGCGTAACGTACGTGCCAGGAGAACGCCTTTTCCAGTACATGCGGGGTGTGCCCGCCGCGTGTGAGTGCTTCCTCGTAGTACGCCATCAATTGATCACGGTACATCGGATGCGCACATTTCTCGATAATTTTGATGGCTCTTTGACGCGGAGCCAAGCCTCTCAGGTCAGCCAAGCCTTGTTCGGTCACGATAATGTCTACATCGTGCTCAGTATGATCCACATGGGAGGCAAACGGTACGATGCTCGAAATGTTTCCACCTTTGGCAATCGACTTGGTTACGAAGATACCCAGACGTGCATTGCGAGCAAAATCGCCAGAGCCGCCGATACCGTTCATCATTCGTGTACCCGATACATTGGTCGAGTTGACGTTGCCGTAGATGTCCGCTTCAATCGCGGTATTGATCGCAATCAGACCGAGGCGGCGAATCAGCTCCGGATGGTTCGTGATTTCTTGCGGACGCAACAGCAGCTTGTCACGGTATTGGGCGAAATTCTCGGTGACCTGCTTCATCTTTTCAGCCGTCAGCGTGATCGAACAGCCTGAGGCAAACGAAATTTTACCTGCATCAAGCAAATCAAATACGGCATCCTGCAACACTTCCGAGAAGACAGTCAGATCCGTGAATTCCGAATCCAAAAATCCGTTGAAAACCGCATTCGCTACCGATCCGATTCCCGATTGCAATGGTGCGAGATTGCTCGGCAAGCGCCCCTCTTTTACCTCCTGACGCAAAAACTCGATCAGATGTGCCGCAATCTGCGCCGTTTCTTCGTCCGGTTCCACAATCGTCGAGGGTGAATCCAACTGATTCGTCAGGACAATCCCTTTTACTTTATCCGGATCGACAGGAATCCCTGCTGTGCCTATTCGCTGATCAACGGACGTGAGCGGAATCGGTTCACGCTCTCCCTGTTTCGCTGGTGTATAAATATCATGGATGCCTTCCAACTCCACCGATTGAGCCATATTCAACTCAATGATGACATGCATGGCATTTTCTACGAAAATATTGGAGTTCCCCACGGACGTAGCCGGAATGATCATGCCCTCTTCTGTGATTGCAACCGCTTCCACAATTGCGTAATCGATAGCGTCTATCGCTCCCTGACGAATCGCTTCCGCTGTATGCGACAAATGCTGGTCAACGAACATCATGCTGCCATCGTTGATTTTTTTGCGCATGACCGGATCTGCTTGAAAAGGCAATCGCTTGTTGATGATCCCCGCTTCCGCCATTACGGCATCCACATCGGAGCCGAGTGAAGCTCCTGTATATACGTTTACGCCAAAAGGCTTGTTCTCTTTTTTCGCCAGCTCAGCCAATGCGAGCGGCACGACCTTGGCATCACCAGCACGCGTGAAACCACTTAACCCGATTGTCATGCCATCCTCAATCCATCCTGCTGCTACCTCAGCCGTCACGATTTTATCTGCCAGTCGTTTATCGCGTAAGCGCTCCCACATCATTGTGACCTCCCATGCCATCTTTATTGCCTTTACACTAGCACACGGATTCTGAGCGGGCACTCGATTTTCAACAAAACAGAAAATTTACGCGGCTATCAAGAAAAAACGGCAGCGAACCATTCTCATTTATCAGATATTTCAGAAGCCGAGCAATTGCCGAAACGAGCTGGCATACGACTGACTCACAGGAACTCTCGTCTTTTGCTTGTCCTTCATCTCCAATAAAAACGTCGAATGAAAATGCGGGTGAATAAAGCCGATCGATTCCATATTGACGAAATACGACCGATGACAGCGCACAAATCGCTCTTGCGGGAGCATGTACTCCAGTTCAGCCATGTTGTATTTGTTCGCATATGATCCACTAGCCGTATGCAGAAGCGTTTTTCCTTCATGAGAGCTGATAAAGACGATCTCCATTAACGAAATGGGTAGCCAGCCGTCCTCCCCTTTTCCGACCAAAAACGATAGACGCGCCTCCGGATTTGTGAGCGGAACGTTTTGAGGTGGATAGATGGCGGTAATACAGCCCATGACCTGACCATTTCGCACTAATGGAAGCGAGAGTCCATAGTACGGCACGCCAAAAATACGACTCTCCACCTGATGCCCCACTTTTCCCATTTCCATGAGCGCTTGATGTGTAGCCGAGCCTATGGGGACGAGATCCCCTGGCGTAATTTTCAAGTCAATATTGGAACTCGGTTGATAGTACAAGTATTGTGAGCCGTCCGAGATCGCAATCGATACCCCGTCTGGCACGACTTCCCCAATCATTTGCAGCACCTCTGGAACCACTCTGTCCCCCATGCTGATTCCTCCTGCTCCTGTTATTGCTTTTTGATCTTATCTACCTTCTATTAAAACACATTTCCCCGCCCGCAAATCAATCCTTGTCTTTCCTCTCTATACAAGCGAATCCATCCGATTACAGCCAGGCATTGTGCTATCATGAGATTACAAAACATTCACGATTGTTTGAGCAAAGGCGGTGCAGCATGGACCACACCATTGTCTTGATTGCAAAAGGAACGGACACTCTCGAATTTTTGTTAAAAGAACTGCGGGCTTATTTCGAGCCGTATTGCAAAGTCATCGGTTATGCCAGCCATGAGCACATTCCCGATTTGAGCGGAGTCGATCATGTCTTTATCACAACCAAATCCCCGGAGCTATACACAGTTGCCCGTCAAGCTGTCGCTGACTCCGTACCCATCACGGTTTTAAACCGTTTTTTCGAGTTGCGCAAAATGAAAGCGCTGATGCAGATTCCTCCGGGGACGACCGTCCCTGTCATGAACAATTCGCCCGTGACGGCACAAGAGGTCATCCAAAATTTAATAGAAGCGAACGTCGATCATATCAATTACGTTCCTTTTCACCCTGGCTGTACATTTGATGAACTCGAGTTTCAGTACGCGATCATTATGAGCATCGCTGATGTACCGCTGCCTCCTCACGTGGAGATTATCGATCTCGGATTTCGCAAAATCAACATTCATGACTTGATTGATATCGGTCGCAAGGTAGGCGTGCCCAGTGAATGGGAGCGTGAGTACTTGTCTTCCTTCATCTTGGAAATGTCTGAGCTCGCAAAAATGCTCGGCACCTCCTACGCAGAAGTACAGAAGTTAAACAGCCAGCTGCAATCTACTTTTCAGGCAGTCAAAGACCCCGTGATCGCTTGCAACGAACAAGGTCTGATCACGTTTATCAACGATGTCGCCGTTGAGCTGTTTTGTCCACATGCATCCTCTATTGTTGGACAACCGTACACAGTGTTGAAGGAGCACAGCTTACTGCAACCCTTTTTTGAGCAGGAAGATCAGGAGGACGCCCTCGTAACCATTGATCACAAACAATTTATCGTCAGCAGTCAAAGCATCCGCCGCAGGCATGAGCATTTAGGCTTCGTTTGTACGCTAAAAGACGTGACCGAAATCCAACGCTTGCGAACTACTCTTACGTTGCGCGGTCATACAGCGACGTACTCCTTTTCCGATATCAAAGGTCAAAGTCAACCGCTGCTCCAAGTCATCGAGCTCGGCAAAAAGATGGCAAAAAACAATCAAACGATTCTGCTGACAGGGGAAAACGGAACGGGAAAAGAGTTGTTCGCGCATGCCATTCATCAGCACTCCCTACGCAAAAACGGCCCCTTTGTCGCAATCAACTGTGCCTCCTTGCCGGAAAACCTGCTGGAGAGCGAGCTGTTCGGCTACGAAGACGGTGCCTTTACAGGAGCACGAAAAGGCGGAAAACCCGGCCTGTTTGAGCAAGCGGACGGTGGGACGATTTTTCTCGATGAGGTGGGGGACATCTCTGGGGCCATTCAGGTCAAGCTGCTTCGTGTGCTGCAAGAAAAGCAGGTCATCCGCGTGGGTGGTACAGGCATTCTCTCTGTGGATTGCCGCATCATCGCTGCTACCAATCGCGATTTGGAAGACGCTGTTTCCCAAGGAGGCTTTCGTGAGGACCTGTTCTATCGTTTGGCTGTCCTGCCGATCCAGATTCCCGCTTTGCGTGAGCGAATCAGTGATATTCCCCTTCTTATCGATGAGCATCTGGAGCAGCAAGGCTTTCGCAAAACATGGTCGCCAGAAGTCATGGAGCTATTCTATCGCCATGACTGGCGGGGGAACATTCGCGAACTGAAAAATGTCGTCGACTATGCCATTACGGTAAGTGAGCATCCTGTCATCGGCATTCAGGATCTCCCCAAACGATTGACGGATAGCCTGTTTCAAAAACAGCAGACGGCTTCTATCCCCAATTTGGACGACAACCGCGACCTGGATATTTTGTATTGCTTGCATCATTATTACGTATCTAACAAACCAGTCGGGCGTTATCAATTGGCGCACTCTCCCGAACTACAATCCGTAGGCTGGACGGAGAGCGCACTGCGACACAAGCTAAAACTTCTAGAGCAGCAAGGTTTGGTTCGTTCAGGAACGACCCGACAAGGAACCTCCATCACCCCCACGGGTATCGAATTGTTGCGAAAACACGGGCGGATTTAGATTCCGCCCAATGAATAATAGGATGTATTAGGCTGCATAAAACCTAATAAACATTCCTAAAGCTCATTTTATTCCCTTGCCTTGTCTATGAAAATCCACTGAAAACGCTTATATTCGGGAAATTTCGACACTTGGCACGACCCTTGCTTGTCATAAGCAAAAAAAAGCGAGGTGACCTCATGTCTACACATCCATTGAAACCTGCAAAGAAACGTTTTTCTGTGCCGCATACCTATGCCATCCTCTTTATCATCATCATTTTGGCAGCCCTAGCTTCCTATGTACTCCCAGCTGGTGAGTTCGAACGGGTCAAGGACGTTGCCTCAGGCAAAACCGTCGTCGTCAACGGCAGCTACCATCCTGTAGAAAGTAATCCGGTCTCGTTCTTTGACATGTTCAAAGCGATTCCAGAAGGGATGCAAAAAGGCGCGCAAATCATTTTCTACATCTTTATTGTAAGCGGTGTATTCGGAATCATCCGCCAGACCGGAGCGATTGAAGCCGGGATCAATAAAGGTGTCCGACACTTGGAGGGTCGGGAAAAGCTGCTCATTCCTGCTTCCATGTTCCTCTTCTCCATCGGTGGCTTCACCATGGGAATGGCAGAAGAAAGCATCATCTTCGTTCCAATCGGTATCGCGCTGGCTCGTGCAATGGGCTTTGATGCCGTAACAGGTACAGCCATGATCACCATGGGGGCGGCAGCCGGCTTCATGGGCGGAATGATCAATCCATTTACGGTTGGGGTGGCGCAGTCACTCGCACAATTGCCGCTCTTCTCTGGGCTTACCTTCCGTGCTGTTGTGTATGTCTTCGTGCTCGCTTTTGCCATCTGGTACGTCATGCGCTATGCGTATCGTGTCAAAGCAGACCCGACCAAGAGTGTGCTTTATGGCGTAGAGAATCACGCAAGTCAAGAACAGGCAACAGTAGACATCCCAGATCTGAATGCACGCCACAAGCTCGTGTTCCTGGTAATGGTCTGTGGCCTCGCCTTCAACGTATACGGAGTATTCAAGTACGAATGGTTCCTAACAGAGCTTACCGCTTCCTTCCTGATCATGGGCCTGGTTGCTGGTCTCGTCGGAGGTTTGTCGGTCAATACGCTGTTTGATTCCTTTGTCGCTGGTGCGAGAGCCGTTACGTTTGGTGCGCTAATCGTCGGTTTTGCCCGAGCGATCACTGTCGTCTTAGAAGACGGAAAAATTATCGATACGATGATTAACAGTCTGACTTCGGCGATTGGTCATTTGCCAGATGCCGTAAACGTCCTGGCTATGTTTGTGATTCAAGCCTTTCTCAATCTCTTTATCTCTTCTGGTAGTGGACAGGCAGCGACAACCATGCCGATCATGGTACCAATTGCGGATCTGCTCGGCATCCAACGTCAGATAGCGGTTCTTGCCTTCCAGTATGGTGATGCGGTCACCAACTCCATTATCCCGACTTCTTCTGCGTTGATGGGCTATCTGGCTGTTGCGGGCATTCCGTATGAGAAATGGGTCAAATTCATTTGGAAGCTGCTAGCAGGTTGGGCCGTGATCGCCTCAATTGCGCTCATTGTAGCAGTGACATTTGGCGTTTCGTAACAAAAGAGCTTTTCACAAAACTGGCTGCGTCAAGTGGATTGGCGTAGCCGTCGCTTCACATATCGACTACCCTCAAACAAACCGATGGAGGAACCATGCGCACAACGATCAAACAATTGCAGCCCGCCATTTTTTCTCTATACGAGCATTTACACCAGCATCCAGAGATAAGCTGGGAGGAAGTCCAAACCACCTCATTCATTGCTGACTTCTTGAAAAAACACAATTGCCACGTTACTACCTTTGACGACGTGACGGGCGTTGTTGGCGAATGGGGCGATCTGACGCCGGGAAAATTCACTGTAGGCGTACGAGCAGACATGGACGCACTCTGGCAAGAAGTAAACGGCGTCTTTACCGCGAACCATTCCTGCGGACACGATGCGCATATGACCATGGCATTAGGCGTCCTCATGGTATTGCAAGCAATGGACGTCCAGCTCCCTGGGCGCCTGAAGCTCATTTTCCAACCAGCAGAAGAAAGCGGAAATGGCGCACTTGCGATGGTGAACAAGCAAGTAGTGGACGATATTGATTTTCTGTACGGCGTACACCTTCGTCCCATTCAGGAAATCCCACGCGGCACAGCTGCTTCTGCCATCCTGCACGGAGCGGCAGGTACAGTATTCGGGCAAATCAAGGGTGCCGATGCTCATGGCGCACGGCCTCATCTCGGAATCAATGCTATCGAGGTAGCCGCCGCGATTGTTGAGCAGTTAAAAGGCATTCATCTCGATCCGCTCGTCCCTTATTCCGTCAAAATGACGCAGCTCGCAGCCGGTAGCAAAAGCAGCAATATCATTCCGGGCTCGGCGCATTTCCACTTGGACTTGCGGGCACAGACGAATGAAGTCATTCACGCCCTATTTGCCCGTGTCGAGCACATTTTGCAGCACGTCTCCCGTCTGTATGAAGTTGAGCTGTCGTACGAGATCACCGAACGTGTCTATGCGGCGGAAGTGAACGAAGAAGCGAGACTGATCATGGCGGATGCCATTACCCAAACCCTGGGGGCAGAGAAGCTCGAGCCACCTATTCAGACACCGGGCGCGGAAGACTTCCACTATTACACAAAAGAACGTCCACAGCTTCGGGCTACCATGCTTGGTTTAGGCTGTGACCTGACACCAGGACTTCATCATCCGCAGATGACTTTTGAAAAAGAAGCACTGCTAGACGGCATCGAGATTTTGGCAAGAACGGTACTGAAAACGTTTGAGCGACAATCCATATGAACGGTTGAGGAGAGATGAACATGAAAATCGAACGCGTGGACCTGCAACGAATCAAAATTCCGTTGAATTCCCCTTTTGAGACGAGCATGGGAGTCGAAACCCACAAAGAATGCATTCTGGTGCGTGCATACAGCGGTGCCCATGTCGGGTTCGGCGAAAGTGTCGCGATGGACGTCCCCGTCTACAACGAGGAAGATGTCGATACGGTCTGGTACATGCTCGAAAAGTATTTGATCCCGCAGCTGTTTTCACGGGAGATCGAGCATCCTAATGACGTATCCCGCCTCTTCTCCTGGATGCGCCGCAACCACATGGCCAAAGCCGCTTTGGAAGGTGCCGTCTGGGATTTGTACGCCAAAATGAACGGCCTCTCCCTCTCCCAAGCATTGGGCGGAACTCGTACGACGATTGACGTCGGTGTTAGTATCGGAATCGAGCCGACCATCGAAAAACTGCTGCAACGCGTAGAAGGCTTCATCCGTGACGGCTACAAAAAGATCAAAGTGAAAATCAAACCGGGCTTTGATGTCGAGCCAATGCGTGCGATCCGAAGCACATTTGGACCAGATGTTCCACTGATGGCGGACGCAAACTCTGCGTATACACTGGCAGACATGGAGATGCTGAAGGCTTTGGATGGCTTCGGTTTGATCATGATTGAACAGCCATTGGCTCATGACGACATCATTGACCATGCGACCTTGCAAAGGGAACTGAAAACGCCGATTTGCCTCGACGAAAGTATCCATACGGTGGAAGATGCCCGCAAAGCACTCGAGCTCGGCAGTTGCCGGATTATCAACATCAAGATCGGTCGTGTAGGCGGTCTGACCGATGCCAAGAAGATCCATGACCTGTGTGAGACACGCGGTGTACCAGTATGGTGCGGAGGAATGTTGGAGGCAGGGATTGGACGCGCGCATAACATCGCGATGGCTTCGCTTAGCAACTTCACGATTGCCGGCGACACATCCCCGTCCCATCGCTACTTTGCTGAAGATATCGTGACACCTGTCATCGATTTTGCAGCACCTGGTATGCTGGCTGTACCGACAACTCCAGGAATCGGTTTTGACATCAATGAGTCTGCCATTCGCAATGCCCTGATCGAGCATAAAAGCTACTATGCAAATCGGGAGTCTACTACGACTGTCATTCCAACCTGGTAGACGACTCATATCGAAGTGAAAAAGAACAGAGAGTGCCTATTGGCCTCCCTGTTCTTTTTATTTAGGTGATTGTATTAATCCGTAATCGTCAAAAGCTTGCACAAATTTCGCTCGGCAAGAGCTCTCTTCTCTGGAGGAAACCGCTTTAGCAGATCCAACGCAGCATACGGAAGCTTCAGTGCATGAGGATCGCTGTATAGTCTATCCCAGTATAGCGGTGAAAATATTTCCTCGAACGCTGGCTCCTTCACCTCATCCTCCAAAGTAAACGGAGGAACATGGCGATTCAAATAGATTTGAAGACGATGGTTTACGATACCAGGCTTCACAATATCCTCATAACCGAATCGCTCTAGATCCGTTAACGCATGAGCATGTGTGATGTTATGGACGACCTCGCTTGCCAAATGAAAGCGTACTCCGTTAATATCACGCGGCGGTATGACCAAATGTAGCTCGTCAAACGCCCGCTCTGCCATCTCTGCGGTTGTATCGTAAGGCGCAACTTCGTCTTTGACATCGTCAATCGTCATACCATGGTAATTCTCGATGCCCCAATAACGGTCTATCCTGTCTGCTGTCGTCGCTTGAAGAATCTTGACCAAGCCATCCACCACAGTTGGAGTGATCATATCAGGGCGTTCGCGCAGTGCTTTTAATGCCAACACACCTAGTGCTAGTCCATGACCTGAGGTCCGAAGCTGCTTCACATTTTGCTGGAGGCCATCGATGACGTGCTGTATCAAGGAGGGATCAGCTTGCTCGTCTTGATCTAGTGGAACAAACCATTCAGGTTTTTGCTTGCGGAAGGACTCGCATGTCCGCTCAATACCCTCTTTTACATGTTCAGGGAGATCGTGCTCACGATCCATGAAGTACCCTGCCAATAATGCTGCCCCATAATGACCATCGAACCATCCTGCTCCAGCTGCACGTGCCATTCCCGTAATGCCAAGCTCCAAGTAAGAATCAAGTAAACGCATGTAACTTCCTCCTTTTTCCATTTATGTACCCATAATATAACATACATTTTTGTTTGTAAAGTATGATATTTTAGTTTTTTCGCTCATGTAAAAAGGCCCCGTATATCCGGAGCCCTTCATCTACTAGCTATCATTTTCCTTGATTAATCCAGCTTAAATTCCACTTCGTCTGTCTCTGGCCGATAATCGACAATCAACCCTCTTCCATTCATATACCACAACTCATCTTTTTCCATATAAAATGTGATGCCATCCTCTACTGTCGAAATGCCGATTTCATTCGGCAACTCTTTGGCAATCCCCATCGAGAATGAATCCTGAACCGTACTAACGCCTCCATACCGGACAAAAAAACGAATGCTGTCTCCTTCTTTGCATCCCCATTCTTCCCGAAACCATGCTACCGCTGCTTTAGTGATCGTCATGTTCATTAGTACGCCACTCCTCTCTTCCTATAGTTTACCTCGATTTAGAGATATTTGAAACATAAAAGTATGTTAAATGGAATTGTCCCACTATTTGAAAAAAGAACCGACTCCCTACGCTGGGAACACGGTTCTTTCCATCTGTTTAAGGCCTTATTGGAAGTGTAACCAAAAAACTCGTTCCGATACCTACCTCACTACTGACTTGAATCTTTCCGTGGTGTGCATCCACGATCCATTTGGCAATGGAGAGTCCCAAGCCTGTTCCTTCTGTCACACGAGAGCGCATTTTATCGACCCGAAAGAAGCGATCAAACAAATACGGAATATCCTCTCTGGAAATCCCAATCCCACTGTCTTTTACGAGAATCGAAACGCGACCGCCTTCCTTTTTGCAAGAGACATAAATCCGGCCGTCTTCGTTTGTGTACTTCAAGGCATTGTCCAGCAAGATGACCATGAGCTGATGCAGACGTTCTTGGTCTCCCACCATCTCAATGGGTTGCTGGATGTCTGTTTCGAGACGAATTTCCCGTACGATGGCAAGTTGTGCAAAAACCTGGGTGCATTTAATCGCTACTTCGTCTAAGCGCAGCGTCTGATTCATGATCTGCAACTCATTAGAATCACTTCGAGCCAGTGTGAGCAAATCCGAGACGAGCTTGCTCAAGCGCTTGGCCTCCTGCATCCCAATCATGATTTTTTCGCTTTCCTGCTCAATCGTATGATCCGGGTGTCTGAAAAGCCTCTCCAGATTGACCATGATGGCCGTGAGCGGCGTCCTCAGTTCATGAGAAGCATCGGCAATAAACTGCTGCTGTTTTTCCCACGAGACTTGAATCGGGATGAGTGCCCTTCTCGCCAAAAACCACCCAGCCACGATCGCAATGACAATACAGATGATGTCGCCGATTATGACAACGTACAGCAAGCTGTCCAGCATATTTTGCTCAGGTGCCAGATTGTAAATTAGTTGAAACTGGTACGCGGTCTGTATCCGATTGCCTACAACGACCTTTTTCGGAACCGTAACTGTCTGCACGCGATAGACTTGTCTATTCACTGTTTTCGTTTCGATTCCGTCTGCTTTTCCGTTATGCTGGAATTCTGCATACTCCTCCGGCTCCAGCCGGTCACCAAATGCGGTTCCGATGACACGACCAAAGCTATCCCAGACGAGTAAAACATATCGGCGATCCAGATCGTTAAACTTTTTCCTCTCCTGACGGTTGTATGGAAAAGGGTCGTCTTCAATCCGATGGAGACGAGGCATAGAATCAACTGCCAGCCTTTGACTGACTTTGGTCATTTCTCGGTCCACCTGCGAATAGAGACGGTACTTCATCGTGTAGTAGACTGCACTCCCCAGCCCGTTCAACAAGAGAAGCACTACTACTACGTTCAACGTTACGAGCCGAATCCTCGTTTTCCGAAACATCATTTGTCTTCCTTTTTCAAAATGTAGCCCACATTGCGGATCGTTCGGATGAAGCCTTCGTAAGCACCCAGCTTCTTGCGCAGGTAGTGGACATACAAATCGACCACTCCGTAATTCGCTTCTGAATCAATTCCCCATACGCGGTCAAAAATTTGTTGGCGCGTCAATATTTGCTCCCGATTTTGCAGGAAGTACTTAAGCAGCTCGTACTCCTTCGTTGTTAGCTTCATCGGCTCATCATCAACAAAACCGTCATATTCATTTATCTTCAGCGATAGAGGACCGTATGCCAGCTCGCCTTCTGCGTTCTGTTTCCCTTGTCGGCGCAAGAGGGCTCTCACTCTCGCCGTCAATTCTTCGGCCGCAAAAGGCTTGACCAAATAATCGTCTGCTCCGGCATCCAATCCCTCGACTCTCGACTCTACGCTATCTTTTGCCGTTAAAAACAAAACTGGCGTCATTATACCTTTTGCACGCAGCGTTCTTACCAGTGAAAGACCATCCATTCCTGGCATCATAATGTCCAGGACCAACAAATCGTAGATGCCGCGTTCCGCCAATAACAAGCCGTCATCTCCGCGCTCTGCCGTATCCACCTGATATCCTTCATCGGTCAGTACTCCTGCAATTGTTTGAAGCAGCGCTTTTTCATCCTCCACTGCAAGAATAAGCATATTGATCCCTCTTTCATTTGAAAAAGCTGTATGTCATTCAGCATAGCATAATCGACTGGAATCACAATAATGACCACACTCGCCGATCTCGGCTGTGCACACGCTCCTTTTATTAGAGCACGTATTTTTTTGAATCAGATTTGTAGGTGCTGGCGGAAATACAAAAAAAGCTGCATTCTCCATTACTTTTTACAAGTAATCGGGAATACAGCTTTTCGTCTCATTCCTTCAAAACTGAATACGCATGATTGCTAAGTGTGTGGATAAGTCCTCGACCGATTAGTATTCGTCAGCTCCACGCGTTACCGCGCTTCCACACCGAACCTATCAACCTCATCGTCTA
>NZ_JBHVSO010000014.1:0-129001 GCF_042885155.1 Brevibacillus sp. NPDC058079
AACAAACCTTCAATGTTCCTCGGTAGCTCAGTTGGTAGAGCAATCGGCTGTTAACCGATCGGTCGGCGGTTCGAGTCCGTCCCGAGGAGCCATATATACGGAGAGTTACCCAAGAGGCCGAAGGGGACGGTTTGCTAAACCGTTAGTATGCGCAAGCGTAGCGAGGGTTCGAATCCCTCACTCTCCGCCATATGTTTTAATCTCATAGCTTCATGGCGGTGTAGCTCAGCTGGTTAGAGCGTTCGGTTCATACCCGAAAGGTCGGGGGTTCGATTCCCTCCGCCGCTACCATATTAGTTGCGGTCGTGGTGGAATTGGCAGACACACCATCTTGAGGGGGTGGCGGGGCGACCCGTGCGAGTTCGAGTCTCGCCGACCGCACCATACTTCATAATCTTGGCCCGTTGGTGAAGCGGTTTAACACAGCAGCCTTTCACGCTGTCATACAGGGGTTCGAATCCCCTACGGGTCACCTAGCAAAATGCCCTGCAATAGCAGGGATTCCTGGAGGCTTAGCTCAGCTGGGAGAGCATCTGCCTTACAAGCAGAGGGTCGGCGGTTCGATCCCGTCAGCCTCCACCACTTATTTAATAAGGCAAAGAAGATCAGTCAGCACTGACAATTGATCGTCCTAATCGTCGCGGGATGGAGCAGCTCGGTAGCTCGTCGGGCTCATAACCCGAAGGTCGCAGGTTCAAATCCTGCTCCCGCAACCAAATATGGAGCTGTGGTGAAGTTGGAGTTCACGCCGGTCTGTCACACCGGAGGTCGCGGGTTCGAGTCCCGTCAGCTCCGCCATTTTTCTTAAAGAATGGCGAAGATCAATCATAAATGGCTCGGTAGCTCAGTCGGTAGAGCAGAGGACTGAAAATCCTCGTGTCGGCGGTTCGATTCCGTCCCGAGCCACCACTAATTAAATTAAACAGCGCCGGTATAGCTCAATTGGTAGAGCACCTGACTTGTAATCAGGGGGTTGTGGGTTCAAGTCCTATTGCCGGCACCACCATTGGGGTATAGCCAAGCGGTAAGGCAACGGACTTTGACTCCGTCATTCCTAGGTTCAAATCCTAGTACCCCAGCCATTTGCGAGCCATTAGCTCAGTTGGTAGAGCATCTGACTTTTAATCAGAGGGTCGAAGGTTCGAGTCCTTCATGGCTCACCAGTTTTTTTGCTGAATAAGCAAAGCTGCGTGATAGTAATAGTAATGCCTTTTCTGTTCTAAGTAAAATGCGGGTGTGGCGGAATGGCAGACGCACCAGATTTAGGTTCTGGCGGGCAACCGTGGGGGTTCAAGTCCCTTCACCCGCACCATACTATGACAGAAAGCTTTGAGCTCAGTATAAACCACATAAAATGTAACATGCGGACGTAGCTCAATTGGTAGAGCGTCGCCTTGCCAAGGCGAAGGTCGAGGGTTCGAGACCCTTCGTCCGCTCCATTTATTTGTGCCCTTAGCTCAGCTGGATAGAGCGTTTGACTACGAATCAAAAGGTCGGGAGTTCGAATCTCTCAGGGCACGCCATATTTCATATGAAATCGAAGAGTAGGAATAGATCCTACTCTTTTTTTTATAATAACTTGTGTATTTTTGCAAATTTTAAGTATTTTTTCCTTGTATCTCCTATTTGCATCCATTACTTTAGAATTACGCTGAAAAGCATGGAGGAACATCTGTTACAAACCTGCGGAAGAATATCATGGAACAGGAGTTGTATCAACATGAACCCTATCAAATTGGAACAAGTAAATCCTGCAATAGCCAGTTTAATCGATAATATAGAAAAAGTATTGATTGGTAAACGCTCTGTAATTGAGATGATGGTAGCGGCTGTTCTAGCGAATGGACACGTTTTGCTCGAAGATGTACCAGGCGTTGGGAAAACCATGATGGTACGTGCATTGTCCAAATCAATCAGCGGTGAGTTTAAACGTATTCAATTTACCCCAGATTTGTTGCCAACGGATGTGACAGGGGTTGCTATCTTTAATCAAAAAAGTCTGGAGTTTGAGTTCCGTCAAGGGCCGCTTTTTGCAAATGTCATTCTTGCAGACGAAATCAACCGGACTTCGCCAAAAACACAATCCGCACTCTTGGAAGCAATGGAAGAGCGCTCGGTAACAATCGATGGTGCTACGTATCGATTGGAAGAGCCGTTTTTTGTTATGGCTACACAAAACCCATTAGAGTATGAAGGAACCTTCCCATTACCTGAAGCTCAATTGGACCGATTTTTCATGCAATTAAGCTTGGGGTATCCAACGGTAGAGGAAGAAATGCGGATGCTGTCCAGATTCTCGGCAGCGAATCCATTGGAAGAGCTTCAGCCGGTTATGACCACAGCCGAGCTTGCGGAACTTCAACGCCAGGTATCGACGATCAAGGTATCGGAAGGAATAAAAGAATACATTGTGCGTCTATGTCATCGTACGCGTGAGCATCATCATATTTATCTAGGCGTAAGCCCGCGCGGTTCTCTTGCTCTTTTCCGGGCTGTTCAGGCGTTGGCCTTCGTTCGTGGACGTGACTATGTCATTCCAGATGACGTGAAGGAACTCGTTCCATTTGTATTTGCACACCGTATGATTGTGAAACCAGAAGCAAGACTGGAAGGAGCAACCGTAAATCGGGTGTTGGCTATGATCTTGTCTGAGACCCGTGTCCCGGTAAGCTAAGGCGGTGATTGCAGATGAGACAGCAAAGGTGGGGTAGGCTCAAGGCGATTGCATTAGTCCTGATCACTTATTTATTCGCAAAATTTCAAGGTGGCTTCTCAAGCTGGTTTCTTTTCTATAGTAGTTTGGTATTTCTTCTGTATGAAATTGTCGCTTATGTACTCATGTTCACGAAACTAGAAGTCGAGCGTGAACTAGACCGCAATCGTCTACAGGATGGGGAAGATGTCATTGTAACGATACGCCTGCGCCGGAGGATTTGGTTTCCGCTGGGATGGAATATGATTATGGAGCCATTGCCGGCGAGGCTGGCTGGCGTGTATGAGCCGCATCGACAACTGATTTTCCCATGGTTCAAGAGGGAAGTCGAATTTCGTTATGTCATCCCCAATGTACCGCGGGGATATTATCGTCTCGATGAATGTGTAGTGAGCGGCGGGGATTTTTTTGGATTTTTTGAGCGCCGCAAGGTTTATACGATTTCTCAGGAGTTTCTCGTTTATCCAAAATACAAAGAATTGACCCATTGGGCTCTGGGGGATGGGAGCTTCAGTGGGACTGTGCATGTTTCCCATCGACGGTCTGATGACGTAGCAGCAGTACGCGGCGTAAGAGACTATCATCGGGGCGATCGGTTGAGCCAAATTCATTGGCGAGCTTCCGCACGGGGGACGGGTCTGAAGACGAAAGAGTTTGAGCATCAGGCGATGAATCAGGCGGTCTTTTTCCTTGATGTGGAGAAGGCGAGCTACCAAGGGAAGCCTGTGCACTTGTTCGAAACAGCAGTGAAGCTGGCTGCGAGTCTGATCGCTTACGCCAATCGGAATCAATATCATTATGGGCTCGTATACAAGCAAGCAGAACGCATATCGATACCACCAGGTCTGTCCCATGCCCATTTCCTCAGAGTTTTTGATCAATTAGCTCGTGTCGCGCCAGAAGGACAAGAGTTATTTGCAAGAATTGTGGGAAGAGAAGCATTGGAGCAGCCTCAAGGTGTTACTTTGATTATTATTACACCGCATGTAGAAAAAACGTTGATCAGTCGTTTGGTCACACTTGCTCAAAAAGGCAGACGGGTGCAGTTGTTTCTCATGCAGAACGAGTCAACGATTTCGCATGAACAAAAACAAGCGTTGCAGCTGCTTGGCGCAAACAAAGTAACATGTACGTCTATTCACATGGATGATCAAGAGTGGAAACGGATTGGAGGTGCATAGACTCATGAGCGTTTGGAAGCGTCCAACGATTTGGGAATGGGTCTTGGCCCTTTTTCTGTTCCTGATGTTAAGAGAGTGGCTCATTCCTCTACAGACATTAACCGATACGGGCGTTCTGTGGCCGTTTTATGCGATTGTGGCTGGAGTCATTATCATTGACCTGTTGATCCCTTATCGGTGGCTAACCTTACCGATCAAGGCTCTGGGGCTAATGGTGCTATTGCATGCTACTTTGTTTGACAAACCGTTTTTTGATTCGGAATGGATTGGCGAATTGTACGGGCAGATGATTCACGATCTTCCGTTAGCGTTTCAACAGGATTGGGCCAGCATGTCGATCTTGTCGCGGAATACCTTGTTTGATCTCGTGTTGGTGTTGTTAGCGACGATGTTAACGTATCTCGTGCTGGAACAACGGCAAGGCTTATGGTTTGTCTTTTTGACGGAACTGTATTTGGCTGTGTTGGATACGTTTCTCCCGTATGATGCCAGTGCAGGGGTTGTACGGACGCTGATCATTGGTTTCCTGATGCTGGCCATTAGCCATCTGATGAAGATGACGAACATGGCAACACTGGCAGGGAAGAGAAGCCGAATCATGCTCAACTCACTGCTGGCCTCGGTGATGGTCATTATGGCTTGTATAAGCATCGGTTATGCTGCACCGAAGTCAGGACCGTCATGGCCTGATCCGATCTCCTTTTTAACAGGGAAAGGAAACGATACCCCTGTTGGTGTGATGAAAAAAGTAGGATACGACAACAACGACGAACGGTTGGGCGGTCCTTTCCTACAAGATAACACATTAGTTTTTATTGCAAAGACGAACGAACGCAGCTATTGGCGCGGTGACTCGAAGGACGTGTATACGGGAGTTGGCTGGGAAAAAGGCGATAGAGAGTACGAGTCAATCCTGGACCCGCAAACTTATACATGGGAGAATACGTTGTTCCAAGGGCTTGAAACGAAGAAGGTACAAGCGACATTAGATTTTAAAGGCCCGCAGCAATTCCCGACTGTCTTTTATCAAGGTCAGCTGAAAAAGGTGAGCAACTACGCTCCACCAGAGGCAACCGTTGTTTATGACAAAATGAATCAGCAACTGGAAGTAAGGGCAGGAAAAATCAACTTGGTCCAGCTGAGTGAGAAAAACGATCGGCCAGAGTACGGCCCCAATCCCCTTTTGCTCAAACTGAATCAATACAAGGTCGAGACAGAAGTACCGATTGTCAGTGAAAAGGCCGTGACGAATGCGGGGACGAACTATCCGGATGATATCAAAGAGCGCTATTTGCAAGTGCCAGCCTCGGTCCCTCCGCGAGTAAGAGAGCTCGCTGCAACAATTACCAAGGATGCCAAGACTCCTTATGACAAAGTGAGAGCGATCGAGAATTACTTGCGAGCAAGTGGAAAATATAAGTATGAAACGAAAGACGTTCCAGTCGCTGCAGAAGGCCAGGATTTTGTCGATCACTTCTTGTTTGACAGCCTTCGAGGGTACTGCGATCATTTCTCCACTTCGATGGCGGTTATGCTTCGTACCCTGGATATCCCAACACGTTGGGTCAAGGGCTTTGCTCCAGGTGAACGAGTGGGAACGGATGCGTTTAACTACGAGACTGTAGAAGTGCGCAACAAGGATGCTCACTCGTGGGTAGAGGTATACTTCCCAGGGGTTGGTTGGGTTCCTTTTGAAGCGACGAGTACATTCATGTCGCCTGTTCGTTTTAATTATGATCTGGTCACCTCACAGCCGCAGATCCCCATCCCATTGCCAAACATGGAGAATCAAACGAACATCGATCGTGGAGATGGACGTTTCAATGAGCTGGAAGAGGGCGACAGCCCGGCAGGCAGCTGGATTAAAATTCCTTGGCAAGTAAATGTGGGATTGGCTGTAGCCGCTATCGTAGCAGGAATTATTGCGTGGCGCCGCAGACAAGACATCCAGCTATGGTGGATGCGCAGGCAACTGAATCAAGAGCGAAGCAGTGAGTTCCCGGATCGGTACCATCTGCTGATGCGAATGATGGAGCGAGTCTACACGCGCAGACAGCCAGGAGAAACGTTGCGGGAGTACGTGGGCAGGATGACCTTGCCGGCAGACAAGCGACAAGACCTGCGCTATTTGACGGAGCTGTACGAACGTACCGTGTATGGCTACAAACAAATGGAACAAAAGGCGAGAACAATAGCAGAGCAAATACTCGAACGCTTAATCCGTCAATTGAAACCTTGAACAATGCCGTTCCATCTGCTAGAATGACGATCAATGAGACTCGTATAATGATCAGGAATAGGGCCTGAAAGTTTCTACCGCTAGACCGTAAATTTGGCGACTACGAGGAGAGCACATCGGATTTTTGTACATGCAAACCGCACATGTGTACACAAGCTGGGACGTTGCCTCCGTATTGATTATCGGAGATAGCAGTCCCGGCTTTTTTGCAAATATGCGACAACTTCGCATGGCATGCCGACACTTGCACGTCCTGTATGTTACAGGAGAAGGGGGATATGATGGACAAGTCAATGGAAATGGTCGTCGTACTCGATTTCGGAGGCCAGTACAATCAGTTGATCGCGCGCCGTGTACGCGATCTGGGTGTTTATAGTGAACTGATACCGTTCAATACACCTGTTGAAAAGATTAAAGAGATAAATCCAAAAGGGATTATTTTCTCTGGCGGACCTGCTAGCGTGTATGAAGAGGGAGCACCAACTGTAGACCCTGCGATTTTTGACCTGGGCTTGCCTGTATTGGGTATTTGCTACGGTATGCAGTTGATGAGCCATTTGACGGGCGGAAAAGTAGAACGCGCGGGTAAACGTGAGTACGGAAAAGCTGAATTGCGTATGCAGCAAAAACACAGCTTGTACGACAAATGGGATACGAACGAAATCGTGTGGATGAGCCACTCTGACAAAGTAGTGGAGCTCCCAACCGGATTTGTCATTGATGCGGTAAGCGACAGCTGCCCGGTAGCTGCGATCAGCAACCCTGAGCGCCAGCTGTACGGCGTACAGTTCCATCCAGAAGTAGTTCATACCCAAAAAGGTACTGAGTTCATCGGAAACTTCCTGTTCAACATTTGTGGATGTGAAGCGACTTGGAGCATGACGACGTTCATCGAGGACGAGCTGGTTCGCATTCGTGAAACAGTTGGCAACAAGCAAGTACTGTGTGCGTTGAGCGGCGGTGTGGATTCTTCCGTAGTAGCAGCGCTGATTCACAGAGCGATTGGCGATCAATTGACGTGCATGTTCGTAGACCACGGCCTTCTGCGCCAAGGGGAAGCAGAAGGGGTAATGGAGACATTCTCTGAGAAATTCTCCATGAAAGTGATCAAGATCGATGCTCGCGAGCGTTTCATGAGCAAGCTCAAAGGTGTATCTGACCCAGAGCAAAAGCGCAAAATCATCGGTAACGAGTTCATTTATGTATTCGATGAAGAGGCTGCGAAGCTGACAGATATGGACTTCCTGGCACAAGGTACGCTGTACACCGATATCGTGGAGAGTGGAACAGCAACTGCACAAACGATCAAATCGCACCACAACGTAGGTGGTTTGCCAGAAGACATGAAGTTCACGTTGATCGAACCATTGAAAACCTTGTTCAAAGACGAAGTACGCAAACTGGGTACAGAGCTGGGCTTGCCAGATGAGATTGTTTGGCGTCAGCCATTCCCAGGACCAGGCCTCGGCATTCGTGTTTTGGGTGAAGTGACAGAAGAAAAACTGAAGATCGTTCGTGAATCCGATGCGATCTTGCGTGAGGAGATTGCCAAGGCAGGTCTTGATCGGGAAATCTGGCAGTACTTCACGGCATTGCCAAACATGACGACCGTAGGTGTAATGGGAGATGTTCGTACGTATTCTTACACAGTAGGGATCCGTGCGGTAACGTCCATTGATGGTATGACCGCTGACTGGGCGCGCATTCCGTGGGATGTATTGGAGAAAATCTCTGTGCGTATCGTAAATGAAGTAGACAATGTAAACCGCATTGTATATGATGTAACGTCCAAACCACCAGCAACAATTGAGTGGGAATAGGAACAAAAAATGACTCTCTTTTATTTGCGTGATTTGCGAATAAAAGAGAGTTTTTTTATGACCAGTTATCTCGTTCCATACATCATGAGAAGCTCTCCATTTTCTTTTGCAAGAGCAATATAAATGACTCCGCCTAGCCATCCAGGAGGAAGAGTTCCTTCGATAATCCAAGCTTCTGCAATAGGGTTATAACTGATAGCAAAGGGAGTTTCCTCTAAAAACTGAGAATAGTGCTCCGCTAAATAGGAGAAGATTGCCGTGGCAGCTGCATGTTCATCTGTAAGCTCACCAAAAGAAATTTCATCTCCAAACCGATCTTGCTGGAGAAGAGCGTCGCGATCGGCGAAGTAGAGTTCAAACCTCCCAAATAAATTCTCATCATACAAATCACGTTCTACAAAGCCATATTCGATGAGCTTTTCCTTTTGATGAACGTTGCGCTTGCTCTTTTTCTTATCGTCGACCCGAACGGTGATTCGATTGACTCGAAGCCGGTCACGTTCTCGCTCCTGCTCCGCTATTATTTGTTCCCAAGCATCCATAAAGCTCATTTTGGATCTCCTCCATCTCGTTATGAAGTATAACACAGCCCTTCTTAGTAAATATCCGGATATTAAACTCTTTCCAAAAATGAATGTTCGTATTTTCGTTGACATTCCCTATGTCACCTGATACACTTCTCAATGTGAGCAGGTAATATAGGAAGGTTCGTATATTCTTGAGAATATGGCTCGAGAGTTTCTAGATGGTCGCCGTTAACGACCTGGCTACGAACAAAATGTCATCGGGATCTGATTTTGTTATTATATTTGGAATTATTCCCGGAGTGTTTTGTTTGAAGGCCAGGCGCATGATAAGAGCGTCCGGGCCTTTTTTTGTGAAAAACGTCGATACGTTTTTCATTAAATAAGATGTGACCGTTTACGGTCGGCAAAATACAGTCTATCTGTTTTTTGCAACAAGATTAGTATGGGGGGACTTATAGGTGCGGAAGTATTTCGAGTTTGACAAGCTAGGCACCAATTACCGTCGCGAAATCATCGCAGGTATCACTACTTTTTTGGCAATGGCTTATATCTTGGCTGTCAATCCATTCATTCTCAGTGGTGCTGATCTACCGCCAGATTTAAAAGCAAACTATCCTGAATTTGGGGCTGTCTTTACAGCAACGGCTTTGGCTGCTGCTCTCGGTACACTGTTAATGGGTATTCTCGGACGTTTGCCGATCGGTCAAGCTCCGGGGATGGGATTGAACGCATTTTTCACTTATACCGTCGTTCTGACGATGCAAATTCCTTGGCAACAGGCTTTGGCTGGCGTATTCCTTTCTTGTACGATCTTTTTGATTCTGTCTCTGACAGGTGTTCGTGAAGCGATCATCAAAGCGATTCCACAGAGCTTGAAATACGCAGTTTCGGCAGGGATTGGACTTTTTATTGCCTTTATCGGTTTGAAAAACGCGGGTATCATCGTAGCAAATGATGCCACCTTTGTAGCGTTGGGGCATCTGACCTTCTATCACGAGGGCATGAAGCCGGAAGCAATTTTGGCAGCGAAAAATGCATTGCTTGCGGTGTTTGGTCTGATCGTGACGGTCATTCTGCTTTCTCGCAAAATCAATGCAGGTATCTTTATCGGAATGTTGATTACGGCGATTACCGGGATGTTTTTCGGACTGGTGAATCTGCCTGAGCAAATCGTTTCTGCACCACCGAGCCTTGCTCCTACATTCGGTGCTGCGTTCCAATATCTCGGTGATCCATCCGCTTTGTTCACCATGAACATGCTGATTGTTGTGTTGACATTCTTGTTTGTAGACTTTTTCGATGCGACGGGTACGCTCTTGGGTGTAGCAAACCAAGCGGGATTGCTTCGCGAAGACGGCAATTTGCCACGTCCAGGAAAAGCACTCGCTTCTGATGCGATTGCAGGTATGGCAGGTGCGGTACTCGGTACATCTACCACTACGGCTTATGTTGAGTCGACAGCAGGGGTAGCGGCAGGCGGACGCTCCGGATTTACAGCAGTTGTCACAGGGAGTATGTTCCTGTTGGCGTTGTTCTTCTCGCCGATTCTCGCAATTGTGACTCCAGCGGTTACGGCACCAGCACTTATTATCGTCGGTGTTCTGATGGCTTCTCATATTGCAAAAGTAGCTTGGGATGACCTGGATGAAGCGTTCCCTGCATTCCTGACGATTTTGTTGATGCCATTGACTTACAGTATTGCAACAGGTATTGCGACGGGCTTCATCGTTTATCCGGTGATGAAGGTAATGAAGGGCAAGGCTCGCGAAGTGCATCCGGCGATGTATGTGCTGTTCTTCGTCTTCCTGGCGTACTTCATCTGGTTGCGCGAATAGAATTTTTTGGGAATGAAGCTCTTCGTCTACTGGACGGGGAGCTTTTTTTGCGCTATGATAGGAAAAATCTTTTTTCATGGAAGGATGGACCGATTCTCATGACAGGTCTAAACATGTTCCTTCAACAGCATCACCACACGTAGAGCGTTTGTATCTTCGGAAATTTTTCCGCAGGTGCAAGCGCTTCTTGTGCTTCGTGCCTGCGGTGGTGTATTTAGGAAGCCATGCGGGCAGAAAGTTGCCTTGCATGGCTTTTTTGGTTTTCTCTATCTGAAAAAAGAAAGGGTGTTACTCATGGAAAACGAAGTATTAAAAACGGTAAAAGGCACAAAAGATTTCATGCCGCAGGAGCAAATGCAACGAAACTGGATACGACGGACGCTCGAAGCAGTATTCGAGACATATGGCTGCAAACCGTTGGAGACGCCTATGCTGCAGCACTACGAATTGCTGGCATCCAAGTACGGAGGCGGGGATGAAATCTTGAAGGAAGTGTATCGCTTGAGCGATCAAGGAGATAGAGAGCTTGGACTGCGCTATGATTTGACTGTACCGTTGACGAAGGTAGTGGGCATGAATCCTGAGATGCGGATGCCGTTCAAGCGGTATGAGATCGGAAAAGTATTTCGGGACGGTCCAGTAAAAACCGGGCGTTTGCGCGAATTTATTCAATGCGATGTCGATATCGTGGGAACAACATCGGTGCTGGCTGAAGCAGAATTGCTCAGTATGGCGTTTGAGGCATTCAAGCGGCTGGGGCTAGACGTGTACATTGAGGTCAACAATCGCAAGCTGTTATCTGGGGTGCTTCAGGAGCTGGGAGTTCCCGTAGAGCGGGCCGGGGATGTCATGCTGTCGCTGGATAAGCTCGAGAAAATCGGCGTGGACGGAGTGCGTGATGATTTGCGGGAGCGAAACGTCGAGGAGCCACTCGTTTTAGCGATTACGTCTTTCCTGCAAGAAGGTGTGATTACCCTGGATCTGTTGGCAGAGCGTTTTACATCCCAGCTAGTTCAGGAAGGGATTCGGGAGCTGCGTGATATGCTTGCCTATGTAAAAGGAGCGGGTGTGGGTGGAGAGATTCGTTTCTCGCCATTTTTGGCAAGAGGGTTAGGGATCTACACAGGGATTGTGTATGAGATCTTTTTGCAGGATGGAAGTATGACGTCCAGTATCGGTAGTGGGGGACGTTACGATCAGATTATCGGTCGGCTTTTGGATGATGGAAGAGAGTATCCCGCTGTAGGGATTTCGTTTGGCTTGGATGTCATTCTGGCAGCGTTGGCAAATCGCAGTACGGAAGAGCAGAAACCTGCTGATGTACTCGTCATTCCCCTCGGGACAGAAGCATCTAGTCTTGGCCTGGCCAATCGCTTGCGCGAGAGCGGCATCAGAGTCGAGCTGGAACTGACAGGTAGACGACTAAAAAAAGCACTCGATTATGCAAACAAAGAAGGCTTTGCTTTTGCCTTGATCTATGGGGAAAACGAAGTGAACAGTGGGCAGGTCGTCGTTCGAGATATGCGAGAGGGAACGGAACAATCGGTTCCTTTGGAGTTGGTTGAAAAGTGGCTGTCCGATAAGCTATCAGGGTAAAGAGGAAAGATAGTCTTTTTCTTCCATTTTTTGTACAGTAGAGAAAAGGGGGAGATGGCGTGAAGAAATGGGTCTCAATGGTTGGTTGTAGCTTATTGTTTTTGACGTGGATGTTGCCTGTAAATGCTGAGGAGGGTACTGCGCTTACGCGTAAACCACTCTATCAGGCTGATGTGCGAATTGATCCAATCAAGAAAGAAGTAGCAGGAACCGTAATGATTACCTTTTGGCCAAAAGACCCTACTCGTGCCTATCTCCATCTTTACCCGAACGTATTTACAGAAGAGCATCAAGGCATGCTATGGGAGGAACTTTTAGGCAATGGCCCAACGCTTGGCTCATACACTAATAAAAAGCTCTTGGTCGATGGAGTAGCGGTTGTCGGCAAACAGACAAAAGACCTGAACATCCTCGAAGTGCCTCTAGAAGGAGAGGCGGGCCCACGAAAGATTGTGTTGGAGTTCGAGATGACTCTTCCGCGAAACGACGGCAGGATGTCGTATGATGACCAATCGATCTGGCTGGGGAACTGGCTACCGGTTCTTGCGGTGTACGATAAGGAAGGCTGGCATCTCGATCCATACGAGCCTGTCGGTGATCCATTTTACAGTGAGAACGCAGATTATGAAGTGAACGTGACGCTACCAAAAGACTATCAATTGGCGAGCACAGCGCCAGAGAGGGCTGCGAAGCAGGTTTCTGCTCGTGAGGGAGAAAAGACGATACAGCTAGGTGCAGAAAATGTGAGGGATTTTGCCCTAGTCGTTATGGATGCCTCCTATCAGCGAATGGAAACAAAAGTGGGCGAAACAGTCGTCCGAACATGGTGGCGGAAAACAGATGATCCGGCAACTGCTGAGCAGATTCATGAAGCAGCAGCGAAGTCTCTCGCCTATTTTCATGATCAATTGGGTGCCTATCCATATACCGAATACGATGTGGTAAGGACTGGCGGTGCGATTAATGGAATGGAGTATCCTGCATTGGTCTTTCTTGACGGACGTCATTTCTTTTCTGGGGAAGAAACAGGTATCGTCACGGTTGTCCATGAGACGGCACACCAGTGGTTTTACGGCTTGCTCGGAAATAATCAGGTAAAGGAAGCATGGCTGGATGAGGGATTCACGGAGTACGTGACGCTCTCGTATTTATCTCAGCAAGATCCGCTGTTGGGAGCAGAACGGGTGCGCAGAAGGCTGGAGCAGGGCACCTCTGTTCAATATTACGTGGCAGAGGAACAGCGTCCTTGGCAAGCACTGTCTGCATTTCCTGATAATCAGAGTTATAGCGATCTCGTCTATTCCCGTCCGTCCTCAATGCTGTGGTTATTGCAAGGAGCGTGGGGGGAAGAAAGGGTACATGACGTATTGAAGCAGTATGTTGAGAAGTACCGTTATCAGGTTGTGACTGGAAAGGAATGGGAAGCTTTTCTATCTGAGATGGCAGGAGAAGATGCGAGTGCTTTCTTGGATTATTGGTTGAAAGTAGACATGTCCCAGCAGGAACAGGCAGCAGCTTGGCTGGAGCGCCAACGTCTCAAGCATCAGAAGAAGTAATCGAAAGCAGGGGATCACGATGTGGCGGAAGCATTGGGTGGTCATCGTGGCAGTAGGAGTCGTTTTGACTGTATTCTTGACCGTCCGTCCTTGGACAGGGCAGGCTGGCTTAGACGCTCAGGAGATTGTGCCGATTAATCACAGGCAGGCTGCAGTCACTTACAAGGCTGACGTACAAATCGATATGAACAAGCACGTGGTGAAAGGCATGCTGACGGCTCGTTTTGTCCCACAAGATGACCAAGCTTTTTTTCATTTATATCCCAATGCTTTTTCTGCGAATGCTGCTCTCAGTGGAGAGAACTGGGAGCTTGTGCTGGGCAAACAGCGTGAGCCTGGTGGTATCAAGATAAGCGAGGTACGGGTGAACGGAAAAAGTGTCGACGTACAGTATGCAGGAAAGACCAAAACGCTTTTACAAGTGCCCCTTCCTGCAAGAACATCGTCTGCTGAGATGGTGGTGGATATGAATTTTCAGCTCGAGGTTCCTTATAACAATGGGCGAATGTCTTACCATGATCATGCAATGTGGCTGGGCAACTGGCTACCGATACTGGCGGTCAAGGATGCAGGAGGCTGGCGGCTCGATCCTTATTCCGCGATTGGCGATCCTTTTTACTCGGATGTGGCGAATTATCATTTGCGTGTGCAGCTATCAGAGGGGTACCAGCTTGCTACGAGTGGATTGGAGAGCGTGGCTGTCATCACCGAGACGAGACCGCAACGGCTAAAAATCTATGAGGTGGACGCATGGAACGTTCGGGATTTTGCCCTTGTCGTCATGGACGATACGTACCAGCCCATATCTGGCAAGGTCGGGGAAACCATCGTACGTACGTGGGTGCAGAAAAGTGATGACCCGCAAAACGTAGAACGAATACATGAG
Organism: Brevibacillus sp. NPDC058079; assembly: GCF_042885155.1. Taxonomy (NCBI): domain Bacteria; kingdom Bacillati; phylum Bacillota; class Bacilli; order Caryophanales; family Paenibacillaceae; genus Brevibacillus; species Brevibacillus sp. NPDC058079. Next base: position 14,354 of record NZ_JBHVSO010000014.1, read on the forward strand.
ACTGCTAGAGAGTCTCTCGACTATTACGGAAAACAGTTCGGGGTGTATCCGTATAAGGAATACGATGTTGTCAAAACAGGCGGCTTTTTTGGTGGGATGGAATACCCGAGCCTCGTTTTTATTGCCCAGGAGTATTTTGACCGTAGCGATGTCATGGGGGAAGCGGTCGTAGCGCACGAAACGGCACATCAGTGGTTTTACGGGTTGGTCGGAAACGACGAGGTGCGAGAGGCGTGGCTGGATGAGGGACTGACGGATTATGCGACGATGGTATTTTTGCAGCAAAAGTCCCCCGCACAATCACAAGCGTATATTCAGATGCGGCTAGGCCAAGCACGTGCAGCGGAAGGATATGCGAACCAAGGAGTCACTGCGAAGTCGTCCGTGGAAGCTTTCCCAGACTGGAGGAGCTACAATGACCTCGTCTATGGGCGAGCTGGTGCCATGTGGTGGAACTTGAAAGAACAATGGGGAGTCGAACGACTGCATCAGGTGTTGCGTCAATATGTACGAGATCATCAATACAAGCAAGCAAATGGGGACCAAATCACAGCGCTATTGACTGCAGCTGCCGGGGCGGATGCCAGTCCCTATTTGGATTATTGGCTTCAGGTCGAGCTAGAGAAAGCAGAAGCGGCAAACAATTGGGTAGAAAAAGGCAAACACGAATAATTTTTGATCTATCATTTTTAAATGTTCGGAAACGAGGTTGACAGGCAAACTTTCTCCCTGCTACACTGAATATGTTGAGTGAAAACGAGTTCGAATAGCCCAGGCGATGAGAGCGGTGCGAAAAGCCGTTAGTCGGTTGGGTTTTCTTCTGATGTTACAAAACGTAGGGGGCGAATGGTTCATGCTACAGCCTTTGGTAGGAGTCATTATGGGCAGTACGTCAGACTGGGAAACGATGAAGGAAGCTTGCGCAATTTTAGACGAATTACAGGTACCGTACGAAAAGAAGGTCGTGTCTGCACACAGAACGCCAGACTTGATGTTTACGTATGCCGAGACCGCGAAAAGCCGCGGCTTGGAAGTCATTATTGCGGGTGCGGGCGGGGCAGCTCATTTGCCAGGAATGGTAGCTGCTAAGACAGAGTTGCCTGTCATTGGTGTCCCGGTGAAATCATCCAACTTGAATGGTCTCGACTCGCTTTTGTCGATTGTGCAAATGCCAGGGGGTGTGCCTGTGGCGACGGTTGCGATCGGAAAAGCTGGAGCCATCAATGCAGGGTTATTGGCTGCGCAAATTTTGGGGATCAAATATCCAGACGTACAAGAGCGGTTCGTTCAAAGACGTGATGATGTACGCAATAAGGTGCTGGAGGCTAGTGAACTCGAATGACAACCAAAGACCGTAAGCAAATCAAACCAGGATCGACCCTAGGAATACTCGGTGGAGGACAGCTTGGACGGATGATTGCTCTTGCGGGACGAGCTATGGGCTACCGCTTTGTCACAATGGACCCGACAGCAGACGCACCATGCGGCCAAACGGCTGATCGGCAAATTGTAGCCAGCTACGATGATGTAGAAGCAGCGATGCAGCTTGCCTCGGTCAGCGATGTTATCTCCTATGAATTTGAAAATGTCGATGCGCAGGTCGCTGAAGTGTTGGAGAGCCGCGCTTATGTACCGCAGGGGAGTCGTCTTTTGCGTATCACCCAGAATCGGATTCGGGAAAAGACCGCCATTCGTGAGATCGGCATCCCGGTTGCTCCGTTTTGTGTCGTGAATAGCTTGGAGGATTTGCAGGACGCCGTGCGTGAACTGGGACTGCCTGCTGTTATGAAGACGGCAACCGGTGGCTATGACGGCAAAGGGCAATGGGTATTGAGAAGCGAGGCTGAGCTGGCGGAGGCGTATGAAACGTTGTCCAAAGCAGGTACAGAGCTGATCGTGGAACAATTTGTACCATTCCAAATGGAGCTGTCTGTTATTGCTGCACGTAATCCTGCGGGAGAACTGGCTGTTTTTCCTGTGTCAGAAAATATTCATCAGGAAAACATCCTGCATTTGAGCATCGTACCCGCTCGTATTTCGGCTGAAGTAGCAGTTCGTGCGGAAGAAATTGCTCGCACGATTGTAGAAAAGCTGGATGTGGTCGGACTCATTGCCGTGGAGCTGTTTTTGACCGAAGATGGTCAGCTGTATGTCAATGAATTGGCGCCTCGACCGCATAACTCTGGGCATTTTACCATGGATGCTTGTGTGACCTCGCAGTTTGAGCAGCATGTTCGGGCGGTTTGCAATCTGCCTTTAGGATCTACAGAGTTGCTCTCGAGCGTCGTGATGGTTAATATTTTGGGAGAGCATCTACAGCCTGTCATCGATCAGATCGACAAGTTGCCGCGCACAGCCAAGCTCCATTTGTACGGAAAAGCAGAGAGCAAGGCCAAGCGAAAAATGGGGCATATCAATGTGCTCGCCCCTACTGTAGAAGAAGCGCTCACCCTGATTGATGAGCTGAAAATCTGGACGAATACATCGGAGGTATTATCATGATCGAACGTTATTCCCGACCGGAAATGCGCGCCATTTGGACGGAAGAAAACAAATTTAAAGCGTGGCTGGAAGTAGAAATTCTCGCGTGTGAAGCATGGTCCAAGCTGGGCGTCATTCCTGAGGAAGACGTGAAAAAGCTGTGGGATAAAGCTACTTTTGACATGAACAGAATCTATGAGATCGAAGAAGAGACACGCCATGATGTGGTGGCGTTTACCCGTGCGGTATCGGAAACCTTGGGCGAAGAAAAGAAGTGGGTGCATTACGGACTGACTTCTACAGATGTGGTGGATACTGCTCTGTCTTACCTGCTGCGTCAGGCGAACGAAATTTTGGAGGGTGATATCCAAGACTTCATCGAGATTTTGGCAGACAAAGCTCGTGAGCACAAGGATACAGTTTGCATGGGTAGAACACATGGCGTACATGCGGAGCCTACGACTTTTGGCTTGAAGCTGGCCCTGTGGCATGAAGAAATGAAGCGTAACCTGGCGCGTTTTCAGGCTGCGAAAAAAGAAGTGGCGTTCGGCAAAATCTCTGGCGCAGTTGGAACATATGCAAACATCGATCCGTTTGTGGAAGCATACGTGTGCGAGAAGCTGGGGCTGTCTGCAGCGCCTATCTCGACCCAAACCTTGCAGCGTGATCGCCACGCCGAGTACATGGCAACATTGGCACTGATCGCAACCTCTTTAGAGAAATTCGCAACAGAAATTCGCGGTCTGCAAAAGAGCGAAATGCGCGAGGTGGAAGAAGCATTTGCCAAAGGACAAAAGGGTTCTTCCGCAATGCCACACAAGCGCAACCCAATCGGCAGCGAAAATATTTGCGGTCTGGCTCGTGTCATCCGCGGTCACATGCTCACTTCCTATGAAAATGTTTCCCTCTGGCATGAGCGGGATATTTCCCACTCCTCTGCGGAGCGCGTGATTTTGCCAGATGCGACGCAAGCGTTGAACTACATGCTGCGCCGTTTCATGAACATCGTGAAAAACTTGACGGTATTCCCTGAGAACATGAAGCGCAATATGGATCGTACCTTTGGATTGATCTACTCGCAGCAAGTGATGCTCAAGCTGATCGAAAAAGGCATGAGCCGCGAGCAAGCCTATGATACGGTACAGCCTCGTGCGATGCAGGCGTGGGAAGAGCAACGTTCCTTCCGTGCGATCGTCGAGGAGGATGCAACGGTCAGCTCCACACTGTCCAAGGAAGAGCTGGATGAGTGCTTTGACTACCGTTACCACCTGAAGCATGTGGATACGATTTTCCAACGTCTTGGATTGATTTAAATGCAAGCGCCCTCGAATTTTTTCGGGGGCGTTTTTTCTTTTTAATGTAACTGTTGTGGGGGAGAAGCGCATTTCCAGTCTACGCTTCGGCCTACGCCCTACTGAAGGATTGACTGTCCGCTCCGGAATAAATGGCGGGAGCGCTTCAAACGTAGAAATTTCAATGAAGGGTTTCATAAGTGAAGCTGAAATTCCCCGCCATTTATTCCGAAGCTGGGTCGGGCTCCAGAGGCGCTTGAAACTGGAAATGCGCTTCTCCTGCGCAGCTTTTTTAAAATTGCTTGAAAGTAATTCAAGAGTGTGAAATTGCAGCTAAGTGTTCTCAATAATAACGGTTTAGACTGACAGTATTGTTAAACTAACTGGTAGTGTTGCTTTCAATTGTCAATGAGCTGTTAAGCCGCTACTATTATTGGAAACGTATTCCTATAGAAGGAGGACTAATATGAATCCACTACTGCTCTCTTTTCCGGAACATTTAGAAACTCAGCGATTATTGATTAGAGCACCGCAATGGGGTGATGGTCAATTTGTAAATGAAGCCATACGTGAGAGTGTAAATGAGATGCGCCCCTGGCTTCCGTTTGTAAAAAACCTCCCATCCATTGACGATTCGGAAGCCTACGTACGTAAGGCCCGGCTCAATTTTCTAGAACGCACAGACTTAGTGCTTCATATATTTGAAAAGAACACAGGGCAGTTTGTGGGCAGTAGTGGACTCCATCGCTTCGATTGGTATGTACGCAAATTTGAAATTGGATATTGGCTACGCACATCGCGTACTGGTGAGGGTCTAATGACAGAGGCAGTAAAAGGTATCGTTGGCTTTGCCATTTCTGAGTTGGAAGCTAACCGTCTTGAAATTCGCTGTGATACTCGGAATAACGCAAGTATAGCCGTAGCTAAGAAGGCGGGTTTTACGTTGGAGGGTACTTTACGAAATGTTAACCTAAATGACTCAGGTGAACTAACTGATACCCATATCTTTTCAATAGCAAAAGGTTATGAATATCATTGATAACTGTGCTGAGCGAACTGATGCGAAAGTAAACTAGAAAACATGCGGCAGGACTTCTCCCCCCACCACAACGGTTTTGAAGACAACTTAAAAAATTCCTTAAGAAATTTTTAAAGATTTCTTTTGAAAGTTGTAACCGAAATGATACCCCTTCCGTACCTACTTGTGCGAGCTTACAACGAGCCCATAAGTACCTTACAAAAGTGTAAGCTTCCTGAAATATAACTCGATGGTTCCTGCTTCGTTTCGACCGTACAATGAAATCAATTCATACGGATCACGAAACGGGAGATCGATTATGACGACAGCAATCATGTATCCAAAATTAAGTCACCAACAAATTTACGAAGATTACTCTACTAAAATATATCGCTATTTCCGCTACCGGGTAAAAAACGTCTGGGATGTGGAAGACCTGACAACGACTGTGTTTATTAAGGTGTACTCCAAGCTTGAGCAATACGATGGCCGCCATCCTTTTGGCGCCTGGATTTTCCGAATTGCGCACAACGCTTTGATTGACTACATGCGCAAGAAGCGGGAGAGTCCGGTTGATCAGGACACATTTAGCAATATGGTCGCAACAGATAAGCTGCCGGAGGAGTGCCTTCTGAATCAGGAGACAACCGAGGGCTTGTGGGATAAGGTGCACACGCTGACAAAGGATCAGCGCAATGTGATCGCCTTGCGCTATCTCGGAGATTTGCGAATGAATGAGATCGCGGAAATTTTGGGTAAGACAGAGGCTTCGGTGAAAATCCTGCACTTCCGCGGGATCAAGAAGCTACAGCAATTGATGGAGAATCAAGCATAAAGGGAGGACAACAGTCCTTCCTTTTTTACTATGTGGCTGTAGTGGCGAGAAGAATATTTCCAGTCTAGGCTCCAGGCTCCGTCCTGCTGTGCGCTAAGACTGTCCGCTCCGAAGGGATTCGCGGGGAAACGCAAAAGTGGTAGCCGCTTCGTCGCAAGCACAGGGTTGCGTTTCTTTTTCCCGCTCATCCCTTCTTCGCTCGGTAGGACTCCACAAGTCGCTACGCCTGGAAATATTCTTCTCTATCGTTACTGATGACATCCTTACATTCTTTTTAAGGCTCTTAAAAACCGATTAACACGAAAAGCTCGTAGAGGAAACAGGAGAAATTAGCGAAGATCTTAGGGACACCGACCGAGACGCAATGCAAAAAGCGAAACACGCACTTAAGCGTCCACCTCTGAAACACATCCTGAAAGGACAACTTTGGACGCGGTTTCGCTTTTTGCATGGAGTCGGGCAGTCAATCCCACAGCGGGTGGCCCTAGAAGCTGAGCGTTTTCTCCTGTTTCCTCCCCTCCACAACAGCAACGCACAGGCCGTTCTTTCAGTAGACATCCAAGTAAGAGAAACGCCAAATGCTTGGCGTAGTCTAGTTTTCTAATGGTATAGTAAAGAATAAAATGGAGGAGACTCAAGACGAGAGGAGTATGAGTGATGTCCACAATTATGATTGTAGAAGACGACCCGAAAATCAACCAGCTGCTGCAAGAGCAACTGGAAAAATACGGATTTCAAACAGTCAATGTTGAACATTTCGATAGAGTCATGGAGGTATTTACCCAATCGCGCCCTGATCTGGTTTTATTAGATGTGAATCTACCGAAATTTGACGGATTTTATTGGTGCCGGCAAATGCGCCAGGAGTCCAATTGCCCGATCCTGTTCATCTCTGCACGAGAAAGTAAAATGGACCAAGTGATGGCATTGGAAAATGGGGCCGATGACTATATCACAAAGCCGTTCGACTACGATGTGGTTTTGGCCAAAATCCGCAGTCAGCTACGCCGGGCTTACGGACAATATGCTCCGCAAGAAGGGGAGCGTACGGTTGAAGTGGCGGGGCTCAAGCTGTTTTTGGAGCGAATGGAGCTGTCCATGTACGATATCAAAATCGAGCTGAGCAAAAAGGAAGCGTTACTGCTAGAAGCCTTGATGAATCAACATCCACGTGTCGTCAGCCGTGAGCGTTTGCTAGAAAAGCTGTGGGATGAACAGTTTGTTGATGAAAACACGCTGAATGTCTACATCACACGCGTGCGCGGCAAGCTGAAGGACTTAGGCTTAGAGGGAGCTGTCGAGACTGTTCGCGGTTCCGGTTATCGCTTACGTGCGACTTGGGAGGAAGGGCAATGAAGTTGTTCCTTCGAGATCAATGGCCATTCGCAGCGTTTTTTCTCGTCCAACTGATCTTATTGATTATGATTTTTGCGATGGATGGGTACTGGAATGAATCATTGATGATCTACGTCATGTTTTTATCTGTTTTTTTCGCGGGGGCTTTTCTCGCCATCCGTTATTTGTCTCACCGCACAATCTATCAGCGACTGAGCAAGCCGGTAGAGTCATTAGAGGAACTGACCCAGACATACGGGAATTCACCGTTGTGCCGCGCGATGGATGACATCAGTCAGGAGCAGTACCGACTCTACAAAGAACAGCTTCATGCCTATGAAAACAAGCAACGGGACCATACGACGTTTATTCAGCAGTGGGTTCATCAGATGAAGACGCCGATTTCGGTTATTCATCTGTTGCTGCAAAATGAAGACGATCCAACAGCAGAGAGCGTCCGTGAAGAAGTGGACCGGATCAAGCGTGGACTGGAAACTGTATTGTACATAGCTCGCCTCGACCGATTTGAACAGGACTTCCTGATTGAGCCAGTAACGCTGCGTTCCATGGTGCAGAACGTGTTGGCTGAAAACAAGCGGCTGTTTATTCGCAACCAAGTGTATCCCGAGGTAAAAGTGGATGAGAATTGGCGAGTGGAATCGGACGATAAGTGGCTCGCTTTTGTCCTCAACCAATTGTTGACGAATGCCGTTCGCTATTCAGCAGGGAAAAGCAACAAGGTCACCATTCGTGCGTATGAACGCGGAGCGCATGCCATACTGGAAGTGCAGGATTATGGAATCGGGATCCCTACCGAAGATATTCGTCGCGTGTTCAAGCCGTATTTTACGGGAGAAAACGGGCGCAAATACCCTGAGTCCACCGGGATGGGGCTGTACTTGGTGAAGGAAATTTGCGGGCGGCTCCATCATGGGGTGGAAATGGAATCAGAAGTGGGCGAGGGGACAACCGTACGTATCGTCTTGTCTGCCGTCGTACCAACCTTACAAGAAAGTAAGATAGCTGAAAGTTAATTCGATAGCTGGACTATGCGCACTTTCGTATAGTTGAATTTGGAAGTGCAAGAAAGGGGAATGGCGCATGGAAATGCTTGCTGTAAATAGCTTGAGTAAAATATACGGGGGCAAGGTAACCTACCGCGCGCTGACCGATATCGATTTTTCGATTCGCAAGGGCGAATTCGTCGGTATTATGGGCCCCTCAGGCAGTGGCAAGACTACGCTATTAAACATGATCTCTACCATTGATACACCAACCTCTGGTGCGGTTCTTTTGAACGGTACGAATCCGCATCATTTAAAAAAAGATAAACTCGCTCTGTTTCGTCGCCGTGAGCTCGGTTTTGTGTTTCAAGATTTCAATCTCTTGGACACGTTGACGATTGGGGAAAATATCGTGTTGCCGCTGACGCTGGACAATGAGAAAGTATCGGTCATGGAAGAAAAGCTGCAAAGTGTTGCAGAGAAGCTAGGGATTCAGGACATTTTGGAAAAGCGGACCTTCGAGGTGTCTGGGGGGCAACGCCAACGAACGGCAATTGCCAGGGCGATCATTCATTCCCCGTCGCTTTTGCTCGCTGACGAGCCGACAGGAAATCTTGATTCCAAGTCTTCGCGCAATGTGATGGAGACACTGGAAGCGATCAATAAGAGAGACAATACCACCATGATGATGGTGACGCATGATGCTTTGGCGGCCAGCTATTGCCATCGGGTGATTTTTATTAAAGACGGCCAGCTCCATAACGAGATGTATCGTGGTGAGAGTCGACAGGTATTCTTCCAGAAAATTATTGACTCGTTGTCGTTTTTGGGAGGGAACACCTATGACCTTTCGACAATTCGCGTGTAATAACGTTGTACGAAATAAACGGATGTACGCTGCGTTTTTCATGAGTAGCGTTTTTTCTGTCTTAATCTTTTTCGTCTATGCGATGTTCATTTTTCATCCGGAAATTATCGGACAGGAGATTCATGAATCCGTAGCCACTGGGATGATGGCGGCTGAGTACGTCATTTTTCTGTTCTCTTTCTTTTTTCTCTTTTACTGTGTCGGTGCTTTCCTGAAAAAGAGGGAGAAGGAGTTCGGCATCCTTTTTATCCAGGGCATGACACCGTTACAGCGGAACACGCTGATATTTATGGAAAACATGCTGATTGGCATTGTCTCGATTGCCATCGGGATTGGGCTCGGACTGGTTCTCGCCAAGCTATTTTTCCAATTCGCTGGATTTTTGTTGGATGTAAAAGCACTCGGGTTTTACTTCCCGTGGAAAGCGATCGGTTTGACAGTGGTGGCGTTTCTCGTCTTGTACGCAGCCATTTCGCTGTTTACCGTCCTCGTGCTGCGAAGCCGCAGTCTGTTGGATCTATTGCAAGGAAGCGGTCGGCCTAAGCGTGAGCCGAGGGCATCGGTAGTGCTGTCTCTGGTCGCAGTAGCTTTGTTGGGAATGAGCTATGCCTTAGCCCTCACTGCTGACGGCGTGAATGTGCTCGTGCTGATGCTTCCGGTCATTGCGCTGACGACTGTCGGAACGTACCTATTGTTTACTCAGCTGAGCGTCATCTTCATCGATTTTCTGAAGAAGCGTCGCGTTTTTTATTGGAAAGGTACGAATCTCCTGACGCTCTCTGATTTGGCCTATCGGATGAAGGATAATGCACGGATGTTCTTTTTGGTCAGCATCGTCTCTACCGTGGCTTTTTGTGCGATTGGCACGCTGGCAGCGTTGGCTGGGTCGATTCAGATTACGGTGATGAAAACACATCCATTTGCGTTTGAATACCAGTCCAAACAAAGCGATGCGGAGAGAGCGAAGCATCTGTCGTTAATCGAAACGAGCTTGCAGCAAAGTGGCTTTTCCTTCGAAAAATATCAAGTGGCTATGAGAGTTTTGCCAGAACTGGTTCAGGAGGAAAGGGTTGGAGTAGTCAAGCTGTCTGACTATAACCGGCTGGCGGTAGTGTCCAATTCGACTGTACTCGAAATGACGAATAAAGAGGCCTTCGTACTGCTCAATTGGATTGGTGATTCGGTAGCGAGCAAAACGTTGCAAGTGGGGAAGGCACAGCTCGCAGTCAAAACAGATACGAATATGACTCCATTGATCAGAGGGATTGAATTTGAGCGATTGGTTGTCGTACCGAATCAGGTGTTTGACCAGCTTCCGAAAATGAAGGAAGAACAGCGCTTTGTATACGAGGTGCCAAGATGGAAGGAAACGCAGGATCTTAGTCTCAAGCTTCAGGAAGATATTAGTCATTTCGAAGAAAATTATTCGTTTTCAGCTCGTGCGCCTTACTACCACAGCATGAAACAAATGGCGAACATGGGACTCTTTATCGGGTTGTTTGTGGGCGTGTTGTTCTTTGTAGCTGCAGCAAGCTTTCTCTATTTCCGTTTGTACACGGATCTGGAATACGACAAGCGGCATTATGGAGCGCTTTCCAAGATTGGACTCACGGATGCGGAATTGACGCGGATCGTTACGACTCAGGTTGCCCTGTTGTTCTTCGTGCCGATTGTGGTAGCGATTATTCACAGCATGGTGGCGTTCGTTTCCCTGCAAAGCTTGTTGAAGCTGATTCTTGTCGCGTCTGTGGTCAAACCGACCGCGATTGTCCTATGTAGCTTCGTCGTTGTTCAAGGTGTGTATTTCTGGATCATTCGAAACCGTTATTTGTTCCATTTAAAGCAATCAATGAACCGCTAGTGACTTTTCCAGCATGTCCAGATGCGCATGGACATAGGATAAAAGGAGAAGGATGCGAGGGGGCAAGCGGATGGAACGAGAGACATGGATGGGGCAAGCCGTACAGATTGCGGTTGAAAATGTACGTGATAAAATAGGCGGACCGTTTGGAGCCCTTGTCGTGAAGGACGGACAGGTAATCGGGCGAGGACGTAATGAAGTGACGACGAGCAATGACCCTACGGCACATGCCGAAATTCAAGCAATTCGGGAAGCATGTCGTCATCTCCAAACCTTTCAATTAAACGATTGTGATCTGTATACAAGCTGTGAGCCGTGTCCGATGTGTCTGGGAGCCATCTATTGGGCCAGACCGCGCAATGTCTATTACGCATGCACGAAAGAAGATGCGGCGCATGTCGGTTTTGATGATCAGTTTATTTATGAGCAGATTGTTCTCCCTCATGAAGAGCGCAGCATTCCTTTTCAGAGAATCAATCTTGCGAATAGACGGAGTCCATTTGAAGCATGGTCTCAATCTCCGAACCGTATCGAATATTAATAGAGAGCCTCTCCCAAGCGGAGTAGGCTCTTTTTCTTCGTTTTATTTATAGCAAGAATAGGTGGAAAGGAAAAATAGAATGAAAATGCTTTCAAAATCAAATTTTCAGATAAAAGTATTGCGCTATGTCGAAAATCGTATTATAGTAACAACAATCATTATGAAATTCGACCAAATTTTAAAAAATCGGGCTGTAATAAGGTTGAATATTGTTAAAAAAAGACGAATAAAGGTGTGTTTATATGGAAGAAACTTTTCGAAGATCACTTTATCCTGATTTAGATGACATCGACTATGGGATCATTCGCGCCTTGCAAGCAAATGCGCGCTTGCCGTTTACCCAGATTGCGAAGGACCTCGGGGTCACGGAAAAGACGATCCGCATGCGGGTCCAGCAATTGCAGGATGAAGGTGCCCTGAGTCTGGTCGGTATTGTCAATCCAGTCAAGGCAGGGTTTCACGTACAGGCGATGATTCAAGTGGCTGTGGATGCGGAAAAGCTGGACGATGTGGTTGCTGCGTTAACGGACACCGTAGAAATCAGACTAATCGTACTCACTTCTGGTGAATATCAGCTTTTCACACAGGTGCTCGTAACAAGTAATGAAGAATTATCTCAATTTTTGATCAAAAAGCTGCACAAGATTCCTGGCATCTCCAAAACGAATGTCATTAACGAATTGAAAATACTGAAGTCCAAGTATAACTTTATCCGTTAGATACGAGTGAACTTGGAAGGGGGAATGCCATCGGGCGAAAATCCGTTGGGATTATGAAATGAATGCCGAACGATTCTGAGAAGAGACTAGAGAAAAAACGAGAGAAAAGGGGTCATCCTATGTTTTCGACCAAAGTGAGCAAAGCAATGCTCAGTGCTGTTCTGGGGACAGTTTTATTGGTTACAGGCTGTGGAGGAGGAAACAGTGCGACTACGGACAACGGCAAAACCGCAACAACAGCGCCAGCCTCCGGCAAAAAAGTACTGAATATTGGGTTAAAGGCAGACCCGCCGTCAATGGACCCAAACACCTCGACTTCGCTGTACGACCGTCATGTATACGCGAGCCTCTATGACAAGCTGTTTGATATCGATTCAGAAGGAAAAATAGTGCCAATGCTGGCGGAATCGTATGAAGTAACGCCAGACGGCAAGACCTATACATTGAAGCTGAAGCAGGGCGTGAAATTCCACGACGGCACGGAGTTTGATGCTGAGGCAGTGAAATTCAACTTCGAGCGCAACATGAACGATGAGAAGTCCCGCCGGAAAGGCGAATTGAAATTCGTAGATTCCGTTGCTGTAGTGGACAAGCAGACCGTAAAAATCCAGATGAAAGAGCCTTTCGCTCCATTCTTGTCCGTATTGACTGACCGTTCGGGCATTATGGTATCGCCAAAAGCAGTGAAGGAACATGGCGATCAATACCTCAATCATCCGGTTGGTACAGGTCCATACGTATTTGTAGAGCAAGTAAAAGGCGACCACGTGACGCTGAAGAAAAATGAAAACTACTGGAATGGTCAAGTGAAGATCGATGAAGTGAACTACAAAGTATTCACGAACGGAACTGCGAAGGTACAAAACCTGCGCTCCGGCATGCTGGATATCATCGATGATACCCCTGTAAAAGAAATCCCTGCCATCAAGGGCGATGCGAACCTGCAATTGGTTGCGGAATCCGGCATGGGTTACCAAGGTCTTTACTTGAACAACTCTCGCCCGCCGTTTGACAACAAGTATCTCCGTCAGGCTGTGGATCGTGCCATTGACCGTGATGCCCTGGTAAAAGTACTGTTTAACGGCTATGCGGCACCGGCTCGGACAGCATTTACAAAAGGTAGTCTGGCTTACAATGAAGCACTGAACACACCGAAGCCGCCGGATGCAGCGGAAATCAAGGATTTGCTCGCGAAGGGCGGTCAACCAAACGGATTTAACTTCAAGCTGTACATCTCTACTTCTCCAGAGAATGAACAACTGGGTGCGGTACTGCAAAACATGCTGAAGCAACAAAACATCAACGTGACATTGGAAAAATTGGAATATGGACAATTGATCGAAACAGGCGATAAAGGCGAATTTGAAGCGATGCAATTGGGCTGGTCTGGACGTCAGGACCCTGATCAAAACTTCCATGATTTCGTCGTAACAGATACATCGAACAACGATGGCCGCATTTCTATTCCGAAGCTGGATGAACTGGTCATCAAAGCACGTGGTGAGCTGGACGAAGCAAAACGCAAGGCGCTGTATGGCGAAGCTGCCACATTGCTGCAAGAAGAAGCGGGCTATGCCTATATGTACCACCAATATGTACTGCTCGGCATGAACAAGAAAGTAACCGGCTTTACGTATGTTCCAGACGGTTTGATCCGTACAGCCAATTTGGACAAGCAATAGGTAGCGCAACACTATAACAGCAAGAGCAAGGAGGAATTGTCATGATGTTCATAGTCAGGCGTCTATTGCTGACAATCCCGATTCTCCTGCTGGTGTCGATTATGACATTCTCTTTGATTCATATGATCCCGGGCGATCCTGCCCGGGTCATTTTAGGAGAGGAAGCGACACCGGAAGCCTATGCGGCACTGCGAACCGAGCTGGGATTGGATCAGCCGATCGTGGTGCAGTATTTTTCCTGGCTAGGAAAAGTGGTAACGGGTGATTTGGGAATATCGATTACGGACCGTGTGCCGGTCGCAGACTTAATTATGCAAAGACTCCCGGCTACCGTGGAATTGACGATCGGAACGTTCTTGGTAGCGATTCTGATTGCGTTTCCAGCGGGAATTCTCGCGGCAGTGCGACGCGGGACCTGGATTGACTATACAAGTACCTTTACTGCGCTTGGCGGTATGAGTATCCCCAGCTTCTGGCTGGCGATGATGATGATTATTTTCTTTGCCGTGGAAAACCAATGGCTGCCTTCATCCGGTTATGTACCGTTTTCCGAGAATCCTACACAAAACCTGATGGCTATGATTCTGCCCTGTTTGGCAACGGGCTTGCGGGAATCTGCCGTATTGATGCGAATGCTGCGTTCTTCTTTGCTCGATGTCGTGAGCATGGACTTTATTCGGACAGCGAAAGCGAAGGGATTGAATGAGGCTCGCACGATTCTGGGGCATGCGCTGAGAAATGCGATGGTTCCAGTGGTAACGACCTCGGGTTTGATGATCGCAGGCTTGCTGGGTGGTCTGGTGATTACCGAGTCAATTTTTTCGATTCCTGGCTTTGGCCGTCTGATTGTGGAATCTGTATTCAAACGTGACTACGTAACGGTTCAAGGAGCCATTCTTGTTTCTGCGGTTCTCGTTGTCTTGGTAAACCTAATTGTCGACATTTTGTACGCTGTCATTGATCCGCGCATCAAGGCTGGGAAAGGAGCAGGTGAGTGATGAAAACCGTGGGCAAATTTCTCCGGAATGGTTTGGGCGTCATCGGAGCGGTGATTATCCTCGGATTGATCTTGGTGGCGATTTTCGCGCCGCTGATCGCACCCTTCGACCCCAATGCACAAGACTATAACAAAATTTTGATGTCGCCAGATGGTGAGCATTTGTTTGGGACCGATGATCTCGGTCGGGATATTTTCTCCCGTGTTGTTTACGGGGCGCGCATCTCCATTCAGGCAGCGCTGATCTCTGTTGGTATTGCGATGCTAATTGGAGTGCCGATTGGACTCTTGTCCGGTTACTACCGCGGCTTTTGGGATGAGTGGATCGTCATGCGAAGCGTCGATGCGATGCAGGCCTTTCCGTTTTTGATTCTGGCTCTGGCGATTTCGGCGGTGCTCGGTTCAGGCTTCGGGAATGCCATGCTGGCGATTGGGATTGGTTTTGCCCCTGCTTTTATACGGATTACACGCGGTCAAGTTCTTACGCTTCGGAACATGGAGTATATTCAAGCAGCACGTTCGGTTGGAGTAAAGGATGCACGCATTATTTTCCGCCACATTTTGCCGAACGCGATGAACCCGATTGTGATTCAAGCGACGTTGGCGATGGCATCCGGGATTATCGCAGAAGCATCCTTGTCCTATCTCGGATTGGGCGTACAGCCACCGACTCCCTCCTGGGGCAGCATGCTAAACCAAGCACAAACACTTATGTCCGTCGCGCCTTATGCGACATTTTATCCGGGGATTGCCATCTTCTTAGTCGTGCTGGGCTTCAACTTGTTGGGGGATGGTCTACAGCAAGTTCTGGACCCGCGCGCACGTAAATAATGAATGCCCTACACGGGAGAAAAGGAGTGGAGCAGATGACGACCATCTTGGAAGTGGAACAGCTGAGAACCCGTTTTCGCACGGACAGCGGTGTCGTCAGTGTGGTGGACGGCGTCGACTTCTTTATCCGTGCTGGTGAAACGCTTGGCGTGGTGGGCGAATCGGGCTGTGGGAAGAGTGTAACCAGCCTGTCGATCATGCGCTTGCTGCCGCCCAACGGAAGCACGGAAGGATCGATTCGCTTCAATGGGAAGAACGTGCATGCGCTGTCGGAAAAAGAAATGCAAGGTGTTCGCGGTAATGAAATCGCGATGATTTTTCAAGAGCCAATGACATCTCTCAATCCGCTACATACCGTAGGCAAACAGATTGAGGAAGCAGTCATGCTGCATCGCAAGGTAACGAAGGCAGAGGCAAAGGAACGGGCGATTGCGATGCTAAAAGCAGTCGGAATGCCTCGTGCAGAAGAGATTTACGGAGAGTTTCCGCATCAGCTATCAGGAGGGATGCGCCAGCGTGTCATGATCGCGATGGCGATGTCCTGCGATCCGAAGCTAATAATTGCAGACGAGCCGACAACGGCACTGGATGTGACAATTCAGGCGCAAATTCTTGATTTAATGCGCGATTTAAAAGAAAAGACCGGAACCTCCATCATGCTGATTACGCATGATTTGGGTGTAGTAGCCGAGATGTGCGACCGCGTTATCGTCATGTATGCTGGCCAAGTCGTTGAGGAGACTGATGTCGATACGCTGTTTGACAGTCCGAAGCATCCGTATACGATCGGTCTGATGAACTCGATTCCTGAGCTGGACGAAGAGCGCGAATACCTGGAAACCATTCCGGGAGCGGTTCCCCTGCCGTATCAAATGCCAGTGGGCTGCCGATTTGCCCCGCGCTGTTCGCAAGCAATTTCGATTTGTCACGAAAAGCCCCCTGAACTCTTGCAACTGGACAATCAAAAATGCCGCTGCTGGCTGTACGCGAAGGAGGGAGAACAGGCATGACGACACCTCTCTTAGAAGTAAAAGGGCTGCAACAGCATTTTCCCATCAAGGGTGGCTTTTTGAAGCGGACGACGGGACATGTCAAAGCAGTCGATGGTATTGATCTGACAGTGTATCCCGGTGAAACGCTTGGCATTGTAGGGGAATCGGGCTGCGGCAAGTCTACGACGGGCCGAACGATTTTACGCCTCTTGGAGCCGACAGCAGGAGAAGTCTGGTTTGATGGCAAAGATTTAGCGAAGCTTCCCAAAGAAGAAATGCGCGTCATGCGACGAAACCTGCAAATGATTTTTCAGGACCCATACGCTTCGCTGAATCCACGGATGACGATCAAGCAGATTTTGATGGAATCGCTGATGGTGCACAACATCGGGACAAAGGCAGAGCGGGAAAAAGTCATCGAAGAGATTATTCAGGTCGTTGGCTTGCGAAAAGAACATCTGAACCGCCATCCACACGATTTTTCCGGCGGACAGAGGCAGCGGATCGGAATCGCCCGCGCACTGGTCGTAAAACCAAAGTTGATCATTGCCGACGAGCCCGTATCTGCATTGGACGTATCGATTCAATCACAGGTACTCAATTTGTTGAAGGATTTGAAAAAAGAATTTAATCTGACCCTGATGTTCATTTCGCATGATTTGTCGGTCGTGAAGCACTTGTGCGATCGGATCGCGGTGATGTATTTGGGGCGGATCGTAGAAATTGCTGACAAGCGGACGCTGTTTGAGAACCCGAGTCATCCGTATACACGGGCGCTGCTCTCGGCTGTTCCAGTAGCGAAACCACGGCAAAAGCGCGAACGGATCTTGTTGACAGGCGATTTACCGAGTCCAGCAAATCCACCGAGCGGTTGCACCTTTCATCCGCGTTGTCCATATGCGACAGAGACTTGCAAGACGCAGGTGCCCAGTCTGTCAGACATCGGCAAGGGCCAACTGGTCTCCTGTCATTTGGTGCAATCGGGCGAACTTTTCCGCTAGCTAGGCAAGGATGGAGGTACAGCTATGATTTACTGGCAATTATTTCTCGCCTTTTTCCGCATCGGAATCTTCGGGTTTGGGGGAGGACCTACGATGGTTCCTCTCTTTTACACCGAATGCGTGAAAAAGTACAAATGGGTGACAGATGAGGACTTTTCCGACAATCTGGCGCTCGGCAACGCTCTTCCAGGACCAATTGCGACCAAGCTGGCCGCATTTATCGGCTATCGGGTAAAAGGCTGGAAGGGTGCATTGGTGGCAAACATCGCAGTAGTGATGCCAATCGTGCTTGTGATGATCGGTTTGCTGCAAGTCATTTATCAATGGAAGGATGCGCCGGGTGTATACGGCATGATCCAGGCAATCGGTCCCGTAATCGCAGTCATGACAGGCGTCCTTACATGGGAATTCCTTTCAAAGGGTTGGAAGGGAGCGTCCAGCAAAGCAGGTGTGAGCCTTTCACTCGCCCTCTCACTCGTAGCGTTGCTCTTCCTTGATTGGCATCCGGGCATCGTAGTAGGGATTGCGCTGGCGGTTTCATTTGCCTACTCTACTTGGTCTGTCCGCAAGCGCAAGGACAAGGACGGCAAGGAGGGAGTAGCATGATTTACCTGCAATTATTTTGGGCCTTTTTCATCTCCAACATTTTGGGGTACGGGGGAGGACCACCGAGCATCCCGTTGATCCAAAATGAAGTGGTTGACCATTACCAGTGGATGACTGTACAGGAATTCGGAGAAGTGCTGGCGGTAGGAAATGCGCTGCCCAGCCCAATTGCGACCAAGCTCGCTGGGTACATTGGCTATCAGGTAGCGGGTGTACCGGGTGCAGTAGTCGCGTTATTGGCAACGGTTGCTCCAACAGCGATCGCGATGGTCTTACTGATGGGTTTTATTAACTTATTCCGCAGTGCTCCACAGGTAAAAGCGATGACCCAATCGGTACGTCCGGTCGTTACTGTCTTGCTCGGAACGATGACGTATCAATTCCTGATGGGCGCAGTCGAGGGAATCGGCTGGATGCAAACAGGGATTTTGACAGTGGCATCCTACCTTCTGCTCGAAACATGGAAGGTCCATCCCGCTTTTGTCATTTTGGGAGCGATGGCTTACGGGTTTGTTTTCATCGGCTAGGAAAGTTTACGTAAGCTGGTAGGAAGAAAAAGCACAGGGCTCGTAGACCTTGACAACGCCTACCCAGTCGGAACTTCAAAAAGGGGAGCAAGGTTGTCGAACACCTCCTCCCTGAGAAACTTCCGCCCGTAGGGTGGCTTTGGCTCGACGGTCCCCTTTTTGAAGTGGAGATGGACAGTAATTCCCCCCTGCTGGCGTGTCAGAGTCGAAGAGAACTGTGCTTTTTCTTCTCCTCCACTATGTTGACTCAAACCAAAAGGACCTTCATTGGTTTTCATATTGGCTAACAAAGAACTACTTAAGGAGGCATAAATCATGGTTAACTATGACGCAATGGAATACCCATACGCATCAAAGCGTGTGACGACTTTTGCCAAGAACGGTATGGTAGCGACTTCGCAGCCACTGGCGGCACAAGCAGGTCTCGATATATTGAAAAAGGGTGGAAATGCGGTGGATGCGGCGATTGCAACGGCTGCGTGCCTGACTGTAGTCGAACCGACCTCGAACGGCATCGGGGGAGACGCCTTTGCCCTCGTGTGGATCAAAGACGAGCTGCATGGACTGAATGCAAGCGGACCTGCTCCACAAGGAATCTCCATCGAGACATTAAAAGCAAAAGGTCTGGAAGAAATGCCGACCTATGGCTGGACACCTGTCACTGTGCCTGGGGCGCCTGCTGCGTGGGCCGCCTTGTCCAAGCGTTTCGGACGTCTTCCGCTGACGGAGGTTTTGCAGCCAGCGATTGATTATGCGGAGAATGGCTATCCGGTATCGCCAACATTGGCGCATTATTGGAATGCTGCACACAAAAAGTTTTCCCAGCAATGCAAAGGGGAAGAGTTCGCGCATTGGTTTTCCACCTTTACGCCAGATGGCAAGGTGCCAAAAGCGGGCGACATCTGGAAGTCGCCAGGTCATGCTGAGACGCTGCGTCAAATCGCGGAAACAAATGCAGAGAGCTTCTATCGCGGTGAGCTGGCAGATAAGATCGACGCATTCTCCCGGGAGTGCGACGGCTACTTGCGTAAAGAAGACTTGGCTGCCTATGAGCCGGAATGGGTGAAGCCGGTCAGTGTCAACTACCGCGGCTATGATGTGTGGGAGATCCCGCCGAATGGGCAAGGGATGATCGGTCTGATGGCGTTGAACATTTTGAAGGGCTTTGATTTTGACGCAAAAGACACGACGGAAACGTATCACAAGCAAATCGAAGCGATGAAGCTAGCATTTGTTGATGGATTGAAATACATCACTGAAGAGAGCAAAATGAAAGTTTCCAAGGAAGCATTGTTGTCAGAGGAATACGCTGCTACTCGCCGTGCACTGATTGGTCATGAAGCCTTGACGCCAGAGCCGGGTCAGCCGAAAATGAGCGGCACGGTCTATTTGGCCACTGCTGACGGTGAGGGCAACATGGTTTCCTTTATCCAAAGCAATTACATGGGCTTTGGTTCCGGGGTAGTTGTGCCGGGGACAGGGATCGCCATGCAAAACCGCGGTCATAACTTCTCGCTGGACCCAACTCATGACAATTGCTTGGAGCCAGGCAAAAGAACGTTCCACACCATTATCCCGGGCTTCTTGACGAAGGATGGAAAAGCAGTAGGGCCATTCGGCGTAATGGGAGGCTTCATGCAGCCACAAGGACACGTACAGGTGGTCATGAACACCATCGACTTCCACCTCAATCCGCAAGCTTCGCTCGATGCGCCGCGCTGGCAGTGGATGGAAGGCAAAACGGTGGAGCTGGAGCGTCATTTCCCGGAGCATTTGGCACAAGCCTTGGAGCGCAGGGGCCATACCATCAAGTGGGCGCAGCTCGGCAATTATTTCGGGCGTGGTCAAATCATTTGGCGTGATGAAAATGGTGTGCTGAGCGGTGGGACTGATATGCGCGCAGACAGCAGCATTGCTGCTTGGTAGGGAAATAGGAGAATAAAAGAGGAAAAAAGAGCCGAAGCGATGCTGCGGCTCTTTTTCATACTTGTAAAGGGATTTCCGATGAATCCGACTGTTAGATTCGAGGTAAGAAACTATTTTTTCTAAAAACACAGTATTTACAACTTGTAGAAATATTCATACAATTGGTATAAATTCCAGTAAAAGGAAAAAGAGGTGTGAGTCATGAAGAGAAAATTTACTAGTTTAGGTATTGCAACGCTCTTATTGATTGTTCCTATTCAGTCTGCACTTGCTGATTACTGGCAGGGAGGAAAAACATGGGGAGGGACTACGGTATATGAGTTTGATTCCTCCGTATACAACTACTCCTATGACTACGAGAAAGTTTATAACCAAGCCATTCGTAATTGGGAAGGCATATCATCAAAGGTTAGCTTTGTTTCACGGTCACATGAGAATTCAGATAAATACTATGTAGGAGAAACGAGTGTTCAAGGGTTGTTAGGAAGGATGGACCCGTATAATGGTACTCGGATGGGAAGTATTAATAGTAATTGGAGCTCTACCAAAGTTCATATATTTCACAACAATATGGACGCGTTTAATATGAGCGAAGCTGAAAGAATTTCGAATGCTACACACGAAATTGGACACAGTCTGAAATTGGCACATCCTGTTGGCAACGTAACTTCTGTTATGAAACAAGGGATACAAAGTAGAGGACCAAGCTCTTATGATAAGACAGAATTAAAGAATAAATGGGGGCAATAGAGAAGTGAAATAATAAAAAGTCAAAGGAGAGGTTTTAGGATGAATCTGAAAATGAATCGATTGTATATGAAAATAGCAATTGGAATCATGTTGACTGCCATCGTTTTTGTGTGCGCAGCTTTCAGCACCTTTTCCCAAAAGAATGAGCCAATGGAAACAATCTCTTTAGAAGCACTTTATATGACATATGAAAGTGCCGAGGAGTTGGATGAAGCAGACTTAATTCTGATAGGAACCCCAACCACTGACTTTTCAGATCGAGAACATAAGACCAGTTATTATGAAGATGGTAGTTTGCAAGACTTTTATACGTTAACAGAGATTGAGATAGATAAAATTATTAAATCTCCGAATGACTTTGATTTAGCAGAATCTGAAACACTTTCCATAATAGAACCTGTTGGTATGATTGAGTTAGATGGAACGAAAAAAATCACGATTGATGAATATAAAGAAATGGAACAAGGTGAGAAGTACATTATTTTCTTGAATGAAAATGGGCATGGACAGTACAGTGTAATTAACAATGATTTAGGAAAATTTAATTTAGATTCAAAATCAACAAAAAGTGAAAAATCACTGAGCAAAAATTCAGGGATTACGTTAAAAGAAGATGTTCTAGAAAAATATAGTGAGTTCATTGAATAGTTTGAAACAGGTAGGGAAGAGAGAAACGAATAGAAAAGTGAGTAGAGCCGAAGCAGATGCTTCGGTCTTTTTTTGTTTCCCAGTAATGGAATGGACGATAGGTGTGTGATTCTTAATGCCTATTACTTCTTATGGCTATTCTGTTCTGTTCAGAAACTGTTTAGATGTTCCTAGTAAAATGTAGAAAATGGTCAGATCATGTCGTTTTTGAGTATAGGAAATACTTTTTGATAGTTCGAAAGTCGTGGTATAAAAGATAGGAGAAAACAATTTGGATGAATAGCATTTTAATTGTTGATGATACAGCGTTTACGAGACTCGTGCTGCGTAACATGTTTGAGAAATTAGGTATTGAGGTAGTTGCAGAAGCTGATTCAGGGGAGGAGGCTGTTAGAAATTATTGTTTGTATCGACCGACACTCGTCATGATGGATATTACCATGCCGGGCATGAACGGTTTGGCTGCTTCCCGAAAAATTATGGAGCTGGATAAGGATGCGAAGATCATTATTTGCTCCGCAGTTGCACGACGCGACACTGTCATCAAAGCGATCCAGGCAGGTGCACGTGATTTTATCGCAAAGCCCTTACAGTTCGAGAGGATTGAATGGGCTGTTCAACATTTGTTGGAAACAGATACTAGGTGAAACAAAATAGCAGTGGTGTTAGTATGAAATTTTGATCACAGAAAGTTGTGGGCTCATTGTCGAGTGAAGGCGGAGTTATCTCTACCTTTTTAACGGATGGATTATAATAGGAAGTGCGACACCTTTCGCTAGGTTCGTCGAAAATGGGATGAATCGAGCGAGATAGAAACTTATGTTAAAAAGGCGTGAGCATGTTGAAAGATTTTCGCTTTCCCATGATAGCAGTCTCCCTACTTGTCCTCATCTTGAGTGGATGCTTTTTTCAGGGGGTGCCGTCTGCCATGAAAACGGAACAAAATACCAGTAGCTCCGAATACGTCAGGCTTTTGCCGGGCGAGCTCTTTATCAAGGAGCATTTGACGAATGACGATCAGACCTTGAAAACGAATATGAAACCTGCTACATCTAATGACCCGAATGTTGCAAAAGGGACAGAGACCTTATCGGAATCGCTTGGTCTGTGGATGCTGTACGCAGTGGAAAAAGGGGATCAAGCCCTCTTCGCTCAGAATGTAGAGGTCATGAAAGCCTACGATTATCAGAATGGATGGATTGCTTGGAAAGCGGGTGGAGGGAATGAGACCCCAGTCGCGACCAATGCATTGGTGGATGACCTGAGGATCGCAGAAGCTCTTTACATGGCAGGGGAAAAATGGGGAGACGAGAGCTATATCCAATTGGCCAATGAAGTTGGACAAAGCATCGTGGAGAACCAGAGTCGAGAGGGACTGCTGGTCGATTTTTACGATCGCCATTATAAGGTAGCAAGTGATAACCTGACACTCTCCTATTTGAATGCTTCAGCCGTTCAATTGATGGAGAAGCATCAACAGGTGAGCAAAGAATTGAATAATCAAGTACATTCCTTTCTGAACGCGTTGCCGACCCAAAACGGGTTTTTCCCATTTTCTTATCAGTTAGGCAGCAAGGAGTATGTCTATCATCAGGAAGTGAATCTGATCGACCAGTTGTACATCGGCTACCATCGCGCACAAGTAGGTATATCATCGCCAGAGTTGTGGGCGTTTCTCAAAGATGAGTTTGCGCGTAATGGCCTATTGTATGGCAGATACGATGCCGGTACCAAGAAACCGCTGGTATCGTACGAGTCTCCAGCTGTGTACAGCTTGGCGATCCTGACAGCGAGCGAGCTTAAGGATTACACGTTTGCCCGTGATTTATATGAACGGATGGTTCGTCAGCAGATTCGACGTCCAGAAAGTGAGTTCTATGGCGGTTACGTGGACATGAGTCAGATGGACACGCATTCGTTTGACAATCTGCTTCCACTGCTCGCAGAAAGGAGGCTGTTCAATGAGGGAACGCTTCAGTAAAAACGGTAAATTTATCAGTTATCAAGTGTTGTTTTTGCTTTTCATCATTCTGCTCGCCCTGTTTGCGGTGGGTATGTCTGCTCTGCCGTTGATCCCAACCTTACTGTTGGGCTGGACAGTGGTCATTAGTCTGACGGGTATCATTTTTGGGCTGTTGGCTAGCCTGGGGCTCGCCCTGATCAGCTTATTCGCCTTTGGCAGTTTGTTAATTTGGGGCATGTTTGCTGGCTGGACGATTTCCTTTTCCTTCTCTGACATCGTCATCTGGATGGGACTCTTTCTCGGCGCTGCTGTTCTGACCGGCTTGATCCATCGCTTGGTGAGGCAGACAGTGGCCGAGCATCAGGAGATGGTTGGGAAGTTTGACGAGCTGGTGACGATCGACGAAGTGACGGGTTTTTCAAATGAGAAGCGACTGCTCTTTGATTTGGAAGAAGAATGTAGCCGCTCTCGCCGGACAGGCATCCCTTTTTCGCTGATGCTCATTGAAGTCCTGTATCTGGATTCCTTCCATCGCTTGTACGGCCCAAAAGAGGGAGATTATCTGCTCAGCTCGCTCTCAACCATATTACGCAACAACACGCGACTAACAGACCGCAAGTTTCGTCTCGACCGCGGGGAGCAGGGCTCAGGAACCTTCGCTGTTATTTTGAGCAACAGCCATGAAGAAGGGGCGGAAGTAGTCGTCAAAAAGATCGAAAGGCTCCTATCCGTACACAATTTGGAAAATGACAAAAAGCAGGTCACACTGACGATCGGGTTTGGAATCAGTCATTACGCGGAAGATGTGAGTGACCATTTGGAGATGGTGCAACGTGCCAAACAAGAGCTGGAACAATACATTCAATAATCGCTGCCGCATAGTCGTTTCTTTGCTTGCCGTGCTCTTGCTGCTGGCTGGAACAGGGGGCAAGCTGTACGCTGTGGAGCGGGCGGGACAAGAGCCAGAGGTACTGGTCGTCTACTCGACCCAAGACGGAGCCTTGACGGATGAAGTGCGCATGCTTGATCTGGTGATGGGACATTACAGCTCAAAGCTCACCTATGTGGCGGACGAGGTATTGACCGAGCGAGATTTGGACGGAGTCACACACCTCGTCTATTACGGTAGCATCTCAAAGGATTTGAGTAGTTCTTCGAGGCAAATCATGCAACGCTTTCAGGGCACCTGGCTTGCGCTTGGCAAAAACGTAGAGCAGTTGGGAGCGCGGTTTTCCTTTTTCCAGGTGAACGGACAGGTGGATATCCAGAAGGTATCAAAGCCTCAGGGTGTTGACCAAGTCCTGCTAAATGACAACTATCTGGTGGGGCATATCTCGCTATCTCAAGGCGATGTTTTGCTTGAGGGCTGGAAGGGGATGTATACATACCCGCTGTTGGTTCAGAACGGAAAGACAGCGTATTTTGCCAGCTCCAATTTCACTTCGCCCTTCTCCCTCTTTGTGTCAGAAGCACTACACGAGGTTTTCAAGCAGCCGCATGACGCGGGGCGTTACGCATTGATTCGTTTGGAGGACGTACATCCTCATTCCGATCCGAAGCTGGTCTGGGAGGCGGGGAGTTATTTAGCAGACAAGGGGATTCCTTTCGTCATTGCGCTTATCCCGGTGTACGAAAACTCCGAGACGCACGAGATGGTCCATCTGAAGGATCGCCCAGAGATGCTCAAGGTGCTGCGGGAGTTGCAAAAAAGAGGAGCAAGCATCGTACTGCACGGATACATGCACCACTATCGCAATTCGGAAACAGGGGAAGGGTCGGAGTTTTGGGACATCGAAAACAACTCGCCAGTCTCCAAAGCTCCGGACGACGAGACTCCTTTGAAGAAAAGGCATGCGTTTTCGTCTCAGGCCGAGTATGAGACTTATCAGCAGTCGCTGAAAGAATACGAGGAGCAATATATACAGACACGCATGGAGACAGGAATCAAGGAACTGACTGAGCTGGGTCTGGCTCCCGTTGCTTTTGAGGCCCCGCACTACACGATGAGCCAAAAAGGGTACGAGGTCATGGCTCGCTACTTTCCTTATGTCCTTGGCCAGCTTCAGTTTAATGACAGGGACTGGGTACACATGGGAGCGCCTCCTTTTGTATCGAAGCCGGCCTTTTTGCACGGAATGACCCTCCTGCCGGAAACAGTCGGTTATTATGATCCCTCCTCTTCTACTCCGATGCAGGATATCAAGGACAAATACAGAGAGGTCAGCTTTGTACGAGATGGCATGGTCAGCATGTTTTTTCATCCCTATTTAGGAATAAAACCTTTAAAAGAAATGATTGCCTACGTGGAGACTTTGCCTGATGTGAAGTGGATAGACGTCCGCGGGATGAGCGGACAGGAAATCAGTCTGGATAGCGGTCAGGAAGCTAGTGAGGCACCTATCCTCGCCGAGTCTTTAGAAGAGCAGAGTTCAACGTTGAAGGCTTCGGATATTTACCAAAATCTTCAGGATTTCCTGCGTGAAAATGGGTGGGTACAGCTCGTACTATGGGGCATTGCCGTACTCGTGTCTGTCATGGTCATGCTGTTTATGTTGTATACGTGGCGCAATCGGGCTAACCTGCGCAAACAACTATTTATGGAGCGTGATCTCGATGGCTAATGCTTTATTTTATCTCTCCCTGTCTGTCATCTGGATTATGCTGCTGTACCATATGTTCTTGATGCAGGGTGGGTATTTTCACTACCTGCGATATAGACGACCCATTCCAGAGTGGGAAAAAAAACAGCATCCGCTGCCAAAGGTAAGCGTTCTGATCCCCGCTCACAATGAGGAAGTCGTCATCGAACGGACCATTAAGGCGATGCTGAGGTTGGATTATCCGAAAGACAAACTGGAGATTGTCGTCATCAATGACAATTCCCGTGATCGCACGGGGGAAATCGCCGATGAATACGCCAGCAAATACCCGTACGTGAAGGTGGTCCACACCAAGCCTCCTCATGCCGGAAAAGGAAAATCGGGTGCGCTCAACCAAGGCTTGGCTCATTCCACAGGAGAAGTCATCGTGGTCTATGACGCTGATAATACACCAGAGCGCAAAGCCGTCTATTACCTTGTTCTGGCGCTGTTAAACGATCCAAAGGCAGGGGCTGTTGTCGGCAAATTCAGGGTGGTGAACGCCGCTACGAATTTACTTACACGTTTTATCAACATCGAGACGATCTGCTTTCAATGGATGGCGCAGGCAGGACGATTTTTCTGGTTCCGGGTGACGACGATTCCGGGGACCAACTTCGCCATTCGCCGCAGCTTGGTTGAGGAACTGGGTGGCTGGGATGAAAAAGCTCTCGCGGAAGACACCGAGCTGACGATCCGTGTCTACAATGAGGGCTACTATATTCGTTTCTTCCCGGCGGCGATCACCTGGGAGCAGGAGCCTGAAAGCTGGAAGGTATGGTGGAAGCAGAGGACGCGATGGGCGCGAGGGAATCAGTACGTTGTGCTGAAGTTCATGTGGAGAATCTTCTCTTTGCGAAAGAAAAGCATCATGTTTGATTTGATCTACTTCTTTTTCACTTATTTCCTGTTCTTTATGGGTGTGATCGTATCGGATGTACTGTTTGTGACGAATATGTTCGTCGATTTGCATTTGCAGGTAGGCATTGTTGCCATGATTCTCTGGATTTTGGCTTACTTCCTGTACGTCACTGAAGTAATGATCGCACTTAGTATTGAGCGGACTGAATTGAATGTAAAAAACTTCTTGATAGTATTGTTGATGTATTTTACGTACTCGCAGCTCTGGATCGTCCTGGTCGTCTACGCTCTGTACCTGGAGTTCAAGAGGGTTGTATTTCGACAGGAGCTTAAATGGTATAAGACAGAGCGTTTCGCGGCAGATAAGAAGTCCGCACCGCCAGCAGAAAGACAGGTGTAAAACATGAAGAGAAACAATTGGAAACCGGCGTTTGCGCTATTGACCGTAACCGCTCTCCTTTTTGGGCAAGGAGTGGGTACGCTCTACGCTCAAGGCACGACAACACCGACACAAGCCGGGGCAACTGCGCCATCGGGACCGGCGATGCGCCCACCTGTGTTTACCTTTTCAAACCTAGCCAAGCAAGCAAAAACGACTTACGCATCCAATGGAATTGACAAGACACCAGGAACTGTTTTGCGTTTTACGAGTGAACCGGTCACATTGGATGGGGTAAACGAGTCTTTTGATTACTTCTACAGTGTTCCGCGTGCAACCATCGGAAGCAACAACTATCTGGAAATCTCATTTAGTCATTCCGAGCTGCTGAACGGCACACGTTCTACTTTGACGGTAAGTGTCGATGACAAGCCGTTGAAAAGCGTGTTTTTAACCAAGGAGACTGCCCAGCAAGGGAAAATCAGAGTACCGCTGGGAGCGGACGAGACGGCAATCGGCTTCCACAAAATTACCATCACCAAGCATAGCCTGCTCACCGACAACATTTGCGACGATCAGAACGATCCTGCGAACTGGGTAAAAATCGATAAAAGCTCCTTTGCTTTTCTGGATACGCAGGCCGTAACCTCGTCTGCCGATCTGTTGAGGGAGTACCCGGTACCGTTCGTAGAGCCGGGCAATTCGACTGAAGTGTTTACCAAGATCGTCGTTCCTGATGCCGCAGATCAAGATGTGGTGGCAGCCGCGTTGAAGGTAGCCACATCCTTGTCTGCCCAGACAGCTACGAAACGCCCGATCCCGATCATGACAGAGAGCGAGTGGAAAGCAAAGGGAGAATTGGGACACATCATCGCGATCGGCAATCCGGAAGGCTGGACTGGCCCGCTTAAAACACTGGTTGCTGAACAGGGGATTGCGACCAGGGAACAAAAGCTGGGGCTCGATTACTATCAGATGAGAGTGAATCAATCTGCTGAAGCCAAGCTCTTGCTCTTGGTGTCGAGAGGCAAGGAGACAAACTTTGCCGAGACGATTCATCTACTGACAGATAAGGAAATGAACAAGCAGTTGGCAGGGAATCAACTGACTGTCAAGCAGGTTCCCAGCGTACAGGCAGCAGAGCAAAGTCCGATTTCTCTTTCTTTGGCTTCAGGCGGATATTCGCATGTTATGCTTGAGCACGGAAACAGCCGTACCGAGCAGGTGAGCTTGAAAATTCCGTCTCATTGGAAGATTACCGGGGACGTCACGCTAGATTTGAAACTGAAGATTTCCCCATTGCTTATGCAGAAGTACGAAGGGGAAGATAAGCCACAGCACCAGTTGACGGTAACGGTAAATGGCGTACCTTATACGGTCATGCTCCAGCAGTTGAAAGCAGTGGACGATAACGATAACTACCATGTGAGTATTCCCATTCCACAGTCTGTCATCAAAGAGGCGAATCATGCTCTGACAGTCTCTTTCTCGGCTTCGATGAACCAGAAGGGTGATGTGTGCGCGCCTGAGAACAACATGGGACGCTGGGTGTTTGTGGATAAGGAAAGTAGCTTGAACGTGCCGCACGAGGTACCTGCACAGCGTAGCTTCCGGTACTGGCCCGCTCCGTTTGTGCAGGATGCAGGTTTGAAGGACACCGCCTTCCTGCTGCCGGAAAAATGGACAGGGTCCTATTTGTCCCAGTTTTCAATGCTAATGAATAATATGCTGTCTGAGGTAAGCAATCAGAAGGGAAGCTCCTTCGTCATTTTCCAGGAGCCTCTGAACGAGAAAGCCTTGCAAGAGATCGCCTCGTACAATGTGATTGCGATGGGGGATATTGAGCAATACCCGAGCTTGCAGAAGGTTCAGGGACAGCTTTTGATCAATGAGGCCAAACAGTTGAACCAATACCACGTAATCAACGAGACGAGCCGTTATGTGGCCTGGGTCCAGCCCTCGATCTGGAATCAGGAGCGGACGTTGAGTGTTTTCCAATCTGGAGACGAGAGTAAGGCTAGTCAGGGAACCTTCCTTCATGCTGATCTACTTGAGTATCTGAAGAATTCCAACGAAGATGGGCAAATTGTTGTGATGAGCAAATCAAACGAGGTTTTCTCTATTCAGCTCGAAGACCATGAAGAGAAACAGACAAAAGGCATAAATGAGGTAGTAGGCAATATCCCGCTCTGGTTAATCGGAGTGATTTTGGCGGTATTTTTGATTGTACTAGTGATCTTTATTCGCTTGTTGAAAAAAGAGAAAGAGAAGGTTCGGCGAAAAAAATAGTGTAAAAACATGAAGAAGAACAGGGATAAGTTGCCGTATAGGTAACTGTCCCTGTTCTTTTTTATGATTGTCTTTTGTTCAGAAATTGTTGAGATGACCCTAGTAGAATAGGAAAAGCTACATGCTAGGGGTCTTTGTGCCTATGTAAAATAAAAGTTACAGGACAGTAACTTTGGTTGGTAGTGAAAGTAGGTATATATTACTATAATAAAATGATCCGAAAGATACAGATGGTTGGGATGGGAGATAACGTTTTGGATGAATAGCATTCTGATTGTTGATGATACGGCGTTTACGAGACATGTGCTGCGCAGCATATTTGAGTCGCTAGGACTGCATGTCGTTGCGGAAGCTGCTTCGGGAGAGGAGGCTGTGAGAAATTACTGCTTGTACAAACCATCACTTGTCACGATGGATATCACCATGCCCGGCATGAACGGTTTGACTGCTTCACGCAAAATCATGGAGTTGGACAAGGATGCCAAGATCATTATTTGCTCAGCAGTGTCTAGGCACGATACCGTCATCAAGGCGATTCAGGCAGGTGCGCGGGATTTCATAGCGAAGCCACTGCAGCTGGAGCGAATCGAATGGGCTGTCCAAAAAGTGCTGGGAACAGGGTTAGATGTTCGAGGTGGAGATAGACAGGTGAAACAAATAGCTGAGGTGTTAGTATGAAAGTTTTGATCACAGGTGGTTATGGGTTCATCGGTTCTTTTGTCGCGGAGAGATTTAATAAGGAAGGCTATAAAGTATTCATCCTCGACAATCTTAGTTCAGGCAATCAGAGGAACGTCACATTTCCGCATAAGGCATACGAGCTGGATGTAGCGAATAAAAAATGCGATGAAGTATTTAAAAGCAACAAGTTCGATGTCGTCGTACATTTAGCGGCCCAAGTGAGTGTTGCTGCATCCATGGAAGACCCCCTGCTGGATTCGAATACGAACATTCTTGGCCTCATGAATATGCTGAGGCTATCGAGCAAATATGGCGTGTCCAAATTTATTTTTGCGTCATCAGCCGCTGTTTACGGCATGAATGAAAATACTCCTTTACATGAAGATTCAGTGTGTGATCCGGTATCTGTTTATGGAATAAACAAGCACATCGGCGAAATGTATTGCCTCAAATGGGCGGAAATGTATGGCTTGCGAACGGTTGTCTTTCGCTTGGCGAATGTGTATGGGCCCAGACAAAGCGCAGTCGGGGAAGGCGGCGTCATCTCTACTTTTTTAACCCAGATCAACCATGGAAAAGAAATAGTTTTGCACGGGGACGGCAGTCAAACGAGAGATTTTATTTATGTAGAGGATGTAGCTGACGCCATTTTCCGTTCCGTTACCACGGATGATACCGGGGTGATGAATTTGTCTACCAATCAGGAAAGCAGCATTAATGAGCTTATTGACATTCTTGGGGCGAACCAGCAGCTCCAGGGAATAGTGCGAAGGGAAAAACGCCCAGGAGATGTAGACAAGTCGGTTTTGGACAATACGCGGGCAAAGAGAAGACTAGACTGGATCCCGATGTATTCATTGCCAGAGGGGCTGGAAAAAACGGCGCAGTGGTATCAAGAGACCCTCGCAGAGAAAGAACAAGAGCAGGAGAGCGAAACGAAGAAAACGATCAATTGGCTCCGTTCATGGGATGCAAGGCCGTACATTGAGAATATTATCGCTTTTCTTGTGGTGGTTTTCGCTACAGTTGGAACGGTTAACAGTGGTGTTTTTGATCTCAAGCTGATTTACATCGTGTTGATAGGCGCGATTTACGGAACGAAGCAATCACTCTTGTCTGTCATCCTGGCCTGTGCACTTTACATCGGAGAAAGCCTGCATAACGGGCGCGATGTCGTATCGCTCTTATATGACGCCAATGCTCTGTTTCATATCGCTGTCTATTTTATTATCGGGATTGCTGTGGGTTATTCGATCGATAAACGCAACAGGGACATACTGTCTAAGGAACTGCAAAAGCAAGCGCTGGAAGACAAGTATGACTTTTTAAAAGACATTTACAACGATGTCCTGATGGTCAAGCAAGAATTGCAGCAGCAAATCGTGAATTCGGAAGACAGCTTCGGAAAAATCTACAACATCACCAAGGAGCTGGACAGCCTCGAGCCGGAACGCGTATTGCAGAAATCGGTCAAGGTGCTGGAAAGAATCATGAAGTCCGATGAGATCGCAATTTATACGATGAATCAAAATGGATCTTTCTTGCGATTGATGGCTAAATCAAATAAAGCGGGCTTTGATCTGCCACGCTCGTTGAAAATGAGTGAGCATACTTATCTTACTGAACTAATGATAATAAAGAAGATCATCGTGAATAAAGAACTGCGTCACGACATGCCTCTTATGGCAGCTCCCATTTTTGACAATGGCAAAATGGTGGCGGTCATTACACTGCAACAACTTGGATTCGAAAATTTTACGATGTACACCCAAAACCTTTTCCAGGTCGCCGTTCAATTAATCTCTTCCGCGTTGTCGCGTTCACTTCGTTTCTTAAACTCCACACAAAAGGATCGCTACCTAGAAGGCACCTCCATCCTGATTCCAGCTTATTTTTCGGCTATGTTGAAGAATAAAAGGGACGCCAAGCAACAGTTGAACACGGATTTTACACTCTTGGCAGTGGACGCTGCGCAAATGGATCATCATACGCTCTCTACCTTTATCGCGAGCTCTCTGCGCGAAGCGGATTATATGGGAATGGACGAAGCAGGAGATGTCTATATCATTCTCTCCAATTCAAACGAGCAAGAAGCCAATATCGTGATTGATCGGCTTGGTAGACTCGGCATTGCAGCGAGAATTGTACAGGAAAAAGACCAGAATCGCTTCTCCCTGAAGGATGGCGCCTATGCTTAATCTAGTCCTCCTCCATGTCTTGGTGACTGTTAGTTACAGTTGGATGCAAAGCCGCGGCAAAAACAAGCAGGTGCTTATTATGCGAATGCTTGTTGCTGGCTTTCTTCCTGTTTTTGGCCTCCTGTTATTGGGGATTACCGATGTGTACAAGCGAACGTCGAAAAAGAATGTGAATGAGCTAATGCTGGAGAGTGATTTGCTTAAACTAGCCGAGGGATCGAATATTTTCCGAAGAGCGGACATGGAAAAGGAAATGAACATCGTTCCAGTTGAGGACATTTTGTTTTTGAATGACACCAGCACGCGCCGAAAGATGCTGATCGATGTCCTGAAAGAGCAGACCATTTGGCAGATCGGCACATTGGAGACAGCCCTGCAAAACGAGGATTCGGAAACGGTTCACTACGCGGCAGCCGCTTTAACGGAAATGCGGCGCAACCTTCAGCTCCAACTGCAGGATTTATCAGTGAAATACGAGGAGAACAAGCAGGATCTTGAGGTTTTACGCGCCTACGCAGACGTTTTGAAGAAGTACTTGGACAGTTCACTGATTGATCAACGCACCTATGTGAAATACAGCTATACGTATTCCTTTGTGCTGGAGTCTTTATTGGACATTTATCAGGACCAAGAAAGCTATTTTGTGGACAAGATCAATTGTGAGTTAGTGAACCAGTCCTATGAAAAAGCCGCACAGTACTGTCAATTGTTTCATGAGTATCATCCAGAAAGCGAACAGCCATATGTCATGTCGCTAAAGCGCTTTTTTACGATCAGAGACCATGCAGGGTTTGCGGCAGAAATGAATCGATTAAAAGGCTCGTCGGTTAAAATCTCTCACGCTACGCTGATGATGATTCGCTACTGGAACACCCTGGAAGCGGATGAACAAGACAGTACTTGGAAGGAAGTCGCTGCTGCACAGGAAACAGGTACGAATTCGAAAGAGATGAGCGATACAAAATGAGAATGACAAGGAACAGAAGAAAGAAAAGAGACGTGGAAAATGACCGAGAATGGAGCCAGCCGAGGTCCAACGACATTCCTGTGAAAAAAAACATCTACATCATTCTGATCTTTGTGGCGATTCTGGGGATCACCATAGAAGCTACCCGATCACAGTTCATCCTCCAGGTGAGTAGTAATAAATCGGGAGGCTCGGGAGTGCAGACTGACGAGCCGAAGCAAAACGCAATCAGCCAGGAGGAAATCGCCAAGCTTGCAAAGGAGCGGTTCCTCATTCTGCATGATTCCAAGGATGAGAGCAGTATGGCAATCGCGAGGAATGTGGAGCAAATGCTGCGGTATATGAAAAAGGAGTACGATCTCGCAGACGTTAAGCAGTTCTCGAAGCCCGATTCCCAATACATGACGGTCATTGTCACCATAGAAAATCTGGGCTTGCTAGCCGATCTGGATGCGATTTTGCAATATGCGCACAATGGGGGAAATGTGTTCCTTTCACGTACGCCTGAATACAACGACAGCTTATATCGCATTTACCGAAAGCTAGGGATCAATTCCATCGATCTCCCCATCGTGACAAACGGCATTCAGATGACATCCAATCTCTTGATCCAAGGAGAAGATGCAAAAATCGGGGCAGAGTCCATTGTTAATTCCTCGATTCCTGTAGAGCTGGATAGGAAAGCGAAAGTACATGCAGTTTCTGCCGACAATATGCCACTGCTATGGGAGGCCCAGCATGGACAGGGAAAGTTTCTGGTCTATAACGGGACGAATATGCAATCTGCAATGAACAGAGGACTGATTGCTGGTGGCATCAGTTTACTGAATCAAGATTTCATGTACCCCATTTTCAATATGAAAATCACGTATATTGACGACTTTCCTGCTCCCTTTCGCCAGGGAATCGAGCCGAGTATTTACCGCGAGTACCGCAAAGATATTCCCAGCTTCTTTCGGGATGTGTGGTGGCCCGACATGATCAAGCTTGCTGCTGATTACGATGTGACCTACACGGGAGCGATTATCAAAACCTACAATAACCGAGTTGCCGCCCCCTTCACAGATGAGGAAGGAACGGATTCGAACAATCTGATTACGTACGGCAGGGATTTGGTGAAATTGGGTGGCGAATTGGGCATCCACGGATATAATCATCAATCGCTGGTTACTGATGAAGCGACAGCGAGCCATTACGAGTATAAGGCTTGGCCTGATGAAGAAAGCATGGCCGAGTCACTTTCGTACCTGAACGATTATATCAAGAAGGTCTTCTCGTCATATGACGTACAGGTGTATGTCCCGCCTTCCAACGTGTTGGGAGCCGAAGGGCGTCGAGCGCTAAAAACGTCCTTCCCTGATCTGAGAGTCATTGCCTCCTTATATGCGGAATCAGACAGCACGCACGAATACATCCAGGAGTTTTCCGTGGCCGAAGATGGCATTGTAGAGCTGCCGCGTATTACCTCGGGATACAGTCGCACAGACATTCATGATTGGTACATAGCGAATGCGATCACATCCATCGGTGTCTTTTCTCATTTTGTTCATCCAGACGATGTGTTGGACAAGGAACGAAGCAATAACAAGTCGTGGCCGGAATTGGTAAATGACTTTCAACGTATGATGGAAGAGCTTTACCAGCACTATCCATGGCTGCGCAGCCAGACTGCTTCCGAAGCTGCAACAAGCCTTGAGAGCTATTTGCAGACGGATGTGTATATCGCGCATACGGATAAAAAAGTGACAGGATACATGAACAACTTCTCCGACGAAATGTATTACATCTTGCGGACAAACAAAAAAATGACGAGCTTAGTAAATTGTACGGTAGAAAAAATAGAGGAAGGCGCCTATCTCGTACATGCAACGGGTGCAAAATTTGAAATAGGACTGGAAGAGTAAGCGATGAAAATTTGTCTGATTGCCGAAGGATCTTACCCTTTTATTACTGGGGGCGTCTCTAGTTGGATTCATTCCTTAATCGCTAGCATGCCAGAGCATGAGTTTATCATTTATGCCATTGGTGCAGAAGAGAAAAACAGGGGGAAGTACGTCTACCAGCTCCCCGCGAATGTGGTGGAAATCAAAGAGGTATTTCTGGATGCCTATCTCAAAGAAGAGGCTGCACTGGGCAAGCGTCTGGGGCTAACTGATGATGAGCAGCAAGCATTGCTTTCGTTGCTGGATGGAAGTAAGGGCGACTGGCATGCTCTTTTTTCCGTGTTGTCGGGGAGTAAGGTGCCAGCCGTAGCCGAGTTACTTACAAGTAAGGACTTCTTCGAGGTAATCCAGCGGCTTTGCGAGCAAAAATACCCGCAAATTCCCTTTACCGAAATGATCTGGATGATTCGCTCGATGGTGTTGCCGCTATGTCTGGTCATTCAAAACGGCATGCCGCAAGCGGATTTGTATCACAGTGTTTGTACGGGATATGGCGGTGTAGCAGGGAGTCTCGGGAAGTATCTGCATAAAAAGCCGTTTTTGCTGACGGAGCACGGAATCTACACCCGCGAGCGGGAAGAAGAAATTATCAAGGCAAACTGGATTAAGGGTCACTTTAAAGATATTTGGATCGATTATTTTCATAACCTTTCTGCATGTGCCTATTCCTACGCGGATGAGGTAATCACGTTGTTTGAGCGAAACAAGGAAATTCAGATTGAGCTAGGCTGTGATCCTTCCAAAGTATCAGTGATCCCAAACGGTGTAAAAGTGAGCGACTATGCAGACATCGTGGAGGAAAAAAAGAACGAGGCAATAACGATTGGCGCTGTCGTCCGCGTGGTACCCATCAAGGATATTAAAACAATGCTGCACAGCTTCGGGCTCGTCAAGGAACAAGTGCCACACGCACGCTTTGTCATCATGGGCCCGACGGATGAAGATGGGGAGTACTACACAGAATGCCTGCAATTGGTCGAAAGTCTGCAGCTGGAGGATGTTACGTTTACGGGTGCGGTCAATGTGAAAGAGTATCTCGGAAAAATGGACATGCTTGTTTTGACCAGCATCAGTGAAGGACAACCGCTCGTTATTTTGGAAGGAATGGCATGCAGAAAGCCCTTCGTCACAACGGACGTGGGAAGCTGTCGGGAATTGTTATACGGCAATGGTGACAACTATGGCAACGCAGGGATAACGGTACCCGTCATGCATTTTACTCAAATTGCCCAAGCGATCATTACGTTATGCCAAAACGAGCCCATGAGACGGCGCATGGGCAGATGTGGCTTCCAAAGAGTATCGGCTATTTACACACATGAGAATTTCTTGGCGGGATATCGCAATATGTATCGGAAATACGAGGTGTAAGAAACATGGCGGGCATTGGCTTTGAACTGAAGAAAATGTTTCGAAATAAAGGGTATTTGTCCAGTGTGAAGGCGTATGCATTTTCTTCACTGGTCACAGTCGGACCGATGCTGATTTGTATGGTAATGATTACGGTGCTACAGCAAATCCTTCTTCAATTGAATGTCAGCTATTTGGAAAGGATGTCTTTTTTAGCTGCTGTCGTTTATGCATTCGTGTTTTCAATGTTAATTACCTGCGGCTTTTCCATGGTCATTTCTCGCTATATTGCAGACAAAATTTACTTGCGTGAGTATAACGACATCATTGCGTCTTTGTATGGAGTTATCGCTGTTTGTCTGGGTTTGGGGGGAATTCTCGGCGGTGCATTTTACTGGCTCGCGCCTCTGCCGTCTGGCTTTAAGCTCGTAGCCTACCTTCTTTTTGTGGAACTGATCGTCGTATGGCTACAATCCGCCTACTTGTCTGCATTAAAGGATTATATGCGCATCATTCGTGGGTATTTGGCTGCTGTTGCCGTTACGCTTCTGGCTGCGTTTCTGCTGTTGAATCTGACTGAGCTGGAAAAAGGAATCGCGATGCTGATTTCTTTGGATCTCGGCTTTTTTACGATGATTGTCTTATCTATGCTTCATCTGGAGAGTTTTTTCCCGAAGCAGGCAAGGAATTATTTTGATTTCCTGAAGTACGTGAAAAAGTACCCAAGTCTGCTTGGTGTGGGTCTTTTTTGTTCTCTTGGTTTTTATGTGCACCATTTTATTTACTGGCTGGGGAGCCCGTTGCAGGAGGTAGTGGCGGATACTTACGTGATTGCGCCTTTTTACGACGTGCCAGCGTTCTACGCTTCCTTGAGCATATTGCCTACCATGGTCATGTTTGTGGTATCTGTGGAGACTGCTTTTTACGAGAAGTATCGAGCGTATTACGGAACGATATTGGGCACAGGCTCGGTGCAGGATATCAAGCGGGCGAAAACAGACATGGTTCAAACGTTGATGCAGGAGCTCAGCTTCATGATGGAGGTGCAGCTGTTCTTTTCCTTCGTTGCACTGGCTCTAGGCATTACGCTGCTTCCGCATATCGGTTTTACGTCCGATCAAATGGAGCGGTACAACATCTTGGTCATCGCGGGGTATTTGTACGCTGTTATGTTTGTGATCGTGCTGATGTTGCTCTATTTTGACGATCGGAAGGGAGCGCTTACGGTTACAACCTTATTTCTCGTCAGTACCGTTGTCATCACCATAGCGATGTTGCCCCTTCATAACTACGGTTTTTCATTTTTTATTGCTTCGTTTCTTGCACTGGTAGCCGGTCTCGGCAGGTTGATCTATTACTTGAAAAATATCGATTATTACACCTACTGCCTACAGCCGCTCTTTGTCAAAGGAAAGCGAATGGAATAGATGGTTACGTATAGATTGGGGAGGACTTAGGTTGAAGAAAAAACGATTCATACTGAGCCTACTCGTAGCATTAGGAGTTGTATCGACTGGTTGTACACAGGATGCGCCTGAACAGCCAGTGTCAGACAACCCGCCAGCAACGAGTCAGGTGGCGTCAACTCAGCAGATGAACGAGGATCTGATTGAGAATAGAAGCGTATACGATCAGGATGTTGATGGGAGCATCGTCCATTTATATGTGACGGTAGTCAACGAAGAAAATTCGAAATTGAAAACGACCACCTTTACGGAACTCAATCTAGCTCCTAGCGGACGGAATGAAAAGGGAGAAGATCTCCAGGCCAAAGTCATTATGCAGGAAGGGACGGCGGAGGGGCCAACCCAGGGGTACTTTGGTTTTAGCGAGACGAGAGCGAACGGAACGATTGAGCTGCGGGGGGAATCGAGCAGAAGAGCGGAACAAAAATCGTACAAAATCCGTTTGTTCGACAGCGCCGGATACTGGCGGGATCAGCGCAATATCAACTTAAGCAAGCACAAGTCTGACATGACGCGTGTTCGACAAAAGCTTAGCTTTGATTATTTTGAGCAAATGCCCAATATGACCAGTTTGCGGACGCAGTTCGTTCAAGTGAAAATCAAGGATTTGACTAAAAAAAATCCGGATCGAGACTTTGTTGATTACGGTTTGTTCACTCAAATTGAACAGCCGAACAAAACATTTTTGCAGGCGCACGGATTGGACCGAAACGGAAATTTATACAAGGCAATTGATTTCGAGTTCCACCGTTACGAGGAACAACTCAAGCTGGCAACAGATCCTACCTACGATAAGAAAGCCTTTGATAAAATTTTGGAGATCAAAGGCAGCGAGAACCATGAAAAGCTCATTTCTATGCTGGACGATCTTCACAATCCTGCGATCAATACGCAAGACTTTTTGGACAAGCATTTTGATCGGGAGAACTACTATACATGGCTGGCATCCAACCTGTTGATGGGGAATCACGACACGGCAGTTCATAATTTTTACTTATACAGCCCTAGCAACTCCAACAAGTGGTATTTCCTACCTTGGGACTACGACGCATCGTGGGGATTTTTTGAAGAAGAGCTCAAGCGAAGCCCAGAAAAAGGGCTAGGACAATGGCAGTTTGGCATTTCCGACTACTGGGTGTCGAATTTGCATCGCCGCATCTTTAAAGATCCCGAAAACATCAAAACGCTTAACGAAAAGGTTGAGGAAATCAGCAAGATCATTACGAAGGAGCAAACGGAAAAATACTTGAAGAGCTATTATCCGATTGTGAGTAAATATGTGCTGCAACAACCTGATTTATATAACTTACCGTTGGATGTCTCCTATTTTCACAATGAGCAAGCACTTCTATCTGGTGAACCGGAGCGTAACAAAAAGAGGTACTATGAACGCCAAGAGAATCCGATGCCCTTTTTTATGGGGGAGCCAAGAAAAGAAGGAGATAAGCTCATTTTTGCCTGGGACCATTCCTATGATCTGCAAGGTGACGATCTGAATTACGACTTTGCCGTCAGTTACGATCCTGCGTTTACGAAGATACACGCGCAGGCCAAGGGGCTGACAGGGGTTCAATACACCATAAACGATCCGGGTAAAGGTCGCTTTTTCTGGCGCGTGATTGTTCGGGACAGCAAAGGGAACACACAGACGGCATTTGACAGGGTAGAGTCCGAGGATGCGCTTTATCATGGGGTGAAGGAGTTCGTATTGAAATGAAAGGAATACAGAGCACGGGCATCCAGCTCGGCAACAAGCGATTGCGGCATGAGTTGAAGTATTATCTTCGGCTGAGTCATTACGAGCCGCTGCGGCAGAAATTGCGTCTGATCGCGACTCCTGACCCTTATTCTGTGAGTGAGGAAGGATATCATATTCGTAGCCTGTACTTTGACGACTTTCACGACACAGCTCTCTATGAAAAAAACTACGGGGTTTTTCAAAGAAAAAAGTATCGCATTCGCATCTACAACAAAAGTGATGCAGTCATCAAAATGGAGCGAAAGAGCAAGTTCGGTGGATACATTTGCAAAGAATCAGCGTCGATTACACGAGATGAGTATGAACTGATTTTGGCAGGTGATGTTGAGTTTCTGCGAGAGACAGAAAGTGCTGTGCTACGAGATTTTTATTTATCGTGCAAAAATCATCTGTTTCGGCCTCGCGTCATTACGGATTATGTCCGAGAGGCGTATTTGGTGAGAGAAGGGAATGTCAGAATTACGTTTGATAAGTATTTGAAGGCAAACGTCAATTCACTCGATATTTTTGACGAAAACATCATGATGGTCAGAGCTATTCATCAGCCCATGATGATCATGGAAGTGAAGTACGATCAATTCCTGCCGTTTCATATTAGACATTTGCTACAAAACCTGAGTAATAAGCGATCGGCTATCTCCAAATATGTCATTTGCAGAGAGGAGACCAAAAAATACTATAATCTTTAGTGTGAGGAGAAGTCGGGAAACTATGGATACTACCAATACGATTAATTTTCAAGATATCATCAAAAAAAGTGTCTTAAAAATAGATCAATTCGCCAGCATCTCGATCATTGATACCATCATAGGGCTTGTGCTGTCGGGATTGATAGGTTTGTTCATCTACTATATTTACAAAAAAACGTTTCGCGGTGTCGTCTATACACATACCTTTAACATCACGCTGGTGGCAATGGCGATGCTTACTTGCCTGATTATCATGACGATTAGCACCAATATCGTGCTCTCTCTCGGGATGGTTGGCGCGTTGAGCATCGTGCGGTTCCGTACTGCCATCAAAGACCCGTTGGATATTGTTTTCATGTTTTGGTCGATCTCGGTAGGTATTGCGACGGGAGCGGGTGTGTACCCGGTTTCCGTCCTTGGATCGCTGGTGGTGGCGGTTGTCATTGTTGTATTATCCAAGCGGCAAATGAAAGATGTTGCCTATCTGCTCATTATCAACTATCACGATCAAGCCAATGACGGGGTTAAATATCAGTTGAACAAACTGAAATACGCCTTGAAGTCAAAGACTGTACACAAAGAGATGGTGGAATTGATCGTGGAAGTCAAAATCAAAGGAGATAATACGGCATTTGTTCAAGATATTTCAGAGGTAGAAGGTGTGAAGAACGTATCATTGGTAAGCTACGATGGCGATTATGCACCATAATGATTAGAAGAAAAAATCCCTTTCTGACTCCTTTACAGGTGGTCAGGAAGGGATTTTTTGGATGGATCAGTCTCGTACTTGGACCGTACCCAACGTATATCTTCCGTCCGAGCGTTTGCCTTCCATGGCAAATTGAATGCCCGGCTCTTCTGTATGGGGATCGAGGATCGCTACACAGAGGGTGTATGTTCCTTCAGGAAGATTATCCGGAATTTCCAAGCTTTGCTTGACGGTTTTCTTGCCGGGAAGCCATTTGCGGATGTCTTCATACGTGTTGGTCTTGGTTACGATCTCACCGTTTTCATCCGCGAGTGACAGCTCGAGAATCCACGGGAAGTAAAATGGAGCGACACCGCGGTTTTGCCAATCCATCGTCACAGCGAGGCTGTCTCCGGGCTCGACTGCTTTGGCATGTGTCTCTTTGGTGATGGAGAAGCGGTAGCCAATCGTGTTTAAAAAGCGGTCCAAATATTCTTGTTGATCGCTGTCTTTTTCGAAACGTGCGGGTGTATTCGGGCCAAGCCAGCTAATATGCGAAGCTTTGGCTTGTGAGATTACCTGGTTAATCGAGGAGCGAGTAAAGTAGCTTGGCAAGGAGTCGGATGGAGAGAATTCTCCGCCGCTTGGCGCATACTTCCAAAAGTCGGGCATGGCAGGCATTTTTTCTTTGGTGAGCCAGGAGACGTAGCCCTTCTGTATCCAGGACAGGTAGCTGTTTGTATCTTCTTTGTTGCCAAACATGTCGTTAAACAGCCCCAGTTTGTACTCCTTGGCAACTGGGTGTGGTCTGCGCATCAGTAGCATGGAATCAGGGAAATTATCTAGATACGGTTGTACGTACTGATCCGTGATTTCTGTTGCAGGGAAAGGAATAGAAGTATCTGTGTGCCATTCTCCCCAGTGACCGACGCTTCCTAGCTGTATGAAAGCAATGCGGGGATCGTCCTTGTAGCGCTCTCCCAGAGCGTCAATCAATTCCTTGTGGTACTTGATAATCAATGGATTACTGTAGTTGGGACTGTAGCCTTTGCCATAGTCGTTTCGATACCACTCGCCATCATCAAAATGGTCATTGTCCCCGCCGATCTCGTTGTATAGCCAATCCGGTATCTCCATGTCCGATTTTTTATCAGGAAGATCCATAACGATGCGGAGGATGAACTTGACGTCTTTTTCTGTCCATTCTTCAAACCGGATTGCGTCTTCGACCTCATCAAAAGCATAATCTCCTTTGGTTGGTTCAAGCATCCTCCAGGTTAGGTTGGCATAGACGAGGGTGTGTTCTTGCTCATTATTACTCGTCCGTGAATCGGGAGCCAGTCCCATATAAGGGTTTTGTAGTACGTCTTGGGATTGCTTTGGCGAATAAGTCGCCGTTCCATAACTGGAGGCGGCGGCAGAGGAAGGTAGAATGCAAAAAGCAGCGAGAAGTACGCTGTATAGACCACTTCGGATCTTCATGAGTGCCCCCTAGATCTAGTGAGAGAGTTTCATTACTTTTGTTCTGTCTCCTGTTTCCATATGTGATACCACTTGGTGATATGTTCGTTTACAGCAGAGCCGAGTTCAATCTCCCATCGAGAGGTCAAGAGTTGATACTGCTCTTCTACAGCCGCATGATCGTCCAAGGAAGCGTACAACTGCATCAGGAACATGTAGCTGTCCTCTTCAAGCGGGTGCAAATGCTGAATGCGTTGATTGACGTTGATCGCCTGTTGGACTCTGCCGTGTCCCAAATAGAAGCTGCTCATTGTTTTGGCGAGCTGCAGCCACATCCTGCGGAGTCTTTCTCGCTCGTACTCTGCCCACAAATAGTCGTAGTCTCCGAAATAATCGCCCGTATACGTCGCGAGCACTTGCTCATACTCTTGCATATTGGCAAGAGAGAGGGGGGGTAACTGTTTGAGACGATTTTCCCATTCTTCCACATCGATCGCAGCTGAATCGATCGTCAACCTATAGCCGCCTTCTAAATTGCCTTTGTTGATCGATATCGTTTGGAGACCATAGCGTTTCAAGGTTTGCCGGATGAGGTAAATCGTCGTATATAGTTGGGTCACGCCTTTGCTTCCATCATAGTCCGGCCACAAAAGCTCGATAATCGAATCCTTGTCGATCATCTTGTTGCGGTGATGCAACAAATACGCAAACAGCTCGCGGGCTTTATTCGTACGCCACTTGATCTCCTGTGGCTCCTGATTCGACTGGTGAAACAAAATACTATTGAAGCATTGGATGGAAACGACTGATTCTTCTTTAACAGGCTCGACTTCTTGCGCGGACTTGATTCTCTCACGAAGACGGTCCATTGTTTTTTGCAAGCGTTGAAGCTGTACGGGCTTCATGATGTAATCCAGCGCGCACAGCTCAAAAGCATCAACGGCGTACTTATCGTACCCTGTGACAAAAACGATCTCTGGGGAGTTATCGATTCCTTGCAGACGTTCTCCGATCTCCAGTCCACTGATGCGCGGCATATTAATATCTAAAAATACGACATCTGGTTGAAGGGATATTGCTTGGTCGATCGCTTCGAGAGGATTGGTGTAGGCTCCGACTACCTTAACGCCGCCAACATCTTTTTCTAGCAATCGTTGCAGATGCATCAAGGGTAGTTGCTCGTCGTCTACCAATAAGGCTCTCATCCACTGTCTCTCCTTCAAAAATCGATAAAATACAACAGATTGTCTTACGAATCTGATTTATCCATACTCTCTACTCTATCATCAAAAGAGAGGTTATCCAAACGTTTACAGTGGAGGGAAATGTGAATTTTTAACAAGTGATGGAGGTCAGAACACGCTCTAGCTCGTCAAATGATACAAACCGGGCTTGCCGAAATACTTCCTTTCCGTCCATAAACAGCAGGATCGCCGGAGCAGTAAATACGAGAAACTCACCGGAAATGTTGGGTATTCTCTCCA
Source organism: Brevibacillus sp. NPDC058079 (assembly GCF_042885155.1). NCBI lineage: Bacteria > Bacillati > Bacillota > Bacilli > Caryophanales > Paenibacillaceae > Brevibacillus > Brevibacillus sp. NPDC058079. The sequence goes on from NZ_JBHVSO010000014.1 coordinate 59,085, forward strand.
TAGATACCACGATGCTTTTCACTTGTGGATACTGTTTCAGCAGTTCTATCGTTCTTGCGTAGGTGACATCGCAAACACCGCAGTTTGCCGTTTTTATAAACAACAGACTAGTCGGATGACGTTCAATCTCTGCAAGTAGTTCAGTCAGTTCGAGATACTCCTGCACGGTTCGGTACTCCCACCTTTCGTCGCCGTATTTTTCTACTAGAATAGCACAAAAAAATGTTTGCCTCATGAAACGACAACGGATGTAATCTCCAAGACAATGAAAGCGCTTTTCCAAAAAACACACAAAAATATTGGATATTTTTGCAACAAATTTCCTTAATATACAGTCTGTAATGGTGAAATTTTCCTCAAAAAGCAGGAAGGAGGACATATGGTGTTATCTTGGTATGTCATCATTCCCATTCTTTTCGTAATGGCAGTCGCTATGTATACCGACCTACGCCGCCGTCTCATTTACGACTGGCTGACGCTTCCGGGAATTGTATATTTTCTCGTTCTGCATGCATACCTTCATCCAGAGAAATGGCTGACTTATGCGATGGGAGTTATTGTGCTGGGAGGAATTTCGTTACTGATGGCGGTGATCAGCAACGGCCAAATGGGCGGAGGAGATATTAAGCTGCTCGCTCTGGTTGGCGCAGCGGTTGGATGGCAAGCGGGGTTGGTCGTGCTCATGCTTACGTATTTGCTTGCGGGAGTCAGCGTGCTTCCCATGTGGGCCATCGCCAAAATGACAGGCAGGATAAAGCTGGGGCGAGAAATCCCGTTGGCTCCATTTGTTGCGGGTGGGACCAGTCTCATGCTGGTCATAATCATGTATTCCTAGTGCTTTTCTTATAAGTTGATTGATTCGCAATCTTGGCAATAAAACGACAAAGTATGAACATGAATGGATTTTTCGAAAAAGAGAGGGAATCTTCTGATGTTGGAATCAAAACGTAGGGCAATTATTTTCCTTGTACTATCGTTCCTACTTGCTGCACTTGCGGGCTTTCTATTTCTGCAAAAAATCAAGGATTTGAATGCGCAACTGGGCGAAATGGTGGAAATATACGAAGCAAATGCAGATATTCCATCTCGGGCACTAATTCAACCTGACCAATTGACGGTAAGGGAAATCCCAAAAAAGTACGCGGATGATTCATACGTCATCGATAAAGCTAGTTTGAAAAATCAGGTCACGATCGTTCCCTTGTCAAAGGGAGACATCATTACCAAAAACATCATGAAGCCAGCCAATGTTGTACGGGACCAGAACAACAGGCTCGTAACGGTGTTTTCATCAACCAATGTCGTCTTCGACCAGGAGCTGGAGGCGTTAGACCGGGTGGACATCATCATCTCGCATGAGGTGAACGGGAAGCCGGTGACGGAAGTGTTCATGAAAGACGTGCCAGTCGCCATGGTGGCCAAATCGGAGAACAGCTTCAAGGGGGTAGCTCTTGAGCTGCCGTTCGAGGAAGCGCCGAAATTCATTCACCAGCAGCATTATGCCCAGATGGTTCGCATTTTGAAAGCGAATGTGGGCAAAGGAGACTTGGGTATTCCCGATCCGTTTGTGGAGCCCAATCCGGAACAGACAAAACCGCCTGGCAAATCTGCTGAAGCGAAGCCTGCGACACCGCCTTCAGCAGGGCAGCCAGCAGTACAGACACCACCGACAGTTCCGGCCCAGCCTCCAACGAAACCAACTTCGGTACCACCGCAGCCAACTAATCAACCACCGAAAACCGGAGGGTAAGTCATGAACAAAGATATGAAAATTCTCGTCGTTGCGGATTACGACTCTGTAAAAGACCTGCTGAGGGACATTCTGACCCCGTATGAGCAAGTACGCTATACGACTTCCAGCGAAGTGAAAAAAGAAATTGACCGGATTGGACCCGATGTCGTTTTGCTTGTGCAGCCGGAAGATGGAGCAGGAGTAGAGCTGGTGCAGTACATACAAGGCGAGCTTCCAGAGGGCATACTCATTTATCTCACGGAAAGACAGGACTTTGTCTTGCTGCGAGATGTCGTCCGCGCGGGCGCGGTGGAATACATCGTGATGCCTGATGAGCTCAACCTGTTATCCGATCGTCTGGACAAAATATCAGATTTATCCCAGATCAAACAGAGAAAAAAGGGCACGGATGCATCCAGCAAAGCTTTCGTGCGAGGTCGGGGAAAGGTGTACTCCTTTTACAGTGGAAAAGGGGGAAGCGGACGAACACAGCTGGCAACGGGCTTTGCGCAAGCATTGAAGCTGGAATCTACGGCCAGTGTGCTGCTCATTGATCTCAATCTCCAATACGGTGGAATCGAAACCTTCTTGTCCTTTGACAACAACCGTACATTGGGCGATCTCATGCCGGTTATGGACGAGATCAACGAATTTCATATTCGCAATGTGGCTCAGAGGGAGAACCATTCCAAGCTGGAGGTGCTGGTCAGCCCGCGAGATGCCGAGACGGCGGAGAATATATCCGAGGCATTTGTCACCAGGTTGATCCGCGCTAGCCGCCGCAGTTATGACTTTGTGATTATCGACCTGCCAACGCATATGAACGAGCTTACCTTTGCCGCTTTGTCAGAGTCGGACATGATTTATTACGTGATGAATCTAGACACACCGTCCGTTCAAATTTACCAACTCGTTGAAGACTTGTTCAGACGTCTGCGCATTGATACCGCAGGCAGGCTAGAAGTGGTCGTCAACCAGATAGGAAGGGATAACGAACTGAATGTGTCTGATTTGAAAGGGTTATTCACCGCACCGATTACCGCTGAAATCAGCAGAGATCATCAAGGAGTGCAAGCGGCTGTCAATCAAGGCCGACCGTTGCAAAAGGAAGCGAATGAGAAGAAGCTCTCCCCTGCTGCGAAAGACATCCGAAAATGGGTACTCAAGAAACTGTCATAAAGAGCAAGTTCAAAAAGGTGGGAGTTAGATGGCTTTATTCCGACGAAAGCAAGAGCAGACAGCGCCAGGGGATGAGGCAAAGCAGACGACACTCGCTGCCACATTAGCAGCTCCTTCCTTCAATCCGTACATCGACGAGCTGGCTGAGCACTACAAGACCCGACTCTTGCGGGAGACCAATCTGGAGAGACTGACCAGCCTTCGTTCAGATGAGATGCGCCTCGCAATCGAACGTCTCGTCTCCCAATACATGTCGGAAGAAAAAGTAGTCATTCCGCGAAATGAAAAGGATATCCTGCTGACTCGTCTGATCAATGAATCGGTAGGGCTTGGCCCACTTGAACCGCTGCTCGCCGATCCAGAAATCACGGAGATCTCGATTAACGGACACAACCTGGTATACGTCGAGAAACGAGGAAGGCTGGAATTAACCGATTTAAAATTTCGCGACGAGGAACACTTGCGGCATATCGTGGACAGGATTGTGGCACCGCTTGGACGACGAATCGATGAAAGCTCACCAATGGTCGACGCCCGCCTGAAGGATGGAAGCCGCGTGAATGCCGTCATCCCTCCGATCAGTCTCAATGGCACACTCGTTTCGATCCGTAAATTTCGCAAAGAGCCTTTCTTGATGGATGATCTGATGCAATTTGGTTCTTTCAATGAAGCGATGTCTCAGTTCATTCAAGCCGTGGTGGAAGCCAAAATGAACGTGCTGATCTCCGGTGGTACCGGTAGTGGTAAGACGACGCTGCTGAATGCGACAGCAAAAGCCATTCCGCACTATGAACGTGTCATAACCATTGAGGATTCGGCCGAGTTGAAGCTGACTCACCCCAACTGTATTGGGATGGAGGCCCGCCCGCCCAATATGGAGGGAAAAGGGGAAGTCACGATCCGTCAGCTCGTTCGAAACTCCCTGCGGATGAGGCCAGACCGCATCATCGTCGGGGAGGTACGGGGTCCAGAGGCATTCGACATGCTGCAAGCCATGAATACTGGACATGAAGGATCGCTTACCACCGTCCATGCCAACTCACCACAGGATGCCTTCAACCGTTTGGAAGGGATGGTCGTCATGGCCGGGATGGATTTGCCCTCCACGATTGTCCGTGAATATATCGTCAGTGCGCTGGATATCATCGTCCAGGTCACGCGCCTGTCAGACGGAACACGTAAACTCGTTTCGATTTCGGAAGTAGCGAAAACGGAAGACAAACGGGTGGAGGTCAACGAGATTTTTCGTTTCCAGCGGAAGGGGATCGGCGCGAAAGGGGAAGTCCTTGGCTACTTTACGGCAACCGGGGTAATCCCACGGTGCTTGGAGAGGCTCCAAGTTTTTGGAATCAATCTGGATGAATCCATTTTCAGGGAGGAAGGAGGGAAGCAGCGTGACCATGCCTATTCTGTTTAGTCTCGCGGTGTTATTTGGCATCTGGGGCATCTACGAGTATCTCGGCTATCGGGCCAAGAAGACCGAATGGAAAAAGAAAGCGGAAGAATGGTTCGAGGTGAAGGGAAAACGAAAAAGCGTCGTCATCGTTTGGGGAGACAAATTTGACCAGACGCCGTATGCCAAAGAAATCCAAAAAAAGCTGATCAAAGCGAACTTCCCGCTTGCTCCCTCAGAGTTTTACGGAATTTTGATCGTAGGTACTATGGGGCTCGCCTTCTTGCTCAGTAACGTCGTGAATATTTCTTTTCCTTTTAACATTATTATCGGTGCAGTGGTGATGTATCTCATACAAAACGTGCTGTTCTTTGTCCGACGCAACAAGTACCAGGAGCGATTGAATGAACAGCTGTCTGAAGTGTGTCGCCTTTTGGCAAACTCGCTGCGTGCAGGTCTTACGCTCTCGCAGGGGATCTCACTGGTAGCCAAGGAGATGAACTATCCCGCGGGTGATGAGTTTAGCCGGATGGCGCGTGAGCTGCAGCTAGGCGTCAGTTTTGACCGGGCGCTCTCTGACATGGAAAAGCGAATACCGACGCGAGAATTCCGTATCTTTACTGCTACCCTGCTGATTCAACGGCGTGCAGGGGGGAATTTGAGCCAGGTGCTGCAAGAAATGGCGGAGACATTGGAGGATCGCCGCATCGTGAATCAGGAAATCAAGACGATGACGGCGGAACAGCGATACGTCTCTATCTTGGTGCCGATCATGCCAATTGCCCTGGTGCTGATGATGAACATGATGAACAAAGGCTTCATTGATCCGTTGTTTTCCGGATTTGGTCTTTTTCTTCTGGGGTTGTTTGTAATCGGAACTCTCCTGTCCTATATCCTCGTAAAGAAAGTGACCAACATAAAGGTGTGAAAACATGGATGCTCTCATAATTACATGCGTGTTCTTGTTTCTATTGCTGTTTGCGATCTGTCTGAAGGAGTGGTATCGCTACTCCATCGAGAAGCAAAAACTGCTCGCACATGTCCATGAGATGAGCGGGAACAAAAACTACGGCGTGCGCAAGCAGGAAACCTCTTCCGAGCGCCTGGTCAAACGATTGCTTCGGTATGGAGACGACTATGCTGTCATGGGGCAGCGCATCAACTTTTTCAGTGAGTCGCATGAGGTTGAGGATTGGTTGCTAAGGGCTGGGCGGCCGCTAGATTTGACCGTCGCCCAATTCCAAGGGGTAAAAATTTTCATGGCTCTGCTCGGCATTATTGCTGGCACGCTGTTTTTCATTCTCCGCTTTCCCTTATCGCATCTAGGTTTGATCGCATGGCCGTTGATTGGCTACTTTTTGCCCATCCTTCTGTTGAAGAAAAAAGCGCGCGATCGTCAACATCAGCTTCGCTATGACCTGCCAGAATTTCTCGACACCGTAAGCGTGACTCTTCAGGCGGGGGTGAGTCTTGATCAGGCTTTGCGCGAAGTTATCAAGTTTTTTGATGGGCCGATTCGGGAAGAGTTTTCCCGATTCAATCAAGAGCTGGATCTCGGTGTACAGAGGGAAAAGGCGTATGAACAATTGCTGCGACGCAACGACAATCCGGAGTTTCAAATGCTGATCAAAGCGCTCATTCAGGGGATGCGCCTGGGGGTGCCGATTGCCGTCACGTTCAAAGCGCAGGCGGAAAACATGCGGAGAATCCGCAAAGAGCTGATCAAGGAAAAGGCGGCCAAGGCGTCGCCAAAAGTAACCCTGATCACCACGTTTGTCGTGACTCCTACAGCGATTATCCTGATTGGCGGTTTGATGGTATTGAATATTTTGGAGAACTTCAGTTTGTTCTCCGACATCATGCCATGAACCATGGCCTCACTTTTAGGAGGTGATGCCCGTCAGCGAGATGGGAGTGCACAGTTCTTTATTTATTCATCATCCAAATAATGAGGGGAGTAGATTTTTCATGAAAAGCATGATGCTGAAATGGTATGCAAAAGGTCAAGGAGCTCTGGGAAATGAAAAAGGAGCGCAAGCAATTGAGTGGATCGCATTGGCGGGTGTGGTGATCGCTGTGTTTGGAGCGGTGATTACTTACTTCAATGGTAACCCGGCACTTGTTGGCGAATCGATTGGGGATACGCTTAGCAATATCATCAAAAAATTAGACGGAAATTAATCAACAATTGAATGCTTTTTTGGTGATGAGCATATGGAAAAGAGGTGGTGAAGGAGTGTTTCTTCACCACCTGAACCATACATAGCAAGTCGAAATCAAGCAGGAGGTAGCACTTTGATGAGACTCGTGAAGGGAATAATTGCAGTGATCCTCCTGTTGAGCCTGTTAACGGCGTGTTCGCAGGAGGCCGATAATCAGCCGGATGCACCTCAGAACACAGAGGGGCAAAATCCTTCTGTTCCACCAAGCACGGAAACACCGCCTACGCAAAGCCAACCGCCAGACCAAACAGGAGAGCCAAATGCCGAGATGACGCGAGAAGAGAAAGTAAAAGCGTTGGAGGCAATGACACAGGAAGGAATGCCGCTAAAGCGGGAAACGACAGAGGACTTCGTCAATTCGCCGCCAGGACGTTTTTCTGGGGTTTCGTATGACAACAACAGGGAAGAAGTATTGCCTGAACTTAAAAAGTTCCCTACTGTTGAAAACCCAGACGAAGAAATGATTAACCAATACTATCTTGCCTTGTTGGGGCTGTTTGCCCAGAGCTATCCCGATCCGCAACAGATCATGGATGAATTGAAAATGGCCTCATTTGGGAATCCGGATATCGAAGATCCGCGGTTCAAGTTCAAGGAAAGCTACAATGTGGAGATTATTCTGGATGCGAGTGGCAGCATGGCGGCAAAATCGAACGGCAAGACGAGGATGGATGCTGCCAAAGAAGCGATTCAAGCCTTTGCTGAATCTTTGCCGGAACAGGCGAATGTCGCACTGCGTGTATACGGGCACAAGGGTAGCGGCAAAGAGTCGGATAAAGGACTATCTTGCAGCAGCAGTGAGCTGGTGTACGGGATGCAGACTTACAACAAAGAAAAGCTGCAGCAATCTTTAAATCAGTTCCAACCTACCGGATACACTCCGATTGCTTACTCTTTGCAGGAAGCGAAAAAGGATTTAAGCAAATTGCCTGGAGATAAGAACACCAATATGATCTTCCTCGTCAGTGACGGAATCGAAACGTGCGATGGTGACCCTGCCGAAGCTGCCAAACAGCTGGCCCAATCCGAGATTAGGCCGATTATTAACGTGATTGGATTTGGTGTAGACGGTCCGGGGCAGCAGCAGTTGAAAGAAGTCGCAAAGGTAGCGGGAGGCCGCTATGTTCTGATTCAAGATCAGAAGGAGCTACAGGAAGAATTCAATCGTGGGAAAGAAATCGCGAACAAGTGGAAAGAGTGGAAAGCCAATGCATCCTATCAAGCCGTATCCACTCGTAGTTCTCGATCGATCGACATTAGTCACTTTGCTTTGAAATGGAGTCGTATCGCCAAACGGGAAAATCATGATCTAACATCTGCGATCATGACCATGGATGCAAACAACATGATTTCAGATGAGTTCGCCGATCATCTGCGGAAGTTGAACGATGAGCAACTGGAAATCGCGCAGAAAAAGGCAGAAGAACTGGAGCAATTCCTGGATACCTTGAACGAGAAGTCCTATAAGGAAGCCGTGGATGCGATCAACCAGAAGTTTGCTCAAAATACGAAAACGAACTAGTGACGAAATCTCCAAAAGGAGGTTTGTAAAGTGAGGAAATGGTTAAGAGGCCCAACGGCAGCGGCTACTTTCGCCTTTCTGATTCTTTTGATGAATCTGTTTCCGCTGGTGGGCCTGGCAGCTTCCATTCAGTATCAAGGGCTGCAATACGAGGCACCGAAGTGGGATCAGCCAAATCTGGAGTCGCCACAATGGGAGCAGCTCAACCCACAAGCGCCGCAGTGGGAACAAATAAACCCACAGGCTCCTGATTGGGAAAAGCTGAACCCGCAGGCGCCGAACTGGGATCGAACGAATCCGCAAGCGCCGAATTGGGATCGGTTAAATCCGCAGGCACCTGATTTGCAGGGGCCAAGCGTCAATCACTCGAACCCGCAAGCGCCAAACGCAACCGCACCTGCACCGAATGTACAGATGCCTGCTTCGCAGCAACCCGGCGTCGATCCGGATAGCTCGAAACCGATGACGGAGACGCTTGAATACGGTGCAGTCAAATGGACGTTCAAGGACGTCATGGGCGGAACGCTGGCATACAGCGCTGATTTGCTCATGAATGGCGAAGTAGACATGGCAGCGGGACTTCGTGGCAAAGGCTTGTTCTTGGGAGATCTGGCGATAAAAGGCCTTGATCTTGCCTTCAAGAATACGCCGTATGTAAACACAGTAACTGGCTTGGGTGTCGATTCACTCGACGGGATGAACGCGTGGGCCAACTATCAATTTGTGTTGGCGCAATTGCCAAATAACAGTTTTCGGGATATTTTCCAAGGCGGTCAGCTGACGAATTCGGCAAATCCAACCGGCGTCAGAATGCCGGGAATCGTGAAAGGCTTAAATGTGGGCGTAGCAGCGATTAGCCTTCCGTTTGACATCATGGATACGATCGGCAGCTTTGGCATGGCGTTTGATCCGAGTCAGAATGAAGCTACACAAAATGAGAAATTTGTGGATGGCGCCGGTAATTTCGGCAGTGTGCTGATGGATGCAGGAGTCATTGCTTCCGTCATACCAGGTGGGCAGGCGGTAGGTGGTGTGCTTGTTGTCACTGGTGCGGTTTTGTGGGGATTGAGCAAACTCGTGAAGTACGCTGACAAGCTAGCCGGAGGAGCGATTACCCGTGGAATCCGGGATGGGGTCGGAAAAGCTGTTGGCTGGGTAAAATCCTTATTTGCGTAACGGAGGTCCTTGCTTATGAAAGTCGTGAATACACCACAGGTTCAGGCTCAGATCGAGCGGAATAAGCGTTTTTTAGAGAGGACAGAGCTGTATAATTACCCGGCCTACGTAGACGGAGAATATTACTACCATGTAGCGTACTGGAGATGGGGGAAAAAAGACGCTGTCGGGTACTTGGTGCTGCGACCAGATGGTGAAGTGGTACGCCGCAATGAAGCAGAGCCCATAGTGAAACTGTTTTTGGTGCATGCACATGCGGGGCGCAAGATTAAGAACAATCTGTCCATTGATAAGGATAAGCCGATCGAGATGTACGAGCAAAAATACGAGTATCTGAGGGCGCTTTTGCCCAGCTATCAGGATAAGATGGACACTGTGATACGGCAAGATACAGAGAAGCTGATCGACGTTTGCCAAACCATGATAGAAAGCCGGGACCAGCTGCGTGCCATTTATGCTCGAGGAATGGATCTGCTCAATCAATTTTTCGCGCGCAACTACGTCATCGCGGGAGAAGAAACGGCATTACGGGATGTGTTATTTGAATCCGACTACATTTTGTATGATCGCATTCGCAAGCAGGTACTGATCAAAGACTCGGTGGATCGACTTTACCAGTTTTTCAAATCCGATCGAGTAGAACTGGATCGGGTACAGGAGCAGAAACGAAAAAAGCTGAGCGACTTGCTCTCTGTTTATAAAGACAAAACGCTGCGAAATATTGCCGATGAATCCGTGAAAAGCTTTGAGACGCATACGACAGGGAAACATGAGTCTTTCCATTCGGTTGAACAGTTGCGGGAGGCCCACGAGAAGCTTAATATGACCATCTTGGAAAACGGGCTGATGGATAAGCTGCGAAACCCTTAACAGGAAAGGTGAGAGAAACCCATATGCATCCCTTCAAAGAAAGTATCCGTTTTTATGCACGGAACATCGAATCGTTGTTGCTCTTATCCGCCGTGCTCGTGGTTCCATTTTTTATCATCCACAACTTTACGCTGAATTACCTGAATCTGATCGCTGCGATCACGGGCGCCAAATTTGTCGCAAGCTTTTTCAATCTGTTTTTACTACTTCTGTTCTTGCTGATCCTCCAGATCCCTTTTGCCCAGTATGTCCAAAGTGATCTGGACGGCGATGAACGTCCGATTCGAAAAGCATTTCGGACTTTTTTTGAACACAGCTTTTCCGTATTCGTATTTGGGATCGTGTTTAGCTTTCTTGTCTCTACAGGAATGATGCTGTTCATGATACCCGGGTTGATTCTGATGATCTTGTTCTATTTGACGCCGTTTTTTGTGGTGCTGAAAAAACAATCGGCTTGGCGCTGCTTGCGAGCTGCTATGGAAATGGGCAAAAAGCATTTCTTCCAAATCTTTGGCCTGTTGCTAATGGTGAGTGTGGTGGAATGGCTAATCAGTATGGCGGGCTTGTTCCTCGTCACGTCTATTACGGCGACCTTCGGGGCGGTTATGTTTATTGAGTTGTTGCTCAATGTGATTGTTCTTCCGTTTTTTGCAGTCATGTTCATGATGTACGTGAATAAATGGAAGGACGAGGCGGCAGGAGCGGAAGCGGCTGTGGCAGGGGGATTGCTGCTCGATGAAAGGTAGCTTGCAAATAAGTTCGAGAGGAGATGAGCGAAGAATGCGCCTGAAGAAGATCGTTTCCAATGAAAAGGGCTCGGTCACCGTAGAGTTTATCGCCATACTGCCGTTCGTCTTTCTGATCATGCTGATTTGCTGGCAGTTTCTTGTGGGCGTCTACGGCGTAATCATCTCTCAGTCGGCAGCAAATGAGGCGGCGAAGGTGTACGCCATAACGGGAAACTCGGGAGAAGCTATACAAGCTGCCAAAAACGTGGTGAACGCGGCAGGAGGCTACATTTCCTTCGATGAGGGCGATATCACATGGGATGGCAACGGATATTTTACGGCTAAGGTCGGTGTGCAGATGGAGCTGGGATTTCTTCCTGACTGGCTCTATATCAAAGAGGAAGACCGATATATCTCGTTTGATCGGGAAATGAAGAGCAGGGTGATGAACTAGATGGTACGTATACTGCGTCACTTGCAAAATGAACGTGGAAATATGACGATCTTCACCCTGACGATTTACTGGTTTATGTTCATGCTGGTGTTTGTTGCGCTTTTCAACTTTTCGACCATTTTTGTAGACAAGGAGCAGGCGTCGAACAGTGCGCAGCAGGCGAGTATTGCGGCGGTGAAGGATATTTATGATGAGATGGAAAAAGCTATATTGCTGTATGATACGTCAATCAATGCGCAGTTCAATCCAGATTATGTCTGGCCGAAGGTAAAGCTTGCAATGAATCATCTTGCGGCTGCACATCCGGATTGGTCCAATAGCGAGATCAAATATGGAGCAATTGACAGGGCATTGAACAGTGCATTACCTGGAAATTTTCAGTTGCAAGCTTATGTATATGCAGGGTTATCGAATGCAAAAGCCAAAATTCCGGGCGTAGTGCGCAAAGTGCTAGTGGATAACAAAGCAACGCTCAGCGGTTCGTCTATCAAATTGTTCAATAGTGAAAAGCGGATTGAAGTAAAAACTTCTGTGGAATACAACTCAGAATCGATGGGGTTTGACTTCATTCCCGCTTACTCCGAGCAAATTTATCAGATGGGCGAAAGCAGACGGATCGGGTTTATAGATAAAGTTAATGACTGGTTTTACATCGAGATCCCTATTCTCGGATGATGAGGGCTGGAGGAAATAGTCCTCGCCATCGGTATGCCTTTTATCAAAAGAAACCATCTGGCGTTCATCCGAAAGAAAAACGCGGCGATCTGATCAACATGGCAACAAGGCAAGGAGGATAGGACCGAATGCGTAACACCAAAATGCGGATGTCGCTCATGATCAACAGCATCTTGATCATGCTGCTGCTTTCTGGCTGTTCACTGGGCGCAATAGGAGCGGGTACTGGGATTCGGCAAAATCAATGGCCGCAGACGACACAGGAATTGATTGCTTCACAGCCCGGACCGCTTGCTGGCACACAATTTTTCCACGCAGCTTATCCGCATCGAGCTGAGATCATACAGGTTTTGGATAAAATGCCTACCCTGGTCGACGGGATGAATGAAGCGTACATGGATTTGTACTGGAATCAGCTACTCACTTTGTTTTCCGAGGATTACCTCAGTCCCAAAATGGTTGTAGACCGCTGGAGAATGGCTTCGTATGGGAGTCCGGACATCGAGGACGCCCGCTTTCAGTTTCGGGAAAATTTCAATGTAGAAATCATCCTGGATGCAAGCGGTAGCATGGCTGGGAAAATTGGGGACAAAACGAAAATGCAGCTCGCCAAGGAAGCGATCCAGGAATTCGCGGAAGCACTGCCTGAAGAGGCGAGAATCTCGCTGCGCGTGTATGGACATAAGGGCAGCAATGCGGATGAGCATAAACAGCTCTCCTGTGGTAGCAGTGAGATGGTCTATCCATTGCAAGCCTACGATGCGAAAGGTCTTGAGCAAGCACTTGGCATGTTTGAGCCGACGGGCTGGACATCCATTGCGCACTCCTTGCGTCTCGCTCAGGAGGATTTGGCGGGATTCGAAGCGGATAAAAATACGAATGTCATCTATCTGGTCAGTGACGGTATCGAGACGTGCGATGGCAATCCGGTGGCAGTAGCCAAGGAATTGTCCCAGTCCAAAATTATGCCGTTGTTAAACGTCATCGGTTTTGACGTGAATGCAGAAGGGCAGAAGCAATTGAAGGAGATTGCCCACGCGTCAGAAGGTCTGTATGCAAATGTGACGAACCGCGAGCAGTTCAAGCAAGAGCTGGAACGCGCGAAAGAAATTGCCCAGAAGTGGGAGCAGTGGAAACGAGATGCTTTGACAGAAGCAGACGCCGTGCTGATCGACCGCAAAAAATGGGTGGATGCTTACGACCGGGACTGGTACGAGAAAAACTGGCGGGAGAGCTTGAACATCGGAATGGCGATCGAGCATTTGTCTGCGAGTGGCAAGATTGGCAATGAAGCGAGGGAGTACCTTACTGGGAAAAGGCAAGAAAGAGAAGCGTTGGCTACACAGTCCAAGGAGGAGCTTACCAATTACTTGGTGAGTCTCACAACCGAGACCTATCAGGAAATGAGAGAGGAAATTGAGGATAAATACAGCGGAAACTAACAGCAATGGGTTCTCCGTTACAAAAGCGATTGCGGTCGTAACGGAGAACCCACTGTAATTGTAAAGGATTAGGGTGCGTCAATCATACGTGAACGTAACGACCTGTTGCAGGCCTGGGTCCACTCCGATTGCCACATCATTTAGGCCATCTGTGTAATAAAAGTAACGCTTGGCGTCATTGGAATGAGCGTCAGAAGCTTTCACCAATTGGAAGTCGTTTGTCGCAAGCAGGTTTTTCGAGCGGATGAAATCTGATGCCGTCTTTTCCAAATCTGCTTCTGTCATCGTTTTTGTCGCCATTTCTCCGTTTATTCCAATAACGTCAATCGACAGAGAAAGAATTTGCTTTGACCTCGGTTCGATGATGGCGTGAAAGCCATGGACATCGCCACTCACAGGTTCGCGTTTCAGTACGGCGTGAACAGGTACTCCTCTGTATACCGAATTGGTTGGGTCCTCCAGCGTGATTTCCCGATCAGTCATATCAACATCCATCTGATAATATTGTCTAACAGCGGCTGCAGCGATTTGCGCCGCTTCTTCTTTTCCGAGCCCGTGTACTGTATCTGGTGAACTGGAGGAGCATCCCATTAACAAAAAGACGAGAAGCGCCGTGCCCAGCCATGCGAACTTTTTCATTGTGAACCCTCCAGCCATCCCAAGTCATACGTGTAGTCTTTTTTTATCCTAACAGGGATTGTTTCGACTCCCTATCGATTAACCTTTCCATTACCTTACGATGTTGTAAGCTTCGAGAAAAATGTAGGGAGTGACAGGACTTTGGGCAAAAAAGACGAAAAATTCGGAGTATGAGCATTGCATGTGAAAAACGAGGGGGCAAATGGAATGAACGCTATCGAGCTGAATCAAGCGCTTCAAATGTATGCGAGGACTGAGACCTTTCCTGTAGGAGTTAGCATCCGAAAAGAAGAAGCCGCTCTGCCGTCAAAGGCAAAGCGACCTGTCCGTGATCTGGGTTATCCGATTACCATTTGCCAAGCTGTCGGTTTTTCAAGGCGTTATGGCTGGAGCATCGCGATGAATGGAGCCGATCTGTCCTGTCCGATCGCGCAGGTGGCTTTTGGCTATGAAGAGCAGCCAGCGTTTTATTCAGAGGGTCATCTCGCCTGTGGGATGTATACAGATTCACTGGAAAATGGGGCGAAAAGCGAGCTGGATGTTCCGAAATTTTCAGCAGAAGAAAGCGGCTACTACGTATCATTTCCACTGGAGCGAGCAGAGATCGAGCCAGATGTCGTCGTGATTTACGGCAATGCGGCACAGGTCATGCGATTGGTGGCGGGGATGCTGTACAAGCGCGGTGGGTCGATTCCTTCCACCTTTTCCAGTCGGGCCGACTGTGCGGACATTGCCATCAAACCGATCCAGACGGGACAGCCGCAAGTGATCGTACCGTGTTATGGCGACAGATTGTTTGCCCAGACACAGGATCATGAGATGGCCTTCAGCTTTCATTTTCGCGATGCCGCCGAGCTGGTGGAGGGATTAGTCGGAACGCAAAAAGGCGGAATCCGCTACCCGATCCCGTCTTTCTTGCGTTATCAGGCAGAGTTTCCACCGACCTATCAAAAGCTTGCGGGGATGTTTGGAGAAAAAAACTAACCCTTCAGTCGGTTGAGCTGGAGCAGGTGATGACGATAGTGCATTTCTACGACGGCAAACCATTCCTTGGCCGTCAGCGGACCGAAGGCTGGGTGAGCCGCCGTGTGATGCGCAGGAATTTCGTCTAGAGTCGGTTCCAGCTCTTTCATTTGTGTGAGCACGCTGATGAGTCCATCATGCAATTGCTCCTTGCTCTCCGGTTGTGAGGGTGTGTACTCCGGGGAGGCAGGGACTTTCACGCGAATGGGAGGCAAGGAGCCTTGAGCAAATATCGTCTGCCCGATCTCGGATTTTTCGGTACCTGCTTCTGTGACAGCAGGACCTCCTTGTCTACACTTCTCGATACTTCCCAGTTGAAAATACCGGGCAGATTGGATCAAGTGAAGGTACATTTGACCGATCGACCATTCATCTTCACTTGGTTTTTGCAAGAGTTGTTCCATGGTGAAGCCTTCTAATTCATGCAGGTAGTGGTTTGTCACGTCTTCAAATTTTTTCACGATTTCCTTTGTATTCATGGGCGAATCAGCTCCTCTTGGTTTTCTTGCTTTTATCATATTCGAACGCTACTGACAGCAGTATGTCAGTAGCGTTCGAATAATTGTTTGGCTTCTTCGCGCATTCGGCTACGCAAGGATTCAGGCGTAAGAACAACCGCATCAGCCCCCAGCCCCAGTACCCAAGACAATATTTCTTCGATTTGTCTGACGCGCAATCTGACGAGAAAGCCGTCCGGATGCTCTGTAATCTCTTCTATAAAAAAATAGCCCGATTCTTTTACCCGATCAGCGACAGCTGTGCTGATGATGATCTGCACCTCCAGGGATCGATCGTCGAGAGGCTTGTATTCTTCAAAATTGAAATGGTCAGGGAGGATAAAGCGGTCTTCCAATACAATCAGGCCGCTCATGCGTGACAGGCGGAATCGACGAATAGCCTGTCGCAGATCGCAATGAGCGAGTAATGTCCAAGAATCACGAACCAGCACTAGACCATATGGAGCAACGTCACGCACTGTTTCACGATCGTCACCCTCCCCAGGTGTGCCCCTCCGATAGCGAAACCGCACCTTCCGTTCATTGATGATCGCATCGTGGAGGAGTTGTGCATGCGCTTTTTCCTGCTCGCGCAAATTGTTCGCTCTGGGGCTTATGAGGCGAAAGGTTGAGCGGATACGGCTGGCTTGTTCGCCTACATCGGCAGACAGGATCGCTTCTACTTTGCGCTGTACGGCTCTTGCGCTATTGCCAAAGTTTTGGTCAAATGCTTGCTCGACCAAGTCTGCTCCGATCAAGAGTGCAACGGCTTCTTCTACCGAAAAACTGACGGGCGGCAGAAAATATCCTTCCATTAACGAATAGCCCTGACCCGGTGCCCCAACGATGGGGACGCCTGCTTCGCTCAATGCCTGCATATCACGATAAATCGTCCGGATGCTCGTCTCGAAGGTCGCGGACAAATCTTCTGCGCGTAACGTACCTTTGCGCTGCAGCTCCAGAACGATTGCCAACAAACGGTCTGTTTTGTTCATGCTCTGACCCCCTCTCTATCCAGCTAGCATCTTTATAAAAATGAATGGCCAACTTTAAAATTATTTTATATTTACCCTACTTTTTATTTTAACAGTTTTCCCTATCCTACATGTGTAAGTGAAGGAGGAACTGTAAATGAAAAAGAGGGTTTTTTGGCTTGTGATGCTTTTGCTGTTTGGATATATCGTGATTCAAAAAATAGCAGATGGACCACCTAATATTGGGGGACACACTGAAGCGTTGGGAGAGGCTACCGAGGTGGAGCACCAATCGATACAAATAACAAAGGATCAAATTTATCAAGGAGACCTTCTCTTGGTCAATAAAGAGTATCCGGTTCATGAGGCAGGGGTAAAAAACGATGTGGTTCGGTTGTCTGAGAATGAAGAACTGTTACAAGGCTATCGTTTGCTCGATCACAGAATCGAAGTGTCAGAGAGTGTAGCCAAAGAATTTTTGGAGATGATCAAAGCTGCGCAGCAAGATAACGTGAGCCACTTTATCCTGAACAGCGGTTATCGAGGCAAGGAAGAACAAGATCAGCTATATGCAGAAATGGGGCCAGCGTATGCGATGCCGAGCGGTTACAGCGAACATAATGTAGGTTCCGCGCTTGATATTGGATCGACGCAAATGAAAATGGAGCGCGCCCCTGAAGGCAAGTGGTTGAAAGATTATTCATGGAAATACGGTTTTATTTTGCGCTACCCAAAGGACAAGGTAGCCATTACAGGAACGGAATTCGAGCCTTGGCATTTCCGATATGTTGGTTTGCCGCATAGTGCGATCATGAAGCAGAATAACTTTTCGCTCGAGGAATACTTGGATTACCTAAAAGACGAAAGAAGGATCTCCGTGACAAACGATGGGAAGATCTATGAAATTAACTACTACCCTGTCGATCAAGAGATGACGCTCAAAGTACCGATTGCTAGCAACTATGAGATTTCGGGTGACAACATGAGCGGCGTGATTGTAACAAGCTACGTGAACAGAAAAGAAGGAGTGAATGAGTATGAATAAATTGACTGTAGCGATTTTGTTTGGGGGATGTTCTTCGGAGTATGAAGTATCTCTTAAATCTACGAGTTCGGTGCTGGAGAGTTTGTGTCTGGAAAAGTATGAGGTGATTTTGCTAGGAATTACGAGGGAAGGGCAATGGCTGCGATATACCGGCAACATCGAAAGTATTCGAAATGACAGTTGGCATCAAAGTGAGAAGTGTGTGCCTGCCTTCCTTTCTCCTTGCAGACAGGTGCGGGGAATTGTTTCACAGGAGAACGGTACCATGACGGTCACGAAGGTTGATGTGGTGTTCCCGATTTTGCATGGAAAAAACGGAGAGGATGGAACGGTGCAAGGGCTATTGGAGCTCGCCGGAATTCCTTATGTCGGTTGTCACACGCTATCCTCTGCGATTTGTATGGATAAGGATATCGCCCACACGTTGGCGGAAAGCTCCGGTATCAAAACGCCAAGATCCGTTACCGTTTATCCAAATACTGATCTGGCAACTGTTCAATCTGCCACCGAAGCACTGGGATTCCCTTTATATGTCAAACCGGCAAAGGCAGGGTCTTCCATTGGGATTACGAAAGCATACAGCCCATCAGAATTGGTCATCGGGATAGAAAACGCCCTTTTGCATGATGACAAAGTAGTCATCGAGGAAAACATCGTGGGATTTGAGGTAGGCTGCGCGGTACTAGGAAATCGTGAGGTTATTGTGGGGGAAGTGGATGAGATCGAATTGCTCCAAGGCTTTTTCAATTATACAGAAAAGTATTCATTGGAGACTGCCCATATCCATGTTCCAGCAAGAATTGACGAAGAGCTCGCTCATAAAATCAAGCAAACAGCGACCCATCTCTATCAGGTTTTTGGCTGTCGTGGCTTCGCTCGCGTGGATATGTTTGTCACACCAGACGGAGACATTGTGTTTAACGAAGTGAATACGATCCCCGGCTTTACCTCGAAAAGCAGGTATCCAAGCATGCTGCGTGCTGCGGGGATTTCCTATAAAGAACTTCTTGATACATTGATTATGCTAGCGTTGGAGGAGGACTAATCGATGACACAACTTCACGTCTCGACGATTTCTTTGAACAGCGACAATCTGCATCACGGCCATCTGATTTTGGTGAATCGCCAGTACCCGATCCGCTGGCAAACAGACGACGGTATCCTACTGAACCGCATGCGGCTGATCGATGGAGCACACAACAATATGATGCTGGAAAACACGGCTGCGAAGATGTTTGCCAAACTGCTGAAAGCCTGCAACGCAGAGCATACAATCGTACCTGTCAGTGGCTTTCGCAGCAAGACGGAACAAAAGGATATTTATGATCAATCCTTGCTCGAAAATGGACAGGTGTTTACTAGTCAATTTGTTGCGCGTCCGAATGAAAGTGAGCATCAGACAGGGCTTGCGATAGATGTAGGGGAGAAGAGAGAAGAGATCGATTTTATTTGCCCTTCTTTTCCCGATCATGGCGTATGCCGAATGTTTCGCCAACGTGCCAGTCAATATGGGTTTATCAAACGCTACGACAAAGACAAGGAACAGCTGACAGGGATTTCGGATGAGCCTTGGCATTTTCGGTATGTGGGCTATCCACATGCTGTTTTAATGGAAAAGCTTCAGCTTTGTCTGGAAGAGTATATCGAGTATGTGAAAAACTACGAATTTCATCAGGAGCATTTGCTAGTGGATGATGAGAGCATTGAAATCTACTATGTAAAGGCTAGCGATACAGTTACGCACATCCCGATTGTTGCTGGTGAGAAATACGAAATATCGGGCAACAACGTGGATGGATTTATCATTACAGTGTTTCATCAGGAGGCACGTAATGAACGTGGGGAGTGAAAAACAGTATGGCGGGCTGGATCAATTCCGCATCATTGCAGCGATCCTTGTCATCGCAATCCATACTTCTCCCCTGCTGTCCATTAGCGAATGGGCTGACTTTACACTGACACGAACAATTGCCAGGGTTGCGGTTCCATTTTTCTTTATGTGCACAGGATTTTTCTTCTTGCAAAAGCTTGGCACAGATCGCAACAGAAATGCGTCTATGCTGAAGCAGTTTTTATGGAAAGTAGGAAAGCTATATTTGCTTTCGATTCTTCTCTATCTTCCAGTGAATGTGTATGCAGGGTATTTTACAGATCAACTTACCGTATTTTCAGTCGTGAAAGACCTCTTGTTTAACGGGACCTTGTATCATCTGTGGTATTTCCCTGGCATTATGTTGGGGGTGTGTATTAGTACCTTTTTGTATACAAGACTATCCGCATGGAACACGTTTTGGGTGACTTTGCTGCTGTATGGCATCGGGCTATTGGGAGACAGTTACTATGGATTTGCACAGATGAATCCATATGTGGACAGTATCTATCAATCGATGTTTACCCTGTTTGATTACACGCGGAACGGTATATTTTTTGCCCCTGTGTTTATTGTCATGGGAGGGATGATTGCCAATACCCGCAGACGGAAAAAGAAAAAGGTCGCACCGTATGCCATCGGGTTTGTTTTGTTCGGAAGTATGCTGGTAATGGAAGGCTTGCTTTTACACGCTTATCAGCTGCAACGTCATGACAGTATGTATATTTTTTTGATACCGTGCATGTATTTTCTCTTTCAACTACTGTTGTTCTGGAAAGGCAAAAATCGCCCAATCTTACGAAAGCTGAGCCTGTATGTTTATGTCATTCATCCGCTGTGTGTTGTGCTCATTCGCGGAGCGGCCAAAGTAACGGGACTGACAGGGCTGCTTGTTGAAAACAGCTTGGTGCATTTTACATTGGTCACGGTGCTGTCGTTTGTTCTTTCTGTGATAGCGATGAGGCTGATCCAGCGCTTTCGAGGTGGGAAACCGGATCAAACAGGAAGAGCATGGGCTGATATCCATCTTCCTCATCTCCAACATAATGTCAGGGAAATCGAGCGGGTTCTCCCGAAGGATTGTGTAGTGATGGCAGTCGTCAAGGCGCAGTCATATGGCCACGGCGGATGGCAAATCGCGAGGTTCTTAAACAAGCTCGGGATTGATCACTTCGCAGTTGCCACAATCGATGAAGGAATCGAGCTACGGAAGAAAGGCGTAAAAGGGAAGATTCTGGTGCTTGGCTATACCGATGAACGACGGATACGCCAAATCGCCCGTTTCAGACTGACGCAAACCGTAGTAGATGACGAATATGCCCAAAAGCTGAATGGCTACAACGTGAAAATCCCTGTTCATATCAAGATCGACACGGGGATGGGGAGACTCGGGGAATCTTGGGAACACACAGAAAAAATTGCGGCCATGTATCGTTATAAAAATTTGCAGGTATGCGGTACCTTTACGCATCTGAGTGTGGCTGACAGTTTGGAAGCTTCGGATATCGAATACACGAAAAATCAAATCGCCCGTTTCCAAAAAGTGATCGAACAGCTGAAAGAAAAGGGGATCGATCCACAGAAGCTGCACGTTCAGAGCAGTTACGGCGTGCTGAATTACGGGGAGCTGCAATACGATTATGCTCGGATTGGGATCGCTCTCTACGGGATGTTGAGCAAGCAGGGCGATAAGGTAAAAACAAGCGTCGACCTACGGCCTGTGTTATCACTGAAAGCAAGAATTGTACAGGTGAAACAGGTGGAAAAAGGAGCATATGTGGGCTATGGACGCGCCCACACAGCGCAGAAAGACAGCAAGATTGCCATCGTATCCATCGGATATGCAGATGGGGTTCCGCGTATGCTGTCACAATCGGGCGCTACCTGCTTGATCAGAGGAAAAAGGAGACCGATTATTGGGTTTGTCTGCATGGATCAGCTTATTGTAGATATTACAGACATGGAAGAGGTGCAAAAAGGGGATGTTGTTACCTTTATCGGCAGAGATCAAGAAGAGGGTATCACTGCCGAGGAAATGGCCCATCAATGTAAAACCATTACGAACGAGCTGGTAAGCTGTTTGGGAGAACGTGTTAAACGAGTCTATCATGATTGATCTCTGGACGAAAATTGGGATAGGGAGTGGTTCATTTTTTCCATGGTGAAGAGGAGACATAGCTTTCGTTCCAAAATGCTTGGGCTTCTTGGGCTTGGCATGCTTCTGGCCGGTATCGTAACCTTTCTGCTTTATAAAGTACTCCAGTTTTACTATCGGATGGAGGTTAAGTACGAAGATCCGCTCGCCCAGGTTCGCCGTTTCATCAGGGAGATGGGGGATATCAATTTCTTTTTGCTTGTCTTTGCTCCCATTGCGATCTTGTATTTCTATCACCTGACCAAACGGTATGCGAGCTACTTTCGGGAGATTTCCACGGGCATTCATTATCTCGCCAGTGGAGACTTTACTCGGCATGTCCATATTCCATCCAATGATGAGTTCGCAGATATCGCCAAGGATATCAATCTGGCAAGTGAAATGCTGCAAAAGGCGGTAGAAAGAGGAGATTTCGCCGAAAGCAGCAAGGATCAGCTTGTTTTGAATCTGGCGCACGATTTACGCACACCGCTGACATCCGTACTGGGTTATTTAGATTTAGTTTTACGAGACGAGCAGATGCCAAAAGAACAAATGCGGCATTATGCGACGATTGCTTTTACCAAGTCGCAACGATTGGAAAAGCTGATTGATGAGCTCTTCGAAATTACGAGAATGAATTACGGCATGGTCAACCTCGAGCAAAAGGTCATTGATTTGAGTGAATTGCTTGTCCAGTTAAATGAAGAGATGTATCCTTCCTTTGAGAAAAATGAGCTAGTCGCACGATGTACGATTGCTGCTCAGTTAGTAATCGTGGGAGATGGAGAGCTGTTGGCGCGCGTATTTGAGAATATCCTGACCAACGCGATACGCTACGGGGGCGATGGCCAATTTATCGATTTGAACGCTTATCGTGAGGGCGATGAAGTGGTCGTACAAATCATGAATTACGGTGACCAGATACCTGAGGAGGCGCTGCCGCATATTTTTGAAATGTTTTTTACGGGCGATAAAGCGCGAACGCATCAAGGGGGAGGCACAGGACTCGGCCTGTTTATTGCAAAAAATATCGTCGAGAAGCATCGGGGAACGATTTCTGTTCAAAGTGATTTGATTCGTACATGTTTTGAGGTCAGGTTGCCGTATGGATGAAATGATCGCAAAAAAATGGAGACGCTTCAATGTCTCCATTTTTTTTATTGCATGATTCATGGGAATTCAAATTTTAACAGAATATTCTTATAACGAAACGAATTAACTTTGGGGGAGTTATGAATAAATACACATGGACATTGATAGGTGCGGTAATTGTTGCTGGAATATCATTGGCTACTTGGGCTGGGGCCATTAACCAAGGGGATAAGGAAGCACTACAGGCATATAAAAAAATGGAACAGGCACGTAACCAAGAGAACAAACCCTTAAGAAAATCGAGTAGGAATGTAACCCTGTCAGACTTTTCAATTCAGGGAGCTGTTTTACCAGAAGCAGATAAAATACGTAAATACAACGATACGAATATGCAAGGACTAAGACAAACCAACTAGAAATGGGAAGTAAATCTGAATAAAGCGTATAAAGCTAGCTGTTGGCTTTTCACGGAGATAGATGTTCAAGGGCCACTCCAGACAAGGCTTCGAAAAAACAAGAAAGCCGGGTCCCCGCTAGAGGACTCGGCATTTATATCCAATTTCATTATCCGATGAATTCTTGTACCCAGTATCCATTCACAAAGCCTACACCGATTTTGGTGAAGGAAGGATTCATGATGTTTTGACGGTGTCCTTCACTGTTCATCCATTGGTTCATGACTTCCTCAGCGGTGCGTTGACCCATGGCGATGTTCTCACCCGCGGTCATAGAAGATACACCGAATTGTTTCATCATGTCAAATGGAGAGCCATACGTAGGGCTTGTATGGTCAAAGTAGTTGTTGTTGGACATATCAGCCGCTTTTGCTTGTGCAACTTTGTTCAGGGAAGCATCCAGTTCCACTGGCTTCAGACCTGCTTTTGCACGCTCTTGGTTTACCAAATCAGTTACTTGCTTCCCAACAGAGGAAGCATCCACTTGTTGGTTAGCTTGTTTTACTGGCTGTTGAGCTGGCTGCTGTTGATTCGCTGGTGCTGCGTAAGGTGCTTGCATTTGCGGTTGGACAGGTTGCATATATGGTTGATACCCGTATTGCGGACATGTGGTAGCGGCAGAAGCTGTGTTAGAAAAGCCGGAAAGAACAAATCCCAATCCCAATGTCGCGATTGCAATAGTACCAAGGCGTTTCATATTCACATCGTCTCCTTTTTTTTGCCTACGAGGTTAGTTGACGGATTCGGATTGAGGAAACAACCCTACGCACTTTGGCGATTCACCCCATGCAGATCTCTCATCTGCAAGTAAAAAAGATCCCCCGCACTTCCATTCGAGAGGAAGTTTCGGCTGTTTTGTTTGGCATGACCTAGAATAACAGAGATTCACCGGTGAAAGAAACCCGTAAAATTTGGTAGGATTAATAAGAATATCTCTTGTTTTATTGAGAGGGTGGAGTCCGACACTCACTTGTCTTGCATCGGCAACGCCAGACCGCTCGAACAAGCGCTTCAGCACGCAGCTACTGAAATGCTCTCCTTGCTAGTCGAAGACTATCGGCTCTCGGTAAATGAAGCAAGCCTGCTGCTCGGCCAAGTCGTCGAATATGAGGTGGCCAACGTGTTCAATCCCGCTTACAGTGTCGCCTGTAAAATTCCAAAAGCATATTTACCTGTTCGCAAATCCTAGCCGCTCAATCGCTTAAGTGGGGTCTGACGTTAAAAGTTGAGTCAGAAAAAGGGATGCGCATATGATCGGCGGCTGCTCCGAATGCTTCCCGAGCTGATTCAGCATACCTCATAGACAGTGCAGGTGGATAGGGCCTCTTATGCGAGGCTCCTTTTTTTATTGTTTTTCGTTAGTCAGGAAGTGACGAGTTTGTATAAAGCTGGTCGTAGAGAATGTGTATTGAGCATGCAATCCAATTTGGGGTAAAATTTACTCAAGTAAGATGATAATGATTATCACTATAAATCAACGAATTGTTTTGCTACAAAACATAAAACTTATTGGAGTGAATTTAATCATGGCAAGATCGGGATTTATGAAAACAGGATGGATATCGCTTATAACGGCAGCAATGATTACGGTGACAGGTTGCGGCTCGACAGGCGATCAAGCTGTGGCCACGGTGACTACCGATCAGCCTGCACAGGCAACGGCAGCGCCAAGCGAAGCTCCGCCTCAGACGGAAACGCGCGTCGTAACCGATGGCTTCGGAGAGGTAGAGATTCCGACAAATCCAAAGCGAATCTCAGCTCTTTATCGTGAAGATTATTTGGTTGCGCTTGGGGTAACGCCTATTGTCCAATATTATAACCCGATGTGGGGCAAGCAGGATTATTTGAAGCTGGAAGTGCCGTTGTTCGACGTGACCGGCAGCATCGAAGCCATGCTTGTGTCCGAGCCGGACTTGATCATCGGCGCCGGAGAGGTCGATGTAGCACAATACGCGCTCTATTCCAAGGTTGCGCCGACGTTCCGCTTGCCGGACGACGTACTTGCGGATTCGCGCAAAACATTGACCTTAATCGCCGAATTGCTTGGTCTCAGCGACAAGGCGGAGCAGGTTCTTGCCGATTACGAAGCCCGTATTGTCGATGTGAAGGCGAAGCTGAACGCGGCGATCGGCGATGAGAAGCTTGTTGTTCTGCGGATGAACGTCGTAGATAAATCGATTAATATTTTCGGCATTCATAACACGTTTGTCGGACAAATCTTGTATGAGGATCTTGGGCTGAAGGCGCCGAGGTTCGCCGAGGCGATGACGGAGGGCAATATCGTCTTGTCGAAGGAGGTCATTCCGGAGCTTGACGCGGACCATATTATTTTGCTTCCGTCCAACGGGACGTGGGAGGATGAGAGCAACACGAAAGCGCTTGAGGAAATGAAGGCAGATCCGTTATGGCAGACCGTTCCTGCATTTAAGAACGGCCATGTATATCCCGTAGAGAGATCGTATTGGCAGACGGGAGCCATTACGGCCAACGGGTTGAAGATGGATGATTTACTTCGATTATTGGCTTCTTAGCAGGAAATAAGAGTGATTAAGTTCATTGGCGGGACTCATCGCCATAATTGAGAAAGAGCCGCTTTTCAACGAAGGTTGATGGGTGGCTCGATTTGATTTACACTATATTCATTGAGAATGAATATCAATTAAAAGGCGGTTGATAGTAACGATGGATATTGAACAGCGCAAACAAGCTGGGACTGCTCCTTTAGTCCAATATGCGCTGCGATCGATCCGCTTAGTCGTTGCGGGCGAGCAAGCAGAAATGAGTGATTTGGACGGCAGCGATAGAAACGATAAGGAAAGCTTTGAACTGCTCATTATAATGAGCGGGACGGGACAAGGAAAATGCTATTTGCAGGGGCCAGGAAGATCTTTATATGTTGATCAAGAGGTTATGAGCTGCAGCTATTACCAAGTGTGCTTCGAAACGAGCGGCTATGAAGCAGCTTCGAGCTTGCTGCCGGATAAGCAAGAGCTTGCCTGCGCACCCTTCGCGAAGACGATGGAGCTGCTTGATGAGTTATATGAGCTCCGCGGGGCGAGCGACGAGCTCGAGCTGTTCCAACGATTTGTGAGATTTCAAGAGCTGCTGCTCTTTCTATTCCGCCAAAATGCACCTGCAGCCGAGGATAAGGGAACGGATATCGAGCGGAATGGGGTAGAGCTTAGCATACGGCATATTCATCAGTATTACCGTGAGCTTCTGAACTTGGAGGAGCTGTCCTCCCTCGCAGGCATTGATCGCTGGAAGTATACCCGTCTGTTCAAAGAGGCTACGGGTCAAGTACCGCTTCAGTACTTGAATGAAGTACGGATTAATCAAGCCAAGAAGTGGCTGGCAAGCGCCGATGACAAGCTGCTCGATATTGCGCTGAATGCAGGTTTCAACAATGAATATTATTTCAATCGTCGTTTCAAGCAGACGGTAGGCATATCGCCCGGACAATACCGTCGCAGCCGCAAGGGACAGCTTAGAGTAGTAGCGCCGTATTTGGAGGATTTCATAGTCGCGCTGGATATGCAGCCTATCGCCCAGTATTGGCATGCGAAATGGGGAAAACAAGACTATCTAGGCTTAAACCATATTCCGACGTTCGACGAGAACGGCGGCAACTTTGACGCGCTTTCCGGTTATAAGCCGGATTTGATATTGCTTATAGATCGTTACGAGCAACTGCAATATTCTCAGTGCCGACGCATATCCAACACGTGCATCCTGCGTGAGCAGACAAGTAATTGGCGTACGCTGCTGCGTACCGTCGCTGATTATTTCGGTCGGACGGAGTTGGCCGACGATGCTATCGCAAAGTATGATTTCAAAGCACGGAGCACGAGTCATACGCTGAGTCAGGTTATGAAAGGTGAAACGGTCGCTTTTTTACGTATCTCGGCGGACCACATCATCCAATATGCGGGAGAAGGGCAAGGCTTTGTTTCGACTGTTCTCTATGGCGATGTTGGCTTGCGCTCCCATTCCGCAGTAGGTGTAGCTTCAAAAGCGAATAGGCCGGGCATGTTCAATCTCTCTGTAGAGGACCTGCGTACGTTAACCGCGGATCATCTGTTCATTACTTTCGATAAGTGGCATAGTCAGGCAGAAGGAAAGGAGAGGGAACTGCTGGAGCAGCCAGAGTGGCGTGATCTGCCTGCTGTACGAAACAACCGCGTTTACGAGGTTGATTTTCTAACTTGGATGAATAACGGAATTATTTCCAACGGCAAAAAAATCGATGATATACTGCGATCGTTAGCTTGATTTGGTTTTGCTTGCGACTGAATGGTCTGCATCTGTACAGAGATAACAAAGTTTTAGACCAGGACCGTTGAACTAACGGGCAGTTACGCTCAACGAATTTGGATTATAATAGAATGATTAATTTGATGCAGAGGTGATAGGAGTGCTAGGACTACCCAAAGGTAAAGTCTTTCTTATCGCTTGGACGGCAGAGTGGGAGAAGGAATTTATATGGGAGAAAACACAGATAGAAAATGAACTTGGCGAACTTATCTTGGCAGTCCACCATATAGGCAGTACGGCTGTGAAAAACTTATCGGCGAAACCTATAATTGATATTGGAATTGAATTAAAAGATTATCAACATGGGAGTGAATGTGTCCAAGGCTTAGAGAGGCTTGGATATGCTTATAGGGGAACAAACATACTTCCCGACAGACATTATTTCAGTAAGGGTGAGCCAAGAACTCATCAAATTCACATGTTCCAAACAGGCAGTTTGTATCTAGAAAAGATACTTGCATTTAGAGACTATTTATTGAAAAATGACGCAGCACTAAACGAATATCAAGAGTTGAAAGTGAAACTCTCCCAGAAACACGAAAAAGATAAACTACTGTATACGGATGAAAAAACTGAGTTTATAAATTCAATTTTGGACAGTTTAGGATTCAACTAACGGGTACGATAGCTCAATGGACCAGGCCAGTCTAATACTTTATTTTCTCTGAACAATAGAAAATGGGCTAGGGAACCTCATTCCCTAACCCATTTTTTCATTCATTTCATTTAAATCAAATTCTCCGGATTCAAGCCTTCCAGCTCTGGCAACACAAAGATCCCGTCTTTTCTGATCAGCACATCGTCAAACCAGATTTCGCCGCCGCCGTATTCAGGGCGTTGGATTTGGACCAAGTCCCAGTGAATGGAGGAGCGGTTGCCGTTGTCTGCTACTGTGTAAGCATTCCCTGGCGTGAAGTGGAAGCTGCCCGCGATTTTTTCGTCAAACAGGATGTCCAGCATTGGGTGGAGGATGTGCGGGTTGAAGCCGATCGCGAATTCTCCGATATAGCGTGCGCCCTCGTCAGTGTCGAGGATGTCGTTCAATGCTTTGGTATTGGAGCTGGTCGCTTCCACGATTTTTCCTTCTTTGAAAGTGAACTGAACATCATTGAAGGTAACGCCGTTGTAGATCGATGCCGCGTTGTAGAAAATCGTTCCTTCCACGGAATCGCGCACAGGAGCGGTGTATACTTCACCATCCGGGATATTGCGTTTGCCGTCGCATTTGATGGCATTGATTCCTTTAATGGAGAATCGCAGGTCAGTTTTTGGACCGACAATGCGTACACGATCGGTGCGCTCCATCAGCTCTTTCAACGGAGTCATGGCAGCGGACATTTTTGCGTAGTCTAGATTGCAGACGGAGAAGTAGAAGTCTTCAAAGCCCTCGAGACTCATTTTGGACAGTTGCGCCATCGACTTGTTCGGGTAGCGCAGTACAACCCAGCGTTTGTTCGGAACGCGCTCGTTCGTATGTACAGGTTGATACAGGACGCGAGCATAAATGCCCATTTTGTCTTCCGCTACGTCGGCATACTCGTTGATGTTGTCGTAAGCGCGGATAGCGATGTAAGCGTCCATGTCTTTCATCCGGTCATACTCGTATTTTGCCATCAGAGCCATGTGTTCTTCGCTCGTGCCTTGATAGAGTGCACGCATGATTTCCTGGTCTTTCAAGGTGACCAAAGGCAGAGCCCCAACTGCAAATGATTCACGCACAAGTGCACGAACGAGTTCAGGTTGCAGGCCTGTATTTTCAATCAGAACTTTTTCGCCTTTTTGCAAATGGAGTGAGTAACGGACGAGACGGCTTGCCAGTTCATTAATGCGTGGATCTGCCATAGGTGGTAACCTCCGTAGTAAAATAATTTTGATTAATGATTAATTTGTATTATTACATAACTGAGCGAAGGCTCGCCAGTGTGTTTGATGCTTCGATTACAGGCAAGCCTCGTAGATCGCGATCACATCGGATTCATTCAATTTTCGTGAGCTAGGCAGATACCCGATTCCGCGTCCGCCGATGCGAACCGCTTCTTCAGCCATTTGTGCCAGCGATTGTTTGTTCACGCCGAAGTCAGACAGACGTTCTGTGATTCCCATGCGCTCATACCAACGGCGAACGACTTCAATCGTTGCTCGTGCTGCTTCGCCGTCGTCCTCCACGGTAACGCCAAAGCAATGACGTCCCATACGGGCTAGTCTCTCGGGACGGTCTTGCAAAATCACCTGTTCAAAATAAGGAAGAGACAGGAGCGCCAGTCCACGACCGTGAGCCATATCGTAGATTCCGCTCAGCGGATGTTCAATTCCGTGCAACGGCATACCAGCACCACGACCGCCAGCAGCGAATGGACTGATGCCCAGCGTACTCGCCCACAAAAGGGTGGCTCGTGCTTCTGCATTGTCTGGTTGCTGGATCGCTGTGATGGAGTGCTCGACGACGAGACGAATGAGTGTTTCGGAAATCCCATCCTGAACGTGGGTTCCTTCCGCGCTAATCAAATAGTTTTCAAACAGATGGGAAAAGATATCGGCGCAGGATTCCGCTGTGACCCGAGCTGGAACGGTAAAGGTGACAGACGGATCAAGAATGGCAATCTTCGGGTAAAGTGCTGGGCCGTTGATCGAAGATTTTTCATGCGTGTCCCAATGAGTCAGGACACTGATATGGTTTGCTTCCGAACCTGTAGCGGCTACTGTCGGGACGGTCATAATTGGCAATGCTTCCTGAACGGGTACCAGCAATTGACCAGAGCCGCTCGGATTTCCCCGCATGTAATCGTAAATCGGGCGTCCAGAAACGGCTGCTGCCGCAATCGCTTTGGAGGCATCCATCACGGAGCCGCCACCGATAGCCAGGATGAAGTCACACTGATGCTCACGAGCAAGAGCAGCTCCGGCATCAACCGTTGCTGTACGCGGATTTGGTTCGATTTTGTCAAAAACAAGATACGCCACTTGAGCTTCCTGCAACAGAGCCTTGGCGCGGTCCAAAATTCCTGTACGTTTGGCCGCATTGCCGCCTGTGACGAGCAATGCTTTTTGGCCCATCGATTTTGCTTCTTGGCCCAAACGTTCCAGTTCGCCCATGCCAAAGTAAATTTTGGTAGGAAAAGACACTTCAAATGGAAACATCTGAAATTCCTTCTTTCACGTATTGGTTGTACCACTGACAAGTTTACCTTGAACACTCCCTCCACCTACGCTACTGCTTGGAGGTGGGGGATTCTTGGGTAGTCACCTCTACCGAAGTGAAATGCGCCAAGCTATCCCTGTCGTCCCGACAGTTAAGTTGTGAGACACAACAAACGAAGTCCTTCTCGCTCAATATTGATCGCGGCATTCTCGTCACGGTCATGCCGTGTTCCGCAGTTCGAACATGTCCATTCTCGCAAGTTCAGATTCTTGACATCTTTGCTGCGGTTCCCGCAGTTTGGTGTGGAGCAAAGTTGGCTGGAAGGAAATTGTTTACCGACAAAGGAGAGCGTTCGTCCATACCATTCGGCTTTGTATGTCAGCATGGAGCGAAAAGTAGACCATGACGCATCGGCAATACTTTTGGCCAGCTTGTGATTTTTGATCAGGTGGTTTACTTGCAGGTCCTCCAAACAGATCACTTTGTTTTCGTGAATCAGCCGGGTGGACAGTTTATGCAGGAAGTCGTTTCGGGTGTTGACTACTTTTTCATGCAAGATGGCTACTTTTCTTCTCGCTTTTTCGTAATTTTTCCCGCCTTTTTGCCTATGTGAAAGCTTCCTTTGCCATTGGTTCATTTTCTTTTCATACAGAAGAAGGTACTTGGGATTCCCGATCTTTTCCCCCGTTGAAAACGTAGCAAATTTTTTGAGACCCAGGTCAATGCCAATGGTTTTCTCTTTTTCAACAGGAATATACGGAGAGTAAGGTACCTCACAAAGCACCGAAACAGAATACTTCCCACTTGGATTCCGTCTAACCGTTGCATTCAGAATCCGCCCTTCTACCTCTCTGGATTTTGCAAATGTCACCCAGCCAAGTTTCGGCAGTTTGATTTGATTACCGTCGATTCTGATGTTTCCATTCGTGTGTTTCGTGGTATATGACTGGACTTTATTCTTCTTACTTTTAAAACGTGGCACTTCATTTTGTTTCTTGAAAAATCGTGAGAAAGCATCTGCGAGGTTGTCGAGGGAAGATTGAAGGGCTGTGCTGTCTACTTCTTGGAGCCAGGGCTGTTCCTTTTTTAACTGCGGTAATTGAGCAGAACAAGAATGGTAGGTTAACCCCTTGCCAGTTTGTTTGTAGGTTTCGTTCCAACGTGCCAGAAATCGATTGAACACAAACCGACTGCAACCCAATGTTTTCTCGATGAGTACTGTTTGTTCATGATTGGGAAAAATGCGTAATTGAAACGATTTTTTACGTAGCATCATGATTCACCTCCTCCCATAAAAAGTTTACCACAAAAGGAACGTACGTTCTACAAAAGTGTTGGGAACAACCGAAAAAGCAGGGGTCCTTCCTTAGCAGCGCCGATTCATCCCCCACTTTCGTCAAGCTATGCAAGGCTGAGAAGTGGGGTCTTCTCGGCTATTATAATAAAGCCAGTATGAAGGGCATGTAAACGAATGTTAAAGAATGTATGTGTGAAAATATAGTGTAAATCCCGAACGTTTGTCGAAGTGTATTCCAGCATTTTTCGTTGATAAATGCGTATGTTTGTGTTTTAATGTAGTTGAAACGTTCGTGAATTAACCTAAACTCAACCTTTTTGACTGGGAAGGTGACTCCTACGGTGGAAAAACAGGAACAACTCTACGAAGGTAAGGCAAAACGTATTTATCGGACATCTTTGTCTGATCAGTACTGGGTAGAGTACAAAGACGACGCAACAGCATTCAATGGAGAGAAACGGGCGCAAATCACCGGAAAAGGTGAGCTGAACAACCGCATTACGGCAATCTTTTTCACCATGCTGAAGGAGCGGGGCATCGACAACCATTTTGTCCGTTTGCTGTCCGCCACAGAGCAAGTTGTTCGCAAAGTGGAGATTATCCCTTTGGAGGTAGTCGTTCGCAATATCGCAGCAGGCTCATTGGCCAAGCGTCTTGGCATGGAAGAAGGGACTGTGCTCCCGCAGCCAGTTGTCGAGTTTTACTACAAGGATGACGCACTGGGAGATCCATTGGTGAATGCCTCCCATATCAAAGTGTTGGGGATTGCGAGCGAGAGTGACCAAGCGACATTGGAGCGCATGGGTCTTGCTGTAAATGAGGTCCTCGTGCCTTACCTGCGCGAGCGCAACATTACCTTGGTCGATTTCAAACTGGAATTTGGAAAAACAGCGGACGGGGAGATTCTCCTCGCCGATGAAATATCCCCGGATACATGCCGTTTCTGGGATTCAGTAACGAATGAAAAGCTCGACAAAGACCGCTTCCGCCGTGATTTGGGCAATGTGGAGGAAGCTTACAAAGAAATGCTTACGAGACTAGGAGGAGACGTACATGTTTAAAGCTGTTGTTTATGTAACATTGCGCGAGAGTGTTTTGGACCCGCAAGGACACGCTGTAAAAGGTGCTCTGCACACCTTGGGTTTTGATGAAGTAAACAATGCGCGCATCGGGAAGTACATGGAGCTGGAATTGAACACTTCTGACCGTGCGCAAGCAGAAGAGCGTGTACGTGAAATGTGCGAAAAGCTGTTGGCCAATACGGTGGTAGAAGACTATCGCTTTGATATCGTGGAGGGCTAAGGATATGCGAGTAGCCGTTATCGTCTTTCCAGGCTCGAACGCCGACATTGATTTGTTTAACGCAGTTGAAGATGTAATGGGAGTGCCTGTGGATTACGTATGGCATTCCGATACGGATCTTTCTAAATATGATGCGATTCTCTTGCCAGGCGGATTCTCTTATGGAGATTATCTGCGCTGTGGTGCAGTCGCTCGTTTTTCACCCGTCATGGAGCAAGTGGTGAAGGCAGCAGAAGAAGGCAAGCTGATCATGGGAATCTGTAATGGCTTCCAGATCCTGACCGAAGTCGGACTATTGCCAGGAGCACTCTTGCGCAACCGTTCACTGAAATTCCGTTGCAAGCTGTCCGAATTGCGTGTGGAAAACAACGCTACCTCCTTTACCCGTGATTTCGCGGCAGGGGAAGTCATCCAAATTCCGATCGCGCATGGCGAAGGAAACTACTACTGTGATGAAGAAACGCTGGCGAAGCTGAGAGTGAACAATCAGATCGTTTTCCGCTATCATGGCGAGAATCCGAATGGTTCACTAGAAGACATCGCGGGCATTTGCAACGAACGTGGAAACGTACTTGGCATGATGCCTCACCCGGAGCGTGCCGTCCACTCTTGGATGACTTCCGATGACGGACGCCGCATGTTTACCTCGATCCTGAAGACTTGGAGGGAACAGAACAGTGTCACAACTCACGCATAAAGAACCGACAGCCGAACAAATTGCCGATCAAAAACTATACAAAGAAATCGGTCTGACTGACGAAGAATATCAGCGTGTCGTAGAAATTCTCGGCCGCAAGCCGAACTGGACGGAGACTGGTCTGTACAGCGTCATGTGGTCGGAGCACTGCTCCTACAAAAACTCCAAGCCTGTCCTGCGTCGTTTCCCGACAAAAGGACCTCGCGTTTTGCAAGGACCAGGGGAAGGTGCGGGTATTGTCGACATCGGTGACAATCAGGCGGTTGTTTTCAAAATCGAAAGCCATAACCACCCATCTGCGATCGAGCCGTACCAAGGGGCTGCGACTGGCGTGGGCGGTATCATCCGTGACGTATTCTCGATGGGTGCGCGTCCGATTGCGCTGCTCAACTCGCTTCGATTCGGGGAGCTCAAGTCTCCTCGCGTCAAATATTTGTTTGAAAACGTCGTTGCAGGTATCGCAGGCTACGGGAACTGCATCGGGATTCCGACTGTGGGTGGCGAAGTGAATTTCGACCCTACGTATGAAGGTAATCCGCTTGTTAACGCTATGTGCGTCGGCTTGATCGACCACGAGAAGATTCAAAAAGGGGTAGCATCCGGTATTGGCAACCCTGTTATCTACGTTGGTTCCAGCACAGGGCGCGACGGTATTCACGGAGCGACCTTTGCATCCGAGGAGCTCACAGAAGAGTCGGAGAAAAAACGCCCGGCAGTACAAGTCGGCGATCCATTCATGGAAAAGCTCTTGCTGGAAGCGTGCCTGGAGCTGATCGACACGGGTATCGTCGTCGGGATTCAGGATATGGGAGCGGCTGGCTTGACGAGCTCCAGCTCCGAGATGGCGTCCAAGGCGGGCAATGGTATCGAAATGAATCTGGACCTCGTGCCGCAGCGTGAAGCTGGCATGTCTGCATACGAAATGATGTTGTCTGAATCGCAGGAGCGCATGCTCGTCGTCGTGGAAAAAGGCAAAGAGGCAGAAGCGATTGCGATTTTTGACAAATGGGGTTTGGCGTCCGCTGTCGTGGGCAAAGTAACGGAAGACAGCCAGCTGCGCCTGTTGCACCAAGGTGAGGTAGTAGCAGAGGTGCCAGTAGACAGCTTGGCAGACGACGCACCTGTGTACCATCGTCCATCTGCGGTGCCTGCTTACTACGAAGCAAACGCGAATGTAGATGTGTTGGCAGCCATCCAAGAACCGAAAGATCTGAATGTTACGCTGAAAAGCTTGTTGGCTCAGCCAACAGTGGCGAATAAAGCGTGGGTATACGAGCAATACGATCACATTGTGCGTGCAAACACAGCTGTAAAGCCTGGTTCTGACGCTGCTGTTGTCATGGTGCGCGGTACTCGCAAGGCCCTTGCCATGAGTACGGATTGCAACGGTCGCTATGTGTACCTCGATCCAAAAGTGGGCGGTGCCATTGCGGTTGCAGAATCTGCGCGTAACGTCGTCTGCTCCGGTGCAGAGCCGCTGGCGATTACGGACTGCTTGAACTTCGGAAGTCCGGAAAAGCCTGAGGTGTTCTGGCAATTTGAAAAATCGTGCGAGGGCATGAGCGAAGCGTGCGTAGCACTCGATGCTCCGGTTATCGGCGGAAACGTATCCTTTTACAATGAACGCAGCGGTGACGCGATCTATCCAACCCCAACGGTGGGAATGGTAGGCTTGATCACTGATGTTGACCATATTACGACCCAGGATTTCAAAAACGAAGGCGACGCGATCATCTTGTTGGGCGAGACCTTTGCTGAACTGGGCGGCAGTGAGTATCAAAAGATGGCTACGGGCAGCATTTCCGGACGTCCTCCACAAATCGATCTGACTAAGGAAGCGGCAGTACAAAAGCTGGTTCTCACAGCGATTCGCCAAGGTCTGGTGAACTCCGCACACGATTTGTCCGAAGGTGGTCTGGGTGTCGCACTGGCTGAATCTGGCTTCGGCAAAGGCTTCGGTGCGCAGGTGGCTCTTGCGTCCGAACTGCGTGCTGACGTGCTCTTGTTCAGTGAATCTCAATCTCGCATCTTGCTCAGTGCTTCTGGGGAGCAAGCGGCGGCGATTCTCGCATTGGCAGGTGAACATGGCGTACCTGCCGAGAACATCGGTACGGTCGGCGGCGATCGTCTGGTAGTGAACGTGAACGGTACAGAAGCGATCAACGCTTCGACTCAAGAGGTGAAAGCAGCCTGGAAGGATGCGATTCCATGTTTGATCGGGTAATCTGGGACAAATTGAACGAAGAATGCGGCGTCTTTGGCATCTACAACCACAAAGAAGCATCCCAATTGACCTATCTGGGTCTGCACGCCCTTCAGCATCGCGGTCAGGAGAGCGCAGGTATCTGCGCCTCCGACGGCGAGAAATGGTATAAGCACCGCGGAATGGGTCTCGTGTCAGAGGCTTTTGGCAAGGGCGATCTGGAGAAGTTCAGCGGTCATATCGCAATCGGCCATACCCGTTATACAACGGCTGGCTCGAGCAAGATTGAAAATGCCCAACCGCTCTTTTTCCGCTATGCACAAGGCAGCATGGCTGTTGCCCACAACGGGAATCTCGTAAATGCCGCTGTGCTTAGAAAAGAACTGGAAGCAAAGGGCTCCATTTTTCAGACGACCAGCGACACTGAGGTGATCGCACATCTGATCGCCCGCTCTGAGTGCAAGGATTTGCCGGGAGCGGTAAAGGATGCCCTGCAATACATCAAGGGAGCGTATGCACTTCTCGTCATGAACGAGAATCAGCTCGTGATCGCCCTCGATCCGAATGGCTTGCGTCCGCTGTCATTGGGACGTCTCGGCGACGCGATCACTGTCGCTTCCGAGACCTGTGCATTTGATATTATCGGCGCGCAATATTGGCGTGACGTGCAACCGGGCGAGTTGATCGTTATCGACAAGGATGGCATTACGGAAAGCAAGTTTACCGAAACGACACAGCGTTCGATTTGTACGTTTGAATACATTTATTTTGCCCGACCAGACAGTGACATCGACGGAATCAATGTCCACATGGCGCGCAAACGTCTGGGCAAGCAACTGGCATTAGAATCCGCTATTGATGCTGATGTCGTCACAGGTGTACCGGATTCGAGTATCTCTGCTGCTATCGGATTTGCGGAAGCGACAGGAATTCCGTACGAAATCGGCTTGATCAAAAACCGCTATGTCGGACGTACCTTCATTCAGCCGAGTCAGGAGCTGCGTGAGCGCGCTGTCTATCTCAAGCTGTCTGCGGTTCGCAAGGTAGTGGAAGGCAAGCGCGTAGTCATGATTGACGACTCCATTGTTCGTGGTACGACGAGTAATCGGATCGTCCGCATGTTGCGAGAGGCTGGCGCCAAAGAAGTGCATGTGCGCATCAGCTCTCCGCCCGTTATGAATTCTTGCTTTTACGGCATCGACACCTCGTCGCGTGAGGAACTGATTGCATCGACAAAATCCGTAGAGGAAATTCGTCAAATCATTGAGGCTGATTCGCTGTCGTTCTTGTCTGTTGAAGGAATGATCGATGCAATTGGCCGCACCGATTCGGCTCCTAATAGAGGACACTGCCTCGCATGCTTTAACGGAGAATATCCGACAGAGATTGAATTCGAAGAAGCGCTACCTGCGCTTAAATGCTAAAACAAGCAACCTCTTGTAGGGGGAGAAACGATGAGTGAAGCATATAAACAAGCTGGCGTAGACATCGATGCGGGCAACGAAGCCGTCGAACGTATGAAAAAGCACGTCAAACGAACATTCCGACCGGAAGTTATGACTGATTTGGGCGGGTTCGGAGCACTGTTTCGCCTGGATACCAAAAAATACGAGAAACCGATTCTCGTTTCTGGCACAGATGGGGTAGGAACCAAGCTGAAGCTCGCTTTTGCCATGGACAAACACGATACAATTGGCATCGATGCTGTCGCCATGTGCGTCAATGACGTAGTGGTTCAAGGGGCAGAGCCGCTCTTTTTCCTCGATTATCTGGCAGTAGATAAGGTCATTCCGGAAAAAATCGAAGCGATTGTCAAAGGGATCGCGGAAGGTTGCTCCCAGTCCGGCTGCTCGCTGATTGGCGGGGAGACTGCCGAGATGCCTGGTATGTACGCTGAAGGCGAATACGACATCGCAGGCTTTACCGTAGGTGTCGTGGACGAGAGCAAAATGATTACAGGAGCGTCCGTGGCAGCTGGAGATGTACTGATCGGTCTGGCTTCCAGCGGCGTACACAGCAACGGATTCTCGCTCGTTCGCAAGGTTCTTTTGGCAGACAAGGGCATGTCCTTACATGATCATGTTGACGTATTGGGCAAAAAGCTCGGCGAAGAGCTGCTGACACCGACCCGCATTTACGTGAAGCAAGTGTTATCCGTTCTTGAGTCACATGAAGTGAAAGCTCTTGCACACATCACAGGTGGCGGCTTTACTGAAAACATTCCGCGCGTGCTTCCAGAAGGAATGCAGGCTGTGATCAACGTTGGTTCCTGGCCGGTGCTGCCGATCTTCGAGCTGGTACAAGGGGCGGGTAATATCTCTTACCCGGATATGTACAAAACGTTCAACATGGGCGTTGGCATGATGCTCGTCGTGAAGCCGGAAGATGCAGTGTGTGTTATGGAAAAGCTGCAAGAGCTGGGAGAACAGGCGTATTTGATCGGACATATTCAAGCGGGAGAGCGCAAAGTCGTATACAACGGGGTGGAATGGTGAGAAAGCTGGCCATTTTCGCCTCAGGCAGCGGCTCCAACTTTGAAGCGATCGTGCAGGCTGTACAGGACGGCAGGCTCACAGGTGTAGAAGTTGCCTTGCTCGTGTGCGACAAGCCCGGTGCCAAGGTCTTGGAACGCGCAGAGCGTTTAGGGATCGACGCCTTTGTTTTTCAACCGAAGGAGTATGCAGACAAGGCTGCTTTTGAGCAGGAAATAGTGGCACAGCTCCAAAAACGTGATATATCGCTGGTTGTGCTGGCAGGCTACATGCGTTTGGTGGGCGACACTCTTTTGTCTGACTACGAAGGAAAAATCATCAATCTGCATCCATCTCTTTTGCCTGCTTTCCCAGGAAAAGACGCGATTGGTCAAGCACTCGCTTACGGGGTAAAGATAACGGGGGTAACGGTACATCTGGTTGATGCCGGTCTGGACACAGGACCGATCATTGCCCAGATTCCCGTAGCGGTGCAAGAAGCAGATACGGCTGAGACTTTGGCGGCTCGCATCCATGCTGTGGAGCATGAGCTTTTGGTGAAGGTCATTGGCTATTTAGCAGAAGAGAGAGTGAAGCTGGAAGGACGGCTTGTCCAGCTGACATAAATCGAGAGATCAAAAAGAAACCGACATCCTTTTACGATGTCGGTTTTTTGGTTATTCGTTTTAGAAATACTTCTTTCTCCAAAACAAGAGGGCTGTTACGGACGTAATGGCGGTAGACATGATCATAATGATCGTGAATGCGTGCGGATGATCCTGAAAAGGAAGCGGGACGTTCATCCCGTAAAAGGTGCCGATCACCATAGGTAAGGTGATGACAATGGTAATGGCGGTCAACAGCTTCACTACGCGATTCAGATTGTTGGAGATGACGGAGCCAAAGCCATTCATAATGTTCCCTAAAATGGCGGTATAGATTTCCGTCATTTTGATGGCCTGTTTGGTTTCGATTTTTACTTCTTCCAGCAGTTCCTTATCTTCTTCGTACATTTTCAAATAACTGCCACTCCGAAGCAGCGAGATCAACAGACTGTTCGTTTCCAGGGACGTCGAAAAATAAACGAGGCCTTTCTGCAATTCAAGCAAGGTAAGCAGTTCATTGTTTTTCGTCGATTGTCGCAACGATTTTTCCAGGGTTCCTGTCTGCTTGTTGATTTTTTTCAAGTACTGCAAATAATCATGCGACGTATTCGATAAAATTTGTAGGACGAATCGGTTTCGCATATGCGTGTGAAAGTTTTTCACTTTCCCTTGGACGAACTCATTCATGACAGCCGTTTCTACCAGGCAAACGGTTAAGATATAATCTTCCATCACCATGATTCCCAGCGGAACCGTCGTATAGTTGTCCTTCGCCCCTTCCTTCGTGGAGATAGGGATGTCCACGTAGAGCATCACGCGGTTTCCGTCCTTGTCGATCCGTCCGATTTCTTCGTCATCAAGGGCATCCTGCAAAAAATGAAGGTCAATCGACAACTCCCTGACGACTTGTTGCTTTTCTTGCTCAGAAGGATCGGTTAGATGGATCCAGCAGCCTTTTTCAAATTGATGCAGTTCTTCTATTTTTCCCATGGCATTCGTTTTGTAAATGTTCAACATGGTTTTCTCATCCTTTCGCAAATAAGGATCGGAGGGATACGACCATGTTGCGCAAGCATGTCTACATAAAGATACTTACATACACTCGTCCCATAAAAAGGGAGAATGTCAAATAAGGTATGGGGAACATGCCGCAGCGCCACAAGGTCGGAAAATTCTCCGTACACAATATTGATTCCAGTTATTCATTCCGCAACTTGGACTACTGTCCATTAAAACGTTCCCCCTTTCAAAAATAAAAACCCTCTAGCGAAATCTAGAGGGTTAGAAAAGTGCACAAAATAACACCACTTTTTCTCCCCCTACCAGAGCTTTGGCACTATACAACGTAAAGGAAACATTCCTTAGCCACCTTAAGAAAAGCCTTAGTTCGGCAGTTCCTGTTCTACCCATTGGCATCTTTCGATATTTCCGGGCAGTGGCCTATGTTTGTATAGGAGCCTCACCTAACGAGGATGAATGATTGACTTTGTCATCGTATTCCTGTCACCAGTATTTGTCAATCACGTTTTCTCGTCCTACATGCATGTTATTCATGTCCTTTCATACGGTGTCGGCTTCTAACTATGACCGACTCACCCTATTTTGCTGCGATGTTTGCCAACAACCACTCACATTCCGTTGCCGGAATAGGTTTGCTGAAAAAATAGCCTTGGAAAGTGCTACAGCCAAGCGAGCGTAAAAATTCCAGCTGCGCTTCTGTCTCCACGCCCTCGGCTACTAGAGAAAGACTCAAGCTATGGGCCATGGCAGCAATCGCGGACACGATGGACGTATTTGATGTGTTGGTGGACATGTTACGCATGAAAGACTGATCAATTTTCAAAGAGTTGATCGGGAGCGACTGCAAGCAGCTTAACGAGCTATAGCCTGTCCCGAAATCATCAATGGAAATATGAATCCCCATGTCTTGAAGTGCCTGAAGACGCGGGATGACTGTATCGAGTCGATGCATGGCAATGCTCTCGGTAATTTCAAGCTCAAGGTAAGCAGGGGAGAGTTCTGTCTTATGCAACGTTTGCTGGACCATTGTCACCAGATGCTTGTCTTGCAACTGGCGCATGGACAAGTTTACGGCGAGACGTACAGGTGGCAAGCCTTGCTGCTGCCATTCTACGCATTGTTGGCAGGCTTTTTCCAGCACCCATTGACCGATTGGGATGATCAAGCCCGTCTCCTCGGCTAGGGGAATGAAATCAAGAGGGGACACGATTCCGTATACAGGATGCTGCCATCGAATCAAGGCTTCCAGGCCAACAATCTTTTCATGATCGTACTGCGGCTGGTAATGCAGCTGAAACTCGTTGTTATCCAATGCGGTTCGAAGTCCGGCTTCCAGCATCATTTTTTTGGCGAGAGCAACATTCAGTTCGGGGCAAAAAAATTGATAGTTGTTTCTGCCGTGTTCCTTGGCTTGATACATTGCTGTGTCCGCATTTTTTATCAAGGTTTCAGCGTCGGTCCCATCTTGAGGGAAGAGACTGATGCCAATACTGGTAGTGATCACGAAGCTTTGGTTGCCCAAAAAGATCGGCGAGATGAGCTTTTGCATGAGCTTTTCAGCAAAATCCATCGCTTCATCGTGAGCCATTCCTGGCAGGATGATCGTAAATTCGTCCCCGCCTAGACGGGAAACGGTATCATGAGGACCGACGCTGTCTCGCAAGCGCTCGGCAATTTGCGTAAGCAGACTATCCCCGGTGGAATGGCCGAGTGTATCGTTGATGTATTTGAAGCGATCCAAGTCCAGAAACAGGATCGCAAGCGGTTGTGCCTGGTGAGAGGCATGGAGTAGCGAATCTTCCAGCTTGCTTTGGAATAAGGAGCGATTGGGCAGCCCGGTCAACGTATCATGGTAGGCAAGGTAGTGAATCATTCTCTCAGTTTCTTTGCGTTTGGTAATATCTTTGGCAATGACAAAATAGCCGACAGTGGTCTCGTTTACGACAATAGGAACGACGGTGGCGTTTAGCTCAATTCGCGCTCCAGTTTTATGGAACACAGACAGATCGTAATTATCGGATTCGCCTTTTTGTGTATGACGTGACATCGAGAGGACGCGCTTGACGCCTTCTCTGTCCATCAACTGTTGAAAGGACTGGTTGCGCAGATCGTTCAGGCTGTAGCCGATGACGATTTCAAACGCAGGATTCAGATTCAAGAACTTGCCTGCCAGATCCAGCCAGCACACGATGTCCGGGTTGTGCTCAAACAGTGATTTGTAGCGCTGTTCGCTAACCTCCAGCCGTTGCTCAGCCCATTTGCGCTCCGTAATATCGTGTGTAACGATCAGGGCCCCAACAGGCTCACCAGATGCTTGGGTGAGGAGCTTCCCATTGGCTACGAGAATCGAAACGGCTTTTCCGCTCGGTTGTGTCCATAATTCCTGGCCATTGACGATTTCCCCGCGTAATACTCGAACAGACGGCAACTCCCCAAAAGCTACAGGAGTAATGCCGTCTGGATGATAAAAGGCAGAAGAGCCGTATGTTTGCTCGTGCAGATTTATCGGTTCGGACATGCCGAATTGTTTGGCAGCTTTGTTGAAAAAAAGGATATTGCCGTCAAGCCCGTAAACGGTCACCCCTGCTTCCATATGCTCCAAGATCGGTTGTAAAAGGGTTTCATGAAGGGTAGAGGACGAGAAGCCACCCAAAGAACCGTCAACAGGCGGAGAAAACAGAGAATTTCGAATAAAGTTCATGTGGGCCCCCGGACTGTTGGATTTTGTTTGGTATCATTCAAATGTTATATGAAACTGAAAATCATTGTCAATATTTGGACAGCTTTCCTTCCTCCGCGAATCATGACAAACCAAATCAACTCTTGTGACATACAGTAAGAGAGGGATATTCCCACAAAGGGAGGGGCCGACTTGAGCGGAGATTTTGTTTCGAACTTGCTCGATAAGCTAAGCCAAAAAACAGGGCGGCAATGGACGCTTAACGATATTATGAAGCTAGCGGAAAAAATGCCGAAGGGCGGAGCCAATGTAGATACGTTGCTCGATGAGCTGGGAAACATGGGATTCGAAGTGCCAGAGGAGACGAAAGAGCGCGTCAGGGATCGTGTAAAGGACGGCGAATCCATCTCTATGGAAGAGTTAGGGAACTTAATGCCCAAAGAAGTAAAGGCGAAGAGCCGCAAGTCGAAGAAGCCGATCAAGCCAATCAGGGCGACTGCCAAAAGCAAATCAGTCTCACTGTCGGGTCGCATCAAAAAGCTATCAGGCAAAGGCAAGAAAAAACGATAACTTCATCAAAGCAAATGCAGGTGTATGCAGTCGCAAGTGCCGAACAGGCATGGGCGGCTGCGTTTGTTTTCCTGACGAAGTTATTGATAATAGCGTACAATTATTTTATAATATGTAAGTATTGTTCGTGTTTTGGTCGATAGTTACTCATGTTTTCACTAAAATTCAGGAGGTTCTATCCGTGAGTGTGAAAAAAGCGTTGATCAGCGTTTCTGACAAGACAGGATTAATTCCGTTTGCCCGTCGATTGGTAGCCGCAGGGGTACAGATCATTTCTACCGGAGGTACGGCTTCTCTCTTAAAAGCAGAGGGAGTTCCCGTCATTGGCATTTCTGAAGTGACTGGATTTCCAGAAATTTTGGATGGCCGCGTCAAAACGTTGCATCCCAATATCCACAGCGGCCTCTTGGCTGTAAGGGACAGTGAAGCACATGTGCAGCAACTAAAGGACCTAGGGATTGAAACCATTGATCTGGTTGTCGTGAACCTTTATCCTTTCAAGGAAACGATAGCGAAGCCAGACGTGACATATGAAGATGCCATTGAGAATATTGATATTGGTGGACCAACGATGCTGCGTTCTGCTGCGAAAAATCACGCGTTCGTCAGTGTAGTGGTCGATGCAGCCGATTATGAAAAAGTAGCAGAAGAAATTGAAGCAAATGGCGATACTACGCTAGAAACCCGTCGCAAGCTGGCTGCAAAAGTTTTCCGTCATACAGCTGCCTATGATGCTTTGATCTCTCGCTATTTGAGTGAGCAGGTGGGCGAACTGTTGCCTGAGAGCTACACGGTGACTTACGAGAAAGCACAGGATTTACGCTATGGAGAAAATCCACATCAACGTGCGGCATTTTACCGTGAGCCGTTATCGGATCAGTTGAGCATCGGGAATGCGAGTCAACTGCAAGGAAAAGAGCTTTCCTATAACAACA
Source organism: Brevibacillus sp. NPDC058079 (assembly GCF_042885155.1). Classification (NCBI taxonomy): domain Bacteria; kingdom Bacillati; phylum Bacillota; class Bacilli; order Caryophanales; family Paenibacillaceae; genus Brevibacillus; species Brevibacillus sp. NPDC058079. The sequence goes on from NZ_JBHVSO010000014.1 coordinate 103,443, forward strand.
TCAATGATGCAGATGCAGCGTTGGCGATTGTACGTGAATTCGCTGAACCTGCTGTCGTTGCGATCAAACACTCCAACCCTTGTGGAGTAGGGATTGGCACTGATATTCGCGCTGCTTACCAAAAAGCGTACGAAGCAGACCCTGTCTCTATTTTCGGTGGGATCGTGGCAGCAAACCGCCTGATTGACCGTGACACCGCCCTCGCGATGAAAGAGATTTTCTTGGAAATTATCATCGCACCAGACTTCAGCGAAGAGGCGTTGGCTGTTCTGGCTGAGAAAAAGAACCTGCGTCTCTTGCGTATTCCTGCGCTGAATGAACCAGCCAAAAAAGTGGACAATCTGTTCCGCGTGGCTCCTGTTGCAGGCGGGGCACTCATTCAAGATTTCGACTACAAGCAGCTCGAAGAAAGCGAGATTCAAGTGGTTACAGACCGCAAGCCTTCGGAAGAGGAACTGGCACAGTTGAAATTCGCGTGGAAGGTCGTCAAGCACGTCAAATCGAATGCGATTCTCTTGGCAAAAGATAATATGACTATCGGCGTGGGTGCAGGCCAGATGAACCGCGTTGGCGCAGCGAAAATCGCCATCGAGCAAGCAGGTGCATTGGCAAGTGGCGCGGTAATGGCTTCGGATGCGTTTTTCCCAATGGGAGATACCGTGGAAGCGGCAGCTAAAGCAGGAATTACCGCTATCATCCAGCCAGGCGGCTCCATTCGCGACCAAGAATCCATTGATGCATGTAACCGAGCGGGCATTGCAATGATCTTTACCGGCACTCGTCATTTCAAGCACTAAAAGAGGCTATTCGGGGAGTAACGTTCGCTTTTTTAAACACGTACTAAAGAGTGGATCACCTCTCACACAGGAGGAAATACGATGAAAATATTAGTGATCGGCGGCGGCGGTCGAGAACACACGATTGCCTGGAAGCTGTTGCAGAGCTCTAAAGTGACAAAGGTATACTGTGCGCCAGGAAATGGGGGCACCGCCCAAATCGCACAAAACGTACCAATTGGCGTCCATGATTTTGCTGCACTGGTTCAATTCGTCAAGGATGAGGGAATCGATCTGACTGTCGTTGGCCCGGAAGATCCTTTGCTGGCGGGGATTGTGGACTTTTTCGAGGAGCGCAATCTGCCGATCTATGGCCCGAACCAAAAAGCGGCCATGATCGAGGGCAGCAAGTCTTTTGCGAAAAGTTTAATGAAACGCTACGAGATTCCGACGTCTGCCTATGAATCGTTCCTGGATTTCGAGTCGGCGAGTGCGTACGTGAGAGAGCAGGGGGCTCCTATCGTTGTCAAAGCGGACGGCTTGGCGGCGGGGAAAGGGGTCGTTGTCGCAGAGACGGTGGAGGAAGCAGAAGAGGCACTCCGTCAGATCATGCAGGAAAGCGTTTTTGGTGAAGCGGGAGCCCGCGTGGTCATTGAGGAGTGCATGTTCGGCGAAGAGCTGTCGCTGCTGTCTTTCGTCGATGGAGAGACGGTTAAGCCGATGATTACTTCTCAGGATCATAAGCGAATTTTCAATGATGACCGTGGCCCTAATACAGGCGGCATGGGAACATACGCCCCGGTACCGCAAATGTCTGCTGAGCTGGTGGACGAGATTGTCAAAACGATTGTCCAGCCGATGGCGTCAGGGATGGCCAAGGATGGCATTCCGTTCAAAGGCATTCTCTACACAGGTCTGATGATTACGGAGCAAGGACCAAAAGTCGTGGAGTTCAATGCGCGTTTTGGTGATCCAGAGACACAAGTGCTCTTGCCGTTGCTCAAAACAGATTTGCTCGATATTTTTGTCGGAACGGTCAATGGCGAGCTCGATGCAGTCGATGTGACATGGCAAAAAGGAAGTGCTGTCTGTGTCGTCATGGCAGCGCCGGGTTATCCGGGAGAATATCCAAAGGGTGCGTTGATTCACGGACTGGGTCAGGCAAACGAGGGAGCTACGGTATTTCACGCAGGTACGAAGGCAACCGAGGAAGGTATCGTTACGAGCGGTGGCCGTGTGCTTGGTGTCGTGGCAACCGGAGCGGATTTGGCGCAAGCGCGTGAGACAGCGTATGCGAAGGTGCAAGGGATCTCGTTTGATGGGGCGCAGTATCGCACGGATATTGCGGCACGAGCGATGAAGTATCAGCAAAAGGGATAAAAAAGAACAAGCTGTTTCTTAGGTAGAAATTTCTACTTGGGGGACAGCTTGTTTTAATGTGCGGGAGGGAGGAACGAACGAGGAGGAGCAATTGTGCAGTACTTTATTTAGGAAAACTTCCTGTTGTAGGTTGTGTCACAGACAATGAGCCTGGTTTTAAGGTAGTGGAGAAGACATCACCTTTCCTTTTCATGAGCCTCTGGAACGGATACAGAGAATTCCATAGAATCTCGTTTACTTGCACATTTGCTAGGGGGGGAGGGAAAAAGGAGCACACAGAAATCTTGCGTGCACCTGACTGGATCCTATGTCTATCGGGATTCCCCGACCCGGCGGTGTGGGACACATCGAATTGCGTAACGCTAAAAATAAGACTTATAGTCGGACGCACGGAAGTTTTGAAGAAGGAACTTCTATTTATGAAATCAGAATTTTTAAAATGTTTATTTTTATAAGAGAGAAACTAAGTTATTTTGTTAATATAAAGAATATATGGTAAAATATTACAATAACGAAAAACGGAGGTTATTGAAATGTTAGTAAAAAAATCTCTACTTACTACCGTAGCAACTGCTTTTTTATTAGGTATTTCGATTACTGGGAGTGGCACAAGTACTGTAATTGCAGCAACTGAACAACAGTACCCTCAACAACAAATAATGAGAGAAATTGGGGATAAATACAAGGTTGGAGAAATACTTAGTGATGAGGATGCAAAATTAGTAAAAAAGCATGCCATTCATGCATCTGAAGCTCAATCTTTTGCAGATGCCCAACCAGATAATTGGACAATTACTGGTAGTAATAAAAACTCAACTTTTACTGGTGCGTTGTCGGGGACTGTATATGTTGGTCTAAATTTGTGGGAAAATAATTTCAGTGGAACAATAACAACTTACGCGCAAAAAGGAACACCCACACATTATAAAAATTCAGTCCAGATGGAGGCTTACGGTCCTGTAGGTGCAGGCGGAACAAAGATTATAAAGGTTGCTGATTTTACGGTAACAAATGATTGGACAAAGAGTAGTAAGATGATGTATTCTTACACGTTTGATCAGCCGTTTAATGCAGCAGTAACTTATTACTATGTGACTCCAAAAGGAGCTATAAAAAACGATTCTGGATCCTTAGAGATTATAGGTGTCGGTAAGAAAAAATAGCACATTAATTAATAAAACTATTCCTTACAAAAGGAGTAGTTTTATTTGTATAATACAAATTATAGTAAAATTTAGGAAAGTGAGGGATATTTATGGGGAGTGTAGGTTACCCTGTTCTTATAGTTATGGTAGTTTTGATAATTGTCGCTGCAGTAATCGTATATAGCTTAACTGCACCGAAGAAAAGAAAGAGGCGCTAAAAGGTGCCTAATTCTATGGGGTTCAGTTTATAAGAAATAGTGTAAGCTAATTAGCTACTCAAGATCCAAGAAAAACACTAGAAACATACTACTGGCACCAAACTTCTTATACAATGCAATCGATTTGGTTTATACCACCTTGCATGGCTTGGTGCCGCTGACAATAAATGAACGTATAGCAGGAGGACAAGAGTGGGTCAAGATGCTCGTCGTCCAACATGCAAGGTGCTCCGCCATACGGTAAGCACGGAGTAGTAAGCTCCTATTACATACCAACGTTCTCACTCGCAACCGCCGCTTTTTTCGCTTTTGCCGCAGCAAACTGTGAGAGGAAATAAAAGATGAGAACATTCGGCGTAACATTATTTTCTGTTACGCCCTTTCTTGATATGATTGTGAAAAATAAGGAGATACCATGCGACTAAAGGTTGTTGACGTTGAAGCATTTTTTATAGTTGGTATTGAAGTAGATTGTTACTATGATCGGGACGAGTTCTTACAAGCGCCAGATTCCATATTGTGCGAAATTAATAATGTCGTTGACAGTCATTTATACTATGAAGTTTGGAATTCGATTACGGAAAAGAAAATGATAGGTAGACGAGTAAGTATCATCACTCATGTTCCTGACGGGTGTGTCGTGGTGACCATTCCCACTGGTCCCTTTGCAATGATCCATAAGAGCCAAACCAATGATGAACACGATCTGTTTGCAATGACGAATTATGAGGATATCGAAAAGGTTGAATTTAGAACTCTCATGCTAAAAGACGAGAATGCAACTGTTGTGCACATGTATCGTCCAGTTGAGTATAGAGAAGATGTGTTGAACATTCGTAACATACCTATCCTTTCTAAAGAAGTGTCAATCCAATTGAGAGGGCAATACATTCAAACATTTTTTAACGTCAAGGGTGATTGTGTAAGGGAGTTTTTTTACAAACGGTACGTAAAACTAGACAAAGGTTATTTATGGGGATTTATCCAGGGAGACAGAACCACAGGGTTAACAGCTTCAGAAGCAATGGATTATCTTCATGACAAAGAAGAAGTATTATTTTTCTGGGATTCTGTTAGTTCGATTGGAAGAGACTTCACCCGAAATAAAGTATTCAGGCTGAGTACCAAGCGATTATTACAATCATACACCCGCTTTACTTTTGATCTGTATATCTTTGACTCTACATTGACTTGGACGATTATTTTTCATCATGAGCCGGATGCAGAAGGTTACAAATGTTGTTTGGTTACTAGTCCATAGGTGTTATAACGAAGTAGCTGTTCCCCATGAAGAAATTTGTTCATAGGGAGCAGCTTTTTTATGTGGAAAATAGGTTGCTTCAACTACACACCAACGTTTTCACTCGTCAGCGCCGCCTTTTTCGCTTTGGCCGCAGCCAGCTGCGAATGGAAATAAACAATGAGGAACAGCAGCAAGCACGCTGCCGACCAGCGGTACATGACAGAGTAGCTCGAATGTGTCGCGATGATGCCGAGGAGCACAGAGCCGACCGCGATACCCAGATCGATGGAATTAAAGAACAGTCCGTTCGCCATGCCGCGTTGCTCAGGTGTGACGACCTTTACCATCCACGCCTGGATAGATGGCTGAATCATGCCGTAGCCAAGCCCGTAGAAGGCAGCAGAGACGAGAAGCAGGGACTCTGTCGTTGTCAGGGACAGGAGCAAGAGGCTGACCCCGACGAAAATCGCACCGGGAGGCAGGACGGCAATGTGGCCTTTGCGATCATACAGCTTGCCGGAAAACGGCCGAACCAACACCATCGCTAGTGCATTCGTAAGGAAAAACCAGCCGACATTCTCAATGTGGGCTTCTTTTCCGTACAAGGCCAAAAAGCTGAGAATCCCGCCATACGTAATAGACAAACAAAAATTCAATCCAGCCGGAAGCAGCAGTTTTTTATCATAAAAACGTCGAATGCCTGTGACAGTTTGGGCGTTCCCGGACGACACAGGAAGCTGATTGTAGGCGCGGATAAAATGCATCAACGGAAAAATAATGGCAACTAACAACACGAGAACCATGAGCATCGATCCAAATCCAAACCAATTCAACAGGCCAAGTCCAATCAACGGACCGAGTGCCATTGCCAAGCTGGTCGATAAGCCGAAATACCCCATGCCTTCGCCGATCCGTTTGGTAGGAATCACATTGGAGACAATCGTCGGAAAGGTCGTGCTGCCCATCCCAAAGCCGATGCCGACCAAGATTCGCAACAGAAGAAAGAAAACAAGGCTTCCCGCCCAGTAATAGCCTGCGCTAAAAATCGCGACGAATCCAAGTGCTACGATCGCCAAGAGCTTACTGCTTTTCGTTTTCAATGCTTCCCCAGTAAACACCCTTGCGATTACTGCTGCAAGTGAAAACAAGCTAATGACCAGGCTGACGACAAAATCATTGGCCTGATACGCTTCCTTCACATAGGCAGGAAAGGTAGGGGTCTGCATTTGAACAGTGAGAAACAACAACAAATTGCATACAGTTAACAGGACAAAATCTCTCGTCCACAGTCTCTCTCTACTCTCTCCCAATGCTGTCACTCCTAGTCTGTCGTTTTTCTATTGATGTTTTCGTTAATCTCCAGCAAGATTTCTCGCAAGAAGGCCAGCTTTTCAGGAGAGATCCCTTCCAAAATGTCTGCAACGGCATGAGCCTCTACAGGAATCGCCTGCTCAATCCATTCCCGTCCTTTCGGGGAAAGGGTAATGATGTAGGCGCGGCGGTCTTGTTCGCTCAATGTCTTTTCAATAAAGCCTTTTTTGGCGAGTGTGTCTAAAATACGTGTCATGGAAGGCTGATCCTTGGCCGAGCGCTGGGCCAGCTCTTTTTGATTGATGCCCTCTTCTTCTCGTAGCCGATAAAGGACAGCAAACTGCTCCGTGGTCAAATCAAACTCCTTTAAAAAAAGGGAAACATGATGAATCATTCTCCGGTATGTATTTCCAATGAGAAATCCAACCGGTTCTTTTTGCCAATGATCGATCAGGGACATGACCCTCTTTCGTTCAAAAATACTTGCAATGACAATTATATTCATAACAAGTAATTATGTAAATGGAAAAAACCGCCCGATGACAGGCGGTTGGTTGTTTCTCCTTTACTGACGATATCTTCCTTTTCTTCTCGACGTTCGAAAGAAGTAATATCCCATCACGCCGATGACGCCAATGATCGTGGCAATAACAAAGAAGTTATGGGACATCCATTCATACATCTGGGAGCCGACAAGCATATGCAGTGCCTCCTCTCCTTATGTGTACGTGGGGTAGCGAGTGCTGCTGTTGTTATTTTCTTGGGAACGAAAAGAGATGAACTCTCTTGCCGCCTTTTCGAGAAGTTGATCCTCAGGGGTAAGCTCCGTGTTTTGCTGATTGTTGATTGGTTGTTTTTTCTGGTTCGCTGATAATTGTGGGCTTGCAGAATACTGTATGTTTGTCTTATTGGTGGTTGATGGAGTATTGCTCGCATCATCTTGGTTGTTGCTCGTGTCTTTGATGGGCGCAATATTCATGGAGCGCGTGAACTGATTGACCGCCATCTGCACGCCTTTTTTCTTGAGCTGATCCATCATGCCCTGCATGCCATTCCCTTTTGTCGTATTGATGCCCATCGCAGCGTACATCGGACAAAAGCGCGTAGCTCCTTCTGCTACTTTCATTGCTGAAAAAGCCATGAGCAGCCATGGTGCATTGTATGGGCGACGACTCATTCTTCCGATGCCGTATGCCAAGCCTAAGAGACCGCCAGTCATGCGAATCATCGCGTCAGTTCTACCTACGTTTTTATGCATGAGAGTTGTCCTCCTGTCGCAATTACTTCTATTCGATAGTCTGCGATGAAGGGCGACAAGACACCCGTGGGAATTGTTACTACACTCATCAAGCTTGCAGGGGAATGATTTATGGGCGGCGAAGCTGTAGAGAGCAATGAATGATCGTTCATTTTTTAAAAACATCGGCAGACCGACAAGGAGAGAAGAAATGATGCGCGTACGAGCCATATCAGATCATGATTACTTGCACATGATTCGCGTGAGCAGACGTCAGGCACCGGCAAGCCTCTGGATAAAAGGCGCAAGCGTTCTGAATGTGTATACAAAAGAATGGCAAGAGCATCATGTCGTAGTGGCAGGAGAACGTATTGCTTATGTAGGAGAAAAAGAGCCGTTGGTCGATGATCAGACCGTGATCATGGAGGCGGCTGGGCAATATCTCGTGCCGGGTTACATCGAGCCACACGCGCATCCGTTTCAATGGTACAACCCTTACACGTTGGCTGACTTTGCTCTACAAACGGGAACGACTGGAATGATGTCGGATTCGTTAATGCTCATGCATTTGCCTTTTTCGGAAACAGCAGCGATCATGGATTCTCTGGTAGCACATCCGGTAAAGCAATTTTTCTGGGGCAGACTCGATCCGCAGACAGGGAAAGCTCATCCGGCGTTCACCAAGGAAAGCTTGGCGCGAATGCTGGAGCATCCACGCGTGATTCAGGGTGGGGAGTTGACGAATTGGGGCGGTGTTTTACAAGAGGATGAGACGCTGCTTTTTGGTTTGAAACATACGCGGGACTTGGGGAAAAGGATGGAGGGGCATCATCCGGGAGCTTCTTACGAGACCTTGAACATTGCCGCTGCAGCCGGCGTAACAGCTTGTCATGAGGCCATCCATGCAGAAGATTTGCTGTCGCGTATCCGTTTAGGTATGTATGCGACACTGCGCCATTCCTCCATTCGCCCTGATCTGCCGGAGCTGGTGAAAGGGTGGCTTGCGCTGGGGGTGCCATGGTCATCACAGATGATGCTGACATCAGATGGAAGTACGCCGCCGATGCATCGTGACGGGTTCATGAATAGTACGATCCGCGTGGCCATCGAAGCGGGGATGCCGCCAGAGGAAGCGTATGTTATGGCGACGCTGAACCCGGCTGTCTATTACGGGCTGGACGCGGAGATCGGAGGAATTGCTCCGGGCCGAATCGCGGATATGCTGTTGTTGACGGCAAAGGATCAACCGACACCATCCATCGTGATTGCAAATGGACAACGGGTGGCAGAAAAGGGAACCCTACTCGTCCCAACCGTTCAGCCACAATGGGATGAAGCTTCGTTACGTTTGACAGATCCGTTGAAAAAGCAGGCACATCCTGATTGGTTCCGCCTGCGGCCAGATGAAGATGGAAAGGCCTCTGTGTTACAAATGCTGAATGCCGTTATCACACGGTTGTCGCTAGAGGATATGCCCGTTGATAAGGATGGTTATGTATCTTTGCAGCACGATTCGCAGTTGGCGCTGATTGCCACCATCGATGCGACTGGCGGCAAACGAACATTAGCAGTGCTTCGTGGCTTCGGTGAGCATCTTGAAGGGCTGGCTAGCACCTATTCCGCGTCTGGCGACTGGATCGTAATCGGACGCAATCCCCAAGCGATGGCGCAAGCATTGGAGCGTATTCGGGAAATAAAAGGCGGGGTCGTCCTGATCGATGAAGGAAAAATTATTTGCGAATGCCCATTGCCTCTTGCTGGAAAATTCTCGTCTGCGCCCATGGAGGAAGTGATCAGTATGGGTGAAAATTTGGTAAATCAGCTCCGGTCCAAAGGCCATGTCCATCTCGATCCGATTTATTCGATTTTGTTTTTTACCGCTACTCACTTGCCGTATGCGCGTCTTACAGCAAATGGCATTGTCGACATTAAGAGTGGGCAAATCGTCGTTCCGGCACTCCCTTTACCTTGAGGGGGGTGTTTTTTTGAGTGAAAAACGTCTCGACGTTTTTCATAAAACTCAATATGATCGTTTGTGAATCAATGATATATGTATATAAAATATATTTTACTTCTTGTAAATTATCAGATTTATTTTAAAATAAAATCAACCAAGCCTCATCTATCTTTGATCCCCGAAGAGTTATCGTTTTTGAAAGTCGCAACCTGGCTAGCAAGGTAGATGGACTAGGTAACAAGAACAAAGAATGATAAAAGGGGGATTCATTCTGAATGAAAAAGCGTTCTTATGTCGGGGTTTTATCTGCGGTATTGGCTGCGAGTATGGCATTAACAGGTTGCGCAGGAAACAGTAATTCAAGCGGCGGAAGTAACGCAAGCGGGGGGCAAAGTCAGCCAGCTCCAGGCAACAGCGGTGGCGGAACAACCGAGGGAGGCCTCATCAAGATTGCCACACAATCCCCACTGTCCGGGAGCAATTCCGCTGTAGGAGATGCGATTAAAACAGGCGCTGGTTACGCTCTCGAAAAGCGTAAGGAAGAGTTTAAAGCACTTGGCTTTGATCTCCAGCTTTTCCCTCAGGATGATCAAGGCGACCCGAAAATCGGGGTATCCAATGCGGAGATGCTTATCTCTGACCCTGATGTGTACGGTGTAGTTGGGCACTATAACACAGGTGTTGCCATTCCATCGTCTGTGAAGTACGAGGAAGGTAAGCTGGTCATGGTATCCCCAGCAAACACAGGGGTGAAGCTCACGGAGGAAGGCAAGAAAACCGTTCATCGAATCTGTGCTCGCGATGACGCGCAAGGACCAAAGGCTGCTCTTTATGCAAAAAATACACTTGGTGTAAAAACGGCCTATATTATCCATGATAAGACAGCATACGGCCAAGGTCTGAGCGATCAAGTGAAGATGCAATTCGAAAAGGACGGGGTCCAAATCCTTGGCTTCGAGGGCATAACCCAGGGCGAAAAGGACTACAGCGCGGTACTTAACCAGGTAACGGTGAAAAACCCGGACATCATCTTTTTCGGCGGCCTTTATCCAGAAGGTGGAATTATGATCAAACAAGCTCGTGAAAAAGGATTTAAGGGTTATTTTATGGGTGGCGACGGCTTGGATTCTTCTGATATGATAAAAATAGCCGGTGATGCTGTCGAAGGTGTAGTCTTTACGTCAGTAGCAGGGGACGTAACGCAAACCGAAGAGGGCAAGAAATGGGCTGAAGAGTACAAAAAAGTCACAAACAAGCCTCTGGAAACTTATTCCGTTTACGGTTTCGACTCCATGAACGTCATCCTCAATGGTGTCTTGGAAGCTACCAAAGCGAACGGAGGCAAAAAACCAACCCGCGAGCAAGTCCTTGATGCAGTCCACAAAACCAAAGATTTTCAGGGTCAATTTACCAAGGTTACCTTTGATGACAAAGGTGACAACACAAATGCAGATGTATTCATTTACAAGTTTGACAAAGACAAATCCATTTTCGTAGGCAAGGCCGAGTAATCACACCACACAACGCTGCACACACTCCCATGCCTCATACCAGGATAGGGGCTGCACGCCGGTGTTGGCCCCTTTTCCACGAGAAAACAAGTCCAGTCAACGGAATGAATGCAGAAAATTTGTACAAGTTTACAAGAGAAATGAGGGATGGGAAAGCATGATCAACATTTTGCCTCAAGTGTTGGTTGACGGATTGACACTTGGATTTATGTACGCAGTCGTTGCTTTAGGCTACACAATGGTTTACGGGATTTTGGAAATTATCAACTTTGCCCATGGAGACATTTTCATGGTCGGAGCCTTTATCGGTACAGAGGTACTATTGATCTCTGATGCGCTAGGGGCACTTGAAGGTATGAATCCATTTGTCGCACTTTTCACAACACTCATAATTGCCATGGTATTAACTGGTGCTTTGGGGGTAGGAATTGAGAGGATTGCCTATCGACCATTGCGCGGAGCACCTCGTCTTGTGCCGTTGATCTCGGCGATTGGCGTTTCGTTTTTGCTGCAAGACCTCGTACGGTTTACAGAAGCACTAGCTCGTAATGAGTTTTATCTGAACAGTCCCGCTCTTTTTACAGGTTCGATTCCATTAGGAAGTATTGCTACGATTCCAACAAAAGGATTGATCGTAATTGTAATTGCGATCGTCATGATGATTGCATTGACGTTGTTTGTGAATAAAACAAAGTGGGGAATCGCCATGCGCGCCGTCGCACAAGACCAGAGTACGGCTTCGCTGATGACCATAAATGTAAACAAAGTAATCATGCTAACGTTTTTGATTGGATCCAGTCTGGGTGGCGCGACAGGTGTTCTGTTTGCGCAAAACTACGGGACGATCGATCCGTATATCGGTTTTATCCTCGGTCTAAAAGCATTTACAGCTGCCGTACTCGGCGGGATTGGGAACCTGCGTGGCGCGATGATCGGTGGCGTGCTCCTCGGTCTTCTGGAATCCCTGTCTGGAGCCTTTATGGGGCCGTTGACCAACGGAGCCTTTGGTGCAGAGTACAAAGATGTGTTTACGTTCAGTATTTTAATTCTCGTGCTTCTCTTCAAGCCGGAAGGACTGTTTGGCGAAGCTGTAAAAGAGAAAGTGTAGGTGAAATAAATGGCAAATCTCGCTTGGAAATCATTCAAAGGCATTCCGCTCGTATTCACGTTGATCTGGATTGTAGCTTTTTCTGCCGCGTTGTACCTCATGGATAAATCGGTCATCGCGTTTCTCGGCATTCTTTCTTCTATTGTGCTTGTCTATTACACTAATACCTCCAAGTCGATCAAAATGACGATTGGCGCTATCGTTCTCCTCCTGATCATTCCGTTGGTAGCTGGTGAAAACCGTTACTACATGGAGGTAGCTTCACAGGTAGGCATCTACGTAGCGATGGCATTGGGCTTGAATATCGTAGTAGGCTTTGCTGGTTTGCTTGACTTGGGTTACGTCGCGTTTTTTGCTGCTGGAGCTTATGCGTACGCGATTTTCTCGACCTCGCAAGCGAATGAGTTTATTGCAGGGAATCTGTTCCCGCTCTCCGGTGAGTGGTTTTGGCCATTTCTCATAGTCGGCTTGATTGTGGCTGCTGTTTTCGGAATATTGCTAGGATTGCCAGTTCTCAGAGTAAAAGGGGATTACCTCGCGATTGTGACTTTGGGCTTCGGTGAAATCATTCGCATTGTCTTCAACAACCTGGACAAGCCCATCAACATAACCAACGGTCCGCAGGGAATCACGCCGATTCCGTCTCCTGAGCTGTTTGGGATCAAGATGGGGACGCCGTTTTACTTTTACTTCATCGTGTTGTTTGTGATTGCCTTTATCGTTTTGGCGAATATACGCTTTGAGCATTCCCGTTTGGGACGTGCATGGATTGCAGTACGTGAGGATGAGCTGGCTGCCCAGTCCATGGGGATTTCCCTGTTGAATACCAAGCTTGCTGCATTTGCATTGGGTGCTTCCTTCGCTGGTGTCGTGGGTGTTATCTTTGCGGCCAAGCAGACGTTTATCGATCCGACCTCCTTTACACTGATGGAATCGATCGGGATCTTGGTCATGGTTATTCTGGGTGGTAGTGGCAGCATTCCAGGCGTTGTGCTTGGTGCCGCTTTTGTCACGATCTTGCAGGTACAGCTGTTAAAAGAATTCTCCAACTTCCTGCATGGTTTACAAAATTCGGGGCTCATCAGTTTACCCAACCAGCTGGACCCATCCAAGTTCCAGCGACTCATTTTCGGTATCATGCTCATTCTCGTAGCCTTGTATCGCCCTAACGGATTGATTCCAGCCAAACGGAAGAAAAACGATCTCGATTCGATCAAAAATAGCGAGTTTGGCAAAGAAAAGCTGGGGATTCTCGGCAGACTGTCGCAATTGACTTCTGGAAAACAGTCATAGCGGACGAGGAGGGAAATGAGCATGGCATTGTTAGAGGCAAAAAATTTAACGAAGCGCTTTGGTGGCTTGGTAGCCAATCAAGACGTCTCGATTGACATCGAAAAAGGAAGCATTACGGCGGTCATCGGTCCGAATGGAGCCGGAAAAACGACTTTTTTCAATATGATTACCGGATTTTACGAGCCAGACGAGGGAGAAATCCTGCTGAATGGCAAAAGTATCAAGAAGCTTCGTCCTGATCAGATCGCGAGTCGCGGTATCACCCGCACCTTTCAAAACATTCGTCTGTTCAAAGAAATGACGGCATTGGAAAATGTCATGGTGGGTGTGCATAGCCGCTTATCGGCTGGAATTCTCGGAATCTTGTTCAACTCCAAACGTGTACGCCAGGAGGAAGAGCGGACGCGCGTCGAGGCTTATCAGCTCATGGAGTATGTCGGGATCGCGCATATTGCCAATGAAGCAGCAGGGAGTCTGCCTTATGGGTTGCAACGACGATTGGAAATAGCCCGGGCGATGGCGACCAATCCGCAAATTATTTTGCTCGATGAACCAGCGGCAGGGATGAACCCTCGTGAGACGGTTGAGATGACGGATTTTATTCGTCGGCTGAAAAAAGAGCTCGATTTGACGATTATTTTGATCGAGCATGATATGAAGCTGGTCATGGGACTTAGCGAATACATTCACGTGCTGGATTACGGGAGAAAAATTGCAGAAGGAACACCCGAACAAATCCGCAACAACCCTAACGTCATTGAGGCCTATCTCGGAAAAAGTGCGTCGGACGTGTCGTAGAAGGAGGAAAATCGATGGCATTGCTAGAGCTGACTAACGTTCATACGTATTATGGCGGCATCCACGCATTAAAAGGATTGAGCATAACGGTAAACGAAGGCGAAGTAGTGACGCTGATCGGTTCCAACGGGGCAGGTAAATCGACCACGTTGAAAACGATTTGTGCGCAGACCCGTGCCAAAGAAGGAAAAGTCATCTTTAATGGCAAAGACATTACGCAGATGCGTACACATGATATTGCCTTAGCAGGAATCGCCCACGTTCCGGAAGGTCGCCGCATTTTTCCAAAGCTGACCGTACGCGAGAATTTGGAGATGGGTGCCTTCAGTGTATCCGATAAAAAGGTGATTGAAGAAGGAATCGAGCGTGCCTTTGCTTACTTTCCGCGACTGAAGGAACGGGCTAGTCAAAAAGGTGGCACGATGTCCGGGGGCGAGCAGCAAATGCTGGCGATTGCTCGTGGACTGATGATGAAGCCAAAAATTCTCATGCTCGATGAACCGTCGATGGGATTGGCGCCGATTCTGGTGGAGCAGATTTTTGACATCGTTACGGAGCTGAACAAGGAAGGCATGACGATTCTCTTGGTCGAGCAAAATGCGAATCAGGCGCTGTCTGTCGCGCATCGCGGTTATGTGATTCAGACAGGTGAAATTATTTTGCAAGATGACGCCCAGACATTATTGATGAATCCGCAGGTAAGAGAGGCGTATTTGGCGTAATATTGGTGTAATAGAAACGTGAGTACCGATGGGGATTTTGTCTCCGTCGGTTTTTCATTTGGTCAGCGAGGAGGATGAAGCGTGCTAGATATTAGTCCCCGCTTCGTAGAAGGGAGCGAGCCTCTCTATCAACAGCTTTATCGCTATTTTTGTACAGAAATCCAAGGGAGGCGCTTGATCTCCGGGACGCGTCTGCCTTCTGTTCGGGCGTTGAGCGGGTTTTTGCAAGTGAGTAAAACGACTGTCGAGAGCGCCTATCACCAGCTCATGGCAGAAGGCTACATCGAGAGTCGGGAGCGCAGCGGATTTTATGTGGTCGATGTGGACTGGGATGGGCCAGTGCCTGTACCCACAGGGAAAGGGCAGCAACCAATTAAACCGGCTCACGTCCAAACGCCTCGACTTACGCCCTCACCAGTCCCGGTCCAATATGATTTTTACCAAGCGCGCGTAGATGCCGAGCACTTTCCTTTTGACCGTTGGCGTAAGTACACCAACCAATGCATGCAGGAAGAAAACAAGCATGTGCTCTACTACGGCGACCGACAAGGCGAGCCGCAGCTGCGGGAGGAGCTCGCACGATATCTCGGACGAGCTCGAGGTGTACAAGCTACGCCAGAGCAAATTGTGATCGGTGCGGGAACGCAAGTGATAATCAGCTTATTGGGGTTCTTATTCGGAATACGGGGACAGGCTGTTGCGATGGAAGAGCCGGGTTATCACGGTGTTCGTGCCGTGTTTTCCCATTTGGGCTATGATGTGCGACCGATCAAACTGGCGGAGGATGGGATTGATGTGGAAGCGCTCAGTGAAAGTGGAGCGCAGCTAGTTTATATCACACCGTCTCATCAGGACCCTTCTGGAATTGTCATGCCATATGCCAAACGGCTAAAGCTGCTACACTGGGCGAATCAGACGGGGAGCTACATCATGGAGGATGACTACGATGGTGAGTTTCGCTATCATGGCAAGCCGATTCCTTCCCTTCAAGGGCTGGATACGCAGGGACGCGTCATTTATTTGGGGACGTTCTCCAAGGCTTTGCTGCCGTCGATTCGGATGAGCTATATGGTTTTGCCCCAAGCGTTATTGGCAGTGTATCAGGAGAAATTGGTGGATTTTGACCAGTCGGCATCACGTATTCATCAGGAGACGCTGGCCTTGTTCATGAAAAATGGCGATTGGGAGCGGCATATTCGCAAGATGCGGACGCTTTACCGCAAAAAGCATGGGGCGCTGCTTCAGTGCTTGCAGGAACACTTTGGGGCGTACATCCGGATCAAGGGTCAGGATGCCGGGCTGTCTGTGACGGTAGAAGTGAAAAGTAAGAGCACTCCGCAACAGTTGACGCAAATTGCGGCTGCATCAGGCGTTCGTGTCTATCCAATTGCACATAAATGGGTTCATCCACAGGAAAATGGACTTCCGGCTTTTCAGTTCGGCTTCGGAGGGCAGACCATCGAGGAGATTGAGGGGGGAATTCGTCTGTTGAAACGTGCATGGGAGCCTTATTTGCAAGTGGAATGGGAAAATAAAAACCCAATCCAAGGGATCGGGTGAAGGAAAGCTGCGTTTAGGGGACGTACTGTTCTGTAACTTTTGTGATGATTCCATTCGTTACTTCAATGTGGAATGGTATCTGATAAGGAATCCCCTTGGCTAGCACAAACTTTTTAAAAGTATCGGTGTTTACGGATTCATTCCAATGGAAATTCCCATCTTTTTGTGTAGAGTTGGTTTGAAGAGTAAACGAAGCCTTCGGAGAAATTTCAAACGTTCTAATTTTAGGACTGCTATTACGAATGTAATAGGGCATTGGATAGTCCTCTTTTTCTAATGGGTGATCTTGACGATAAGCTTTTACTGCTGCCTCACCGAAAAACCATTGAACATAGTCAAGCGAGACGAATAGTTTTCCATTTTTCACTTGTAACGTTTTCACATATGCCATTGATTTTTCAATGGTATTTCCTAGTTTATCCTTGCTACTTGTTGGAACAATTACTTGGGAAGGAACAGGCGCAACCGTTCCTTGCTGTGAAGCTGCATGAGCGTCAGTAACAAACAAAGCACAGAATAACAAAGAAGAAAGCAGCAAATATGTTTTTCTCATAGGGTGTCATTTCCTTTCTATTTGCGCGTAATACTTTTCACAATTAGTAGGACGAAAAACTAATAAGACCGTTTCTCCTCAAGATGAAAAATTTAACATCATTTTTTGAGTGAAGAGCAGGTGAACGGATTGAGCAAAGGATTTGATCTTATGTCAGACGGTGAGTCAACATAAAGAGAAACCTCCTGGCATCAGAGCAGACTGATGAACAGGAGGTTTTTTCATGGCAACTCAAGCTAGCTTCAAGACATTCGATACCCTAACTGAGATGACATCGCACGTACCGTCGCTAGCGTTTCTTGCAAAATCTCTTCTTGTTTCGGCATCACGCGGTCGGAGGGACCGATGACACTGACGGATGCAGTTACGTGTCCAGTCGAATCAAAAATCGGGGCAGCGATTCCGGTCACGCCTGTATTGCGTCGATTCGAGCTGATTTCATAGCCCCGCTCGCGGATAGTCGCCAAGTCCTCTTTGATTTGCTCGACCGACGTGTACGAATGAGGCGTGTAGCTTTTCAGGGGATGTTCTTGCAATATCTCATCTTGAAACTCCTCCGGCTGATAGGCGAGCAAAACCCTGGCGGCGGAGGTAGAGTAAAGAGGAAAACGCCGGAAGGACTCTACGGTAAAGCGAACAGGATGAAGCGAATCCTCTTTGGCTACATAAATCGCGTCCTTGGAATCTTGTACACATAAGACCGCCAATTCGTTTGTCCGTGAGACAAGCTGGTCTAGAAACGGTTTGGAAAAATCAACGATATCGTGATTCGTGAGCACCTTAGTGCCCAGCTCCAAAAGCGAGTAGCCAAGCGTATACTGCTTGGTTTTTTCATTTTGGCGGATAAATCCTTCAGACTCCAGCGTGGACAGGAGCTTGTGAACAGCTCCCTTGGACAGCTGGAGCTTTTTGCTGAGCTCCGTTACCCCGAGTTCCTTTGGCGAATCGAGAAATATTTTTAACAGCCGACAGCCATTTCGAACAGAAGACAATACTTGGTCCATACAAACGTCTCCTTTAACGTACAGTAGCCCCTCTAAAAGAAGAGTCTCGATTGAAGTAATTTTACCATTAGAAAGAATGCTGACAAGCCTGTAATTGGGGCAATGATGCTTCTAGTACGACTACCTTGAATAGTCAGTATCTTTATGCTAGTATAACATTATCGTTCTCGAATAGGAAACGCTGTTCTCTATTTGTGAACAAAACAGACAATCGGGGGTCGAACTTACATGAAGAAAAAGGCATTATCCGTCTTGTCCATTTTCGCTTTGACTGGTTCCTTGCTGGCTGGATGTGGATCCTCCACGCCGCAAACATCTGCTCCTGCACCAGCTGCTGGCAACAATAGCGGCACCGAAGCACAAGCTCAGCTGGAAGACACTCTGGTAGTAGCAGGAAACGGCGCGACCGTTGAAAAGATGATGAAGGATGAAGTCTTCAAGAAGTTTAACGAGAAGTATCCGAATGTAAAGCTGACCTATGTTTCCGGGGTTTCTACGGACATCGTAGCGAAGGTTAAGGCACAGAAAAATGCTCCGCAAATCGACTTGACCATCATTGAGGGCGGCGAGCAAGAGAAAGGTCGTCAAGAAGGCCTATGGGAAGCCGTATCCGCAACAGATATTCCGAACATGAAAAACGTACCGGAAGATTTGCGTGTGACGGAGGATAGCGGTGTAGTCGTAAACTTCACGCCGATGGGGATTTCCTACAATGCGGACCTGGTAAAAGAAAAAGGCTTGCCTGTACCGAAGTCCTGGAATGACCTAGCTAAGCCTGAAGTGAAAGGCTACATCACGATGACAGACGTAGCGAGCAACTTCGGACGCTCTGCGATGATCATGCTGGCGTACGCAAATGGCGGGTCCGAGAAAAATATGGAACAGGGCTTTAAACAAATGGAAACGATTGCAGGATACATGCCGACCTTTGCGAAGAGTGCAGCACAGCTTCAGCAAAATCTGCAAAACAAGAGCGCAGCGTACACCACTTGGACAATGGCGCGTAGCTTGACACAAAAAGAAGCAGGCGTACCATTGGAGTTCGTTTTCCCTGAAGAGGGCGGAAACATCGTACCGAACGTAGCTACGCTGGTAAAAGGTTCGAAGAGTCCAAAAGCGGCAAAAGCATTCGTAGATTTCCTTTTGACAGATGAAATTCAAACGATGTACGCAACGAAGCTGTACTACAATCCAGCAACATCTGTGAAGCTACCAGACGATGTAGCGAAAACATTGGAATTCGATCGTACAAAGGTTGTTAACTTCGACTATAGCGTAGTGAGCAAGGAAACATCTGCTTGGCTGGATCGCTTTAACAAAGAAATCGCACCTAAAACAGGAAAGTAGGTATTCACGTGACCAAGGTGATTGACGTTGAACTGCGCGGCATCATGAAAAAATTTCAAAGCAATGTCGTGGTTCAAAACTTCAACCTGCAGGTGGAGCAAGGCGAATTCATTTCGTTTCTCGGCCCATCTGGTTGCGGTAAGACCACGACCTTGAATATGATTGCCGGTTTTTTGGACGCGGATGGCGGAGACCTCTTGATTAAGGGGCAGCGAATGAATGGCGTGCCTCCGTACAAGCGGGAGTTGGGAATGGTGTTTCAGACGTACTCGCTGTTCCCGCATATGACTGTGGCGGAAAACATCGCCTACGGATTGAAATTACGCAAAGTGAACAAGCAAGAAATGCAAGAGCGTGTGAATCGTGTACTTGGGCTGGTCAAGCTGCCAAACGTAGCAGACCGCTACCCAAATCAGCTATCTGGCGGACAACGTCAGCGGATTGCTATTGCACGGGCGCTTGTTATTGAGCCGTCGCTCCTGCTTTTGGATGAGCCGCTCAGTAACTTGGATGCCAAACTTCGTGAAGAGCTACGCGATGAGTTAAAGCGCTTACATCACGAAATCGGCGTTACGACTATTTTCGTTACACATGACCAAGAAGAGGCGCTAGCGCTCTCTGATCGCATCGTGGTCATGAATCACGGATTCGTGGAGCAAATCGGTACACCACTGGAGATTTACAATCAGCCCGCATCTGAATTCGTACATACCTTCATCGGTAAGACGAACCGCTTGGAAGGGGAAGTCATCGGAATTGACGGGGATGTACTCACGCTGCGTACGACTGGTGGAATGCTCGTGAAGGCGGCAAAGCAACAGCGAACAGTGGCACTCCATGAAAAAGTGATCATTTTTATCCGACCAGAGAAAATCAAGCTGACCGATACAGCAGTCAGTGAGGAAGCGAATCGGGTAAAAGGACATTTGCAGCTTGCCTCCTTCCTGGGCTCGTACACAGAATGTGAGGTCAAGGTCGGGGAGCATACGCTTTCAGTAAAAGTCCAAATGACCGATAGTTCGGTGGACCGCCAAGAAGGTCAAACGGTTTACTGTCAATGGAACGCGGACGACGTACTGGTCATGCCCGCAGGAAGGGGATGACGGATGAGTAAGCGTCTCTCGGTTACATTGTTGACAGCACCTGCGATGATTTTGCTGCTTGGAGTATTCATCATCCCGATGCTGATGATGCTTTTGCTTAGCTTCCAGGATGAGAATCAGGCGTTCTCTTTACACAATTATTTATTGTTTGTACAAGATCCGTACTACTTGGAGATTCTGTGGCGGACGATTCGTGTGAGTCTCTGGACCGTACTGGCGAGTCTCTTGCTCGGATTTCCTGTAGCGATGTACATGGCGCAGGCTACAGGGAAAATGCGTGGAATCGTCACGATGCTAATCCTGGCCCCTCACCTCATCAGTGTTGTGATTCGCAACTTCGGTTGGGTAGTGGTTTTGGGTGAAAAAGGGTGGATCAATGAAATGTTGATCAGTCTGGGGTTGATCGATCAACCATTGCGGTTGTTGTACAACGAGCTGGGTATTGTGATCGGTCTGACGGATTCCTTTATTGCCTACATGGTTCTAGCGATTGCAACCAGCTTGTATGCCATCGATCCGTCCCTGAATAAGGCGGCGTCGATTTTGGGGGCTTCCCGCGCACGTACGTTTTTCAGTGTGACTTTGCCCTTGTGCTTGCCGGGGATTATTGCCGGCACGACACTGGTGTTCAGCTTGTCGATGAGCGCTTTTGTAACACCTGCCTTAATGGGGGGAACGTCCGTGAAGGTTATGCCTGTCATCGCTTATGAGCAAATCATGGCGACACTGAACTGGCCTTTGGGTGCGGCACTTGCCTTCCTGCTTCTGGGCAGCACGATCCTATTGGTGACTTTGTATACGAAGCTGATTGAAACCAAGCGGTATAAAGAGGTGTTTGCGTCATGAAAAAAATAAACGTACTCGGACTCATCACGTTCTTTGTGCTTGTTTTGGTCAATCTGCCGTTTCTGGTCATTATCCCGAGCTCCTTTACCGCAGCAGGATATCTCGGATTTCCACCGGAAGGGTTTTCGTGGCAGTGGTATGAAATGATTTTGGATCGACCGGAGTTCATCGATTCGCTGTGGTTTAGTCTTAAGCTAGCTACGGTAACGGCCATTTTGGCGACTCTCATAGGGACATTGGCTGCATTCGCGCTGTCCAAATACAAGTTTCGTGGGAGCGGCATCATCAACGCACTGATGCTTTCGCCGCTTACCGTTCCTTCGCTTATTATCGGGATTTCCGCGCTGCTGTTTTTCACGCGAATTGGTATCGCAGGGACGTTTACGGGGCTTTTGCTGGCGCACATGCTAATCTCGATTCCGTATGTCGTAAGGCTGGTGCTCACAGGGCTTAGCTCGTTCGATTATACGTTGGAAAAAGCGGGATACATGCTGGGGGCCCATCCGTTTCGGGTGTTCTGGGATATTACGTTGCCACTGTTGCGTCCGGCCATCGTGTCGGGGATGATCTTTTCGTTCTTGACGTCGTTTGACAATGTGACGGTTTCCTTATTCTTGGTGGCACCGGATACGACGACGCTGCCACTCGCGATTTTCACCTATATGCAGGAAACACTTGACCCGTTGGTGGCTTCGATTTCCTCGGTGGTCATCCTGCTGAGTCTGGTGTTCATCGTCTTGTTGGAAAAAGTGTACGGACTAGAGCGCCTGTTCGGACTCAATTCACAATCTCACTAAGGAAGAGGCACTATGTCAATCCACACTTATGTACAAGAGAATATGTCCCACTATCTCCAGCTACTCGAAGAGGCAGTCAACATGGACTCGCCTTCTCGTGACAAACAGCTGGGCGACCGCATGGCGGGCTGGTTCTCCCTGCAGTTTCAACGGCTGACAGGGGGAGTAGCAGAGCTGATCCAGAATAAGACGTATGGCGATCAGGTGCGTTGTACGCTGGGCAACGGGGAAAAGCAAATCCTCATCATCGGCCATTACGATACCGTATGGCTAGAAGGAGAGGCGGCTCGCCGACCATTTGCGATCCGGGATGAGAAAGCGTACGGGCCGGGCGTATACGATATGAAAGCGGGCGTTTTGCAAGCAATGTTTGCGATGCGGGCATTGGTGAAGCTGGATCGCCTGCCTGCAGATAAAAAAATCGTGCTTCTATTAAACAGTGACGAGGAGATCGGTAGCCCGACTTCTCGCCGACTGGTAGAAGAAGAAGCCGCGCGTTCGGTGGCGAGTTTTGTGTTGGAGCCGCCAACCGAACCGAGCGGCGCACTCAAAACATGGCGAAAGGGAAGCGCCCATTTTTCCGTGGCAGTCAGCGGTATTTCCTCACACGCTGGTGTCGATCATCAAAAAGGTGTCTCTGCAATTGAAGAACTGGCGAGACAGGTGCAATTTCTGCATGCCTTGACCGATTACGAGAAAGGAACGACCGTCAATGTGGGCGTCATCAAGGGCGGGATTGGCTCCAATGTAGTAGCCGACTCGGCAGAAGCTGAAGTAGACGTGAGATTTATCTCGATGGAAGAGGCATTACGAATTGAGAAGGTAATGAGTGAACTCACGCCAGTGCTCGCCGGTACAAACATCAGCGTAAAGGGAGGCATTCGCCGACCGCCGATGGAGCGAACCGAAGAGACAGGCAAATTATTTTCCCTTGCACAATCGATTAGCATCAATGAACTAGGGATGGCTTTGGAAGAGTCGGGTACAGGTGGAGTAAGTGATGGCAACTTCGCTGCTGCTTGTGGAGTCCCGACACTGGATGGACTTGGTGTAAAGGGTGGCTACGCCCACTCGCCGGATGAATGGATCGAACTGGGAGAAATATCGACGCGTGCTACCTTGTTGGCTCGGTTGATAGAGGAAGTATAGAGAGATAAGAGAAAAGGCACCTGCCTTGATGCGTGTGAAGTTGCATCTGGGGGGTGCTTTTTGTATATAGTTTAGATATCAGACGTTATTGATCAATATGAGCTCTTCCATCTGTATATAGTCTTCACACAGGGAGGAGAATGTATGGCCAAATTGGTGGTAGGAGCAAGGCAGAGGTTTTTCACTACTATATAGACATGAAGATGAGAGTGGAAGGGGAGTTCATGGAGATAATCAATAGCAAATACTTTGAAGGTTTTGAAGGTGAGGAAAAGATACAATTTAGAAGATATCTGTCCAATGGCGATACATATATATTACGAATGTGGGACGGATATTTTGATGAAATTATGAGACAGATAGAGCCAGAGAAAGACAGTTGGACTGGTTTTGCCTATTACTATAATTGAGTTGGATCGGTATAACCTTGATGCAAAACTTATTTTTGGAAGGCTGTCCGTGCAAGATTATAGCAAAGGACTTAGTAAAATAAATCAAATTAAAAGCTCTTGATTTAGCTCAAAAAAACTTAGAAAACAAGTAGGTACTAGAGTATTTCAAACTTGAATCATGCGCTAGTGGTGGGAGCACATGAAATCCTCACCCAAATAGGAGATAATGGAAGAGCACTCCTATTATGAAAAGAGGTCGATCACAATATGAAATACTACCGACTTGGTGGCAGTGGATTGAAGGTATCAGCATTGGGATTAGGCACGAACTCATTCGGAGGGCGTGCGGATGAACAAACGTCTGTAAACATCATTCATACCGCAATCGAAAATGGGATTACCTTTATTGATACGGCAAATATTTACACGCAAACAGAATCGGAGCGAATCATCGGGCTTGCGCTTTCAGGGAAGCGGCACGAGGTCGTTTTGGCGACGAAGGCTGGTTTGGTAAAAGGCGAAGGACCGAATCAGAGAGGCTCATCGCGTTACCACCTGATGCTGGAGCTGGAGAACAGCTTGAAGCGTTTGCGCACCGATTATGTGGACTTATATCAAATTCATACGTTTGATCCAGAGACGCCTTTGGAAGAAACACTCCGCGCACTAGATGACATGGTTCGATCTGGGAAGGTGCGTTACATCGGGGCTTCCAACTATGCGGCTTGGGAATTGATGAAGGCAATTGGCATCAGTCAGCGGGAAGGGCTGAATCGTTACGTATCGACGCAGGTCAGCTACTCGCTAGCAGATCGGACGCCGGAGCGTGAACTCGTACCGCTATGTCTGGATCAAGGAGTGGGCATCATTCCGTACTTCCCGCTTGCTGGCGGAATTTTAACAGGCAAATATACCTCCGCAGAACAGACCCCGGCTGGTTCGCGGGCGGATAAGGAGCCGCGTTTCGTACGGTTACTAAGTGAAGACAAGCTGGAGTTTGGACGTAAAATCAGTCAGGTAGCGGCGGAGCTAGGTGTATCCTCCAGTGTGCTGTCCTTGGCTTGGCTCATGCACAAGCCGGCTGTCTCTTCGGTGATCGTGGGCGCGACCAGTGTAGAGCAGCTTACGGATAATTTGCAAAGTGCAGCTTTGACGTTGGATGCAGCGACCTTGGCAGAGCTGGACCGATTGAGTGACACGTACCGAAACGGGGAACCATTTGCCGTCTATCGTTTGCCGTAACAATGATGACAGTTGTCGACTAATATGACAGTCCCGAAGCCTCGGGACTGACCCCCGTTTCTAGGACAGGGATCAAAACACCTTACAAGTTTAAGCAGCCAGTCCTCGGAATTCAACCGGCGACTGGTTGTTTAGTTTCGTTTGAATACGAATTGAGTTATAGTAGGTAATATAATCTCGAATGGTCTGTACAACGATTGCCGTCGTTGTACTCGTAAGGCCTTCGAGATAGAACGTTTCTGACTTTAGCGTGGAATGAAACGATTCGATTGGGGCATTATCAGCGGGCATTCCCTTGCGGGACATGCTCATGGTAATGCCTTTTCCTTTAACTGCTTCTTGGTAAGCTTGAGACGTATATACGCTACCCTGATCACTATGTAGCATCATTCCTGGTCGATCAGGAAGTTGATTCAATGTATCTAAGACAAACGAAGTGTCTTGTTTATCTGCTATGGAGTAAGCAACAATCTCCCCGTTGTATAAATCTAAGATGCTTGATAAGTACAACATTTTCCCACCAAACGGCAAATATGTAATATCCGTCACTAACTTTTGCAACGGAGCTTCGGCATGAAATTGACGTTGTAGTAGATGCTCAGCTGATTGTGAAGGTTGTCCCGTTGGTTTACGTTTCTTGATGCGTACTCGACATTGCAGTTGTTCCGCTTGCATAATCCTCTGCACACGCTTGTGATTAATTAGCTGTTCATTCCGAAGGAGTGCCGTGATCTTTCGATAGCCATAGCGGAATTTATGTAGGGAACATAGCTCCCGAATCTTTTCAATTATGAGATCCTTCGGTTTCGTTTTAAACACCGACTTCCATCGATAATAGGTGGATCGGGCAATACCCAACCAAGCGCA
>NZ_JBHVSO010000015.1:0-123511 GCF_042885155.1 Brevibacillus sp. NPDC058079
TATATTAATAATCATATTATACTATATTAACGCGGTAATTTATAAAAGTAATCCGAACTAAAAAAAGGTTGCCGATACTTTCTCGACAACCTGAAAACCACCTTTAATAGGTGGTTTCATTTGTGTATTTGGTAAAGGGGGATTGTGTCCGGCCAGCGTCCAGTTTCCCTAGTTAATCAAGCTATTTTCCGGCGTAACGGCGAAATCATAGAAGACTCCTTTATGGTTGATCGATGCCGTAACAGTCGGATTCCCCTTTTTCGTAAACGTATATACGTTATATTTGGACGAAACATTGTATCCGGTCAAATCGAGGTTGAAAACCTTTTTCATCAGCGGGTTGGCAGCAGCAATCGCCCTTTCTTTTGTAAAGAACGGTTTGGCAAACACCTTGGGAATATCTTCGTCCGCGGTATAGTTCCCATCTCTGAACTCACTGATCATGGTCGCTGCCACTACTTTCCCTGTTTTCGCCCCTATGACGATTCTGTATTTTCGTTCGGTATCCATGAAAATCCATACTTGATCCAAGCGTTCTTGCGATTCTTTCACTAGTGTTACGTCAGGGAGCAGAGCCGATGTTTTACCGCTGGAAAGAGACTTCAGCGTCTTTTGCGCTGTATCGACCACATTGGGGTTCATTTGCTCGTTTGTATAATTCAATGTCGCAGCGTTGACCTTCCCAGTGGCAGCGTCAATGCTGACCGATGCATTTTGCCCTTTGAACAGCCAAATGTTTTCTTTTTCCAAATTGATCCGTTCTACCCAATCAATTGTAAAGGTATGCTGATTATCCATTCCTTTTAACGTGCTCGTAGCTGTATTTTGCAAATCAGCAGCTACTTCGCTCCATTTTAATTTCACGGATACGGATACAACCTTACCCTCCTGCTTGGTAACGAGCACCTCACCTCTGTTGTTTTTGGCCGCAATCACCCAGCAATCTGCCGTTTCTCCCATAATCTCGTCCAGTTCGATCGGCACGCCACCAGCCTGTTTTTGCATCGCTTGTTTCGCCGCTTCTACGACATTTTTGTTTAACTGAGCAAGGGTTTTCATTTCTGGCTCTACTGCTGGCGTCTGACCAGCTGCATATGCTGGCGCTTGTGTGTTTGTAAATGGAGATGCAACGGATAACAGCAAGGCAATCATACTTGTCACCGCTAGTGTTTGTTTTTTCATAGGTCATGCTCCCTTTCTGCATTCAAATCACTTATTTGATCCAGCTAAAGAGATTTTGTGACAGTCACCCGAGTGTCAAACAGTCTGTAGTTGAATAACGTAACAGTGTTATGTTACATTGTTTTTGGAGGTGCTTCACTTGGACACAAATCATATCTCGAAGAAGGACCTGCTGGAGCTAACTGGCATTTCGTACGGACAATTGTACCGTTGGAAACGAAAGAACTTGATTCCAGAGGAGTGGTTCATTCGCCGAGCGACTTTTACAGGGCAAGAAACCTTTTTCCCACGTGAACAGATTTTGGCTCGAATCGACAAGATTCTGAACATGAAAGACGACCTATCGCTGGATGAATTGGCGGACATGTTTTCACCAAGTATGAGTGGAACGTCGTTGACCGCAGATGAATTATTGGCACGAAACATTGTTTCAACTACTTCTTTAGAAGTGTTTAACGTTTTTCTCGGGAGCTTACGGACCTTTACCTTCCAGCAGGCACTATACGCCTATGTGTTGGAAAAGCTTTTGGCAGCTGGAGACTTGAGTGTAGAAGAAGGCGGCGGATTGCTACAGGTACTGGCTAGCCACTATCCCAAATTCGAAGGGAAGCCGTGTGAGCTGATCTTTATGCGCAAGATGGGGATTTCCACGTTCGTGTTGGTGTCTGGCTCTACCGAATTGTATTTTGATAGCGGAGTAAAGGTAGTGACGCGGCTCATTCTAGCCAATTGCATCGAGGAATTAAAAGGAAAATATTTGTAGGGGGAGACCATACCATGCAGAACGAGAACAATAACAAGCCAGATTTGATCTTTCATGGAGCAGTGAATGCTACGGGTGGCGTTTACAACAAAGTAGATGTGCAGGGTTACGGCAAGATTAATGGCGACGTAGAGTGCGAGTCGCTTCATTGTGCGGGACATGTCAGTATCACGGGAGATCTCACTGGATCATCGGCAAGAGTAGAGGGCAACGCGACGATTAAAGGCAAAGTGAAAATGGATACGTTATCCGTATATGGTCAGCTTGATGTTGCGGACGACTTGAATTTTACGAGTCTAAAGGTCGGTGGCAATGTCAAAGTACAGGGCAATATGGCAGGCGAGGATGTAAAGGTTCTCGGATCATTGAAAACCGCAGGGGATTGCGAAGCGGAAGTATTTCGGGCAAACGGTGCGTTTAGTATCGGAGGACTGCTGAATGCAGGGCGAATCGAGGTACTTCTGCATGGCAGCTGTGAAGCAAAAGAAATGGGCGGAGAGCACATCGAGGTACGTCGAACAGGGAATAGCACCTTGGGCAAGTTATTAAAGCATTTTCTCAACAATACCTTGTCCGTAGAGACGATTGAAGGTGACGAAATCTATTTGGAAAACACAAAGGCCAAGGTCGTTCGCGGCAACAAGATCGAGATTGGACCAGACTGCGAAATCGACCTGGTCGAATACAGCACAGAATGTAAGCAAGACCCGAGCTCACAGATTAAGACTAAGACACAACGGTAAGGCTGACAAGGAAAAATTAACATTTGGAACTGCATGCAAGTGTTTACATACATGCAGTTCCTATTTATAATGAGGTTGGAAAAAAATGATAATGCAAGTAATTGCTTGCTTGGCACGGAGGTGCGTTATGGATCACCCAGATATAGAACAGAAGCTGGGGGGGAGAGGCGAAGAGGAACAGGAAACCCGTGAGCGAATTTTATCAGCCGCACGTCAGCTAATGGCACAAAAGGGATACAAGGGAGCGACTACACGCAAGATTTCTGAGCTTGCAGGGGTGAATGAGGTGACGGTATTTCGTCACTTCAAGAACAAGGTAGGCATCTTGACAGAGCTCCTGAAAGAAATCATGGATGTCCGGGAGCAGCTGGAGCAAGGGTTGCAAGGCGAGTTTTCTGATCTCAAGCAAATGCTAGTCAGCTACGCACGTACGTATTACGGCTTATTGGTCGAGCGCAAAGAAATTTTCATGATCTGCATGATTGAAGCGGATAACCACCCGGAAGTCGTGCAGATGTTCAGCAGCCTGCCGATGACCGCAGTCGAGGTATTGTCCAACAAGCTCCTAGCGTTTCAGGAGCAAGGGCATTTGCCAAAGGCAGATCCGTTCACGGCAGCTCTTATGTTCGTCTCCACTTTCTTCTATGCCTTCATGGCGAAGTATCGGGTCAATCTCGATATCGGAAGGGCAGAAGAAGAGCTTTTTGAAAATGCTTCTGAAATCTTGCTACAAGGCATCAAGCGATAAAAAACAGCATAGCTACATAGGGGCGGAGGAAGTCATGAAGAGAAGATGGCTTGTATCTGTAATGATGATCGGACTATTGGCAACGACGGCTTGCAGCGAGCAACAACCTGCTTCGGCACCTCAGAAGGAAGTGAAGAATGTCGTCGTTGCACAAGTGAAGAAGGAGCAGGCTGTAACCGTCACGGAGTTGTCTGGTACACTGGCTCCTTTGGAGGAAGCACTCGTCTCTTTTGAAGTAGGCGGTCGTATCGTGGAGATGAACCGGAAAGAAGGAGATACGGTTAAAGCAGGAGATGTGCTTGCCCGTGTGAACGCCCAGGATTACTCGCTCCAAGTCGCCTCTTCAAACGCTGCTATGCAGCAGAGTGCGGCAAATCTTAGCAAGGTAACGAATGGAGCGAGAGAGCAAGAAGTGACGCAGGCGCGATTACTGGTGGAGAAGGCAACAGTCGCTCTGCAAAAAATGCAGGATGATTTCAACCGGATTGAAAAGCTCTACCAGCAAAACGCCATCTCCAAAAGCGAGTTTGAAAGTGCACAAAATGGACTGACGATTGCGCAAAAGGATTTGCAAAACGCACAGCAGTCCTATTCGCTGGTTACTCAAGGGGCTCGTGTAGAAGACAAACAGCTGAGTCAGGCTGTTTTCAACCAGGCGGTCATCGCCAAAGAAGTGGCAGCCAATACGCTTGCCAAAACGCAGCTTCGCTCGCCGATTAACGGGACGATCATCGCCAAGCTCTCGTCTGCGGGTAATTTGGTCGGTTCAGGTAGCCCGGTCTATCAAGTCGGCAACATCGACACATTAAAAGTCGTATTGCCTGTTCCTGACCGTGAGATTTCTGCCTGGAAAGTAAGCGATACGATCTCCTTAGACCTGTATGGACAAAAACGGGATGGCAAAGTGACAAAAATATTTCCTGCCACGAACCAAAATACCGGAACGATTGGCGTAGAGGTCCAAATCGCCAACCAAGCTCGTGACTGGTTTGCTGGTCAGGTGGTGAAAGCGACCAAAACGGTAACGGGGCAGGAAGGTGTCTACGTACCAGTAGAAGCAGTCATCAGTAGAGGAAAAGATGACGCGCATGTCTTCGTCAATGCCGGCGGCAAGGCTGTCAAAACAAGCGTAGTCATCGGGCAGATTGTAAGTGACAAGCTCGAGATCAAGAACGGATTAAAAGAAGGAGACCAACTGATCGTCAAAGGGGTGGACCGTTTGTTTGATGGTGACCCAATCGAGGCGGCAGGAGGTACACAACCGTGATCAAGTACATCGTACAAAAGCGCAAAATCACGCTCCTGTTTTTCAGCATGATTGTACTTGTAGGCTCCCTCAGCTTTTTTCAACTGCCTAAGCAAGAGATGCCGGATATTATCGTGAACATGGCGACGATCACGACCGTTTACCCGGGAGCTTCGCCGGAAAAGGTCGAGCAGGCTGTTACGAAAAAGCTGGAAGAGAAAATCAATGAATTACAGGGACTTAACTATATATCTTCCTCATCTTCCCTCGGAGTTTCTTTTATCATGGTGGAAGCAAAGAGTGACGTAGACCCGAAGCAAAAATGGGATGAATTGCGGAAGAAGGTAAAGGACGCAGAGGCTGATCTGCCAGCCGATGCGAAACAACCGATCATCAATGATGATTTGAACCGTACGTTTGTCCAATCGTTTGCGGTCACTGCTGACACACGTGAGGAATTGTACAGCATGCGTACCATGCTAAAATCGTGGAAAGAACAGCTGCGTACCATTCCAAACGTAGCGGATGTACTGGTGGAAGGTCTACCGGAGCAGGAAGTCCACATCGAGGTTGATACGCAAAAGCTGAGCCAGTACGGGCTCACGTGGAGTCAGGTGATGATGGCTGTCAAAAAGGAAAATGAAAAAATCCCGCTTGGCGACCTGACCACAGAAAAACGAACCTACCAGCTCAAGCTGGCGGAAAATACAGATGTCGAAGAACTGAACAAAGTCATTATCTCCCGTTCAAAAGAGGGCTTCCCGATCTATCTGAAGGACATCGGATCGGTCAAAATGACGACGGAGACGGTGAAAACGACTTCGTATTTCAATGGGAAGCCTTCGATCACAATCAGCGTCAATGCAGAGACGGGAAGTGATGTGCCGTCCTTGCAGAAGCGCGTAGACGAGATGATGGTGACTCTGGATAAAACACTTCCGGCAGGGTCCGAGAGACACTCGATTTATAGTCAAAATGAACGCGTCGATGAGCTTTTTAGCGACTTAACCCGGGAAATGATGATTGCCATCGTTGCTGTTTTGGTGGTGTGTGCACTCGGATTGAACCTGATCACATCGTTGGTAGTAGCGATGGCGATTCCAATTTCCTTGGCTGTGGGGCTTATGTTCCTGCCATCTCTAGGTATTTCACTCAATATGATCTCGATCGTTTCCTTGATTATTGTGCTGGGGATCTTGGTCGATGACGCCGTGGTGGTCAATGACAATATCGAGCGGAGACTGTCTGTCCTGGGCGAAAAACCAATGGCTGCGGCGGTTAATGGTGCCAAGGAAGTATCGATTTCGATCACGACCGCTACGCTGGCTACGATTGCGTCGTTTGCGCCCTTGATGTTTTTGAGTGGCAACGTCGGGCAGTTCATTCGACCGGTTCCCGTAATTATTTCGATGACGATGCTGGCGTCGATGGTCATGTCGCTGACGATCATCCCGATCTTTCGCCAATGGTATGAGCAACGTAGAAAGGCTGGCGTAGAAGGGTATCGTAAGCCCGCTGGACTGTTGGGGAAACAATTGTTACAGCTGACCAAGTGGTATGCGAGCAAGTTCATGCCGAAAATTTTGAAGCGACCGCTTTTGGCAGGAATGATTGGCGTATTGATTGGAACGGCAGCATATGGATTGATACCGCTCACTCCGGTGGAATTGTTCCCGAACGATGATCGCCCGCAGTTTCTCATCGATATCCGTCTCCCCGTAGGCAACAGTCTGGAAGAAACAGACCGAGTGGTGCGTGGGACGGCAGACTGGGTGTTGAAGCAGCCTGGTATCGAGACAGTATCTGCGTACGCGGGAGGTAGTGCACCGAAAATGTTCGGTGGAGATACAGCTGCCGGAAGCGGCATTACCGTCGGACAGCTAGTGGTTCGTTATAATGAAAAAGAGACCCATCTCGAGAACATGCTGGAGCCGTGGACGGAGGAATTCAAAAAGCTGTATCCGGAAGCGAGTATCTTAACGAAGCAGCTGGAGGCAGGTCCTCCGGTTGGAAAACCAGTCGTGATTCGTTTTTATGGAGAGGATATTGAGACGCTGCGCTCTCTTTCTGCACAAGCAAAAGAAAAGGTTGCTGGATTAGAGGGAACGTACAATGTGCAAGACGATTTCGGGGTAGAACGCTACACCTTGGAATTTGTCGTCAATAAAGAGCTGATGGAGCAAAAGCTCGTCAACTACACGGACTTGTCCACGACATTGCGTCTGGTGAGCGAAGGCATTACCGTCAGCGAGTTTGATACGGGCTCAGACCTGATAGATATGAAGCTGTTCTTGCAAAAAGGCGAGGAAGACCCTGCATTGCTGTTCCAACGACTCAGCATCGCCAATGCGCGTGGAGAACTGATTCCGTTGTCACAGCTCGCGGAAGTAAAACCGACTTTTAGTACACAGACGATCCCGCATCGCGATTTGTCGCGGAGCGTGACAGTTACCAGTGATCTGAAAGGTAGAACGGCGACAGAAGTAATGGCAGAGATCAAACCGATGCTCGATAGTTTGTCCTTGCCTGAAGGATACCGCTATGAGATTGGCGGCGAGACTTCTGAGCAGACTGATATTTTTATCGACATGGGCAAACTCTCGATTCTTGTCGTTTTCCTGATTCTGATTTTGATCGCGATGCAATTCTATTCCTTGACCATTCCTGTACTGGTTACCAGTACGATTTACCTCGCTGTATCGGGGAGCTTGATCGGCTTGTTCGTGACCCAGACGCCACTAGGCTTTATGACGATGATGGGGATTATTGCTTTGGCGGGTATCGTGGTGCGTAACGGGATCGTTTTGATCGAGTTCATCGAGGAGGCACGTCATACAGGCATGGAGCTGAAGCAGGCGGTTATTTCTGCGTGTGAGGCACGACTACGGCCTATTCTTATAACCTCGCTTACAGCGATTGCAGGTATGATGCCGTTAGCTATTTCAGGTGACGTTTTATTCAAACCGCTTGCGGTCACTATTATTTCCGGCTTGGCGTTCTCGACACTTTTGACCTTGATCGTCGTACCGTCCTTCTATACGGTTCTGACGCAGCACAAGATCAAAAAGCTGGCGAAAAAGGCCGCGAAGCGTCCGGATTTGTATGGGCCTGAGGCAGAGACATTATAATGCATGCAGCAGCGGCAAACTCTCCGATTCATTTCGTTCGGGAGTTTGTCGCTGTTTGTTTTAGTAAGCTTTTCTTGCTTTTCGCCAGCCGATGATCAAAAGAGCAAGGACCAGTATGAGAAAAACGAGTACACCTAAAGCCCAGATCGACTGTAGCAGCATGCTGTGGTTGACCAGCCAGGGAATCTCCTCCAGAGGCATGTTTTTCATTTTGGGGAGAGAAGGGATGATCATCGCGTCTGCATAAATGTGCAGGACGATCGGAGCTAGCAGTCCCCAGCGAAGTGCTGCCCATGCCCACAAAACACCAATGAGAAACGATTCCAAAAGAGCTCCTAGACCATGCCCGGGTACGTGATAGTAGGCGAAAATCATCGAAGGAATGAGAAGATAGCTCAACCTCGCACCAGTGGGCAGGTCTGTGCTCCTTCGATAGATGAGTGTTAGCAAGAGAAACGGGATGCCGCGAAAGACAAGCTCCTCCCACAAAGGATTATGCCAGGTGGCAAACACAAGCAGATTTGCTTTGCCAGCGAGTGATTGTGCGCCGATTTGCTGCGTGGTAGACCATCCGCTAATCGCCTGAAAGGCAGCGCCGGCCGCTTTTGCCAATAAGAGACCGACAAGGATGAACAGAAATGCTTGGCCCAATTTTTTCTTTTGTACAAGCCATAAGATTCCGCAAGCGTAAATCAGAGAGATAACACCAAAAATGAGCCAGCCAGGAAGCGGGACAGCGACCTTCCAATCGGTTTTCGGCCAGAATAGTAGAGATACAGAAACAGTTTGTCCTAAAAAACCTGAGGCGAGAAATTGTCCCCAGGAGGCAAGTAGGGGCAGAAAGAGTAGAATCATCAATAAAAGGAGTAAAAGTGGGTTTTTGGTTATGTATCGAAATGTATTTGTCCACATTTGCGAAAAACCTCTCATTCCAACCATTTTTTTCTATATAATCCTACATGCCATTTACTCGGTCTAGATTGATATGGCATTCTTCAGATTTTTGTAAGAGTTTGATTGAGCAAGAAAAGGTATCGGACGTATGATATGATAGTGTCAAATTCACTGTCAGTAATAGATAGAAAGCAGTACAGGAAGGGAGTGTCCAGGATGCAACAGCCCCAGCTTCTTCATGAAGAAAAGGTATTCAAAGACCCTGTTCACCGCTACGTCCACGTGCGGGACAAATTCATTTGGGATTTGATCAACTCGGCAGAATTCCAACGTTTGCGCCGAGTCAGGCAACTGGGCACCAGTTTTTTTACCTTTCATGGTGGAGAGCATAGCCGCTTTAACCACTCGCTTGGTGTATATGAACTGATGCGCAGAATTTTGGAGACGTTCGAAGGACGAATCCAGTTAACCTATGAAGAAAAGTTATTATGCCTATGTGCGGCTTTGCTCCACGATGTGGGCCACGGTCCGTTTTCCCATTCGTTTGAAAAGGTGTTCAAGTATCACCACGAGGATTGGACGCGTGCCATTTTGCTTGGAGATACGCAAATCAACCGAATTCTTCGTCGGTTTGATGATAGCTTCCCGAAGAAATTGGCAGAAGTGATTAATAAGACATATGACAATAAACTGATCGTAAGCCTCATCTCCAGCCAGCTCGATGCCGATCGGATGGATTACTTGCTGCGTGATGCCTACTATACGGGCGTCAATTACGGCAATTTCGAGATTGAGCGAATCTTGCGTGTCATGCGGCCGCAGGAGGATGGCATTGTCTTTAAATTCAGCGGGATGCATGCTGTCGAAGACTACATCATGTCTCGCTATCAAATGTACTGGCAGGTCTATTTCCATCCCGTGACACGGAGTGCCGAAGTAATCTTGTGCAAAATTTTTCAACGGGCGAAGCTCTTATTCTCCCAAGGCTATCCGTTCATGCAGGAGCCTGTCATGTTGCTGCCTTTCTTGCAGGAGAAGGTAGAGCTCGCTGACTATTTGGCGCTGGATGAGTCCATTATTCTTTTCTATATGCAGCTCTGGCGCAGAGAGCAAGACCCTGTGTTGAAAGATTTGTGCGCCCGTTTTTTGGACAGGAATCTCTTTAAATACGTCGAATATAATCCGAGGGATTTCCGCTTGCTGTCTGAGTTGAAAGAACTATTTCAATCTGCCGGAATTGATCCGATGTATTATTTGGAGGTAGACACGACCTCCGATCTTCCGTATGATTTTTACCGTGCCGGAGAAGAAGAGGAGCGCATTCCGATTATGCTCCAAATGCCTTCAGGCGAACTGGTCGAGCTGTCACAGAAGTCAGAAATTGTACAGGCCATTAGCGGAAAGCGGCGCTTTGATTACAAGCTGTACTTTCCATTGGATAAAGTCATGGCTTTGCCGGGGGATCTCTCCCGTAAGATTCGAGAACGTCTGGGAGTGATGGAGGATGCTTAATCGTCACGCCAAGATCATACGCCTGATTGAGATAGTCGGCGAAGTGAGCGGGCGAAAAAAATTGCAAAAGATGGTGTACATAGGAAAACATCTGGAGATGGATTTCGATGAGCGCTACGAGTTTCATATGTACGGTCCATATTCGGAAGAGCTGACGCTCAGAGTAGATGAGCTGTGCAACATGGGGCTTCTGGATGAGCAAATGGAGAGTAAAGGTGCTATTCATATGTATCGTTACTCTTTGAACGAAACCGGTCATGATTTTCTCAAGTTTCATGAGGTTGACTTCGGTAGTGGAGAACGTGCGATTTTGCGTATGAACGAGGAGAATTCCCGTTTTCTCGAGCTGGTTTCTACGATTCTGTATTTCAACCATCTGCCCTATGAGGAAATGAAGGGCAAAATCTTTACGTTTAAGAGCAAGCAGCGCTACACCGAAGAAGAGATTCAAAAAGGGCAGGCGTTTATTGAAGAACTGCGTGCGCTGATGAAGGAAGACGGCGGCAGTTCACTTATGCAATAGAGAACATCATACGAGGAAAAGCACGGCGTACGAACTTGCAAGAGTTGTGGTACGTCTTTTTTTTATACATGTCAGCCAGTCCAATGGGGCTGGCTTTTTTTGTCTCAGTTCGGAGCTGCATAATACGGGCATCGTTCTTTGACAAGTGTATACGTATGAAACATTTTGATTCGCGAAAGGGTGATGGACGTGAGTAGAAGCAAGCAATGGTGGCTGTGGATCGTGCTCGGTGTTGTTATGCTTGCCGTCGGTATAAGTGCGTGGGGTACAGCCAGTGCACAAGAAGTAAGAGTGGTGTACGTCTATAGTGATAGCTGCGGATATTGTACGGAGTTCGGGCCGACATTCGAGAGAGTTGTGAAGGCATATCCACCCGAAATGATCCAACGACTGGATATCCATAAGCAGAAAGAGCTGGATGAAGCGTCGCGACTAGGTGCAGAGGCAACCCCCACTGTTTTTGTCGTCGAACAAGGTAAGGTGGTTGATAAGCTGGAAGGGGCGGTGCCCGAGAATACGTTGCGAAGCTTTTTGCAAAGGAGCATCAAACAGACTCTTTCTAAAAATGGATAATATAGGTAAAATATCCGGTAAAGAGGGGGGCGTTCCATGAACAAACGTGCAATGATGTCGTACCTACTAGCATCTGTCCTTGTAACGGCAGGGTTTACTGGAGTTGCTGACAGTCTTACCGTACAAGCTGCTGCGCCAGCGAAGGATTACGCTTCACATACAGCAAAGGCAGCTATTGATTTCGGTGTACAGAAGAAATACTTATGGCTGGATAGCAAGGGGAACTTTTATCCGAATAGTCAAATCACGCAGGGGCAGTTTATCGCGAGTTTAGTAGCCATTCGCGAATTGAAGGAGGTAGCACCCGTGCCGCAGCTCCCAGCAGGGCACTGGGCGAAGATGAGCTATGAGAAGGCGCAGAAGGCGGGGATTTTGGATAATGTGAAGATTGACCCAAACCGTTTACTGACTAAAGAAGAAACAGCATTGCTTGTTTTTAATACATGGGAGCCATTTCGAGGTGAAAAAAGCCCGAATCTAACTAATACTGGTGCATTGGTTACTTGGGGATGGATGAAGCCAGCACCAAATGGACAACCAAAGTTCCGCGAGGATCTGCCAGTGCTTCGAAGTGATGCTGCTGAAATTTTACAATTTATGTGGCAGGATAAATGGCAACTCGAGCAAGGCAGAAAATATGCAGATGAATTCCATAAAAGTTTGAAAGTAGTTAATGGGAAGATTACCGGAAAAGTCCCGAAAGGGGACGGTAACTTTTTGATCAGAGCAATGTTTATCACTATCGGTGATGGAAGAAATGGATTTTTAAATAATGAGTCGTTCTCAGTTTCTGTCAGTACAGTGAATTCCCTTTCTTTCGAAGTAATCAACTCAAAAGACTCAGGAATAGCAGGTGGGTATTGGTATCCCAAACTCCCTAAGCTTGACCGTGAAAATCGAACACAAAAATTCTATCGCTAGTTGAGGATACTAATATGAATAATAAAATGTACAAGCACAGAAAAGCTCTTTTTTCTGTGCTCTCTTTCTGCTTTTTGATAGGATTGATCGGTATGCATCCACCGACGACTGAGGCAGCACCCAATTTACATGGAATCAAAGTCGCGAGTATTGATTCCTACAAGCGACTTGCGCCCAAAAACGGTTTCGACACAGTTTATATCCAAACGATACCTGGAAGACTTGGGGCGTCAATAGCCCAGATAGAGGTTGATAGAAGTGTTGATGGACAGCAAGTATTGTTATTTTCTGATGTAGATGAAAATGCAGATAAAGGGTGGTACTTCGTAGATGAGTCCGAGGCTTATTATTGGATCAATCGTTTTGGAGGAAACCCCAACTTTATTCTCGGTGGTTCTGCTAATGTCTATAGTAAAGAAGTTGCTAATCTAACGAATCATAAATATCCGCCATACCAAGCCTACAATCTCGCAGAATTGGCTGCCACATCAGGAGGTGCAGGTTATACAAAAGGAGACAACCTCGTCCCAGACGGCAAAGGCGGATACATCTCAGTAGGCCACTTCCGAACAACCCCACAACCCAGCGGCAGCATAACCACCGACAAAACCAAATACAACCTCAACGAAACAGTTGAGATCCATGCAAATGCCACGGACTTTTCTTACTATGACCGCGGCATTTTTGTATGGTCTTTAAATGTGATCAACAAGTCAACAGGACGTGGATACAAGAGCATCTTATCTAATCAAGAATTCAACGATCCAAGCACGGCTATCCCCTCAGTAAACGAGACAAGCAGTCCCCCAGGCTACAAGTGGACCTATAAAAATACCGAATATAAGCCTACCGAGCCAGGCGTGTATGAAGTATCGCTAACAATTACCGACCTGCATCAAAGAAGCCGTCAAGGATCAAGCAGCATAAGCGTTTCGAAACCTTACACAGCACAATTCACAGTAGGTGATGTAACTCCACCGGAAAAACCCGATCCCGAAAAGCCTGACCCAGGTCCAGCCTGCTCGATCGGATCAACAAAAACCAAACTGAACATTCAAGTCGTTGGCGACAAGGACATAAAAGACCACAATGCTGTTGCAAGCGGCGGCTCAGATATTGCTGTCGAAAAAAATGCCGATATCACCCTATCTGCCAATAAACCAGGAAAATACACAATGAATGGTTATGACATGAAGCCTGGAGCGAATGGGAATCGGAAGGTCGCAACAGGTAGAGTGGGTAGCTCTGGACGGGTAAAAGTCGTCTACATCAGTGATGATGGAACAGAGTGCTGGGAGAAATATTTGAGAGTAGAGTCGCCAGATGGCGAGGATTCATGCCCTATTGTTACGCTGTCGGCATCGGCAGTAAGAAACGGTGAAACGATTGAGATTATGCCGTTCGATACGCTTACGTTCCAAGCCAAATACACGACCAAACACGGAGATAGCTCGGAGGCATCGCTCAAGTGGGATGTATCACTTCCAAACGGAAAAATCTATACCTTGCCAGTCAAGGAAAATGACAATGGCAGATGGGGACCCTATGATTCCTCTAGTTTAAAGCTTCCGTACGGGAATGTTCATGACCCGTACTATTTTCCATTCGAGCGAGGGAAAACGTACAAACTGAAGCTAAACTTTGATGGGACAAAGTGGGGGGAGCGACCTGAATGCAATTGGGAAATAACGATCGTCGTAAAAGATGCTTCCTGCACAATCGCTGATCAAAAAAAGGTTGCGTTTTTAGTGCATAGCGAACCACCTCTGCCATTTTCTCCTGAAGGGGAAAGCATGAATGGATCAGTCAGCTCAGGCTTTACATTGAAAGACCCCGTATACATCAAGTACTTTACGGAGGCTGGTGATCAATACGATACCAATCTATCGTTTTCCTCGAAGGTATCTGGTACTTGGTATTGGAAGAGCCCCGGAGGAAAAACGGCGTTAACAGACAAGCTTTCGGCGGACGAGCCATTCAAACTCATGTTACCGGCAAGCGTAGATGTTGGCGATGAAATCGTACTGCTGTTCGAGTCCGAGACAGGCTGCACGGGTGAGGTGCGATTCACCATTGAATCTGACCAAAAATGCTGGGATATTCTAGCGTCAGTAGAAATCGATCGAAACAACCAAAAGTGGAGCAAGGATATTCAACGTGGAGAGACCATTGAAATAGCAGCAGATGAGATTCCAGACAAGTATCGATTTCGTATGTTTTTGTCAGACGATAGTCACTTTTCTATGAGATGGTTCGATCCTGCTTCAGGCTCTTGGGAAAGAAAGCGAAACGGAAAATCACTCGATAGCTCAAACACCTCCACAAATAGCCACTGGGTGTATTTCCCGAAGGATGAAAATGGTCTTCTTTTAGAAGGGCTGTACAAGGTGCAATTTTATTCAACCCAGAGTGATGGCTGCGACGGTCATTTTTTTGTGCAAATCGGCAAAGGCGCTCCAAAACCGGATGGAGAGAATTTGCTTATTGTGAAATCGAGCTTTCAAATTGATCCGAAGAGCCCTCGAGCAGCAGGAACCGATGCGACAATTACATTCAACGTGAAGAATGCCGGGAAATTAACGCATGATACGAAATTGGCTGTTCGGTGGGCTAGCTCAGAAAAGGAAACCAGCTTGGATGTGAAGGAATTCAAGCCGGGTGAGGTGCGTAAGATCACGGTTCCGACGAAGTATCCGCAAAAATCCGAGGATTTTATTGCCCATATCAACCCTGCGAAATCCATGCCGGAAAACGAGACGATCTGGACGGACAATCGTGCGACTTGGCCAGTGAAAATAATTGGTGGGGAAGTTCCCGAGCCGCCTGATGGTGGAGACGATTTTGATGGCGGTGAAATTGGCTTAGAGATTTATGACAGTGATGGTCGACAGCTACAAAAACTGCCGCTACATACAGACGGCGTGTGGGAACGTGAGCCTGCTACGATTCGCGTGATCATTGATCAGTCGAAAATAAACGAAGGCTTCCAAAAAACAGAGCAGGAGATCAATCAGAAAATCACGCAATTTAAAGCACAATTGGAGAGTTCAGTCAGTGGGGACGATTTCAAAAACGTAACCGTCACTGCGAGTCCCGGGTGGATTTCAGATGCCAAGGGCATGGCAGTTTATACACCATCGCAGCTTGATCTGAAGCTGACAGGCCCCGGAGCGCCGATGCAATGGCAGGTAAGCAGTGCATCTACAGGCACAGAGGTCGTGTACACAGGAACCACGGTCCCAACGCAGACGACTTGGCGCCAAGTACTCCAATCGCAAAAGTACAAAGCAGAAATCAACGGCTTTGTCATCGTGATGGATTATCAGGTCGATTTTGAACTGTCCTACGAGAGCTGCGCGACGAACGACGAAGATGAAGAGATGTGTGAACCACAGAATGTATCCAAAACAATGACAGGACGCTATACCATTACGGTAAAAGGGGGAGAGCGCTCCTTTGAAGTCTTTGAGCCGAATGCAACAGGCTCGATTCGCCATACAGCCGAATGGGCAGCGTATCATGCCAGAGACCGGTATCCAAATAGCCAGCCACATGATTACTACGCGGGGGAGCGCATTTTGACACAAGTGGAGCTGCAGGATCGACACCGCCATCCTGTGAGCAACCAGTTTCCTGTCGTGACATCTGCGCGGGCGTGGATTTCAGAAACTGGCTTACGCCAAACGCCGTTACAGTCGTTGTTAGCCTTGCAACAAGCGACTCCCCAGCTCTGGAGAGGACCCTCCTATTCCGCTTCCAAGCTAGGAGCTCGTGAAGTGGGCGTAGATACGCCTTTGATGGGGGATAAACAGCATGGCTTCCAAAAGGATGCGAGCTACGCCGTTTATTACACCGTGTCCTTTCGTTTTGACGTAAACAAGGGCTTCTCCTACCAAAATAAAGCCTCCGGGCAAGGGCACGAACTAAAAGATTATCAACTACCCTTCCGTATCATTGCAAATGCATGGGAACGACAAGGAATCCGAAACCATACGACTCAGTAAAAATATTTGCACCCCCTCTCTGTCTTTTTCTACTGTAAAGCTAGAAAAAGGATGAGGGGGATTTTTGTGGGAATAATCACGCGGCGCTTGCTATGTGTACTTCTCCTATTCGCTTTATGCTTGGGAAATACAGTGGAACAGGGCTGGGCAAAAGAACGGGAGATATTCGTAGAGGAAGCGTGGGCATGGATCGACGAAGGAGAGGTGCGTTTTCAGGCACTATTATCGCGCACTCCGGATAAAGTCGAGCTGTCTGTTAATCAGGACAGCGACAGCAAAACCCGTTCTTTTCACGAGGAGTCTCAGATTTCCCTCGCCGTAATGCCTATGGATGATCGTCCTATCCAGGTAACGATGTTCATCGATGATTCAGAAGAGCCGTTACGTAGCTGGGAGATATCGTTGCCTGAACACATAGAGCCGACCGTAGAAAAAATAAAAATCAAAAAGGCGCCTTGGGATGAAATGGCTGCCAATCAGGAAGAACCGTTAGAATTGATCGAAATAGAGCTCGAAGACCAAAACGAAGCTCCGCCAGAAGAGGAAGAACAAGAACAGGAGCAGGAGCAGGATCCCACCGATGAAGAGCTTTCGCGGCTGGCAGAGGAATTTTATGCGCATTTTTCAGGCGAGAATAAGCCAGAAGAGGCGGAACTACGCAATAGAGAAGCTCGCTTTGAGGTAGAGCCGAATGATAGCTTAGGCAGCAAATCGGATTGGCTATTTGATGGAAAGGACAGTCATGGAAAGATTAGCAGCAAAGATGATGTGGATTTTTGGAAAATCAGAGGAACAACAAATGGACAGATGAATATTTCCCTCACAGATATTCAGGCAAACGAAGACTACGATTTGTATGTGTATGATGAGGAGGAGCGGGAGCTTGCTCGTTCAGAGCAGCATGGAAATGAGCCTGAACTAATCGAGGGACTGGCACTGGAAAAAGACAAATGGTACTACATCAAGATCGTTGGAAAGCAGGGCTCGTTTTCGAAAGATTACTACTACCGCTTGCGAGCTGATTTTTTCGCGGATCAAGGAGGGGACAAGGCAGATGGATACGAGCCGAATGACACAATAGAAGCGGCCTACGAGCTAGATGCGTATAAACGAAATATCGTAGGAAATCTTCATTCAAAGACGGATGTGGATTTTTACAGCGTATCTTTTAAGCTCTCCTCTACTGTGGAGGTCTCCCTCAAGGATATCCCTACTGGAATGGATATGGACGTATTTCTGCTCGACGAGGCTGGAAAAGTAGTCGCTAAATCCGAGAAAGCGAAGAATTCGGATGAACATATGATCTTCAATGCCTATCATGGAACCTACAAAGTCAAGGTCATGGCCAGCAAACGCTCGGGATTTACCGCTAACTCGTACAGTCTTTATATAGGAGACAGAACGATTCCGGTTATCTTAATCCCGGGAGTAGGTGGATCGCGACTCGAAGTGGAGCAGAATGGAAAGAGATCAGAAATATGGTTGGGACTTGGCGATAGTCTCATTGGTATTAATGATCCCAAACACCGCAAGCTACTCTCTCTGGAGCCGATCAAGCCAAATAGTGTAGATGTACAGCCAGTCGTCCGTGACGCGACGATCCATCCGGAAAAAGACGATTTTTACGCCATCGAATATCTTTCCTATGCGCCGTTTTTAAAAGAGCTTACCGAACAGTATTACAGCATGGTAAAGGAACTGGAGAAGCAGGGATACAAGAAGCACCGAACCTTATTTGCACTGCCGTACGATTGGCGATACAGCAGCACCCAAAATGCCAAACTTCTAAAAGAAGAAATCGATGCTGCACTAAAGGCAAGTGGGGCAAATCAGGTGCATTTGGTGGCACATAGCATGGGTGGGCTCTTGGTAAAAGAAACACTTCTATCCAATGTGTCCTACCAGCGCAAAGTGAATCGTGTCGTGTATATGGGCACACCCTTCCTTGGCTCTCCACGGGCATATCAGGCCCTTAAGCACGGATACAATTTTTCGATCCCTTGGCTGGATGAGGAAACAGGGAAAGTGATTTCCTCTTATGCACCTGCCGTTTACGAGCTGTTACCCTCCAAAAAATACTTTGAAACAGTTGGCTTCCTGAAAAAGAGTAACATTCAGTACTACACCTACGACGAATTTTTAAAGGACAAAAATATTCGCCTAGACTATGCGCCGCTCGTCAGGCATGGCGGCAGGATGCATGAAAAGTGGGATAACAAAACGATCAATGTTCCACAGTATTCCATTGTGGGTACAGGCCAAGTAACACTGCTCGGTTACTTTTATGATTCTTTTTACAACGAATGGTCCCCGATTCTCGATCCTGGCGTTGGGGACGGTACTGTTCCGTATATGAGTGCCAATTACGCCCAGAAGGATATGAAAAAACGTTACTACGTGAAAGGCGAACATGCCAAGCTGCCAACCATACCAGAGGTCATCGACCAAGTAACGAGATTGCTACAGGGAGATGAGGAATTACAATCAGGATTGCGCAATGCTCCGGATCAAAATGCTGACTACCTGTATTACATCATTGCACAAGATGACAAAAGCTTTCCTGAAGTGACGATACACAAATCCGGCCAGACCTTTACGCTCGACGCCAATAAAAAAGAAGTACGGGAAGACTTGTCTATTGAATATCACGATCGCATCGTTGTCATCCATGTTCGAGATGGTGAAGACCTGGAATTCCAGCCTCCTGTAGCTGTAGAGGGAGAAGAGTCAGCGCGCTTTCTGATTAAACGCTTCTCGTCAGATGATTCGGATCGTTACAAAGAAACAGGCAGACATTACGTGCTCGATGAGAGTGGACTGAAAGAGGTAGAACAGTCTACGGATTCCAATGATGTGTAGCC
Organism: Brevibacillus sp. NPDC058079; assembly: GCF_042885155.1. Lineage (NCBI taxonomy): Bacteria > Bacillati > Bacillota > Bacilli > Caryophanales > Paenibacillaceae > Brevibacillus > Brevibacillus sp. NPDC058079. The sequence continues at coordinate 19,099 of NZ_JBHVSO010000015.1, forward strand.
ATCAAAAGCAAAGGGTGTAAGACAATGGATGATAATTGGTTTGTCTGGTTCATACTCGGCCCTTTCGTATTTTCATTGATGTTTGCAGGGCCTTTGCTCGGTTTGCTCATCGCCGCTTTCATTCGCTTCACGCTAGGCTTTCGCGGCTGGTTGATCTTTCTAAGTGTTCTTTTTATCAGCTTTGTGTACTACTTGTTTATTGTTCCCTCTGACACGATGCTAGGTGAACTGTTTGTCATGAAGGTTGCCATGGCGGTCCATACAGCTATCGTGACGATCCTGATCATATGGGGCATCGAAAAAATCATCCAGCTCGTAAACAAAAAACGAAACACCCAAAAGCCCATGGATAAATAACTGGGCACATACGCAAATTGCGTCACAGCACGTTTTTCGAGTAGAATAAAAGGAAGGAGAATGATTGTCTGGAGGGTATTCAAATGGATATTTTTGATAATAAAAAAGGCGGCTTTACCATTATGAGTGGAAAAACCGATGTACACGGAGGTTTTGGTCAAGGTGTACTCGACCTGAATGCTGTGTCCTCGGTCATTATCGATGGGGACGAAGCGTACATTGACATGGGTGCCTTGCATGCCAAAAGTTCTGTAGAAAAGGGCATCAAATGGACGATGAATAAAGAAGAAGTACCAAATGGAAAGCCTTATTGGCTCGTTTGGGTAACAGTCGATCGCAATGAAGCTGGTCCTTATTATGCAGGGGCAACCGCGTGCTATATGGAAATCGATAGGGAAGCGCGTCGGGGCTACAAAATTTTGGCAGATCACGTGAATCGCATGGATTACTCCATGAAGAGACGTATTATGCTGTCCGATCTATCCGAGAAGGAAAAAGCCGCTCTGAAAAAGCTTTTGATTGATAATAACGCGGATATGTTTGAGAATTCCACTGAGGAATTAAAGCAAAATTTGTCCTAAAGTTGGAAATCGTGAACGGTCTGTGAACAAATCGTGAAATCAATTGTTCACACAATTGAAGTCAGGTAAACTTATTTCCATATCTGTGTACATGTACACTAGGTCAACAAACAGGGAGAGAGCCGTCACTCTTTCCCTGTTTGTGTATATAATTTCTTTGATTGATCATAGTTTTTGGGATATCGCGGAACACTAATGAGGATTGAACCAAACTGTTTTGACGGAAGGGGCGGTACCCATTGGGAGAAGATCTCCGTGGTAATGAACAATCGCATGATCATTTTGTGAAGCACGGTGGCGTCCATTTCCGCACACACGTGACTCCGACCGAGATAAACAACTTTGTGCGCAAGCTCCCTGCTGGAAAAAGGGACAGCTTGTTTGAAGTACTGGAACAGCTTGATCATGCCGGTCTGATTACGATCGTCAACGACCATGTTTTTGCCGATGGAGATGGAGTTGTGGGCGGCGGGGACAATCAGAGCACGCAAGGATAATAGGCATACCAAAAAGGACGTACTCGATGAAGAGGAACGTCCTTTTTTTCTTTATTGATTCGGTTTCCACCAACTGCCCATACGCTGCCAGAAGGTCGAAGAATCTGGCGGTTTTAAAGGTGTCGGTGTTTCATTCTTCGGGATGTGATCCGTGCAGTAATCTTGAGGCTCTGTTCCGCTGGCGAAATAAAAGAGCTGTGGATTCGGACAATGCTCGGTCGCCAGTTTTCCAGAAGCGGGATCGATATAGACAGAAACAACACCAGCTGGCATGTCAAAGAGTGCAGGGGGCTGACCTTTGAGCGCACTTTCCATGAACTGGGCCCAGATTTTTTTGGACAGATAGCCTTCCTTTACGTCATCGACCTTTTGGTTTTTGTCGTAACCCACCCATACGGTCGAAACCAGCTGCGGAGTGAATCCGCTCAGCCAAGCGTCATAATCCGTAGAACCTGTTTTCCCTGCTACAGGTCGGTTCATTTCACCAGCAACGCGATATCCGGTACCACCTTGTTCAAAAACACTTTGCATCATATTCACTAAGAGAGCAGACGCGACAGGATCGGCTACCTGTGTTTTCTCTGGTTTTTCTTCGACTAAAATGTTGCCCTCGCTGTCCTCGATAGAGGTAATGGCAATAGGCTTCACTGCCTGTCCCTTGTTGACGATTGCTGCATAAGCTGCGTTTAACTCTAAGGGAGAGACAGGTGAAGTTCCAAGTGCCAGAGAGGGAACTGCTTGCATCGAGCTGGAGATGCCTAATTGCTTTGCCTGATCGACTACTTTTTGCGGCCCGAGAAAATCAATGGTCTTGACGGCATAAATGTTGTCGGAGGTTTTGATTGCTTCACGCATGTTGATCAGTGCGTTTGGATATTTTCCACCAAAATTGCCGGGGATGTACTGCTTATTGTTATCGTAGGTAAAAACGGTCGGTTCGCTCTTCATCAAAGTGAGCGGTGTATAGCCGTTTTGCAAGGCTGACAAATACATGATCGGCTTGAAGGAGGAACCGGGCTGCCTCTTGCCAAGCACGCGATTGAACTGACTCACCTTGTAGTCACGTCCACCTACCATTGCTTTGATATAGCCGGTAGCAGGGTCCATGGCGACAAGGGCTACCTGCAAATTCGTATTGTTCTTCGGTAAGACGGAGGCGACAATATCCTCGGCCTTTTTTTGTACGACTGGATCAAGGGTCGTATGGATTTTCAGACCGCCATGAATAAATTTTTCTTCGTCAATGCCGTATTTATTTTTGACCAAATTGGCGATGTAATCGCGAAAATAAGGTGCTGGCTCAGTTACATTCTCGTTTGTCCGCTGTTTCAGGTTGATTGGTTCCGCGTAGGCTTTCTCTACTTCCTTCGATGTCAGTAGATTGTCACGCTCCATGGCATTCAAAATGAGCTTTTGTCTGGCTTTGGCGCGTTCCAAATCGACAAATGGTGAATAATAAGTAGGACCCTTAGGGATGCCTGCCAGCATGGCGCTCTCTGCGACCGTCAAATCTTTGGCGTCCTTGCCGAAATAGGTTTGGGCAGCAGCTTGTACGCCATAAGCTGAATGACCATAATAAATCTGGTTCACGTACATTTCTAATATTTCATCCTTGCTGTAATTCAGTTCAAGCTGAATCGAAAGCAAGGCTTCTTTGATTTTTCGCTCCCATGTTTTGTCCAAGCTGAGGTACAGATTTCTTGCCAATTGTTGAGTGATGGTGCTGGCACCTTGACGCTTGTCCATGTTAATGACATCGACATAAGCGGCCATAGCTAATCTTTTCCAATCAAAACCGAAATGTTCGCGGAACGAACGGTCCTCGATCGCAATGGTCGCATCAAGCAATGCGGGTGAAATTTCTGCAAGTGGCACAGAAATCCGGTTCTCGCCACGGTGCATCGTATCCAAAACCTCTCCATCGGAAGCGTAAATCGTTGTGGTTTGCTTCACAAACGTTTCCGGGAGTGGTTGTGAGCGTAAGTACAAAATGAGTAGCAAGATGGCAAAAGAGAAACATAATAGGCTGAGAATGGTAAATTTTACAAATTTCTTAGCCCAACGCAAATAGCGCAGCAATGGGGCTTCGCGAATGACTTCCATGTGTGCCTCTCCTCCTTTCTGCGGTTGAATCAATAAAATAGGACATACTACGTTACTAGTAGTATGGGTTGCTTGCAAGCTGGTTAAACTTTCCTCGTTAGAAAAATATCTTGCAATTTGGAAGACAGCTACTATAATTTTCTTGTTATATTGTATTTTCATGCGGTTAATTGAAGGAGGTTACATAGCCATGAATATGGAATTGTGGTACACCGAAAAACAGACGGAAAATCACGGGATAACAACGAAAATTACAGAGACCCTATACAGTGAGAAATCCGAGTTTCAACAAATCGACGTAATTAATACGAAGCAGTTTGGTCGCATGTTAGTGCTCGACGGCATGGTTATGACTACCGATGTCGATGAGTTTGTCTACCATGAAATGATTTCTCATATCGCGTTGAATACGCATCCAAACCCGAAAAAGGTTCTGGTTGTGGGCGGCGGCGATGGCGGTGCTATTCGTGAAATCGTAAAGCACGCGTCTGTAGAAAAAGCAGTTCTGGCTGAAATCGACGGTGGCGTCATTGAGTCTTGCAAAAAATATTTCCCTGAGATTGCGAGTGCATTGACAGGCAATCCGCGTGTAGATGTACAAGTAATCGATGGTATTAAACATATTCATGACCACAAAGGTGAGTATGATGTGATCATGGTTGACTCTACAGAGCCAGTTGGCCCGGCTGTAGGTTTGTTCGAAAAAGGTTTCTACCAAGGCATTCACGATGCTTTGAAACCAGACGGTATCATGGTTGCTCAAACGGAATCTCCTTGGTTCAACCGTGAACTGATCAAGCGCGTGTTCAAAGACTTGAAATCGATCTTCCCGGTTACTCGTCTCTACACTTGCAGCATCCCTACTTATCCATCCGGACTGTGGAGCTTCACCATCGCTTCCAAGCAACACGATCCGTTGGAAGTAGATCCAGCGAAAATCAAAGATTTGGGCACTAAATACTACAATGCGGAAGTTCACCACGCTGCTTTCAAACTGCCTAACTTTGTGGCTGAGCTGACCCGCGACTAATCGGGGGAGAACTACACCTATGCGTTTTGACGAAGCATACTCTGGAAATGTCTTTATCCGTAGTCACGGGAATTACGAAGAAAGCCAAGCGGTTATTTACGGTATGCCGATGGACTGGACAGTGAGCTTCCGTCCGGGCTCTCGTTTTGGCCCTTCTCGTATTCGTGAGGTTTCCGTTGGTCTGGAAGAGTACAGCCCGTACTTGGACAGGCTGTTGGAAGACATCAAATACTTTGATGCTGGCGATATTCCCCTTCCTTTCGGAAACGTGGAAGGTAGCCTGGATGCGATCCGTACATTCGTGGCAAAAGTATTGGCAGATGGCAAATTCCCATTGGGTCTGGGCGGAGAGCACTTGGTTTCCTGGCCAGTATTCCAAGCGGTTTATGAAAAGTACAAGGATATGGTCGTATTCCACTTTGACGCGCATACAGACCTGCGTGACAACTACGAGGGATACGAATACTCTCACTCCACTCCGATCAAAAAGGTATGCAACCTGATCGGCGGTAAAAATGTATATTCGTTCGGAATCCGCAGCGGGATGAAGGACGAGTTTGAGTGGGCAAAAGAAAACATGCATCTGTATAAATACGATGTACTGGAGCCAGTGAAGCAAGTGCTGCCTACCATCGGCAACCGTCCGATCTACCTGACGATTGACATCGATGTATTGGACCCTGCGCACGCTCCAGGAACAGGTACAACAGAAGCAGGTGGCATCACGTCTCGTGAGCTGCTCGATACCATCCACTTCATGGCAAACAACGGTGCGAATGTCATCGGTTGTGACTTGGTGGAGGTTGCTCCTGTGTATGACCACAGTGAAATGACGCAAATCGCGGCGTCCAAATTCGTTCGCGAGCTGCTCTTGAGCTTTGTAAAATAAGATATCCGCTAAATAAGCCCTCGGTTTTGCAAAAAGACCGGGGGCTTTTCTTATTGGTGGTAGACGTTCAGTTTTATTAATAAACATTTTTGTTTGCAAAGTATGTAATTGTCAGTACAATCATAATAGTGAGATGATTTAGTTCGACGGAGGTTTTCTTACAAAGGAGTTGTTTGCATGAGAGAAGTATTTGCCTACGCACCATTTCGAAAGCTGTTCTTTTCCAATCTATTCTCCGGCTTTGGGCAAGGCATGACGATGATCGGGATTGCCTGGTTCCTCGTGGAAACGACAGGCTCTGCTCAACTTTTGGGCTCCACCATGTTTACTTCTGCCGTACTAATGTTTTTCATTGGGCCGTATATCGGGACGCTCATCGATCGATATTCCCGCAAAAAAATGCTGCTGGTAGAAAACTTGATCGGATTTAGCGTACTTGGCATGCTTGCGATCTGGGGCTTTTTCGGAGAGTACACCGAATGGATGCTGATTGTTATCTATTTGACGACGACCTTTATGTACCAAATTCATTACCCGACGCAGTCCGCACTGGTTCAGGAGACATTTGAGCCCAAGCACTACAACAGCATCAACAGTCTGCTCGAGATCGAAGGACAGACTGCATCCGTTCTTGCTGGCGCGTTTGCGGGGATTTTGCTTAGCTCCTACGGGCTGCATGTGGTGATTATTTTCAATGCGATTACCTACTTGTTCGCCTTTACCTTGCTGTCTAGCATGACGTATACCTTCACGCTGGAAAAAGAAGCGAAGCAAAACCAGGGGGTCGGGTGGACAGAGCAGCTGATGGAAAGCTGGCGGTACATCCGGCAAAAGAAAGGATTCCTGTTGTTTGGGATATCCGCACTCATGCCCTTCATTGCTGTTATGGCGACGAATTTATTGAAGCCTGTTTACATAAGCCAAACGCTGCAGGAGGGTGTCTCGGTTTATTCGCTAGGAGAGGTCACGTATGCAACGGGTGCCGTGGCAGCAGGTTTACTCGTTGCTATCGTCGTTCGCAAGATGGGGCAGCTGGCAGCTATGATCGGCAATACGTTGTTGTTCGCGATTGCCATTGTCGTCATGATTGCTTTACCGTATGGCTGGGCGCTGATTGCGGCGTACACGTTTTACGGGTGGAGTAACGCTTCTGTGCGCTTGATTCGGCAATCGCTCTATATGACAGTTGTGCCGAAGCATCAGATGGGGCGGGTTATGAGCTTTTTCAACTCAATCGGCATGATGATGCGTTTGATCCTTATCGGTTTGTTTACGGCTATGATCGATTACACGGGGGCAGGAGTCGGGTACTTGGTGTTGGCGGGTCTACTGTTGCTTGCGGCGATCGGGATTGCTGCTACCATGAGATACCTGCTGGCGGATGCCAAAGCAGAGGCGGCGGTTGCCACACAGGAGCGATGAAGGGTAGAATGTAGGGATAAATGGGAAGCGAAAGAAAGTGGAGTGTGGAAGCAGCATGCAAGACATACAAGTGAAGTTGACGGCACGGCATCATGTCGAAGGAAACTGGGAAGAAACGACCCACAGCTACGAAGGTAAGAGCGTACAAAAAGCATCCGCGTGGTACTTGACCTACAAAGAGCAGATGGAAGGCGTAGGCGAAGTAAGCACGACATTGAAGCTGACAGATACGTCCATTACGCTGGTTCGTCAGGGCGGGGTTTCAACCAGACAGCAATTCGAAAAAGGAGCCAGCACCCATTCTACCTATCAAAGTCCCTATGGTCCGTTTGCCATGGAGACGCATACGAACAAGCTGCGAATCCGCTACGAAGCAGAGGTTCCTGTACAGGTAGAAATCGCGTACCAGCTATGGATGAATGAGCAGTACGCTGGTGAGCATGAGCTGAAAATAGAGCTAGGAAAATAAGCCGCCCTTTGCAAGGGCGGTTTTTTGCACGTACAATAGGATTACTTGCGGCTGAAGTGAAAGGGGGATACAGCATGTTTGTACTCGCAAATGGACTAATAGCCGGTCTGGGTCTTGCTGCTTTTTTGGCGCTCGGAGATGGTTTGTTTGATACCAATACCTTTCCCGTTTTAATTGATGTCAGCTATGTACCGGGTATGGAAAACCTGCCCTCTATTGTAGAACTATTGATTCATCTGCTGATTAGTGTGATCGTCGCCTTTTTTCTCATGTACTTTTACCCGCGGGAACGAAAAGCCCGATCGGTACGATACTTGCTGTACTGGATGCTCGGTTTTTCTATCGCGTTTTTCCCATTTAGCCTGTTGAGTCAATCTGCGATGAGTTTGACAGCGTTTTTCATCTGGATATTGGGACATCTATTGTATACCGCAATGCTTGCCATTCAGGTAGGGCGTAATCGATAACATTGTAAAAGTGCCGAATATTCGGCGAAGTGATGATTTTTTGGCAGCATGGATGGAAGGAAGGAGTGAAAGCCAGAATGCCGTTGTCAGATACGGTAGAAATGTTGCAGGCGATCTTGGGTGCTATCGATGAAGGAATTCACGTTGTGGACGCAAATGGCATTACGATTTTCTACAATCACGTCGCAGCCAAGCTCGATGGGCTGACCTCAGAAGAGGTGTTGGGGAAGCCATTGTTGGAGGTTTTTCCTTCGCTTGATCGACAGTCGAGTACCCTGCTTCGTGTCATCGATAGTGGCGAATCAATCTACAACCAGACACAGACATATAAGAACTGGAAGGGAATGCGTGTGGAGACAATCAACACGACACTTCCGGTGAGAGTAGGCAAACGGTTAGTCGGGGCAGTCGAGGTGGCGAAGGATATCGGCAAGCTAAAAGAACTTTCGGAGCGCTTGGTCGATCTTCAGGCCAAGATTAGCAAGCCGAAACGAACAAAACACTCGGTGGATGAAACGACTTTCCATTTCGAAGATATTTTGACGATGAGTGAAAAAATGAAGCGCCTCAAAGAACGCGCTCGAAAAGCTGCGCGGACAACTTCTCCCGTGTTGATATACGGCGAAACAGGGACGGGAAAAGAACTGTTTGTCCAATCCATTCACCACGCGTCTGTCCGCAGCAGCAAGCCGTTTATCGCGCAAAACTGTGCCGCGCTGCCGGCCGCGCTGCTCGAAAGCTTGCTGTTTGGCACGACAAAAGGAAGCTTCACGGGAGCCGATGATCGGCCAGGGTTATTCGAGCTGGCGGACGGCGGTACTTTATTTCTGGATGAACTGAACAGCATGCCGCTCGATTTACAAGCAAAGCTGCTACGAGTACTCCAAGACGGTCAGATTAGACGGATCGGTGGGAGCCAATCGACCAAAGTGGACGTACGGGTAATCGCCGCAGTCAACGAAGCACCTCAGTCGCTCGTGGAGCGAGGAGTCATGCGAACCGACCTGTATTACCGGATCAACGTCGTCTCTTTTGAGCTGCCGCCACTACGCGAGCGCAGAGAAGATGTGGATATGCTGATTGATCATTTCTTGCAAAAGTTCAACCGGATCTTCGGTATGAATGTGCGTGGAATCAGCAGTGAAGTGGCACGTTTGTTTGCTGCATATGATTGGCCGGGGAACGTACGTGAACTGGAACATGTCATAGAAGCAGCCATGAATATGGTGGAGTCGGACATCATTTTGTTGGATCATCTTCCGGCTCATTTGCTGGAACGCTCACAGTCTGAGAAAGATGAAGCGCCAATTTCGGCACAACTCCTGTCAAAGGAAGGCTTTACGCTGCCCGAGATTTTGCGTGAGGTAGAGGAGAAAGTGATCAAAGATGCGATGCAGCAAACAGACGGCAATGTACTTCGTGCTGCCAAGCTCTTGGGCATCCCAAGACAGACGCTGCAATACAAGCTCTCGCAGCGGATGATCCCTCCCTGTTGAGTGCCGAAAATTCGGCAGACTCGTGAAGGATCAAATGGATAAGAAGCGCTCACGAAACGCTCTATTCCTTATTTTCTAAATCTTTTGATTTGTTGGCATGGCACTTGCATCTCTTGTTGGTTGAGTGAAACGAAGAGGTTCACCATAAGACGAGAGGAGACGGGATGCACATGACAGTAGCGACAAAACGTGATTGGCGTTCGATAGAACTTTGGAAGGATGTCACGGACGAGCAATGGAATGACTGGATGTGGCAGCTTACGCACACCATCAAGACGGTCGATGATTTGAAGCAGGTAATCAACCTGACACCTGAAGAGGAAGAGGGCGTACGTATTTCTACGCAAACGATTCCACTCAACATCACACCGTACTATGCTCATCTGATGGATCCAGACGATCCAAGCGATCCGGTTCGCATGCAGTCTGTACCTTTGTCCTCTGAGATGGTTCGTACAAAATACGACATGGAAGACCCACTCCACGAGGATACGGATTCTCCTGTACCTGGTCTGACACATCGTTATCCAGATCGCGTGCTTTTCCTGGTGACGAACCAATGCTCCATGTATTGCCGTTACTGTACGCGCCGCCGCTTTTCCGGTCAGATCGGCATGGGTGTGCCAAAGAAACAGCTGGATGCCTGTATCGATTACATCCGCTCAAGACCAGAAGTCCGCGATGTACTGCTCTCCGGTGGAGACGGTCTGTTGATCAATGACCGCGTACTGGAATACATCATCAGCAGCCTGCGTGACATCCCGCATGTTGAAATTATTCGGATCGGTACGCGTGCACCTGTTGTTTTCCCGCAGCGCATTACCGAAAACCTTTGCAATATCCTGAAAAAATACCATCCGGTTTGGCTCAATACACACTTTAACCATCCAAAGGAAATTACGCCAGAAGCGAAGCTGGCTTGCGAAATGCTCGCTAATGCTGGTGTTCCGCTCGGCAACCAGGCAGTAATCTTGGCTGGCATTAACGATTGTGCGAATACGATGAAAAAGCTGGTGCAGGACCTGGTGAAAATTCGCGTTCGCCCGTATTACATCTATCAATGCGATCTGTCAGAGGGAATCGGACACTTCCGTGCGCCTGTCAGCAAAGGTATCGAAATCATTGAGCACCTGCGCGGCCATACTTCCGGCTATGCAGTTCCGACCTTTGTAGTAGACGCTCCACACGGCGGAGGAAAAATTCCTGTCAGCCCGAACTACATCATTTCGCAAGCGTCCGATAAAGTTGTCCTGCGCAACTTTGAAGGTGTGATCACCTCGTATCCAGAGCCGAAGCAATACCATGAGCATGATGAAGAAAACTGCGAATACTGCATGGCTGCAAAAGGCAAAGCAGTTGGTATCGCAGCACTCATGCAAGACGAGGTAGACAATCTGGAGCCGACTGATCTGCCGCGCAACAAGCGTATCAAAGCAACGAAGGTCAAATCACTCGCAGATGTGCGGTCGGAGCAAAAGACCAAAAAAGAACAGGTTACTGCCGAGACGAAGGAAGCCTCAGGAAAATAAGCAGGATCAACAGCTACCCGTATGAAGGTAGCTGTTTCTTTTTTCGTAAGAATATTTCCAACTCTACGAAGAGGATGGATGATTCGCAACTTGTGTGATAAGATCGAGTTATGCCAATTATGAGCGGTCGCTCAGTATCGTTTCATTTTTCGAAAAAAATAAACAGACTGACTGAATACTCATTCATTTATTTCCATGATTCTGATAAGATGGAAAAAACGATTTCCACGTCCAAAGACAAACTCACAATAGAGGGGAGTAGAAAACATGCTGGCACTCATTAATTTGATCGCCTTTTTCCTGGTTCTCGCTTACGGGCTATATTTAGCCGGGCATGTCGTGTACAGCAGATACTTGTTCATCAAGCTGGGGAAAAAGCCAGATGTGAAAAATGACTTTGGGGCACGCATCAATCTGATGCTGGACAACGTCATTTTCCACAAGAAGCTGCTGAAGGACAAAAAGAGCGGCGTGATGCACGTCGTGATGTTTTACGGCTTCATCACCCTGCAATTCGGAGCCATCGAGCTGATTATCAAAGGGCTTTCGAAAGGCTACGAGCTTCCTTTTGGTAGCGCTCACAAGTACTTCTCTGTCATCCAGGAGATCACGACGTTTCTCATCTTGGCTGCGGTCGGCTACGCTTTTTACCGCCGCTATATCGAAAAGCTCAAGCGTCTGAAGCGCGGCTTCAAATCAGGGCTCGTCCTCTTGCTGATTTCCTCCCTGATGGCGACCGTGTTGCTCTCGCTCGCTTTTGAACAAATTTGGCTCGGACATGAGCCATCGGCGTTCGCTCCGATCTCATCTGTTTTCGCGATCGTCTTCTCTGCGATTGGGGTAGGGCCAACGGGTGCAGCGGTAGGTTTTTACATTTTCTGGTGGTTGCATCTAATCATCTTGCTCAGCTTTGCGGTGTATGTGCCGCAGTCCAAGCACGCGCATTTGCTGTTTGCGCCTGTCAACGTGTGGTTCAAGAAGTTGGACCCGCCAGGCAAGCTGACCAGCATTAACTTCGAGGACGAGACACAGGAAGAATTCGGTGTCGGCAAGATTGAGGATTTTACACAAACGCAGCTCATCGACCTGTACGCTTGTGTGGAGTGCGGTCGCTGCACGAATATGTGCCCGGCTTCTGGAACGGGAAAAATGCTCTCCCCGATGGATCTGATTACGAAAATGCGCGACCATTTGACCGAAAAAGGTGCGTCGGTGACATCGCGTACGCCATGGATGCCGAGCTTCGCTTTTTCGCAGACGACTGCCAACCAGATTGCGATCCAAGCATCTGAAGTAGCGGCGACAGCGGAAGGAGCAACTGCGGTCTATGAGAAAAGCTTGATCGGCGATGTCATTACCGAGCAGGAGCTGTGGGCTTGTACGACCTGTCGCAACTGTGAAGACCAATGTCCGGTAATGAATGAGCACGTAGATAAAATCATCGATATGCGCCGCTACCTGGTCATGACTGAAGGCAGTATGCCAGCAGAAGCGCAGCGCGCCTTGAACAATATCGAACGTCAGGGTAACCCGTGGGGAATCAACCGTAAAGACCGGACGAAATGGATTGAAGGTCTGAACGGTGAGTACGAGGTGCCAACTGTGAAGCAGGTCGAGGAATTCGAGTACTTGTTCTGGGTAGGCTCGATGGGATCATTTGACTTGCGTAGCCAAAAAATTTCGCAGGCTTTTGTGAAGCTCATGCACGAAGCAGGTGTGAAGTTCGCCATTTTGGGCAACGAGGAAAAGAACTCTGGTGATACGGCTCGCCGCATTGGGAACGAGTTCTTGTTCCAGCAGCTCGCCCAAGAAAATATCGCCTTGTTTGAAGCATATGAAGTCAAAAAAATCGTCACCTGCGACCCGCATGCGTTCAATACGTTTAAGAACGAGTATCCGGAGTTTGGGTTGAATGCAGAGGTGTACCACCACTCCGAGCTGTTGGCGGAGTGGGTGAAGGAAGGCAAATTGAAGCCAACCAAGGAAGTCAAGGAGCGCATCACCTACCACGATTCCTGCTACTTGGGCCGCTACAACGAAATTTACGACAAGCCACGCGTGATCCTCGAAGCCATTCCTGGCGTAGAGGTGGTCGAGATGAAGCGCAGCGGCTGCGACAGTATGTGTTGCGGAGCGGGCGGCGGCTTGATGTGGATGGAGGAACATGAGGGCTCTCGTGTCAACGTTACGCGTACGGAGCAAGCTCTGGAGGTCAAGCCGACGGAAATCGCGAGTGCATGCCCATACTGCCTGACGATGATGAACGATGGAATCAAGACCAAAGAGCAGGAAGATCACGTCAAAACACGCGACGTCGCGGAAATTCTCGCAGACGCCATCTAGGTTCATACCATGCGCAAGTCTCGTGCTGATCAAGCGACGAGGCTTGCGCATTATTTTTTTGCAAAAAAACTGTAAGATAGAGGAGCCAGCTGAATCTAAAGGTGTGGGAAGGGAGTGAGGAAGCTGGAGCTTGCAGAAAAAGGCTTAACCAAAACAAAAGAGGCATTATTTGATGAATTGATCCGGCACTATCTGAAAAAGGTGTTGCGACTCGTGTATTTGATGGTCAAGGACCGCAGCTTGGCAGAGGATATCACACAGGAAGTGTTCCTGTTAGCTTACAAAAACTTGGGGAAATTCCGCCAAGAGAGCTCGATGCAAACATGGGTGTACCGAATCGCCGTCAACGAAGCGAAAAAACACCTGCGCTCGTGGTCGTTCCGTCACCTGTTTTTCAAACCGGAAGTGGACATAGAGGTAGTCGAGGGAGCAGAGTCGACCGTTTTGCAAAATGACCTTCGCGCCCGTTTTGCTCATCTTGTCATGAAGCTGCCGCATAGCTATCGCCAGTTGATTGTTCTTCACTACTACGAAGAGTTGTCCGTCGAGGAGATTGCGGTGATTATGGACACGTCCGCAGGAGCGATTTATACGAAAATGCACCGTGCACGTCAAAAGCTCAAAGCGCTCCTGGAAAAGGAGGGGATCGAATGAACCTGGATAAATTGCTGGAGGAATTCAAGGGAACGGCTGACCGGACACTGTTGCGCGGAATGGACGATACGACTGGCTTGGAGGAGCGGATTCGCATGAATATTGAGAAGAAAGGCAAGAAAAGGTTTCGTTTCATCTACCCTGTAAGCGCAGCACTTGTTGCGGTTGTGCTTGTCATTGGGTTTACCCCTTATCTACTGCAAAAGGAAAGTACGAGTACACATACGCCGAACGGAACGTCTGCCGAGCCAGGGACCCATCAAAAGCCCGATCCAAAGGCTCACCCTGCCTCTGATGATCAGGCGATTATGGAAACGGTGGATGAAATCGTCGGTGCCTTGCGTGTTGGGATGACACAAGATCAAATCAAAGACAAAGTTTCGACGACTTACACAGCCATGGATGATTACGGAGCCGGCGGGGACGATGGTGCAGATGAGTATTGGGGCTATTCGATTTTCGCAAAAGAAGGGTATAAACGAAAAGACTGGGCGATGATCGAGACAGAAAGTCTGTTAAAAAGAGACGTGGGCTTGGAGCTGTTAGTTGGATGGAAGGATAAAAAGCTTCATTGGTATACCGTAAGCTATGTCCAAGGCAAAGACGTCTATCTTCTCAAAATGAACAGCAACGGTACTGTTAATGAGGATGTCGTAGATGTCCCCCAGGATGGCACACAAACACCAGTAGCTACGTCCGTATTTGATTTAAAGCCAGAGGAACAGGATCGTTATTACAATTACATGTATGAGAAAAAAGATGAGCTTTTGCGTGGTTTATCTCCAATCGATGTATGGAAGCTGTATGTGACAGCACAGCAAGAGGGTCAGCTCGAAATGCAGTACGCTTTGCATATCGAGGACGATGGATCAGAGAAGCCAACACTGGAGCAATACTTGGAAGATAGGAAGAAAGATCCGGTTGGAGCACGAAATAGCTGGAAGCAGCTGAAAACGATGCGAGAATTGGCAAGTGACATAACGCTTGAGCAAACGTCTGACAAGGAAGCGGTTGTATGGGTGACCTTCAAGGACAACAGGGATAAGGTTGCATATAAAATGCAGAAAAACAAACAAGGCTTCTGGAAACTAAGCTGGATGGCACAACAATAGCAAGAACAGCCTGACTCTCCCAAAAGTCAGGCTGTTCTTTTTTTCATTATAGATTGACTATTCGTACGGAAGACGGCAAAATAAAAGTATGCAAAATGAACGAACGCTCGATCAATTTAGTTTTTATTGATGTGAAACACCATCCGAATGGAGGTCATTCGATGAAAACAGTCATTGTAGGGGCAGCGCGTACCCCGTTTGGTAAGCTTGGCGGATCTTTGAAAGCGCTATCGGCAGTGGAACTCGGCTCCATTGTAATTAAGGAAGCAGTAGAACGCGCTGGCATTTCCGGCGATCAGGTGGACGAAGTGATCATGGGCATGGTCTTGCAGGCAGGTGCGGGTCAGGTGCCCTCTCGCCAGGCGGCTCGCAAGGCTGGTTTGCCGTGGAATGTAGCGAGTGAGACGATCAACAAAGTATGTGCGTCCGGGATGCGTGCTGTGACGATGGGGGATCAGATCATTCGCGCAGGGGACGGCGAAATTATCGTCGCGGGCGGCATGGAGAGCATGAGCAACGCACCGTATGCATTGCCGGATGCACGTTACGGAATGCGGATGGGAGATGCGACGGTTCGCGATCTCATGATGTACGACGGCCTCACTTGCCCGTTTCATCAAGTGGCGATGGCTGTGCACGGCAGCAATGTGGCGGAAGAGAACGGGATTACGCGTGAAGAGCAGGATGCGTGGGCACTGCGCAGTCAGCAGAGAGCTGCTCAAGCGATGGAAAATGGACTTTTTGCCGAAGAGCTAGTATCGGTTTCCATTCCGCAAAGAAAAGGGGAGCCGCTGCAAGTAATCGTGGATGAAGGACCGCGTCCAGATACCACCGAGGAAGGATTGGCGAAGCTGCCTCCCGTGTACAAAAAGGACGGGACGATCACGGCAGGCAATGCTCCAGGAATCAACGACGGAGCGGCAGCGATGGTGTTGATGTCGGATGCAAAAGCGCAGCAACTGGGTATCAAGCCGCTTGCGACGATTCTTGGTCACGCAGAGGTCGGCGCAGATGCACCTTATATCGCGACAACTCCGGGGCTTGCCATTAACAAGCTCCTAGAGAAGACAGGAGTAGCTCTTTCTGACATCGATTTGTTCGAGGTAAACGAAGCATTTGCCGCGGTGATTTTGACCAGTGGCAAAATCGTTGGCTGGGACGCAGAGAAAGTGAATGTAAACGGGGGAGCGATTGCGTTCGGACACCCGATTGGCGCGAGTGGTGCTCGGATCATTATGCACCTTGCTTATGAATTGAAAAGACGAGGCGGCGGCTTAGGGATCGCGGCAATTTGCAGTGGTGCCGCACAGGGTGACGCCATCTTGATTAAAGTAGAGTAAGGGAGGCCTTTTTGCATGAACGTACAAACGATTATGGTCATCGGGGCAGGACAGATGGGCAGCGGGATTGCCCAAGTAGCGGCACAGGCTGGCTTTCGTGTTTATTTGAACGACGTCCAGCAGGCTTTTGTGGAACGCGGCCTGGCTACGATTACGAAAAACTTGTCGCGCAACGTGGAAAAAGGCAAGCTCAGCGAATCGGAAAAGGAAGAGATTCTTGGTCGTTTGACACTGTCTACTGATCTGGCAGATGCGTCTGACGCAGATTTTGTGGTAGAAGCGGTGACGGAAAACATGGCGGTCAAAACGCAAATCTTTTCCAAGCTGGACGAGGTATGTCCACCGCATACGGTGCTCGCGAGCAATACATCCTCCCTGCCAATTACAGAGATTGCCGCAGTTACGAAGCGGCCGGAAAAAGTAATCGGGATGCATTTTATGAACCCCGTTCCCGTGATGAAGCTGGTTGAGATTATCCGCGGCCTGCAAACAGCCGATGAGGTTTATCAGCTGACAGAAGATTTGTCCAAACAAATGAGCAAGGTGCCTGTGAGCGTAAACGATTTCCCTGGGTTTGTGTCCAATCGGGTACTGATGCCAATGCTGAATGAAGCGATTTATTGTGTGTACGAAGGAGTTGCAACACCGGAAGCGATCGATGAAGTCATGAAGCTGGGTATGAACCATCCGATGGGGCCGCTTCAGTTGGCTGATTTCATCGGGCTGGACACTTGCCTCTACATTATGGAGGTACTGCACGAAGGGTTCGGTGATTCGAAATACCGCCCATGCCCGTTGCTGCGCAAGTACGTCAAAGCAGGATGGCTAGGCAAAAAATCCGGTCGTGGTTTCTACGTGTACAACTAGGCAAGGTAGTTCAAAAAGTCGTCTTTTGATCACGAAGTAGTACTGAAAGTGTATGCGACGTCGAAAGTGGCGTTCACCTTCGAAGTCCGGTGCTCATGTAGTTCTCTACATTCCGCTCCTCCTTCTTCAGGTTCTCGCCACTTTCTCGGTGCTGAAATGACGACTTTTTGAACTTTTGCTAGAGAGGACTTTTCGCAGAAAGGTAGGACGGACATGGATTTCCGATTGAACGAAGAGCAAGAGATGATGCGCCGTATGGTGCGAGACTTTGCCCAGAAAGAGATCGCACCTTTCGTCCCTGTAATGGAAGAGACGGACCAGTTCCCGCGTCAGATCCTGAAAAAGATGGGCGAGATGGGGCTCATGGGCATTCCGATCGCCGAAGAGTGGGGAGGAGCAGGAGCGGACTTTATGTCCTACATTTTGGCCATTCACGAGATTTCCAAGGTGAGTGCGACAGTAGGCGTCATTTTGTCCGTGCATACCTCCGTCGGGACGAACCCGATTCTCTACTTCGGTACCGAGGAGCAAAAACGTAAATACGTGACCAAGCTTGCGAGTGGGGAATACCTCGGAGCTTTTGCCTTGACCGAGCCGCATGCAGGTTCTGATGCGAGCAGTATCCGAACCACAGCCGTGAAAAAAGACGATGAGTACATTCTGAACGGAAGCAAAGTGTTCATCACGAACGGTGGAGAAGCAGATACGTATATCGCGTTTGCTGTAACTGATTCTACAAAGGGAACCAAGGGAATATCGGCCTTTATCGTAGACAAGGATACACCGGGCTTCACGGTGGGGAAAAAGGAAAAGAAAATGGGATTACACGGTTCCTATACGACAGAGCTCGTATTCGACAATGCGCGTGTACCGGCTGCCAACCTGTTGGGGCAGGAAGGGGAAGGCTTCTGTATCGCGATGGCGAATCTGGATTCCGGTCGGATCGGGATTGCTGCACAAGCCCTTGGTATAGCCGAGGCCGCAGTCCAGTACGCGACAGAGTATGCGCGGGAACGCAAGCAGTTCGGACAACCGATTGCCAAGCAGCAAGCCATCGCCTTCAAGCTGGCTGACATGGCGACGAAAGCAGAAGTAGCCCGATTGCTGGTATACCGAGCGGCGTGGCTGCGCAGTCAAGGAATTGCTTGTGGAATGGAAGCCTCGATGGCAAAACGCTTTGCTACAGACGCTGCGATGGAGCTCGCCATAGAAGCCGTGCAAATCTTTGGTGGCTATGGCTACACCAGAGAGTATCCGGTTGAGCGTCTATTCCGGGATGCGAAAGTAACGCAGATCTATGAGGGCACCAACGAAATTCAGCGAATCGTTATCGCCAAGCATTTGCTTGCTGATTAATAGAAAGATGAAAAACACATGGGGGAGTGATTCATATGAATTTCCAACTGACGGAAGAACATGACATGATGCGCAAAATGATTCGCGACTTTGCAGAGAATCAAGTAGCTCCGACAGCAGCCGAGCGCGATGAAGAAGAGTGCTTTGATCGTTCCATTTTTGAGCAAATGGCTGAGATTGGACTGACGGGCATTCCTTGGCCGGAACAATACGGCGGAGCAGGTGCAGATTACCTGAGCTACGTCATTGCAGTGGAAGAACTCTCCCGTGTGGATGCCTCCATCGGTGTGACACTGTCCGCACATGTTTCCTTGGCGAGCTGGCCGATTTACAAATTCGGGACAGAGGAGCAAAAGCAAAAGTTTTTGCGTCCATTAGCAGAAGGTAAGAAGATGGGTGCGTACTGTTTGACCGAGGCGGGATCTGGCTCCGATTCTGCTGGAATGCGCACGACAGCCGTACGCGATGGTGATCACTACATTATAAATGGCAACAAAATTTTCATTACCAATGCGGGAGAAGCAGAAATCTACATCGTATTCGCGGTCACCCAACCAGAGTTGAATCATAAAGGCATTACGGCTTTCATTGTTGAAAAAGGCATGGACGGCTTCACGATGGGGAAAAAGGAGAAAAAGCTGGGTATCCGTTCCTCACCAACACTTGCGGTCAATTTTGAAGATGTGCGCGTGCCGGTAGAAAATAGACTGGGCGAAGAAGGCCAAGGCTTCAAGATCGCGATGATGACGTTGGACGGTGGAAGAAACGGTATCGCCGCTCAAGCATTGGGAATTGCACAAGGTGCATACGAGCATGCGCGGAACTATGCCAAAGAACGCAATCAGTTCGGCAAACCAATCGCTTCCTTGCAGGCAATCCAGTTCAAGTTGGCAGATATGGCTACCAAGATCGAGGCATCCCGTTTGCTCACTTACCAAGCAGCGTGGTTGGAGGATCAAGGTCTACCATACGGCAAAGCATCTGCGATGTCCAAAGTGTTTGCAGGAGATACAGCAATGGAAGTAACAACCGAGGCAGTTCAAGTTTTCGGGGGTTACGGCTACACGCGGGAGTATCCTGTGGAGCGCTTCATGCGTGATGCCAAAATTACACAAATCTATGAAGGAACAAATGAAATCCAACGTGTCGTGATCAGTAATTTCCTGCTAAAAGAGTAGGAAGCTGTCCAGTCTTCCAACACGATTACACACATAGAAAAGAAAAGTTTGGCTTTGTGCTCTTACTCGCGTATAATGATCTGCGAATGATACAAAAGTAGAGTGTTTGCGCCTTCTTTTCTATGAGGCGTCTGACCAAACGCTCAGTCGGTTGGAAAGGTGGATTTTGGAGTGTCTGACAAGAGAAAAGCGATACCGTCCCTGGTAAAGGACCCAAAACTGATCGAGAGAAGAAGAGAGCAGATTATTGAGGCTGCCGTTCATCTCTTCATTAATAAAGGTTTTCATAAAACGACGACAAGGGAGATTGCCCGAGCGTCTGGATTTAGTATTGGTACGTTGTACGAGTATATCGAGTCAAAAGAAGACGTGCTCTATCTTGTTTGTGATGCCATCCATGCGGAGATGGAGACGCGTTTGCGTGAAGCGATCAATTTCAACGGAACTGGCTTGAAAACATTAAAGATAGCACTAAAGAGCCTGATCCGCGTGATGGATCAGATGAGCGACCGCGTTTTGCTTATTTATCAGGAAGCCAAATCATTGCCGAAAGAAACACTCCGCTACGTGTTGGGGCGTGAAGAAGCCATTTCGCATATTTTCGTCGAAATCCTGGAAAAAGGGATTGCCGATGGTTCGCTGCACATTGACGAAAAGAACGTCAAGCTGATGGCGGACAATATCATGGTACTGGGCGAAATGTGGGTATTCCGCCGCTGGGCATTGAAAAAGCACTATACCATTGAGGAGTACACAGAGAAGCAGATCGCGCTTCTGCTTCGCGATATCAGTGTCTCCGATTAAGAAGAGAGTTTAAAAAGTCTGGGAAATATAGAGTGCCAAGCATACCTCGCGTCTACCGCGCCTTGATCTGCTTGGCCCTGTTTTTCCTCCTTTTTAAACTTAATTAAAAGGAGAGTGGAACGATGGAAACAGAAGTGTATCGTCCGCAAAACAAGGTTCGCTTTGTGACCGCAGCTAGTCTGTATGACGGTCACGACGCCTCGATTAATATCATGCGCCGTATTTTACAATCGTCGGGAGTAGAAGTGATCCATCTCGGACACAACCGTTCTGTTGATGATATTGTAACAGCCGCTGTTCAGGAGGATGTGCAAGGGATTGCCATCAGTTCCTACCAAGGCGGTCATGTGGAGTATTTCAAATACGTAATTGATCTATTACGCGAGCGGGGAGCAGAGCATATCCGTGTTTTTGGCGGCGGTGGCGGCGTTATCGTTCCACGCGAGATTCGGGAATTGGAAGAGTATGGAGTCTGTAAAATTTACTCGCCAGATGACGGCAGACGATTGGGCTTGCAGGGCATGATCAACGACATGATCAGACATAGCGATTTCCCAACCGTTAAGCAGCTGGAGGAAGAAGTAGCAGGCTTACGTGAGCAAAATCATCAGGCGATTGCCCGGCTTATTTCCGTTGCAGAGTATGCAGTGGAACAGCCCGTATGGACAGAACCTCTCCGTGAAAGTTTAGTGGAAGCTGATTCAACCATTCCGGTATTAGGGATCACAGGTACGGGTGGAGCAGGAAAAAGCTCATTAACCGATGAGCTTGTTCGTCGATTTATTCGCATTTATCCCGAGAAGACGGTTGCGATCTTGTCTGTCGATCCATCCAAGCAAAAATCAGGTGGAGCGTTACTTGGTGACCGCATCCGCATGAATGCCAACTCGACACCGCGTGTTTACATGCGCAGTCTCGCCACCCGCAAATCGGGCATGGAGCTGTCTGCTGCATTAAAAGACGCGATTCAAGTAACCCGTTCTGCCCATTTTGATCTGATTATTGTGGAAACGAGCGGGATTGGTCAGGGGGATGCACAGGTCACAGAAGTGTGCGACGTCTCCATGTACGTCATGACCAGTGAATTCGGGGCACCATCTCAATTGGAAAAGATTGATATGCTCGACTTTGCTGATGTGATCGCGATCAACAAATTTGAACGCAAAGGCTCGGAGGACGCACTTCGCGAGGTTCGCAAGCAATATCGACGCAATCACCAGCTTTTTGAGCTGCCAGATGAGAAGGTTCCTGTGTATGGTACGATTGCGAGCCAGTTTAACGATCCAGGAACGAATGTATTGTTTGCTGCTCTGATGCATCGAATTGTAGAAAAGACTAGTGTTGACTGGTCTGTAGAGCATTTGGATACGACTCCCGTAAAGATTCATAAAACTTCATTGATTCCGACAGAGAGAATCAATTATTTGCAAGACATTGCCAACACGGTCCGCCAATACCGTGCGTATGCCGAAGAGCAGGCGTTGATTGCGCGCAAGCTGTTCCAGTTGCAGGGCGCAAAGGAGACGGTGCTTGCCTCGGGAGATGCTGCAGCTGTTGAGCTGGCAGCGGTGCTCGATAAACAAATCGTTCTGTTTGAAGAAAAGCTACATCCGGAGTGCCGACGTATCCTAGAAAATTGGCCCAAGCTCAAGGAAGCATATCGGAAGGATCAATTCGTCACGAAAATTCGCAACAAGGAATTGGTTACCAAGCTTTTCAGCGAATCGTTGTCGGGTACACGCATTTCAAAAGTAGCCGTCCCTGATTACGAAGATTGGGGCGAAATTTTAAAGTGGTCGTTAAAAGAAAATGTCCCAGGTGAATTCCCGTATACCGCAGGAGTATTTCCGTTTAAACGAGAGGGAGAAGATCCAAAGCGACAATTTGCAGGCGAAGGTACTCCAGAGCGGACGAATAGACGCTTTCACTTCCTGTCTCAAAATGATGAAGCGAAGCGACTCAGTACAGCTTTTGACTCGGTTACGTTGTATGGTGAGGACCCTGACTATCGCCCGGATATTTACGGGAAAATTGGTACGAGTGGGGTCAGTATTTGCACACTGGATGACATGAAAAAGCTGTACGCCGGCTTTGACCTTTGTGCGCCTAGCACTTCTGTGTCCATGACGATCAACGGTCCTGCGCCGATGATTTTGGCCATGTTCATGAATACGGCGATCGAACAGCAGCTGGATGCTTTTGTCCAAAAAGAAGGACGCCAGCCTACCGAGGACGAAGCGAAGCAAATCAGAGCGTACACGCTGTCGACTGTTCGTGGAACCGTTCAGGCAGATATTTTGAAAGAGGATCAGGGGCAAAACACGTGTATCTTCTCGACAGAATTTGCCTTGCGGATGATGGGGGATATCCAGCAGTATTTTATCGACCAGAAAGTGCGGAATTACTACTCTGTGTCCATTTCCGGCTATCATATTGCGGAGGCGGGGGCGAATCCGATTACGCAGCTTGCGTTTACGCTGTCTAACGGATTTACCTATGTCGAGTACTATTTAAGCCGCGGCATGAACATCGATGACTTTGCACCAAACCTGTCCTTCTTCTTCTCCAATGGTCTCGATCCGGAATACAACGTGATTGGACGGGTGGCTCGCCGAATTTGGGCAACCGTGATGAAAAATCGTTATGATGCAAATGACCGTAGCCAAAAGCTGAAGTACCATATCCAGACATCCGGCCGTTCCTTGCACGCGCAGGAGATGGATTTCAATGATATCAGAACGACCTTGCAGGCCTTGATTGCCATTTACGACAACTGTAATTCTCTTCATACGAATGCATACGACGAAGCGATTACGACTCCAACAGAGAACTCTGTGCGGCGTGCGATGGCAATTCAGATGATCATCAACAAGGAAATGGGACTCGCGAAAAATGAGAACCCGCTTCAAGGGGCATTCATCATCGATGAGTTGACTGATCTGGTAGAAGAGGCAGTCATGCAAGAATTCGAGCGGATCAGTTCTCGCGGAGGCGTGCTGGGGTCGATGGAGACTCAATACCAGCGCGGCAAAATTCAAGACGAGAGCATGTATTACGAAATGAAAAAGCATACGGGCGAGCTGCCAATTATTGGGGTAAACACGTTCATTAATCCGAATGCATCTGAGGATGATTACGAGATTGAATTGGCTCGCGCAACGGAAGAGGAAAAAGAACAGCAAATCATAAATCTCCGTGCATTCCAGGAGCGCCACAAGGATGTGTCTGCGGTTGCGCTGCGGCGTCTGCAGGAAGTGGCCATGGCGGGAGAGAACATTTTTGCCGAGCTGATGGAGACGGTAAAAGTAGCATCGCTTGGACAAATCAGTGCTGCTCTGTATGAAGTGGGCGGCCAATACCGCAGAAATATGTAAGACAAATCCCTCGGTAGCGATTGCCGAGGGATGTCTTTGGTTTTGGTGTCGACAAGAATTAGTCAGCCCCTGTTTGAAAGCCTTGCATTTTCGTCTAAAATAAGGAATACTGTATGATAGCCTTCTTATGTTGTACGTTGTACAATCGAAGAAATTGATATCATTTATGAATGACTTATACAAGCCTGCGTCCCCCGAACAGGGCACCGGGTTAGTATTCAAATCAATCGTTTTCATATGGAAAGGACGTGCCCTGAGTGAGTCAATTGTTTGCTCATATTGATTCCGAGAAACTGAGTGAGATGGCGTTAGTTGACATTGCGTATGAAATTTTGCGTGAAACTAACCGCACTTACAACTTCCGCGAGCTGATGAATGAACTGGTTGCAGTGCGCAAGCTGACAGATGAACAACTCATGGCAATCATCGCGCAAGTATACACAGAAATTAACATTGATGGCCGTTTCGTGTGCCTCGGTGACAACGTATGGGGATTGAAACGCTGGTACCCAACCGACACCGTGGAAGAAACCCAAGAGGGTGGCGGAACAAAGAAGAAGAAAATCGTCACGGAAGACGACTTCGACGATTACGATTCCGAAGACGAAGGTGTCGAAGAATACGAGGAAGACGATGTTGTCATCTTTGAGGATGAAGAGGAATTCGTCGACGAAGATTCTGAAATCGAAGAAGAAGAAATCGATGGAGAAATCGACGAGGAAGAACTCGAAGACGAAGATGATGAGATGTTCGAAGAGGGCGGAGAGCTTGCGGAAGAGGAATCTGACGAAGAGCTCGACGACGAAGACGAGAAATAGGTCCTTGACTTCCGCTTAAGGGACAGATAAAATACTCCTTGGGCTTCACATGAAGAAGGATCAAATATGGGAAACTATAAAACAAAAGTGCCCCTACCCCATTTCTTTACGGGATAGGACTCGCTTTTGTTTTTCTTTTTTTTTGGAGCCGTCTTCATTCGATTTTTATAACAACTTAAGGGTGAGGGAAAGAGGGGACGTAAACGATGACGAAGTATATTTTTGTGACAGGCGGGGTTGTATCCTCGTTGGGAAAAGGAATTACAGCGGCTTCTCTGGGCCGACTCTTGAAAAATAGGGGTCTGAAGGTAACCATCCAGAAGTGTGACCCATACATCAACGTTGACCCGGGAACGATGAGTCCGTATCAACACGGGGAAGTTTTCGTAACGGACGATGGTGCGGAAACAGACCTGGACTTGGGCCACTATGAGCGCTTTATCGATATCAACCTGAGCGCTAACTCCAATATGACGACTGGTAGAATTTACTCAACTGTCATCGCCAAAGAACGCCGTGGCGACTATTTGGGAGGAACCGTTCAAGTTATTCCTCACATCACGAACGAAATCAAAGATCGCATTTTCCGTGCAGGTCGCGAAACCGGGGCAGATGTAGTGATTACCGAGATCGGTGGAACTGTTGGAGATATCGAGAGCTTGCCATTCCTTGAATCCATCCGCCAGATCAAAAGTGACATCGGTCGTGAAAACGTCATGTACATTCACGTAACCCTGGTACCATATATCAAGGCAGCAGGTGAAATGAAAACCAAGCCTACGCAACACAGCGTGAAAGAACTGCGCAGCTTGGGTATTCAACCAAATGTGATCGTGACACGTACGGAGCAACCGATGACGCAAGAAATGAAAGACAAGTTGGCTCTGTTCTGTGATATCGATAAAAACGCGGTAGTGGAATGTGTAGACGCTGATAGCCTTTACGATGTACCACTGCAATTGCAAGCACAAGGATTGGACGATTACGTATGCCGCCACTTGGGTATGACTTGCCAGGAAGCGGATATGACAGAGTGGAAATCGCTCGTATCGAAAATCAAAAACCTGTCCAAGACGACTACCATTGCAATCGTTGGTAAATATGTAGAATTGCATGATGCGTACTTGTCCGTAGCAGAAGCGCTGTACCATGGTGGCTATGCGAACGACTCCAAAGTAGAAATCAAATGGGTGCACGCGGAAGAAGTTACGTCAGAAAATGTTGGCGAACTGCTCGGTGATGTAAATGGTATCCTCGTACCAGGCGGCTTTGGCGATCGTGGTATCGAAGGTAAAATTATCGCTACGCGCTATGCTCGTGAAAATAAAGTACCATTCCTCGGAATTTGCCTGGGTATGCAAATCGCTGTGATCGAGTTCGCTCGCCACGTAGCGGGTATGGACGGCGCAAACAGCTCCGAGATCAATCCGAATACAGCGTATCCGGTTATTGACCTCTTGCCAGAGCAAAAAGATATCGAGGACAAGGGCGGTACAATGCGTCTGGGTCTCGGTCCAACCAAAGTGGAAGAAGGCACGCTGACTGAGGCTGCATACGGAAGTACCCTCGTTTATGAGCGTCATCGCCATCGCTATGAAGTGAACAACGAATACCGTGATCAATTGGCGCAATTGGGCTTGCGTTTTGCGGGTACAACTCCAGATGGTCGTCTGGTTGAAATCGTGGAAGTTCCAGAACATCCATGGTATGTAGCGACACAGTTCCATCCAGAGTTCACATCCCGTCCGAACCGTCCGCAGCCACTGTTCCGTGACTTCGTGAAGGCTTCCCTGAACAAATAACATAGGTCGATAAATAGAAAGACGCACCCGCGATGTAAAGTCGCAGGTGCGTCTTGTGCTTTCAAAAGAAGATCAATGAAACAAGGGCGATAGCCAGGCTACCCAGTAGGCGGACGGAATGAGGAGGAATTGAGCCAAAATCGTTCCGATAAAACGTGAGATCATCAGCCACAGGTACATGTCACGAATCGATTGCTGTGTGGTTTTCCCTTGCATTGCTTTTTCTGTCAAAAGGGCAATTTGCGGGTCTACCAGAATCGTCATGAAAATCGTGGCAAAACCGTTGATTAATCCAGAAGACATCAGAACGGTTGCTTTGTAATCCGGGGCTAGTAATGTCGCGTACAACACGGACAGTACGCTGCTTGTGTAGATAGCTGTCCCCAATGCATTTAATAACAGTAATCGTTTGGGAACGCCTTTGATTCGAAACCGAGAGATGGTTTGCCAGCTAGGAATCCGGACATGATGGTGGACACGGCGGATGGTTTCGACAGTCACTGCCGTGCGAATCATTTGCGGAATCGAGCCCGCTAGCTCCAAGTGCGAGATCATTCGTTTCGATATTTGGACAAAAGTGGGAAACAGTACGATAGCCGCCAAGGTTCCGAGCGAGGACGCTGCTATAATCACGTGCAATTGCGTGCTAGGATCAAATTGCTCGATCGCAGCTTGATCCATCAATCCCCCAGTGAATGGTCCTTGAATCAGGTTGGAAGTACGGGAGAGGAGCAATACGATCCCAACCAGAGACATCGCTACAGCTATCCTGCCCGTTTGTACCCCTGCAAAACGGATTCCGTATGTAAGTGTCTCTGTCGTATGGATAATAAATGTTAACAAGCAAATTAGCCACAGAGCATCCATAGTAAGTATCTGGCTCCTTGTGTGTAGGGGAAATTGGTTTTTCCCATTATACTCGAAATGTGGCCTATGGGAAATTTTAAGCAGAGGTTCAGCAAAAAAGGTGAAGGAGTTTCCTGATTTTAGGCGAACCCATAATAATTAAGAAAACGCATTCGTCAGGGGGGAATCAGAATGTTCGACAAACAAGATAAAAAGGTACTGGTTGTGGATGACCAGTATGGGATTCGCATTTTACTGTATGAAGTGCTGGGAAAAGAAGGGTACAAGACCTTTCAGGCAGCAAACGGGAAAATGGCATTGGAAATCGTGGAAAAAGAATCGCCAGATTTGGTTATCCTCGACATGAAGATCCCTGGGATGGATGGTATTGAGATCTTGAAACACATCAAGAAGATCAATCAGGAAATCAAAGTCATTATGATGACAGCTTACGGAGAGCTGGATATGATCAAAGAAGCAACACAACTGGGAGCATTGACCCATTTTACAAAACCATTTGATATCGATGAACTACGAATGGCGGTACATCAGCAATTAGCTTGTTAAGAACTGACTGCTAAGGTCAGGGTACAAGCGTCCCTGTTAACAAATGCCTGTCTGTGGTATAATAAGCCACATGACTGAAGTCTGCTAGAGGAGGATTTACAAAATGCCACTGGTACCTATGACCGCTTTTACCGAAGACGTCAAAAAGCATAAATACGCCGTCGGACAATTTAACCTGAACAATCTGGAGTTTACTCAAGCGATTACGGAAGCCGCGATGGAAGAAAAGTCGCCTGTGATCTTTGGTGTTTCTGAAGGTGCACTGAAATATATGGGGATCGATTATACAGTGGCGATTGCAAAAGTGGCTGCTGAACGCGCAGGAGTTCCTGTTGCTTTGCATCTTGACCATGGTAGCAATTTCGACATGGTAATGAAGTGCATTCGCGCTGGGTTCTCTTCTGTTATGTTCGATGGTTCCCATCATTCGTTTGAAGATAACCTCCGCCTGACCAAACAGGTTGTAGAGGCTGCTCACGCTGTTGGCGTATCGGTAGAAGGTGAACTCGGTACCATCGGCGGGGTGGAAGACGACTTGTCTGTTGACGAGGAAGATGCTACTCTGGCAAATCCTGAGGAAGCAATCCGCTTCTGGGAAGAAACAAAAGTAGACTACGTAGCGATTGCTGTAGGTACAGCACACGGTATGTATAAAGGGGTTCCAAAAATCCGCTACGATATCATCGAAAAAGTAGCGAGCAACATTGGAGCGCCGATCGTTCTTCACGGTGGTTCCGGCGTACCAGACGAAGCGATCATCGAATCCATCCGTTTGGGCGTAGGAAAAATCAATGTAAATACAGAAAGCCAAGTCGCATGCACGGAAACAGTTCGCAAAGTGCTGGCTGCCAAGCCGAATGAGATCGACCCACGCAAATACCTGACCCCTGCTCGCGATGCGATCAAGGAAGTAGTAAAAGGAAAAATGCGCTTGTTCGGAAGTAGCAACCGCGCGTAACTGGGAGGATAATCATGCGTTTTTTGATTGATACAGCAAACGTTGAAGAAATCCGCGAGATTCACGAATGGGGAGTTGTAGCGGGCGTAACGACAAATCCGTCCCTGGTTGCCAAAGAAGGACGCGATTTTGTAGAAACCCTGAAAGAAATTCTCGATATTGTTGACGGTCCGATCAGCGCCGAAGTCATCAGTACAGATGCAAA
This sequence comes from Brevibacillus sp. NPDC058079, assembly GCF_042885155.1. NCBI lineage: Bacteria > Bacillati > Bacillota > Bacilli > Caryophanales > Paenibacillaceae > Brevibacillus > Brevibacillus sp. NPDC058079. The sequence continues at coordinate 48,163 of NZ_JBHVSO010000015.1, forward strand.
AGGAATGATCGAAGAGGGAGAAAAGCTCGCTGCTCTCTCGAAAAACATCGTCATCAAGCTGCCGATGACCGCAGAAGGTTTGAAGGCAACCAAGTATTTTGCTAAACGCAAAATCAGAACAAACGTAACACTGGTGTTCTCCGCGAACCAAGCACTTTTGGCTGCGCGCGCAGGTGCGAGCTTCGTGTCTCCGTTCTTGGGACGCCTGGATGATATTGGTCAAGATGGCATGCAATTGATCGAAGACATTGCAGAAATCTTTTCCGTTCACGGTATCGACACCGAGATCATTGCGGCATCTGTGCGCCACCCTGTTCACGTAACGGAGGCAGCACGCCGTGGTTCTCACTTCGCTACCATTCCAGCGAAAGTATTTAAACAACTGATTGCCCACCCACTGACAGACAGTGGCTTGGAGAAATTCCTCGCTGACTGGGCAAGCATGCAAAAATAAGGACACGTGTTGAAAGTCCAAGCACCTTTTCCATTGGGGAAGGTGCTTCTTTCCCGATTACGCCTGAGGAGAGCAAAGCATGGATAAGCTGATCATCAACGGTGGAAAACCGCTCGCGGGGACGGTGACCATCAGCGGAGCAAAAAACAGCGCAGTCGCACTCATTCCAGCAGCGTTGCTGGCAGATGGACCCGTTGTTATTGAGAATCTCCCCCGTATTCAGGATGTAGGTATTTATCACGAGCTCTTGCAGGAAATGGGAGCTGACGTGCTGTTCGAAGAAGATTGGATGGAAATCGATGGACGCGCTATGAGGCTGATGCTCATGCCAAATGGTCGTATCAAAAAGCTTCGTGCCTCGTACTATTTGTGGGGAGCGTTGCTCGCCAAGTTCGGTGAAGCGCAGGTTGGCTTGCCAGGTGGCTGTGATTTGGGCCCACGTCCAGTAGATTTGCATATCAAAGGCTTTGAAGCGATGGGCGCCGAAGTGGAGAACAAAAACGGCGTCATGACCATCCGTGCCCAAAATGGACGGTTGCAGGGTGCGCGAATTTATCTCGATCTGGTCAGTGTTGGTGCGACCATTAATATCATGCTGGCTGCTGCCAAAGCAGAGGGTGTGACAATTATTGAAAACGCTGCTCGTGAGCCTGAGATCGTCGATGTAGCGACCTTGCTCAACAACATGGGAGCAAACATCAAAGGCGCCGGAACGGACATGATCCGCATTCAAGGCGTAGAACGCTTGCGCGGATGCCGTCATACGATTATCCCCGATCGAATCGAAGCGGGGACGTACATGATTGCGGCAGCGGCTACGAACGGCAATGTGATGGTGGAGAATGTTATTCCGAAGCATTTGGAGTCTGTAACGGCCAAGTTGCGCGAAATCGGTGCGCAAGTGGTAGAGCAGGATGACAGTATTCAAGTCATCGGACATGATTCTTATCGATCAATCGATGTGAAAACAAGTCCGTATCCGGGCTTTCCAACGGATCTCCAGCAGCCGATCACGACCTTGCTGACTCTTGCCAAAGGCTCAAGCATCGTGACGGACAATATTTACAGCTCGCGCTTTCGACATGTAGATGAACTGCGCCGTATGGGAGCTTCCTTGAAGATTGAAGGAAGATCCGCTGTCATCGAAGGCGGAAGCAAACTGAATGGTGCCAAAGTGGTAGCTTCGGATTTGCGTGCGGGAGCAGCTTTGTTCATTGCTGGCTTGGCAACGAACGGCACGACAGAATTAGAAGGACTCGAACATATAGATCGTGGCTACGAAAACTTGGTGGGCAAACTGCAAGCCTTGGGTGCCGATATTACTCGGTTAGGCCTGCAAAGCATGGAAAACCACCAGCGTTAACCAATCACCAGGAGAGGAGTCTTCCAGAATGGAACGCAGTTTAACACTTGAACTGGTACGTGTGACTGAAGCAGCTGCTTTGGCTTCTGCCAGTTGGATGGGTCTCGGAAAAAAAGATGAGGCTGACGATGCGGCAACGACCGCAATGCGCAATGAATTTATGAAAGTACCGATGGATGGCATCGTAGTTATTGGTGAGGGCGAAATGGACGAAGCCCCAATGCTGTACATTGGTGAGCGTTTGGGCCAGGGAGTGGCTCCGGCAGTCGATGTGGCTGTTGACCCTTTGGAGGGAACAAATATCCTCGCAAAAGGTACATGGGGAGCGATTTCGGTCATTGCCATTGCAGACCGTGGAAATTTATTGCATGCTCCTGACATGTATATGGAGAAAATGGCAGTAGGGCCTAAAGCGGTCGGCAAAGTCGATATCAACGCACCGGTTCGTGACAACCTGAAAGCGGTAGCGCAGGCACAGGGGAAAGATATCAGCGATTTGGTCGCTATTGTGCTTGACCGAGATCGTCACTCTAAGGTGATTCACGAAATTCGTGAGGCAGGCGCACGTATTCGCCTCATCTCAGACGGAGACGTAGCTGCTGCGATCAATACCGCTTTCCCGGATACAGGTGTAGACATTTTGTTCGGTTCTGGAGGAGCTCCTGAAGGTGTTCTGGCAGCTGTTGCCTTGAAATGCCTCGGGGGAGAAATTCAGGGCAAGCTCTTGCCACAAAATGAAGATGAGATTAAACGCTGTGTCAAAATGGGCTTGACGAACCCTCATCAAGTGCTGTTCATGGATGATTTGGTGAAAGGTGATGACGCCATTTTTGCAGCGACAGGTGTAACGGATGGCGAGTTGCTCAAAGGGGTTCGCTTCCAAGGAACTCGTGCGACGACCAATTCCGTGGTTATGCGTGCAAAAACCGGAACGGTACGCTTCATTGAAGGGAACCACCGCTTAGAACGCAATCCGAGTAACGGTTTGTAAGAAAACAATTTTCGCATTTATATGTTGAGCTAGGTTTTTTCAAGAGTAAATAAAGAGTGGTGGATGTATGTTACTTTCTGAACTAGAAGAAAAGAAGCTGACCGACCTCTATAAGCTGGCCAAGGAATACCATATTCCGTACTACTCCCAGCTGAAGAAGAAGGAATTGATTTTCGCGATTCTTCGAGCACGTGCGGAGCGGGATGGTCTCATGTTTATGGAGGGGGTTCTCGAAATATTGCCGGAGGGCTACGGCTTCCTCCGCCCCATTAACTATCTCCCCAGCTCGGAAGATATCTACATCTCCCAGTCGCAGATTCGCCGTTTTGATCTGCGGATGGGGGATGTGGTATCAGGAAAAGCAAGACCACCGAAGGAGAATGAACGTTATTTTGGACTCCTTCAAGTAGAGGCAGTGAACGGAGAAGACCCTGAGACAGCTGCAGAGCGTCTGCATTTCCCCGCATTGACACCGTTGTATCCTCAAACCAAGCTTGTACTGGAGACAGCCCCTGCACGTGTTTCCACTCGCCTGATGGATCTTCTCTCTCCTGTTGGACTGGGTCAGCGTGGATTGATTGTGGCTCCGCCAAAAGCGGGGAAAACCATGCTGATCAAAGAGATTGCCAACAGCATTACTGAAAGCCGTCCGGATATCCACTTGTTTGTCTTGCTCATTGATGAGCGTCCGGAAGAGGTGACAGATATGCAGCGATCTGTCAAAGGAGAGGTAGTTGCCTCGACTTTTGACGAGTTGCCTGAGAATCACATCAAAGTTGCTGAGCTTGTCTTGGAGCGTGCGAAGCGACTGGTTGAGCACAAAAAAGACGTGGTGATCCTGCTGGATTCCATTACACGTCTCGCGCGTGCCTACAACTTGGTTATTCCTCCAAGTGGTCGAACGTTGTCCGGTGGTATTGATCCGGCAGCCTTCCATCGTCCTAAGCGCTTTTTTGGTTCAGCGCGGAACATTGAAGAAGGCGGCAGCTTGACCATTTTGGCTACGGCTTTGGTTGAGACTGGCTCTCGTATGGACGATGTGATCTATGAGGAGTTCAAAGGAACCGGAAACATGGAGCTTCATTTGGATCGCAAGCTGGCCGAGCGCAGAATTTTCCCGGCGATCGATATTCGCCGTTCGGGTACGCGCCGCGAAGAGCTTCTGCTCACCAAAGAAGAGCTGGATAAGCTGTGGATGATCCGGAAGAACATGAATGAAACAAATGAGTTTGTAGACTCCTTTATTAAAAAGTTGGCAGATACAAAAACAAACGAAGAATTTTTGCAAACCCTTGAGTCTAAGCAACAGGGCAGAGGGAAAGCAGCTAGCACGACGGTGAGTTCATGATGACTCACCGTCATTTTTTTTGTGGCGTTGGCATACCGTTAGGAAGGGAGCTGGAAAAGAAGGAGGAGATGCTTAGTGGAGTACGTGCAAGTTAGCGCTCCGGTGGAGTCACAGATGGAAGCGAAAAAAGCTGTCGTGGAGCAGGCGCTATTTCAAGCGTTTAATCCCTATGCCAGTCTGGCTGCACCTGCACCAGCAACGAAAGGAAATTCAGTGATGTACGCTGTTCGGCAAGGAGATACACTATCCGGTATTGCCCAGAGCTACGGTCTTTCTTTAAAAAATCTGGTAGAGGCTAATAGCCTTACGAATCCCCATCTGTTAAGTGTGGGCATGAAGCTAATCATCAAGCGTGATGAAGTCGGACATATGGTGAAACGCGGAGAAACACTGGATTACATAGCAAGGCGGTACGGTGTAAGTCGGGAATCGTTAATCGAACGAAATCCACTGCTAAAATGGCTGTCGGACAACCTGTATGTAGGGCAGGTCGTGTACGTCCCCATCGCTAAAGGCAATCCGATGTTGAGCAATGATCCTCAGCAGAAGCGAAGTGCCGTTCAAGCGGCAAGTCGGCAAGTCATTACAAGGATTCGCGGGGGTCTAAGTTGGCCTGTCAGAGAAGCAACGCTTACAAGCGGATTTGGGGCGCGTTGGGGAAAAGAACACAAGGGTGTGGATTTGTGGAATGAACAGGAATCAAAGACCCCGATCTTGGCAGCGAGGGCAGGGGTTGTTGTGGAGGCAGGCGCCAACCGATCAGGGTATGGGCGGATGGTCGTGATTGATCACGGAGATGGCTTGCAAACCTTTTATGCTCATATGCGTCTCTTGCTCGTGTCACCTGGTCAAACCGTAGATGCGGGTGAGATATTGGGATACATGGGGCAAACGGGTAACTCTACGGGCTACCATTTGCACTTTGAAGTGCGCCAGGATGATGTGCCGATCAATCCACTTCCCTATCTTGGCAGGTAACCCTATACAATTTACATTGCTTTTTCAATGCGATACAATGGGCAAAGCAAAGAAGCGAGGCGATTTTCCCATGTATTTAGTTTACGCAGATGAAAAAGGCAATGTATACGACCACCCAGGTCTTTTTGCAGTGGCTCGTAACGGAGATATATTGACAGAAATTCTGGAAGAAGAACTGATCCCGCTCCCGGAAGGATCGACGTTGGTCAGTTTGCCGGACACCGAGCCGATCGGAATGGACCCTGACACAGGTGAAATGGTCAAGTTGGATGGCTGTACAGCAGTAGGCGCACTTGTGCCACAAGGAATTACAAGGCTATTGCTGCCAGGCTACGTGAAAACGAACAAGGAGAGCAAGCTGCCTTTGTTTGGCTATTCCGCAGTCGTTTGGAAGGATAACCGTTTCTGGGTAACGGGTCGGGCTAGTGACGATATCTACAAATGGGACCCGTTGAATTTCCCGATGGATGAACTGCGCCAGCGAGTGGCAAAGACGTTGGAGACGTTTCCGCAAAACCGCATTTTGAACCACTTGTCTCACTGTGCGTTGGAGTACGAATGCTTGACGGCCTCCAATAACTTTTTCAACCGCTGGGAAGGCAGCTTGCCTGTTTCCTATACCTGTAATGCCGGTTGCTACGGCTGTATTTCCGAGCAACCAGATGACAGTGGATTCCCTTCTCCACAGACGCGGATGAATTTCAAGCCGACAGAGGACGAGCTGGTGGAAGTCATGCTGCATCACCTGAAGTCACCGGAGAGCATCATCAGCTTCGGACAGGGCTGTGAGGGTGAGCCTTCTACGATGGCTTCCTTCATTGTTCCTGCCATGCGTCGTGTACGGGAAACGACAGATATGGGCTTTATCAACATCAATACGAATGCGGGCTTGACGGATCATATCAAAGGCATTGTCGATGCCGGGCTTGATCTGATGCGCGTAAGTATTATCAGTGCGATTGACGAACACTATAATGCCTACTACCGCCCGCGCAACTACACGTTGGAAAATGTAGCGCGTTCTGCTGAGTACGCTGCATCCAAGGGTGTGTATACGTCGATTAACTACTTGTGCTTCCCTGGCGTGTTTGACCGCGAAGAGGAAATGGAAGCGATGATCGAGTTCATCCGCAGAACAGGCATTAAGCTGATTCAGCTGCGGAATCTGAATATCGATCCAGAGAGTTATCTGGCGATGATTCCAAAGGCACAAGGCGAAGTATTCGGCATGAAGCAAGCCATCGAGATTTATCAGCAGGAGCTGCCAGATGTGGTGATCGGTTCGTTTACACACATTCCTCCAGATCAGCTCCAGCGTAGGAAAAACATGGCTTAATCGGCCAACCAGTTGCATTTCGGCAGTGATTCATGCTACTATCTGATATGTGTTTATATAACTCTGTTTCGGCAAACGATTCAGGGCGGAAAGAGGTGTAGAAGAGATGAAACAAAACATTCATCCTAAGTACAACGTAGTAACCGTTAGCTGCGCATGTGGTAACGAATTTGAATCCGGTTCCGTGAAACAAGTGCTGAAAGTGGAGATCTGCTCCAACTGCCATCCTTTCTTCACAGGAAAACAAAAATTCGTTGATGCAGGCGGCCGTGTAGACCGTTTCAAACGCAAATACAATCTGTAATAATCAGAATGTATGGGAACAACCAGGTAGAGCAATCTGCCTGGTTTTGTCTTTTTCTGGCACTGATTTTTTCGGGAGGACAAAACGATGACTGCCATAGTCTGGTTCCGTCGGGATCTGCGTTTACACGACCACGCTGCTCTGCACGCAGCCATGCTCGCAGGCGATCCGATTATTCCTGTTTATATCGTGGAGGATTCGCTTTGTCGTTCTGTGACTGCAGGAGATAAGCGACTGCATGCGCATTTTGCCGCGATAGCTGCACTCGGCGACGCTTTGGCTCAACTGGGAGGACGCCTCTTGATTCGCCACGGCAACCCACAGCAAGTGCTTTGTCAATTAGCGCAAGAGACGGGTGCAAATAAGCTGTTTTTCAATCGCGATTATGCGCCAGAGGCTCGCAAGCGAGACGAGCTCGTGTCAGAAGTGTTGAGCAGTCAGGGCGTGCTTGTACATACATGCAAGGATCTGATTTTGCATGAGCCAGGGGAAATTATGACGAAGCAGCGTACACCGTATGCCGTTTTTACGCCTTATCGCCGCGTTTGGCAGACGCTCCCAAAAGACCGACCGTTCCCTCAGCCGACAAGATGGAATCTATTTGATCGGTTGAAGGAGTTGGCGAGTGAGCCAGTTCCTGCTGTGGAGGCGTTTGGACGAAAACGACCGATCGGCCCCGAGTGGGAAATGGAACAGTTCGGGGAGCTGGCGGCACGTAAACGATTGCAGCAATTTTTAGATGGTGACATTTATACGTATAAAGAACAACGCGACATGCCAGGGGTGAACGCGACCTCCCGGCTGTCATTTGCCCTAAACGCAGGTACTCTGTCTATACGGACGGTGTATCATAGTGTACAGGAAGTGCTTGCTTCCGCGCGGGGTGAACAGGTTCCCTCGATCGAAGCTTTTCTTACGGAACTCATATGGAGAGAATTTTATCAGCAGGTGCTTTATTTCCATCCACACACGACTGACCATGCCTACCTGCCACAATTTGAGAAGGTAGCTTGGGAAAACAGGAAGGACCTATTTACCCGTTGGTGTCATGGGGAGACGGGCTACCCGATTGTCGACGCTGCCATGAAGCAGTTGAATGAGACGGGATGGATGCACAATCGGCTGCGGATGATTACTGCCTCTTTTTTGACAAAGGATTTGCTTGTGGATTGGCGTTGGGGAATGGCCTACTTCGCACAGCAGTTGGTCGATTTCGATGAAGCAGCAAACATCGGGGGCTGGCAGTGGAGTGCTTCGACTGGTACCGATGCGCAGCCGTATTTTCGGATTTTTAATCCTGTCACACAAGGGGAAAAGTTTGATCCAGACGGGGGTTTCGTCAAAAAATATCTTCCCGTTTTGCGTGAAGTACCTCTACAATATATTCATAAACCGTGGGACATGCCGGAGCAAATCCAAGAGCAAGCAGGCTGTAAGATTGGCTTCGACTACCCGATTCCTTGTGTGGACCATGCACAAAGAAGAAAGCTGGCCATGGCCTTGTTTCAGGAGGCAAAAGACCGCCATGCAAAGACTGAGTAACAACTTTTAGGCAAAGGGAGATAGAGACGTGGCACAACTATATTTTCGGTATGGAGCGATGAACGCTTCCAAATCCATTCAATTATTGACCGTTGCCCACAACTATGAGCAATCGGGGAAAAAAGTAGTAGTGTTTACTCCAGCAGTTGATGATCGCTATGGCGTGGGAAAAGTTGCTTCGCGTGTGGGAATTAGCCGAGAAGCAATTCCGATTAGCGAAGAGACCGATCTGTATCAAATCGTAGAGGCAGAGTCAGTCAAGCCGCATTGCGTATTGGTTGACGAGGCTCAGTTCATCAGCCGCCACCATGTGGATCAGCTCGTCAGGATTGTAGACAAGCTGGGCATTCCCGTAATCGTCTATGGCTTGTTGAAAAACTTCAAGAATGAGCTCTTCCCTGGCAGTGCTGCCCTGTTGTGCGAGGCTGACAAGGTCGAAGAGATTAAAACCGTTTGTGTTTATTGCAATAAAAAGGCGACTCATATTCTCAAGTTCAAAAATGGACAACCCGTCTACGCTGGGGAGACGATTGAAATTGCTGGAAATGATACGTACAGCAGCGTCTGTCGCAAGCATTACTATACGCCTCCAGTTGCCGAATAAAGAAAGCATAAGCCACCCCCTATTTGTCCCGTGCATGAGCCCAAGAGGCGATGCGCAGACTAAGCAAAACAGGAGGTGGCTTTTTCATGCGGACACAGCCTATTTGGCGAAGCTCGTTGGTCATTCTGGGCTTGGTGGCACTCACTTCTGCCCTCACCGTCGGCTGCGGAGGAAATACAGCTAAGCAACAGGGTTATAGTACGGATATGAGGAATACGCAGCACAATATGAAGGTCAGAGGGGATCAAAGCGGCCATACGCTGCAAGGTCGTACTCCTGTTGCTGCAGATCGAGACCCGCTAATGGGGCGCAATCAAAATCCGAATATGGTTACCGGTCAAACGAATGTGCGCAATACGCCAGTCGAAGTGACCAATATGGAGAGGATGGCCATGTCGGTGAAAGGTGTAGAAAATGCTCGCATCACACTCAGCGATGCCAATGCATATGTTACTCTTGACCTTGTGCATAACATCACTGCGAATCAAGCGCGTACCATCGAGCAGCAGGTCATTTCACTTCTTCGTGAAAGAATTCCAAACTACGATTTTCACTTAACCTCGCATGACGGTTACCATCGCTGATAGGTGAGCAGGACGTATGTAGCAAGGCTCGGCATAGCCGGGCCTGTTTGGCATCGGTAAAACATTTCCAGTAATAATGCACTTTGACTTCTTACGCCTTTCCTCCTATAATTTATCTGTTATAACCGTTTTTATGGTAGATAGCATTTTATCGCAATTCATATCTAACATACATGCTACCAAGGCTTCGCCTGCGCCAAAAGGCTATTATTCTTTGCGATGGGGTGAAATAAAAATGTTTACACGCTTATCTGCAGTCGAAGAGCGTTTTGAAGAAGTAACGAATCTCCTATGTGACCCCGACGTCATTAGTGATACAAAACGCTTGCGTGAACTGTCTAAGGAACAATCTTCGTTGGAAGAGACGGTAACGACATACCGTGAATATAAATCAGTGGTGAGTCAAATCGACGACGCGAAAGCGATGCTGGAAGAGAAACTGGATGACGAGATGCGTGAAATGGTCAAGCTCGAACTCAGTGAATTGTCAGCACGCAAGGAACAACTGGAAGATCGCTTGAAGATCCTCTTGCTTCCAAAAGACCCGAACGATGAGAAAAACGTGATTGTGGAAATCCGCGGTGCTGCGGGCGGCGATGAAGCTGCACTGTTTGCAGCAGTGCTTTTCCGGATGTACACACGTTTTGCGGAGCGCAACGCTTTTAAAATTGAAGTGCTGGAGGCAAGCCCAACCGATATCGGCGGATACAAGGAAATTGTCTTCTCGCTGTCCGGTCGCGGTGCTTATAGCAAAATGAAATTCGAAAGCGGCGCGCATCGTGTGCAACGAATCCCGGCTACTGAGTCCGGTGGACGCATCCATACTTCTACTGCGACTGTACTGGTTCTGCCAGAAGCAGAAGACGTGGAAGTGGAAGTACACGAAAAAGATATCCGCATCGATACGTTCTGCTCTAGTGGTGCGGGCGGTCAGAGCGTTAACACGACCAAGTCAGCGGTTCGCGTAACGCATATTCCTACAGGGATCATGGTTTCTTGTCAGGACGAGAAATCCCAGCATTCCAACAAAGACAAGGCGCTGCGTGTATTGCGCGCACGTCTGTATGATTTCTATATGCAACAACAAAATGCGGAAGCAGATGCTACGCGAAAAAGCTTGGTGGGTACTGGTGACCGAAGCGAGCGCATCCGCACGTACAACTATCCACAAAGCCGCGTGACCGACCACCGCATCGGTCTGACCTTGCACCGACTGGAATCGGTATTGGAAGGCGAATTGGATGAAGTGATCGACAACCTGATCATGCATGAACAAACGGAGCTTTTGAAAAGCCATGCACACTCAGCTTGATTGGTCTGATGTCACGACGATTCGAGAAGCCCTATTACGGGCTTCTTCCTTTTTGCGGGAAAAAGGGACAAAGGATCCTTTGTTCGAAGCGGAGCTCATGATTCGTCATTGTCTCGACTGGGATCGGACGCGCTTTTTAATGGCGATGACGGATTCAATCGATCCAGAAACATTGGTGAAGCTGGACGGACTGTGCGTGCGCAGGGCGAATAACGAGCCATTGCAATACATGTTTGGCGAACAGGAGTTTTACGGGCGTCCTTTTACGGTGAGACCAGGTGTGCTGATCCCGAGACCGGAAACGGAAATACTGGTGGAGCGAGTGATGGCAGCTGCTGCAAATCTCTGGCCTGAGCGGGAAGAACTAGCGGTGGTGGATATCGGAACAGGGAGCGGAGCCATCTGCGTTACGCTCGCGTTAGAAAAACCGCAATGGCGCGTGACTACGGTGGACCTGTCTCCTGAGGCAACGGCAATCGCTAGGGAAAATGCAAGTCGTCTTGGTGCAGATGTCCGCTTTCTACAAGGGGATTTGGTGCAACCGCTTTTGGAAGCAGGCGAAAAGGTAGACATTCTCGTGTCCAATCCACCATATATCCCGAGTCGCGATGTCGAGGAGCTGGACGATGAAGTGCGCGTACATGAACCTCGCTTGGCTTTGGATGGCGGGGAAGATGGTCTGGATTGCTATCATCGACTGTGTGAGGCGCTGCCGAATCTATTGAAAGAAAGAGCGGTCGTAGCGTTTGAGGTAGGCATTTATCAGGCTGGGGATGTAGCAGAATTGATGAAAGCATCTGGTGTCATGGATGAGGTAGAGATTGTTCCAGATTTGGCGGGGATCGAGCGAGTTGTTATCGGAGTGAGACGATAGCGCTGACTCGTCTCGCCTTTTTTATATAGGGAATGAATGTTTGAAATCGTGTGAATCCGTCCATACTGATTGCTAAAGAGAGAAGATCAGTATAGAGGGAGACGGATAACGATGAAACGGATGTTGTTAATGGCATTTAGCCTGTTTATGCTTATGATGAGCTGGGAGGGGCAGCTTACTTCGGCCAATGTGTTGGATAATGGGCCGATCCCTCAAGAATCTGTTCGCTTGCGCATTATTGCGAACAGCGATTCTGTCCAAGATCAATGGTTAAAGCGCGAAGTCAGAGATGCGATTATCGCTCAAATGAATACGTGGGCGGACGATATCAAGACTTTGGAGGAAGCAGAGCAAGTCATTCAATCACAATTACCCGTCCTTCAACAGGTCGTAGACAAGACGATCAAGGAACGAGGATTTTCGTACAAAGCTGTAGTGGATTTTGGCGAAGTCCCTTTTCCGACGAAGCTGTATGGCTCCTATGTGTATCCTGCGGGTAATTACCGAGCAGTCCGTGTACAAATTGGAGAGGCAAAAGGTCAAAACTGGTGGTGTGTCCTGTTCCCGCCGCTCTGCTTTATTGACATGTCCAATGGCGACGCTGTAAAAGCCGAGCCAACTCCAGAGCCTGAAGAATCTGAACAAACGACAGCAGCTGTATCCGAGGAAGAGGAAGACTACGATCGATTTGATAGAAAGCAAGTAGCGGTCGTACCCCTAGAAGAGAACGAAGTAGGGCTACATTCCGAATCAAATAAAGTGGACGCTGAGCAAACAAAAGTAGAGGTAGAAGAGTCCGAAGAGGTAGAAAAAGTAGAAGAAGTAGAAGAAGTAACTGCCTCTGCTCCTGAAGTAGAAGTGAGATTTTACTTATGGGAAAAAATCGAGAGCTGGCTCTCTTAAGCTGGACATAAAAAACGACACCCGCCATACGTGCAGGTGTCGTTTTGAATTGCTACGATTACTTTTTGAACAAAGCCTCACGAACCTCAGGCTTCAACAGACCTTGGTAACGATGAGCAGGGATCGAGAATTCTGGCATTCCTGCTGCATAAGCGGCTATTTCGTATTGACCAAAATGAATGACCAGGTTGCCGTCTTTAAAGGAGAAGCCTTGATCCTCTCTGATGCTTTCGAATGCATCGTAAGGGTTAAAGCCATCTGCCTCGGTCTTTGCTTTGATTTGTTGCGAAATGATTTGATTGAGAATGGTACGGTAGTCATAACCAGGCTGGAACAGGTCAGCCAGCTTCAGCTCTTTTGCCTTGGCCTGATTATCGATGGTGTAATACGTAACATCCGTCATGCCATGTGCTCCGCCCGTATAAATGTATGTTTGTACGGAGAAAGAAACGAGTTTCCCAGCATTGTGTACCTCATAGGAGATGTCGAGTGCGTGAGGGCGTGGCTCCCAGCCTTGTTTTTTCGCTTCTGCCGCATCTTCTTTGCCGGCTTTTTGTCCTTCCGCCAAGCCTGTTTGCGCTTCTTTCAGCAGAGTAGCGTTTAGTTTTGCTTCAAAAGCTTTATCCTTCATCCCGCTAATCACTGGGATGGATACTTTACCTTGAAATTCTTTCGTATCGACCGTAATGGTTTTTGGTGTGAACACGACACTGTTAGCTTGTAGCTTTGGCGCTTGTACAGCAGGCTTTGTGGAGGCTGCAGGTGAAGCAGGTGCTGCAAATACTGGAGCAGCGACGGCTGTTAACAATACAGCTGTGCCAAGCAGGCTGGAAGCTAAGGATTTAAAAGATGACATATCATTCACGGTCCTTTCGATAAAGGGAAAGTTATTGTTTTGTTTTCGTGTTCATTCTACTACAAGGCAAAGACGGATGAAGTTAAAAAAAGGTAACAATCTTCTCTTTTCCACGCTGTTCAGAAAAGTTATTCACAAGTTACCCACAGCCTGTTGAAAACTTTTTAGTGCACATCTATACTTAAGGCACTCCTTACAAAGAAACGAGCTAGAGAAAGGATTTTTTAACGATGGAAATGAATTTTGTGACAAAAGTCTGGTCTGTGGATAACGATGTGGAAAATCAGCATAGTTGTGCACAGATTGTGGATGCGGCCCGTTTTCTTCGAGAAGGGGAAGTTGTCGCGTTTCCCACAGAGACGGTTTACGGCTTGGGAGCGAATGCATTATCAGATGAAGCAGTGGAAAAAATATTTACAGCAAAAGGCAGACCCAGCGATAATCCGCTGATTGTACATATTGGAGCGTGGGACCAGTTGTCCACAGTAGCAAGTGAGGTTCCGGAGAAAGGGAAAAAGCTGATGGAGGTGTTTTGGCCTGGACCCTTGACGGTGATTTTGCCAAAAACGGATCAGGTAGCTTCGCTGGTAACGGCAGGATTGGATTCAGTCGGGGTTCGCATGCCTGATCATCCGATTGCCTTGGCTTTGATCAAAGAAGCGGGGGTACCGATTGCAGCTCCGAGCGCCAATCGTTCTGGACGTCCGAGTCCAACGACCGCGGCGCATGTATTGGCTGACTTGGATGGACGCGTAGCAGGAGTAGTCGATGGTGGGGCAACAGGTGTTGGGGTAGAGTCTACTGTTATTGATGTGACGCAGGACCCGCCCATGATTCTACGCCCAGGCGGCATCACACGGGAGCAAATGGAACCAGTGATTGGCTACGTGGAGCTCGATCCATCTTTTCAAGTGGGAGCAGCCGAGGCACCGCGCTCTCCAGGTATGAAATATACGCATTACGCTCCTGAAGGAGAAATGTGGTTAGTATCAGGAGAGAGTGAAAAAGTTCGGGCGAAAATGGAAGACATGCTGCAACAGGCGAAGCAGCACAGTCAAAAAACGGGTGTGCTGGCAACGGAAGAAACAGCTCCCTTTTGGCAAAGCCACGCGGCGGCAGATGTTGTTCTTGTAGTCGGATCACAAACAGATCTGGAAGTGGTTGCCCAACAGCTTTATGCTGTGCTGCGAGAATTCGACGATCAAGAAGTACAGTATATTGTCGGTGAGACTTTCCCGCGAAACGGGTTGGGTATGGCCGTGATGAATCGCTTGGAAAAGGCTGCTGGAGGCCGAGTCTTGTCCGTGTAAACCTGTCCTAAACTCCCCCTTGTCCGCATAAGGTGAAGAGACGGGAGGGGAGCTGCTTGGACCAGGTGTTATTCCAATGGGGGCAATTTTTGACGTTGCTCATTATTGCTTTCGCCTTAAGTATGGATGCCTTTTCGTTGGGAATTGGCGTAGGAATGGTCGGGATTCGGTTACGAGAGATTATCAAAGTAAGTATCACCATCGGACTGTTTCATATTATGATGCCGATCATCGGGATTGTCGTTGGAGCGTATTTGTCCGATTTGGTTGGAGATATAGCCGTATTTATTGGCGGTGGTGTCCTGATGATCATCGGCTTGCATATGCTATGGAATGGCTTCATTCAAGGGGATCAAAAAAGTGTATTGAAGACAAAAGGGTTCGGACTGATGCTCTTTGCTTTAAGTGTCAGCCTGGATGCTTTCACCGTCGGTTTCTCGTTCGGCTTGATCGAGGTCAATAGAATTTTGGCCATCTCCCTTTTTGGAATAATGGGTGCCACCATGTCCTACTTCGGTTTATTGTTAGGCAGGAGTGTGGGAGGGTGGCTTGGGGATTATAGCGAATTAGTAGGTGGACTTATTTTGTTTGGTTTTGGGTTAAAATTTATGATATAACCGACTAATTAATAGGAGAGGAGGAACGATACGTGAAACGGATACTTTTCGTCTGTACAGGAAATACGTGCCGAAGCCCAATGGCAGAAGCGATGTTCCGTTCGAAGACAGACGGGCAGGGACTTGAGATACGCTCAGCT
This sequence comes from Brevibacillus sp. NPDC058079, assembly GCF_042885155.1. NCBI lineage: Bacteria > Bacillati > Bacillota > Bacilli > Caryophanales > Paenibacillaceae > Brevibacillus > Brevibacillus sp. NPDC058079. The sequence continues at coordinate 63,679 of NZ_JBHVSO010000015.1, forward strand.
GGCGTGGCGGCATTTGCCGGTCAGGATGCCTCCTTGCACGCCAAACAAGTATTAGAAGAACGAGGAATTGCCCACGATCATAAATCCAGCAAGGTAGACGAAGGGTTGATTGAATGGTCTGATGTCATTTTGACGATGACGCACGGTCACAAGCGCGCGATCTTGACGTATTTCCCCTCAGCGGCTGAAAAGGTGCATACCCTGCAGGAGTTCGTAGGGGTAGAAGGTTTTAGTGATATTGCTGATCCGTATGGGGGATCACTGATGGATTATCGCAGGTGTGCCGAAGAAATCGAAGAGTCACTGGAGAGGCTCTCCATGATGCTCAAGGACCCAGGTCTTCGTAAATCAGTGGATGAATAGGGTGCTGGTGTATAGCCAGGGCCTTGTTTTTTGTGAGAGTACGAACGATTTTTTAGTGATTTGATAAAAATGTTCACTTTTTACTTATTGTTTTTTGATGTATACTAGACGAAGATTATGAGACAAGCGAGGGATGACAGATGAAAGTAGCACTTGCTGCTGATCACGGTGGATACAAGCTAAAAGAGGAGATCAAGACTCTGCTGGCCTCCATGAACATCCAGACGGAAGACTTCGGCTGCACCTGCGAGGAATCGGTTGATTATCCCGATTATGCTTTGCCAGTAGCGGAAAAGGTGGCAGCTGGGGAGTTTGATCGAGGCATTCTCGTTTGCGGAACAGGTATCGGTATGTCGATCGCAGCCAACAAGGTTCCAGGCATCCGTTGTGCACTTGTGCATGATACGTTTTCTGCACGCGCTACCCGTGAGCATAACAACACCAATGTGTTGGCGATGGGTGAGCGGGTCATTGGACCGGGTCTTGCGCTTGATATCGTGAAAATTTGGTTGGAAACAGAGTTTCAAGGTGGTCGTCACGAGCGCCGTGTGGAAAAGATTTCCCAAATTGAAGCGAAGCATGCGGGAGTGAAGTAAGTGGATTTATCCGCTATCGAAAAACAAATCAGTGACATTGTCGAAGAAGTAGCTGATATGGCAGAGCTGAAAGCCGGACAACTCATGGTAATTGGTTGCAGTACCAGCGAGGTGCTCGGGGAGCATATCGGTAAAGCTGGCAGCCAGGATGTAGCGAAAGCTCTGTATCGTGGGATTCGATCTGTTGTAGAGAAGCGCGGCTTTGCTGTTGCCTTCCAATGTTGTGAACATTTGAACAGGGCTCTGGTCGTCGAGCGCGATGTTGCATTGCGATACGGACTGGAAGAGGTCTCGGTTGTTCCCGTTCCGACTGCTGGAGGCTCTATGGCTGCGCATGCGTTTACGCAGTTCACGGATGCAGCCGTTGTGGAGCAAATTCGCGCCCACGCAGGCATTGATATCGGCCATACGCTTATCGGCATGCATCTGAAGCATGTGGCAGTACCGGTACGTCCGACACAGCGTCTCGTTGGACAAGCCCATGTTACGGCAGCGCGTACGCGCCCCAAGCTGATTGGCGGACCGCGTGCCGTATATGAGAAGACACCGTCGAATGAAAGCTGCACGTAAAAAGAATGTGGGACAAGCCCACTTTATGATCACGAACTTTTAAGGAGGAGAAACTATTATGCTAGATTTTTTGCGTAATCAAGACCCACAGGTAATGGAAGCCGTTCAACTGGAGCTCGGAAGACAACGTGACAAGATTGAGCTGATTGCTTCTGAGAACTTCGTAAGCCGCGCAGTTATGGAAGCAATGGGAACCGTTTTGACGAACAAATACGCAGAAGGATATCCAGGCCGCCGCTATTACGGTGGTTGCGAGTATGTGGATATCGTGGAAAACATCGCGCGCGACCGCGTAAAAGAAATTTTTGGCGCAGAGCATGCAAACGTACAACCACACTCCGGTGCTCAGGCGAACATGGCTGTATACTTCACAATTCTTCAGCCAGGCGACACTGTACTGGGAATGAATCTGTCCCACGGTGGTCACTTGACGCATGGTAGTGCAGTAAACTTCTCCGGTACTCTGTACAATTTCGTTGATTATGGTGTAGACGAAGATACTCACCTGATTAACTATGAAGTTGTTCGTGCAAAAGCATTGGAGCACAAGCCAAAACTGATCGTTTGTGGTGCGAGTGCGTATCCGCGTACGATTGATTTTGCTAAGTTCCGTGAGATCGCGGATGAAGTGGGCGCGTACTTCATGGTGGACATGGCGCACATCGCTGGTCTGGTTGCGGCAGGTCTGCATCCAAACCCAGTACCACACGCGCATTTCGTTACTTCTACGACGCACAAGACTCTGCGTGGACCACGTGGTGGTTTGATTTTGTGCAAGGAAGAGTTCGCGAAAGGCATCGACAAATCCGTGTTCCCAGGCGTTCAAGGTGGTCCGTTGATGCACGTGATCGCAGCAAAAGCGGTTGCTTTCGGCGAAAACCTGCAACCAGAGTTCAAGGATTACGCAGCTCGCATCATCAAGAATGCGCGTGCATTTGCGGAAAGCTTGACTGCTGAAGGTCTGACGCTTGTTTCCGGCGGAACGGATAACCACCTCGTATTGATTGATGTGAGCAAAATCGGCCTGACAGGTAAAGTGGCTGAGCATCTGTTGGACGAAGTAAGCATTACCACGAACAAAAATACCATTCCTTACGATACACAAAGCCCGTTTGTTACAAGCGGTGTGCGCATGGGTACGCCAGCAGTAACAAGCCGTGGCTTTGATGAGGAAGCAATGAAGGAAGTAGCGGCGATTATCGCTCTGACATTGAAAAATCCAGAGGATGCTGCGAAGCACGAAGAAGCACGTCAACGTGTGGCAGCTTTGTGCCAACGTTTCCCTATGTACGAAGGCTTGAATATCTAATCAAGGCAACGAGAAGCAGACCCAGTGGAAATTTTCCTATACGGGTCTGCTTTTTTTCCACTTCCCGGCAGTTGATAGGGATCGAGAACGCGAAAAAGTACGAAGATTAGGCAAATTGACGGAGCCACTCTCACCAGCTATTATAGAAAGGATGTATTGATAGGGAAACGGAGGAAATGACATGAGCCGTGTATATGTGTTTGACCATCCGCTGATTCAGCATAAAGTTACGTATATTCGTGACAAGAATACAGGGACCAAGGAATTTCGCGAACTGGTAGATGAAGTGACTACTCTGATGGGCTATGAAATTACCCGTGATATGCCGTTGGAGCAAACCACCATCGAAACGCCAGTGGCTACCTGTCAGTCGAATGTAATTGCTGGTAAAAAAGTAGGGTTGGTACCGATTCTGCGTGCTGGTCTTGGTATGGTTGATGGCCTGATGAGGCTGATTCCTGCTGCCAAAGTAGGACACGTAGGTCTTTACCGTGATCCGGAAACCCTGCAGCCTGTTGAGTATTATGTGAAGCTGCCATCCGATGTTGCTGAGCGTGAGTTGATCGTAACTGACCCAATGCTGGCGACTGGTGGCTCTGCTGTTGCTGCTCTTACTGCTTTGAAAAAACGTGGAGCGAAAAACTTGAAACTGATGTGCCTCATCGCTGCTCCAGAAGGTATTAAGCTGGTTCAGGACGAGCATCCTGATGTAGATATTTACGTAGCGGCTGTTGATGAATATTTAAACGACCATGGATACATCGTGCCAGGCTTGGGCGATGCGGGTGACCGCTTGTACGGCACGAAGTAGTCGGAGAGGGAAAAACGGATGAAAACTGTAAAAGTAATGACGGTATTCGGCACTCGTCCAGAAGCGATCAAAATGGCGCCACTTGTCCATGAATTGAACAAGTACAGCGGGCAGATCGAATCGGTCGTTTGCGTGACGGCCCAGCATCGTCAAATGCTCGATCAGGTTTTGGACATTTTTGATATTCAACCAGACATTGATTTGAACATCATGAAGGATCGCCAAACGCTGGTGGGTGTGACCACTCGCGCATTGGAGAGTCTGGATGAAACGATGAAGGAAGTAAAACCGGACATTGTCCTCGTACACGGGGATACGACAACCACTTTTGTTGCGAGTCTGGCTGCTTTTTACAATCAGGTAGCGATCGGACACGTGGAAGCGGGCTTGCGCACATGGGACAAGTACTCGCCGTTCCCGGAAGAGATGAACCGTCAGTTGACAGGTGTAATGGCTGACCTTCACTTCTCTCCGACCAATGGATCGGCTGACAATCTTCGTCGCGAAGCAAAGCCGGAAAAGGACATCTACGTGACAGGAAACACAGCGATTGATGCGCTGAAAACAACGGTTCGCGAGGATTACACGCATCCGGTGCTTGATCGCGTAGCTAGTCAGAAGTTGGTGCTGATGACGGCACACCGCCGCGAAAATTTGGGCGAGCCGATGCGCCGTATTTTCCGTGCAGTTCGAAGACTGGTGGACGAGCATCCGGAGATTGCTGTTGTGTATCCGGTTCACTTGAATCCTGCTGTACAAGAAGTAGCGCAGGAGATTCTCGGAAACCACGATCGCATTTCGTTGATCGAACCATTGGATGCCCTTGATTTCCACAACTTCGCTCGTCGTGCCCATCTCATCCTGACCGATTCTGGCGGGGTGCAGGAGGAAGCGCCGTCTCTTGGCGTACCAGTCCTGGTTCTGCGCGATACGACAGAACGTCCTGAGGGGATTGAAGCAGGCACGTTGAAGCTCGTGGGAACTGACGAAGAGCAAGTTTATGCAATGGCAAAAGAATTGCTGACCAACCAAGCGACTTACGATGCAATGGCGCACGCTGTCAACCCGTACGGGGATGGCGAGGCTTCCCGACGTATCGTAGAAGCAATCCTCTATCATTTTGGTTTGCGAGCTGAACAACCAGAGCCTTTCCAACCAGGTCAGTAACATACAGCTAGGAAAAACCCGCCAGGTACCGTTCGTCAAAACTGGGCGGGTTTCTTGTTGTAGAGGGATATTTTGGTTTTCGATGACTGACGATTTGGTATGTTTTTCTAATAGAGAATCGAGAGAATTGGCGAAACTATCCATGACCTTTTGCGTCTAATATTTAGTTGCTTGGCTTAGAGGGTAGAAAGACAGAGTTTGGAATACGGAGAGGAGTTACCAACATGAGAGCGCAAAGGATAGTGACGCTGCTCACGGCCACGACTATGGCCTGGGGAGCTTTTGTTCCGTTTGTGCCGTTTGCGACCAATGTCGCACACGCCAGAGCGGAGACCAGTGCATTGAATATGATGTGGCAAACCCCAATTGGTGAGGGGACCACTTTGCAGAAATATACGAAATCATTTGCCAATCAAGTAGTCACGATCATGGTGACCAAGGTTGATCTGAACAATCCTTACGTTGAGGTAAAACCAGTATACGGAACGAAAGGCAAGCTGACAGACAGGCAGACGGTTACACAAATGGCGCGTGAAACAGGAGCTGTATCAGCAATCAATGCCGACTTTTTTAACATGTCGAAGCGAGGAGCGCCGTTTGGCATTGTCATGAAAGACGATGAACTCATTTCTTCCATGGGCTTGGTCTCCTACTGGTACGCCCTAGGCTTGACGGGAGACAAGATGGCCATCGTCGATAAGTTTGGTTTTGGCGGCAAGGTTACTGCTCCTAATGGTGCTACCTATTCGATTCAGGGAGTTAACAAGGAAGAGTACAACCCAAGTGAAGGACGAAAGAGTCACCAGAACCAACTGAACGTCTATACCCCTTCCTTTGGCAAAAACAGCTTGGGGACGATATCGGGCTATAAAGATGTCGTCGAGATTCTGTTTGTAGACAACGTAGCCAAAGAAGTTCGTGTGAATCAACCTGGCGTATACATACCTTACAACGGCTATGTCCTTTGGGGACATGGAGCAGCAGGAGCATTTCTCAAACAAAACTTCCCAGTAGGCGCTACTGCGACAGTTGAGTATCAAACGACACCGCAAACCCTCGACTTGAAACATGCGGTGGGTGGCAATGTCATTTTGGTCGATCAAGGGAAAGCACTGTCATCCTTTCAAGCGGACAAGTCCATCACGAACAAAACGGCGCGCACAGCGGTCGGTGTTTCTCAGGACGGAAAGACTTTGTACATGGTCACGATCGATGCGAGCCAAGGCGTTTATTTGGACGAGCTGGCAAAGATCATGGCGGAGCTCGGCTCTTATCGAGCTGTAAACTTTGACGGTGGTGGCTCTACGACCATGGCAGCTCGCATGCTGGGTGAGACACACGCGAATCTGGCGAATAAGCCGAGCGGCGGTGCTGAGCGTCGTGTGCCTACTGGACTGGCTGTATACAACACGGCACCTGCTGGAGAATTGAGAGGCTTCCAAATCGATGTACCGTCCGATGTGCTTATCGGACAAACCATCACGCTCAGCGCATCCAAAGGATATGACGTTCATTACCAGCCGTATGCGATCAATGCAGGCGATGTGAGTTGGGATGGTAGTCAGTCCGAAGCGGGAACCGTAAATGGCAAGCAATTCACACCAGCTCGATCCGGCAAGATCACATTGACTGCGCGATTGGGCAATGTGACGCAAAATAAAGATATTCAAGTGATTTCCGGCAACGATGTGCAGCAAATCATCGTTTCGCCGAATCCGATCACGATTGCACCGGGACAATCCCTTAATCTCGATGTCAAAATCAAAACGAAAAAGGGCTCTACCGTACAAGCGACTCCACTTAGCGTAAAAGCGAGTATCGATTCTTCTGTAGCGACGATTAACGATAATCTGCAACTGGTAGCAGGCAATGAGCCGGGCAACGGAAACCTGACCATTACATATGATGGCGTGTCGACAACCGTACCATTTGCTGTCGGACAATTTGAGCAGCCATGGCTCACCTTCGATAATCAGGTTGGCATGTACCATGCTGCAAATCCATCCAGCATTAGTTCCGCTGGTTCGTTCGCGCTCGTTTCCGATCAGACATTCCGCACGAAGAAGGCAGCGAAGCTGGTGTACAACTTCTCTGGAGCGCCAGCGAACAACATGCGGATTTCGTACGGCGTTCTGGGGGCAAAACCTGTGACCATCCCTGGCAAACCGCTTGGATTGGGCTTGTGGGTCAATGGTGACAACAGTGGACATTGGCTCCGTGCAGAAGTAGTCGATGCAAACGGCAAGCCGGTCTACGTCGATCTGGCAAAAGAGATCAATTGGACAGGCTGGAAACAGGTTAAAGGATACTTCCCGAGCAATGTTGCGTATCCGTTGCAGCTGAAGAGTGTGTATGTCGTTGACCAAGCCAATGATGGCATTACACACGACAAAGGAACACTGTACATCGACGAATTCTCGCTCCTCTTGGGCAACCAAACAGGTCAACCGAGCGATGTAGCCGTTGTCCCTGAACTGCCAGGCAGCATGTCCCTCGGGGCGGAGCTCGATCTCCATTATTCCCTTGCAAATACTGCACCTTACCTGGATAGTGCGCTGATTGATGTGGAGTCGATCGTGACCCAGCCGATGCCAGGATATGTGCCTGCTGATTATTCGTTTACGATTAAGCCGGGCGAACTAAAAGCAGGACAAGAGGACGCGATTTCTACTTCGTCGATTCAGTTGACCTTGGCACCGAAGCAATGGCTCGCTGGAAAAGGCGTTGGACTCCTGTACGTAAACGAAGTGAACAATACTTTGGATCCGCTACTGGGAACGATGAATGCCCAAGGTCAATGGGTATATGAAGTCAATAGCTACGGCAAGTACATTCCGTACTACCTGGACAATGCAGGCACGAGCAACGCTGGATTTACAGATATCACAAAGCATCCAGCCAAGGCAGAAATCACCTATATGGCGGAAAAGGGTTACGTGAAGGGGTTAACGGAGACGACGTTCGGCCCAGAGGTTTCCTTAACTAGAGCACAGTTCGTCACCTTGCTCGCGCGCACTTTTGAATGGGAGCTTCCATCCTCACCAAAGCTGAAATTCAAGGATAAGGTGCCTTCCTATGCGCAAGGTGCCGTACAGGTTGCCGTTTCCAAAGGCCTGGTGAAGGGGTATAACGATAATACTTTCCGTCCGGATCAGCCGGTGACTCGCGCAGAGGCCGCAGTCATTCTCGATCGTCTCGTGAATAAAAAGGGAGCGACGAAAAAGGTCTCCGATAAAGGAACCTGGCCATCCTGGGCATCTACATCCATCAACAACATGGTCGGACTCGGTCTGATTGATCCAGTCGGAGGAAATTATCAGCCGAATAAACCGACGACGAGAGCAGTGTGTGTCGTTGCACTGTATCGCATCTTGCATCAAGACCAATAAGCAGCATGAGGAAAGGTCAAGCTTCTCTAGCAAAGAGGAGCTTGGCCTTTTTCTTTTCCCAAGGCGAAGAAAAAAGCTTTGCCAAAATAGGTTAACCAATTTAAAATAACGGTTAACAAATATATGTTAACCAAGGTTGTGATTTGGTTGTTAAATAGTTATACAGAGCTCTCTGCTAAAAACAAGCAATACGTTTGGCATCCCTTCACCCAAATGAAAGACTACGTCGCACAGGATCCATTGATTATTGCAAGAGGAGAAGGGATCAAGCTGTTCGATGTGAACGGCAAGGCTTACTACGATGGTTTCTCTTCTGTGTGGTTGAATGTCCATGGCCACAACGTTCCCAAGCTGAATCAGGCGATCACGGAGCAGCTCGATCAGATTGCCCACTCTACCTTGCTCGGCATGGCAAACGTCCCATCCATTCTATTAGCGGAAAAGCTGATCCAACTCGCTCCAAAAGGACTGAGCAAAGTCTTTTACTCTGACAACGGGGCAACGGCGGTCGAAATCTCACTGAAAATGGCGTTCCAATACTGGCAAAATCGCGGGCAGATCGGCAAGCATTCGTTTATCACGATGAACAATGCCTACCACGGGGATACGATTGGAGCCACCAGTGTGGGAGCCATTCCTCTCTACCATCAGGTCTATAAGCCACTGCTCTTTTCTCCACATGTCATTCCATACCCATATCCATACCGGCAAGGCGGCGAAGATGCAGCCGTTCAGGCCACATTGAGCAGTCTGGAGAGTTTGCTTAAGGAAAGAGCTCATGAGATTGCGGCGATGATCGTGGAGCCTGTCGTGCAGGGAGCAAGCGGCATGATTATCATGCCGGACGGTTGTTTGAAAAAAATCGCGGAGCTGTTACGCGCCTATGATGTATTGCTGATCGCAGACGAAGTAGCGACAGGATTTGGACGCACGGGCAAAATGTTTGCTTGTGAGCATGATGGGGTCGTACCAGACATCATGGCGGTCGCAAAAGGGCTCACGGGAGGGTATTTGCCAGTAGCGGCTACCTTAGTAACCGAGCAGATTTATAATGCTTTTTTCGCCGACTATGAGGAACAGAAAACCTTTTTCCACGGACATTCGTTCACGGGAAATCCACTTGGCTGTGCAGTTGCTCTTGCCAATCTGCGGCTGATGGAGGAGCGCGGAGTCGTTCAACGAGTAGCAAAAAAAGCAATTGACTTGGATCAATTGTTAAAGCCACTTCGCGACCTGCCTCATGTAGGGGAAATCCGGCAAAAAGGCTTGATGGCGGGAATTGAGCTGGTTCGAGATAAAGAGACCAAGGAGCCTTATCACTGGAATGAGCGGATCGGTATGCGTGTCTGTCAGATAGCGAGAGAAAAAGGGCTTCTGACACGACCGTTGGGCAACGTCATCGTTTTTATTCCACCGCTTGTATCTACAACCGAAGAATTAGCTGACATGGTTCGGATTTTGACGGAATCGATTCAGGACGTAACGACAGGTGATACGGAGGAGTGATAGATATGGCTGATCGCCCCTATACCGGATTGTTCATCACAGGAACAGATACAGGGGTAGGCAAAACAGTTGTGACTGCCGGAATCGCATCCGTGTTGCGTGAGACAGGAGTGGACATAGGGGTTTGGAAGCCAGTCCAGTCAGGAGCACGAGCACATGATGAGGGCAGTGACGCATTGCAATTGAGGTCGTGGAGCGGAGTTCCTGATGCGTGTGACGAGATAGCCCCGCTCTGTTTTGAGGCACCGCTTACCCCTTTTCTGGCTGCGGAAGCAGAGGGGAAAAGCTTGACTATGGAGGACGTAATCGCTTGCGGGCGACCCCTGATGGAACGTTATCCGGCACTCCTTGTCGAAGGAGCAGGTGGTCTGATTGTTCCATTGACACCAACCGAAACGATGGCGGATCTTGCTGCTCGACTGAACCTGCCAATGCTCATCGTGGCGCGGGCTGGGCTCGGCACGATTAATCATACGCTCTTGTCCGTTTGGTATGCACGGGAACTCGGGATTGAGGTTGTAGGTGTCATCCTGAATCAAAACAACTCAGCTGGCGTCACCGATGAGAGTGTCAAAACAAACGCGAGCATGATTGAGAGTTATGGGGGAGTTCCCGTATGGGGCGTGCTTCCATGGATAGACCAACCGCTAGAGCGTCAGCAGTTGACACAGTTGATCCAAGAGTGTGTAGACATCGGGCAGTTGTGTCAGTGGAGCCATAAATAATAAGAAGGGGAGACGAGAAAATGAAGCAAAGCACTTGTCTGGATTGGAAGGGATACTCTCAAAAAGCGATGAACAAAGAAGGGTTTTCACAGGAAGAGGCAATGAAGGTACTGCAAGCGCCAGATGATGAGCTGCTGCTGGTCATGAACGAAGCTTTTCGCGTCAGAAAGTACTTTTTCGGAAAAAAAGTCAAACTGAACATGATCATTAACGCCAAGAGCGGCCTTTGCCCCGAGGACTGCGGTTACTGCTCGCAGTCGATTGTTTCGAACGCTCCCGTATCCAAGTACACGATGCTGGACAAGGAGACATTGCTCGCAGGTGCGCAAGAAGCCATGAATCGAAAAGCAGGTACATACTGTATTGTCGCCTCAGGTCGTGGTCCCACGGAAAAAGAGCTGGGCCAGGTCATCGAGGCAGTCAAAGAAATCCGCGAGACGATGCCGCTGAAAATTTGCGCGTGCTTAGGGATATTAAGCGACGAACAAGCAACGCGCCTAAAAGATTCAGGTGTTCATCGCTACAACCATAATCTCAACACGAGTCGCAATCATTACGAAGCGATTACTACGACACATACGTACGATCAACGTGTACAGACAGTCGATACCGCGAAAAGAGCAGGGATGTCGCCCTGCGCAGGCGTGATCATCGGCATGGGGGAGAGCGATGAGGAGATCGTTGAAATGGCATTTGCCCTGCGCAATCTCGACGCAGATTCCATCCCGATCAATTTTTTAAATGCGATTCCCGGAACCCCGTTGGAGGATAAAGGACGCACTCCGGCAATGAAGGCCCTTCGTGTTCTCGCCTTGTTCCGATTTATTTGCCCAGATAAAGAAATTCGCGTTGCGGGTGGTCGCGAAGTGAATTTGCGCACCTTGCAGCCGCTTTCCTTGTATGCAGCCAACTCGTTGTTTGTTGGCGACTATTTGACGACGCCCGGGCAAGAAATCACGACAGATCACCAGATGATTGAAGACCTCGGGTTTGAAATCGAGCTGTGTGCGCTGTAGGACAGTAGGTCAGTTATGAATAAACGCTACACATGGCTGGAAGAAGAATATGATTCGTTGCGGAAACAATCGCTGGCAAGAGAATGGAGCACCGTAGAGTCAGTTAGTGATCGCGCAGGCACCTGGATTCAAGTCGAAGGGAAACCATTATTAAACCTGTCATCGAACAACTATTTGGGCTTGGCTCATGATCAACGAATCGTGGAAGCTGGCAAGAAGGCGGCAGAGGAGTGGGGGGCAGGAGGAACTGCCTCTCGTCTCGTCCATGGCAACTACGCGTTATATGACGAGCTGGAACAACAATTGGCTGCGTGGAAAGAGAGAGAAGGAGCGCTTGTCTTTGCAAACGGCTATCAGGCAAATACCGGGGTAATTGCAGCACTTGCCGGAAGAGGCGACGCTGTGTTTAGTGATCGGTTGAATCACGCCAGCATCGTCGATGGGATCGTGCTCAGTCGGGCGGAGCATTTTCGGTACAGACATAACGACATGGAGCATCTGGAATTTTTGCTGAAAAAGCACCAGGATGCAAGACGGAAGTGGATCGTCACGGACAGCATATTCTCCATGGACGGTGATAAGGCTCCCCTGCTTGAATTGGTACAACTGCGAGATCGTTACGATGCCATGCTGATGGTTGACGAAGCCCATGCAGGGGGAGTGCGTGGTGAAGAAGGGCAGGGCTTGTGCCACGAGCTGGGCATCGCCGGACAAGTCGATGTTTTGATGGGGACCTTTAGCAAGGCATTTGGTGTTTATGGGGCTTACGTATGTGCAGATGAGATCATCATTCGTTATTTGATGACAAAAGCGCGCTCGTTGGTGTATTCCACAGCCCTGCCCCCTGCTGTGATTGGCTCGAATCTGGCGGCATTGTCTTTGGTGCAAACAGAGTCTTGGCGAAGAAGAGCGGTGAAGCAGAATGCGCTCGTGTTTCGCCAATTGCTTCGCTCACGCGGGTTTACCGTAGACGAAGAAGATACGCCAATCATCCCGCTCACGTTAGGAGAGAATGAATGGACTTTGCAGTTTAGCAAAAGACTTCGGCAGCGCGGGATTGCAGCAGTGGCGATTCGACCGCCTACCGTGCCAGCAGGAACCGCACGTATCCGTTTTACGGTGATGGCTGCCCATACGCGCGAAGAGCTGGAGTGGGCTTGTGAGCAAGTGAGCGAAATCAGAGACGAGCTTCACAAAGGAGGAACGGTAACGTGAGAAAAGTGATGCTGTGGCTAACCGGATGGGGAATGCCGGAATGCAGCTGGGAAGCTGTTCGCTCACAATTTCCTTCCTATCGGCACATCATTCCTACTTATTCGGACGTCACTGACTCCTTGCAATTTTACGAGAGAGTAGAAGAGGAAGTCCGCTCTCTGTCAACGCAGGAGCTGATTGTAGTGGGGTGGTCTTTGGGAGGGATGCTCGCAATACGCCTCGCTGCCCAGTACCCGGTCTCAGGACTTGTTTTGATCGGCACCACAGCACGCTTTACCAGCGAACAGCATGGGTGGCATCCTGTTGTTTTGCAAAGGATGAAAAGGCAGCTTTCCGTAGCACGCGAGCGGGTGATGGACGCATTTGTTGAACAGATGCTAACACCAGGGGAGCGTCAGCAAATAGGCTTGCACGTGGGGGTGGATAGCCAGATGTGGAGTACGGCAGCGTTGATTGCGGGCTTGACCTATTTAGAAGAAGAGGATTGCCGCCCGTTCCTGTCGTCCCTGACTTCTCCCACTCTCGTCATTCATGGAACGGAAGATGCTATCTGTTCACTCGCAGCCGGAGAAGAACTGGCGAGTAGCCTTGCAGGTGCCAATTTCGTGCAAATTCCTGACTGTGGTCATGCCCCGCATGTATTTGTTCCGGAGGTTGTAGGAGATTCGCTAAAGAGGATGGTGGAGCAGCTTGCAGAAGAGAGCAATCAGCAGCCGATTTAGTGAGAAGGCTGTCTCATATGAAAAATACGCACTCGTGCAAAAGAAGATGGCCGATCATTTGAGTCAAATGGTTACAGAAATAGCGAACGAGAACGAGGTGCGAAACATCCTAGAGGTTGGCTGTGGGACAGGGGGATTAACCCGCGTCATTCGCAGCCATTTTTCTGATGCCCATTACGAAGTAGTAGAGTTTGCGTCAGGTATGCTGGAGCAGGCGAAGAACAATCTGGAGCAGCACAGCCTGTTTTGCTCATTTTTTCAAGCAGATGCCGAAGAATGGGTATGGGAACAACAGGCGAAGTCAAAGGATTTGGTGGTTTCAGGAGCGTGTTTTCAGTGGTTTGCCAAGGCAGCGCATACGTTAAAAGGATTGGGAAGAATCCTGAAGCCCGGAGCACCCTTGGTTTTTTCGACATTTGGCCCCGATACGTTTTGGGAGCTGCATGAATCGTTTGCAAATGCTCATGCGATTTTTGGGGAAAAGGGAGTACGCCATGGCTTGGAGTTTCTCTCTGCACGTGATTGGCACGAGCTATTGGAGCAAGCAGGGTTTACGGATATAGAGCTGATGAGGAAATATGAGCGGCTAACTTACCCGGGTGTACGGGATTTCTTGCATGCCGTGAAAGCAGTGGGCGCCAGTGCAAGTATGGAGCAAGGGAGCGGTCTGGGACGCAGAAAACTTCTTGCAGAAATGATTCGTTACTATGAGCAGACGTATAAAAGAGAAACGGGCATCCCTGTCACCTACGAAGTCATTTACGTTCGCGCGGTTTCATCGAGGTAGTGTGCTTTCTACGATTTTTGCTATAGAAATGAGAATGGTTATCAAATAGAATGAAAAGAAGAACGATGGGAGGGCTATCAAGGAGTTGAGTATGGGACAATGAACGTGGATGATCATATTTTTCTATGGAATCAGGCAAGTGTACGATTACATGATGTACGACATATCGTCATGCGAGCCGGAGAGCAGCTGCGATCCTATCAATTGCCGGCTAGTGCCTTTCTATTTTCGGTGAGAGGCAGTGGCCTGATTCGTCTTGATGGGAATGTGCATGCTATCAAGAATTGCTATATGGCCCATGCTGGCAAAGGTACATACGTGGATATCGAGGAAATAAAGGATGAGCTGGAATACTATCTGATTTTGTACAAAGCTCATTTGCCGTTGCCTTGTCGGCAGGAACTGCTACGTTTACTGGAGAAAACACAACCTTTTCATATCCAATACGGCTTTACCCCCATGCATCAGGCAATTGTATTTGTTGCAATATCACGTATGCAGCAAGCGTGGAATCAGAATGGCAACCTGGACAAGCTGCGAGCCAAGGCCCTGCTATATCAACTCGTATGTGAGCTAATGGCACAGATGCAGTCGCAAGGAATCGGGGTAACGGTACCCAATTTGGCCGTTCAGGCCGTCAGGTATATCGAGGAGCATTACGCAGAGACTTTCACCCTCGATGATCTTTCCGCGCTCTTAAACTGCAGCTCCCGATCCCTGCAACGCACCTTTAAAGCCCAGCTAGCGGTCGGCCCTATCGACTATCTGATTCAGGTGCGCATTCAAAAAGCGCAGGAACTGCTGCGTCAAACGAATTTGGGACTAAAAGAGGTAGCGGAATCAGTAGGTTATACAGACAGCTATTATTTCAGTCGTATCTTTAAAAAATATACAGGCTTCTCCCCGACTGCGTATAAGGTAAATCCGCTGACATCGGAAATTCGTCGCCAAAGTCCATTACTCTTGTCGCGATATTCCATTGCTGGTCAAAAGCTGTGGAAATATAATGATCACATTGAAAATGAAAATCAAAATCACTCGCAATCAAGAGATGGAGGAGCCGTACCGATGTATAAGAGTACAAAAGCGATGCTGGCGCTGAACCTGATGCTGAGCCTTTCCTTGCTGCTGGGAGCCTGCTCAGGCGGCGGTACAAATACGAGCAATTCGGGGAGTACAGCAACAGGCGCTTCGAATCAGGTAGCGACGCAGTCGAATACTACGCAATCTAGCGCGAATCAAGAAGTGAAGAAAAGCGAGACGCGTACAATCAAGCACATGAAAGGCGAGCTGATGCTTGATTTTAAACCAGTCAGAATCGCTGTGCTGGATACGCAATACGCAGATCAAATGATTGCCTTGGGCGAGCTGCCTGCAGGTAGTGTCATTACAACGGGGGACGGTTCGAAGTTTCCAGAGTATCTCATGGACAAGCTAAAAGATGTTCACGTACTCGGAACAAAAGACGAGCCCAATTCAGAAGCGGTAGTTGCTATGGAGCCTGACTTGATCATATGCACGGAGTTTCAAGATAAAATCTATGATAATTTGAACAAAATCGCTCCAACCATCATGTTTAACCGAAACGAAGACTGGCGTGAGACGCTGATTACCTTCGGAAAAATTCTCGAAAAAGAACAAGAAGCTGAGCAGATCGTAAAGGACTACCAAGAGAAAACGAATAAATTGAAAACAGAGCTCGCAACCAAACTCAAGGGTGAGTCTGTCGCACTTATTCGTCCTCGTGACAATGCCATTCGACTGCACACAGTTGAACATCGTACGGCTGCTATCTTGTATTCCGATTTGGGACTGACTCCTCCCAAGCCAGCGATGGATAAATCAGATACAGCTACGATGATTTCTCTGGAAGTGTTGCCAGAGGTAAATGCCGATCATTTATTTGTCGTAACGGACAAAGCGAATCAAGCATTAACGGACGAGTACAAGAACAGTTCCATTTGGAAAGGGCTAAAAGCAGCCAAGGAAAATAAGGTGTACGAGGTTAACACAACCGTGTGGATTGCCTATTACGGCCCGATTGCCATTAACAATATCGTCGATGAAATTGCAGAGGCACTTCTATAAATCATTCAAACCGTCACTCTCTTCTCCTAAGAGCAGTGGCGGTTTTTTCATGAATAGGAAAAGAAAGCGATTTCCTGGCAGGAATTATCATAAGAAGATGGAATCTTAAGAAGGTTGCCTATCCTGTGTATTCGAGGGGTGTGTGGAAGATGAGTCAAAGAGAAATCGTCATTGCGAGTGCTGTGCGCACTGCTATAGGTAGCTTTCAAGGAACGCTTGCAGGTGTCAGCGCGACAAAGCTGGGCGGAATTGTACTGGAAGCAGCGCTAGAGCGTGCAGGTGTTTCCAAGGATGCGGTCGATGAAGTGATTATGGGGAATGTACTGTCAGCAGGCTTGGGTCAAAACCCGGCGCGCCAGGCTTCTATTCACGCGGGCCTTGCTCATGAAGTCCCCTCCCTGACAATCAACAAGGTTTGTGGTTCAGGTCTAAAAGCCGTTCATTTGGCCGTTCAGTCAATCCTTGCAGGTGAGTCAGAAGTTGTCTTGGCTGGCGGGATGGAAAATATGAGCCAGGCACCATACTTAATGGAAGGTGCGCGTTCAGGCTACCGCATGGGAGATCAGAAAGTAGTAGACTCCATGATTCGCGACGGGCTGTGGTGTGCTTTCAACGACTACCACATGGGCATTACAGCGGAAAATCTTTGCAGCAAATACGAAATCGGACGCGAAGAGCAGGATGAATTTTCAGCGTGGAGCCAGGAAAAAGCTCAACAAGCGCTCGTTAGTGGTCGTTTTCAAGAAGAAATCGTGCCGGTTCCGATCCCGCAGCGAAAGGGTGATCCGGTTCTTTTTGCTCTAGACGAATTCCCGCGTGCTGGTGTGACAGCCGAAGCGCTAGGCAAGCTGAAGCCTGCATTTAAAAAGGATGGAACCGTGACAGCTGGGAATGCATCAGGCATCAACGATGGAGCCGCCGCTCTCTTGATTATGACACGCGAGAAGGCAGAAGAGCTGGGAGTGAAGCCTCTTGCCCGTATCGTAGCCAATGCGAGTGCAGGTGTTGATCCGAGCATCATGGGGTACGGTCCTGTTCCTGCGACCAAACGCGTACTGGAAAAAGCGGGTCTGTCGATTTCTGACATCGATTTGATCGAAGCAAACGAAGCTTTTGCCGTCCAATCACTGTCTGTTGGCAAAGCACTGGGCTTTGATCGCGAGAAGCTGAATGTCAACGGCGGAGCCATCGCTTTGGGACATCCAATCGGTGCGAGTGGCGCGAGAATTTTGGTCACGCTCGTGCATGAATTGCAAAAGCGTGAAGGGGCAAAATATGGGTTAGCGACTCTTTGCATTGGTGGGGGACAAGGCGTCTCCACAATTGTCGAGAAAATTTAATTTTTAAATTGTGAACGCTTTGTGTACACAGAAACGCTTGCGTTGACAAAGGGAATAAATCTTCGTTAATATGGATGAGGGCATTTGGAAATTGTGTGCCCTCTCCTTATGTGAAAGGAGAAGGATAAACTGGCGAAACTTGACAATCCATGGCGAGCACTTGGTTTGGTCAGCGTACTTGGTCTTGACTTTGCCATTTGTGTGGTTGCCGGTTTTATGATCGGCAGATACGCGGATCGCCTACTAGCGACTGATCCTTGGTTCTTGCTCATTGGCCTGATTACAGGGATTGCGGTTGGTGTATACACTGTCTATCGACTCATTCGCCCGTATCTTTAGGGGGTGACGAACGATGGAAGCGTTTGCTTTAGCGATGCGAAAGACTTTTCGCTATTCTTTATGGTGTATGGCATTGTTTGTGATACTGATGGTTGTGTTGCCTGAATACAAGGTATTCTTGCAGAGTTTGTTGCTTGGAACAGTGGCAGGAATCATTAATACCAGCGTTCTCGCAAGCAAGGTCTGGGTTGTTGGGCAAATGGCAGATGACCCTAATGTCAGACCAAAAGGAACGGGCACGATGCTTCGGTTCATGATTGCCGGGCTAGCCGCCTATACTACCTTTATTTTCCCTCATATCTTCACATTATCAGGGGTTCTACTTGGGTTGTTTTTGATCCAAGGGATCAGCTATCTACTCGTATTCCGCAATTCAAAATAGATTTGTTACCAGCGTTTCCTTTTAAATGAAGTGATTTTACCAGAGAGCGTTCGATAGCAATGTGTAGACAGAGTTTCGGACAACCTCTATCTATCAATGGAAAGGGGTGAAAAGATGGGTCATCATTATACGTTACGGTTTGATTTAGGCGGCATGGTATTTGACATCGCTACGATTCTCATGATGGTTCTTACCGCACTGCTTGTGTTTATCTTCCTGTTTGTAATGACACGAAAGCTGGAAACAGGAGTACCTGGTGCTAAGCAAAATGCAGTTGAGTGGATTTTTGACTTTGTCAAAAACGTTACTGCAGGATACATGGATCACAAGAAAGTCATGATGATGATGACGCTTGGTATTACGTTGTTTCTCTACATCTTCATTGGGAACCAGCTAGGTGTTATCGCCAACGTCACTACAGTGCACAAAGGTGAAATCAGCGAAAGTGTTATGAAGATGCTGACGATTGCTCCTACGCCAGAAGCCGAAGCGAAGAAGCGCGAAACCGTTGAGCACGAGCTGGCTGATAAAGGAGCTCATGTAATCTGGTGGAAGTCTCCAACTGCTACACCAAGCGTAACATTTGGTTTGGCATTGGTAGTGTTGCTCTACTCCCACTACCTCGGTATTAAGAAAAGTCCAGGTGGTTGGTTTAAGCACGTATTCCTCAACCCGATCCACATTCTTGAGGAGTTTATCATTAAACCGTTGACGCTTCCTCTGCGTTTGTTCGGTAACCTCTTTGCAAAAGAGATCATGATTGCCTTCCTGTTGAGTGGGGGAGTTTTGGCCGCGGCACCATTGTTTATCTGGCTCGGCTACTCCGTCTTCGTAGGTGCAATTCAGGCGTTCATTTTCTTGACTCTTTCTATGGTTTACATTTCACAACTTGTGAATGATGAACACTAAAATCTAGTTATTTGTTAACAACAATTTAGGGAGGTATTTTTAACATGGAAGTTATGGGTGTAGCTATTGCTATGGGTCTTATTTTCGGTTTGGCAGCACTTGGTGGTGCTTTTGGTGCAAGTAACGTAATCTCTAAAACAATTGAAGGTGTTGCTCGTCAACCTGAAGCTCGTGGTAACCTGATGGGTATCATGTTCCTCGGTATGGGTCTCGTAGAGGCGATTCCAATTATCGCTGTAGCTGTAGGCTTCATCTTGATGGGTCGTCTGGGCTAAGCGAACAGTTGAACAGTATTAAATAGGCGGAGGGTCACCTTCGCCTATCTTTTAGTAGGGAAAAATCAGGCTTCGGCCACAAGCTTGGCATGGAAGTCTTCTAGTAATAATTCTGGTAAGTACGTAAAGAACTTATTGCAGAATCTTTCGTTTGACAGGAAGGAGTGAACTAAAAATGGTTGAGTTTGGAGCCGTATCCCTGGAATGGGGCACATTACTACTCCAGGTGATTATTTTCATTTTGCTGTTGATCGTTGTTTCCAAATATGCAACAGGACCGATTGCGAGCGTGTTGGAAAAGCGCCGTGCTCATGTTGAGAACGAGCTCGCCACTGCGGAACGCAACCACAAGGAATCCGAAAAGCTTTTGGCTGAACAACGCCGTCTTTTGGATGAAGCTCGCGCTGAATCTAAAGCGATCATCGACCGTGCTGCAAAGCAAGCGTCTGATGAAGCAAGCAAAATCGTTGCTGAAGCACAAGCAGCTTCTGAGCGCATGAAAGCAGATGCAAGTGCTGAACTGGCTCGTGAAGTAGAAAAAGCAAAACTCGAACTGCGTGAGCAAATGACTGGTCTTTCCGTGCTCTTGGCTTCCAAGATCATTGAGAAAGAACTGGACGAAGCAGCTCAAAAGTCTACTGTTGACAAATTTCTCGCACAAGTGGGAGATCGCCTATGAGTAGCGCAGTAGGAAAACGTTATGCTCGCGCTCTCTTTGAAGTAGCGAGTGAGCGTAGCAAGATTGATCAGGTAGAAGCAGACCTGGGTGCGATCGTGGAAGCGGTTGAAGGCAATGAAGATCTGAAAAAGATCATGTTGCACCCGCACATCGCAGCAGATGCGAAAAGCCAGCTCGCTGACGAATTGTTCAAAAGCCATGTAGGGGAAGAAACCTTTAATTTTCTGAACGTCCTGATTGAGAACGGACGCGAAGTTGATTTGGTTGATATCTACCGTTCTTTTGTACAATTGGCGAACGAAGCTCGTGGATTCGCAGATGCAATTTTGACAAGTGCAAAGCCGCTTTCTGTTGAAGAGCAAAATGAGCTGGCTGAGAAGTTCGGTCAAACGCTGAACAAAAAGCTGCGTATGACAGCAGTTGTAGATCCAGCGATTCTCGGCGGCATTATTATCAAAATTGGCGACCGTCTGTACGATGGCAGTCTGAAAACGAAGTTGGAAACCTTTGCGCAAAAGGCGTAAAGTTCGATGGCTTTTACGAAGTTGGATGAATGGGGTGAATTAAGTGAGTGCAATCAGACCAGAAGAGATTAGCTCCCTCATTAAAGAGCGGATCGCTAACTTTAAATCTGAAATCGAAGTTGTGGATGTAGGCACAGTCATCCAAGTAGGTGACGGTATTGCTCGTGTCCACGGTTTGGAAAAGGCCATGCAAGGGGAGCTTCTCGAGTTCCAAAATGGCGTAATGGGTATGGTACTCAACTTGGAAGAAGATAACGTGGGTGTCGTAATTATGGGACCTTTCCGCGACATTAAGGAAGGCGATACTGTAAAACGTACCGGCCGCGTTATGGAAGTTCCAGTAGGGGAAGCGCTGCTCGGCCGCGTTGTAAACCCACTGGGTCAACCAATCGATGGTCAAGGCCCTATCGCAAATGACGGTTTCCGCCCAATCGAGAGCCCAGCTCCTGGCGTTATGGCGCGTAAATCCGTACATGAGCCACTCCAAACAGGTATCAAAGCGATTGACGCGATGATCCCAGTTGGTCGTGGACAGCGTGAGTTGATCATTGGTGACCGCCAAACTGGTAAAACAGCAGTGGCGCTCGACACGATCATCAACCAAAAAGGTAAAGACATGATTTGTATCTACGTTGCAATCGGTCAAAAGCAATCCACCGTTGCAAACATCGTAGAAACACTGCGTAAAGCAGGTGCTCTAGATTACACCATCATCGTTTCTGCAACTGCGTCTGACCCAGCTCCAATGTTGTACCTGGCTCCTTATACTGGTGTAACAATGGCTGAGTACTTCATGTACAAAGGCGGACACGTTCTGTGCGTATACGATGACCTGTCCAAACAGGCTTCTGCATACCGCGAAATGTCCCTCTTGCTCCGCCGTCCTCCAGGTCGCGAAGCATATCCTGGTGACGTATTCTACTTGCACTCCCGCTTGCTGGAGCGCGCTGCGAAACTGTCTGATGAGTTGGGTGCTGGTTCCATTACGGCTCTGCCATTCATCGAAACCCAAGCGGGTGACATTTCCGCGTACATTCCAACCAACGTGATCTCCATCACGGACGGTCAGATCTTCCTGGAGACAGACTTGTTCAACGCAGGTCAACGTCCAGCGGTTAACACCGGTCTTTCTGTATCCCGTGTAGGTGGTTCCGCGCAAATCAAGGCGATGAAAAAGGTAGCAGGTCCACTCAAGCTCGAGTTGGCTCAATACCGTGAGTTGGCTGCGTTTGCTCAGTTCGGTTCCGATCTGGACAAAGCGACCCAAGCTCGTCTGACCCGTGGTGAGCGCTTGATGGAAATCATGAAACAAGGTCAGTTCGATCCAATGTCTGTTGAGAAGCAAGTTGCTTCTATCTATAGCGCTACAAGAGGTTTCCTGGATGACATTCCAATAGCAGAAGTGCGCCGCTTTGAGAAAGAGATGTTGTCTTTCTTGGATTCCAACAAACCGCAACTGTTGGAGCACATCCGCACAACGAAAGACCTTCCAGATGAAAAAGAATTCAACGCAGCGATCGAAGAGTTCAAAAAAGGCTTTTCGGTAACTCGCTAATCGTTAACCTGATAGACATCAGATGCATGCCGGGCCATTTGCCCGTGCATGCGTCCTCAAGGTGGTGAAAACGAGTGGCTAAAGGAATACGTGAGATTCGACGCAGTATCAAAAGTAAAAAAGATATGCGCCAAATCACGAAAGCGATGAAAATGGTGGCGGCTGCAAAGCTTCGCCGTAACCAGGATAAAGCCGAGGCGGCACGACCGTATGCTGACAAGATCCAAGAAGTGATCGCAAGCATCGCGAGTGGGAACTCTGCTTCCAAACATCCAATGTTGCAAAATCGTCCGGTGAAAAAGACTGGTTATATTGTCATCACTTCCGACCGTGGACTTGCTGGGGGTTACAATGCCAACATTCTCCGTAAAGTGGTAACTACCATTAACGAGAAGCACAAGTCCAAGGATGAGTACGGTATTTTTGTGATTGGCCGCAAAGGTCGTGACTTCTTCAGCAAACGGAACTACCCGCTTTTGGAGGAAGTTACAGGTCTGCCAGCCAGCCCAGCCTTTGCTGATATCAAGAAAATTGCCGGTGCAGCAGTCCAAATGTTCGAGAACGAGCAGATTGACGAACTGTACCTGTGCTACAACAAGTTCCAAAGTGCAATTTCGCAAATACCTACCGTAAAACAATTGCTGCCATTGGAAGCTCCCGAGAGCAACAATGCGCGCGAATTGAATTACGAGTATGAGCCGTCCTCGGAAGAAGTATTGGCGGATCTGTTGCCGAAATATGCGGAAACACTGGTTTACAGTGCACTCCTCGAAGCAAAAGCTTCTGAAGAAGGTTCCCGTATGACGGCAATGGGCAGCGCGACAGACAATGCTACGGATATGATCAACCGTTTAACGTTGAGCTACAACCGTGCTCGTCAGGCAGCCATTACACAAGAGATTTCCGAGATCGTTGCAGGTGCAAACGCACAGGCTTAGTGGCAGCGAATAGCTCCCAATTTAGCTTTACAGGAGGGAAGAAGTAAGATGGCGAATGGACGCGTGGTTCAGGTAATGGGTCCGGTTGTTGACGTCGAGTTCGACCGCGGACACCTGCCTGCCATTTACAATGCGATCAAGATTCAACATAAAGCACAAAGCGCTGGTGAGCGCGACATCAACTTGACTGTTGAGGTTGCTACTCATTTGGGCGATAACTTGGTTCGTACCGTTGCGATGTCTTCCACTGACGGTTTGGTTCGTGGCATGGAAGCAGTTGATACAGGTGCAGCTATCTCCGTTCCAGTGGGTGCAATTACCCTCGGACGCGTATTTAACGTATTGGGTGAGCCGATCGACCTGCAAGAACTTGGTCAAGTAGATCGTCGTGACCCAATTCACCGTAAAGCTCCTGAGTTCGTAGACCAAGCAACGACTGTTGAGATCCTGGAAACAGGTATCAAAGTTATTGACCTCTTGGCTCCGTACATCAAGGGTGGTAAGATCGGTCTGTTTGGTGGTGCGGGTGTAGGTAAAACCGTTACTATTCAAGAGCTGATCAACAACATCGCGCAAGAGCACGGTGGTATTTCCGTATTCGCTGGTGTAGGTGAGCGTACCCGTGAAGGTAACGACCTGTACCACGAGATGAAAGACGCAGGCGTACTGCCGAAAACCGCGATGGTATTCGGTCAGATGAACGAACCGCCTGGTGCACGTCTTCGTGTAGCGTTGACTGGTCTGACTATGGCGGAATACTTCCGTGATGAAGAAGGCCGCGACGTTCTTCTCTTTGTTGATAACATCTTCCGCTTTACTCAAGCGGGTTCCGAAGTTTCTGCTCTCTTGGGCCGTATGCCATCTGCGGTAGGTTACCAGCCAACATTGGCTACCGAAATGGGTCAGCTGCAAGAGCGTATTACTTCCACGAAAAAAGGTTCCGTAACGTCCATTCAAGCGATCTACGTACCAGCGGATGACTACACTGACCCGGCTCCTGCTACTACGTTTGCTCACTTGGACGCTACAACGAACTTGGAGCGTTCCATCGCTGAGTTGGGTATCTTCCCTGCGGTAGACCCACTCGCATCCACTTCCCGTGCTCTGGCTCCTGATGTAGTAGGACAAGAACACTATGATGTGGCTCGTAGCGTTCAAAAAATCCTGCAACGTTACAAAGAACTGCAAGATATCATCGCGATTCTCGGTATGGACGAGTTGAGCGACGATGACAAGCAAGTAGTTGGACGCGCACGCCGTATTCAACGTTTCTTGTCCCAGTCCTTCCACGTTGCCGAGCAGTTCACTGGTAACCCAGGCCAATACGTGCCATTGAAAGAAACCGTTCGCAGCTTCAAGGAAATCCTCGAAGGTAAGCATGACCACCTGCCAGAGGGCGCGTTCCTGTACGTAGGTACAATTGAAGAAGCGGTAGAAAAAGCGAAGAAAATGGCGTAAGACACCCTGGAAAGGGGAGACGAGTAAGTGAGTAAGATGACAGTTGAAGTCGTAACTCCTGAACGGGTTGTCTACAGCGGTCAGGCTGAAATGGTGATTGCTCGCGGCTTGCAAGGGGAAATCGGTATTATGCCGAACCACGTGCCGTTGGTAACCCCGCTGAAAACAGCGCCAGTTCGGATTAAGACAGAAGGCGATAAAGAAGTAAAGATGGCTGTAAGCGGCGGCTTCATGGAAGTTCGCGGCGATAAAGTGACCATCCTTGCTGAAACGGCTGAATTGCCGGGAGACATCGATGTTGAACGCGCGAAGGCAGCGAAAGAGCGTGCTGAAAAGCGTTTGGCTGAGAAATATGCCGAGCTCGACGTCAAGCGTGCAGAACGCGCGCTACAACGTGCGATGGCACGTCTCGACGTAGCGAAGTAAAGCGTAAGCTTGATATCCCCGCGCCCATGTGGCTGCGGGGATTTTTCGGTTATAAGGCGATGAATGATGAGCCATGGAAATCGGGCATGATATTTCCAGTTGGTAATTGCCTAATGTTTCTGTGTATAATAGACCTAATGCCCTGCCGACGAGCTACGTTAGCATGAAAAACAGCGGGAAAAAGCGGCATTGGCTATTGGGATTAAAGGAGAGTGTAATTGATGCAAACCGTTCGCGATATCCGCCACAATCAAGATGGCGTAGTGATTCCTAGCAGCTTTGCGGCTAATGGCTGGACAAGCGTGCTATCTCATGAAATGAATGTTCTCTTCCAGGCAATGTGCTATGTAGTAACGAAGCATGAGTCAAAAGAAGAAATGAGAAAAGCTCTGGACGAGTTCGATGCATTGAAAGGCACATTCACCGAGCCTGTTCAAGAAGGCTTTAAGTCTGAAGAGGATTTTAAGGGCTATGTAAACCTCTTGAACAGATTCAAAGCGTTCATGAGCCGTTCTGATTATGCATATCCGACATCTCTTGACGAGGCGATTGAGCTTTTCGTGAAGTGGGGTCTGGTAATCGATAATGGAGATGCTTGGGATGTACCGGTTTATCCATTCCCAGATGCATCTGAGTTGTTCAAGCTGAGTGAAGCAGAATCTCTTGCATTGGCTCATATTAAACTGGAAGCATTGGTTCATCCGATGTTTAGCCGCCTCGTAATGAAGCTGCATGAGCAAGAAGAAAATGAGTTCAGCATGTCCAAAGCAGAAATGAAGCAATTGCTGAACACCAATGACCAGATGCTGGCAGAAGTTCTGATCAAGCTGACTCCATATATGGAAGATGCGATTGAAAATATGCTGGAGATCCCAGAAGACGAGAAGATGAACTTCACGATTGTATGGGAGCGCATTTACGAGGATTTCCTCGGACAGCAATTTTCAAAGAACGTTCAATAATTAAGAGAATATGAGAGCCAGACAGGCATATTCGTTTGGTCATCATACTATGCTGGAAAAACTCAGGGAGAAATCCTTGAGTTTTTTCCCTTTATATGGCACAAAAGGAAGGCTTTCGTTAGACACCCTATTGGCAATTTGCTATAATGATAAAGGTATTTTTTTCTAGCAGTATCAATTAGCGACAGCGTTCATACCTACACCTTTGATGCTGCGAGCAGTACCCTTTTGAGGGAGTCTCAACTTCTTCTGGAGGACAGCGCAAGACGATTCATACCTTTCTCAAGAGCGGAGGGAACGTGGGTGAGTGACATCTATACCAACAATTATGTGATTGTCGCGATCTTTTTGATTCTTGGTGTGCTGTTGCCCGTGGCTACAGTCAGTTTCGTTGGTCCATTACTTCGTCCAAAGAAACCGACACGGGAGAAGCAAACTACTTATGAAAGCGGTAACATTCCTGTTGGTGACAGTTGGGTGCGTTTCAACGTGAAGTATTACATCTTTGCCCTCATGTTTGTCATCTTTGATGTAGAAACACTCTTTCTGTATCCGTGGGCCGTCGCTTACAAAGAACTGGGGCTCTTTGCCTTAGTCGAGATGGTCATCTTTATATCCTTGCTCATCATAGGATTGATTTACGCGTGGAGAAAGAAGGTGCTGGAATGGAACTAGATCTGACAAGCATTGCGCCTGAATTGCAAGAGGAATTGAATCGCAACGTCATGTTCACGACATTGGAAACAGTGAAGGGATGGGTTCGTAGCAACTCGTTGTGGCCATTAACCTTCGGCTTGGCCTGTTGCGCGATCGAGATGATGGGAACGGGTGGAGCGCGTTATGACCTCGACCGGTTTGGCGTTATTTTTCGAGCATCCCCAAGACAATCTGATGTCATGATCGTAGCCGGAACCGTCACGAAAAAGATGGCGCCACTGCTGCGCAGGCTGTATGATCAAATGCCTGAACCGAAGTGGGTGATTGCCATGGGCTCCTGTGCGACAGCGGGAGGTCCGTACGTGCGCTCGTACAGCGTGGTAAAAGGTGTAGACCAGATTGTGCCTGTCGACGTATATATTCCAGGTTGTCCGCCTAACCCTGCCGCTTTGATCTACGGAATCAATAAGCTCCAAGAAAAAATCCGTTACGAAGCGAAGACTGGGAAGCAGGTGACCAATCTATGAGCGACGAGAAACGCAAGCCGACGCCAGAGGAGAAGGCAGCAGCAGCAGCTGAAGCCCGTGCCAAGGCCGAAGCATTGCGAAAATTAAGAGAACAGGAAGCGCAGGGTTCCCAAGAGACGAGCCCAGTGGAGGCATCTCAAGAGCCACAAGAGGAAGTCTCTGCTCCGGAAGCAAAACCTGTGTCCGAAATGACACCTGAGGAAAAAGCTGCAGCCAAGAAAGCAGCAGCGGCTGAAGCGATTGCCAAGGCAAAAGTAGCGAAGGAACAGGCAGAAGCTGCGGAAGCAGAAACTCCAGTTGCCGAGCAACAATCAGAAGCAGTTGCTACACCAGCAAAGCCCGTTTCTGAAATGACGCCGGAAGAAAAAGTCGCAGCCAAGAAAGCAGCAGCAGCCGAAGCAATTGCCAAGGCAAAAGCAGCGAAGGAACAAGCAGAAGCTGCTTCACCACCAGCAAAGCCTGTGTCCGAAATGACGCCGGAAGAAAAAGCCGCAGCCAAAAAAGCAGCAGCGGCTGAAGCAATTGCCAAGGCAAAAGCAGCGAAGGAGCAGACAGAAGCTGCTTCACCACCAGCAAAGCCTGTGTCTGAAATGACGCCGGAAGAAAAAGCTGCAGCCAAGAAAGCAGCTGCCGCAGAAGCACTAGCCAAGGCAAAAGCAGCGAAGGAAGTAAAAGAAGCCGAGGGAAATGGAGCCGATACAGCTGATTCAGCTCCAGATGCGGATGCCAAGGCGAAGGCCGCTGCTGCCGCAAAAGCAAAGGCTGCCGCAGCAGCAGCTGCAAAGGCAAAAGCCGCACGTGAAGCAGGCGGCGATGAATCCGGTGATGACGACGCCAAGGCAAAGGCCGCAGCTGCCGCAAAAGCCAAAGCCGCCGCCGCAGCAGCAGCGAAGGCAAAAGCAGCGCAAGCGACTGGGGATGAGACCCCGGCAGAGGAAACGCCGAAAGCACCTTCTAAAAACCAGCCCTATCTTGATAAATACGTGTCACGAATTTCCGAAGCATTTGGGCAGGAAGTCATCGAGGCTTCGTATATTAACGAGCTGGGAAAGGAAGTTCCAACTCTCACCATTCAAAACGAACGTTGGCATCAAGTTGCCCAATTTTTAAGAGATGATGAGCAATTAAGCTTTGAGTATCTGTCCGATCTTCATGGTGTCGATTACGAGGATCGCCTGGAGGTATACTACCACTTTTATTCCTACAAAAATCGCCAAAGCCTGGCAGTAAAGGTCAAAACGAGCAGAGAAGAGTCAAATGTTGCTTCTGTAATGGACCTCTGGCATGGCGCAAATTGGAATGAAAGAGAGACTTTTGACCTTTTGGGTATTCATTTCCCGGGACATAAGGATTTACGTCGAATCCTGTTGCCGGATGATTGGATAGGATATCCGCTGCGCAAAGATTATGTGCAATACGACGAGGAGGTTTAGCAGATGAACCATAACATCCTCACGACTCATGTTGATACCTCTTCTGAAACAGGACTTCGTACGGAAGAGATGTTATTAAACGTAGGTCCACAGCATCCGAGTACACACGGAGTATTTCGCTTGGTAGTAAAAATCGATGGGGAAACCATTAAAGAAGCGATACCGGTGATGGGTTATCTGCATCGAGGTACAGAGAAGCTGGCTGAAAACTTGACCTATACACAAATTATTCCTTATACAGACCGTATGGACTACGTGTCCGCCATGACCAACAACTACGTTCTCTGTCACGCAGTAGAAACGATGATGGGGTTGGAAATTCCAGAACGAGCTCAGTTTCTACGATTGATCGCGATGGAACTGAACCGGGTGGCGAGCCATTTGGTTTGGTGGGGAACGTTTCTTTTGGACATTGGTGCGATGGGGCCCTTCCTGTATGCATTCCGTGATCGGGAGACGATCCTGGATTTGTTTAATGAGCTATGCGGGGCGCGGATGACCTTTAACTACATGCGCGTAGGCGGAGTGAAATGGGATGCACCTCCAGGCTGGACAGACAAAGCCAAAGAATTTGTCCAATATATGAAGAAGGAATTGAATAACTACCATCAGTTGGTGACGGGTAACGAGATTTTTATCAACCGTCTCAATGGAATCGGCAAGTTCGATACAAAAACTGCGTTGGATTACTCGCTATCTGGCGTGATGCTCCGCTCGACAGGTGTCAAGTGGGACCTGCGCAAAGACGAACCGTATTGTATTTACGATCGTTTTGAATTTGATGTGCCGACAGCGACTGAGGGAGATTGCATGGCGCGTTATCATCTGCGCATGGCTGAAATTGAACAATCTCTGCGAATTCTTGAGCAGGCATTGGAGCAATTTCCGAGTGAAGGCGAAGTCATGGGCAAAGTACCACGTGTGATTCGCCCACCTGCTGGGGAGACATATGTGCGCATCGAGTCACCGCGAGGAGAAATTGGTTGTTACATTGCCAGTCAAGGTAAGGATAAACCGTGGAGATTGAAGTTCAGACGGCCTTCGTTTACCAATCTGCAAATTCTGCCTAAGCTGTTGCAGGGGGAAAACCTCTCGAACATGGTTGCCATCCTGGGCAGTATCGACATCGTGCTCGGGGAGGTTGACTGTTGATGAATACTCTCTTGCAGCAAGCACCCTCATGGGGGACCACGATCTGGTTTATCGTAGCGGCAGTTTTACTGCTTGCAGTCGTGTTGGGATTCGTTACGTACGCCATTTACTTTGAGCGTAAAGTGATAGGGTGGATGCAGCTGCGCATCGGGCCGAATCGAGTAGGACCATTGGGACTTCTCCAGACGGTTGCGGATGTTGCCAAGCTGCTATTAAAGGAAGATATTCGTCCGCAACACGCTGACAAAGCGTTGTTCACTTTAGCACCAATATTGGCCTATGCCCCTGCTTTTGCCGTATTGGCGGTCATGCCTTTTACGGACAGCATTCGGTTCGCTGATCTGGGAATAGGGCTGTTGTACTATATCGCCTTGTCTGGGATCACTGTATTAGGCGTGATCACGGCTGGCTGGGCCTCGAATAACAAGTATTCGCTGATCGGGGGTCTCCGCTCCGCTGCGCAGATGATCAGCTATGAAGTACCGCTGGTCATGTCCGTAGTGGGTATCGTTCTATTGACGGGCAGCATGAATCTCAAAGATATTGTCGAGGCGCAGCGGGATGTCTGGAATATTGTTCCGCAGTTTATCGGATTTGTTGTATTTATCATTGCTGCCCAGGCTGAGCTGAATCGTACGCCATTTGACTTGCCAGAAGCAGAGTCGGAGCTCGTTGGTGGTTACCACGTCGAGTACTCCGGTTTCCGTTTTGCGATGTTCATGCTGGCGGAGTATGTGTACATGTTCGGGATGGGTGCCTTGATCACGATTCTCTTTTTTGGTGGATGGTTGCCGATTCATCCATCGTTGGACTTCATTCCGGGAATCGTCTGGTTTATCCTTAAATTTTCAGTTTACGTCTTCCTCCAGTTTTGGATTCGCGCCACGATGCCGCGCTTACGTGTCGATCAACTGATGTCGTTTGCCTGGAAAGTGCTGTTGCCCGTGGCATTGTTCAACATCCTGCTCACAGCCGTAGTGGTATCTTACCAACATGGCATGTTCTAGTAGCGACTTGATCGAAAACGACTACGTCCCACTGTTTTCATAGCGCAGGCTTCGCCATAGGCTTGCTTCGCCAAAAGCTAGCTTTCGTCAAAAACGTGGTGCAGCCAAGTTCTCAAATCCTGAGGGGTGACACACATGCTAGGACTGGCCAAAGGCCTGGGGTATACATTTAAAAAGCTCACGGAGAAAAAGGTAACCCACTTCTATCCGGATGTGCCCTTTCCAATGCCGCCTCGCTTTCGCGGTATTCAGCACTTTTCTCCTGAAAAATGCATCGTCTGTAACCAATGCGCACGCATTTGTCCGACAGAGTGTATTCAACTGACAGGGAAGCCCCATCCTGATCCGGAGAAAAAGGGAAAGATTATCGATACGTACGATATCAATTTTGAGCTGTGCATTTTATGCGATCTGTGTACAGAGGTTTGTCCCACTGAAGCGATTGTGATGACAAACAACTTCGAACTGGCTGCCTATAGCCGGGACGAATTGTACAAGAACTTGAAGTGGCTGGACGACAACAATACGAACGTCAGGGAGGAGAATTAGTATGACAGGCGAATTCGTTGCCTTTTTTATCCTGTCTCTCCTGACGATCGGTGGCGCGGTGTTTATGATCAGCTTTACGCGCGTCGTCCACATGGTCATCTCATTGGGCGTTACGTTTATCAGCATTGCAGGTCTGTTTGTTTTGCTGGGAGCGGAGTTCGTCGGGGTCGCACAAATTCTGGTTTATTCAGGGGCTATCTCCATTCTGATGCTCTTTGGAATCATGCTGACCAAGCATGATGCGAACGATGAGGGAACGGGCCGGACATGGAAAAACCGTTTTATCCTGCTTTTCGTAATCGTTCTGTTCGGATTATTGTTCTGGGGTGTGCAAAATACACCGTGGCCTGCGCCACCGCCACCTGCAGAGGCTCCTGTAGATAATGCAAAAGAAATTGGTATCGAAGTATTCACCAAATTCGTCATACCATTTGAGCTGTTGTCTGTTCTGTTGTTGGTCGCGTTGGTTGGGGCGATCATCATGGCGAAAAAGGAGGGGGATAACGAATGACAGTAAGTATTTCCTCCTACTTAATGGTTGCTTTGATTCTCTTTTGTGTAGGCTTGTACGGCGCATTGACGAAGCGAAATGCAGTCGTCGTCTTGTTATCAATCGAGCTGATGCTAAATGCTGTAAATATTAACCTGGTCGCCTTTTCCAAATTCGGACTGTATCCATCTGTGACAGGACAAATCTTTACCTTGTTCACGATGACGGTTGCAGCTGCCGAGGTTGCCGTAGGGTTAGCGATCCTGATTGCGCTGTATCGCAACAAGGAGACCGTGAATGTAGATGAAATGGACCAAATGAAACGATAAGAGGGAAACCTGAAAAGGAGGACAAAGATGGATACTCTAATGCACTATGCCTGGCTGATCCCTCTGTTTCCGCTTCTTGCTTTCATCGTGATCGTCTCATTTGGTCGCCAATTGAAAGAAGGAGCGGCCATAGTGGGCATTACCCTGACGGCTGTTTCTTTTGGAATCGCAGTGCTCATCTTCTGGGAGAGATTCCAGGGTGGGGGAACCGATTACAATTATGTGATAGATTGGCTGCATATCGGCGATATCGTGATCAACATGGGATTCGAAGTGAATCCGCTGAATGCCATGATGCTCGTCATTGTGACATTGGTCAGTCTGTTGGTCCAAATCTACTCCAAAGGCTACATGCATGGGGATGAACGATTTCCAGTGTTTTATCAATACCTGGCGCTGTTCACGTTCTCCATGCTGGGATTAGTCATCTCGCCAAATTTGTTGCAAGTATATATTTTCTGGGAGCTGGTCGGGGTATGCTCCTTCCTGCTCGTTGGCTACTACTACTTCAAGACAGAGGCAAAAGCGGCTGCCAAAAAGGCTTTTATCGTTACACGCATCGGGGATCTTGGTCTGTTCATCGGGATATGTCTGTTGTTCTGGTGGACCGGAAGTTTCGAGTACGGAGCGATTTTTGAGAGTATCGCACTCGGACGACTGGAACCATGGATGATTACGCTCGCGGCGATCCTCATCTTCATTGGGGCCATGGGGAAATCAGGTCAATTTCCGCTTCATACGTGGTTGCCTGATGCCATGGAAGGTCCAACACCTGTGTCTGCATTAATTCACGCGGCAACGATGGTCGCGGCTGGTGTTTATTTGGTCGCTGCTACCTATCCGCTGTTTATCGCATCCGATACGGCTTTGACAGTTGTGGCGTATGTAGGAGGATTCACCGCCATATTTGCAGCTTCGATCGGCCTGACTCAACGGGATATCAAGCGTGTCTTGGCTTATTCCACAGTCAGTCAGCTCGGGTACATGATGATGGCATTGGGGGTAGCTGGTGCTGCTGGTTATGTAGCAGGTTCCTTCCATTTGATGACGCACGCGTTTTTCAAAGCATTGCTCTTCCTTGGAGCGGGTAGTGTCATCCATGCCGTACATACGCAGAATGTATTCGAAATGGGTGGCTTGTGGAAAAAGATGCCGATCACCGCTTTGACTTTCTTGATCGGTTGCTTGGCGATTGCGGGGATCTTTCCGTTCGCTGGTTTCTGGTCGAAAGAAGCAATCCTGGGAGCTGTTTACGGAGCGCATCGCTACGATTTACTGTTCATCGCGCTCTTAGCAGCATTCTTTACCGCATTCTATATGTTCCGTCTGTTCTTCCTGACATTCGCAGGGAAGGCACGTGGCAAGCACGAAGCGCACGAATCTCCAAGTGTCATGACAGGTCCGCTCTTGGTCTTGGCGTTGCTTGCGGTTATCGCAGGCTTTGTGAATACACCGTATGCGCCATTACTCTCTGATTGGTTGTTGTCAACCAACACAGGGACGGCAATCACGAGCATTTTTGGGGAAGGCAATGAGCATGCACCATCTTGGTTGCAGATTGTGGCTCTGTTGATCTCGATTCTCGGAGTCGTGCTGGCTTACCTGATGTACGGCAAGAAATCAATCTCCTCGGACACGATTCCAAAAGCAATGCCGTGGCTCTATCAGCTCTCATACAAGAAGTACTACATCGATGAGCTGTATCACAACGTCATTGTTCGTCCATTAGGCTGGCTTGGATTTGTCCTGGATGTATTTGATAAGTATATTGTGGATGGTTTGGTTGGATTGACAGCAAAAATCACCCAAGGAATCGGATCTTTGCACGCAAGAGTACAAAGTGGGCAGATGCAGTCCTATGGAGCAATGGTCATATTCGGTCTGTTACTCTTGATCATTGCCATCAGTTTGACGGCCAAGGGAGGTGGACTCTTTGGGTAATATCCTTTTGTCATCACTGGTGTTCTCTCCGCTGCTGGCGATTCTCGTCATGGCTTTTATCCCCAGTCGACATGCAGGTGTGATCAAGCAGGTCGGGATTTTTGGAACGTTGCCGGCACTTATCTTGGCAGGTTGGATGTTCGGCATGTTTGATTACGAGACAGCTAATCTGCAGTTCGTAGAAAAGCACAATTGGATTTCGATTCCGATTGGAATGGCTCAGGCAGGCACCGTCTTTGCTTTTGAGATCAACTATGAACTCGGTGTAGATGGTATTTCGATGCCATTGATTTTGCTGACGGCGATTATCGGTACCCTCGCAGCAATTGCTTCGTGGCAGATCAAGAAGAGGCAGAAGGAGTATTTTATCCTGTTTCACCTGCTGTTGATCGGTATGTTGGGAGTCTTTGCTGCAGACAATCTGTTTCTGTTCTTCATTTTCTTCGAGCTGACACTCGTACCGATGTACTTCCTCGTCGGGATTTGGGGATATGGGGAGCGCGAACAAGCGGCGAACAAATTCCTTTTGTATAACGGAATCGGTTCAGGTATCATGCTGCTAGCTTTCATCGTGATCTTTGTCATCATGCGGACGCTCAATATGGATGAAATCACGGCGATTCTGACGACACCAGGGCATCCGATAACCGAAATCCTTACGCCGGAAATGCGTTTTGGCATCTTCCTAGCGCTATTTATCGCTTTTGCGATCAAGCTGCCAGTATTTCCGTTCCACACGTGGATGCTACGCGTACACGTACAGGCTCCACCTTCTATCGTCATGATTCACTCCGGTATTTTGTTGAAGATGGGGGCGTACGGTCTTTTGCGGATGGGAATCGGCTTCTTCCCAGAGCAGGCCTATGATTTCTCTACGTGGATGGCAGTTTTGGGGATTATCAACATTTTGTATGGAGCTGTACTGGCCTTCGTACAAAAGGATTTAAAAATGGTGCTGGCTTACTCTAGTATCAGCCATATGGGTATCGTCTTGCTTGGTTTTGCTTCGATGAACACGATTGGGTTTCAGGGAGCGATGTTCCAAGTGGTATCCCACGGCTTTATCTCAGCACTGCTCTTCTTCTTGATCGGTGTCATTTGGGATCGGACACAGACATCGATGCTCGACGATTTGGGCGGTTTAGCCAAGTCCATGCCGTTTGTTAGCGGCGTGTTGTTGGCAGGCGGGATGGCTTCACTCGGACTTCCGGGCATGTCCGGATTCATTAGTGAGTTCTTTGCCTTCCTCGGTCTGTTTGGTCGTTTGCCAGTAATGGCAGCAGTGGGAGCGATCGGGATTGTCCTCACCGCGGTGTACTTACTCAGAGCGATCTTGAAAACGACTTTTGGCCCTACTCCAGGTAGATGTACAGGACTTGCTGATGCACAGCCGATGGAAGTCATTCCGATGGTAGTCCTATTGGGATGTATTATTCTCATCGGGGTTTATCCGGCAGTTCTGGGGAATCCGATGCAGCAGGCGCTGAAAACGATCGTACCTATCGTAACGGGAATAGGAGGGTAATCCATGGAAGTTAAAGATATTTTCTCATATGACTGGAGCTACCTTCTGCCCGAGTTTATCATTCTTGGCTTTGCTACCTTTTTATCACTGTTGGATCTTTTTGCGGGTAAACGCCTTGGCAAGCAGGTCATCGGTTGGCTATCCTTCCTGGCAACGGTCATAGCGGCGATCTTTGTGATCATCAATATGAATGCTCTCGATAAGCCATACAGCTACATGATCGACATGATCCGAATCGATGATTACGGCAATGCGTTCAAGCTGATTTTCCTGGCAGGGACAGCTTTTGCCATTCTCATCTCGCTGTCCTATCTGAAATCAGGGGAAATCCAGCACAGAGGCGAGTATTACTATTTGCTGCTGACCGGGCTTCTCGGGGCTATGGTCATGGCTTCGTCTGCTGACTTGATTACCTTGTTTGTGGGACTGGAGCTATTGTCTCTCTCGTCCTATGTACTGGTCGGATTGCGAAAAAAATCGCAGCTTTCCAACGAGTCGGCGTTCAAATACGTCGTTTCGGGAAGTATTGCCACTGCTGTGCTCCTGTTTGGGATGTCGTACGTGTACGGACTCACGGGAACCACACATATTTATGAAATCTCATTCCGATTGGCAGAAGCGGGAATGGCGGGCTATCAGTTCCTCGTCTATACGGCGTTTGCGTTTCTCGCAG
Organism: Brevibacillus sp. NPDC058079; assembly: GCF_042885155.1. NCBI lineage: Bacteria > Bacillati > Bacillota > Bacilli > Caryophanales > Paenibacillaceae > Brevibacillus > Brevibacillus sp. NPDC058079. Next base: position 100,013 of record NZ_JBHVSO010000015.1, read on the forward strand.
TAGGTCTTGCATTCAAAATATCTGCAGCGCCTAACCACATGTGGGCGCCAGATGTGTATCAGGGTGCTCCTACCCCAGTCACTGCTTTCCTGGCAGTTGTGTCAAAAGCAGCAGGGTTCGCGCTGATCTTTCGAGTGATGATGATCTCGTTTTTCAACGTTTCCGATGGAACGGGATCAGGACGGTTCTTTTTCGAAGAGGGAAGCCTCTATCTGGGGTTGATGGCTGCGGCCTCGATGATTATCGGGAATACGATGGCGCTCAGGCAGACAAACGTCAAGCGTATGATGGCTTACTCAGGTATTGCGCAAGCGGGCTATTTGCTCGTGCCGTTTGTACCGCCGACCTCTCTCTTTTTCAGCGAAGTGATCTTTTATCTGTTCGGTTACTTGATCGTCAGCTTTGGTGCTTTCGCTGTGATTATGGTTGTATCTCGTGAGCAAGAGACAGAGGATTTGAAAGGATTCGCCGGATTGTATCATCGCTCACCAGTGATGGCGATTGCGATGAGCATCTTCCTCTTGTCCTTGGCAGGTATCCCGATTACGGTTGGTTTCTTCGGGAAGTTCTATCTGTTCATGGGTACATTAGTGGTAGAAAACTACTGGCTGGCGGCGATTATGATCATCACCAGCGTCATTTCCTACTACTACTACTTTGGGATTATTCGTCAGATGTACATGCGTCCTGGGACAACCGAAGCACCGATGGTTGTGCCAAAAGGCATTTGGATGTTTATTCTCATCATGGCAATCGCTACTGTCTTCTTCGGTGCTTTCCCGGGTCTGGTCACCGACTATATCCAGATTCATTTCAATCCGTCCTTTGATTTTGGGAACATGCTCTCTCCCAGCTCTCAGTGATACTCGTAACTGAATAGCACTTCAGGTACAATAGAAGGGATGGCTCGTGATCGGGCCGTCCCTTTTTCTATGATTCTTGGAAGGGTAATGAGGAGGTAGCGAACATGCCACAAGAAGTATATGGCTTGTTGAGTATCATTTTATCGATTGCGTTTATTGGGCTCGCTTGGTGGGCGTTGCAATCCTTTCGCTTTGATAAGATTTTGAAAAAACCAAATGGTGCTCAGGCGAAGCTGTTGCAAATTTTTCTTTCCATTGTGATTGGATATGAAGTGTCCCGCTTTTTCCTTGATTACTTGGGCTGGTCCCTGACATTCGGGAATTTGTTCAACTAAATACCCAAAGACGACGATTCGCTGGTATATCCACCCAGCTACATGTACAAAATGAGAAGTACAAAGAGATACATGTAAGCATAGGGAGAGGATATCAATGGGGAAATGGTCTGGTTGGTGCGTGCTGGCTCTATTGCTCGTGATGGGGGCCGTGTATTGGATGCCTGCACAAGCAAAGGAAGAAAAACCGGTTGTGACAGAAATGATGAAAGTACTAGAAGAAACGGGCGCAACGGGTGTATCGGTTCAGGTACGTATGCGTACGGCAATGGGAGAAGGCCTGCGTCCTGAACAAGTAAAAGAGTTGGCGACAAAATGGGCACAACAACTTGAGATTCCGTTTTCCCCAAGCGAACAATCGCGCAAACACAACATACTCGCATATAGGACTACATACACACAAAACGGCGTGGAACTGAGCTACGAGGTGACAGGAGTTCCTAAAAACGGAGCATTTTCTGTATATCTAGTACTTCAGTTATCTGGAAACCGTGATAACCTACTATATATTGGACAAGTACAGGAAACCTTCACGAATGCCCTGCAAAGCGCCGACTTTATTCCGCAAATTAGCACTTGTATTCGCGGATTGTACAATGTTAAGATGGGTGTTGACCAACAGGAGGGTAAAATATTGTCGATTTTTGGTACTCTCCAGGCGACAGAATTAGAACGTTTGCAAGATGATACGGTTGTCAGCATTTCAGGGTATACCCCTATGTGGGAACCATTCATCGCGTTAAACGGTCAAAAGATGAATCTACAGGTGGCTACGCATCGTGACAGCCATTCTGGAACATGGATTACGGTAGGTACACCAATCATCACTGTGGAATATTAGCACGCGGAGGGGTACACATTGGATAAAATTATTGTCCGTGGTGGTAAGGCATTGGCTGGAAATGTAAAAGTATCTGGCGCCAAAAATGCCGTACTCCCTATTATTGCAGCATCTATCTTGGCAGAAGAAGGGACTTGCGTCATCTCAGATGTACCAGGCCTCGACGATGTCCGGACGATATGCGACCTCTTGAAATCGATGGGAATCTCCCTTACATATGATCATGAAGTGCTGACGATCGATGCTTCCAAGCTTACGAGTGTAGAAGCGTCCTATGAACTGGTCCGCAAAATGCGCGCATCTTTCCTCGTGATGGGGCCGCTTTTAGCCAGAAAAGGACAAGCTCGTGTCGCTCTTCCGGGTGGATGTGCCATTGGTACACGCCCGATCGACCAGCACCTAAAAGGGTTTGAGGCTATGGGAGCCAAAATCGAAATCGGACAAGGGTTTATTGAAGCGACGGTAGAAGGACGATTGAAGGGTGCGAAAATCTACCTGGATATTGCTAGCGTCGGTGCAACAGAAAATATTATGATGGCCGCTGCTTTGGCAGAGGGAACCACATTGATCGAAAATGCAGCAGAAGAGCCGGAGATCGTTGATTTGGCGAACTTCCTGAACCGGATGGGAGCAAAAATCCGCGGAGCGGGTACAGGATCTATCCGCATCGAAGGTGTGGAAAAGATGAAGGGCTGCACACATTGTGTCATTCCTGACCGCATTGAAGCAGGAACTTTCATGGTTGCTGCAGCGATTACTGGCGGGGATGTCTTTGTGGAAGGTGCGATTTGCGATCATCTCAAATCCGTGACTGCCAAGCTTCGTGAAATGGGCGTGGACATTGAGGAGCAAGAAAACGGTATTCGTGTACGCCGTACAGGCCCAATGAAAGCAGTTGACCTCAAAACGCTGCCATACCCTGGATTCCCGACGGATATGCAGTCGCAAATGATGGCGCTTTTGCTTGTTTCAGAAGGAACGAGCATCGTGACCGAAACAGTATTTGAGAACCGCTTCATGCACGTGGAAGAGTTCCGCCGCATGAATGCGAACATCAAGATCGAAGGCCGCAGTGCCATCGTCGAAGGCGGTTCCAAGCTGACAGGCAGCAAGGTAGCAGCAACTGACTTGCGTGCAGGTGCAGCGCTTGTACTGGCTGGGCTTGTATCTGAGGGAGAGACTGAGGTTTCTGCCCTGCACCATATTGACCGTGGCTACGTGAACTTTACGGAAAAGCTGCTGGCTTTGGGAGCAGATGTAGAACGCGTGGTTCCAGAAGAAAAGGCTCGTGAAAAATCAGTTTCCGAAACCATCAAAGTAAGCTTCTCTCCTAATTTTGCTTGATAAATACGTCAACCATATGGCAAAACGAAAGATTCTCTGCGTATGCAGGGGGTCTTTTTTTCGTTCTCTCGACTCTCTCATTCTCTCGTTCTACCGCTCTGTTGCAGAACATAGACTTTAGTAGGTTATTCAGACTTTTTGTGTCTAGTACGTAACGGGGAGGATCTCTTGCATGAAACGCTATCTACTCATGTGGTTTATCGCTTTGCCGATCTTGCTCGTCCTGATGCCTGCTGCTCTGGTCTTTTGGTTTTCACCAGAAATGGGCCCTGTCAGCCAGCCAACTGTGGCCGTCTCGGAGCCTGCCATACCGGCAATGAAGGAATCGGCTTCCTCTCTGCCAGTAAAGGTGTACCGTACAGAAAAAAAGGCCGTGGAAACATTGCCGCTAGAAGCGTATATTACCGGAGTCGTAGCGGCGGAAATGCCAGCTGAGTTCGAGCTGGAGGCATTAAAAGCACAGGCGTTGGCCGCCAGGACCTATATCGTGCGCCGAGTAAAAGAGGGCAAGTTTGATGATGTGCCATCAGGCGGTCAGGTTTTGGATACGGTACAGCATCAAGTCTATATGGATGAAAAGCAGCGGCGTGAACGTTGGGGAGACCAATACGAATGGAAAAACAAACGCATCCAGCAAGCAGTTATGGCAACAGCAGGGGTTATCCTGACCTACCAGAACGAGCCCATTGACGCGACGTTTTTTTCCACCAGTAATGGTTTTACAGAGAACTCGGATGAATATTGGGAAAAGCCCATTCCTTATTTAAAGAGCGTTGCGAGCCCTTGGGATATTCAATCTCCTCGCTATGAGGAAACGGTCGTCATGTCCACGGTGGAGCTAGAAAATAATTTGGGCGTCAAGCTCACGCAGGAGGCTTCTACCAATGGTTCCTGGTATCGGATCGAATCGCGTACAACCGGAAATCGCGTAGGAGCCATCAGCATTGGCGGCAAGGAATTTACAGGCAGAGAGTTTCGTGAAAAGCTCAATTTGAATTCTTCTTCCTTTACGTTGGACTTGCGCGGCAATCAGGTTTTCATTACGACCAAAGGGTACGGTCATGGTGTCGGGATGAGCCAGTGGGGAGCAAATGGAATGGCCAAAAACGGCAAAAGCGCAGAGCAAATCGTCAAGCACTTCTATCAAGGAATTAGTCTGCAAGAGTATACAAGAGTGATCCCAGCGTAAAAGAAAAGCAAATTTTTACTTTTCCCTACTCTCTCAGGTTTATACGCCAAAATTCTGGCGATACTGAGGGATGAGGTGATGAATAAAATGGAAGATCAAAAAAATCAAAATCAACCGATTCCATTCAAGAAGGCAAGTTCTTGGAAAAAAGTTTTGGGCAAGAAATGGGCGTTTCCTGCAATCTACATCGGCACCGCAGCAATCATTCTCGCTTTTGTGATGTGGTATCAGGGCAATGTCATGGACACGGTATCCAAAATGACGAATGGCGGAGATGGCGTGGCAGTGACAACTCCTGCAGCTCCTGAGACGACTACACCGCAAAACGAAGAAGCGGTACCTGCTACAAGTGGCGTACAACCACTCGCTTGGCCAGTAGGAAAAGGCGTGCAGTACAATGTGGGCATGAACTACTACGATGAGAAAGCTTCCAAGGAGAATCAGCAAAAAGCATTGGTGAGCTTCGACAATACCTTCTATCCGCACACAGGTATTGACCTCGTATCCACGGATGGAAAGAGCTTTGATGTCATCGCAGCTCTTGCGGGTAAAGTAGTAAAAGTGGTGAACGATCCACTTGTCGGCAACGAGATTGAGATTGAGCACGCAGACAAAATGATTACGGTATATCAAAGTCTGGAAAGCGTAACAGTCAAACCAGGCGATGAAGTGACACAAGGTCAAGTAATCGGGTCTGCTGGGCGCAACACCTTTGAAAAAGACGCTGGCGCACATCTTCACTTTGAAGTTCGCATCGATAACAAGCCTGTCAATCCAGAGCAATACTTGATTCAGGCTGATACGGAAGTAAAAAATCAATAACCAATGAATTTAGAAAAACACCTGCAAAATACAACAATTGCGGGTGTTTTTTTGCGTGTGGTACAAACTGTTGAAAAAAGATGCGGCCGTGCTGGCTTGTCAGGCTTGGAAACGTAGAATATGTGTCCCTACGCACCCATATATTGTATCAGACAATGTAGATACAAGGAGGCGAGTAATGTGCACGACTACATCAAAGAGCGGACCATCAAAATCGGCCGATATATTGTAGAGACAAGAAATACGGTTCGGATGATCGCTAAAGAGTTCGGTGTTTCGAAAAGTACTGTGCACAAGGACTTGACAGAGCGGCTGCCTGAGATAAATCCAGAGTTGGCGAACCAGGTTAAGGAAATTTTGGAATATCACAAAGCCATCAGACATCTTCGGGGAGGCGAAGCGACCAAAATCAAGTACAAACGTCGTAGTAAAAAAGTACGAGTAGAACAGGAGGAGAGTGTGTAAGAAAGAATTTCCTTGTCCTCTCACGTAGAAGAGCCTATGATATTAGGTAGAAATGTAACTGGTAATCAGGGAGGACCTTTCATGTTTGGCAAAGATATCGGAATCGACTTGGGCACGGCCAATGTCTTGGTTTTTGTAAAAGGCAAGGGAATTGTCCTAGACGAACCATCTGTCGTGGCAATAGATAGTAAAACCAGAAAAGTTTTGGCCGTGGGAAATGAAGCCTATCGCATGGTAGGCCGCACCCCAGGAAATATCGTAGCGATCCGACCTTTGCGAGAAGGGGTTATCGCGGATTTTGAAATCACTGAGGCCATGCTAAAGCACTTCTTGAACAAAATTGGTGGAAAGAGCATGTTTGCCCGTCCGCGCATTTTGATTTGCTGCCCGACCAACATCACGTCTGTTGAGCAAAAAGCAATTCGTGAAGCAGCTGAGCGCAGCGGTGGAGCAAGAGAAGTATTTATCGAAGAAGAACCGAAAGTTGCCGCAGTTGGGGCAGGTATGGACATTTTTCAGCCGTCCGGTAATATGGTAGTGGATATCGGTGGGGGAACGACCGATGTAGCGGTATTGTCGATGGGCGATATTGTTACGTCTTCCTCCATTAAAATAGCAGGCGATACATTCGATGTGGCTATTATGCGTTACATAAAAAATAAATACAAATTGCTGATTGGAGAGCGTACGGCTGAAGATATCAAGGTTCAGATTGGAACCGTATCCGGCGGACGCCAGGACGAAATGGACATTCGTGGTCGAGACATGGTAAGCGGCTTGCCGCAAACGATTACCATTCGCTCCACTGAAGTCCAGGAAGCCCTGGCTGAGTCGGTGAGTGCGATTGTACAAGCCTCAAAATCTGTTTTAGAACGAACACCTCCGGAGCTTTCTGCCGATATAATTGATAAGGGTGTTTTCCTGACCGGTGGCGGCGCATTATTGCACGGTATTGACGAGATTCTGGCAGAGGAGCTGAAGGTTCCTGTGCTGGTAGCGGAAGAGCCAATGATGTGCGTTGCAAAAGGAACAGGAATGATGCTGGACTATTTGGACAAGATGCCGGCTCACTCGAATAAGCGATTATTCAGGGGGTAAGATTTAAGTGATCAGAGGCTTGTATACGTCTGCATCTGGCATGCTAGCATTGCAGAACAGGCAAGAATCGCTGGCGAACAATTTAGCAAATATCAATACACCCGGGTTCAAACAGGACGTGGGTGTCATGCGTGCATTTCCAGAGCAATTGCTCTCCCGCATGAATGATCATGAAGGACTGGATGTTCCAGGCGTCCCTACTATGCCTGGACAGCCTGCCATTATCGGGCGTTTGCACACAGGGGTATACATGTCGGAGGCGCTACCGAATTTTGCGCAGGGGGATATTGAAGAGACGCGCAATCCGTATGATCTTGCGTTGATGGACAATATTCAGCCAGATCAAAATGGCAATGAGCGGCGGTTGTTTTACAGTGTGGCGCGGATTGAACAAGCAAATTTGGCTCAGCCAGCACAGCAAGAGGATATCCGCTATACGAGAAATGGTAACTGGAGCGTGAATTCAGATGGTTACCTGGTGACAGCGGAAGGGTATTATGTGCTGGATAGTTCTAATCAGGCAATTCGTATCAACCATGATCCCGCACTCGGTACCAATGTCGGTCAAAACCTGAAAATTACCGAGCGTGGCGAATTGATGCAAGTTACCATTGATCCAATTACAAAAGCAGAACAGTATACGGCGCTTCCTACTCATGCTAGATTGGGACTTGCGGTGGTAACCGATCCGCTGAAGCTAGTACGCGAAGGAACGAATGTTTTCCGATTTGAAGGCGACATAGCGGTGGAAGGGATTGATTTGGCAGAAGCCAACGATCAGGCTGCTAGAGCAGCAGGTATATACACTACCCCTATGGTCGAAGGACGCTTCGGTACACAACAGGGCTGGCGTGAACGCTCGAATGTAGACCCAGCTCAAACCATGACGAGTATGATGAGTGTGCTTCGCGCCTATGAAGCGAACCAACGGGTGATTACCACGATTGACGGTACGCTGGACAAGGCTGCTAATGAAATTGGTCGGGTTAATGGATAATAGGAGGTAGGAAGGATGCAGTCGCTTAATATTTCCACATCAGCTATGCGCGGTATTCAGCAAGCGTTGGACAATACAGCCAACAACCTGTCGAACATTGATACGATTGGGTACAAGCGCAGAGTCGCATCGTTTTCCGAGCTTCTCACAGACTCAATGAATGAGCAGCCGGCAGCGGACAACCAAAATCGTAATACACCAGCGGGGATAAGAATCGGTAGTGGAGCGCATCTTGCCATGACCAAGCTGGATCTCGGTCAAGGCAGTCTCAAGCAGACAGATGTGCCAACAGATGTTTTGATTGAAGGAGATGGCTATTTTTTGGTCACTCGTAAAATCAAAGATTCGAATAACATCACTGTGGATGAAGAAAGTCGCTTTACGCGTAATGGTTCCTTTAAGGTCAGTTATGATAATGATGAGCAAGGATACGTATTGCACACCAGTTCAGGTCATATATTGACAGATGAGGACGGTAAGAATATCGTATTGCAAGAGCCAGTAAAAAACATTGAGATTTCTCCAGACGGTACTATGAATGCTGATGGTTTGCTGGTCCCGGTAAAAATTGGTGTATGGAATGTAGATAACCCTGATCAGCTAAAACAAGTCGGTGAGAATCTGTTTGATGCCGAATTGGTTTTCATGGCAGGAGGACCAAAAATTAAATACACCAGTTCTTATGATAATGGTGTAACATTGCGCCAAGGTGCTCTCGAATCATCGAACGTCAGCATGACAGAAGAAATGTCCCAACTGGTGAACATTCAACGTGCGTATCAATTGAACTCACGCGCAATCGGCATCAGTGATCAAATGATGGGCATTGCTAACCAACTGAGAAGCAGATAACCCATATAATTTCAACATGACGGAGGAGAGGAGCATGGAACAAGGGAAGAGCAAACGTTTCCCGCGTCAGACCGAAGAAGTTAAGTCAAAAGGAAAAGAGCGGGAACGGAGCGGCAAGAATTGGCGGCTGAGAGTTGCCAAGATGGTGCTGGTCCCACTCCTGCTGTTTTTCTCACTGGTCATTGGTCTGATGATCGGATACGGTGGGGTTGGCAAGAAGCCAATGTCTGATGTATTCGATCTGGGAACCTACAAACATATGTGGGATTTAATGTTTGAAGATACGTAAAAACCTTGCTGGACAAGCCCGAACCTATGGTTGGGGCTCCTTTTTTTTCGAGGACTTGTTGTGGTGTTTGTCCACAGAGTATAATAGGTCGAGTGGTTGAAAAAGGAAGTGACGATTTGAATACGGAGGGATGTCCGTGAATCTTCCTAATTTGCTTACGATCTTTCGCATCGTGCTCATCCCTTTGTACCTGTATGTCTTTTTTTCGGAGTTTCCGTATCATGTTGAAATCGCTTTAGGCATTTTGATTTTGGCGGGAGTGACCGATATTGCGGACGGGTACATCGCGCGGAAGCATAAGCTTGTGACCACCATCGGAATGATGTTAGATCCTCTGGCAGATAAATTAATGATGCTGGCGGTCATCGCCTCATTATTTTTGACAGATCGAATCAGTATATGGGCTGCCCTGTTTTTCTTTGTACGCGATCTGGCAATGATAGTAGCAGGAGCTGTTTACCACTTCCGCGGAAAAAAAACCGTCCCGGCAAACGCCTACGGCAAGCTGACAACCGTTCTTTTGTATGTGGTCATTCCGCTGGTGATGTATCGATATGAGTACAGTGAAGCGATACTTTGGTCGGTTATAGCGTTCTCATTTATTGTGAGCGCGATTTATCTGGCAAAGGCTCGACTATTGAACCGCGTGTAAGGGTGAAAAAGAGCACTTCCCACTCTTTGGGGAGGAAGTGCCCCTTTTATCTTAACCCCGCTTGTCCGTTCAACTGGGGCGGGAGTTATGTATATTGTTTCGTTGGTCAAAGGGTATTCATGCATAGACAAGTCTAGTTAAGTATGGAAATGGAGCGATACATAATGGAAATCAAAGCGCCTTTGGATATTATGCAAATTCAGGAAATCATCCCGCATCGTCACCCGTTTTTGCTAATTGACAAAATCGAAGAGCTGGAGTTAGGAAAAAAAGCGGTTGGAATTAAAAATGTTACGGTAAATGAACCGTTTTTCCAAGGCCATTTTCCTGGTTATCCAGTCATGCCTGGTGTCCTTATTGTGGAAGCATTGGCACAGGTTGGGGCAGTAGCGATGCTTAGCATGGAGGAACATCAAGGAAAAATCGGACTGTTCGCAGGTATTGATGAATTCCGTTTCAAGGATCAGGTGAAGCCGGGAGACACGCTGGTACTAGAGGTTGAGCTTACTCGTGTACGTGGAACTGTCGGCAAAGGGCATGGCAGAGCACTGGTAAATGGGAAAGTAGTAGCAGAGGGTGGATTGATGTTTGCCCTAACGGCAGGAAATAAGGCACATTCATGATCATCTTGAATGTGCCTTTCTTTTCGGGTAGAATGGCTAATGGGCAACTCCATGCATGAATAAGGTAGTTTAATTAAATATTCATTTAATAACAAGCACTTGAAGGTGAAGAAATGACCAAACAGGTCGCAACCATATTAGATGTGCCATTTACGACTCGCGGTTTCCGTGAGACAGTTGATCATATAACAGAGCGCATACAAAGCGGTCAAAAGACCCACGTGGTGACCGCCAATCCGGAAATTGTCATGGTAGCGAGAGAGAATCGCGCTTTCCGCTCTATTGTAGAACAAGCCTATGTCGTTCCAGATGGAATTGGAATCGTGTACGCTGCTAAATGGACGAATCAGCCGATTTATGAGCGCGTTACCGGTGTGGAGCTTTTGGAAGCGCTCATGGCGAAAGCCGACCAACATCAGTGGGGCGTGTATTTACTCGGCGCCAAGCCAGATGTGATTCATTTGGCAAAAGACAAACTAAGTGCACGTTATCCGAATGCCCGAATCGTCGGATGTCGGGATGGTTATTTTCGCCCAGAGGATGAAGCTCAACTTGTACAAGAAATTGCCGAAGCGAAACCGCAGCTCCTGTTCGTCGCACTGGGTGCGCCCAGACAAGATGAATGGATGGCGAAGTATCGTGATCAGTTAAATGCCTCCCTGATGATGGGGGTAGGCGGAAGCTTTGACGTCATTTCCGGGAAAGTGAAGCGCGCTCCCGAGATCTGGCAAAAACTGCATTTGGAATGGTTTTATCGACTTGCTTCCGAGCCTTCTCGCTGGAAGCGTCAACTGGCTATTCCGCGGTTTGTTCTAACCGTACTGAAAGAAAAATGGAGTAGCCGTTCCTAGATGCACCCGTAGAGAGGAGAACAGTCGATGTCTACACTAATCCTCGGATTTCTGACTTCGCTGATCATATCGTTTATTGCAACACCGTATGTTAAAAACCTGGCTGTAAAAGTAGGAGCAGTGGATGCCCCAAATCAGCGCAAGGTACACACGCGAATCATGCCACGTATGGGTGGCTTGGCTATTTATATCGGTTATCTGGTTGCATTCTTCCTATTTGTCCCGTATACAAACATATCGGAAATGCTGGGAATTTTCATCGGAAGCACGATCGTTATGGTCGTCGGCATGCTCGATGACAAATACCAGCTCTCGCCAAAATGGAAGCTGCTCGGACAGCTAGTCGCAACAGCGATTGTCGTCATTCCTTTTGGCTTGAAGATCGGCGTCGTGAATCTGCCGTATAGCGGAAGCATTGATTTCAGCAGTGGCTGGCTCTTCTGGCTGGCGATTCCGATCACGATGTTTTGGATTGTCGGGGTAACGAATGCGGTGAACCTGATTGATGGTCTCGATGGCCTGTCGGCAGGTGTGTCAGCGATTGCCGCAGGGACAATGGGTGTCATGGCCTTGTTGATGGACGATTACAAGGTAGCGACCTACTGTTTCGTGCTCCTCGGAGCGATCCTGGGCTTTCTCTACTTTAACTTTCATCCGGCGCGTCTGTTCATGGGCGACACCGGTTCGCTTTTCTTGGGCTTCAACCTGGCTGCTCTGTCGATCATGGGCTTTAAAGAAGCGTTGTTCGTTTCCTTTATCATTCCAATCGTCGTGCTGGGTGTACCGCTCTGGGATACGTTCTTCGCCATTGTGCGCAGGATCGTGAACAAAAAGCCAATTTCGAGCCCAGACAAAGGGCATTTGCATCACTGTTTGCTGAACATGGGTCTGTCGCACCGCTCGACTGTACTCACGATTTACTCGATCAGCATTTTCTTCGGGACGATGGCGATCCTGCTGACGAAGACGACGAAGTGGACTACGATTATTGTCATGGTCGCGTTGTTGATCGTCATCCATCTTGGAACAGAAATCGTTGGACTCGTTAGCCGACGTCACCGTCCACTGATCAATGCTTATCGACGGATTAAAATTAAACAGACCGATCAACAGCGTCGGACGAATTAGAAATAAGCAGAACCCTAGCATCCTTTTGGTGCTAGGGCTTTTTTTCGCCAATATTTAGGGGGAAACACTTAAGTATAGAAGGGAATTGTCCGATAAAGATAGGGAGAATTACATTGTCCCATTACTAGTGTGGGACACATAAGAGGCTTCAAAAACAAACGGAGAGGTGAAAATATGAATAAGTCCTATCAACAATTCCGTCGTTGGCTGGTCATGTGCCTGACGATGATGCTGATTGTTACAGGTATGTTGCCAGCAGTGCCAGCTTCTGCGGCGCTGGGTTCCAACTGGACTGGTTTCCAGACACCACCTGACTATGTTGTGACACCGACACCACCTGCTACAAACGATGGTAAAAGTTATAGCACGCCGATCAAGACCCTAAGCAAACTGGTCCATGGAGTTGAGCTTACTTACATCGATAGCACCAAAAATGGTCAAGGCGTAGACGTACTGATTGATAATGTTCTACTTGCGAACAATCAACTATTCGAGAACAGCAAAATTAAACTGCCAGATTTTTATTTGAACAGTAGTGGAGCAGTGACAAAAGTTACTGTGAGGCCAAAAGTAACGTCCAATACAACGAATGATACAGCAGAGATTTTCTTTCAGTACACACCCAACCCTTCTGCTCCTGGGTTAGGAAAGCTAACATTTAATAACACCGGACAAGGTGAGCATCAAAGTGACCCAAAAAAGGTAACCAACAGAACTGTTTCTAATTTGGAGTATACTTATACTGCCACAAAGGCACTAGATAAAACACAAGCTGTTGAAGTCCAAGTAAATGGTGTGACTGTTCGTACTGTATTCGGCGCTTCAGGTATCCTTCCAGATATTGATTTGTCTCCTGGTCTGAATGCAGTTCAAATATTTGCGCCAAATACAGGAGAACGTGACATTATCTATTACGAGTACAACTCGCAGAACAGCCCAATCTCCATTACCAACTTCACTGGAGGAACGACAGCCTATACTCCAGTGGTTTATGGAGACTCTACGATAACCTTGGTTGGTACGTATGGCAGTGGAGTAACAGGAAGCAGCTTGCGACTGAAGCTGATCACGAACAACGGCACTTCCATTCAAGACTTGGCCAATACTGCGCCAGCGATTAATGGCAGCAACTTTACATTTAGCAACATTGGCTTGAAGCCTGGTCTGAATCAGATCGCTTTCTATGAAAAAGTAGGAAACGTAACAAAAGAGCACTACCAGTTCTATGTTCAATATAACAACACACCACTTGTCAGTGACTTGAAAGTAAATGACACACCGCTGAACGATCCGAATGTCAACACGAGTCCAACTTATATCACGGTTCCATCGCTCAACCGTCTGAATTTGAATATGGACGGGAAAGCCCTCAATGCTGATACCGTTGAAGTGAAAAACCTGCGTACAGGTGATGTAGTCAAAACTCAGGTGAACCGCACAGGTTCCTTTGGATTGAGTGTACCATCCCAGCTTGGCGAAAATACTTTGGAAATCAGAGTCTTTAACCAAAATAAAGAGGTAGGGACTTTTGTCCGAAAGCTTTTGGTAACGACAACATCATCCGGAAGCTCTGATCAGTTTTACAAAGTAACGTTAGGGGGAGTAGCACTTCTGCCTAACCAGCAATCGACGATATCAGGTGCAGCTTCATCCCCAGAGATGGCGTTGAATGGTTCGGCACTGTTGAAGTTTGTAGATATTCCCAATGAACAGCTGTTTCAGGAATTCAAGATCACGATTTCTGATGGCAGTATAAAAAATGAGTACAAGCTTGCTGAGGGGGTAACCTTCAAGAAGATCGGCAACCCGCAAAGCGGATTTACGGAATATGCGGTAGATATGACGAAGGTACCTGCAGGAATCTTTAAGGACGGTAAAACGTATAAGTTATCCTTGAGCTATCAATATCTGTCAAAGGCTTCAGATAATACCGTAACGTCTCCATCCGGTTTTATTAATGTCGCGAACTACGAGTACGAATTCAAATACTTGGATAACACCAAGCCAAGCATTTCACAAGTGATTAATTTGGCGAACGGACAAGTATTGTCCCCGACGGCTACGAATATCATTGTTACTTCACCGTTGGAATTGAAGGCAGTTACGAAAAATATTACAACTCCTACTAATGCAAGCATTACGTATAACGGGCAAGCGTTGACTTCTGCCGACTATGTAATTACGCCAGCAATATCGCCAGCGAAAGATGAATTTACACTTACCCTGAAAAAGCTGCCACAGGGTCAAGGAAAACTGGTCATTAACTATGTAGAAAATTCAAATTCGCTATCTGTTGCTTATACCCTGGATATTCGCATTACTCCATTTGCTCAAATCACCTATGTAGACGCAACTGGACAGGTGCGCAGCTTTGAAGATGGATATCAAGTAAAGAGTGAAAATGACATCCGAAATCTCGACGGGAAAGTGTACAACTATGTTTTGAAGGATAATAACATTGAGGCAACGTTGAACGGCGCGGCCATCACAGTTTCCGATATTAAAACAGACAAGGGTACATTCCTTATCAAGAAAGATCAGCTCGCTTACAAAAAAGGCAACAACGTCCTGAAAATCACCTTGAAAGACGATCCACAAACAGTTTTCACCTATAATGTTTCCTACAACTCATCCAAGACGCCATCGGTAGAGGATGTGAAGCTGGAGATCATCTCCAATGGTGATACGGAAGAGCTGACCAAGAAAGCTGGAGATGCATCTTATAAAACCGGCGCCAACTTCTTGACCAACTTGAGCTTTACAGTAAATGATGCAACACATGTCTACATTGAAAAGAACGGGAAGCGTATCAATGATTTCCGCTACAAGAGTGGAGATTGGGAACAAGATACGACGAACCAGGAGTACGTAAAAGCACGCCTCGAAGCAGCGTTGAATAACGATTTGGAAGACTTGTTCGATGAGCACAACATTGATTCACAGTCACGTTCCCGATTTGAAGGGAAGATGACTACGAAGAAATATGGCGACCTTGTTGAAGAAGTGCAAGATGCTGTGACTGATGCCAAAGAACAGGAACAGAAACTGGCCCTTTTCCCACTGACACTGAAAAAGGGTGGAACAACGGTCTACACCATCGTAGCCGAAGATGACAATGGTACTGTCATTCGCTATGACATCAACATCGATCAGAAGTATTCCAGCTGGGAAGTTCTTTCCCCAGTAAAAGCAAAAGAAAACGATCCATATGTTATCGTAAATAGCAACAGTGCTGTTGTGAAAGTGTTTGCGGAAAATGCGGACAAAGTATTGTTCGGCAAAACAGAGGCAAAAGTAACCAATACAAGCAACCCTGACTTCTATTACGATGACGATCAAGGGAAAACAATCCCTGAGACTTACTATGTATTTACATCTACAGTTCCACTTAAAAAAGGTCTAAACATAATTAAATTCTCGGTCGTGGTAGGCGATAGCACCTATAAAGACGAAATCAAGATCTACAATGCAAGTTCGACTGTAAATGGTGCAGAATATCGTGATGTATTAGGAAAGAAAACTGCTTTTAGTGTGTTTGATAAGCAATTTGAGCTGAAGTTCCCGAAAGGTACCGTATTGCTGTCGCCAGATGATAGCCGTGCTGGTCAAGAAGTGAAGAATCCAAACGGAGATATTTTTGTCGATGTACCTCTATACTTCGGTATGGCAGACCGGACAACAGGACAAATATCTATCGACGAGGATAATCTGGAAGAACGACTGGTACTGGAAGCAAACTTCAACTATGCAAGTCCCCTGTACTATGTAGATGCAGGTGATACAGAAGCCCCGGGTGGTCGTGATCCATACTTCGATGAAGGTGATGCGGAAGACTTCAAGAGTCGTTGGCAAGACAATCTGGTTCCTAGCCTTCGCGGTACAATTACCATCAAATACGATCCATCCATCGTAAACGCAGCGAATAACATCCTGACGGTTTTCTACCACAATGGGGATGAGTGGAAAAATATTGGTGGCGTAGTAAGTACAAGCAAAAAGACTGTTACGGTGCCGTTTGCTGGTTTTGGTTATTACATGGTCATGAAAACGAGAGAAACATACGATGATGTTATTCGACATGATTTCGCTCGTGATGCAATTGAAACGCTGTACGCCAAAGGAATCATGCCAGCATACAGCGGAAGCAGCTTTGGGGCTAACCGTGACATGACTCGCGGCGAATTTGCAACGATGCTGGTCAAATCGATGGATCTGCCAATTAACGCTGGACCATATCGGGATAGCAACGAGCGTGATCCGTTAGAACCAACCTTTACTGATGTTCGTCCGAATCGCGATTCGTGGGATTATCAGTACAAATACATCGAGACAGCTGCTCGTGCAGGGATTATCCGTGGAAAACAACCAGGCTACTTCCGTCCAGATGAAAATCTTACTCGCGAAGAAGCTGCAATCATGATCTCACGTGCACTTAATCTCAAATTGGGTACACTCGATGCTTCTAAGGTGGCTTTGAACAAAATGTTCTCAGATGCCAAAGATGTTAGCTACTATGCAGCTCCATCCGTACTTGCTGTCAGCAAAGCGAAGCTGATGAACGGCGAAATAGATAATCCAGGTGAGAAAAAGTCAACCTACAGCTTCAAACCAACAAACAACCTGACTCGTGCTGAGATGGCTGTCATCACCATTCGTGTCATGGTCCAACTCAAAAAACTGCCTAAGCAGTAAGCCGAGATATTTCGCCATATATAATAGAAGAAAAGCTGAAGAGGTCATCCGCCTCTTCAGCTTTTTTCATTGAGAAATTACTCTTCTTCCACATCTCCAACCGCTTCTACTGGAACCTCCACATATTCCTTTTCCCCGAGCACGATCTGCGCTTGTCCGTTCGTCAAATCAACCATCCGTGCGACAAACTCATCCTGTTCACCCTCAGGGATCAGAACATGCGCAGTCACCTTGTCTGTAAAATCCGTCCCACTCACGCGATGTTCGCCTAGACGTAGTTCGTTTTCAACCTTGCCCCACCACGTATAGTCCACGCTGACAGAGATCGTCTGATGCAGCGTGTGCACCACGATCTTTGCAGCCTTCAATGCAGTGACCGTTCCAGCTGTATAAGCCCGGACAAGTCCACCAGCCCCAAGCTTGATTCCGCCGAAATAGCGAGTGACGACCACGACCGTATCCTTAACGCCGTTTTTCTTGATGCATTCCAGGATCGGCTTGCCTGCCGTACCGCTAGGCTCCCCATCATCACTCGAGCGCTGAATCTGATCGTTTTCGCCTATGACAAAAGCAGAACAGTTATGAGTAGCGTCCCAATGCTTCTTTTTGATCATCGCGATAAACGCGGTCGCTTCTTCCTCAGTGGTAACCCGCTGGGCATATCCGATAAAACGGGAGCGCTCAATGACGATATAGTCCTCACCGTAGCCAGCAATGGTTTTGTATTGGGTAAGCATCGTACAATCACCTCAAGAAAAGGATAGCATGCCAAAGAAATGTTGGCGAACACTGAAATGTTTTTGACACATAATCGTAGTACTCTATGTGGTGCTTTTGGAATAAAAAAGGAAAGGGAGGAGTTACTTATGATTCCCTTATGAAAATGCTGGTATGGCATAATTTTGCGTGTGAGAAGTATAACTCTGTGATATAGTGATCTTGGGACAAACCACATATTTAATGTGGTTAATAATTTTATGCTCAATATAAAATGAAGGAGTGGAATTCAGTGAATTTTCCATATTCGAAAAAGAAATGGATGTCTATTAGTTTGGCGGCATTATTAACAACAGCCCTTGGCGCAGGAACCTTGACGGCATCTGCGAATACAGGCTCTGATCAAACAAAGGCACCTACGACTGTACAAGCATCTAACGATAAAGTAGCAACTGAGGCAGGCAAAGATAATGTATCAACCCCAGATGATACTGCAGAAGAAGAATTGACACTGGACAAAGCGATTGAACAAGCTTTGAAGACCAACGTCACATTGCAAAATGCTCGTCTGGATGCGAAAAATGCAGATATTAACAACTCGATCACCTATAGAAGCACGGCACAAATGACAGCAGATATGCTGGATTCCTTGGATGCAGCGCAAGCAAAATTTGTGAGAAGCGCCCAAAGTGAAATGACCAAGAAGCTGAATGCCCTCGCTGTTAAGACTACAGAAGGAAAAATCAAGCTGGGCGCACAAGATGCCTATTACAAGCTGATTTTTGCTCAGGATGACCTGAACTTGAAAAAACAAAGCTTGGCTCGTGCAGAAGCACAATTGAAAGTAGCTAAGGCTGCATTTGATGTGGGAACCAACGCGAAGACAGACGTTCTTGAAGCAGAAATGGGCGTAGCAGGTGCAAAAGCTCAATTGACGACTGCGGAAAACAACTTGGAAATTGCCGTGATGGATCTGAACGATTTCCTTGGCGTTGATCTGCAAAAAGAATGGAAAGTCGTCTCTGCCAATAAGAAAATGGCTCCAATCTCGATCACCGTGAAAGATGCAGAGAAGCAGGCCCTCTCTAAACGTTTGGAGATTACCAAAGCAGAAGAAGAGATCAAGCTGGCAGAATTGAATGTGAAGCTGATCGCCGAGTATACTGCCGCGTCAACTCTCTCTGGTCAACAAGCTCGCAACAACGTCGAGAAATCGCAGCTTGCCATTGATGAGGCAAAACGTACCGTTTCGAAAGATGTTGCACAGGCATACCTCAACCTAAACGCAGCTCGCGAGGCGATTGACTTCCAAAAAGCAGCAAAAGATTCTGCAGCTGAGAGCTATCGCTTGAAAAATTTGCGTTTTGAAAATGGACTCGCGACGACTTTGGAAGTAATTCAATCAGAAGAAGCATTATCTACTCGTGAGAACGAGTACCAAAAAGCTGTCCTGTCTTACAACTTGGCTGTCGTAAACTTTGAAAATGCATTAGGAAATTAACCTAATGTAAGCAAGATTTATGTGCTTTTGAACCAAATTGGAAAAAGGTTCAGTCGTGACAGCCCGCCATATGTCCTCTATAATACGGATTGTGGCGGATGTCACTTCGTACATAATGAACAGGTGAATAACGAACCACGAAAAAAACTTTAATTTTTTTTCGAAGGCGCCGCAACTTTTGATTCGCTCAGGCGTTTAATAGGATGTCACACGAAAAACGGGGAATTGTGTAAAAAAGATTCACGAATTCTAGCAGTTGTGTTACACTAGTGATTGTTGCATTTTACACAATACTGAATATACTAGAGATTTTTAACACAAAAAGCGAGGCTTTCCTGCGAAAGGAGGTGACACGCGCTTGCAGGATTCGGGCTTTAAAAAGAAAGATAGATTGACAACAAATATTCCCCAAGAACAATTTGTTTATACTAGAGGAGGAGAACACAAGGTTATGAAAAAGGTCGTTAACAGTGTATTGGCTAGTGCACTCGCACTTACTGTTGCTCCAATGGCTTTCGCAGCAGAAGAAGCAGCAACTACAGCTCCTAAAATGGACGCTGATATGGAAAAAACCGTAAAACGTCTGGAAGCTCTTGGCCTGGTAGCAGGTTATGGCAACGGCGAATACGGTGTAGACAAAACTATCACTCGTGCAGAGTTCGCTACTCTGGTTGTTCGCGCTCGCGGACTGGAGCAAGGTGCGAAATTGGCACAATTCAGCAATTCTTATACAGATGTAAAATCTACTGATTGGTTTGCTGGTTTCGTAAACGTAGCTTCCGGCGAAGAAATCGTAAAAGGTTTCCCGGACAAATCTTTCAAACCACAAAACCAAGTTACTTATGCTGAAGCAGTAACTATGATCGTTCGTGCACTGGGTTATGAGCCATCCGTTAAGGGTGTATGGCCTAACAGCATGATCTCCAAAGCTTCCGAGCTGAACATTGCTAGAAGCATCACTACTCCTAACAATGCAGCAACTCGTGGCGACATCTTCAAAATGCTGGACAACGCTCTTCGCGTAGACTTGATGCAACAAGTTGAGTTCGGTACTGACATCCGTCATGAAATCACGAAAGAAACTCTTCTGACTAAATACCTGAAAGTTACTGTTCGTGACATGGAGTGGGCTCAAGAGTCTGGCAACGACAGCGATGACTTGCCA
The DNA here is from genome assembly GCF_042885155.1 of Brevibacillus sp. NPDC058079. Taxonomy (NCBI): domain Bacteria; kingdom Bacillati; phylum Bacillota; class Bacilli; order Caryophanales; family Paenibacillaceae; genus Brevibacillus; species Brevibacillus sp. NPDC058079. The sequence continues at coordinate 120,437 of NZ_JBHVSO010000015.1, forward strand.
TTGGTAACTAACGTACCAGCTATCGGCCTGGGCAAAATCAAAGCTAACGAAGTTACCTTGAACGGTAAAGACGCTGGTATCGGCAACACTACTTACAAAGTAGCTGACGGTATCAACTCTAACGATTTCGCTGGTCAACACGTACAAGTGTGGATCAAAGACGACCGTGAAGACGTAATCGTTTGGATGGAAGGTTCCACAGACGAAGAAGTTATCATGGACCGCGTGGGCGAGTTCACATTGAAAGGCAAAGCTATCGACGATAAAGATTTAGAAGATCTGAAAAATGCTGATCTGGCTGATCTGAAATTGGAGTTGGATGCTAGCGAAAAAAGCTACCGCTTCAACAAAAACACCCAAGTAACTTACAACTTCACTCGCTTCAACGATGCAGTTGATGGTTTGAAAGATATCATCAAGGACAACGCTGCTGGCAGCTTCACTTTCGGTGCAAAAGTTGTTCTGGACAACAATAACGAGATTGCTTACATCCACGTTATTGACGACCAATCCATGAACAAAGAAGAAGAAGGCGTTAAATACGGTTCCGAAGTTATCTCCAAAATCGATGCTGAGAAGAAGAAAATCACGAACCGTGATAACGACAAGTTCAACGAACTGGAAGACAAAGAAGAAGGTAAAGACTTCTTGGTATTCCTCAACGGTAAACCATCTAAATTCAGTGAACTGAAAGAAGGCATGGTTTACAGCGTATACTACGCTGATGGCGACGAAGACAAACTGCTGGTATTCGCTACTGACGCAGTAGTAGAAGGTAAAGTAGACAGTGTTGTTACCCGTAACAGCAATGACGTTCGCCTGAAGATTGGCGACAAAGTTTATCGCGTCTACGAAGGTGCAACTTTCTCCGATGACGGTAACAAAGATGTTCAAGACATTGACAAAGACAACTGGGATCTGGTTGACAGCTTGGACGACGAAACAGTAAAACTGTACCTGGATGCTTCTGGTCGTGTTCGTCACATCGAAACGAAGGATGCAATTGACGATCGCAAACAAAAAGCAATCATCACTCGTGCAGCTACTTTCAACACAAGCAAAGACACTTGGGATTTCAAAGTATTGACTCAAAAAGGTAAAGAACATACTGTTTCTTTGGAAGCGAAAGACATCTATGACTTTGATGGCAAGAACTACTCAAGAAACGGTAAAAACGAGAATGATCTCAAAGGAATTCTGGTACCAAGCAAAGATACAGACACTCTCCTTGTTGAATTGACGCTTGATGCTGATGGCAAACCAGACAAAGTTGAATTCATCAAGCCAGTGAAAGTTATGGAAGAATCCGGCAAGGCTTGGGATGACCTAGCTGATGAAGACGATGACATGGTTGGCGACTACGAAGTTACTGACAAAACGGCTATCTTCAACATGACTGGTGAATTGATTGAAGGCGGCGAAAAACGTGCAGAACTGAAAAACGCTAAAACTGCGAAGTTCAAAGACGTTGCTGATGAGAACGACCTGTCCGTAATCTACACAATCAACGATAAAGACGAAGTAGAAGCAATCTTTGTTGTTGAAGGCGAAGGTATGAACGGCGATGCTAAATACGGTATGGTTAAAGAATTCGACCGTAAAGGCGGAAAAGACACCATCAAAGTATGGATTAAAGATGGTGATAACATCGTTGAAAAAGAATATAAATTGGATGGCGCTTCAGACGATCTGAAGGATGACGATATCCGCCGTGGCGACTTCATTGCATTCACTTTGGATTCAAACGATGAAGTTATCGTTGACGAGGTAGTTGAAGTTGTTGACAAAAACGAAAAAGGTACACTTGCTCAAGTAGCTGGTGAATCTGACTTGAAAAAAGCTAACATCGAGAAATTCGTTGTTGGTCTGGTTGACGACGTAAATAAAGACACCATCACTTACAAAGATGCTGATGACAACAAGAAGAAAGCTAGCATCAAATCTGCTACAGCTTACTTCGATCTGTTCGATGATCTGGGTGGCGTAGATAGCGTAAACGAAGGCGACTACGTTGTAATGATCGACAGCGCTGACGTTGCCGGTACGAAATACGATTTCGTTCTGATCGTTTCCGATGAGAAGGAAGTTCGTAAAGAAAACCTGGAAAAAGATGCAGAAGCATTCTTGAAGCAAGAACCATCTGAAGATGGTGGCGATAAGTGGGATGCAATTGATTCCAAACTGACTGGTAAATACGTAGAAGCTGGTGCAGGCATGAAAACTCTGGCTGTTACAGCTAAATTGAAATCGGGTGTTAAAGAATCCGATATCGAGAAAGTTGAACTCTACGTAAATGGTTCTAAACTGCCTCAAGAAGACATCAAACTGTCCATCAAAGATGGCGAGATCTATGTAGAAGCTATCGCTGAAGGTAAAGTAAACAGCAGCTCCCTGAAAGTTACCAACGCAAAAGGTGACACTGACGAAGCTTCTGTAACTTACAACGAAGCGTAAGATTACTCTTCAATAGTAACTAGATCTACAGGGTAGTATAGAGGGGGATTTTCCCCCTTCTGTACTACATACCCTATTAAAAAGAGAACTTCCTATCAAACATACGGAGGGGTAGTACGTGAATAAAAAAGTAGCACTTTCAGTTCTTTCTACTGCAGTAGTAGCAAGCATGGCAGCATCTGCATATGCTGCACCACAAGCTGGTGTTTATGTTGGTGGAGATGTTAAAAAGTTTTACTCCACAACAACTTTGTTGAACCTGTCTAAAGAAGCAAAAGCTCAATACGCAAAAGATCTGCGAGTTGGATCTGACAACCTCGTGTTCGTACACATCAACGGAAAAGGTGCTTTCTTCTCTGAAATCATCAAAGATGGTAGCGCAGGTGCTTTCGCGCAACCTCTGAAAAAATCCGACTTCGTTGACCTGTACAAAGTAGTTAAGCCAGATGGCACTTCTACTGAAAATGAAGATGCTAGAGCAAAAGTTTCTGAAGACACTACAGGTGATCTCAAAGTTGAATCTGTAAGTGCTATTACCAAGACTGAGCTAAAAGTAGCTTTTAATAAAGCTATCGATGCAGCAACAGTTGTAAACTTCAAAATTCCTGGTTTGAATGTTGA
>NZ_JBHVSO010000016.1:0-99995 GCF_042885155.1 Brevibacillus sp. NPDC058079
CGGTGTGGAAGCGCGGTAACGCGTGGAGCTGACGAATACTAATCGGTCGAGGACTTATCCACACACTTAGCAACTGATCATGCAGATCCAGTTTTCAGGGAATAAAAAAAACCTTCTTGCTGATGATGGCAGGAAGGTTTTTTCGTGTAGATAAAGCGGTGGCAGGAAAACTAATACAGATCTGAGGGCAAAGAGGGAAGGGGCATCCAGTGGTTTCGGTGAAAATGCCTTCGAATAACCGAGGGAAAGGTATCCATGTGGTTATCCAAAAAATGTTCAACCAAATATCGCTCAACAAGTCCGTGAGACATCGTTAGCTCTCCCCACCATTCCGTTTCATAGCGGCAAAGCATGCTGAGTACATAAAGCAGCAAGTAATGACTGGCCCATTCGGGAAGAGGTAGAGAAGAAGCAGACCCATTCCAAAAGAAGAGGACGTTCTGATGCAAACGAAATAACGGGTGTTGATCCAGTTCAGACAGGGCACACTGAGGAAGGGTCAGTTCCTTTATGTTTTTACTATTTACCGAGGCGAGTTTTTCCAAGTTACAAACAGATGGAGCCAGCCTGCGAATGTACTGGATGAAGGTCTCAGTTGAATAGGACAGTGGCCCCTCCGTTTTTTCAGGAAAGGTAATGCGAACCAAATCATCCTGACTTATATGCTCAATCTTTAGCGTTAACCAGTTACGCGGTTTATCCGTAGCAATTCCGTAACTATCGCTGACGCTGGGGATGGATGAAAATAAGTCATGGACTGAATAGCGGTCTTGTAACGGCGCAAGCTGGAACGCGTGAGCTAATTGCGCAAAAAACCCTTCCTTTTGTGGACGAACTTCGTCTTCCATGAGCATATAGGCGTTTCGTTTAAGCTTTCGTGTCGTGACACCATGTTGAAGAACACGACTGTTTTGGGGATAATACGGATCACGAGTCAATAACATCGCCTTCAACAAGTGAGAGCAGCCATAAAACAGCAGCAATGGCTGGATGGACAAGTCGGCAACAGCGGAAGTGGAATAAAAATGTCTGGCTTGTCTCCATAGAAACAGGAAACGCGAGCTTTGTTGAAAAGCTAGTCGCTCCGCATGCTCAACACCCATGTCGTGATAGCAGGCAGCCAAATATTTACGTGCAGTTGGTTCTGTCTCAAAATAGCGTAATGTTTTCCAAGCGTTATCCATGTTACCCACCTTTACCAATTTTCGTAATATGGTTAAGTTTCCCTAATTTTTTTTTGATTTATCTGTCTAATTGAATCTATAACCGAACGATATACTCATTTCTTGACAGTAAATTAAGCCGTTTGTTAAACTGTCTTAAACCATTCGCCGAGAGGAGCTTTCAACTGTGCGGGAAGACAAATTTGTTAAAGAGGGCTTAACGTTTGACGATGTATTGCTCATTCCAGCAAAATCTGAAGTTTTGCCAAGGGATGTTGATCTACGAGTACAATTGAGTGAGAATGTGAAGCTGAATATTCCTCTGATCAGTGCAGGTATGGACACCGTAACGGAGTCTGGACTTGCAATCGCCATGGCTCGCCAAGGTGGTATCGGGATTGTCCATAAAAACATGTCCATCGAGCAACAAGCAAGCGAAGTAGATCGTGTAAAACGCTCTGAAAGTGGCGTTATTACTAATCCATTCTCTTTGTCCCAAGAGCATACCGTCGAAGAAGCGAATGCTCTCATGGGTAAATATCGTATCTCCGGTGTTCCGATTGTCGATGACAATCAAAAGCTGATCGGAATTCTCACCAACCGCGATCTGCGCTTTGTACATGACTTCTCCATCAAGATCAAAGAGGTTATGACCAAGGAAAACCTGGTGACGGCTCCTGTCGGTACCACATTGCAACAGGCAGAATTGATTTTGCAACAACATAAGATCGAAAAGCTCCCGTTGGTGGATGAGAACAACACTCTGCGTGGACTCATTACGATTAAAGATATTGAAAAGGCCATCCAATACCCGCATGCAGCAAAAGATAAACAAGGCCGCTTGCTGTGTGGTGCTGCTGTTGGGGTATCTGCTGACACGTTTGAGCGCACAGCTGCACTGGTACAAGCTGGCGTGGACGTATTGGTGATCGATACCGCTCATGGGCATTCCAAAGGCGTACTTGAAACGGTAAAAGCAGTTCGCAAAGAATACCCAACGCTCACAATCGTCGCAGGAAACGTTGCAACTGGACAAGCTACACGCGATCTGATCGAAGCTGGGGCATCTGTGGTGAAGGTTGGTATCGGTCCTGGTTCCATTTGTACAACGCGTGTCGTAGCAGGTATCGGTGTTCCTCAAATTACAGCGATCCACGATTGTGCACAAGTAGCGCGAGAGTACAATATTCCAATTATTGCCGACGGCGGCATTAAATACTCCGGTGATTTGCCAAAAGCAATTGGTGCAGGTGCTTCTGTGATCATGATCGGCAGTCTGTTCGCCGGTACAGAAGAAAGCCCGGGCGAATTCGAGATTTTCCAAGGTCGTCGTTTCAAGGTATATCGCGGAATGGGATCGATTGGCGCGATGAAAGCCGGCAGTAAGGACCGTTACTTCCAAGAGAACGCACAAAAGCTCGTTCCGGAAGGGATCGAAGGCCGTGTTCCTTACAAAGGCCCATTGGCGGATGTCACGTATCAGTTGATTGGTGGACTGCGTGCAGGTATGGGATACTGCGGAGCGAAGACCATCGAAGATTTGATTCAAAACTCCCAGTTCGTCCGCATTACCGGTGCTGGCTTGCGTGAGAGCCACCCACACGATGTACAAATTACAAAAGAATCACCTAACTACTCGATTTCCTAAGCGAAAAATAGTACGGAAGACCCAGGTCCCCTTTCTTTTAATAAGAGAGGGGATTTTTACTAGCTACTAACTTGTGGAAATAGGAGGAATCTCGCTTCAAGCCACCCTGCAACCTATGGTACACTTACAATTGTGTGCTTGTTTCATGAAAAAATAAAATCGACAGAAATAGGAGAGTGAGAGATTACATGAAGCGAAAGACATGGACAAAGCGATTGACAGGTCTGTTCCTTTCGGTCGCTGTTTTTGCTACAGCAATGGGAGGAATGGTTTCAAAGGTGGAAGCTGCCCCTGTAGCATCTCAAGCGAATTTACAACTGGAAGCGAAGTCTGCCATTCTTGTTGAGGCATCGACGGGAAGGGTTCTCTATAGTAAAGATCCTGACGTAGCACTTCCGGTAGCTAGCATGAGTAAAATCATGTCTGAATACCTGGTTCAGGAAGCCGTTAAACAAAAGAAAATTAACTGGGATGATGTTGTCCCGGTAAGTGAGTATGCTTTTTATATCGCGAAAATTTCAGATTCGTCTGGTGTGTACCTGAATTTAGGTGAATCATTTACAGTTAAACAATTGTCGGAAGCGATGACAGTCGTTTCTGCTAACGACGCAACCGTACTTTTGGCTGAGAAGGTCGCAGGCAGTGAAGCTGCCTTTGTTGAAATGATGAACAAAAAAGCAGTAGAGCTTGGTATGAAAAATACGATGTTTGTTACTTCTACAGGTTTGCCAGCTAATGAGTTGGGCCCGTATTCAGTGAAAACCGATCAACCAGAAAATCTGATGTCGGCACGCGATTCGGCTATCCTCGCACGTGCTCTGATCCGTGATTTCCCTGAGGCATTGGAAGTTTCCAAAAAAACAAACTTCACATTCCGAACAGGTACCCCACAAGAGTGGAGCAAGAAAAGCTTCAACTGGATGCTGCCTGGTCTGATTAGCTACTATCCGGGCGTAGATGGATTGAAAACAGGGCATACACTTGCAGCGGGCTATTGCTTTACAGGGACGGCTGTTCGTGACAACATGCGTTTGATTAGTGTAGTAATGAATACAGATAGCAATACAAAGCGTTTCGCGGAGACCAGAAAACTGTTTGACTACGGTTTTAACAATTACAAACTGACGAAACAAATGGACAAGAATGTACCAGTTAAAGGGTTTGAAATAGCCCCTGTGAAAAACGGTGTAGAGGTAACAGTTCCAGCCGTTACAGGTAGCGAAGTAAATATGATTACAAAGATCGGTACAGAAGCAAAATTCACACCAACTGTTACCTTCCAGGAGCTGACCGCGCCAATTACGCAAGGACAGGTTGTCGGTAAGATCGTATTGAAAGAAGAAGGCATGAAGGATACGGATTATTTGCAGCCTGAAGACGCGACAAAAGCAGGTGTTGATGTAGTAGCAGGACAGGCAGTAGAGGAAGCCAGCTGGATTCGTCTGTTCTTCCGCAGCATCATAGAGTTTTTCAGCAATTTGTTTAGCAGTGGGACAGGAAATTAAATAACTGTTGTTTTCCCCTACATCTATCGTTTACAATGACGGTAACAAGAACCATAACACCACATAACAGTTTCGGTTCTGACTCATGATGTAGGGGGTAATGACATGGTACAAGTAGGAACATCCCGCGTAAAAAGAGGTATGGCTGAAATGCAAAAAGGCGGCGTTATTATGGACGTCGTAAATGCTGAACAAGCGAAAATTGCAGAAGCAGCGGGTGCTGTTGCTGTAATGGCTTTGGAGCGTGTACCGTCTGACATTCGTGCAGCTGGTGGAGTTGCGCGTATGGCGGACCTTAGCATTGTAGAGGAAGTACTGAATGCTGTTTCGATCCCTGTTATGGCGAAGGCTCGTATCGGTCATTTTGTTGAAGCGCGTGTTCTCGAGTCTCTGGGTGTAGATTATCTCGATGAGAGTGAAGTACTCACTCCAGCAGATGACTTGTACCATATCAATAAAAAAGAGTTCACTGTACCGTTTGTATGTGGCGCCCGTGATCTGGGTGAAGCTCTCCGCCGTATCGGAGAAGGTGCATCCATGATCCGCACAAAAGGTGAGCCAGGAACCGGAAACATTGTAGAGGCTGTTCGTCATATGCGCACGATGATGTCCCAAATCCGCAAAGTGCAAGCCATGTCCTACGATGAACTGATGGCGGAAGCCAAAAACCTGGGTGCCCCATACGAACTGCTTGAAGAGGTACACAAAACAGGTAAGCTGCCAGTCGTAAACTTCGCAGCAGGTGGAGTAGCAACTCCAGCAGATGCTGCCCTGATGATGCAATTGGGCTCCGATGGCGTGTTTGTAGGCTCTGGTATCTTTAAATCAGAGAATCCAGAGAAGTTTGCTCGCGCGATTGTGGAAGCGACCACCCACTACACGGATTACGAACTGATTGCTCGCGTATCCAAAGGCTTGGGGACGGCAATGCCAGGAATCGAAATCTCCAAGATTCGTGAAGCTGATCGCATGCAAGAGCGCGGCTGGTAAGGTGAGTAGCATGAAAATCGGCGTACTCGCTCTACAAGGAGCTGTAGCAGAACATGTGAGAATGCTAGAAGAGGTTGGTGCCACAGCTGTCCCGGTCAAAAAAGTAGCAGAACTGGATGAGCTCGACGGGCTGGTCATTCCCGGCGGAGAAAGCACCACGATTAGCAAGCTGATGCACAAGTACGGATTCATGGAGGCGGTTCAAGAGTTTGGTAAGGCGAACAAGCCGATCTTCGGAACTTGCGCAGGAGCGATTCTACTGGCAAAACAGATTCAAGGACAAGACGATTGCCATTTAGGGTTGATGGAGATCAAAGTCGAGCGGAATGCTTTTGGTCGCCAAAAGGAGAGCTTTGAAGCCTTGATGCCTGTTGCGGGTGTGGCGGCAGATTACCCGGCAGTGTTCATCAGAGCACCGTATATCATGGAAGTGGGAGAGAACGGTCAAGTCTTGGCCAAGCACGAAGACAAGATTGTTGTCGCCCGAAACGGTCACTATTTGGCAGCAGCCTTTCACCCAGAATTGACCGAAGATACAAGACTGCATAAATATTTCCTCGACATGGTCAAGGAATACAGAAGCTAACTAGCTGTCATACCGGAAGATCGGCCGTAAAAAGGCGCCGATCTTCTTTTTTTCTGAAGAGATCGAGGCGGGCTACTCTTTACATACGTATAGATCCTGTAGTACAGTTAACAATAATAGTATTCATGAATGAGAATGCGATGATGAGAACAAGTACTTCACAAGAGCCAGGCCTAGAGAGTCGGTGGTAGGTGCGAACCGATCCGGTTATGTGAAGGAATCCATCTCGGAGTGGCAAAGGAACAACAACTTTGCCCGGAACCGTCCCGTTATGACGGAAGAGTGGGCATATGCATGAGGATTGCTGCATATGTCAACGAGGGTGGCAACGCGGGTATACAACACTCGTCCCTTAACAGGGGACGGGTGTTTTTTGTTTTTTTTTAATACGATTCGGAGGGATTCACACATGTTGGACGTAAAAGTATTACGCCAGGATTTGGAAGAAGTAAAACGCCGTTTGGCTCACCGCAATGAAGATATTTCTGCGTTGGATCAATTCGTGGAAGTAGATGAAAAACGTCGCCAAATCATCCAAGAAGCAGAAGCGCTGAAAAATAAGCGTAACACGGTATCCGAGCAAGTAGCGGTGATGAAACGCAATAAGGAAAATGCAGACCATCTGATCGCTGAAATGAAAGAAGTAAATGAGCGCATCAAGGCTTTGGATGAAGAGCTGCGCCAACTGGATGAGCAGCTGGAGTTCATTTTGCTGAGCCTCCCGAACCTGCCGCACGAAAGCACGCCGATCGGTACGACAGAAGACGATAACGTGATTGCCTGGACATGGGGTGAGCCACGTGCATTTGACTTCGAGATTAAGCCACACTGGGAGCTGGCTAGCCAAGCAGGCATTCTCGATTTTGAAACGGCGGGAAAAGTAACAGGAAGCCGTTTTGTTTTCTATAAAGGCTTGGGCGCACGTCTGGAGCGCGCACTGATGAACTTCATGATGGATCTGCACTCGAATGAACATGGCTATGAAGAAGTGATCCCGCCATATATCGTCAACCGTACGAGTATGACGGGAACAGGTCAATTGCCTAAGTTCGAAGAGGATGCATTCAAAATCGAGGGACCAGATTACTTCCTGATTCCAACTGCAGAGGTGCCAGTCACCAATATGCATCGTGATGAAATCATGGATGGAGCGGATCTCCCTCGCTACTACACTGCTTTCAGCGCATGCTTCCGTTCGGAAGCGGGTTCTGCTGGCCGTGATACGCGTGGGTTGATTCGTCAGCATCAATTCAACAAAGTTGAGCTGGTGAAATTCGTGAAACCAGAAGAGTCTTATGACGAACTCGATAAACTGGTGAAAAACGCTGAGAAGGTGCTTCAACTGCTTGGACTGCCATACCGTGTCCTGAGCATGTGCACCGGCGATCTAGGATTTACGGCTGCGAAGAAATTCGACCTGGAAGTTTGGATTCCAAGCGGCGGCACATACCGTGAAATCTCGTCTTGCTCGAACTTTGAAGATTTCCAGGCGCGCCGTGCCAATATCCGTTTCCGTCGTGATACGAAATCGAAGCCAGAATTTGTGCATACATTGAATGGTTCTGGTTTGGCGATTGGACGTACAGTAGCAGCTATCTTGGAAAACTACCAAGATGCAGACGGAGCAATCGTGATTCCAGAAGTTCTTCGTCCGTACATGGGCGGAGTAGAAAAGATTGCACAGAAGTAATAAGCGAGAGATTTAGAAAGCAGCTCTTGATCCATAGCGGGTCAAGGGCTGTTTTATATTGTGTACTAATACAGATGGATTTTTTCAAAAAATGTGTTGCACTGTACTATTCTCTGTTATATAATAAAAACAAATTTTAAGAATATTGTTTTAATACAGAAACGGAGGAATGGAGAATGGACTGCTATCGGTGTGAAGGAAACGGAGAACAAAATTGCCCAAGATGTGGAGGCGTTGGTCATGATGCCAACGGAGCGGCTTGCCACAATTGCTTGGGGGATGGTCATGTATGCTGCAGCCATTGCAGTGGCAGTGGGTATCAGGAGTAAGGACATTTTTTTTGCTCCTGCTGTTATATAATAAAAAACATTTTGTCGATCTGTATCATAATAACTTCGAAGTGAGGGAGGAGGAGCTGTTTTGACTACCGTACCAACGAATCCATATCCGCTGGAGGTGCAGATTTCAGGTGAGATGCACCCCGGTTATCAAGATATCCTGACACCAGAAGCGATTCAATTCGTGATGAAGCTGGAGCAAAGGTTCGGCGACAGACGACAACAATTGTTGGCTAAACGCGTGGATCGTCAATTGCAGATCGATGCAGGTCAACTGCCCGATTTTCTACAGGAAACAGCGGACATTCGTAAAGGAGATTGGACTGTTGCTTCATTGCCCAAAGATTTACAGGACAGACGGGTGGAGATTACGGGACCTTCGGGTGATCGGAAAATGGTCATCAATGCACTGAACTCGGGTGCTCGGCTTTTCATGGCTGATTTTGAGGACGCGAACTCACCGACCTGGGAGAACACCATCCAAGGCCAAATCAACATGAAGGATGCGGTACGCCGCAATATCTCTTACATCAGTCCGGAAGGCAAATCATACGCCCTCAAAGAAAAGACGGCGGTTTTGATCGTGCGTCCTCGTGGCTGGCATCTTGAAGAAAAACACATCCTCCTCGATCAAAAACCGATCTCCGGCAGTCTGCTTGACTTCGGACTTTACTTTTACCACAACGTAGATGCTCTTATCGCGAATCAGACAGCACCGTATTTCTACTTACCGAAACTGGAGAGCCATTTGGAGGCCCGCCTTTGGAACGACGTCTTCCTTTTCGCGCAGGATGAATTAAATATTCCACGCGGCACAATTCGCGCGACAGTATTGATCGAAACGATCCTCGCAGCTTTTGAGATGGATGAGATTCTGTACGAGCTGCGTGAGCATAGTGCAGGGCTGAATTGCGGACGTTGGGATTACATTTTCAGCTATATCAAAAAGCTGCGGAATCAGCCTGATGTCATTACACCGGATCGTGCGCAAGTAACCATGACAGTTCCGTTCATGAAAGCATACACCACGCTGGCCGTGAAGACTTGCCATAAACGGATGGCGCCTTGCATTGGGGGAATGGCTGCACAAATTCCGGTGAAAAATGACCCGGTACAAAATGCAGAAGCCATCGCCAAAGTACGCGCTGACAAAGAGCGGGAAGCGTACGATGGACATGATGGGACTTGGGTTGCTCACCCTGGGCTAGTGCCAGTAGCCATGGAAGTGTTCGATCGCTTGATGAGAGAGCCGAACCAAATTTGGTACAAACGTGAAGACGTAGACGTATCTGCTAAGCATCTTCTGGCAGTCCCAGAGGGCACGATTACAGAAGCGGGTGTCCGTACGAATATTAGCGTAGGCTTGCAGTACATCGAGGCATGGTTGCGAGGCTCTGGGGCCGTGCCGATCAACAATCTGATGGAGGATGCAGCTACAGCAGAAATTTCGCGGGCACAAGTCTGGCAATGGATGCGTCACCGTCACGGAGTCTTGCAGGATGGTAAAAAGGTGACGGAAGGCTTGGTAAAGCAGTGGCTGAGTGAGGAGCTGCAAGCGATAAAGCAAGCAATTGGCCAAGAGAGGTATGACAACAGCAAGTATCCGATTGCTGGTGATCTATTCTTGCAATTGGTAACGACAGAAGATTTTGAAGACTTCCTAACAGTACCGGGTTATCGCTATTTGTAAAAATATAAAGAGTGGGGGAAATGAAAATGACGAAAGTAAACAAGCAAGAAGCGATTCAACAGGTGGAGCAAAGCTGGCAAGGCGAGCGTTTTCAAGGAATTACACGCCCGTATACGGCAGAAGATGTCGTTCGTCTGCGCGGTTCCGTACAAATCGAGCATACGCTGGCTCATCTCGGAGCAGAGCGTCTGTGGAACCTCTTGCATACCGAGCACCATATTAAAGCGTTGGGGGCTTTGACCGGGAATCAAGCGATTCAGCAGGTAAAGGCAGGATTAAAAGCGATTTATTTGAGTGGCTGGCAGGTAGCGGCCGATGCCAATCTGTCTGGTCAGATGTATCCTGATCAAAGCCTCTACCCGGCAAACAGTGTTCCCCAAGTCGTAAGAAGAATTAATCAGGCACTGCAACGGGCTGATCAGATCGATCAATCAGAGGGCGGTACAGAGACGAATTGGTTTGCTCCGATCGTAGCGGACGCAGAAGCGGGCTTTGGTGGGCCACTGAACGTCTTCGAATTGATGAAGGGTATGATTGAAGCGGGTGCAGCAGGCGTGCATTTTGAAGACCAGCTGGCTTCCGAGAAAAAATGCGGCCATATGGGCGGAAAGGTACTCATTCCGACGCAGGCGGCTGTACGTAATCTGATTTCCGCCCGATTTGCGGCAGATGTGATGGGAGTCCCGACAATTATCGTGGCACGTACCGATGCCAATGGCGCTTTCCTGATCACCAGCGACATCGACGAGCAGGATAAACCATTCCTATCGGGTGAACGAACAGCAGAAGGGTTCTTCCGTCTACGCGGCGGATTGGATGCAGCGATTGCCCGCGGACTGGCGTATGCTCCCTATGCAGATTTGATCTGGTGCGAGACTTCAGAGCCGAATTTGGAGGAAGCACGCCGTTTTGCAGAAGCGATTCATGCCAAATACCCGGGCAAGCTGCTAGCCTACAATTGCTCTCCTTCTTTCAACTGGAAAAAGAAGCTGGATGAACAGACCATCGCTCGCTTCCAGGAAGAGATCGGCGAGATGGGCTACAAGTTCCAATTTGTCACACTCGCTGGCTTCCACTCCCTGAATTACAGCATGTTTGAACTGGCACGCGGCTATCGTGACCGCGGAATGGCTGCCTACTCTGAATTGCAGCAGGATGAGTTTGCCAGCGAAGTACATGGCTATACGGCCACTCGTCATCAACGCGAAGTCGGTACCGGGTATTTCGATGAGATTGCGCAAGTTATCTCTGGCGGCAATTCCTCTACGACTGCACTCAGCGGGTCGACGGAAGAGGAGCAATTTGCACACAATTAAAGAGGAAAAACGAAGGACTAGGTGGTTCTCTGGTATTCAGAGGGCCACTTTTTGCGTTCACTTCTATTTTTCATAGAGTCTTAATAGCTTTTTAACAACGCATTTATATCAGTTTCATGTTGGTTGTTTACGATTAGCTTAGGAAAAACAAAGGAATCAAACACAAATAAAAACGAAAAGGGGCCTTAAAGATGAAAGGGAACCAGTTAAGCTGGAAACGAACCGTTGTTGTCATGACATCCGTTTTTCTGCTTGCGGGATGTGCCACCGAAACGAAATCAGGCACTTCTCTGGATACGTCGCAATTGACCCTGGATCAAATCGTGGAAAAAGCAAAGCAGGAGGGCGAAGTCAACTCCGTGGGTATGCCGGACACGTGGGCAAACTGGGGAGAGACTTGGGGCAATCTCGCAAAGGAATACGGCTTGAAGCATACGGACACAGACATGTCGAGCGCAGAAGAATTGGCTAAGTTTGAAGCAGAAAAAGAAGACGCCACAGCAGACATCGGCGACGTAGGTATCGCTTTTGGACCGTTAGCCAAGCAAAAAGGGCTGACGCTGCCTTACAAAACCTCTTACTGGAACGACATTCCCGACTGGGCAAAAGATGATGAAGGACATTGGTTGCTGGGCTATACTGGAACACTGGCCTTTATTACTGACAAGACAAAGGTGCAGAATCCTCCCAAGACCTGGGCAGATTTGAAAAACGGAAGCTACAAGATCGCGATCGGCGATGTTATGAAAGCGAATCAGGCGCAGTTTGCCGTACTGGCCGCGGCCTATGCTAATGGGGGAGATGAGAAAAATATTCAGCCCGGCATAGACTTTTTCGCTGAGTTGGCAAAAAACAAGCGACTCAGTACGAGCGATCCGAGCCTTGCCAATCTAGAAAAGGGTGAGGTCGAAGTCGCAATCTTGTGGGACTTCAACGCGCTCGGGTATCGGGACAAAATCGATAAAAACCGCTTTGATGTCCTCATCCCGGAGGAAGCATCAGTCAGCAGCGGGTATGCTACGGTTATCAACAAGTACGCCAAGCACCCACACGCTGCCATGCTGGCTCGTGAATACATTCTCTCCGACGCTGGACAGTCCAATTTGGCTCGCGGCTATGCACGACCAATTCGTGCTAACGCCAAGCTGGATGAATCCGCTAAAGCTATGCTGCTCCCCGATGATATGTATAAAAACGCACGTCCGGTGGGCGATTTGACTGCTTGGGAAGAGACAACCAAAAAATTGCCGCAGCTATGGCAAGAGCAGGTGTTAATCCATGTGCGCTAGCAAGCTCGCCATGATTGTGCTCGACGGATTGAGATTTGACACAGCCATCTCGCACATGGGGTACCTGCATCACCTGGTCGAGTACGGCATTGCGGCCCGCTTTCAGGTACGATCGGAATTGCCCAGTCTGTCGCGCCCTTTGTACGAGGTTCTTTTAACGGGAACCCCTGTGTGGAAGAACGGCATTTCCAGCAATCAGACGGTTCGGCTTTCGCATCAGGAGAGTCTCTTTCACCTGACGCAAAAAAACGGGATGTCCAACGCTGCTGCGGCTTATGGTTGGGTAAGCGAGCTTTATAACAAGGCCCCATTCAATCCGTTTCACGACCGAATCCAATTGAACTCCGACAAGCCGATACAAAACGGGATGTTCTACTGGGAAGATCACTATCCGGATACACACTTATTTGCTGACGCCAACTTTTTATTGAATGGATACAATCCAGATTTTCTTTACGTCCACTCCATGAATATCGATGATGACGGACATAAATATACGGCTGATTCCGCGCAATATCGAAATCGCGTTCTGGCGGCAGATTCGATACTGGCAAATGTGCTTCCTGCGTGGATCGACGCGGGTTATCAAATCATCGTGACAGCGGATCACGGGATGACAGCCGATGGAAATCATGGCGGCACTTCTAGCGCTGACCGGGACGTCCCCCTGTTTGTCATCAGTAATCTGATATCTCCGGGTATTCGAGAGGAGGCAATTCCGCAATTGCAGGTGGCTCCGCTTGCCTGCCATTTGCTTGGCATCTCCCCCTCGAAAGAGATGCAGCCATTGAACGTATGAGGGCTGAGTAAGACGTCTCCCTAAGGGGGCGTCTTTTCCTCTAAGAAAGGAGCTTTTGCGATGAAACGATTTGTCAGTATGTTTTGGGTCACGACGATTCCGTTCTTTGCAATGATCGCTCTGTTTCTTCTCGTCCCGTTGCTTTCCATGATTGGAGGGAGCTTTCAGGCCGAGGGGGGCGGCGGTTTTACCATGAGTCACTATCGTGAAATTTTTTCAAATCCGTATTACTTGCAGGCTTTTGAGAACAGCGTGCTCATCTCGTTCCTGTCTGCTCTCATTGGAATCGTCGTTGCTGTTTTCGCCGCCTATGCGATTACCCGTTTTCCACAGGCTCTGCAACAGCGAGTGCTTGTCATTACCAATCTAACCTCCAATTTTGCGGGGATTCCGCTCGCTTTTGCTTTTATTGTCCTGTTGGGAAACAGTGGATTGTTTGTTTTGCTCGCGAAGCAACTGGGGATTGATTTTGGACAGTCCTTTACTCTGTATTCGTGGAGCGGCTTGACGCTTGTTTATATTTATTTTCAACTGCCCCTGGCGGTAATGCTTTTGTATCCCCTGTACAACGCCATTCAAAACCAATGGATGGAAGCGGCCGAGCTGCTTGGGGCAAGTCCATGGAAGTTTTGGCTGAGAATCGGGTTTCCAGTACTGCTTCCAGGCATCGTTGGCACATTCAGCATTCTGTTTGCCAATGCAATGGGTGCCTATGCTTCAGCCTACGCGCTAACCGGGAGTAACTACAATCTGGTGCCCATTCGGATTGGCGCGCTAGTATCTGGCGACATTTTTGCCAGACCCGAGCTGGGTAGCGCTCTCGCAGTACTGCTCGGCCTGACGCTTGCCGGAGCCTTACTCGTGAACGAGTGGCTGACGCGGAAGATTCGGAGGGATTTGTCTTGAAGCGGATCAGTTTGCCATCCTTGTCGTTTGCGTTGGTCATGCTGTATTTGTTTTTGCCAGTAGCTGCTACCATCCTTTACTCACTGGCAACAGAGTGGAACAGCACAGTTTTGCCAGAAGGACTCACAGGAAAATGGTTTGCGGAGCTGTATGCCGATCCCCGATTCTTGCAGGCGTTCGGGCGTTCTTTTCTGCTCAGCTTTCTGACGACTGTCGTTGCCGTCGTCATTATTGTTCCTGCTGTATTCTCCATTATCGTCTACGCTCCCCGGATGGAGAGGCTGGTTCAGATTTTGGTGATGCTGACCTATGCCGTTCCGGGTGTCATTATGGCGGTCGGATTGATCCGTACTTATTCAGGAAACGGAATTCCAATGGTCATCATCACAGCCGGGGCGTATTTGGTCGGTTTGCTTCCGTATCTTTATCAGGGAACGCGCAACAGCCTGCTTGCCATGCAGGCACGTTCGTTGATGGAGGCAGCTGAGCTATTGGGTGCGAGCCACTGGCAGGCATTCGTACGGATTATCGTTCCGAATATCATGTCTGGAATTTTCGTGTCCTCACTCTTGTCGTTCTCCATTTTGTTTGGTGAATTCGTTTTGATTAACATCCTGGTGGGTGGAAGATACGAAACCCTGCAGATGTATCTATACGCCAAGCTATCGTCAAGTGGACACGTCGCCAGCGCGATTACGGTCACTTATTTTGTCCTGATGGCTATTATCACTGGCCTGGTTGTAAAATTCACGCGCCGAAGCTTCGCACGCAAGGAGGTCCCCTGATGAGTTACGTCCAAATCGAACACTTGTCCAAAACCTTTCACGGTCAACATGTGTTGCAGCAACTCGATCTTGCGATTGAAAAAGGCGAGCTGGTTACCTTGCTTGGCCCTAGCGGGTGTGGCAAAAGTACGCTGCTACGCATCCTCAGTGGTTTGACGGCTCCTGATACGGGCATGATCTACATTGACGGCAAAGATGTAACGGACGTGTCGCCAAAAAACAGACAGATCGGCATGGTGTTTCAATCGTATGCGCTTTTTCCCAATCTTACGGTCAGTCAAAACATTGCCTTTGGCCTGGAAATGAACAAAATCTCGAAAACGGAGATTCGGCTACGTGTCCAGGAAATGATTGAGCTGGTGGGATTGGTGGGAAAGGAGCAGGCTTACCCACGTGAATTGTCTGGCGGCCAGCAGCAGCGTGTGGCACTCGCCCGTTCTCTGGTCACCCGGCCAAAAGTGCTTCTGCTGGATGAGCCGCTTAGTGCGCTTGATGCCCAGATTCGTAAAAATTTGCAAAAGCAGCTACGCACAATTCAACGTGAGTTAAACATGACGACTGTGCTGGTTACTCACGATCAGGAAGAAGCCATGGCTGTCAGTGACCGCATCTACATCATGAATGGTGGACGAATCGTTCAGCACGGCAGTCCTCAAGAGATTTACACGCAACCTCGTTCTGAATTTGTTGCTCGCTTCATTGGCAATTACAACGTGTTGACTGCCGAACAGCTTAGCCAAATCGCGCCTCATTTGTCTCATCCGGCAGTTGAGCGTTTCGCAATCCGTCCCGAGACGTTTCGCGAACAGCCTTTGACTGGAGAGGACATCTGCTTGACCGGGAATATCGCTCAAGTAACCATGCTCGGCAACATTTCCCGTTACGAACTGAACATTGGTGATGTTCCTGTACTGGTGGACACTCTTCACCTGTCTTTCGAGCAGGAGCAGATAGGTGCAACAAAAACATTGTATGTAAGTCCCAAGGATGTGATTCCGCTTTATGACACTATTGCCTGAAGAACGACAGCAAGTGATTCTCGACGAATTGAACCGCCACGGTAAAATTCAGGTGATGAGTCTGGCAAAAAACCTGTCAGTAACACCGGAGACAATACGACGTGATCTGGACCATTTGGAACAGCAACGTTTGTTAAAGCGAGTGTACGGAGGAGCAATCCCTTATCATTTGGCGAAGCGTGA
Organism: Brevibacillus sp. NPDC058079; assembly: GCF_042885155.1. Taxonomy (NCBI): domain Bacteria; kingdom Bacillati; phylum Bacillota; class Bacilli; order Caryophanales; family Paenibacillaceae; genus Brevibacillus; species Brevibacillus sp. NPDC058079. The sequence goes on from NZ_JBHVSO010000016.1 coordinate 15,908, forward strand.
GCCGCACTTTGAAAAGAAACAGGCGATCCAACAGACGGCAAAAACGAAAATTGGGCAAATAGCGGCTGAACTTTTGTCTGATGGGGATACCATCGCGCTCGATGTCGGGACGACAACACTGGAATTGGCACGTGCTATAAAGGGTCTCAACCAATTAACGATTGTCACGAACTCGCTCCCCGCCGCTTCTCTACTAAACGAGCTGTTGGAAGCCAATCAATTCAACGGTCAGGTAATTATGCTGGGGGGGCTGACCCATCCGGCCCAAAAATCAGTTGCTGGGGCGTTTACCTGCGAGCAGCTCTCTCGTTTTCATTTTGATAAAGCTTTTATTTCCTGTGGAGGAATTACGGCTGATGGCTTCACCGATTATGACATGGAAGAAACGCTGTGCTCGACCATGATGATACAGCGGGCGGAGCAAGTCTATGTATTGGGAGACACATCGAAGATCGGCCAAACGCAATTTTTTCGTATTTGCGGCTGGAAGGATGTCAGCGCGGTTGTTTGTGACCAGCCGATGCCGGATGAATGGCTTTCGTCTGGCATGCAAACTACCTGGATAAGCGAACATCCGGGAAGGAGAGACTTCATATGCTGATCGACTATCATCTTCATCTGGAAGAAGGGCCTTTTTCATTGCGTTGGCTCGACCGTACCAATGCTGCCCTCGACCACTTTTATCCGTTATCTGAACCTCGACATACCCGTGCCTGGCTGCTGGACAGTCTTGCGCGATTAAATAACCGGATGTCTCTTGGGGCATATGACCCGTCATGGATTGATCTGTATTTACGTGAGGCGTTAAACAAAGGCTTGAAGGAAGTGGGGATTGTCGATCATTTATACCGCTTTCGTGAAGCCCGTCCCTACTTTGAACGGTATATGGAGCTGGGTGACACCGATTTGGGTCGCTTGCAGCGCACATGGCTTGATCAAGTATGCACCGAGAGCCTTAGCGACTTTTGTGTCGCCATTGAGGCAGCAAAGCAGCGTTGGTCGGCAAGCGGTGTGGAGTTGCGGCTGGGGATCGAAGCGGATTACTTTATCGGCGGGGAAGTAGAATTGGAGAGCTTGCTGGCAGGTGCTTCGTGGGATTATGTGATCGGTTCTGTTCATTTTTTGCAAGGATGGGGCTTTGACAATCCTGAGACTCGCCATCTGTTTGAGCAGCATGACCTGAAACAGCTATACGCGGACTTTTTCCACACAGTTGACTCCATGATTAGGAGCAACTTGTTTGATTTTGTTGCCCATCTGGACAATCTGAAAGTATTCTCCTATCGTCCAGAGGAATCGGTGCTTGTTCCCTATTACCACCGAATCGCAACTGCTTTGAAAGAAACGGATACAGCGACCGAAATCAATGCGGGCCTGTATTACCGCTATCCCGTTCAGGAAATGTGCCCCAGTCCTGCTTTCCTCGACGTTTTGGTGGCGCATGGTGTTCCACTGACACTCTCGTCCGACGCACACTTTCCCGACGATATTGGGAGATACGTGGCGGCGAATCTGGAGATCCTCCATTCAATGGGGGGAACGGAGATTGCCACTTTTTGCGGTCGTCAACGGATCATGAAGCCAATTCGTTATGCATCAGCTATTCCAGACGAGAGCTGCTGACATGAACTGGAACGGATAGGATTTGCCGAAAATTGGATATACACATATAATAAGAAAGTAGGTGATCATACTTGTCCCCGTAGCTCAGCAGGATAGAGCAACGGTTTCCTAAACTGTAGGTCGGAGGTTCGAATCCTCTCGGGGACGCCATTGAAGGAAAAGCCTTGATGTATCAAGGTTTTTTCTTTTTTATGCATACGTCCCTGATCGTTTATTTTGGAAAATACGGAGACAAAGAACATGTCTTGAACGTATTACTTGTAGCAAAAAATGAACGAGATAAGGGGTGTTTCCTTTGAAAAAAGTGATCATAGGCATGGTCTTCGCTATTTTCTTCAGTGGTTGCAGCTCAGATACGGTCGTACAAAATCAGACTGCCGCGCCACCTGCAAAAGAAGTGACGAATGCTGGCACAGAACAGAAACAATCGGTCGACAGCTCTACAAGCTATATCCAAATCGCAAGCTATATGGAAGAGGAGAGCAAAAAAGCTTTCTCCCCCTACTATGAGCTTGTAGAGTTTACCGTATCAGATTATGAAGAGAAGACAGTTGACGGAAAAGTGGAAGCGACATTCGGGTATCAAGTGAAATACAAAAACTTTGAGAAAGACCCTGATACCGTGGACTACATCAAAGCGGCAAAAGAAAAAAACGATCCCAACTACCAACAGCTGTATGATGAATATTTGCAACCCAAGGACATGAACTTTCATTTGAAAGCCGTAGTTGAAGATGCGGACTCCATAACGCTTTACACCAATGTGAGTCCAAAAGGAATCCAATGGGAAAAGGCAGTCATGTCTGATTTCATCCTGAAGAAATAAGATAGCGACTTAACTGTAAGGACCGCGTAATCACGCGGTCTTATTCATTTTTCTCGCACCAGTACTCGTACTCATTGTCGATCCAATCTTTGATATGATCGTAATTCTCCCAAGTATCGTCCACGTGATACACACTTGGCTCACAATCAAACGCTTCTAGATAATGATAGCGATACTCCCCCGTATCGAAATCGAAGTAAAACATCGCGAACTGGTTTCCTTCTTCAGTCAGCATGTCTTTTGCAAATACTCCACCTGTCTTCTCATAAACTTCAGGGCCTGTAATCTTCCTTTGTTTAAAATCAGCGATGAGGTTTTCGAAACTCTTATTAAAATCTTCACTAACCATATCATTTTCAATCAACCAGCCGATGAAAAAACCTGTATGTACGTATGCCTGTTTTTGAGGCAGATCCTCCTCAAAGTTTTCGTAATGATATTTCGCCTTATCGTATACGGTTGTCACTAGCGAATCCTCTCTTTCTATTTGCCCGTTTTTCAAAAATTATACAGGATAAATGTAATCGTAAAAAGCCAAAAGAGGATGAAGAAGGAAGGGTAGGAATTTTGTAGCATTGCCGTGATGCGAAGTGGTAGTATTTAACTGTTATATAGAGAGAACCATTGGTTGGTTCATAGAGGGGTCATATTTCATGCGGAAATTGCTTGCCTATTTTCTTAGCGCTGTAATGATTAGTCTAGTAATCCTTCCTGTAGAGCCTGCGTCATCTAGAGGCTCAAGTTCATCTAGCTCCAGTAGTTCAGGCAGAAGCTCAGGTTCGTCTAGTACAAGCTCATATTCGTCTGGCAAAAGTTCAGGATCATCGAGTACCAGCTCATATTCGTCCGGCAGAAGCTCGTACTCTTCAGGAAAAAGCTCAGGCTCAACCAGCAAAAGTTCAAGCTCCTCGATAAAAAGCGCAAAGCCTTCAAGCGGTTTCAAATCATCCAAGCCGGTTAAAATCAAAAAGCATGACGATGACGATGATGATGAAGAAAACGTGGAAGAAGATTCAAGCCAAGAAGAGGAGACGAGCGAAGAAGCCGCTGCGGAAGAGGAAAGAATCAAGCGGTCCGAACTCTTAATCCAAATCGATAGCGGTATTGGACCATACCATTTACAACCGAATCAATATTATCAAACGACCATTTGGGGTGACCCAACTCATAATGGTCCCCTATACTTTACCGTACATAATAACGGACAGTTAGAAGAGGTAGATGAGAGTGAGATAAATGGGGCAACAGTATTTAACATCCCATACAATTTCGATCCAACACCATTTGAAAAAGAGTTTTATCTTAATAGCCTGCCAACGGATCAAATCTATGTGGCATCCTTTCAATATCAGGATATTTACTTGTTTTTAGACCCAGATGGTATCATTCACTGGCTCCCTAAATATGAAGCCTTAGAGAAAAACCTCCCCATTATAGAAGCAGAAGAGGTACTGCTGTCAGAGCAGACACTGGAAATGCACAGCAACCAAATGGCCTTGCATAATTTCCCCAAAAACAAAGTCTACCGGAAGAATATCAATAGAATTCCGAGGTATTTTCTGTTTAACAATGAAGAAAATGTTCAGTTAGTAGGAAAAAAAGAACTTAAGAACTATGAAGTTTTGGAATATGACCAAATGATTGATCCGACTTCTTCTGATCTTATGGGAGAGATCGAAGAAAAAATCCAAGATTCAGGGGTCCCGACAGGATACATATATCAGATGACAGTGAACAATGCCCCGCGACATTTTATCTATTATGGAAGCCGTTCGGTTGGGTTTGTAAAGAACCTGTCGTCTGTTCAAGAAGATTATAAAGTTCGCGATTTTGAACAGGTTGTCCAAAAGATGCGGAAAGAAAAACAAGAAGAAGAGAAAAGGCAATCGATCTGGAAGCTGTATTTGATTACAGCCGGTGCGATTATGCTCGGTATTTTTCCTTTATCCTATTGGTATATGACTAGAAAAAGAAAGAAGAAGAAGCAACCTCCTAACAAGATCATTACGAAAAATACGAAAAGTACGAGAAAGAAAAAGAATGTAAAGCCTGTAAAGCCTGTAAAGCCTGTAAAGCCCGTAAATCCTGTAAAGCCTGAAAGAACACCGATTCAACAGCCCCTACCTAAAAAGAAAGAAATAAGAGTAGAAGAAAAAAAGAAGTATGACGGCGGACTGTTTCAGCAATTTGAAGCCGCAAACAAAAAAGAACAGCCGAAAAGCTCTGGAAGCGGGCTGTTTGATCAATTTAAAAACAACCATTGATAAGCAAAAACCCGTACTCAGCTTAGCTGGAGACGGGTTATTCATTCCATTCTATAACGTATACTCACTTAAAATAAACTGCGGAGCCAACAAGTACTCGACGGGATATAAATCATTTCTTCTTGTTAGTAACGCCTTCACTAACCCAATTTGATACTCTCCCATAACTTCAATGATCACGAACGCATCCTGCTTCTCATTCAGAGGATAAATCACATTGCTCGAATCAAAGACTTTGTGATCCACATCCAATGTAACCAGGTGAGAGGGTAGACCTTTCCACTCAGTGCGATAAACCACAAACGCTTTATTTTCTAACAAGTGAACCAGCTTGTCTTTGGATAAATTCAGTTCAATCCCTGTCATGTAGCCTTGCTCATCGAGATCGTTCTGGTATTCCTCATCGATCTCATCGTCAACCGCCTTCTCGTACGTTTTCGTGGATAAACGCATGTCATCTAACAGCTTTCCCCTGTTGAAATCAACGACTAACGGGATGTGCAACAAGGAAGGATCGACATAACGGCTAATCTTGTTATCCTTCTCCTTTTGATAATCTATCATTTCCTTATCGGGTTGCTGCAAATAAATATAGCCCATGTTGCAGTAAGCATCACATGTAATAATCATGAGGCTTTCCTCTCTTTCTTTGAAAACTCGAAGAATGGTCAGAATTTTTCGGGTATGATAGAATGGTTTACCAACAATTGTTAATAGGAGGGAGCATGTCGGATGCAGAATGATAAGCGAATCACATTCATTAACCCTGAAACAATGCCACCTACTTTTGGCTACACCCATGCGGTGGAGGTTCGAAATGCACGGACGATTTATGTATCGGGTCAGGTGGCCCTCAACAAGGAAGGCCAAGTGGTCGGCACAGGTGATTTAGCTGCACAGACGAAACAAGTTTTCGAAAATATCCGATTCGCGTTAGAAGCGTCAGGAGTCAGCTTTGATCATGTGGTGAAATTGACTTTTTTCGTGACCGACATCTCCAAGATGCACATTGTCCGTGAGATTCGAGATCAGTATGTGAATACAGAAACCCCACCAGCGAGCTCTGCCGTTGAAGTGAGCAAACTCATCAGGGACGAGTTGTTGATTGAGATTGAGGCTATCGCCGTGGCAGATATATAGTTGTCTCATCCCCCTTCTGTTCGATTATTCATCGTTCAGGAGGGTTTTTTTGTGCTCTTTTGGGAAGATTATGGAGCGAGATAAGCGGATCGGCAATGGTACGTGTCGGCTCTAAATCTTTTGCTATTGGAGTTGGTTGCATGAATTATATCATCGCAGGTATAGGTTTGATCACGGTATTTTTGCTTGCTTGGCTGGCAAGTAGTAATAAAAAACGTATTCGGTATCGTCCTATCCTCATCATGATTCTGATTCAGATCGTGTTTGGCTTGCTGCTGTTGCGAACCAATATTGGACTCATTTTAATATCAGGAGTTGCCAGCAGTTTTTCTGTACTCCTGGAGTATGCTTACGAGGGGATCAATTTTGTTTTTGGTGGCATTGCGAATCCGGGTGCATCGCCATTTTTCTTACAAGTGTTGCTGCCCATTGTGTTCGTATCCGCACTGATAGGGATTCTGCAATACACGAGGATCCTCCCTTTATTTATTCATTATGTAGGACTTGTGTTGAGCAAAGTGAATGGTATGGGAAAATTGGAGTCGTATAATGCGATTGCCTCAGCGATCGTCGGGCAGTCCGAAGTGTTTATTACCGTGAAAAAGCAGCTTGGTGCTATACCCGAAAACAGGCTGTATACATTGTGCGCCTCTGCGATGTCCACCGTGTCTATGTCGATCGTGGGTTCCTTCATGACCATGCTCAAACCGGAGTATGTAGTAGCTGCGTTGGTACTCAATTTATTTGGTGGTTTTATCATTGCTTCCATTATTACGCCGTATGAAGTGAAGCCGGAAGATGATTTGCTCGATCAAGAAAAAGAAGAGAGACAGGCCTTCTTTGAAATGCTCGGGGAGTACATTCTGGATGGATTTAAAGTAGCCGTAGTCGTGGCCGCGATGTTGCTCGGATTTATTGCAATCATTGCGATGGTGAACGGGTTATTCAGTGCGGTATTCGGTATCTCGTTCCAAGCGTTGTTAGGGTATGCCTTTGCTCCCCTCGCTTTTCTCATGGGGGTTCCTTGGCACGAAGCCGTACAAGCGGGAAGTATCATGGCCACTAAAATAGTGGCGAACGAGTTTGTCGCCATCCTCGACTTTACGAAAATTCAAGGTCAGTTAAGCGAAAGAACGGTCGCCATCGTGTCAGTGTTTTTGATCTCGTTTGCAAACTTTGGCTCGATCGGGACAATTGTTGGCGCGGTAAAAGGCTTGAATGAAAGGCAAGGAAATGTCGTCGCCCGGTTTGGACTGAAGCTGTTGTATGGGGCAACACTCGTCAGCATTTTGTCAGGGATTATCATCAGCATTGTGGTGTGAAGGGGACCCTTTCCGGGGTCTTTTTTTGTATTGTACTTTAGGCATGAAAAACCCCCCCTTCAATAGCAGGCTTTATTATTTCACCTGTCTACTTAAAGGGGAGCATCTCACTTCCTAGACAGCCCTTTTTAAGTATTCACACTGCGGCTAGATCACCATAGTAGCGTCGATAATAAGCTGACTTCTCCAATAATTGTTCATGTGTCCCTATAGCACTGATGCGTCCTTGGTCTAATACAAGAATAACATCACTATTCATCACGGTAGTTAAGCGATGAGCAATAACGATGCGTGTGCATGCAATATCAGACAAATAACGATCAATTCTCTCTTCGTTTAAATGATCAAGTGAACTTGTGGCTTCGTCAAGCAATAAGACTGTCGGTTTCGTTAGCAGTGCCTTCGCTAATGCAATCCGTTGCCGTTGACCACCTGATAGATTCATCCCCATTTCACTTATCATGGTATGATACTTCATCGGCATCTGCATGATTTCATCATGAATTTGAGCAGCTTTTGCTGCCTCCATCACATCTTCTATTGTTGCTTCAGGTGCAGAAAATCGAATATTATCTAGGATACTGCGATTAAATAAGTAAATACTCTGGGGCACAGTACCAATCTGCTTCCGTATATGCTGCATATCTAAATTTTGTGAATCTATGCCATCATAGCAAATGCGACCAGCTGTTGGTTCAAATAAACCAATCAGCAGATTGACTAAAGTCGACTTTCCTGCACCAGATTGACCAATAATCGCCACCTTCTGACCAGGCTTAATGTGCAGACTAATATCACACAATGTTTGATCAGAGAACTTCGAATATGCATAGGATACATTTTCTAATTCAATCTTCCCTGTCAATTCTATTTTTTGTCTGCCATCATAATGTTCAGTTGGAGCATCAAGTACATCTTGAACACGTTTTAAATATGAAGTTGTGAGAATAAAGCTGTTAACTGTCCCGACCAAACTACCACTTACTCCAAAAAACTGACTTGCTATGGATTGAATCGCAATAAGCATTCCTAGTGATATGACTCCATCAAAGACATGATATGCACCCAACCACAATATGATAAGCGGTGCTGCTAGCTGTAGTAGACTTGTCATTGTCACTAGTACGTTTGTAATCCGTTCTTTACTGCGATAAATATCAAGTAAGTTTTTGAAATGATGTCGCCACTTCTCAAACATACTCTCTTCAATACCACTCGTCTTAATATGAAATATCCCCAATAGCATCTCCGTTTGCACCGATTGTACATTAGTTCCTGCAAGAATCTGACGCTGATTCCATTCAGCGATTATCTTCTTAGTAAATACAACTGCAAGAATATTGATTAATGATAAAGCAACAACTAACAATGCCAAGGAAGTAGAGTGTATCGACATATATATGAAAAGAGCGATTAACATCAATACATCTAATACCCCACGAATGATACTTCCAGAAATAAGTTCACGTATCATATTCAACGAGTTAGCCCGAAATAACAGATCTCCTATAGAACGAAGCATAAAGAAGCTATAGGGGAGTTTCAGCAAATGTTGAAAAAAATTAATCTGTAACAACGAATCCAAAACATTGTGCATGGTAATAAGTACTCTGCCCCGAATATAGGTAAACAAAGATGAGGTGACTAACATGATGAGAATACCCAGTGCCATAACACTCATCATCGTAGTATTTGCAGGCATAATCACCTTGTCGATCAATTGCTGAATTAATATTGGCATTGCGATGGCACACAATTGTAAGACAGCAGTTACTAAAAATACCAGAACGAACAATTGTTTATTCTGAAGGATAAGTCTGAACATAGTAGCCCAGACATTGGCTGTCTTTACACGCTCGAAGTTTGCCGTTGGATTAAGTTCTAAAACGTAGCCATGAAAGTGGCTCATAAAGGATTCTTCATTCAAATGCTTGCGTCCTATAGCAGGGTCAATAATCGTATACTTCTTCTCGCTTGAATCTTTCTTATGTTTGATTCGCTCCAAAACTACGTAATGATGTTCATCCCAAGTAATAATAGATGGTAACTGTAAAGTCTCTAACAATGCCAAATCTGACTGATAACATTTTGCTGTAAACTGAAGCTGTTCTGCTGTCTTCTTCAACTGAAACAAACTAGTCCCATCACGTCCACTGCCTAGCGCTTCACGTAAATCATACATACTTATGCTACTCTTATAGTAATGCATGATCATTGCCAAACAGCAAGCCCCACACTCCGTTTGCTGCATCTGTTCAATGAATGGTACGCGCCATCGGTGATCTTGTTTATCTTGCCTCTCATCATTCATACCGATCATCTCCATATCCAACAAACGATAACACGACAGTTATCGTGGCAATTCAAATGCAAGTATTGAAGGCACCCGATTATCTAACAATCGTAAATATTCGTATCCCATCCCAGCAGTTCCTGTCATCAATCCATCACACTCCAATCTTGCAATTAAGTGGTCAGATGACTTATATGACTCATAATCTTCAATTGCTCTCAATGCCCAATCATTTGCAATATCCACTAGATTAGGATCATTCATCAGTTTACTTACGTGTAGCAAAATATCAGCATTTCCTAATATGCCATGACACAAGCAAAAACTATTATATGTATTCCCACGATTCAACAAAGTCTGCAGTGCATTCTTATAGTCTTGAGTAACAAATTCCCACTCTTGTGCATGTAGGAGATTCATTGCTTCAAGATGATGCATAATCTCTGCGCGAGCAAGTGCGATACCTGGAGCACCATGACACCAAAAGTTAGCATATTCATGTCTATCTGTAGAGCGCAAGTCTCTCCAGTTTTGTTCAATTTCCGAATAGTAATGATTTTCATATATGAGCAATCTATTCGCCATTTTCAAATACTGTTCACAGCTTGAATGATTATTATGGTTATCACTTAATCTAGCAAGCCATGTAAACGCCCATGCTAACCCGGATGCACCATGAGATAAACCCGTCAACAATATTTGCCCACTCGTCGTGCTGTCATTGTCGACTACATGTTGGTTAGTCAGTCCATCAGGGTATATTTTCGAGCCAGCATCAAAATTCAATTCCTCCATTAATGTATAGAGGCGTTCCCCGGCCGCTTGTGCCACATGTAAATACTCTACATCATGCAAAGCATCGTAGATACGAAGCATAACGATCATACAACCTGCAAGACCATTGATTACATCATACTGAGTTTCTTTTTCTATTCCCCGCATCAATACGGATAGCCTATTCTTGGCATTTTCTAGCAAGGTATCATCTTTCCATAGCAACCCACAATAAATGAGTGCATAAATATTTGTACTTTCACCTAAATAAGCTGAGGTCGAAATAGTTATCTCATTGGACAATTCGCTTGCTTCATCTAGTTTCAGCTTACTTGGCTGAATAGCATTCAAAAGCTGTCGTGCAATTTCCCGATACTGCTGGTCGCAAGTGATATGAGCTAGTTGAGCGAGATATAACACATAACCACCTAGACCACTATACATATTGTGGTCTAACCATGTTGGTTTAAATTTATCCTCTACTCCAACTATAGCAAACCCAATACACGCAATATTACTATCATCTGTTTGGACAATGCGACGCATTATACTATTACCTATTGATGTCGCATATTGCTGAAATTGTGTAATTCTATTCTCATTATGTATTACATCTTGGGTTAGTGTTGTAGTATGGCGATTATACATATCAGCACGCTGATTGTATGAATGACCATCACTAGAATGTTCACTTTCCTCCAAGCTGGATAGAGACCAGCGCAAATATTGTAGCTGTAAACTAAGATCATCTTCAGATAATTGCATCAGGTAATGTTCCATTAACTCAATAATCGACATCGGATAAAAATTGGGTATACAGACTCCATTCATATCATATAAGTCACGACTATTAAGTGAGAACATAAAGTAAGGAACATCTTGCCGCTGCATTTGTTCCAACTCACATTCCATAACAGCAGGTGGTGGAAACGTTGAGTTATTCACCATAATTTTTAATAAGCGATTGCGGTCTGATTCATTCTGTAAATAATCAGGATGCATACTATCTGATAAAAACTTTCCATACAAGGCTGTTGCCCGAAATACATGACGACCAGTCGCATCAGAATACGGTAAGAGTATGTCACGAACAAAAGTATCGCGATGCGTATGTAATAATCGATACAAATCACAAAAACCTTCGATCATATGCTTTGTATACATCGAGATGTCCATATATTCGCCATTTAATATTGGTCGATTTTGTTTTTCATTAGTCGTAAATATGTCGTCAATCAAATAAGCTTCATCTGTGCCAACATTTTCAATACGCTGAGTCTTCATTAACTGCGACTTTTGTCCACCTCGACCGCCTGCTGCACTTAAATCAATATCCCATAGTGCATTAGGAATATAAATTCCAGGTAGCATTAGAGATGAGAATATCGTTCGCTGATTTTGCTCCCCTAGCACCTGATGCAATTGGGTATCTGTTAATGGAGTAAATATGGTCTCCAAATCAATTAATATCGGCTGAGCTCCATTTGCGATAATATTTTCAGAATGATAATCAGTAGCCCCACATGTATAGCATAATGCCGATAATGCACCTAGACGATAATAGAACTGTTCTACTTCCATAATGGATTGACATGGATTGTGGCTTATAAACTCATGATATCCATAAGCTCCACAATTGAGCACATGTGGACTGCTCAATAAATACTTCAAACCTCTCTGATTAATCCAATCAAGCATAGCACTATAACATTCATCTATACGTAATGAATGGGGTTTATACACTAGTTTAGCACCACTGTTAAACTTTAAAATGGCAACTGATTTACCTGTGTTATGGGTATCCCCTGCTCCAATCTCTATCCCAGTTAGACAATCATATTCGCAACCATTTCCCAATTTCGACTTGAATTTTATCCAATCTGAATGGTAATGATCAATAATTTCACGTACATACGAGCTAAACATTAACGTGTGTTCTGTCAAGCACCTAGCTAACACTGGGTATGTATCGAAGAATACTCTTAAATGATGAGGATCTTCTAACAGTTTAAAATACTCTTGATATCGCTCGTTCGGTGATTCAGCTGTTAAATCACCTAACTGACTAGCAATGGATATCTCTAACGTCGTCGTCTTGAACTGCAATGAAGCCAACCGTTGTACACACGCTTGCATGAGCCCTTGTTCAACTTGAAAATCATCGATAATATCTGCATGAACATTATTTAGAGCTTCCTGAAGATTGCGCCAAAAATCTGCTAGAAATGGACGGATTATGGGATTAGGTTCTTTTTCAATGAACTCATTATCATGAGAGGCACTTAATATTCGGTTCAGATTCTCATCGCTATCTACACTAATCCCTCTATCTCTTGCAGCTTTAACCAAAATGTCCCCTCCTGCTATATTTATTTCGTACCAAAGATTTATTTATCATCGAATATTTGACATATGTAGGCCGCACATTCTGCATGGCGACCTCATACGATTATTTGCTGGACTTGGAAATAAGATGATTAGGATTAATATTCATTTTGAGTATTAATTGTTCAATAGTTAGAACATTACGGTTCATTATCTAAAACCGCATTATGGAAAGAAACTATTCATTAACCCACATTACAATCAGAAGTGAGAAGGTAACATTTCACCATCTCACTTCTGATTAATTACTTATAATTTTCTAGCATTGTGGTACATCACCAGGGCGGTACGTAAGGCATTGGCTTTGAGTGGGAGTCGGTGGATTACAACTATCATTATAAGTGTAACAACCAAACGCGTATGAGATAATATTACCGGTTGTAGTTCCCACGGAGTTTGCTTCAACACTACCTGCAACCATTTCCTTCAACTGTTTCTCATCAACTTCGCCAACCGGCGAAACAAATCCTTGCTTCGCTCTCCCCTCAGAAGAACGATACTGAGCACGTAGATCATTGTTAGACATATACAACTTCCTTTCTACATGATAGTAGCACTATATATTATCTCTTCTCCATAAAAGAGAAGAAGTGCTCACAAAGATACTCTGCCTTCATTCTGTGTTTAAAATAATCTGAAAGCGCACATTTTCAATATTACAAATTTCGACTCAAAAATGGAAATACTTACAATTTATAACATGAATTTAGTAGAATGTAAATATAAACTATAAATTCGAAACATTTCTTTTTAAGGAGGTATTTTCTGAAAACAGGGACACTTTTGAAAAAAATGAGGGTGGAGTGTATTATTAGTCAGTCTGCTTTGAGTTGCATTTCTAGTAGAACTACTCTAGCATCATAGTGCTATTCCTCTTGGAAACCTTGTTCTGTATTTGGATAAAATGAACGTTAGATTAGATGAGTTTTCATATTTCTTAGGTTGCGATGAGACCATTCAAGAGGAGATGAAGTCGGATGAGAAAATGGGTGTGTATGGCTGTAGTGGCAGGTTTGATTGTGGGAGGCTGTTCACCTGATACGAGCGTATCAACAGATTCTAAACAACAGCCTGTAACTGAGCAGCAAGAGGCGGGAAATAGCGGGGGCGACCAAAAGCAAGAGAAGCAAACCGCTACCGCGCGCCAAATTATTCTGGACGATCAATTTTTAAAGCAGCTATCCAAAAACGAGATCAGTGGCTTCGATATCCACATCGGGATGAAGCGGGATGAGGTTTCTGCGCTATATGGCAAGGTAACGAAACAAGATTATTGGGATGGCGGGCGCTATGAAGTCTTTGAGAAGCTAGAGAGTGCGCTCATTTATTTTGATGGCCAGGATCGCGTGTATGGAATTGATTTGGCTGGGCTTCATCTAAATGAAACGAATCTGGACACAATCCGTAAAAATCTGGGGGCGCCTGTCAGTGAAGAGAAGAGCATGGCCGATCAGGATTATGTCATGTTTTTTGAAGCGGGAAATAACTCCGTATTTATTAGTGCAAAGGACGAGCGATCACCAGCAGACAAAATAAGAATCATCAATAAAAAAATGATCGAGGAATCGCCGCAGAAAGAATAAAAAGAAAAAGCCAGTCAGAAGGCTCGAAAATGACCTTCAGACTGGCTTTTATACGTTAACAATGGCATTACTCAACCGAGCTTTTTCCAAACAGAATAGCGTCGAGTGCGAACTTGGAGCTGCCGCTGATACCAAGAGAAACCAACATCGCAAGCAAGGCCAGATCCAACTCATAACCAGCGCCACCTTCACCGCCCAGGAAGCCGGCAGCGAGCTTGGCTTTAAAGATCGCACCAAGCATGACAACAGACAACGCACCTGCGAACACGCGAGTACCCAGACCGAGAATCAAGGCAATACCACCTACTACCTCCAAGAAGGCAACGAGATAAGCAATGAATGCAGGGAGTCCCATGGTCCCGAAGAAACCAGCGACATTCTCCAGCCCCATTTGGAATTTAGCCACTCCGTGAATGGCAAAAGTAAGACCAGCAATCACACGTAGAATAAGTGCGCTCCATTCAAAACGATTAGACATGTATGAATCCCTCCGAAAATTTAAATGCGTAACAAAGTTACTTTTCGTTAGTAAGTATACAATAATAATTTCCTAAGTCAAGTGATTCAATAAAATCCCAACAGTTGGCAAGTGTAATTTTCAAGGTGGATTCACATCATTGGTTTTGATGGATTGAACAAAGAGCGGTATACTGGAGGGAGAATGAGGTGATACCTATGAAACAGTCTACCCTCTGTCCCAAGTTCGAAAAAGGTATGCAGTTGTTAGGGAAGCGATGGACAGGTCTAATCCTATACCAGTTGTTGTCGGGACCACAGCGCTTCTGTGGATTGGAAGGGGCCCTGCCAGTAAGCGGAAGGCTACTTTCTGAGCGGTTGAAGGATTTGGAGAAGGAAGGACTCGTGCATCGGCAGGTGTTTACTGATTCTGCTCCTGTCCGCGTAGAGTATTCCTTAACGGAGATGGGGAAAGCTCTGACTCCAGTGCTCAAAGGAATTGAGTCTTGGTCGCAGAGCTGGATCGAGTTGAATGCAGACGAAATGGCTAACGACAGCGAAGAATAACACAGCCTATATAAAAAAGCATCAGGAGAGTATGCCTGACGCTTGCCACGATGAAAACCCCTGGAGACAGGGGTTTTTCTGTTATCCGTTAATCTTCAAATCTTCAAGAAGGGTCTTCGTTCTTTTCTTGCAAAGCCTTCCACTTTAAAAATTCAATATGGCGCTTGACCTCAACCAGCTCGTCCTCTGACAGGCCATCGACATCTAAGAAGGTCGCTGGTGTTTCCCGGACAGAACCGCGTTTCCAAGATGGTTCCTCCGTGCGCCCGTGGAGAAAATCAGTGGATACTTCAAATAAATCTGCGACTTTGGAGATCAGATGAAAATCGACGCCTTTCTTTTCGCCTGACTCGATTCGCGAAAGTACCGTATTATGTATGCCCAGCTTTTCAGCTAATTGAAGTTGTGACCATTGTTTTTGCTCGCGTAGCCATTTTATGCGTTGACCAATTATGGACATCGTGAGACCACCTTTATCGTTTTGGCAATTCCATTCTAACAATTTTCCAAAACGGAAAAAACAAGATTGCTAATATGACAAAATCTGTATTGACTTTGCTAAAATTGAAAGGATATGATGTAACTATAAATATTTGCCATTTTTGCAAATCAGGAGGAGATAGCTGGTGGAACGACTCAACCTCCCGTTTATCGCGCAAAGACGTAATGAGTGCAAACTGACCTTGCAAGAAATGGCGGAAGCACTCGGGTTTCGAAATGCCTCGACATACTTGAAGTACGAGAAGGGAGAATATGATTTCAAGGCTAATCATCTGCCAGTGTTGGCTAAAAAACTACGATGTAACATGCTTGATTTTTTTATTAGGTTGGTTTGCTGATTTAGCAAAAGGGGTGGGGGGCTTGAACGCTTGGGAGGCAAATAGAAGGCAGCTGGAAATATGGAGAAAGACCGTCGCTTACGAAATTGAAATGATGGCGCCACAGAGTATGCCGGCTTGCGAGGGATTTCTCGAGCGCTTGGTCATGTTTGAAAGGGAGTTGGAAAATAACGCGCGATGCCCATACAGTACGACACATGATGGGAATGATGCCGGGTCGCGTCCGTTACCCATTCAGGAAACAGAAAAAAGCCCGGTACGGACTTCGCCGTGACCGGGCTTTCGTTATATGTTACAGCTTGCTGATCTCTTCTTTTAGCAGCTCCGAATGGGTTCCGAAGACGACTTGCACGCTTCCTTGACCCAGTCGCATAACACCTGCTGCACCGAGGTCCTTCAAAGCTTTGTCATTGACCTTCTTGTCGTCCTTCAAGACGAGACGCAAACGAGTGATGCAAGCGTCTACGCTAACGATGTTTTCTTTTCCACCAATGTGAGTGAGCACTTGGATCGCTTTATCCTGCATCGAATTGTTCCTTCCCTTAGCTGTAGCTGTCATATCTTCGTCATCCTCACGTCCTGGCGTCTTGAGGTTCAGCTTTACGATAAGGAAACGGAACAGGGCGTAGTAGACCACGGCGAATGCCAGACCAATCGGGATGATCATCCAAGCATTCGTAGAGAGGTGGTAGTTGATGCCGTAGTCGATCAGACCCGCTGAGAATCCAAAGCCGTGCTTGATACCCAGAGAGGTCACGATATACCCGGACACACCCGTCAATATCGCGTGAACAAAATACAGGAGTGGAGCAGCGAACATGAACGCAAATTCAACTACCTCGGTAATCCCGGTCAGGAACGAAGCGAGAGCTGCACCAATAAACATAGAAGCAACTACTTTGCGTTTTTCAGGGCGCGCTGAGTGAATAATAGCGAAAGCCGCTCCAGGAAGTGCGAACATCATGATCGGATAGAAACCAGTCATAAACATTCCTGCTGATGGGTCTCCCGCAAAGAAACGATGCAAGTCGCCGTGTACGACTTTTCCTGTCGCATCGGTAAAGTCACCGATTTGGAACCAGGCAATCGCATTGAGTACGTGGTGCAGACCAAATGGAACGAGCAATCGGTTGAAGAATCCGAACAAGAAAGAACCTGTTGCGCCGAGACCTACGATCCAAGAGCCCAATGAGTCAAGGGCAATCTGGATCGGCCCCCAAATGATCCCAAAAATCAAGCCGACGACAACCATGGAAAGAGAAGTGATGATCGGGACGAAGCGTTTTCCACCAAAGAAGCCTAGCCATTCTGGCAGCTTGATCGAATGGTAGCGGTTGTAGAAAAACGCTGCAATACCACCCGCCATAATACCACCGATGACACCCATGTTCAGTTTTAAATCATCCGCGATGAAAGGCATGGCAGCAGGAACAGCTGCAAGTACTTTCGTCAATACGACGTAGGCAATGACAGCGGCCAAAGCAGCAACAGCATCTCCAGCCAAGCCAATGGCAACACCGACAGCAAAGATTAATGCCAGGTTGTCAAAAATGGCTGCACCGCCAGCAGCCAAAAGCGGAGCGATGTACGAGTCCATGAATGCACCAAAGGCGCCGAGATTGAGGTCCTTCTCGAATTTGAGAAGACCAAAGCTTTGCAAAATCGCTGCGGCTGGCAACGTTGCGACCGGGAGCATGAGGGCTCTCCCAATCTTTTGCAGAAAAGCGAGCATAGGATAAAACCTCCTTGGAATGGAATGAATTTATCAGGGAAGCCGCTCTCCGGATGAATGGCAAAATGATGAGGGCACAAGGAATAAGCCGGAGAGAGACCATTCTGATCGATGTGTTGAAAGCGCTTTCGGTACTCAGGTGACAAAACCTTTTATTAGGCTTTGTCTTTCAGATATTGAACGACCTCGTCTACAGTAGAGAGTGTAAGAACGTGCTCGGCCAGTTGTTTCGCTTCGTCTATGCTGGTGGAGCGGATACGTTCTTTGACTTTTGGCATGACCGAAGCGGCACCGCTGAACTCATCGAGTCCCAATCCGAGCAAGAGCTTGGTAGCTAACGGATCTCCCGCCATTTCCCCACACAGCCCAGTCCAAATGCCCGCCCTATGGGAAGCTTCGATGACTTGGGAAATCAATCGTAATACGGCCGGATGGTAGTAGCTGTACAGATCGGCGATATTGGCATTCATCCGGTCTACAGCCAGGGTATATTGAACGAGATCATTCGTGCCGATGCTGAAAAAATCTACCTCTTTCGCAAACGCATCTGCTTGCAGGCAGGCACCCGGAATCTCCATCATCATGCCTACTGCGATCTTCTCGTCAAAAGCGATTCCTTCTGCCCGCAGTTCTGCTTTCGCTTGCTCCAGTAATCGTTTGGCTTCACGCAGCTGCTCCAGATGGGAAATCATCGGGAACATGATCAGCAGGCGACCAAATGCACTAGCACGTAAGAGAGCACGTAATTGCACCAGGAACAATTCTGGTCTGGCTAACGAGATCCGCATGGCGCGGAAACCAAGGAACGGGTTTTCCTCCTGTGGAAGCGCGAGTGCTGGCAAATGCTTGTCGCCGCCAACATCCAAGGTGCGAATGATGACCGGCTTGTCGCCAAAAGCAGCGGCTACGTGCTTGTATGCAGCAAATTGTTCGGCTTCATCGGGAAGGGTGCTGCGATCCATGAACAAAAACTCGGAGCGGAACAAACCGATTCCTTCTACACCAGATGCGATCAGCGCATCTGATTCTTCTGGCACAGCCATGTTTGCCATCAGGTGAACGCGGTGGCCATCGGTTGTTTCGGCAGGCAGTTCTTTAATGGCTTCGTACAATTGGCGTTCCTTTTCTTCCTGCGCGGCCTTTTCCTGATAGGCAGCCAGTGTATCCGCATCAGGCGAAACAATCAGATGTCCAGAGGTTCCGTCGATGATCAGCAAACTTCCGGAGTCTACTTTTTCCATTAAGGTATCGCCTGCACCCATGACAGCGGGAATTCCGAGAGAGCGTGCCAATATGGCTGCATGAGAGGTAGCGCCGCCTTTTGCCGTGACAATTCCTCGGACATGTTGGAGCGGAAGTTGAAGCGTTTCGGATGGGGTGACGTCCCATGCAACCAGAATAAAAGGCTCTTCCGGGTAGGAGATGACGGTGTCACCGCCCGAAATATTTCGAATCAGACGGCGGCTCACATCACGAATATCATCCGCGCGCTCTTTCATGTAAGCATCGTCCATACTCTCAAAGAGAGCAATGAACTGATCGGCTACTTGCGAGACGGCGGCAGATGCCACCAGTTGTTGATTTTCGATGAGCGCACTCATCTCCCCAACAAATGCCGGGTCATCCAAAAAGGCAATATGAGCAGAGAGGATGGCCGCTTTTTCCGAGCCTAATTGTTCCTCTGTCTGTTCTCTTAGCTTTTCCAGTTGTTCGCGTGCTTGCTCTACGCTCTTGTTAAGTAGTCCTAACTCCTGAGTCGTATCCACTGGAGTGGTGGACTCGGCCTGCGTGATGGCTGTTTCGTGTGTGAGTCGTAAAACAGGGGCTATCGAAATGCCAGCGGATACCGGGATTCCTTTTAACATACATCCTTCACCTTCCTGTCCGTCGTTTACACTATATGTTTGACGAGGATTGCTCCAATAGCTGCTGAATCGCAGTGGCTACGTTTTGTTCATCCGTTCCGTCGATCTGAACGGTCAGGGTGTCGCCTTGGGAGACACCCAACGTCATGATGCCGAGAATGCTTTTGCCATCTGCGTGTTTTGTCCCTTTGCTCAGCGTAATCTTTGACTGAGATTGCGACGAACAATTCACGAGTAGAGCTGCTGGCCTCGCGTGGAGCCCACCCTCTACATTGACGGTTACTTCAAATTGAACCATGTTGTACCTCCTTCAACCATGCGCTTCGCTTTATTTTAAGACGACAGTCATAAGTGGCTCTTGGCCTGCTTGCACAGTTGCTTTTGCCACCACATTTTGTTCAGCAACCCGATCACCGTTTGTAATAACGATCGGTGTTACGATTGGACAACCCGCATCCTCCAGTACACTCTTGTCGAATTGGATGAGCTTGTCGCCAGCTTTCACTTGATCGCCAACCGAGACAAACGGGGTAAAGCCTTTCCCGTTTAATTTCACAGTATCAATTCCGATATGCATCAATATCTCAAGACCACTTTCAGTCGACAGCCCGATAGCATGATGAGTAGGGAAAAGATGTGTTACCTTTCCATCGACAGGGGAGACGAGAGTATCTCCACTTGGCAAAATCGCTACACCATCACCGACGACTTTACCTGCAAATACAGGATCAGGAACTTCGGACAGGGGGAGTACGGTACCTGTTAATGGTGCAAGAAAGGTTACCTCTTGTTGTTGTTTTTTCCGGGAAAAAAGACTGCGTAGCATAGTATCCTCCTTTTGCGTCTGAACCAAAAAAGGCATGAGACGGTTGAATTCATACGACGACATACTTACTATGTCCGTATGATCTCACCGCTCATGCCTAGTCGAGCTAGTAACACGCAGGATTATGATTTAATTTTGTTGTAATAAGCGATAAAGGTGCAGAGCCATGTAACCAACCTCGTCTTCTGGTACAGCGATCTCGAGACGGGTGGAGATGTATTGAGCCAGCTCTGTTGCCAATTGATAGGCTTCTGGCATAGTGATTTTGACTCGGTCCAGAAGCGGGTTCTTGATGAATTTTTGTTGACGGATGCGCTCAACGGCAAAGCGCAAATGGGTAATGAGGCGAACGTAATCAATGGTACTGCGTTCAATCGTAATGGCTGTTCGCTCTTCAATCAGGCTTACCAACTCCGTGATGATGTTGGTGAATTGGACAGCCTTTTTTACTGGGACGTAGCTGATCGCGGAGTGAATGTGCAAGGCCAGAAATCCGATTTCACTATCTGGAATGTCCAGGTCGAATGCGTTTTTGATCATATCCGCTGCCCGATTCGCCAGCGCGTACTCCTTCGTGTACAGCGTCTGGATTTCGAACAAGAACGGATTCACGATCTCCATGCCGTTATTGAGCCGATAGATCGCAAACTGGATATGGTCAGGCAAGGCAACGTGGACGTGTTCGTTCAATTCTGGCGTAATCTCTATCGCAATGAGAGCGATGATTTCTTCCGCAATTCCTACGACAGCAGGATCTACTTGGCTCAAGATGTTCTGATACTGCTTCTGATGATTTTCATTTTCGAGCCTGAAGCGCTTTTCCACTCGCGAGTCATGGGCGGGGATGGTATTCCCGGGTTTTGCGCCAAATCCGATTCCTTTTCCGAACAGGACAATTTCTTGTCCGGGTCCGGGTTCTTCCACGAGTACGACGTTATGGTTCAACACACGCGTAATTGCGTACGTTTTTTCCTTTTCACGGGACAATCCATTCCACCACCTTTTGATAGACAAAAACGGTCCATGACCGTATTTGCTTACCGCAAGCGGTCACATCCAATTTAATGAAAAACGCCGACGAACCATGACGTTAATCAGAAAAAAGAGCCGAAAAAACCTTTTTAACAAGAAAAAGATCTTCTCGGCTCATGCCTGCATTACCAGTAACACGCCTTGTGAAAACGCTTCAATTAAAGCTTATAATAGCTCACGTCTCGTACATTGTCAATCACCCTGTTTACGTGAAGAAACACGGTGGGCAGGAGATGCAAGAGCCTGTCCCGAATTGTTTGAACCATCAGGATAAGGGCAAAACAAAGCCAAGCGGACGCCTCATAGCAATCCGCCTGTTTTGTTACTTGGTGTACTTGTCGGCAATCGTAGATGCACAGAAGGAGTTCGGTTTGATTTCGGCACGAAAGTGGTTGGTTTCTGCTAAGCTCAACAAAGACTGGATAAACTTACGGGTAGGGCCATTCGTACCGATATCAAAATGCAGGCGGATGGGAGTATCTAAGTGGTGGTCCCGCAAATATTGGCGTACTTCTGTGGCAAGTCCGACTGCGTACATCGCTTCCTGAAATATACGCTGTTGCAAGGATGAATACCGGCGTTCCTGAAATTTGTGATAAAAGAAGGTACCCCCATGGCCGGGACGAATCACTGTGATAACAAGGGCAAAAAAAGTCCCGCGGCTTTTTAATTGAGAGTCGGCCCCCACAATAATTTCAAATGGACCATCTATTGATGAGATGGTATGTTCGATGTGGGAAAACACTTCTTCTTTTGCCAGTAGACCTCTAGTCGGACTGTGAAAGCGATCAAATAACGTATTTGCAGAGGTTAAGCCCACTCACATCCCTCCAGAAAGAGGCTAACAAAGATTTGCATACTTCTTCCTTACATCATTAATGTATGTAATCTCTCAGATAGTATGTGAAAGGGTAGGAACAAAAACTTCTTGAATCAACTTTTTTGGGTAAAATGGTCCGTTTGTTCGGGACGAAAGACTGTTTTTGAAGGAGCTTTAGGGAAACGTGATACAAACAAATGAACATGATTATTATATGAAACAAGCCATGGAAGAGGCCCGGAAAGCCGCTGCGATTGGCGAAGTTCCGATCGGTGCGGTCATCGTGCGCGACGGGGAAATCGTAGGTCGCGGCTACAACTTGCGTGAAACACAAAAAGACCCTACCTTGCACGCGGAATTGATCGCGATACGGGAGGCAAGTGAACGCTTGGGTGGATGGCGATTGATCGGATGTACGCTGTACGTGACGTTGGAGCCGTGTCCAATGTGTGCAGGTGCAATCGTTCAAAGCCGCATCGAACAGGTCGTTTATGGCGCTCGCGATCCGAAGGCGGGCTGTGCCGGGACATTAATGAACCTGCTCGCGGAACCGCGCTTCAATCATCAGGTACCAGTCATAGAGGGTGTGCTTGCAGAGGAATGCGGGCAGATGCTCAAGGACTTCTTTCGTGGATTGCGAAAAAAAAGACAGCCGGTACAGGAATGACCGGGCTGTCTGGACAAACCGTCTGCATGCAGGCGGTTTTTATTTGTTTACGTTTTGCAGCATGTGCAGCTCTTCTTCAGTCAGTTCGCGATACTCACCAGGGGCAAGCGACGGGTCAAGGTGAAGCGGGCCCATACGAATCCGTTGCAGATAGGTGACCTGCAGGTCGAAAGCAGCAAACATCCGCTTTACCTGATGGAACTTTCCTTCCATGATGGTGACACGAATCTCTGATGTTTCTCCCGAAGAGATAATCTCCAGCTTGGCTGGCAGTGTAGTAAAGTCCTCTAATTCCACACCTTTGGCGAACTCCTGTACATGGTGCTCAGTGACCCGGCCATCGATATGTGCAAAGTACTCCTTGTCCACTTTCTTTTTCGGAGACAAGAGGCTATGGGAGAGCTGACCATCATTGGTCAAGAGCAAGAGGCCCTCTGTATCAATATCCAGTCGGCCAACCGGATGCACCTTGATAGCCCACTCGTACGGGAGCAAGTCCACTACGGTTTCATGAACATTGTCCTCTGTAGCAGAAACCACTCCAGGCGGCTTGTTCAGCAAAACGTATACCCAGCGCTTAAAGTTAAGTGGTTCTCCATCCACAAGAATTTCCTGTTCCTCGGCAATGACATGCATCCCAGGGTCTGTTGCGACAACGCCGTCCACGACGATCAGTCGCTGTTTCACTAATGCTTTCACTTCCTTGCGTGTGCCGATTGCCATATTGGCCAGCACCTTGTCCAAACGTTCACGTTTCATATATGTTCCTCGCTTTTCTTCTGATCGGATACCAATCGTGTGTGCTGTTATTAGTTTGGCCTAATGAGCCGCGCAAATCAAGGGGGATGCAGAGGAATGAGTCTTGCATTTTTGACTGTATTTTGCTATAGTAGATAATGTTTCTGACAAACCAAATATGGAGAGATACCCAAGTGGTCATAAGGGGACGCACTCGAAATGCGTTAGGCGTCGTGAGGCGTGCGTGGGTTCGAATCCCACTCTCTCCGCTTAGATTTTTCGGATCGAAGAGAATGAAGCATATTTTTGCCAGTGAGGCAGAAGTATGCTTCATTTTTTTATATCACAAAAACTGTAAGCAAATCTCATTTTTGCGTCTAATAAGGTACAAACCCATAAAAAGGAGCGTACGAATGGATTCCGATGATCGAATAGAGCGATGGTTCCAGCAATACGGCCATGATATTTACAATTACCTCGCGTATTTTACCGGACGTAGAGATGTAGAGGATTTAGTCCAGGAAGTTTTTACGAAGGCGCTAAGAGCCTTATCAAGTTACGAAGGAAGGGCACAGCCCAAGACATGGCTTCTGACCATCGCGCGCCATGCAGCGATCGATTATAGGCGAAAGCAAAAAATGATGGATTGGTTCCCCGAAAACGTCCTCCGACTCCTCACTTCCAAAGAGCGTACACCTGAGAAGGCATTGGTGTTAAAGGAACAATTGCAGGAAGTTTATGAAGCGATGAATCACTTGAAAGGCACGTATCGGGAAGTTCTAATCCTCCGGTTGATCGAGGGAGTATCTACAGCAGAGACAGCAGAAATCTTGGGCTGGAGTGAAGCAAAAGTAAGCACGACGCTCCATCGAGCTATCAAGGAATTGCAAAAACAAATGGGCAATAGCGGCAGGGAGGTCAATCTACATGACGCCATCTTTTAAAGAAAAAGAGATAAGCACAGTGCTGCAAGCATTTCCGTCGCTTCAGATGGACGAGGACAAACGACGTGAAATCGCGAGTCATATCCGTCGAGAAAGGGAGCTGTTCGTACAAATGAAAAAGCGCAAAAAATATGCCAAGGTCATTGGGGGCGTTGCTGCTTCATTTGCTTTATTGTTTATCGCTTATCAGTGGATGCCTTTGGAGGTAACCTCATCCGTGCCGAGCGCACAACAGATGAATAAAGAGGAGAGTCAAAAGGCACAAGCCGCTGAAACGACATCCCAAGCAGATATTGTTCTGACCCTCGATTCACAAATTCAGGAGTATGTAGAAGAAGCGATACATAAGACCGGCAAAGCCTATCAGCCCGAAAATATGACGGTAATCGTTACCGATCCAAATACCGGAGAAATTCTTGGGATGGGGAATCTGAAAAGACCAACTGACCGGGTTCCACACATAGTCAGGGCAATACCCGATCCTGTGGTCGCATTTCCGATCGTGACGTTGGCGGCTGCTATCGAAGAGGGGAAGTATAATGACAACGAGATTTACGACTCCGGAACCTACGAGATTACCCCAGATCAGTTTGTAAAAGACGACAATAATGGTATAGGATGGGGAAAAATAAGTTATTTAGAAGGTATCCAACGTTCTTCCCATGTCGCTTTTGCCAAGCTCAGTGAACAGATACCAGAGGACTCGTTGCAGCAATATTTTGAACGGTTCGGTTTTGGAGCGAAAACGGGCACCGAACAATTAAATGAACAGTCTGGAAAGATACCAACAATGAATACTCCTTATGATAAGGCAATGGCAGCCTATGGACTTGCTGGCTCTGCCTCTGCGGTTCAACAAGTAGCTGCTGTCGGAGCCATTGCCAACGGTGGTGAGTTGATGAAACCACATGGCACGAAGGAGGAAAGCAATCCTATCGACAAAGGGCGTCGAGTCATATCAGAGGAAACAGCCAAACAGGTTCGAGAGGTTCTAGAAGCTGTAGTAAACAACCGTCCGGGCTCAAGTACAGCCTTTTCAATAAAAGAACATTCAGTTGCTGGGCGAACAGGGATAGCAGAGAAACGCGACCAGCAAGGAAACTTCATCGAAGGAAAATATACGTATTCGTTTATCGGATTTGCACCAAGTGATGATCCAAAGCTATTGGTTTACATAGCTGTTGATAACCCGAATACAGACCTCTGGGTAAGATTATGGGGGAAAGAAATTGTTGCTCCCCCTTTCAAAGAAATCATGGAAAACAGTTTGCAGTATCTACAAGAACGATAATCAACCCATCCATCAAAAAAGGAAGCATAGCGGCATACCCCTAAAGGTATCCGAATGCTTCCTCTCTTTGTTTTCCCCATGCTACTTCCTACAAAAATAAGGTCCACACCACCCAGTTTCATGGGTCTTCACATACGTCCACGTAAAATCCTTATCCACGACGTACACATCGTATTCCTTTTCCAAGTCCGCGACAGAAAACGCCGAAGCATTTTCCAAGATCAACACTTCGTTGGAAAGCTGGTAAAACACATAGTACGACTCATGGGCAACTTGCTGAAAGGCTTCATCCGCTTCCTCGCGTTCAAGACAATCTCTCAGCTTATTGCTGAATAAATGCCACAGATACCCCTGGTAGCCGTCTTTATTTTTGAGAAAAATCCTCTCTTTATCTTCTTCGGTCAGATGGCCCGCAAAATGCTTCTCCCATTCTTCCCGTAAGTACGGTCCCCAAATAGACAGCTCCGTTGTCTTCGTGTTCTTCTCCTTCATCCGATCAGCTAGTTTCATTGGGCGCCTCCATGTTGGTACAAGTTCATCTCTAAGAAAATACGTATGAAAGAGTGGGTCGGTCACGTCGCGCCTATTGACAAAGAAATACTGGGCACATATTATAATACCCATAGGGGTATACGTATAAAGTTGATCGATCACATTTTCACTCAAAACCTAGGAGGTAGACAACATGTCCGTACAATCGAATTTTTCTGCTGATAAAACGTTAGATTGCAAAGGCTTGGCATGTCCAATGCCTGTCGTACGCACAAAAAAAGCGATGGAAGAGATGTTACCGGGTCAAGTGATGGAGGTACAGGCGACGGATAAAGGGTCAGTGGCTGACCTGAAGAGCTGGGCAAACAATACGGGTCATGAATTTTTGGGCACGATTCAGGAGGGGGAAGTATGGAAGCATTTCCTGCGAAAAGCGAGTACCCATGAGGTGAAGGAGGAGACGAACTTCCTGCGGACCATTTCTAATGAAGAACTACAAAAAAAGCTGGAAGCCAACGAGAAGCTAACGCTCATTGATGTGCGGGAACCGGCAGAATTCGCTTTTCACCGCATTCCTATAGCCATTTCAATACCCCTGGGAGTATTAGAGCAGCGCTTGGATGAGTTACAGCCCGATGACGACATCTATATCATCTGCCGATCCGGCAAACGCAGCGACATGGCTTGCCAGTTGCTGGCCGAAAAAGGTTTTACCAAAATCACCAATGTAGTACCGGGTATGTCCGGCTGGAATGGCCCGGTAGAAAAACAATAAGGGGGAGAGAAAGATGATGGAACAACAAACAAGCGTGAAGGCAATGACAGCACACGAGCTAACGCAGCTTCTCTTTGCGCAGGAGGAATTATTTATTCTCGACGTTCGCAATACGAGCGATTACGAGGCTTGGCAAATCGAAGGGCATCGAGTAGTGAGCATGAACATCCCTTACTTTGATTTGCTGGATGGGGTGGAGGCTGTTCTTGATAAAATCCCTGTGAAACAGAAGGTGTTGGTCGTCTGTGCAAAAGAGGGCTCGTCCATTTTTGTCGCAGAGATGCTAGCAGAAGCGGGCTTTGCCGATGTTTCTTACCTGCAAGGAGGCATGAAGGCGTGGAGTGAGCATCTGGAGCCAGTGAAGGTGGGAGACCTCCGTGATGGCGGTGCGATTTATCAGTTTGTCCGCATTGGAAAAGGCTGCTTGTCTTACATGATCGTATCAGGGGGGGAGGCGGCAGTCGTCGATACATTGCGGATGACGGATGTGTACGAAGCATTTGCAGCAAAGCATCAATGGACGATCAAGCACACCATCGATACGCATCTGCATGCGGACCATATTTCCGGTGGAAAGAAGCTGGCAGATCGGCTCGATGCATCGTATTGGCTTCCAGAAAAAGATGCGGAAGAAGTTACGTATTCCTATCGTAAGCTAGAGGAAGGGCAGGAAATTCAGGTGGGTGCAACCAAAATTGCGATCCTGCCGATCTATTCCCCCGGACATACCATCGGGAGTACGTCATTGATTGTCGATGATACGTATTTTCTCACGGGAGACAGTCTGTTCGTAGCTTCGATCGGACGCCCGGATTTAACTGGGAAAGCAGAAGATTGGGTGGGAGACCTGCATAACACCTTGTATAATCGATATAAAGAACTTCCCGAGCATTTAGTCGTGTTACCTGCTCATTTTGGCAGCTACAAGGAGCTTGGTCCAATGGGTGTCGTATCTGCCCATTTGGGTGACTTGTATCGCAACAATCCAGGGCTAACGATTGCGGATGAAAGTGAATTCCGGCATATCGTTACGCATCATTTACCGCCGCAACCGAATGCGTATCAAGAAATTCGTCAAGTGAACATGGGGAAATTAAAACCGAGCGAAGAGGGACAACAAGAGATGGAAGTAGGGCCAAATCGCTGCGCCATTCACGATAAATAACGGAGAGGTAGTTCAAAAAATCGTCTTTTGATCACGAAGTAGTCCTGAAAGTTGAATCGGCATCGAAATTGGCGTTCACCTTCAAAGTCCGGTGCTCATGTAGGTCCCCTACACTCCGCTCCTCCTTTTTCAGGTTTTCGCCACTTTCTCGGTGCTGAAAAGCCGACTTTTTGAACACTCATTTATATAACAGGAGGAATGAAAACATGGCGGATATTATGGTAGATACAAAAGGTCTGGCATGCCCGATGCCGATCGTCAAAGCAAAAAAAGCAATGGACGGAATGCAATCCGGTCAAACCATGGAGGTACTCTCGACGGATAAAGGCTCTCTGAACGATTTCACCGCATGGGTCAAGCAAACAAGGAATGAGCTGGTTTCCCATGAGGTTGAGAACGGTGTGTACAAATTTTTAGTGAAAAAGCTGTAGGGAGGCAGAAGCGAGCACTATTGGATGAAGCCACTAACGGTTCGTGTAGTGCTCGCTTACTCCTGATTTTCATAAACGATACGTACGCCAAGGTGCGTATAGATTTCTTCTTTGTAGTGGCCATTAGGGCATTGTTTTTCACTGAACAAGGCATTTTTGTGTGAGCGCAAAGGTTCTTGGCAGGTGGGGCACCGATGCTGAAAAATGGATTTGAAAAAACGAACCATTTAAATCACCTTATTCATAGTTATTTACTTGGGATTAATTTTACTTGAAGATCGTTCATTTGAAAAGAGGGTTGAGCATTCCGATGTGTTAGGTAGGAATGCGAGGAGGATATATGGACGTTTTACTGCTTCTGCTCATGGTCTCTCTCGGTTTTGTCGGCTCCTTTTTTTCCGGATTGCTCGGGATTGGCGGAGCGATCATCAGCTATCCGATGCTTCTGTTTATACCACCGGCACTAGGTGTGGCGCAGTTTTCCGCCCAGGAAGTCTCGGTGATATCGATGTTTCAAGTATTTTTCGCGTCGCTGTCTGGCGTACTGGCTTTCCGCAAAAGAAACGGGAATAACTCGCCCCTGATTCATAAAGGACTCGTCAGAGATATGGGGGTAAGCATCTTGGCGGGAAGCCTGATTGGTGCGGCTCTCTCCCAATACTTGTCGAATGAAAGCATCAATTTGGTATACGGGATACTGGCGATCATCGCCGTGATTTTGATGCTCGTGAAAAATAGGGGAACAGAAGCGGCAGCAGGGGAAGTCACATATAACCGCTTCATTGCTTCTGGTGCTGCATTTGCTGTGGGAATCGTATCCGGGATTGTCGGTGCAGGGGGAGCGTTCATCCTCATTCCGATCATGCTGACTGTGTTGAAAATACCTACGCGCGTGACGATTGCCTCATCTTTGGCCATTGTATTCATCTCCGCAATAGGTGGTGTGATTGGGAAGCTGTCGGGTGGGCAAATTCCGCTCTTGCCCGTTTTGTATACGGTCATCGGAAGTGTTTTGGGGGCGCCGGTGGGCAGTATGGTCAGCGCCAAGAGCGATGTGAAATATTTGCGTTATGGCCTGATTGTGCTGATCAGTGGAACGGCTATCAAGATTTGGAGTGACATTCTATAAGGAAAGATGCTTTTCGTTGCAAAAGTTTCTTTCGCTTATTTTTATACCTATACAAGTATAAGTATTTTGAAGGAGTGTTCTTACATGGAAAAACAAAAAGAAAAAACGACGATTGTGTTGTTCAGCGGTGACTTGGATAAAGCGATTGCAGCCTTTATTATTGCGAACGGAGCGGCGGCCTATGATCATGATGTCACGATTTTCTTCACCTTCTGGGGACTGAATACCATGCGCAAGGACGAGATCGTGAAGGTAGAAAAGGGGTGGCTTGAAAAAGCATTCGGTTGGATGATGCCAAGAGGCGCCAAGAAGCTTGGACTGTCTAAAATGAACATGATGGGCATGGGGCCAGAGATGATCAAGCATGTCATGAAAAAACACAATGCCCTGACGCTTCCACAACTAATCGAGTTGGCTCAGGAGCAGGGAGTAAAGTTGGTCGCTTGTACGATGACGATGGACTTGCTCGGTCTCAAACAGGAGGAATTGCTCGACGGAATGGAGTATGCAGGTGTAGCCGCTTATTTGGGGGATGCGACACAGGCAAAAGTAAACCTATTTATTTAAAACAGCCCGCGTAGGCGCTCGCTTGACATTACCTGTATTTCGCATAAGATACCTGTATGTAAGGTTGTTCCAAGATTGATACGTATGCCTTGTCGTGAAACAGGAGGAATTCATATGGATTACAACTACAGTGACGATATCAAAAGACGTTTACGCCGAATCCAGGGACAGGTTGGCGGAGTGCTGAAAATGATGGACGAGCAGAAAAACTGCAAAGACGTAGTAGCGCAGCTCTCGGCCGTTCGCAACGCTTCAGACAAGGCGATTGCCCAGATTGTAGCGGAAAACCTGCAACGCTGTTTGTTAGAAGAGCAGGCTGCTGGAGGAGACACGAGCAAGCTAGTGAAAGAAGCCGTAGAGCTTTTGGTCAAGAGCCGTTAAACCGATTTTGGAGAGGAGCTTCCTATGAGTTTCACTACGATTCTTTTGCTGATCGCCTATGCGGTAATTATTTGGTATGTCATCTCTCGCTTCGTTCCTGTGAAAGGATTGGAAAATCTCAAGTCAGATCAGTTCAAGGAACGGGTCAACCAAAAAAGCAGGGTGCTGCTCATCGACGTACGTGAACCGCACGAATATAAAGCGGGTCATATTCCATCAGCAGTGAACATCCCTTTGTCTCAGCTCGACCATCGTGCAAAAGAAATTTCCAGCAAGAACGATATATTGCTATACTGCCGGAGCGGGATGCGAAGTAAGCAGGCAGCAAAAATTTTAAAGAAACACGGCATTCCTCAGATGGCTCATCTGCAAGGCGGATTCATTACCTGGAATGGTTCGACGAAAAAGAAGTAACAGCTAGCACCTGGTGTACGTGTGAATACCCGGGTGCTTTTTTTTATGCGATGAAAAAACAGGGTTGACATTTTGTTTCGTTGTAACTAAAATGATTACAACAAGGCGATGCGGTAACGCCTATTATTTTCGAGAGAGTTGTAACTAATTCGGTTACATCTACAACATACAAAACGGAGGGAATATCATTATGAAGATTGCAATTGTAGCAGCAAGCGGTAAAGCAGGTAAGGTGATTATGAAAGAGGCGTTGGATCGTGGTCATCAAGTGACAGCGATTGTACGTGATGCATCCAAAATTGAGCAAGCCGACGTAGCTGTGATTCAGAAAGATGTGTTTGACCTGACAGCAGCAGATTTGAACGGCTTTGACGTAGTCGTGAATGCCTTTGGCGCACCAGCAGGTCAAGAACATCTGCACGTAGAATCAGGGAAGGCTTTGATTGAGGCGTTGAAGGGTGCTCCTTCTACACGTTTGCTCGCTGTAGGTGGTGCAGGCAGTCTGTTTGTAGACGAAGCCAAAACACTGCGCCTCGTAGAAACTCCTGATTTCCCTAAGGCTTACTTGGCAACTGCGCAAAAGCATGGAGAGTACTTGCGTGTATTGGAAGAGTCAAACGGCATTCAATGGACGTATATGAGTCCATCTGCCTTTTTTGACCCAGCAGGGGAGAGAACAGGCGCGTACCGACTCGGAAAAGATCATCTGTTAGTGAACGCTAGCGGACAAAGCTATGTGAGCTATGCCGATTATGCTGTAGCCATGCTTGATGAAATCGAAAATCCGAAGCATCGCAATGAGCGCTTCACAGTAGGCTCCTAATCTCGATTCGAATTGGGCTCCTTAACAAAAAGACCAGCTTCCTACTAAAGGATAGCTGGTCTTTGTTGTGTATCGAGATTATCTACCAATCCCACCGACGAATGGGTAGGAAAACGGGCGTCCATTTAAGGAATAAATGATACCTTTGATCGGGTAGTAGATCGCCATCAGTCCAAACACAATCAGGAACGGAATCCCAATCAACAAGAAAGTGAAGAACCAAGAAATAGCGATGAGCACCGTCATAATGATGTGGAAAAACAAAGCTTGCAGCGCCATATTTTTGGCGTCACGATTTTGTACGAGCAGCCAGACAAGAATGGGCACAAGGATCGGTGCAAAAAATGTGCTAGCGTGCGTTATGACTTTTACACCTTTATAATCCATAAATAAGTCCTCCTTGATTAGATGTAAAACTTGATCTACTGTCATTGTACCGTATGGAAACAGCTCGAAAAACCATCATGAGCGTGATTATTTACTCCGACTATAGACGGAGGAATTTTTATTTCCATTCGTTTACTGTTATAGTAGTAAGAAAATCTTTCGTTTTTGGTAGATAATTCGTAATGTTTTTTGGATATGATAATGGATAAGCAAGAAGTGAGAAGGGAGCATATAGACATGATGATCGATTGTCATCATCCAGCCAGCATGAAGGATCGGATGATGTTCTTCTATAATTTTTTGCGGTCACCTGGCCAGGTAGGCAGTATTACTCCTAGCTCCCGTGCGCTTTGTAAACAAATGGTTGCGCCCATCGACTGGGAGCACGCACATACAATTGTGGAATTAGGAGCAGGAACGGGGATTTTTACGAAGTGGATCGAGCAAAAGAAAAAACCGGAAGCCGTACTGGTATCCTTTGAAAAGGAGACCAAGATGCGCAAAAGGTTGGAACCACTATTTCCCGATGTACGATTCCACGAAGATGCAGTAGATTTGAATCGGGTTCTTTCGGAAGCGGGATTGGGTAAAGCCGACTGTATTTTGTCGGGACTGCCATTTGCCAACTTCCCACAAGAGCTGCGTGATCAAATTATGGATCAGGTATATCATGCGCTAAAACCAGGCGGAGTATTTGTCGCCTTTCAATATTCGCTGCAAATGAAAAAGCAGCTTTCCTCTGTATTTGAGCAAGTATCGGTGAAGATGGTTCCATTGAATCTGCCACCTGCCTTCGTCTACATTTGTCGGAAGGATGATGGCAAGGGTGTCGGCTAGGAGGATTTCTAAATGATTGTCGATATGCTGTCCGAGTCTGTGGGTCAGTTTGGCTATTTTGCTCTTTTCTTTATGTTATGGCTAGGGATTGTTGGTATGCCGATTCCTGATGAGGTGATCGTGCTGTCTGCAGGAGTGCTGACCTCGATGGGACTTCTGCATGTTATTCCTGCATTTATTGCGACCTATTTGGGTGTGGTTTCGGGGCTGTCATTGGGATATGTGCTCGGGAGATGGCTAGGTGCACCTGCACTGAACTGGATTAGTCGAAAAAAAGGAATGAACAAATACGTAGATCAAGCGCAGTCGCTTCTCGATCGTTACGGAAGCTACGCCCTATGTATCAGCTATTTCTTTCCTGTCGTCAGGCATGTGGTTCCTTACTTGGTCGGGATCGGGAAAATGACGTTTCCACGGTACGCCCTGTTTTCGTATACAACCGGCTTTGTATGGACGCTGATCTTGTTTTTGCTCGGTCATTTCATGGGAAATAAGGTGGAGATGCTTACTTCCTATGTGGCCTTATTGAACAATCGAACCGTGATTTTCTCTGTCTTAGGTGCACTGGTTCTCATTGCTGCTGCTTATTATGGATTTACCGTTTGGAGAAAACAAAAAAGCATCGCAGCTGCGCCACAACCTCTGATGATCGATCGTGATCGACAAGAGTAACCCGAATGTAATAATGACGAAGTCAACAACCCTCTGCGTGGAGCAGAGGTTTTTTGTTTTTTATCATAAAAAAACCCGTCCTTATGTGCGGTAGTGGCACAATGGATGGGCTTTGGACAACGATTTATGAGGTAGCCTTGTTTCTTCGAATGTTTCGCTGGCGCAGCCATTCCGGCAAGATGATTCCGAGTAAGATGATCACGACACCGCTCACTTGGAGCATAGAGACAGATTCATTCAGAATGATATAGGAGGAGAGCACAGCCATAGGTAGCTCAGCTGCTCCTAATATAGCGCCCATCCCCGGTCCTATATGGGGCATTCCATAATTGAAAAAAACCGTCGGGATCAAAATACCGAAGAAGGCGAGCAAAAATACGTACGGAAACAACCCGTCCAGCAATGCTCCGTTAAATAGAAAAACGGGTGGGTAAATCAGGCTGGCCAACAGAAAAGAGCCAGTCGCCATGCTGGAACTACGAACCCACGGATTAACAGCAATGGCGATTTTTCCGCTGAACAAAATAAACAACGTAAAAGAAACGGCTGAGAGAAGACCGAAGACAACACCGAGGATATGGAATTGGGCTAATCCGCCGCTCTCAAAAATTCCTCCTGCAAGAAGGGTCCCTGTCAGCAGCAATAGGAGGGAAAAAATCGTCTCCTTTCCAGGCATTCGGCGAGTCATCACAGCTTCGACCAGTACGCCCATCCATGTGAATTGAAACAAAAGGACGATGGCGATTGAGGCAGGGATATATTGCAGGGCATTGTAGTACATAATTCCCGTGGAACCGACAGTCAGACCTACGGCGACCAATAATAGCAACTGGCGAAGGGGAGGCTTGGTCCGTAGGAAGAAAAGAGCGGGTATCCAGGTCAGCACAAAGCCCAGAAACATTTGCCCACCAATTACCTCTGCGGGCGAATAGCCTTGCTTGTAGGCAAGCTTGACGATGGTTGATAATATGCCGTAACTACATGCTCCGAGAAAAACCAGGAGGATGTATCTCATCTGATGCATCTCCTCACATACGATAATAATTCTTAGCTAGGATATTACGACAGCGTCCGTTTGTCTATGGATGAAGAAGATTCCATTTTTGGTTCGAACAAAGGTTTACGTTTGATCCCAGCGGGAAATAGTGAAGTGACACTATATAATCGTGCCCACTATAAATGGTGTAGCTATTGGTTTGGTGAACAGGTTAGATAAAAGGGGGAGGCTTGTGTACCTGAAGTGGAGGGATCGATTATTTTCCACATTTTTATTGTTAATTCTAGGGCCGACTATGCTTGTTTGCTTCCTTTTTTATGATCAAGCCAAAGAGGCAGTGTTTGAACTGTACAAGACGAACATGGATGCGAATATAGGGCTCGTCGATGAACGGCTTTTGTCCCTTTTTCAGTCTATCCAAAAGGATACCGATGAATTGGCGAATAGACTGGCCGTGCGTATCACAGAGGAACCATCTTTTGTCGAAGGGAAAAAGAATGGCTTCAGGCGTGAATGGACATCGGAGGAACAAGTCCAAAATCTATTCGAGCGTTTCTCCCGCAACCAAAATGTAGTAGGAAATATTGTTTTTCTCGGTGAGGATGGAAGAGTTTTCTCCTTGCACGAAGATAAGAGTTGGAGTGCGGATAATCAATTTATGGAACGAGAGCAATGGGGAACCGGAGAAAACAGGGTAGATTTTCTTACCAAAAGGGAGCAAGAGAAGCACCCAAGATCATTTTTTCTCGAGAAGCGCCTGGAGAGTTCGAATCCAAAAGCTACGGGACTTTTATTGGTGGAAATCAATCTGGATAAACTGACTGACTGGATCCGTACCTATGTCGTTCCAAAAGAGTATGGCATGATGGTCCTTTCCCCCTCCCGAACGATTATGATTCACACCGATAAAGCTATGATTGGAAATCATGTTTCGACGCTTCCTCATTATGAAATGGTACGCAGGCAGTGGGAACAATCCAATGAAAAAGGACTCTTTTCCTTGCTCATCCAAGGCAAAAACATTTACGTATACCGTCAAGTGTCTGAAAAAAGCGGTGGTGCTTATTTTGAATGGTTGCCGAGAGAGGGGATTAATGAACGATTACAACGATTGAACCTCATCTTTTGTTTCACCCTTTTTATCGTTGTGTTATTTGCCTGTTATGTGGCTCATCGTTTATCAAAATGGATTGGTGAGCCGATCTATAGCTTGGTATCCGCCACGGACTCCTTGTTGAAAGGTGATTTTTCCATACGCGTCCCGATACATGGTATGAAAGAAATAACGCTACTGGAGAATAAGTTCAACACGATGGCAGAACAGATGCATGCGTTAATTACCCGAGAGCGGGAGTATTCGCAACAGAGCCTGGATCAAATCGTTCGCAGCTTTTATTTAGCGGTAGAGATGAAGGACCCTTATACAGCAGGACATACAGAACGAGTTACGCACTATGCCCTTATCATTTACGATTATTTACAGCAGCAGGAACAGCTTGTAGTTTCACGAGATGATTTACGTTATGCTGGCTTAATGCATGATATCGGAAAAGTAGCCATTCCTGATCACGTCCTTTTAAAAACAGGAAAGCTATCGCCAGACGAGTATGAATGCATGAAAACTCATTCCATCATCAGTGGAGAAATTGTAGAGCAAATAGAAAACCTGTCACATATCAGTCCAGGGGTAAGGCATCATCATGAGCGATGGGATGGAAAAGGATACCCTGATCAGCTCAATGGGGAAGAAATCCCGCTGATTGGGCGTATTCTTGCCATCGCAGATACGTTTGATGCCATGACTTCTACACGTTCCTATCGCAAAGCCATGACCGCAATAGAGGCGTACGAAGAAATTCTCCGATGCCAAGGAACACAGTTCGACCCCTCTATTGTTTCGATTTTTAAGAAGGCCTTTGAGGATGGAGCTATTCAGATTACACAATCGGCTGATTGTAAGGGAAGAGTTAGTAAGGATAGAGAGATTTCCTAGCGCTGGATAGGTTTACTCCTTGCTATCGGCTACTAACTTTGGTATTCTAATTCTACCGTGCTAGACGGGGAGGTTGCGGTGCCCTGTAACCTGCAATCCGCAATAGCAGGGTTGAATTCCTATCCTAGGTTTTCTTATGTGAGGCTGCCTTATGGCGGCGGTGTTGAGGAGCGGGTCCTGTGCAACGCGAACCCATGAACCTGGTCAGGTCCGGAAGGAAGCAGCCATAAGTGGATCATCGCGTGTGCCGCAGGGTAGCCTGCTCTGAGCTGCTACCATAAGTAACGCTCGGATAAGAATTATCGAAGATAGGTGCACGGTACTTATCACGCATGTACAGATAGCATGTTTCCGAAGGGAAGCATGCTATTTTTATTTTGCGATCCAATTATTTTTTGTTGGAATTTGACGATAACTAGCGAAACATTTCCATGCTTTTCAGGTGGATAGAATGAAGGTTTTACGAGCATTTTCACGAATTTTCATAATAGGCGGAAAGGATTTCGTTTCTTTCCTTTCAAAATACGTCATAGGCCAGGAGGGACAAGCTATGAGTGCACTTTCTTCGTTACATCTCGTTGGCTCGTCCGGTCGATTGCAGCGGTTCATGCATCAACTGCCTACTGCCGTTTTATTGGTCAATCAAGCGGGTAGTATCGTGGAGGTCAACGAACAACTGCTTCGTGTAACCGGATATTCACGCGATCAACTTGTCAATACGCCTATCAGCTCTCTTCTTCCCCATCGAGGTTCCATGGAGCACCTGTATGAGGAATATTTGCGAAAGGAAGAAGAAGTGGGAACCAAAGGCGAGGTCGAACTGGAATGGTGTGATAAACAGGGGAGATGCAGGAACACATCTGTCATGATCATGGCACAACAAGCAGAAGAACTTCTGTACATGATCCATTTTCCCCAACTCGTAAAAGAAAGCGACCAGCTCTTGTCGCAACGATTGCTGACCAAACTGACCTATGATACAAGCATGGGCTTGTTTATCCTCGACGAGAAATCGATCATTATTGAAGCCAGTCAGACGGCGTGCAAGCTGTTGGGTATGGAGAGACTGGACGTCATCAATAAACACGTCGATCAAGTATTTAGCGGCATCCCCGAACCGCATCGGTTCATTAAAAAAGAATTGTTGGAAGGCGTAAAGCTGCAAAATGTCGCGACTTCCTGGACGAATGACAATCAACGCTATGAGCTGATTGTCGACGCAAATACACTCCAAGACGAGTCAGGGAAAATAGTAGGGGCGTTTATTCTTTTCAAAGACATAACAAACCTGCGATCCTTCGCCCAAAAGCTCGAGCGGAATGAACGCTTGGCGATGATCGGGCAAATTGCTGCTGGTACAGCACACGAGATTCGCAATCCACTTACCTCGATCAAAGGATTTCTGCAAATGTTCCTCAGGTTATTCGGTGACAGCGGCATGGAAAGGGAGAAAACGTACACCGAAATCATGCTCACCGAAATCAATCGCATCAATTCTTTAGTCAGTGAATTCCTACTGTTGAGCAAGCCGCGTAATATTCAATATTCCATGGTCGACTTAAATACTGTTTTTGAGGAAATTTTGCCGATCGTCGAGTCACAGGCGAATCTGTACGGAATTGATGTCCAGTTTGCCTCTCGCGGCAAGCTTCCGATGGTCGTCGGGGATAACGAGCTATTGAAGCAAGTGTTCATTAATATCTGCAAAAATGGAATAGAAGCAATGGGAGAGCAAGGGTCGCTTCGGATTTCCCATCATTTCGATCAGGATGGCGACAAAGTGAGTATCGATATCCACGATACAGGTCCGGGCATTCCGCTTTACATTATTGATAAGATTTTTGATCCGTTTTTTACGACAAAAGAGGAAGGGACAGGGCTCGGATTGTCTGTCTGCCAAAAAATCATTCACGATATTGGCGGTCAAATCCGTGTCTCCTCCAAAGGGTTTGGGACGACCTTCCATATCATGCTGCCGTATTAGGAGTAGAATGCGTCCCGCACAATTGTGAGCGGGGCGTTTTTTAAGTGAGACATGTCCGTTCACTTTGTACGAACGGTGGCAATCGTGTATACTGAATAGGATATAGAAGAGGACTGTGCAGATGGGGAGTGTCACACGAACATGGCTTATACCGCGCTATACCGCGTATACCGACCGCAGACTTTTCAAGACGTAGTCGGACAAGAGCATGTTACGACAACCTTGCGTAATGCTTTACGCGAAAATAGGCTGTCCCATGCCTATTTATTCAACGGTCCCCGAGGTACGGGAAAAACAAGTGCAGCCAAAATTATGGCGAAAGCAGTGAACTGCGAGCAGCCCATAGATGGCGAGCCATGCAATCAATGCGATACGTGTAGAGCCATCTCCAACGGTTCTGTAACGGATGTGCTGGAAATCGACGCGGCATCCAACCGTGGTGTTGAAGAGATCCGCGACATTCGCGACAAAGTGAAATTTGCCCCAAGCGACGTCAGGTATAAAGTGTACATCATCGATGAGGTGCATATGCTGACGACAGAGGCATTTAACGCTTTGTTAAAAACCCTCGAAGAGCCGCCGTCCCACGTCATTTTTATTTTGGCGACGACAGAGCCGCACAAGCTGCCAGCGACGATTATCTCTCGTTGCCAGCGCTTTGATTTTCACCGAATTCCACTGAGAGTGATGGTCGATCTTTTGCAAAAGATTTGCCAATCACAAGGGGTGCAGGTGGAGGAGCAGGCCCTGCAGCTCGTAGCGAAGATGGCTGAAGGTGGAGCCCGTGATGCTCTTAGCTTGTTGGACCAAGCGATTAGCTATAGCAAGGACGAGGTTCGTGCTAGTGATATTATGCAGATTACGGGCACAGTTGCCCAATCTTACTTTTCTGTGCTTGCGCGGCATATTGCCGAAAATGATGTTGCGCAGGTCATGGAGCAATTTGATACAGTCATGGTGCAAGGGAAGGACCCGGAGCAGTTCCTGCACGATTTCCTTTACTATTACCGCGATATGCTGTTATTGAAGACAGCGCCGCAGCTAGAAGAGATTGTCGAGCGGACCATGATTGATGATCAGTTTGCAGAGGTTGCAAAGCTGTACTCGTTTCCAGTGCTTTACGCAGCGATTGAGACCTGCAATCAGGCTTTGTCGCAATTAAAATGGTCGACCTATGCAAGGGTGCTGGTTGAACTGACCCTTGCCAAAATGTGCCAGCCTAATGCGAATGCAAATGCGACGGAATCTATGGGTGCAGCATCACCCGTTAACAGCGAGGAACTGACCGCGATGTCCAATCGCATCCGCGTTTTGGAAGAGCGTTTGGTTCAAGTGATGCAAGGTCAGGTGAGTATTCCAGGCCAGCAAAAGGCCGAAGAAACGCGCAAGAACGAGCCAAGGCGCATAGCTGCGGCTTCTGGTGGTTCACGAACCCCGATGAATAGAGTCAGGGAAGTCGCGAAGGCCATGGATGAGAATTTGACGAGACAGGTGCGCGGGCAGTGGAGTCAAATTTTGACCGAACTGAAAAAGATCAAGATTCAGTACCAGGCTTGGTTAGTTAATGGTCAACCGGTAGCTGCCGGCAATGAAGCTGTTGTCGTAACCTTCAACAGTGCCATCCATTGCGATAAGACGATGGAGGCAGAGCTTCGGAGCGTGATCGAGCGCGTTATGTCTACGGTGCTGGGCAAGCCCCTGCAGCTCTTGTCTGTCATGGAGGAAGAGTGGCAAAGTGTAGATCAGCAGGTTGGTCAAAAAGACGTTTCTGATGAGCCGGAAGAGGACCCGTTTTTGGCGGAAGCCATCAAGCTCGTCGGAGAAGGTCTTGTTGAAGTCAAAGATTAAATCATACACTCATAACCATTTAGGGAGGATACCTCAATGAAAAACATGCAGCAAATGCAACAAATGATGAAGCAAGTGAAAAAAATGCAGGAAGAAATGCAAAAAGCGCAAGAAGGCTTGAAAGAGAAAATCGTGGAAGGCTCTGCTGGTGGCGGTGCTATCACGGTGAAAGTCGATGGACATAAGCAAATCAAAGACATCGTGATCAAGCCAGAAGTAGTAGACCCTGAAGATGTAGAAATGCTGCAAGACCTGGTGCTCACTGCTGTGAACGATGCACTGCGCAAAGCAGATGAAATGGTAGGCAAGGAAATGGGTAAATATACCGGAGGCATGAACATCCCAGGCCTGTTCTAAAAATTGGGCAGGAAAAGAGGAGTAGGCGATGTTTTATCCAGAACCGGTCTCAAAGCTCATTGATGGTTTTATGAAATTGCCCGGCATCGGTCCCAAAACGGCTGGGCGGCTTGCCTTTTTTGTGCTCAATATGAAAGAGGACGACGTGCTTGATCTGGCAAAAGCATTGGTCAATGCCAAGCGTCAGCTTCATTACTGCTCGGTCTGCAACAATATTACCGATCTCGATCCATGTCATATTTGTCGGGACAAACGTCGCGACGGCTCGATCATCTGTGTGGTGCAAGAGCCGCGAGACGTGGTAGCGATGGAGAAGACGAGAGAGTTTGAAGGGTATTATCACGTTTTGCACGGGGCGATTTCTCCTATGGATGGGATCGGTCCAGAGGATATTCGCATTCCTGACCTGTTAAAGCGCCTCGGTGACGAGCAGGTGAAGGAAGTCATTTTGGCGACCAATCCGAATATCGAAGGGGAAGCAACAGCGATGTACATTTCCCGGCTGATTAAACCTTTTGGTATTCGCGTGACGCGTATCGCGCACGGCTTGCCAGTCGGTGGAGATTTGGAGTATGCCGATGAAGTGACGCTGACCAAAGCATTGGAAGGCAGACGCGACCTGTAGGTCCCCTACACTCCGCTCCTCCTTCTTCAGGTTCTCGCCACTTTCTCGGTGCTGAAAGGACGACTTTTTAAATATCATCCTAGAGTACGATAAAGATAGAAAAGAAGACGGGGGCTGCCTGTCTTTTTTTCGTTTCGAGAGGAGGATACAGTATGCCGGTTATTCGTATGGAATTTTTGATAGATGCTCCGCGACAGGTCTGCTTCGATGCTGCCAGAAGCATTGATTTGCATATGGAATCGACCGCCAGCACGAAGGAAAGAGCGATTGGAGGAGTAACGAGCGGACTGATAAACCTGGGGGAGACTGTTACTTGGGAAGCCATTCACTTCGGTATCAAGCAGAATTTGACGGTGAAAATCACAGAGATGGAGGCACCGCGCTATTTCGTGGATGAGATGGTTTCTGGCGCATTCAAACGGTTTCATCACACGCATGAGTTCATTCCGATAACGGACAATCAGACGAGGATGATCGATATTTTTGACTACACATCTCCGCTGGGTGTTTTGGGGAAGCTCGCGGATTGGTTGTTTTTGGAGGCATATATGACGCGGTTTTTGCGGACGCGCAATGAATATCTCAAGCAAGTAGCAGAAGTGCAGATAAAAGCTTTGCCATCCTGATAGAAATGCCGGACTTTTTTGAATGGACGAGACATACAGTGAAATAGGAGCGTGAGGAGATGCTGACAGGACCAGGACTGTCGCTTGCGAGTGGGATACGGCGACAAAAGTCCACTCCATGGGCGATCATGCTGTTTATTGGGTATTGGCTCATGTTTGCTGCGGAGTTATCCATGATTCGTTTTCACAAGGGTGAAGACGGGAAGTGGGTCGCTACCACTATCGGGCAACCGGAGGTATGGCTAGGATTACTTGCATTTGCAGTGACGGTATTTAGCTTCATTGCGACCGTTGGTTTCATTGTGAGCTTGCTAAGAGAAAGACGGCAGAAGACGTCATGGCTATGGCAAT
This sequence comes from Brevibacillus sp. NPDC058079, assembly GCF_042885155.1. Classification (NCBI taxonomy): domain Bacteria; kingdom Bacillati; phylum Bacillota; class Bacilli; order Caryophanales; family Paenibacillaceae; genus Brevibacillus; species Brevibacillus sp. NPDC058079. The sequence continues at coordinate 58,749 of NZ_JBHVSO010000016.1, forward strand.
ACGACGATCTTTCAGGGAATGATGTGCTGCATATTGTAGCTTGGCTGCATGTGTTTCAAACGGGCGTACTGTTGTTGTATGGGTTTTTACTGGAAGGTACCTTCTTTTCCACCGGTACGATCGGAGGGATATTGGAATCAGCTATTTTCCAACTGTTCCTGTTGATTTTGATTCCGTTGTGGTTTCGTGGACGACTGGGGGAAATCGGCGTTCGCCGACCTGTACGACTAGGCCGGATGCTGTTGATGCTCGCTGCTCTGTTTCTTTTGATTGCACTGGTGCTGGATGCGGTGGTGACTAACCCGATTGCGGACTGGTTTGGACTGTCTCTGTCATCAGAGCGAGAGCAACAGATCGAAAAAGAGATTGTGCAGGCGAAAGAAACGGACATTTTGGCGGCGCTCACCTCACTTTTGGTCATTGGCATATTGGTTCCGATTGCGGAGGAGATTTTGTTTCGCGGCGTGATTCAGACCTATCTGGTTCAGAGAATCGGGCCCATTATGGGTATCTTCCTGAGCAGTCTCTGGTTTGGGCTCCTGCATATGGATCTCGCTTTGTTCGCTCCACTTTTTGTCATTGGACTTTTACTCGGATTCGTTCGACATCGGTACCAATCGATCTGGGGAGCAGTTTTGTTGCATGCAGTGAACAACATGACAGGAGTACTTTACTACTTTCACTGAGGGGGAAGCTTGCAGGTGAGTAGGTGGAGAAAAAAAGCGCGGTTCGTGGTGGAATGGAATGATGCGAGCTTGGATGCAGCAGTCAATCAGGCCCGAATAGACTGGCAGCATGCTCGCCATCTTGCGGAGATCAGTGAACCGGATGGCGGCTTGGATGATGTCATTTATTATTTGCATGTGACCGAAAAGCGGTATATGTATTTACTCGCGCAAGCAAAGCGCGAGAGGAATCGCCAACAGGCATAGGAGGAAAAGCCGATGACTACAGGGTGGGTTATAGCACTGATTGTAGTTGGAATTTTGCTGGTGATTGCCGCCAGCAAATCTGTCACGGGCCCGATCAGGTGGATTGGATTTGGGATCATGCAAGTCGTGATTGGCGCACTATTGCTGTTTTTCACCAATCTGGTTGGAGAGTTGGCTAACTTCCACATCCCGATCAACCCGGTGACGGCTCTGCTCGTCGGACTTCTCCGTTTGCCTGGATTGGCAGCGTTGATTGTCATCAAGCTATGGGTTATGTAGAGGTGTATCGATTCGGTTATCCATCGGTAAGCAAAAAAGCAACGCCGCGATCCTCGTATTTCACCCGGCTACGACTTGGCTGACGAAAGGAAGCAAGGAGGGCGAGGAGGCGTGGCAGCGCAACGATCAGCGTTCCGGTGATCAAGGTGAGCGCGTAACCTTCCGAAAGCCACACATAAGTCCCTGCTGCTATCGCCATACTTCCCACGATTATCGTGAGCTCACCGCCCCGATAGACAGATAGCGGGATGGGAAGTGGATAGCCTGCACCCCACCACGGAGAAACGAGCATATCAGCAGTTGTCTTTGGCTTATGGCTGCGTAGAAGGGCATACAGTCGAAATAAGACCAAATGACAGATTGGTATCACGGGTAGAATCGCTAACGTCACAATCAGCGTATAAGCGGGAACTTGTAGCATGAATGAGTGCGAAATAAGGGACAAGCCTATTAACAACAGTTGAAAAAGGTAGCCGACAAATCGCCAACGAAAACGATAGAGCAGCTTGTAGCTATAGATCGTATGGGCGGCGGTTTCCTTCATGAGAAGTCACTTCCTTTTACAGCGTCTGGATGAATGAAAGTCTGCGTTTCCATTATCGCACAGTCGCAAATCTTGAGAAAGCTTATACAACGAATGATATAGGCCGTTTGTCTAGCATGACTGGACTGACGGCTTTTTGTTATGGGTAGGATAAAAGGAATGATATGGAAACCGATTCGGTAGGGCGTGATGAGGAGGGAAGGGAAGCGTGAGGCTATGGGTCATTTCAGAGGAGGTCGTAGCCAGATGCGGCAATGAGCTTGGAGCGTGTGGGATTGAGCTGACTGTTTACCAAACAGATTTCTCAGATGAAGTCGCTGATGGATTTCTGCTGACAAAAGAGAGTGATGGCAAGCTTTTGCAGGGAAGGATGCAACAGCTGGGAACGGGGCCATGGCTCACACTTGTCTATGGTAGTGACGTGCCGTACGGCTGGGCGAATACTTTACATACCCAATACAAGCACAACGGAGAGCATGAGGTCATTCGCATGGCGTTATTTACCCACGATCGTGCTTTGCTTGGAGGGGAATCCAATGGGAGGTGGATGCGGTTCCTCTGTAAGCAGCTCGCTCGCTATTCACTGGTGACGATGGTTTGCGGGATGCGCGAAGTGGATGAAGCGCTTCGGCAATTACCGCGCTATTTGGCGTGGAAGGAGCAGTTTTACATTGAACTTGGTGCCAGCTGCGATGAGAAAGGGATTTCTTTGCTGCAAGTTAGTCGCGCGCTCGGTATGGATAAACGAGTCGGTCAGGGCTGGCTCTACCCTTCCCGCCAAGACTCTTCCCGTATAGTTCGATGGCTCGAAAAAGAATGCAGGCTCGTTCTACAAAAAGCGAATATACAGCGGATCGTACTTTGGGGAAAGGATTCGTTATGGGAGCATATGTCTTCTGACTGGTTGGCTGAAAAAGACGTTGCGGTGTACATGGGGGAGGACAAGCCAATTCCGAACAAAAGGATGACGGGTTGGACGCTGTACGATTCGTGGCAAGATGCTGTAAAGGATGCAGATTTGCTCGTGATCGGAAATGCTGCGGGTACGACCATTGCTGAACTGCCGTTACCCGAGCTGGTTAACGTGATGAGGCAGTCCTACGTCATTGATGCGGCAGCTTGTTTCCCTGTGCAGGAAGCCCAGTCCTATTTCCAAGCCTACCGAGCTATCGGCGAAAACACGAACGTTTGGGAATGATGCTGATTATAATGGGGTATAATGGTTGATATATTGAGGAAAAGGGCAGGCGTTTTCACTATGGAAAAAGTTGCTCAGCGATGTATCGTCTGTGAACAAGAGCAGAATGACGGAATCGCCATTTGTGAGCAGTTTATCTGTCAGCGGTGCGAACAGGAAATGGTCAATACCGATGTACAGGATGAAAAGTATCCATTTTTTATTCATCAGATGAGACGCATTTGGTTGCGAAAAGATGCGTGAAGAAAGAAGGCATCGGTGCATTCCGGTGTCTTTTTTTTGCTGGACTCATGCATGTCCAAATCATGCTAAAATAGGGGAATAAAAATAAAGGACGTGAGTCGCGCGTGTTGGAGAGAGATGTTGAATTTCGGGAGCGACAAAAGCGAGCGCCCCTTTATGAACAGCTTGAACGGCACGCCAAGCATCGGCCGCATCCGTTTCATGTGCCAGGACATAAAATGGGCCACAGCTTTGACAACCATGCCAAAAATCGCTTTCAAGACATCTTGGAGCTGGACGTAACGGAAATTAGCGGGACAGATGACCTGCATCAGCCACAGGGTGTCATTGCAGAAGCGCAGGCTTTGGCGGCGCAAGCCTTCCATGCGGAACAGACCAAGTTTTTGATCGGAGGCAGTACAGTAGGAAATATCGCCCTCATCATGACGGTATGCAGACCGGGCGATAAGATTCTCGTACAACGCAATTGCCATAAGTCTGTATTCAACGGCATTATGATGGCGAGAGCAACCCCGATCTTTTTAGTACCTGCCGTCGATTTGGCAACAGGAGTCGCTGCGGGTGTAAGGCGCGAAGATGTAGAGCGTGCGCTGCTTGCACACCCCGATGCCAAGGCAGTTTTTTTGACGAATCCGACCTATTATGGAATGGGTATCGATATGGCGAAAATGGCGGCTACTGTCCATCGGTTTGACGTACCGCTTTTGATAGACGAAGCTCACGGTGCCCACTACGGGTTCCATCCTGCCTTTCCGCGTTCTGCAATGCAGGAAGGTGCGGATGCTTCGGTCCAATCGACACACAAAATGGGAACGGCGATGACGATGTCCTCGATGCTGCATATTCAGGGAGAGCGGATTGATCGTGAACGGTTGTTCCGTCATCTAGCCATGCTTCAATCTTCCAGTCCATCGTATGTGCTAATGGCCTCACTCGATGTAGCTAGGCGTCATCTGGCGCTTGCGGCGACCGAAGAGTGGAACAGGTTGTTGCCGCTTTTGGACAAGTTTCGGGAGCGACTCGATCGACTGGAGTGGCTGGATTGGCCGCGACTGTCCACGAACAGCGTATACGCTACGCTTGACCCGTTGAAGCTGTTTTTCCATTTGCGAACGGCCCGATTCAGTGGGTTTGAGTTGCAGAAATGGATGGAAAAGCACGGGATTTTCTCGGAGCTGGCGGATGACTCTCATGTACTCCTCGCAGCCTCGACAGGAACATCCTCCCGTGACCTGGACGCCTTGTGGAAACTGCTTGAATCGATGGCGCCACAAGTAGAACCGGGGGAGGAACGCATACTTTTGACGGGAGTCGTATCTTCCCATTATTTGCGCGAGCAGGCATTGCCGATGCATGAAGCCGTTGACTGCCCGAGGGAGTCGATTCTTTTGGAGCAGGCTCTGGGACGAATTGTGGCAGAGATGGTGATTCCATATCCGCCAGGGATTCCAGTGCTGGTGCCAGGCGAGCGGATCGATGAAGAAAGTCTGGCGATGTTGAAGGAATTGGCGAGAGGACAAACGCGATTCCATGGCGTACAGGACGACCAGCTACAAACGATACAGGTTTTACGATAATCTAAGCAACTGGCCTGCTACAACAGGGGTGGAAGGAGTATGGAAGTGGCAACAGGAAAGAAAGGCCGATTTATTACGATAGAAGGCGGAGAAGGGGCCGGGAAATCTACCGTCATCGCCAAGCTGTACGAAGAGCTGAAGGCGCGGGGAGTCGATGTACTTTTGACTCGTGAGCCCGGTGGAATTGATATTGCTGAAAAAATCCGGGAAATTATTTTGAATCCGGCCCACACGCAGATGGATGAAAGAACTGAGGCTCTCTTGTATGCGGCAGCACGTGGCCAGCATTTGGCGGAAAAGGTGTTACCTGCTTTGGCAGAGGGCAAGCTGGTACTATGCGACCGTTTTATCGACAGTAGTCTCGCCTATCAAGGACATGCGCGGGGATTGGGTATTGATGCTGTCTACCAGATTAACCGATTTGCTGTCGGTGACTGCATGCCGGAATTGACCTTGTTCTTTGATGTGCAGCCCGAAATCGGATTGGCGCGGATTAATGCCTCCCGTGGGCGCGAAGTGAATCGTCTCGATCTGGAAGGGATGCGTTTCCATGAGCTTGTTCGGGAAGGGTATCAGCTGGTTATGGAACGCGACCCAGAGCGCTTTGTCGTCATTGATGCCGAGCAGCCGATGGAACATGTATATCAATCTGCTCTACAGGCACTGTTAGACAGATTATAAGGTTCCCTGTACCGCAGGATGACGTACATGCTGTATAATATGTTTAAGCGAAATAACGTACCAAGCCTACGTGTTTTTCATACAATGAAGAAGTCAAATTGGGAATTGATCATGGGAGAAAGGGTGATAGCCGATGAAAATGGTAGTTGCGGTCGTCCAAGATAAAGATAGTGGTCGTCTGTCTCAACAACTGGTGAAAAAAGGTTTTCGTGCTACGAAGCTGGCTAGTACGGGTAGCTTTTTACGCGCCGGTAACACAACTTTTTTGATCGGTACGTCTGACGAAAGCGTGCCGGAAGTAATCGACATCATTGCGCATAATTGCAAATCCCGCAAACAAATGGTCACTCCCGTCTCTCCGCTCAGTAATGCTGTAGACTCATTCATGCCATATCCGCTGGAAGTACAGGTGGGTGGTGCGGCAGTATTCGTATTGGATGTCGGAGAGTTCCACTCATTTTAACGTGGTTCCTTCTCTCTTTTTTCGTAACTTTCGTATATACTTGATCTCACGGGGATAAACCCTGTATTGGATCGGGCGACGGAGGTGGCGATATGAAAATCAGTGATGGGTTACGGCCTAAACTGGACTTGATTAAAACGACGGATTCACGCAAGAATCCTCAACTGGAAAAGCTGAATTTTGGCACGATGATTCAAGGAGAAGACGAACGTATGTCTCAGGAGAAGCTTACCCGGCTACTGACAGACATAGACAGGCAGGGACAGATTCTTGCTCGTTCCCGCGCCGTTCGTGACTTCTATGCTTATAAAAATCTCGTCAAGCAGTTCATGGAAGAGGCTGTGAAGTTCGGTATTGCCTTAGACGATAGACGAGGAATGAATCGACGTGGTCGCAGTAGGCTGTACAAAATCGTCAAAGAGGTGGATGCAGAGCTGCTCAAACTGACAGATGAGCTCTTGAGCGAGCAGGCACCAACGATTGATTTGTTAGCTAGGATTGGCGAAATCCGCGGCATGTTGATCAATTTGTATTTTTAGTGGGTGTGAAACCATCATGACATGGACCCGTTTTTCTCAGCAGCCACGAGCACAAGAACTGCTGTATCATAGTTTGCGCAACGAACGACTGGCACACGCCTACTTGCTGGCGGGTCCCAAAGGTTCAGGTAAAAAGCAGATGGCCCTGCATCTGGCGAAGTCCCTTTTTTGTTCGGAAAGGGAGGCAGACGCCTGCGGGGCCTGTGTTACATGCAGGCGCATAGAGGGTGGTAATCACCCGGATGTGTTGTTTATTACGCCTGATGGGGCTTCGATTAAAATCGACCAGATCCGTTCGCTGCAAAAAGAAATGGCGATGCGCGCCGTCGAGTCATCACGCAAGGTATATATCATCGAGCACGTCGATAAAATGACGACACAGGCTGCCAACAGTCTGCTCAAGTTTCTGGAGGAACCGCCCGCTGGTGTACTGGCCCTGCTTTTAACAGAGCATAGCCATGCGATTCTTCCTACGATTTTATCTCGATGCCAAATCGTTCAATTTTCACCACTTTCTGCAGAATCGATTGCGGAAAAGTTGCGTGCAGAGGGCGTTTTGGCGGGAATGGCGCAGGTTGCTTCCCACATTACGACAAATGTGGAAGAAGCCATGACACTCAGCCAATCAGAATCGTTTGCACAGCTAAGAAATCTAGTGATACAATTGGTGCAGGAGTGCAAACAGCGCAATTCATCTGCACTCTTAACGATCCATGATATGTTGCAAAAGAGCGACAAAAGTAAAGAGGAACTACCCCTCTTTTTAGATTTGCTCATCCTTTGGCTGCGCGATATCCTGTATTTGCAAGTAGGCAGGCATGCCCATCTCATTAACAGCGACCAACAGGATGTGCTGCAAGGACAAGCACTGGTATGGACAAAAGCTGAGCTCTTGCGTGGGATAGATTTGGTCATGGAGACGAAAAATCGGATAGAGCGAAATGCCAACGCACAGTTGGCTCTTGAGCGGTTGGTTCTTCAATTCCAGGAGGGATAACCCTTGTACGAGGTTGTTGGGGTCCGCTTTAAGAAAGCGGGCAAAATATATTACTTCGACCCTGACCGACTGCCGATTGAGCAAGACTGCACCGTCATCGTTGAAACGGCGCGAGGGGTCGAATTTGGCAAGGTCGTCATTGGCAAAAAAGAAGTGGCTGAGTCTGATGTCGTATTGCCGCTGAAAAAGGTCATTCGGATGGCAGACGAGCGAGATGCAAAACAGGTGGATGAAAACAAGCAAGCCGCCAAGAATGCTTTTGCTGTATGTCAGACGAAGATCAAAGAGCACAAGCTCGATATGAAGCTGGTCGATGTGGAATACACGTTTGACCGCAACAAGATTATCTTTTATTTTACCGCTGACGGTAGGGTTGATTTCCGTGAGCTGGTAAAAGACCTCGCCTCCGTATTCCGTACCCGAATTGAGCTTCGCCAGATCGGTGTGCGTGACGAAGCCAAAATGCTCGGCGGGATCGGGCCTTGTGGCAGGTTGCTTTGCTGTTCGACGTTCCTCGGCGATTTCGAGCCTGTCTCGATCAAAATGGCCAAGGACCAAAATCTTTCGTTGAATCCAGCTAAAATCTCTGGTCTGTGTGGCCGGTTGATGTGCTGTTTAAAATACGAGAACGACAACTATGAAAGCTCGAAGGATGAGATGCCGGACGTCGGCAAATTGGTCACCACCCCGATGGGGAATGGACGAGTCGTTTCCGTAAACGTACTTGATCAATCTGTCCAAGTAGAGCTTTCAATCGACAAACGTGTCACCGAATTCGGATTGGATGAGATTGCGATAGGTCTCCCCACTTTTGAATAAAGCGTGGGGGTAGGGGAGAGGTGAGCTAGTGGACAAACGGGAAATCTTCGTCAAGATGGCGAGTATTGAAGAACGTATTGGTGACCTTTATAAAGAAATTGGTGAACTGAAAGACGTCATCGTTGTTTTGATGGAGGAAAACGCCCAATTACTCGTTGAAAACCAGCACCTTCGCACCCGACTAGACAGGAAAAAGACCGGCTCCCAAGCAAAACAAAAGGGAACAAGCCCTGTCGCGAAGGAAAAAGCCAAAAAGGCAGTGGTTGGAGAAGGATATGACAATCTCGCTCGTTTGTACGCGGAAGGATTTCATATCTGCAATGTGCATTTCGGCAGCCTGCGAAAAGAAGGGGATTGCCTGTTCTGTCTCTCATTCCTGAGCGGCGGCCCTCAAAAATAAGCGGTGAGTAACCAGCACCACATGAAAAAGCGACCTGGGCCACGTGTCAGGTCGCTTTTTTCCGGATAGGAATAATAAGACAAGAACAAAAGGGAGTACGAGCCGTAGATGGAACCTGTCACCAACGTGCCGCTTTACGAAACAGAGCGCATCGATGATTTATTGACACATGAAATGAAAATAATCCAAAGCCACGAAGTTTTTTGCTTCTCGATGGACGCGGTTCTTTTGGCGCGATTCGCATCGGTGCCAAAGCGCGGAAAAGTATTGGATATGTGCACGGGCAATGGAGCTATACCGCTCATTATGACCACGCGTACGCCAGAAGCCAGTTTTGATGGAATCGAAATTCAAGATCGTTTGTTCAGTATGGCAAGCCGCAATGTGATATTGAATGGTTTGAACGAACGAATTACGATGCATCATGGCGATGTGAAGGATGCGGTGTCGTTGTTTGGGCACGGGAATTTCGATTTGATCACGTGCAATCCGCCGTATATGCCTGCGACCAGTGGGGAGAAAAACATCAGCGAGCACTTTGCGATCGCCCGTCATGAGATTATGCTGTCCTTGGAGGATGTCATTCGCGTGGGGAGCCAGTTGCTAAAAAACGGCGGGAAGCTGGCGCTCGTGCATCGATCCACACGTTTGATTGACATCGTTTCGCTTATGCGCCAATATGGCATCGAGCCGAAACGGATGCGTCTGGTTTATCCGCGTAAGGAAGCAGAGCCGAATATGGTTCTGATCGAGGGAATAAGGGGTGGAAAGCCGGAGCTGAGAATTCAGCCGCCGCTGATTGTGTATGAAAATGGAGAGCAATACTGTGAAGAACTACAGGAAATCTATTATGGCAGACGAGATTCCCTCGAGTAAGAGTCACTATGTCTACATCCTCTCCTGTGCGGATGGGACACTCTACACCGGATATACGACAGAGCTGATCCGTCGCTTGGCTGCTCATAATGAAGGAAAAGGTGCCAAGTACACGAGAGGACGCGGGCCAGTGGAGTTGTTCTATTGGGAAGAAGGAGCAGACCGTTCCTGGGGACTCAAGCGTGAAGAGAGCATCAAACGATTAACGCGCAAGAAAAAAGAAGAATTGATTGGAGGGGCCTCCGAATGAATGTGCAACGCAGTTTTGCGTCAGAAGAAGCAGGAGTCCTTTATTTGGTGGCTACACCCATTGGCAATCTCGATGATATCACGGTGCGGTGTCTAAATACGTTGCGTGAAGTCGATGTCATCGCGTGTGAAGATACGCGCCAGACCAGAAAGCTGCTGAATCATTTTCAAATCGAAAAACGTACGGTCAGCTATCACGAGCATAATAAGGAAGCAAGTGGAAATGGGTTGTTGCAGTGGCTTGCCGAGGGCAAGAAAATTGCCTTGGTAAGCGACGCTGGCTTGCCAGCAATTTCCGACCCGGGTGCTGAGCTAGTACGAGATGCGACCGCAGTGGGATTTTCTGTCATCCCCGTTCCAGGTGCCAATGCGGCATTGACAGCTTTGATTGCTTCTGGTCTTCCTACTGATCGCTTCCTATTTTGCGGATTTATGGGACGCGAAAACAAAGAAAGACGCGAAGAGCTGGAACGACTGAAGCGATATCCAGAAACGCTGATTTTTTATGAAGCTCCCCATCGAGTGGAAAAGACGCTTGCTGCCATGCGGGAAGCGTGGGGGAATCGGCGAGCTGTCCTGGCGAGAGAGCTGACAAAGCGCTACGAAGAATTTGCGCGCGGGACATTGGATGAGCTGCTGGAATGGCTCAGAAGCGGCGAGGTGCGCGGTGAGTTTTGTGTCATTGTCGAAGGGAACACAGGGCCGTTGGAAGCGGAAGTCGATGATACATGGTGGCAATCGCTGAGTATCGTGGAGCACGTGGATCATTACTGTGCACAAGGCATGGGGAAAAAGGAAGCCATCAAGCAAGCAGCCGATGATCGAAACGTATCCAAACGAGATGTTTACAACGAATATCATCGTGAATAGAAGGTAAGGAATGAGCGAAGCTGGCCGATACGGTCGGCTTTTTTCTTTTCGTCATCTCGACGGGTACGTGAATACGATGGTAAGGGGCGCTGCCGGTGCTTTCGGAAGGAATGGAAGGGGGATCAGCAGTGAGTATTCGTGATTCTCGTTTTATTGTGAACACAGACGAAAAAGACGATCACTTCATATTTACGCTGCCGGTTACATGGAACAGTAGACCGTACGAATATGCATGGGCCAAACAGTTTGCCAATCCGAATGACGTTGTGCTTGATTCGGCAAGCGGGATATGCCACCCATTCAAATTTTATTTGGCTGATCATTGTCGAGAAGTACACGCTTGTGATCTCGATAATCGGATACTATCTAAGGAAGCGATCTATCAAGATATTGTGGACGTATTTGGGAAAAGGGTAGCAGACAGCTTGCCTGCGCATTATTTTGACGGTATTCATTATTGTCGAGCCAATTTGACCTACTTGCCGTACTCGAATCAAAAGTTTGATACTGTATTTTGCATCTCTGTTCTCGAGCATCTCGAAGACCCGATTATGATGCAAGCATTTCGCGAATTTCACAGAGTGTTAAAAGACGATGGGCAGCTCGTACTCACTTTTGATTACCCACTGATCAATTTAGCTCGACTGCAACATGTTTTGACAGAGGTTGGGCTACAGTTTTCTGGCGATGTATCCTTTGAAATGCCGGCAGATGTGGTCTATTCTGATTTGTATGCGCCTAGGCTGTTCTTCTTCCGAGCGCTGTTGAAGAAAAAATAGCAAACAAATAGCCTTTGTGAGGCTCGTCCCACAAAGGCATGTTTATGTAATCAAATGATATTAGCGTTTAACAGGCATTTCTGTCAGGCAATCTTGGCACACAATTTTACCTTTAAAGTGAGATACTTTGTCAGCGTTTCCACAGAAGATACATGCAGGCTCATACTTTTTCAGGATGATGCGCTCTCCGTCAACGTAGATTTCCAAAGCATCTTTCTCAGCGATACCCAGAGTGCGGCGCAATTCGATTGGAATAACAACACGACCCAATTCATCTACTTTGCGAACGATACCGGTTGATTTCATCATAGTTAAAATCTCCTCCCAAAATCTGTATATGTCGATGCTATTGTTATACGCTCATCATTTATCGTCAATATTCGACATTTTCTGTTGGAATAATCATACCAGCCATTCCCAAAGGTGTCAACATGATTTTGACAATTCCTTGAAAAGTAAAATGTTTTTTCAAATCGAAAACGCTGTTATATCGGTGTTTCTCAAAGTGTTGGAAGCGATATGGAAATTTTTATGGATAAAATTTACTGGAAGAATTGGGTGTCGAATAAGTCGACGAATGTCGAATCCCAACATGTCGATTCGACAAAAACTCCAAGTTTTCTCTTTTCTTCTTGTATTTTGTAAAGTTGGTGTGAAGCGAGCGATAAAATTCCTCAGGAAAATGGGCTTGCCGAGGATGTTTACAAAACAGGTTGGTCGTGTACAATAGAGGATAAATAAAGCAAATGATAGCAAACGACCATGATGGGAAGAGTAAGCCGATCCTCCTTATTTCAGAGAGCCGGGGTAGCTGAGAACCGGTATAAGTGAGCAAGCTGAACATGGACCCTGAGTCTTGCAGATGAACAGTGACGGCATAGACCGTACCCTAGTAGTTTGTGACGTAAGCCCACGTTACGGGTAGAGTCATGTTTTGACTCACCAAGTCCGTTTTCCGTGAGGGGACGGAGTGTTTGGGTGGTACCGCGAGATAGAGCTCGCCCCAATTTTTTTGGGGTGGGCTTTTCCTTATTTTAATAAACGTAAACAGGAGGGGAATAGTTGCAATGAAACCTACTTATTACATCACAACACCGATCTACTATCCAAGTAACAAACTCCACATCGGTAACGCCTACACCACAATCGCGTGTGATGCATTGGCTCGTTATAAGCGTTTGCGCGGCTATGATGTGTATTATCTGACAGGGACAGATGAGCATGGACAAAAGCTCCAAGAGCGTGCAGCCGAAGAAGGCAAACAACCGCTCGAATTCATTGACCCGATTGTCGATTGGGTAAAGGATCTGTGGCAAAAGCTGGACATCTCTTATGACGATTTCATTCGTACCACAGAGCCTCGTCATAAAGAGGTCGTACAAAAAGTGTTCCAACGCCTGCTCGACCAAGGTGATATTTATTTGGGCGAGTACGAGGGCTTCTATTGTGTACCTTGCGAGGCTTTCTGGACAGAAACCCAAGCGAAAACGGACAACGGGTATGCTTGCCCAGACTGTGGTCGCGAAGTGAAAAAAGTGAAGGAGAAAAACTACTTCTTCCGCATGTCCAAGTATCAGGACAGATTACTTGCGCACATCGAAGCAAACCCTGAATTTATTCAACCGGAGAGCCGCCGCAACGAAATGATCAACAACTTCCTGAAGCCAGGTCTCCAGGATTTGTCCGTATCCCGCAGTACATTTGACTGGGGAATCAAGGTGCCAAGCGATCCAGAGCACGTTATTTACGTATGGATCGATGCATTGACGAACTATATTTCTGCTCTCGGCTATTTGTCCGAGGACGACAGCAAATACCGTAACTTCTGGCCAGCCAATGTTCATATGGTTGGAAAAGACATTTTGCGCTTCCATACGATCTACTGGCCAATCCTGTTGATGGCACTGGATATCCCGTTGCCAAAACAAATTTTTGGTCATGGCTGGCTTCTGATGCCGGATGGAAAAATGTCAAAATCCAAGGGCAATGTCATTGACCCGAAGGTTTTGATCGACCGTTACGGTTCTGACGGCGTTCGCTACTTCCTGCTTCGTGAAATCAACTTCGGTCAGGATGGCATCTTCACGCCAGAATCGTTCGTACAGCGTCTGAACTACGACTTGGCTAATGATATCGGAAACCTGCTGAGCCGTTCCGCTACGATGATTGAGAAATATTTCGATGGTATCGTTCCAGCTCCACAAGATGCAGGAGAGCCGGATGACAGCTTGATCGGCCTCGCGATGAAAACGAAGGCGCTGGTGGAAGAGCACGTGGAAGAAATGCGCTTCTCCAATGCACTGGCTCACATCTGGGAACTGGTGGGACGTACAAACAAATACATCGACGAGACTATGCCATGGAATTTGGCAAAATCCGAAGACACCAAAGGTCGTCTGGCAACCGTTATGTACAATTTGGTGGAAAGCATCCGCATTAGCTCCGTGCTGATCCAACCGTTCATGACCAAAGCACCAGCGAAAATTTGGGATCAACTGGGTATTTTGGGCAATGAAGAAGCAACCAACTGGGAATCTGCAAGTGTCTGGGGTGGATTGCCTGCTGGAAGTACCGTTAGCCGCAAGGAACTGCTCTTCCCTCGTCTGGATGTCCAAGCCGAACTGGCTTTCATCGACGAATCGACAGCAGAGGCACGTCGCCAAGCGGAGGAAAACAAGAAAAAGCAAGCAGCTTTGAAAGGGGAAGCACCTGTGAGTGAAACAAACGCTAACCAAACAGAAGCAGCAACGGACAAACCAGCTGATGCAAAAGAAGAAATCAGCATCGACGATTTTGGGAAAGTAGAGCTGCGCGTCGCACAGGTAGTGGAATGTGCCAAGCATCCAAATGCTGACAAACTGTTGGTTCTGCAATTGGATCTCGGCTACGAGAAGCGCCAGGTTGTTTCTGGTATCGCGAAATACTACTCCCCAGAAGATATGGTCGGCAAAAAAGTGATCCTCGTAGCCAACCTGAAGCCAGTGAAGCTTCGCGGTGAGCTGTCTCAAGGGATGATCTTGGCAGCATCGGCAGGAGATCAGTTGACACTTGCGACTGTTGACCCAAGTATGCCAAACGGAGCAATCGTGAAGTAACGAGGGCAAGGAAAGGAAGGACCCATCTTGTTATTTGAAACCCATGCTCATCTAAATGCGAAGGAATTCGATGAAGATCGTGCAGAGGTCATTGCTCGTGCGCAAGAAAATGGCGTCAGTACGATTGTGAACATTGGATTCAACGCTGAAACAATTCCAAGCTGCATGGATTTGGCTCATGCGTATGACTTTATTTACGCTGTCATCGGTTGGCATCCACAAGACGCCAAGGACATGACAGACGAACACCTAGAATGGATCGAGGAACTCAGTCGTGATCCGAAAGTAGTGGGATTGGGTGAAATGGGCTTGGACTACTACTGGGATACGTCGCCGCGTGATGTGCAGGCAGAGGTATTCCGCAAGCAGATTCGTCTGGCTCGCAAGCTCGACATGCCGATCATCATCCACAATCGCGATGCGCACCAAGACGTTTTGACGATCCTGAAGGAAGAGAAGGCAGCAGATGTTGGCGGCATCATGCACTGTTTCTCTGGCAGCTGGGAAACAGCGAAGCAGGCACTCGATATGAATTTTTATATTTCGTTCGGTGGTCCGCTAACATTCAAAAATGCCAAGCAGCCAAAAGAAGTAGCAGCGAAGGTACCGCTAGACAAGCTGTTGATAGAGACAGATTGCCCGTATCTCACTCCGCATCCTTTCCGTGGAAAGCGAAATGAGAGTGGATATGTGCGTTATGTCTGTGAGGAAATGGCGAACATTCATGGTTTGTCTTACGAGGAAATGGCACAAATTACCGCAGACAACGCTAGACGTCTTTTTCGCATGAACGGTTAATAAAAACGGGAAATCACGATTCATCACGTGATTTCCCGTTTTTTTGTGTCAGTTAACCGGGTTCTACTCCATTTTGTCGACGCATACGATGAACAATGTGTCGAACGATTATTGTCCATCCGACATGGTTTCTCGACAGGTTTCTGCTACCATTCGCCATGCATATTTTGCTAGTCTGGTACCATTATCGCTTCAGCCAAAAGGGAGGGTAAATTTGACAAAGCCGGGAAAGTGAAATACAATCAAAGCCGACCTTGTGAAGTACCGGCCACTTCCAGAATATTAGTGCAATTACATCGACCCTTACCTGGCTAGACAAGAAGAGCCTTGTGCTTTTCTAGGAAAAGGAGTGTGGGAAATGGAGTTACGCGCGATATGGGAAAGGTATAAGAATCGTGGGCTAGTCATGTTTGGCTGCCTTGCTCTTGTGCTCGTTCCCATGATTGGCTATTTCTCTGCCCAGGCTACTCAGCCAAAACAGGTCACTTTTTCGTTGGACGGAGAAAGCAAGACGGTCGCTACAAAAGCCAAGACCGTTGAGCAGTTCTTAACCGAGAGGAACATTACGGTAACGGAAAAGGATTCCCTTCAACCGACACCTGAGACGAAGCTATCAGACGGAGCACTCATTACTTTATATACGACCTGGTCCATACCAGTCCAGGTTGACGGGCAGAAAAAAACGATAGAGACACTTAGTCGTGATGTTGCTGGTGCGTTGAAGGACGGCGGCATCGTGCTAGGTGAGAAGGACCGGGTAGAACCGGCATTGACCGCTACACTTACCAAGGACTCCTCGATCAGCGTAAAGCGGGTTGTTGAGAAAATGGTAAAAGTCGATGAGCGAGTCACCTTTCAAGAAATACGCAAAAATGATCCAGCGCTGGAAAAAGGTAAGACCCGCGTATTACAGAGCGGGCAAGAAGGTAAGGCAATTGCACACTATAAGCTAGTCATGGAAGATGGAAAAGAAGTCTCCCGTGATCTGGTCAAAAGAGATGTACTTGTACCGAAGAAAGATAATGTCGTAGCCATGGGTACCGCAATCCCAATGTTGCAGAAAAAGGGTCAACCAGATCGGGTCCTGGTTGCTTCTGCAGCGGGTCCGGTCTCGCGTGGTGGAAAAGTGTTTAGGCCGAAAAAAGTACTGAACGGGGTTACCCTGACTGCATATACTCCTTCGGGAGGTGGCAAACACCCAAGCTCTCCGGGATATGGACGCACATCGACAGGGGTAAAAGCCAAGACAGGTCACACCATCGCTGTAGATCCTAAAGTCATTCCGTATGGATGGTGGGTGTACATTGAAGGTATTGGGTATCGTCGAGCTGAAGATACGGGTGGAGCCATGAAAGGTGGCAAAATCGACGTATTCGTAGGCACGGAGTCCGAGGCGAGGAAATTCGGTCGCAAGCGAAACAAAACTGTATATATCATTGGACCACAGAAGCCTTAGGACAGGAGCGATTGCTCCTGTTCTTCTGTTTCCTCCAAGGTTATTGTGATAAGCTGTTTGTTAGTTAGACGATCCTGTTTTACCAAATGTTTCATGTATTTTTTGCTTGAGGTACGGTTTTTTTTGGAACACTAGTATCGTACCGACTTTGTACGAAAGTGGGAGCACATGATGAAGATCAAGGAAGTCATCGTGGTGGAAGGTCGAGACGATACCGCAACAATCAAGCGTGCGGTTAATGCCGATACGATTGAAACTGGCGGTTCTGCCATTCATAAAAGAACGATTGAAAAAATCAGGCTGGCGCAACAAAAACGCGGTGTTATTATTTTTACAGACCCCGATTATCAAGGGGAGCGCATCCGAAAAATTATCAGCAAGTCAGTTCCAGGCTGCAAGCATGCATTTATTACCCAAGAGGACGGGACCAAAAAGGGCGACATCGGCGTCGAGAATGCGACACCTGATGTGATTATTCGTGCGCTCTCAGAAGTACGTACCGAAATGGCGGAAACGGCTGGAGAGATTACCTCTGACGATCTGTTGACAAATGGCCTGACGTCCGGAGTAGATGCCAAAGAACGCAGAATTAAGCTGGGAGAAGCATTGGGGATCGGATACGCCAACGCCAAGCAAATGCTGCAGCGGCTCAATGCCTTCCAAATTAGTCGAGCAGAATTCGAAGCGGCCATTACGGCCATCAACAAAGAGAGGGAGTAAGCCATGACCCAAATAGCGGGCAAGGATATTGCCACACCTACGCGCACAAAAGAAATATTGGAGAAGTACGGCTTTTCTTTTAAGAAGAGTCTGGGCCAGAACTTCCTAATAGACACCAATATTTTACATAACATTGTTTCAGAGGCAGACCTTACCAAGGAAAAGGGAGCGATTGAAATTGGGCCCGGTATCGGTGCGCTGACGGAGCAATTGGGACGAGCAGCCAAAAAAGTGATGGCGATCGAAATCGACCAGCGTCTTTTACCTATTTTGCAGGACACGCTGTCACCCTATGAAAATATTGAAGTTGTTCATGGGGACGTACTGGAGCTGGATCTGAAGAAGTTAATAGAAGAAAAGATGACAGGAGTGGAAAAGCTGAGCGTAGTGGCGAATCTGCCTTACTATGTGACGACACCAATCTTGATGAAGCTGCTGGAAGAGAGATTGCCTCTCGAAAACATCGTGGTCATGATTCAAAAGGAAGTGGCAGAGAGAATTGCAGCCAAACCAGGAACGAAAGACTATGGCTCTCTTTCAGTCGCAGCTCAATTCTATGCAGACACAGAAGTAGCGATGATTGTGCCTGCAAGTGTGTTCATTCCGCGTCCGAATGTCGACTCGGCAGTGATTCGCTTAAAGGTAAGAGATCGTCCGCCAGTGGATGTAGACGACCAGGATGTGTTTTTCCGGGTGGTACGCAGCTCGTTTGCACAGCGCCGTAAGACGTTGTTGAACAACCTAATGAACGGACTGTTTCCTAAAACCCAAAAGGATGAAGTAATACAGATGCTCACTGACATCGGGATCGATCCGACTCGGCGTGGTGAAACACTCAGTTTGGACGAATTTGCCCGCCTAGCGAACGAAGGTATGCGCCGCGGACTGATTACGTAAATCGTGTAGACAACCCCTTTATTTTTGGGCGAGATCACCCAAGAATGGGGGTTTTTGTGTATTTATGCCCTTTATGCATATCTTTTGACAAATATCTACGTTTTTTATGAAAAAAACCCCGTTGACAAAATATCTGCCGGGTTGCTATAATTTTTTATTTCTTTGACAAAATATAAGTGAGCTGTTATAATAGATGTAAGCGAGGTGGATGGAACAATGGCAAGAAACGCGTTACTTGACATTAAACGTAGTTTAGACGGACACATTGGTGAGCGCATCCTGCTGAAGGCTAATGGCGGTCGCCGCAAAACCGTTGAACGTAGTGGCATCCTCGAAGAAACTTACCCATCTGTGTTTGTGGTAAAGCTGGATGACGACCAACTCTTTGAGCGGGTATCTTACAGCTATGCTGACATCTTGACGGAAACAGTAGAATTGACGGTGTGCCGCGAAAACGAGCACATCCGCATCACATTTGTACAACAGTAGAGCCCTTTTGGGTTCTACTGTTTTGTTTTTTATATCGAAAAGCTCTGAACATTTGGTTGAGGCAATAAAAAGAGCGGCATGGAGCACACTAAGCCTGTCAACGAGAAGGAGGGTGCTATGGGTCGCAGACGAGGAATGATGTCAGAGCAGTTTAAGATGGAGCTGGCCAAAGAGCTTGGGTTTTACGATACGGTAAAAGCCGAGGGTTGGGGAGGCATCACGACACGGGACGCGGGTAACATGGTCAAGCGTGCTGTTCAGCTTGCTGAGGAAGCATTAGCCGCTAAGCGATTGTAGCGTTTGGTTTGATCGTACGGACGTTTCTCACCATATAAACACTCGTTGACAAGGCCGGGGCATCCCGGCTTTTTTCTATAAAGAGAGCTGAATTTTCGAAATACCCATAATGATCTCGATCCTATTCTTTTTAATTGATCAAGTGGCATGGGAGAGTTTGCCTATGCTACAATAAGAGACTAGGAAATTTAGAAAGTAGGCAGAGGTGAATTACGTGCGTATCTCGGTCAAAGCTCCGGCCAAAATAAATTTGACTCTCGACGTGCTTGCCAAACGGCCGGACGGTTATCACGAAGTAGAAATGGTGATGACAACCGTAGACTTGGCAGATCGTGTGGACATGACTCTACGCGAAGATGGTGAGATAACGCTGGACTGTTCTGCCAGCTTCGTACCGGATGATATCCGTAACCACGCATATAAAGCGGCAACGCTCATGAAAGAAAAATTTCAAGTACGCCAGGGCGTACACTTGTATATCGACAAGCAAATTCCGGTTGCGGCTGGACTGGCAGGTGGCAGCAGTGATGCAGCAGCAACACTGCGCGGCTTGAACCAATTGTGGAATCTCGGGCTGACCAGAGATGAGCTGGCTAAAATCGGCGCGGAAATTGGCTCTGATGTGCCATTTTGCGTTTATGGAGGAACAGCGCTGGCGACGGGGCGTGGTGAACAGATTGCGCATCTGGGAGCGCCTGCGCCGTGCTGGGTCATTCTAGCCAAGCCGCCTCTCGGAGTATCTACCCCGGATGTATACGGAAACCTGCGTGTGGCCCAGATCGATAATCATCCCGATACCAAACAAATGCTGCAAGCCATCGCGACCCAAGACTTTTCACTCATGTGCCAATCTCTTGGGAATGTGTTGGAGAACGTCACGCTCTCGCTCCATCCACAAGTAAAACAGATCAAGGATCTCATGGTCGCTTCGGGGGCAGATGGTGTCCTGATGTCTGGCAGCGGTCCTACTGTGTTTGCTCTTGTGCAAAAGGAAGCGAAAGTACATCGGATTTACAACGCGTTGCGAGGTTTTGTCAAAGATGTGTTTGTTGTCCGAATGTTAGGCGCTCAAGATGGGGAAATACTTGCATAAACCCGTATGGAAATGATACATTAACAGCATAATATTCGGTTTTGGAGGAAGAGCCATGAAGAAATTGCGCAGAAGTGCACGTCTGGTTGACATGACGCAGCACTTGCTCGCCCATCCCCATACGCTGACTCCTCTCACTCTGTTCGCGGAACAATACGGCGCAGCGAAATCATCCATCAGTGAAGACTTGTCTATCATCAAAGAGGCTTTTGAAGTCCAAGGGGTAGGCTTGTTGAAAACGGTGGCGGGAGCGGCAGGCGGAGTGAAGTATATTCCACAGGTCAAAACGGAAGAGGCCCTTCACTTCATGCGCGAACTGATCGGTCAACTTGCTAATCCAGAGAGACTTTTGCCAGGTGGATACTTGTACATGTCCGACATTCTCGGAAATCCACAAACGATGGCGAAGATCGGAAAGCTCTTTGCAACCGCTTATGCGGATAAAAATGTGGATGTCGTCATGACGGTGGAAACAAAGGGGATTCCACTTGCGTATGCGACGGCTATGTTTTTGAATGTGCCTGTTGTGATTGTGCGCCGTGACAACAAGGTGACGGAAGGTTCAGTAGTGAGCATTAACTATGTATCGGGTTCCAGTAAACGAATTCAAACCATGTCACTCGCTCGCCGCGGTTTGGCCGAGCAGTCTCGCGTCCTCATTGTAGACGACTTTATGAAAGCTGGCGGGACATTGCGGGGCATGATTGATCTGTTGCAGGAATTCCGTGCAACCGTAGTAGGATGCGGCGTACTGGTAGAAACGACAGCGGATGTTTCTGAGCGTTTGGTAGATGAATATGTATCGCTTGCAAAACTGCAGGATGTAGACTTCAAGGGCAAGCAAATTGAAATAGAGCTGGGCAGTTTTTTTGAAAATAGAGGGGAGTAGATAGGTATGGCAATCTCTTTTGTTTCAACTGACAAGGCTCCTGCCGCTATTGGTCCTTACAGCCAAGCTGCAAAGGTAGGTCCATTTCTTTTTGCATCGGGTCAAATTCCGCTGCGTGCAGACGGCACTTTGGTAGAAGGTGACGTCGTGGAGCAAACCCATCAGGTTTTTTCCAACATTCAAGCGGTACTGGCAGAAGCCGGTGGCAACCTGACGAATGTAGTGAAAGCGACTGTATTCATCAAGGACATGAATGATTTTGGTCAACTGAACGAAGTGTACGGCCAATATTTTGGCGATCACAAGCCAGCTCGTTCCACTGTAGAAGTGGCACGTCTGCCGCGTGATGTAAAAGTCGAAATCGAAATCGTAGCATATATCGAATAAAAAAAATGGAAAACAGCCTGATGCCGCGCGCATTGGGCTGTTTTTGTACTTGCAGAAAATGTTTCCAAAAAATTACATATAAACATATTTATATATTTTTTCAAATATTGCATAATGATAAGCAGGAATATTTACCCAGCGGGTGGAAATAATCCTAAACGCGTTACATAGATAAAGGGAGTGAACTAGATGGAAGTAACAGACGTAAGACTTCGTCGAGTGAATACGGATGGTAGGATGAAAGCGATTGCATCCATTACAATTGACCATGAATTTGTGGTTCATGATATCCGTGTCATTGACGGAAACAATGGTATGTTTGTAGCTATGCCGAGCAAGCGTACACCAGATGGAGAATTCCGTGATATTGCACATCCGATTTCTTCGACTACCCGTGAAAAGATTCAGGCAGCAGTTCTCACAGAATACGACCGCGTAGGTCAAGAGGAAGAAAGCACTATCGAAGCTGGTGCTTAAAAAGTCCTTATACTCAAAGCACCCTGTCACTTACGGCAGGGTGCTTCGGCGTCCGTTAACCATAACACTTTTTTAGATCGTTCAAAATAATTTCTCGGTCCATTCCTTCCCCGATGAAGACAGCTACCATTTTCGGTCCGAAATTTTCAAAAGGGAATAGGAGCACCTGATTATCAGTATGTTGAAACGAGATCAGCTCGGGCTTTCCGTGGAACTGGACGTAGCCTTTTGCCCGATAGACGTTTTTGGGGAGATCGTATAGAAAGTCCTCGAATTTTTTCGCGTCTACGGGTCCGGTGAATACATAGGAAAACGTTTCGATACTATTGTAGAGAGAGGGTTGGCTTGTTTTTAGGCCAAGGGATTGCTTGAGCCTGTCCATCGTGGACATTCGGCCGATGCTTTTCTGCACGGCAATGGGGCGGCTTGTCTCGTTGTCGAGCGGGCGCTCATGAACGGTGCGTTTGACAGACAAAAGCCGGGAGACTTCTATTTCTGCCTGAACAGTAGCGTGTATGGGTGCAGTCGGATTGATTTCACTGAGCTTTTGACGGACCCGCTCTATGACATCAGGGCTGGTCAAATCGGTTTTGTTCAAAAGAAGCAGGTCTGCGTAACGCACTTGGTTTCGAATCGTTTTGACCAGAGTGGCAGTCGAGGAGAATCGTGAGTTGAGGTCCAGAAAGCGAGAGGCGTCGACAACACTAATGGTCCCTTTTAATTCCAGTCGATCATACAGCTCTGGATGGGTAATCGTATCGATGACATCAAGTGGATCGGCTACGCCAGTAGTCTCGATGAGGATTCGGTCTGGCGCAATGGCGTTCATAATATCTTTCAAGCCCTCCGTCAGCTCGCCCTTGATCGAGCAGCATATGCAACCATCGAGCATTTTTTTGACAGGAAAGCCGAAGCCTTGCAATTGTTCCCCGTCAATATCTTCCTCCCCCATTTCATTCATCA
This sequence comes from Brevibacillus sp. NPDC058079, assembly GCF_042885155.1. NCBI lineage: Bacteria > Bacillati > Bacillota > Bacilli > Caryophanales > Paenibacillaceae > Brevibacillus > Brevibacillus sp. NPDC058079. Next base: position 81,756 of record NZ_JBHVSO010000016.1, read on the forward strand.
AGACGACTACTTTCTGGTCTGTGATGCGCAAATGAGTCAGCCATTTTTGCAAAAGGGTGGTTTTTCCACTTCCTAAATACCCAGTCAGCAAGTATACCTCTGCGCTCATCTAATCCTACCTCCTTCAAATAACCCCTTTCGCCCAACAATATATCACATTTTTGTCAGAAAATTAAATGTTGTCTGGCATGTGTCTAACTACTGGCAATGCAAGGAATCAAGTATAATCCTGTATCGATTGTCTTGAAATTCACATATGAATTAGGATATAGTCATTGTGGAACTTCTACGATGGAGGGTTGACATGTCTAAGATCCATGCCGTGGTTCTGGCTGCTGGTCAGGGTACACGGATGAAATCGAAGCTGTACAAAGTCTTGCACCCTGTGTGCGGAAAGCCTATGGTTCAGCATGTAGTCGATACGATGGCGTCCATGCAGGTTCAGGATATCGTTGTCGTCGTAGGTCATGGTGCTGACGCTGTCCGCGCCAAACTAGGCGATGACATCACTTATGCACTGCAAGAAGAACAGTTGGGAACGGCACATGCCGTTTCGCAGGCAGCACCGTTTTTACAGGATAAAGAAGGAACTACGTTTCTTTTATATGGAGACGTTCCCCTCTTGTCAGCGACTACGTTGTCGGCCTTGCTGACCTATCACGAGGAGCAGCAAGCGGCTGCAACTGTATTAACCGCCGTATTACCTGATGCAACAGGTTATGGGCGTATCGTGCGCAATGAGGCGGGCGAAGTATTGCGAATCGTGGAACATAAGGACGCTACTGAAGCGGAACGGGCGATCAGTGAAATTAATACGGGCATATACTGCTATGACAACCGAAAATTATGGAAAGCCTTGGCGGAAGTGAAAAATGACAACGCACAAGGCGAATACTATGTAACAGACGTTGTCGGTATTTTGCGTGATGCAGGTGAAAAGGTAGTTGGATACGAAGCGATTGACCCAGAGGAAACAATGGGTGTTAACGATCGTGTACAGCTATCGGAAGCAGAAGCCTACATGAAAAAACGTATTATGACTGGTCACATGCGAAATGGTGTGACAATCATTGATCCAGCGTCTACGTACATCGAAACTGATGTGAAGATTGAGGCAGATACCGTGATCCACCCAGGTTCTTTCCTGCGTGGACAAACAACCGTTGGAGCTGATTGTGTAATCGGACCCCAAGCGGATCTGACGAATGTGGAAGTAGCGAGTGGCGTGAACATTTCTTACTCGGTGATGGTTGATTCGAGTGTGGAAAGCGACTCATCTGTAGGGCCATTTGCTTATGTTCGACCAGGATCACAGATTGGAAGCAATGCCAAAATCGGTGATTTCGTGGAATTGAAAAATGCGAAAATTGGTGACGGTACGAAGGTTCCTCATCTCAGCTATGTAGGAGATGCGGAGATCGGAGACCGAGTCAATATTGGCTGTGGAACGATTACCGTCAACTATGATGGGGCAGTGAAGCATAAAACAACAGTAAAAGATGGAGCATTCATCGGATGCAACAGCAATCTGGTTGCGCCCGTTACAGTTGGACAAAATGCTTATGTAGCTGCAGGATCGACCATTAATGAAGATGTGCCAGATAATGCGCTTGCGATCGCACGTGAGCGTCAAGTAAATAAAATCGATTACGCGAACAAAATGCCTCGCAAGGGCAAAAAGCAATCATAAACGGGAGGTTCTTGAGAAGATCATGGCTAACTACCGCGACCCAAAACTGAAGGTATTTACGTGCAACGCAAACCCGGAACTGGCAAAAGAAATCGCCGAACACATCGGTGTACCACTCGGAAACGCACAAGTAGTGCGCTTTAGTGATGGCGAATGCCAACTCAAACTCAATGAAAGCGTTCGCGGTTGTGACGTATTTGTCATTCAGCCAACATCTGCTCCCGTTAATGAGCATCTGATGGAGCTGTTGGTCATGGTCGATGCATTGAAGCGCGCTTCGGCTAAGAGTATTAACGTGGTAATTCCTTACTACGGTTATGCTCGTCAAGATCGTAAAGCACGTGCACGCGATCCAATCACGGCCAAGCTGGTTGCGAACCTGATCGAGACAGCAGGTGCACAACGTGTGATTACGATGGATCTGCACGCAACACAAATCCAAGGCTTCTTCGATATTCCAGTTGATCATCTGCTGGGTGTGCCTATCTTGGGTAAACACTTCTCTGAAAAAGGTTTGAAAGATATCGTTGTCGTATCTCCAGACCACGGTGGAGTGACCCGTGCTCGTAAATTGGCAGAACGTCTGGAAGCGCCTATTGCCATTATTGACAAACGTCGCCCAGAACCAAACGTAGCCGAAGTAATGAACATCGTAGGTAACATCGAAGGCAAAACAGCGATCATCATCGACGATATTATCGATACCGCTGGAACGATCACATTGGCTGCTAGTGCACTTGTAGAAGCAGGCGCACGTGAAGTATATGCATGCTGCACGCACCCAGTTCTGTCTGGTCCTGCTATCGAGCGTATTGCTAACTCGAAGATCAAGGAACTGATTGTAACCAACTCGATCCCGCTGACAGAAGAACAAATTATCGATAAGATTACCGTTCTTTCCGTAGCGCCAATCATTGGTGAAGCAATCATTCGTGTTCACGAAGAGCTTTCCGTAAGTAAATTGTTCGATTAATATACAATCCCCTGTTTGGGGATTGAACTAAACCTCCGATGGACAAGCTAGTGAGGAAACTTTTACTAGCGGTCCGAAGGAGGTTTTTTTGTGGAACAATTACAGGCACAGTCTCGCGAAAAAAAGACAGGCAATGCTGTAAAGGTACTGCGCAAGGAAGGTTGGATTCCTGGTATTATGTACGGCAGCGAAGTGGGCAATAAGCCGATTCAGCTCAAAGGAAGAGAGCTGGATGCTGCCCTGCGTCATCAGGCGACGAACAAGCCATTCCGGTTGAGTGTAGACGGGGACACGCACGATGTCATGGTTTATGAGCTGCAACGGCATCCTTTGCAGGGGAACATTTTGCATGCAGATTTTAAGAAGATCAATATGAATGAAAAAATACACACGTCCGTTCCTGTCCTCATGACAGGAGATCCGGAGTTGGGTGTGGCTACCCTTGTCCGCCACAGTGTGGAAGTGACTTGCTTGCCAGGTAATATACCAGAATCGTTCCTGGTCGATGTCGACGGGTTCAATATCGGGGATGTCGTTTTGGTAGCGGATCTGACTGTCCCACCAGGAGTCGAGCTAGGGCTTGATTCCACGGAAGTGCTGATCAGTGTCCTGCCAGTTAAGGTTAAGTCCGAAGAATCGATTGATGCAGAGCAAGAAGCAGAAGCAGTGGCCGAAAAAGCAGGAACCGCTAACGAATAATATCGTGGCATAAATAAAGAAGGGCGAGGTGATTTCATCTCTGCCCTTTTCCTTTTGTTCACGTGACCATTCGAGTACAATGGGAAGAGAGTAGGAGGGAATAAGCGTGAAAGTCATAATTGGATTGGGCAATCCCGGCAAAAAATATGAAGACACCAGACATAATGCTGGCTTTATGGCCATAGATAAGATTAGCGACAAATGGGGAATTCCTGTTACGCAAAACAAGTTTCGTGCCCTCGTGGGCGAAGGCCGAATCGAAGGCGACAAGGTGCTGCTGGTGAAGCCACAGACATACATGAATCTCTCCGGTGAATCGGTAGCGGAAGTCCTCAAGTTTTACAAGCTGATTCCGGACGATCTCGTTGTCATCTACGACGATCTTGATTTGCCGACTGGACATCTTCGTCTGCGAGAAAAAGGCAGCGCTGGTGGGCACAACGGCATCAAGTCGATGATTCAGCATTTGGGCACACAGGAGTTTAAACGAATCAAGGTCGGAATCAGTCGTCCTGAACCAGGGCGGAGCGTCAGCGACTATGTTTTGAATACGTTTCCAGTGGCGGAAAGAGCCGACATTCAAGAAGCGGTGAGCTTGGCTGCTGATGCATGCGCCATGTGGACAAGAGAGTCGTTTTTAAAGGTCATGAACCATTACAACAGCTTGAAGAAGTAGTATGATTTCCCACCCAATCGTCCATACTAACCGATAGGAACAGTATGGGGGTGGTATGTGCATGAGCATACGCTATACATGTCGTTGCTGCGGCATGAAGATTGCAGAATTTGACGAATCGCAAGTAACAGAAGCGCAGCTCGGGTTTGATTCCTTGACCCCGGAGGAACGTGCTCTTATAATATCGAGAGAACAAAGTGGAGATACGGTCGTCAGCATCACGTGCGACTATTGCCGTGAAGCGCTGATTCAGCATCCAGAGCTTTCGCTAGTCGGAAACCCACTTCAATAAGTGGATACGCATTAGGAAGGCTTGCACTGACAAGGCCTTAGCTTGGGGAGCTAAGGCTTCTTTTCGCATGGCTGACCTGCGGTTGTTGTGAACGTAAGCGAGGGTCTGATTTTAGTTCACAGAAGAATTAGAGAGGGGATTAGTGAATGCAAGTCATCATTAACCCGATGAAACAGGACACGAACGTCGGGACAATCGTGGCTGGCTTGGAGAAGGGGCTACATGAGCAGCTTGTCTCTGGCTTAGCTGGTTCCGCACGGCAAGTATTGATGGCGTCATTGCAACAAATGTCAGATCGTCCGGTCTGCGTAGTGACGCATAACATGTACCAAGCACAAAAAGTATACGAAGATTTGATCGAGTTGGTTCCCTCTGATCAGGTGTTGCTTTATCCCGGTAATGAGCTGATTGGCTCTGAGCTTGCCATTGCCAGCCCTGAAATGCTGGCGCAGCGAATTCATGTATTCAACCGTCTGGCCCAAGGCTTTACGGGTTTTTTGGTTGCACCTTTTGCTGGCTTGCGTCGCTTGGTCGTTCCCCCGCAAGTATGGAAGGAAGCACAAATTCAGTTATCCGTCGGTGATGAGCTCGATATCGAGTCCTTTTTACTCCGATGTATTGAGCTTGGCTATGAGCGAGTGGACATGGTCGAGCGCAAGGGAGAAATGAGTATTCGCGGCGGAATCATCGACTTGTATCCGATCGATTCGGAGTGGCCGGTGCGGATTGAGCTTTTTGATGTGGAGATCGACTCGATCCGTACATTTGACATGCTCTCCCAACGGTCATTGGAATCCGTCCAGACTTACATTCTCGGTCCGGCAAAAGAAATGATCGCTTCGACTCCGTTATTGCAGGAATCGGCTGTTCGTTTAGAACAAAAGCTGGGAGAAACCATCGCCAATTTGAAGGATGGGGCTGCCAAGGAAAAGGTCATGGAGCGAATCGGCTCTGATGCAGAGAGAATGAAGCAAGGACAGCGTTTTGCACAGCTGTATTCGTACATCTCTGTCATTTACCCGACGGGTGATACATTATTGTCCTATATGCCTTCCGATACCTTGCTGATCGTTGATGAGCCTTCTCGTGTGTTGGATACGGCAGCGCAATTGCAAAAAGAAGAAGGGGAATGGCTGACAGGACGTATCATCCAGGGCGAATATATGTCCAATCTCAGCCTGTCGCGCACGTACGACGATATCGTGTCGACGAAAAAGCGACAGATCGTTTACCTCTCCCTATTTTTGAGACAATCACCGAAGACCCAGCCGCAAAACATCGTGAATCTGACTTGCCGCACCATGCAAAACTTCCACGGACAGATGAACGTACTGAAAACAGAACTGGCCCGTTGGAAGAAGTCCCAGGATCAGATCGTCTTTGTCGCAGCTGATTTGGAGCGTGCGAAGCGACTGGAGCGTGTCCTGCATGACTACGAAATGGAAGCGGACGTTTTAACAGATGCAGTGGAGACGGTGCCTCCGGGGCGTCCTACGATCATTTTAGGAAACCTCCAGACAGGCTTTGAGCTGCCGCTAAACAAGCTGGTTGTTATTACGGAAGGTGAAGTATTTACCGCGAAACAGCGCAAGGCACGCAAAGTGCAACAGACGATGAACAACGCGGAGCGTATCAAAAACTACCTTGAGCTCAAGCCTGGTGATTTCGTCGTCCACGTCAATCACGGGATTGGAAAATACCTTGGAATTGAAACCAAGGAAATTCTCGGAATTCATAAAGATTACCTTCATATTCAATACGCCGCAGGAGACAGTCTGTTTGTTCCGATTGATCAAATCGACCATGTGCAGAAGTACGTGGCGAGCGAAGAGGCACAGCCGAAGATATACAGCTTGGGTGGCAGCGAGTGGAAACGCGTCAAAAACAAAGTCCAGTCGTCTGTAAAGGATATCGCCGAAGATTTAATCAAGCTGTACGCAGCCCGCGAATCGGCTGTCGGTCATATATTCTCTCCCGACACGACAGAGCAGCGTGAATTTGAGTCGATGTTCCCGTATCAGGAAACACAAGACCAGCTCCGCGCGATTTCTGAAGTGAAAGCGGACATGGAGCGCAAACGTCCGATGGATCGCCTCGTTTGTGGGGACGTGGGTTACGGGAAGACAGAGGTTGCGATTCGTGCGGCCTTCAAGGCTGTCATGGACGGAAAACAGGTAGCCGTTTTGGTTCCAACTACGATTCTGGCACAGCAGCATTACGAGACGTTCCGTGAGCGTTTTGCGGAATATCCAATCCGCGTGGAGGTATTGAGTCGATTCCGTTCGCGCAAAGAGCAGAATGCCACACTAAAAGGACTGAAGGAAGGCACAGTCGATGTCGTCATCGGTACGCACCGTCTGCTTTCCAAAGACCTGACATTCCGCGAGCTCGGTCTGTTAATCGTAGACGAGGAGCAGCGCTTCGGCGTGAGCCACAAGGAAAAGCTGAAGCAGATCAAAACGAATGTGGATGTCATGACTCTGACCGCTACGCCGATTCCACGTACCCTGCACATGTCGATGCTCGGTGTGCGTGATTTGTCTGTTATCGAAACACCACCAGAAAATCGTTTTCCGGTGCAGACGTATGTGATGGATTACAGCCCTGCCCTCGTTCGCGAAGCGATTGAGCGTGAGATGGCTCGTGATGGGCAAGTGTTCTTCCTCTACAACCAAGTACAAGGAATCGAACAGATGGCGGAGCAGATTTCTATGCTCGTTCCAGATGCGCGTATCGCTGTAGCGCATGGGCAGATGAACGAGAGCGAGCTGGAAGGCGTCATTCTCGACTTTTTGGAAGGGAATTTTGACGTATTGGTCAGCACGACGATCATTGAGACCGGGGTGGACATCCCGAACGTCAATACGCTGATTATTTACAATGCAGATAAAATGGGCTTGTCCCAGCTGTATCAGCTGCGTGGACGTGTAGGTCGTTCCAATCGAATTGCGTACGCTTACTTTACGTATCAACGGGACAAGGTGCTGACAGAGGTAGCGGAAAAACGTCTGCAAGCCATCAAGGAATTTACCGAGCTCGGCTCTGGTTTCAAGATCGCGATGCGAGACTTGTCTATTCGTGGAGCGGGTAATTTGCTGGGCGCCGAGCAGCATGGTTTTATTAATACGGTCGGATTCGACTTGTACAGCCAGATGCTGAAAGAGGCCATTGATGAGCTGAAAGGCGAAGTCAAACACGAAATTGTCACACCTGTGGAGATTAATCTGCAACTGGATGCCTATATTCCGTCGATGTACATTACGGACAGCCGACAAAAAATCGAGATGTACAAAAAGTTTGTCGCGGTGTCTACCTTGGACGACGTCGACGATTTGGCAGAGGAGCTGCTGGACCGTTTTGGACCAGTTCCGAAGCCAGTTGATAATCTGTTGACCATTTCCCGTATGCGTGTGTATGCCTTGAAGCACCACATCACCGAAATTAGCCAAAAGAATCCAGACGAGATTAAATTGTTCCTGCACCCTAGTCAGAACAACAACATCGATGGTGGAGCCTTGTTTGCGCTTACCAGCAACTGGAGCAAGAGGGTTGGGCTGTCGGGTGGACAACAGATCACGATTGCTGTTAAAGTAAAGGGGTTAAAAGAAGATGAGGGCGTGCAGTTGGTTGAAAAGCTGCTGCGTCAATTTCACCAGGTGCGAAGAGACACCGGTACGGAGAGCCCTGTGTCCTAACTGACAAAATGGGCTTGCCCGGGAAGGGAGAACCTTATTTATGAAACGTTCTGTAGCGATTCTATCTTCGGCTGTTCTGGTCGTGGCACTCATGACTGGTTGCGGCGGAAAAGCAGAAGAAGCGAAACAAGATTCAAAAACTCCAGCGAATCAGACAGATGGCGGCAATCAAGCTGCTAATGATCCTTTGGTACAATTCCCTAAACTCACTCTGCCTTACGCAGCAGACCAGAAAGCGGTCATTGTGGAGTATCAAGGAGGAACTGTAACAGGAAATGAGTTCGAAGAGTTCCTGCGTGTCATTAACTTCATGAACCCACAACAAGGCACTATGATTGAAATGGCTGATAGCAACTCACTGAAAGCTTTTGCGCGTGAGTATACAGCTACCAAGGTTTTGGCTAGCCGTTCTGACGATGCTATGAAAAAAGAGTCCAAAGAACTCGCTGAGAAAACCTTCGAGAAAATCAAAACGCAGTACATGGGCTTTTTGGGCAAGGATGAAGCTCAATTCAACAAGCTCATGGAAGGCCAAGGCGTAACCAAGGACATGATCGTAAATCAGATGGACCTGATCAACCAGTCCATCAATGTGATGAAAAAGAATATCGACGATGCTACGCTGAAGCAAACCTATGATCAAATGGACAAAGCTTCCCGTACCGTTGCTTCTGTTCGCCACATCCTGATCTCTACCGAAAAGCGCAAACCAGAAGAGGCGTTGAAAATCTCCAATGACTTGGTAGCGCGCCTGAAAAAGGGTGAAGACTTCGCGAAGCTGGCAACAGAATTCACAGATGACCCAGGTAGCAAGCAGTCTGGCGGCTTGTACGAAAATGCGGATGTAACGCAATGGGTACCAGAATTTAAAGAAGCATCCCTGACGCAAAAAGTCGGTGAAGTTGGCCCGCCAGTAAAAACTGATTTTGGTTACCATATTATTAAGGTCGAGAATCGCAAAGAAAAGACCTTTGATGAGATGAAGGAACAGCTCCGCGCGAGTTCTTTGGAGAAAGCCTACGATGCTTTCGCCAAGAACGAGCTGGACAAGCTCATTACGAAATTCAACATCCCGCAGTCCAAAAATGACGCTCCGGCGAAGAAATAAGAAGTCAGAAGAAAAACAGGGAATTCGTTTCCCTGTTTTTTCGTTTTCTCGCATATTCTTCAAGCATGGGCAAATACTATTATCACTCGCTACCACCCGGGGGAGAGTAATTGAGGTAACTGGTAAAAATTGATACCATCACCCATAGTTAAAATTAGAATTTGAGGAAAAAATACAACTAACCAACCACCATCTATTCACTACCCACTTCTCAGGGAAAGCGAGGCAACAAGACATGAAAGCAACTGGTATCGTTCGTCGAATTGACGACCTCGGTAGGGTCGTGATTCCTAAGGAGATTCGTCGTACACTGCGCATTCGTGAGGGCGACCCGCTTGAGATTTTTGTGGATCGTGACGGAGAAGTCATTCTCAAAAAGTATTCACCGATTGGAGAATTGGGTGATTTTGCAAAAGAGTACGCGGACTCTTTGTATGAAAGCATGAATCATACCGTACTGATTTCAGACAGGGATACTGTCATTGCTGTGGCGGGGGCCTCCAAAAAAGAATACTTGGAGAAACCAATTGGTAGTATTGTTGAGAAATGCTTGGAGGAAAGAAAGACCCGACTGGAGAAAAACGCAGGCTCTTATGAAATTTGTCGTGATTTGAACGAGACGATGGGCTCGTTCGTCATCGCACCGATTGTTGCAGGAGGAGATCCAATCGGGTCCGTGATCCTCCTCAATAAAAACGAGTCAACGAAGATGAGTGATTTGGAGATCAAAATGTCGGAAACAGCGGCCGGTTTCCTGGCAAAGCAGATGGAGCAATAGCATAGGATTTTCAAAAACAGCCTCGTACCCCGGGGCTGTTTTTCTTGTGCCTATGGCCTTGTGGTATAATGAACGAAGTTTTAGGTTGGAGAGGAGAAATTTCACGCACATGGCTCAAGAAAAGGCTTCCGTTCAATTTGTGAAAGGCGCGGCGATACTTGGAATTGCCGGTCTTGTCTCCAAGCTGTTAGGCGCTGTATACCGCATCCCATACCAAAACATTGCCGGAGATATCGGCTTGTACGTATATATGCAAGTATACCCGCTGTACACCGCGTTGTTGATTCTAGCGACGGCGGGTTTCCCCATTGCCATCTCCAAGATCGTCTCAGAGCGCATCGCTGTCGGGGATGCGATCGGGGCGCGCAGGGCGTTTCGAGTAGCCAGTATATCGCTGGTCGTTCTCGGGATCTTTTTCTTCTTACTGTTATATGGAGGGGCACCTATGATTGCCCGTATGATGGGTGATGAGCATTTGATTACCCCGCTCCGAGCAGTAGCTTGGTCACTGCCATTGGTGCCGATGGTTGCGATCTTGCGCGGCTATTTTCAAGGGCATCAAAATATGATGCCGACCGGTGTCTCTCAGGTTGCTGAGCAGTTCATTCGCGTGATTTTCATTCTGGTTGCTGCATTCTGGGCGATGAACGTGTATCAGGACCCTTACCTGGCTGGTACAGGTGCCGTTTTTGCTGCTTTTCCAGGTGCCATTGCTGCTATTCTCGTCTTGCTTTGGTATTGGAGAGCGGACAAGAAGATGGGGCAGCTGTCCATCAGTCACGTACAGCAATCGGCAGCGCAATCGTGGACCAATCGTCAAATATTACGTCATCTCTTGACCTACGCCGTTCCGATTTGTATGGGCGCACTGGTTCTGCCGCTTGTACCACTTGTAGACTCGATGACCGTCGTCAATATGCTGCAATGGAGCGGGACCCCGGAGGACATGGCCAAGCTATTGAAGGGTGCATTTGACCGTGGACAGCCACTCATACAGTTTGGTACGTTTTTCGCCACGTCCTTGTCGCTAGCATTAGTGCCTGCAATCAGTGAAGCTGTTGCCCAGCGTCAGCATCAATTGATCTCTCATCGTTCCGAAATCGCGATTCGACTCACCTTCCTGTTGGGATTACCTGCTTCCTTTGGACTTGCTCTGTTGGCGGAGCCGATCAACGTTATGCTCTACGGAGACAGCAACGGTACCGAGGCCCTCGCCGTACAGTCCTTCACGATTATTTTCGCCACAGTGAGTATTGCCAGCGCGGGGATTTTGCAAGGCTTGGGACGCGTAATGCGACCTGCCCGCAACCTGTTTATTGGTGTATTGGTGAAGCTCATCCTCAATCTGGCGCTCGTTCCGTTCTGGGGTATTTCTGGTGCAGCAGTGGCCACTGTTTTAGCTTATTTGGTCGCCATGGGACTGAACGTTCTTGCGGTAATCAAATACACGGGAGCAAATATTGGATTCCGCCAAACGGTGAAAAAGCCATTTGTGTCCGTCGTGGTGATGTCGATTGTCGTGCTGATTGTGGAGTGGCTCGCTAATACAGTGCTCGGCGGTGCCGGACTTTCAAATCGCTTGTTCTATACGCTGGTAGGCTTGATGGCTGTCGGTTCAGGAGCATTGGTCTATTTGCTGGCGCTTTTGAAAACGGGTGGACTTACGAGAAACGATATTCAATTTTTGCCAAAAGGAAAGCGAATTGCTTCGCTGTTAACGAAATATAAGCTCCTCCCAGCGGAGAAAGCAAGAATGAACGAAAAGGAGGCGTGACGAGTGGAAATGAAGAATAAGAACATTACCGTAGTCGGTCTTGGTGCCGGAGATTTGGACCAGCTCCCTTATGGCATCTATCGTACGCTCAAAGCTGCTAAACAGCTGTATTTGCGCACGAAAGAGCATCCGGTCGTAGCCGAGTTGATCGCAGAAGGCATCGCGATTGAGTCCTTTGATGATGTATATGAGCAGCACGATACGTTTTCGGATGTGTACACCGATATCGTGGAGCGGCTTTTTTCACGGGTAAACGAAGCAGGCAGTCTTGTCTATGCCGTGCCAGGTCATCCTTTGGTAGCAGAACGTACCGTGCAGCTGTTGTTGGCAGAGGGACCAAAACGTGGAGTAAAGATCGAAATTGGCGGTGGACAGAGCTTTATCGATCCGTTGTTTGCCCGCCTACATATCGACCCGATCGATGGATTCTCTTTGCTGGATGGGACGGCGCTCGCTGCTCATCAAGTATCACCGGGTCTGCATACGATTATCGCGCAAGTGTACGATGCCTTTGTGGCTTCTGATGTAAAGCTGACCTTGATGGAAGTGCTGCCGGACGATTACGAGGTGACGGTAGCGACAGCTGTAGGGGTAGCGGGGCAAGAAATCATTGAGACAGTGCCGTTGTATGAACTGGACAGACTCGATCATTTCGGGAATTTGTCCCTGGTGTATGTACCGCCAACGAAGGACGAGAAGGTATCGTACCGCCAATTCTCCTACTTGAAGGAGATCGTGGCGATCCTGCGCAGTCCGGATGGATGCCCGTGGGATCGCGAGCAAACACATCAAAGCATCCGCAAAAACTTGATTGAAGAGACGTACGAGGTTTTGGAGACGATCGACGACGATGATCCAGATGCGATGTGTGAGGAACTGGGTGATTTGTTAATGCAAATCATGCTGCATTCGCAGATGGCAGCCGAAGATGGATATTTTTCGGTAGATGATGTTGTCGCGACGTTGAATGAAAAGCTGGTTCGCCGCCACCCGCATGTATTCGGGGAAAAGAGCGCGAATGATTCCGAGGAAGCGCTGGCGAATTGGCAGGAGATCAAAGCACAGGAAAAAGCAGCAAAAGGCATCGATGTAACGGTTCAATCACAGTTGGCGGGAATACCGCGTGACTTGCCAGCATTGATGTATGCGTACAAGCTACAGAAAAAAGCAGCCCAAGTCGGCTTTGACTGGGACGATATTGCAGACGTGTACAAAAAGGTAGAAGAGGAGTACCACGAGCTGCAAGAAGCATCAGAGGAAGAACGCGCTGGCGAATTGGGTGATTTGCTTTTCGCGGTGGTCAATCTGGCGCGCTTCCTGAAGCTCGATCCGGAGGAAGCCCTCGCATTGACCAACAACAAGTTCAAGAAGCGCTTTTCCTATATTGAAGGCAAGCTGCAAAAGGCAGGTCGTACCTTTGAGCAGACAGACCTACAAGAGATGGACAAATGGTGGGAGGAAGCCAAGCATGAGACTCGATAAATATTTGAAAGTGTCTCGATTGATCAAGCGGCGCACGCTCGCTAAAGAAGTGTGCGACAAACAGCGTGTAGAAATCAACGATCGCCCTGCAAAGGCGTCCAGTAACGTGAAAATCGGCGACAAGCTGGCGATCCGTTTCGGACAAAAAATCGTGTCGGTAAAAGTAGAGGACATCAAGGAAAACCCGCGCAAGGAAGAAGCGGCTTCGCTGTATTCCGTCATTGGCGAAGTTCCCGTTCCGCGTGATGAAAAAGAAGAAGACGCCTACCTCAAAGGGTAATGTGCGCGCAAAAAGAGACTGCCGAGAGGGCAGTCTTTTTTTAGGCTTTTTTCCCAATCAAAGGATATAATGAGAGTACCTGAAGGCATTTCCGAAGGGATGTGTGCTGTATGCAACAAAACGGAGTTCGAACAGGCTACTTTTTGTCCATTTCGCTTCTGCTATCATCTATCCTGTACTTTTTTGCCTCAAACTGGCCGCTTATGGTCAGGGAGCAAAAGATCGGCGTCAGTGTAGCAATCCTCGTTCTTTTTTATTTATTATCCTATGGACTGCGTTTCATCAAACGACATACGTTTTTGAGCAATTGGCTTCTGGTGGCTGGAGGCTTGGCTTTTGGCATCAGTGTGGCTTTGTTGGGGCAAATATACAATAGTCATGCCGATAGCTATATGCTGTTCGTCGTATGGCTCATTCCGAATTTGCTGTTCGCGATTTTGACGCGGTATCAGCCATTCTATGTCATCAGCTATGTCCTTGCTCATTTGGCGATTTATTTCTTTCTCCATCCATCCGTCATTCGTGTAGCGCGTGAAGACGAGTGGTGGTTTATGATGTTTTGGTTGATTGCCTTGGGAAATATCATCTTGTTCTGGCTAACCTCTACGGGGAAATTGCGTTCCAAGCCGATTTACTACTTATCGTTTCTGACGTTTTCTGTCAGTCTTTTCGGTTCATCCTTCACCGAAGTGTATGGTCCGCTCCCTGAGCTTTTATATGTCCTGACGGGCGGGATCCTGTTTGTCACGTTTTTAAAATGGGTGCCGAGTCGCGGGTTTCTGATTGTGACGGCTTCGCTGCTCTCGCTGTTTGTGCTCGTTAAATTCATATCCTACATGGTGAAGTATTTCTCAGAAGGCTTCTTTGTTTTGATGCTGCTGCTGACCGCACTCATTGTTTGGGGGGCAGTTGCAGGGATTAATTGGCTGCGCAAGGAATCAGCGTATCAAAAAAGCAAATGGGTTGTGTTTTTTCAAGAGGCATTCACGGTTCTCGTCACGACTATCGCCGCGTCCATTGGAGCTATTTCGATAGCAGGTCTGCTTTTTCTGATCATTGAAGAGGATACCGTTATTGATTTACTGTTTTTCCTTTCATTAATTGGCTTTATTGGCCCTGTGGTGTTTATGAGTAGGATGAATGCAACGGTACGATATACGCTGCTCACAATGGGGTATATATTGGGTGTCGGTTCTGTTCTGTTTTTAGAAGGAGCTTACTGGATCGTTTTCCTGTTAGTACTGTTATACGTTTGGAAAGCTGTCTCTGCCATTCCGGCGCGGCTTTTGACACAGCTGACCTTTTTAGTCGTCCTGGCTACGAAGCTGGATGAGTATCTGCCTTCCTTTGAATATGTGCTCTTAATCATATTTGCTACGCAATTGGCGATGCATTACGTAAAGCAATTGCCTGTCGTTTTGCAAAACAGCTCGTTGGTGTACGCCTTACTCTCGCTTTTGATCCTGACTGAGGAAAGGTTTCAATCGGGATCCATGAATGTGGTAGTGAATTTGGCTTTTTTCGCAGTCAGCACATATTTGTTGTACCGGACATTGCATCAGCAAAATAAGGTGAGATTCGGAATCGTGCTCGGTTTCTGGTTTGCCTTTCTCCTCATGAAGTACTACGACATGCTATGGAGCTTGCTGCACAAGTCATTGAGCCTGCTTCTGCTCAGCCTGGTGTTTTTCATCGCTACCTTGTGGTGGGATCGAAGGTCGAAAATCGAGTGGCCGAAAAACGAGCCTTCCCTTTTTGTGAGAAAAGCGCTTATGTTGCTTCCTGTCATTTTGCTGCAATTTGTTTTGGGTGGCTATCAAGTATGGAGCAGTGAGACAATCCTGGCCAACGGAAAAACAGTGAAGCTAGAGCTGGTTCCAATCGATCCGCGTTCGTTACTGCAAGGTGATTACGTCAGGCTTGACTACACCATATCTACCCTGGACCAGGAACAGGTTGACTCAGGGGATAAGATTCGAGTCGTACTGCGTCAACAAGCAAATGGCTTGCACAGCTACAGTGGCTATTATGAGATTGATGGTCAATGGAATCGTACCTACGAGCCTCAGTCATCGGATGTGGTGATTAATGGAAGCGCGATCGGTATCAATCGGGTGGAATACGGCATAGAAAGCTATTTTGTCCCCGAAGGAACTGGACTTGAAGTGGAGCGGAATGCCAAGTACGCTATCGTGAAAATTGGTGAGAGAGGCGATGCCATCCTGGAGAGCCTGTCGAAACAGTAGATATTCCAAAAGAAGAAGCTGCCTGTGTCATCGGGCAGCTTCTTTTGCGTGTAAACGTTCTTTGGAATTCAACGGAGCCATTACTTTTCATCTACGGAAGCCAAACGGTTTTTTCTTGCATTTGGTATCTTGCATTGGGATGTCGATCTTGCCGTATGATGTGCCGTTTTCGGAGTCTGCAATTGTAGGGACAGGCTTTTCCTGTACCATGCGAAGCGATTCGATCACTACCATCCCGCCTTGCAAGGAATTGCGGTTGATTCGTTTGGATGGGTCGACTTTTCCAAGCTGTGGGTAAAATCATTCGTTACCAGTCTGTAACCCTTTCCTGCCGAACATTACCTATCATAGTAGGGAATTATAGAGAAGGAGGCGTTACCGATGAACAAAAGCGTAAACAAAGGGATCTCGGTGCTGCTGGCCACCGCGGTATTGGCAAGTCCACTGATGCTCGAGCCAAAGGCGGCTTATGCTCTCTCTATTGAGGATGTCTCTGCAGACGATACAGGTGTGGATGAGGAAACAGAATATACGATTGAGTTTGAAATCAATAAGGACCTATCATCGGGTGACAGTATTTTCGTTAGATTCCCATCCGAATATTCGGTGGATAAAAAATTGAAAACATCGGATGTCACGCTAAAAGATGACGATAAAAACAAGATTTCAATCGACAACGTATACGTAAGCAAAAATGTGGTTGAGGTCGAAGTTGATGAAAAGATCAAAAAAGGTACTGTACTCATACTGACTATTGATAATATCACCAACCCAGAAGACAAGGGCAGCTACGAAATTGAAGTAAAAACAAGCGCGGAGACCAGCTACAAGGGAGATAAGATTACGATCACCAAGTCTTCAAGCAGCAGCAGTAGCAGCAGCAAGGGCGACTTCGAGGCTTCCCACAGCAGTAAGAATGCCGAGGACACCATCTCTTTAACGCTCGGAAAATTTAATCTCACCTCGAAAAGCAAGCTGAAAGAGGGCAAATACATTTATGTGAATTTCCCCTCCAAGGACATGCTGCCAAAGAGCATCAACAAATCTGATGTGAAGGTAAACGGGTACAAACCGGATTACGTCTCGATTCTTGATAACGACTCGATTCGAATTGAGATTCCGAGTGGTGCAGACGGAGATAGCTACATAAAGCTGGAGTTTACCTCTTCAGCAGGGATTGTAAACCCATCCAAGCCAGACAAGTACTATTCGTATGAAGTGGAATATGACAGCAAGGAATACAAGTCAAAAGATGTAGAGATTACAAACACAAGCAATACGCCATTCACCGTTTCTTTGTCGGACAGTTCAGCGGGAGCGCGTACGAGCTATACGTTTGATGTAGATCTCTCCACCAAGCTGGGATCGAACGCAGAAATCGAGGTCGAATTCCCAAGTGGGGTAACCATTCCACCGATTCTTACCAGCAACAGCGTCACCGTCAATAATGCTCAAGTGACGAATGTAAGTGTGTTGGGGAATAAGGTTTATTTCCGCACGCCTTACGGATTCACTAGCACGAATCGCGCGACCATCAAGTTTGCATTCGAAGGCTACTTGACCACTCCGAGAACAGCGGGAACATATACCGTGACGGCTAAAATCGACAACAAGACCTATAAGTCGAAGGAGTTTCAAGTTATTGGAGTGACTCCACCAGTCGCGGTGGATAACACATTGGCAACGGTTGGGCTGACGAGAGCGACTGCCTCTACTCCTGCTGGTATTTCAATCGGCATCAAGGCGATGGGTGCTCCGATTGTTCGCAATCAAGGCTTCATTGAAGTCGTACTCCCAGTTGGTTTCCGTGTTCCAGCCTACCTGCCAGCGAACACAGTAACGGTGAACGGTGTGGCCGCTAGCTTTGTTGGTGTGCGCGGACAAAATCTGATTATTATTCCTGCCCAGGATATTCCGGCAAAAACAGCAGCTCAGGTCAATATCGCCGAGACGGCTGGCATTGTGAATCCTGCTACGCCAGGTGTGTACAGCATTGGCGTCTACAACTCTGAGGAGAGAGGCTTGCTCTTCTCTCGTCCGGCGACCATCGTGACTCTGAATGGTGTGAGCTTCAAGCAGAGCGTTGCTTCTTTTACGAAGGCTGGTAAAACAACCGGACTCGCAGTGGCACCGTATACTGTAAATGGCAACACGCTGATGCCAACTACGTTTTTCCGTGATGCGCTCGGGTTTTCGATCAGCTACACCAAAACGACTGCCAAAGTCGTGAGCGGCAATACGGTTATGCAATTTAAGGTCGGTTCAAACGTAGCGACCATCAATGGCCAAAATGTAACGCTGCCTGCAGCGGTTCAGCTGAAAAACAACGTTCCTACCCTACCTCTTAAAACCATCACGGAGCGTACCGGTTACAAAATCATCTATGTGAACGGGAACTACACCGTATACAAGTAAGGACAATTAGAAGAAAACCCCGTATTTATACGGGGTTTCAGGTTGTAGATAAACACTACTTTTTGTTTCAAGACAAAATTAGACTTGTGTGGAGTTAGGTCCGAAGGACAAAAATAAGATAGCGTTTCCGGT
>NZ_JBHVSO010000017.1:0-93218 GCF_042885155.1 Brevibacillus sp. NPDC058079
TCTACGAATTCGCCATCTTTACCATTTTTGAACAAAGATACAGCATCTGCTTCTTTGTTGAATTTAACTTCAACAGTTGTACCGTTAATAGCACTAACCCTTACAATAATTTCTAATTGTTCACCAATTCCAGCAAATCACGTCCTACCAGTATTTTCATAGGGCCCATGTTACCCATCATTTGTAGAAAAAAGGAATATGGATGTAGCTTGTTCCTAAGTAATGGAAATCCCCACAATATGGAAGTGTAGTTCTGCCATTGCAAGTTGATGTTTTGAAAAAATAGCAAAATAAAACTGGTAAAAATAAAAAGGATCATTCTATTAGCGAAGAGTTCTCTAACCTTGAAGTAAACGCTTATCCTTGAGTGTTTTTTTTATTGATGCGAAATGTGCATATGCAGAAATGTTAAAAAATCCCTGCAATCAATTTCGATGTTATCACTTATTGTTACATTTGCACTTGTCTTTCCAATCTTATAACCGAACCGGTGGTAGCCTTTGCGCAAGGTGAAAAAAGCGACATGGAAATCGCAATCCAGAAACCGAAAAATACCACCAGACGGCAACGCTCGGAATATAAGCAAATCCGCAGATGATGTTACTGATCAAATCATCCTTATATATAGAAGGAACTGAAAAAATCCATTTGTCCAAGTCAAGGTACATTAGATGGAAGGTATGGGTGGGGACAATAAACTATCCGAATATTTGCAGGTGGAAGAGTAAGGAAGAATAAAACTCGTTCAAGTAAATCAAACAGCTCAAACAGTATATGAGCATGCATGTGTGGTTTACCGTTGATAATGCTACTACAGGTTTACGAATTGATGTGACTATAGATCCAGCATCATTAGGAAATTAGCAAATAAGAAAGAGCCTATCGCATTCGTGATAGGCTCTTATTTTTTTTTTGAAAGCAAAAAAAGAACCAACTGCACAAGACAGTTGGCCAAAAAGCAATTCCCCAAGTTATTTGTTTAGACCCTTACATTTTATCAATAATAAACAATGTTGTAAACTTTAACTCATTATGGAAATGTTATACACGAAACCTTCGACGGCTCGATAGCATAAAAATTTTTTCTTCATTAGATATGCGACTGAGACACGGTGAACGATCAAAGGTGTTTGAATGCTATAGACCGACTAAGAAACGGTCCTTGAGGCTGCGAGCAAACCAGGTTCTCCTTTTTTGCCCCACCGCCCATCCTTCCATTCCTTGACATCCCCTGCTGCGTACGGGTATCCTAACATAATTAACAGTACGAATAAGGAAATGAAAAGGTTGCAAAAGCCTTTTGTTTTCTGCTTGGAATGCCAAGTTTTCTATGTTGCAAAAGGATGTCACTATGCTATAGTGGATGACGAATGTAACTATATATAGATGAAGAGAAAAGTTGGGAGCGACGATATGTTATCCTTCTTGAAGAATTTAATGGGGAAAGAACCGACAACCAATGAGGTGCGGGAGCAGGTGCAGGAGGAATCGATCCTTTCCGCTGCTGATACCGAACAGTCTCATCAGGAAGCGCAACAGGTACATGAGGAATCAACTGGCGTCATCACAACACTCTCGCTGCATGAATTGTGGGAGAAGCAGTTGGGGGCGCAAGAGAAATACTCGCTCTCCTTTATGGCTCAGGAACTGGAACCGTTGCAACGAGGGAATATATCCTTGGCTGGGACTTCACTCGTTCCGCATGACGACGGGATTGAAGTGGTAGCATTCGTTCGGAACAGCACGAACCGTCCAATCAGCCTGAATGAGATGACACTGGTGGTACTGTTTGGGGATCAGGAGCTGTTTACCCGCCAATCCTTTGATTTGAGAGAGCTTGGAGAAATTCCGCCGCGTTCTGCAAGGCCGTGGTCTTTTGTATTTACCAGAGAACACTTTTTACAAGTTGAAGTTCTTCTCGTGAACTGGAAGATTGCCTTTGAGATGGCGCAGAAGAAGATGGTTCTTCCACAGCAGCTGGAGCTGGAGGATTCCTGGATTAAGGCACTGACTGATGAACAAAAAACGTCCTTAATTGAATTAGCGAAGAATCTTCCTGCTCTAAAAGAGGGAGAAGTAAATATACAGAGTGTGCAGATTCGTAGAACCGAAAGTGGTGCTCTGAATGTGATGCTTTTGATTCGCAATGGTTCTACACAGTCGCTGTCCATCGAAACGTTGCCGCTGGCGCTGTATGATGCTAGCGGGGATAAAGTGGCAGAGGGCCTGTTTGAATTAGGAAGCCTGACTGTAAATGCAAATACGAGCAAGCCGTGGCTGTTTATTTTCCCGCCAGAGAGCATTCAAAAGGAAGAGCTGGACTTGTCGCGTTGGAAAGTAAACGTTCCCCAATAAGCCTGATGCAAGAGAGCAAATTTGCATAGGCTAGTCAAAAAAGTTTATCATGATGAGAGAGCTTCGTTCGTGTCCGGACGTGTGAGGAGGTAGCCTATGTTTTCCTTTATGAAGAATTTATTAGGTAAGGATCAACAGGATCTGAAAAAAGATATTCAAGAAGAGTCTGCCATTGATGTCGCTGAGATGAAAAACACCGAGGTCGAAATGGAAGGCAATGAGCAACAGGAAGCTTCTGTAGGTGGAGCTGAAAAGATTCGTACGGAATTGTCTTTGAGTCCGATTTGGGAAAGTGAGCTGGATTCCGAGAAAAAGTATACGCTTCGCTTTTTGCAAGAAGAATTGCCTGAGATTCGTAAAGGCATGATTAGCGTAACGGGATTCAGTATGATTCCGCAGCCAAACGGCATGACGGTAGCTATGTTCTTCCGTAACTCCACGAATAAGCCAGTGCGGATCAAAAACGTTGGATTAGCGATTTATCTCGATGATAAGGCGTTTGCGCGGATCAAGGTGGATTTGTCAGATATGGGAGCAATTCCGCCGCACACCAGCCGTCCGTGGGAGGTATTGTTCCCGGAAGAGAGCTATCTGCATGATAATTTCACCTTTAACCGTTGGAAAGTGGTTATGAAGGCGGGTAGCAATTCGCATGTATGGCCTCGTAATCTGGAGCTCGATCCCGAAATGGAAAAGCGCATGACTGAGCGCCAAAAGGATCGTCTGGAAGCGTTGACGCAGTCTTTGCCATTGATTCCGATTAATACCGTGCAGGTTACTGGTTTTGATATCGGAATGACAAAGGAAGGACATTTGGTAGCAGCGATGCTCTTCCGCAATGGGATGGCCCACGATTACCGTCCAGATGAAATCAAGCTGACGATTGCTGATGCAAATGGTGATCTGGTAGCAACAGGTGTGCTGGACGCAAGTAGCATTAATGTGAAGCCGGGTTACAGCCGTCCGTGGATGATTGTGTTCCCGCCAAATTTAGTGAAAAAGCCTGATGCCGACTTGAAAAGATGGACGCTTGAGGTAGAATAGGGCGCAATACTTTTGAGGTGTGGGAAAGAGGAGGTTGACTTATGAGTTGGTTATTGGAAAATTGGTTTGGTTCCAAGGAGAGCTTGGAGCAAGTACGCGAGGATATTCATGAGAATCTTCATAGAGAGTTTTATTTGGGTGTATCTGGATTAGATAATCCGCAGCAATCTGCGAACCGTGTGGAATCCAAGGAATTGTTTTTGGTGCTGAACGGTCCGTGGGATGATCAATTGGACGAAGCGGAGCATGAGCTCTTGCAATACGCGCATGATGAAATGCCTCCAGTGGTTCGTAACGAAGTAGGTATCATTCCTTTCTTTACGCAGGTTACCAATGATGGTTACTTGGTTCTTACCTACGTTCGCAATGCGACAGACCGCAGCATTTTGCTGCAAAAGCTTCCGTTGTCTTTGGTGACGGAGGATGGAGAAGAAGTCGCGAGAAAGACTTTTGATCTGATCACATCTGGCCCAGTAATGGAAATGTCCAGCCGTCCAATGGAATTCATGTTCCGCTGGGATGAGTTTGACCGCATCCCTGAAAAAGAGGTTCCTCTGAAGCTGGCCTATATCAAGCCGAAAAAGCACGAAGTAGAAGAGAACCAAAACTTTAATTTGGGTCTGAGTGCAGATGAGTCCAAGCAATACATGAAGCAGGCAGCGGAGAAGGCTCCGATTGTAGAGGGCGAAGTAGATTTGCAAGTCCTCGACATCAAGCCAGGTGAAGATAACGGCCTGAAAGTCATCGTTGCTTTCCGTAACGGTCTGGCAAAACGTCTGGAGTTTACCGAAGTGCCGATTATCGTTCATGATAAGGATGGCGATACCGTCGCACGTGTACACTTCACCTTAGAAAACATGAAGGTTGAAGCAAATAGCCATCGTGTATGGGCATTTGATATTCCGTTCTCCTCGATTAAAAAGGAAGAGGTAAATCTGGCGGAACTGACTGCTTTTATTCCGAAAGCACAACAAAGAAAAAAAGAAAAAGCTCAGGTAACACCTGAAGTGGAAGACAATAAAGGTTTGTTACAGTAAGAAGAAAACCCTTTTTGCCCATGGTGAAAAGGGTTTTGTACTGTAATGACGTTCCAAATATTGGGTGATCAGGGTTGCATGTCTCCCTTTTCATCCGCTATGCTAGGACGAGAAGATAAATACCTGAATTCCTTTTAGACTGCTAATTGTGCAGGGGAGAGAAGGAAGGAATGTTTTGCATGAAAAAATCAGTGAACATGTCAGTAGCGACTGCGTTAAGTGTTGCGCTAGTGATGGCAAATAACCAAACGATCTATGCTGCAGCACCACCAGCATCAAATGACTACTATTTAAGTAACCAGCTTCATTTGAGTCAGATTAGAGCTCATCAAGCCTGGTCAGTTGTAAATAGTAATGAACAGATTATCATTGCGGTGTTGGACTCCGGTGCGGACTATAAGCATCCTGATTTGAAGGACAACCTTCTGCCGGGTGTGAATCTTGTCAATCCCGGGAGATCTGCCCAGGACGATAACGGACATGGAACAGAAGTAACTGGTGTACTGGCTGCTAGCGGGAATAACAGTATTGGTGTATCCGGTGTCTTGTGGAATGCCAAGATTTTGCCGATTAAAGTTTTGGCCAAAAATGGAGATACAACGGTGCAGACTCTTGCTAAGGGTATCAATACTGCCTTGGATCGTGGTGCCAAAGTCATCGTGATGTCTCTAAGCAGTATGGCCTACTCTAAGGAACTGGCGAATGCTGTGCAACGAGCGGAAATAAGCGGAGCTGTTCTGATTGCAGCTAGTGGCAATGAGAGTAGCCGTGTGGCTTATCCCGCAGCTTATCCTACGGTGTTAGCGGTAGGGGCTGTAAGGAGTAACAATGAAGTGCTGTATCAAAGCAATACAGGACCTGAGCTGAACCTAGTAGCGCCTGGTTTCAATGTTTATACGACCAAGCTTGGGGGAAAATACGGTTCTTTTAGCGGTACTTCAGCAGCGGCACCACAAGTAGCGGGTGCAGCAGCGCTCATACTAGCTCGTCATCCCAAACTAAGTCCATTTGATGTGAGACAATTGCTTTTTCAAACGGCTACGGACTTAGGGGAAAAGGGATGGGATCGGAAAAC
Organism: Brevibacillus sp. NPDC058079; assembly: GCF_042885155.1. Lineage (NCBI taxonomy): Bacteria > Bacillati > Bacillota > Bacilli > Caryophanales > Paenibacillaceae > Brevibacillus > Brevibacillus sp. NPDC058079. Next base: position 5,512 of record NZ_JBHVSO010000017.1, read on the forward strand.
GGGCTACGGGTTGTTAAATGTCGACAAGGCAGTTCGAACGGCCTTATCCCATGACTTTTTAGAGCCAAATAATCAGACGTACTCAGCCAAAGCGTTTCCGATCGAATCGCAAATACGTGGAAATTTAGGGCCCAAAGACACGATAGACTGGCTGAAGATGGACATCCCTTACGATGGGAAGGTCAGCTTCTCAGCGTCAGTGACTTCCGGTGTTTCTTCAGCGATGGCAGCTACCTTTTACCCAGAGAATCGTCCGCCGATCACGCAGTACTTCGGGAATGGGGATACGATAACTGTCCCGGTCAAGGCGGGACGAATGAATATCCGGTTAATGCGTAACGGAGGGGTCAACAACGCTTTTACCTACGTGTTGACGAGTAAGTTTACCATCAATCCGGACCGTAACGAACCGAACGATACGCAAGAGACGGCAAGGCCGCTCGTAGGCAACGAAATCAGTGTAACAGGCAATTTCCACGATGAAGGGGATCAGGATTGGTTCTCCTACTATGTTCGTGAATACGGGCATTTGGATGTCTCCGTTAGTCCTGATAACAAGCGTTTCGATCTATTGCTGAGTATCGGTAAACAAGAGCTCGGAAAAAAGATGGTTGTATGGGACCCTAACTACGATAATGGAACGAAAGACAATCCGACAGAACGCGCCCAAAAAGAAGTGTCACCAGGCAAGTATTACATCCGTGTGAGTGAGTACAATCGCAATGCGGTGAATGGCGAATATCAGCTGGATCTGGGATACACGCCAGTAAAAAAAGATTTTAATGAGCCGAATGACACTTATCAAAAAGCGTCTCCGTTAAGCGGTGGAACAGTGATGTCAGGCACAATACCGACAGCTACTGATTCCGACTGGTTCCAATTTACTGTGAATAGTGAATCGTATGTGACGTTCCGAGCGCCGTACATTCCTGTCGATAGTGGCTTTCGTTTTGCGCTCTATAGCGATCGAAACATGAACTATGCGATCGCTTCGACGAATGAGGTAGCGGAGCTGTCTAACCGAGGAAACGATGTTATCGGTTTGCGTTTGCAACCAGGAAAATATTATGTACGCCTTAATAGCGGGACTGCGTTCAAATATGAATCGTACCGACTCACGGTGACACAGCAGAAATTGATAGCGGGCTATCGCGATATTTCGGACCACTGGGCGCGCTCAGAGATCGTCAGACTTAGCTCTCGCGATATAGTAAATGGGTTTAATGATGCGTCGTTCAAGCCGAATCAGGCAGTGACCCGTGCAGAGTTTGCCACGATGCTGCTTAAATCAATGCGTGCGACCGGTTCCAAGGTAGCGACTACCTACACAGGAAAAACGACCTTCAGGGATATGCCAAAGCGGCACTGGGCTTATCACAACCTAGGTGTAGCCTATCAATTAGGGATTTTGAAAGGGTACCCGAAGAATGAAATGAAGCCGGATCAGCCGATATCGCGTGCAGAGATGGCGGTAATGATCGCGCGGGCACGTGATGTCTTGATGTATAACCGTGGTACATCGAATTATCAGGATGTGCCAACGAGTCACTGGGCTTCTCCTGCTATTGAGGCTTTAACATCTAGAAAATGGGTCAATGGGTACGGTTCTTCCTTTAAACCGAATGGAAGGGCAACTCGCGCCGAGGTAGTGGTGGTACTTTCCAAAGCCTATCAACTATAAGTAAAAATTTTCCTATTGACATCTCTGAAAAAAACAATTATTCTATTATCCGTAATGGATACTCTTATCCAGAGCAGGCGGAGGGACTGGCCCTATGAAGCCCGGCAACCGATCTAGAGCGGTGCTAACCAGCAGAACGGACATCTGTTCTGGCCGATAAGAGGATGAAGGAAGCAAAAAACGCTCAAACCTTTTCCTCCTAAAAAATGGAAAAGGTTTTTTATTTGCGTTTACGTAGATAAAATCCTGACTCGGCTACCACACTATTTGTATGAGGTCAAAGGAGGTATTTTCTCATGGCTTTGCAAAAAGGTCGTCGTCTGTTTACATCCGAATCTGTAACTGAAGGACATCCGGATAAAATTTGTGACCAAATTTCCGACTCCATCTTGGATGCGATCCTGTCCAAAGATCCAAACGCTCGCGTAGCTTGCGAAACTTCCGTAACTACTGGTTTGGTTCTCGTAGCAGGTGAAATCACTACAAACACTTATGTGGATATCCAAAAGCTCGTTCGTGAAACCATTCGTGAAATCGGTTATGACCGTGCGAAATTCGGTTTTGACGCTGACACTTGCGGTGTTATTACTGCAATTGGCGAGCAGTCCGCTGACATTGCACTTGGTGTAGACCAAGCATTGGAAGCACGCGAAGGCAAAATGACTGACGCTGAGATCGAAGCAATTGGTGCTGGTGACCAAGGTTTGATGTTTGGTTTTGCTTGCAATGAAACACCTGAGCTGATGCCGCTTCCGATCAGCATGTCCCACCAATTGGCTCGTCGTCTGACTGAAGTACGTAAAAACGGAACACTTGCTTACCTCCGTCCTGACGGAAAAACACAAGTAACCGTTGAGTACGATGGCGACAAACCAGTTCGTATCGATACAATCGTTATTTCTACTCAACATGCTCCTGAAACAACTCTGGAGCAAATCAAGCAAGATCTGGTTGAGCAAGTAATCAAACCAGTTGTTCCAGCTGAACTGTTGGACGCTGATACCAAATACTTCATCAACCCAACTGGCCGTTTCGTAATTGGCGGACCACAAGGGGATGCTGGCTTGACTGGTCGCAAAATCATCGTAGATACTTACGGCGGTTATGCTCGTCATGGCGGCGGTGCGTTCTCAGGTAAAGATCCGACTAAAGTTGACCGTTCCGGTGCTTACGCAGCTCGTTATGTAGCGAAAAACATCGTGGCTGCTGGTCTCGCAGACAAATGCGAAGTACAAGTTGCTTACGCAATTGGTGTAGCACAACCAGTTTCCATCGCAGTAGATACTTTCGGTACAGGTACCATTTCCGAAGAAGCTCTGGTGAAATTGGTTCGCAAACACTTCGACCTGCGTCCTGCTGGTATCATCAAGCAGCTCGACCTGCGTCGTCCTATCTACAAACAAACAGCTGCATATGGCCACTTTGGACGCAATGACCTGAATGTTCCTTGGGAGCAAACAGACAAAGCAGAAGTTCTGAAGCAAGAGGCTGCTCAACTGTAATATTGCTGAATGACATAAAAAGAGCCTGGTATTGCTACTGGGCTCTTTTTCTTTTTAGGAGCAGAGTCATCCAATTATTGGGTCAATTGTTGCACAGGAATTTGTAGGACTGTGTCGAATCTCCTAGTGAGGAAGTAGAGGAGGGGTTTTTTTGCCGAACAGAAGGCTCTTCCTGATCGTGTTTCTTACTTTTTTGTTTTTTGCAGTGGCTATTGGGTTGTTAGGCGAATCTTTTCTGGAAAAAAAGAATAAACAAGAAGTGCAACCTTTTCCCCAAGTGGATACGTCTATAAGCATAAGTGAGACAAAAAATGCTGAGCCAAACGTCACACCAATTGAAGAAGCAGCGGTTCAAACGAAAAAGTGGTATAACAATCAGGTTGTGGTTTTGACGTACCATCATGTCACGGATCAATCGAATCAGCGGTATGTCATAGCTCCTGATCAATTTGCCCGACACATGAAATTTTTGCATGATAACGACCTGAATCCGATATCGTTGGATGAGTTCCTGCGATTTATGGAGACGGGTACCTTACCGACTGAGAATGCTGTTTTGATTACGTTCGACGATGGGTATGAGAGTTATTACAAAGAAGCATTTCCGATCTTACGTACATACGGCTACCCTTCAGTGAACTTCGCGATTGCGGGGCGCTTAAGAGATGTAGCTGATCGAAAACGGGAGAATATGACGCCACCACTTACGCGTCAACAGGTTAACGAAATGACTCATTCGGGACTGGTTACGATCGGGTCCCACACGTACAGTCTGCATGAAGAGGAAGAACGAAATGAGTGGGGCGATCTTGGCCCAGAAACAGCTCCGGTCTATCTGAAAGACTTGCAGCGTTTAGAGGAAGAGAAAGAGTACAGGGACCGCCTCTATGTAGATTTCAGTATATCTCGCGTCAGTTTAAGCGAATGGATGAAGAAAGAGGTTGAGGCTATCTCGTTGCCATTTGGCTACACAAGTCCAATCGTACTGGAGACAGCTCGTCAAGCTGGCTACCGCTATGTGTTTACATCCAATCGTGGATTCGTAAAACAAGGAACAGATCCGTTTGCCATTCCACGCAATGACATGGGACTGCGAGATGTAGAAGAAGAGCACCTCCAACAGTTGTTCACGAAGGCTAAAAATGAGTTTGAAGGAGAGCAATCATGAACAAAGCGATAGACATCAGCGTGCTGGACGGGGTGATCAAGCGAACGATTGAAACCGTAGAAACGAGTAAAACCCAAATATTTGATATAGCTGAAAACGCCAGACAGCATGGCAACTCATTGAAGTTTGATCTACATGAACTTCGACAAGAGATTTCCAAAGTGATTCAAAAAGTCGATGCGCTTGAACTCGCGTATCGTAAATCGCGCAACAAGCTCGTGTTGGTCAGTCGTAATTTTCATATGTACACGGAGGAAGATATCCGGGTTGCGTATGAAGAGGCGAGCCGTATTCAGGTAGAACTGTCCATTTACCGCGAGCGGGAAAATAATTTGAAGCGCAGAAGAAATGATTTGGAGCGTCAACTGCGTACCTTGGAAGAAACCATCGTCCGTGCAGAAAAGCTGGTTTCTCAAATGGGCGTTGTGCTTGGATATTTGACTGGTGACTTAAGTAAGATTGGCGAGGCGCTGGAATCAGCTAAGCAGCATCAGTTGATGGGCCTAAAGGTAATCCAGGCTCAGGAAGAAGAGCGCAAGCGTGTCGCGCGCGAGATTCACGACGGTCCAGCTCAATCGATGGCAAATGTCGTGCTGCGTTCGGAAATTGTAGAACGCATGTTGAAAAACGAGCGCATTTTGGAAGCGCAAATGGAACTGCACGAGTTGAAGGAAATGGTACGTTTGAGCTTGGCGGATGTTCGACGTATTATTTTTGATTTGCGTCCAATGGCATTAGATGACTTAGGGCTAGTACCTACCTTGCAAAAATATATTCAAACGTGCGAAGAGCGTATTCAGTCTTCCATCGATCTGGTAGTATTTGGTGTGGAGCCTCCTTTGCGTAGTTCGGTAAAGGCTGCGATCTTCCGTTTGGTTCAGGAATGTTTGAACAATGTGGAGAAGCACGCAGGCGCTACGACAGTTCAAGTGAAGCTGGAATTTGTACAAGATTCGTTAAGTCTCGTCGTCAAAGACGATGGGGTCGGATTCGATCTTGAAAAACGTATGGCGAATGGCAACTCTTTTGGACTCTTGGGAATGCGTGAGCGTGTACAGCTCTTAGAGGGTAGTGTCGAGCTGCAATCCGCTCTGGGAGAGGGAACCAAGGTTATATTCCAAATACCGATAAAATTGTGACATGAAACGTAAACAAGTACTGGGGGATGAACCATGGATAAGAGACAGCAAGAACTCCGCATTGTGATTGTGGATGACCATCAATTATTTCGCGAAGGCGTAAAGCGAATATTGGAAATGGAAGAAGATTTCAAGGTCGTCGGTGAAGGTGCGGACGGAGGAGAAGCCACAGTATTGGCGGAAGAGCACAAGCCGGATGTCTTGTTGATGGATATTAACATGCCGAACATAAATGGCGTTTCTGCTGCAGAAAATGTGATTTCTGTAAGCCCTTCTACTCGTGTGATTATGCTCTCGATTCATGATGATGAGGGGTATGTATATCGTACACTCCGTGCTGGAGCTTCTGGCTACTTGCTGAAGGAAATGGGAACGTCAGACCTCGTTGACGCTGTGCGTGTAGTGGCGAGTGGTGGAGCATACATACATCCGAAGGTGACGGGCAAGCTGATTGAAGAATTCCGTCGTCTGAGCGAGCAGGAAGGGACGGCAGAACGTAGCTTCTCCGTAGATGAATCGCAAGCCATCGATCCAAAAGTGATCGAATCGCTTACCCGTCGCGAGCGGGAAGTATTGCAGCTGATGGCAGAAGGGAAAAGCAATCGTGCCATTGGGGAATTCTTGTTTATTAGTGAAAAGACGGTTAAAAACCACGTTAGTAGCATTTTGCAGAAGCTCAATGTTCAAGACCGGACACAAGCTGTTGTCATCTCCATTAAAAACGGTTGGGTGAAACTGTAGGAAGCGCTTCCTATTTGCACTCTGTTCAAGCCGTGCGGCATACCTTGGTATAGGAGGAGGTATGACCGTGATGGAAGAGCTGATTGTATGGCTTTTGGCAGCATTTGGCTGCTCCTCTTTGTTGGTAATGATCGCGGAGCGCTGGACGAATCGGACGGATAGCGCGAGCGAGCTCCCGTATGAGCATTATCGGTTGCTGGTGCGCAATTCGGAACAGGTGCTAGAACGTGTAGTGCGGAGTCTGCTGTTTCGCTCGTATTGGAGTGGCAGACCTATCCGAATTACCTTGATAGATGATGGATCAGACGATGATACGAAACAGATGACAGCCGTCTTGAATCGTTATCCGTACGGACATTGTTTGGGAGACGGACAGGAGGAGAAGGCGGCTGGAACCATCGTCATTGATCTGCGGGAGAAAAAAGAGGGAGCATAAAAATTTATTAAGCGTAAATATTACGAGCTGTCGACAATAGATCGGCGGCTTTTTTATTTTTCTACAGCCTGATTTTGATTCCGAAATTTATTTGCCGGACCTGTCTGTCTTTTTGCACACTAAGGGCAAGAGGGCGGGGGAGTGAGCGTATGCGTGAGTATTTGCTGTATATCAAAGCTTACGGCGGATCAATACCACAGGTGCAGACTTATGTTACGCCGAGCTTTTCTATAGATCGTTCTTTTTGGCAGGAAAGAGAAGGGTGTGTCCTGCATGTCATTGGGAAGACATCGTCGCTTGCTCTGGCTTTTTCCTTGCGTGCGAAAGTGAACGGGTATTTGATGGAACAAGTCGGTAAGGGACGGATGCTGACTGATGGATATGTAAAAGAGTTGAGAGCGCTGGCGGTAAGTGGCGTGTGCGAAGCGAGTAGTTTATATGGACGGGAAACAGTGAGCGTACTGGATCGTCGAAGGCAGGGGTGGTTTTCTTGGGAGTCAGTCGAGGAGAGTGTGGAAGTTTCTTATCAAGGTAGCAAAGTATTGGGGAAATTGCCGAGTGCTCAGTTGGGCCTTTTGGGTGGTCGTGAACTTCTTCGAAGGAGCTCATCGCGCGAGAAACCACAAGAAGCTGTTTTGAGCGAGATTTTGGACGGGCGTGCGCTCCTTTGGGATGAAGTGGAGTCTGTGTTGAAAAAGCGAGGGGTGGACGTACATGATTTGTCAGCCATTTTGCATTCATTCGTGCTGGCAAACAAAGCGGAGTGGCGACCTGGCATTCGTTTTACGGTCACAAAAGGATGGTGGCGCAATCGGCTGGAGTTGGTCTGTGAACGCTGCGGAAGTGCAGGAGCGAAGGTGGAATTTACTTATTGTCATACGTGTGAGCAAGGCTGCGCCTATTGCACAGCTTGTTTAGGGATGGGCAGGAGTAAGTGTTGTACACCGTATTTTTTAATGGATGTGGGAGCATCGCTTATCCGTAGTACAGAACACTTGCAGAACGTGGCGAGATTGGAGTGGGCGGGGAGGTATTCGGCAGATCAATCACGGGCAGCGGAGCGTGCGCGTTGCTTTGTAGCCAATCCGAGACCAGGGCTGTCGGAATATTTGATCTGGGCAGTTTGTGGAGCGGGTAAGACGGAGTTGTTATTCCCTTCTGTTACAGAGGCACTTGCCGCTGGCGGTCGCGTTTTGATTGCAACACCTCGAAAAGACGTCGTGTTGGAATTGGCTCCGCGTATTCAGCGAGTCTTTCCAGGGGCTAAAGTGATTGCTGTCCACGGTTCGAGCGCGGAGAAGTGGGAAGAGAGTGACATCACGATTGCGACCACGCATCAGGTCATGCGCTACCATCGGCGTTTTTTGCTGGTCGTACTCGACGAGGCCGACGCGTTCCCGTATCATAATGATCCTATTTTGTATCGCGCTCTATCCAGAGCAGTGAAAAAGAATGGGAAGCTCCTCTATTTAAGCGCGACACCTCCGGGATATTTGCAAAAGCGGCTCGTTAGAAAAGGACGCTCATTCCTAGGCTCGTCTGGCGCGATACCGCTATTCTCTGATACGCATGTTCTGTTACCTGGACGCTATCATGGTGCTGCGCTTCCTGTTCCCAAGATTCTCACGGTACAAGGCTTACATAAGCGCGTTCGGTCGAATCGAATCGTGGCACCGTTTATAGAAGCAGTGAGTAGTTCACTGAGTGAAGGCCGACAAGTTTTTGTGTTTGTCCCGCGAGTTGATGAAATTGACAGGGTGTTATCGTACCTTCAAAAATGGCTTCCTGATCATGCAGGGGAGATGGCTGGTGTTCATGCGGCAGACCCTATGCGGGAGGAAAAGGTACTCGCATTTCGACAAAAACGTTATACAGTCATGGTGACGACTACGATTTTGGAGCGGGGTGTGACCATACCAAAGAGTGACGTAGTAGTGGTAGGCGCGGAGGCACCTGTATTTGACGAAGCGTCATTGGTGCAGATAGCAGGACGAGTAGGACGATCCGTTGATGATACGACGGGGAGTGTTTTATTTTTGCAAGCAGAACGCGCTACTTTTCCAAAGCGGGCCGTCAGACAGATATCACAGATGAACTGCTTGGCTCAAAGTCTCGAGGAACAAAGAGGTCTTTCATGACCAGTAGGATGTGTGTGCGTTGTGGTGGACATATCGTAGCTCTCCAAAAGGAAACGGTCGTTCGTGAAAAGGTGCGACAGCTATCCGATCAGGCGAGCTATCCGGTCATCTACCGGATGTTAAAAGGGATCGTGTTGTGTGGAGTCTGCCTTGATTCCTTGCCGTTGATCGGGCATGATATTTGCCAGCGGTGCGGGCGTGATAGGGAGCTGCAGGTTAGTATCGGCGACGAAGGACTATGCAGGGATTGTGTTCATGGAGAAGATGAGCAGATATTGGTGGCAAATCGGAGCTTGCTTCGCTATGAAAAGGGAGAGAAGGATTTGCTCGGATTGTTTAAATACCGCGGTGACGAGCGGCTTGCTTTATACTACGGTACGCTTCTCGCCATTACGGTTCAGCGTTATTACAGGTCTATGGGGTTTACCTGTATCACGACGGTTCCTTTACATCCACAACGATTGCGGGATCGTGGCTTCAATCAGGTTGATTTGCTGGCCCGCTATTTAGGAGCAGCGATCAAGATTCCCGTGAGACCGCTGCTACGTCGAACGAAGGACACCCCAAAGCTGAGCAAGCAAAAAGGGCGCGCAGCACGCCACGAAAGTATGCGCGAAGCTTTTGTGTGGGATGGCGAGGATATGCCCTTTGCTGCTAAAATTTTGCTCCTTGACGATATTTATACGACTGGTTCGACGTTGCGTTCGTGCGCGAGGACAATCAGAGCACATTTGGGGCCAAGCTGTGAAGTATATTCCTTGACAATATACCGATAGCCAGTTTGGAAAAATTAAGCTATGATGTAGGCATACAACGGATGTAGAACCGTATGAACTTTCTGAACGGAAAAGGGGTAGTCCGATATGTCTATGGGCAAGTTGGCAAACTGCTCGCGGTGTGATGCTGTATTTGTACAAGCAGTCCGTGACATTTGCCCCAAGTGCTGTAAAGAAGTGGAACAAGAATATGAGGCCTGCGCCCAGTTTTTACGCAAGCGTGAAAATCGTGGATCGAATATTCATCAAGTGAGCGAAGCCACCGCTGTGAGCGTGAAGCAAATCACGAAGTTTATCAAGGAAGGGCGCATTTCGGTTGCCGGAAATCCAAATCTTGGTTATCCATGTGAGCGCTGCGGTTTTCTGATTCGAGCAGGCAACATTTGCGAATCTTGTCTAAACGGCTTGAAGCATGAAATCACGCAACAAATCGAGGTAGAGCAGCGATTGGAGGAGTTCCAACGCGCCGATCTGGCTAAGGCAGCTTATCGAAGAAAGCAGAATAGTGACGAATAGTTTTGTGCAAAAAAACTAATCGTACATCATGAAATTGCCGATGATACTACTAAGAGGTGTCATCGGTTTTTTCTATGAAAAGACCGTTGGTATGAGAGGATGGTAATCAGATGCGGATTAATGAACCTAACCGTGTCGGGATGATCAATGCTTACAACAAGACAGGTAACAACCAGGTAGGCAAAAGTGGCAAAATCCCGATGGGCAAGGATGAAGTAAACATTTCCACAGAAGCGCTAGAAATGCAAAAGCAAGTAGAAGATGTCAACTCTCCACAACGTCGGGAAAAAGTGGAGCAGTTGAAGAAGCAAGTGGAGGAAGGAAAATATCACGTCTCAAGTGAGCGGATCGCTGATAAGCTCCTGTCCTTTTGGAAAAAGCTGTAACACAGATCTAGAGAGGGCTTTTTGAACAGCCTCTTTAAATAGTTTTCGATGGAAGATGAGGAGAAGCAAGGAATGAACAGACTCTACGATCTGCTCGACAACTTGATCCAGTTGCACAAAGCCTTGTACACCTTAGCCATGCACAAGAAAGAAGTGCTGGTAAGAGGGAATGTGGATGAACTTATAGCCATTACACGCCAGGAGCAAAAACTGATCAAGGGCGTCACAGAAGCTGAAGCAGGCCGCCAGCAAGTCGTAAAAGAACTGACAGCACAGAAGGGCTTTGCGCTGCAAGAAGGCACACTGGCTGAATTGATCAAGTTGACGACCAGTGCGGAAGAGAAAATGCGACTCACTTCCTGTCGTAATGAGCTAAGCCGGATTGTGACCGAACTGCGCGATGCTAACGACCTGAATCAGCAGTTACTGGAGCAATCCCTTTCTTTTGTAAACATGACGCTCGATCTGATCACGGATACGCCCGAGGACGACTTCATCTACGGAAGGCCGACCTCGGATACGTATCGTCAGGCTAATCGAACTTTTTTCAATAAAAAAGCGTAAAGAGGTGTCGAAATGCGCTCTACTTTTCATGGAATTGAAGTCAGCAAACGCGGCTTGTTCGCTCAACAGTCCGCGCTAAATACAACGGGACACAATATCTCCAATGCGAATACGGAAGGGTACAGCCGCCAGCGCGTGAATATGCAGGCTACGAATGGTTTGCCTTATGTGGGGATGCAGGCAAGTATAGAGCCAGGCTTGCTCGGTACCGGTGTGCAAGCTACTAGTATTCAGCGTCTGCGAGAAGAGTTTTTGGATATTCAGTATCGGAACGAATACAAACGCCAAGGCTACTGGGATGGTCGTTTGGAAACGTTGGAGAAATTAGAAGGGATCATGAACGAGCCTTCTGACACTGGCTTGCAAAAGGTCATGGACCAAATGTGGCAAGCATGGCAGGACTTGGCCAAAGATCCGACAGATACATCTGCTCGGGCAGTTGTTCGGGAACGAAGCAAGGCAGTAGCGGATACATTCAATACGCTAACGAAACATATTCAAGAAGTACAAACAGATCTCAACAATGTGGTTAACGTAAAAGCCATGGAGATAAACTCCTTGGGCCAACAGATTGCTAGCTTGAATAATCAGATTGCTAACGTTGTACCGCATGGTTATCAGCCAAACGATCTCTATGACCAACGTGACGTATTGTTGGATAAGCTCTCCAAACTGGTGGAGGTTCGTGCAACTCAATCAACAGCTGGTATGGTAAACGTGACCATTGAAGGTCGTGAATTTGTTACTGGAATTACATCGCAGCCAGTAGCTACTGTACAGAATCCAGCTACGGGCCTGAGTGACATGACGCTGGGCGGAGCGGCATTTGTGCCGACAACTGGCTACATGGCAGGAACGATCCAATCTCGTGATCAGATCGTACCGAACATGCTGAAACGCTTGGATGTTTTGGCTGTGAATCTGACGAAGGAAATCAATGATCTGCATCGGGCAGGTCGAAGCTTGAGTGATATTAACAATGGCACTGTACAGGATCTGCCATTCTTCGTAGATGCGAACTCACTGGCTGCTAATCCGGCATCCAAAAACTATCCAACAAGTGCATCTGGGATTGTAATTAATCCAGAAATTATGAAGAGCTTGGATGCGATTGCGGCAGCACAAGCAGAAGCAGGCGGCACTCCTGTAGGGAATAACAAGAGCGCTCTCGCCATCGCTTCGATCAAGTTCAAGGTGTTGGCTGCGGGTGCAGGACCAAACGATTTGGCAGAAAGCTCTACATTAGATAATTACTATCGTTATACGATTAGCCAATTGGGTGTTGACGCCCAAGAAGCTGAGCGTAACCAATTAAACTCCGAAATGCTCGTCGGTACCGTAGATAGCCAGCGTCAATCTGTATCTGGCGTATCGATCGATGACGAGATGGCAGAAATGGTGAAATACCAGCATGCATACAGTGCCTCTGCTCGCGTCATGACAAGCATGGACGAGATCTTAGACAAAGTCATCAACGGCATGGGCCGAGTGGGCCTCTAATTAGGAGGGAATAGATTATGGCAGTACGTGTAACGCAGAACATGCTGAATAGTAATATGCTGCGGAATTTGCATAAATCGATGCGGAATATGGATAGTTTGCAGGATCAATTGTCTTCTGGAAGAAAAATTGAGAAACCTTCTGATGATCCAGTCGTAGCGGCGCGTGGAATGTTTTACCGCTCTTCGCTGATGGAGAATGACCAGTATAAGCGGAATGTGAATGAAGCACAGTCTTGGATGGACATGACAGACAATACCATGGATGAAGTGGGTAGCGTCATGAAGCGTATCAAGGAACTGTTAGTTTACTCTGGGGATGGCGCCATTTCGCCTGACGACTTGAAAACAATGGGATCCGAAGTTCAGGAACTGAAGAATCATTTAGGAACTCTTGCTAACCAGCAAATAAATGGAAAGTATATCTTTGCGGGAACTGATACAAATAAAGCTCCCTATGATCCAAATGCAAACGGCGGTAAAGGAGATTTTGTAAGTACAAATAGTTCTCCCATTAATTTAGAAGTGAGTCAAAATGTATTTGTTACATCGAATATCAATGCCCAAAACATTTTTAATTTCCCTGACAATGCAAATAATATGTTTAAATTGCTTGATAACATTATGACTGAACTGAATAACGGAAGATCTGCTTCCCAATTTATTGGAGGATTAGATCAGCAGTATGATAAGCTCTTAGCCGAGCGAGCATCATTAGGTGCTAGTGTGAATCGTGTGGACTTAATTGCGGAGAGGCTCAATTCCCAAGAAGTAAGCATTACGGGATTAATGTCGAAGAATGAAGATGCTGATATGGCTGAAGTTATGACCGATCTAAAAACGCAGGAAAGTGTACATTCAGCAGCACTCGGTTCTGGAGCCCGCATTATTCAACCAACTCTGCTAGACTTTTTGAGATAGAGAGTAGGAGGATGGCGTGATGCAGATTCCACAAATACGCATGGAAAGTACTTTTGCGCAACTTGGCCTAAATATCCGAAAACCGATACAGGAAATCAAGCAGCCTCAAGCGGAAATGAACCTTAGCCAAAAGCCCGCAGAGCTCAATGTTGAACAAGGAAAGATCGAGCTACAGATCGATTCTAGCCAGGCACGCGCAAACATCGGCATCATGACCTCGATGCAGTTTAGTGACAAGAACGCAGCGTATGGGCGGGAGAAATGGTTACAGGCGATCGCTGAGAAAAGTCAAGATGGCGACCGTATGATGAAAATTTACACAAAAGAGAATGCGATCGCGGAAATTGGCAGAGAAAAAGGCTTAAAAGTATTAGAGGGCGGGTACAGACCACCGTCAACATCTAATGATGAGGGTGTTGATATTAATTTTCAGGTACACCCGGTGTCCATCCATGTCACGCGGAATGGCATGAGCATTGACCCTGTATCAAGACCTCCGGAACTTTCCTATACTCCGGGTAAGGTAGAGCCTTATATGATACAATATAATAGCCTGAAGATTAGCGTGACAGGAAGTCAACTGGATCAAATGATGTAAGCGAGGGGAAAACATGAGTGGAAGTCAACAGATTGAATTAGGTAGGCTTTTTTTTGAGGATGGCATCCCGGGGTTTTCTCATTTGCAGTTTTTTCAGTTGATGCAAGAAGAGGATAGTCCCTTTTTTCTGATTCAATCGACAGAAGAGAAGGATATTGGTTTTTGGGTCATTGATCCTTTTTCCTTTTTCCCTGACTACAAGTTTGAACTATCCAATGTAGCAAAAGAAGCATTACGAGTGGAAGAGGACTCGCCAATCGGAGTGTTTTCTATCGTTACAATCCGGGGAAACAATCAAGCAACAGTAAACCTAAAGGCTCCAATTGTTGTCAACCTGTCGAATCGGATGGGAAGGCAGGTCATTATACAGGAAGATATATACTCCATTCGTCAGCCGTTGTTCGAGCAACAAGCTGTCAACAGAAAGTAGGTGGTGTTTGCATGCTCGTCCTTTCTCGAAAGAAAAATGAATCGATCATGATTGGAGACACCATCGAAATTAAAATCATTTCCATTGATGGAGATCAGATCAAACTTGGCATCGAAGCACCGCGTAATTTGGATGTGCATAGAAAAGAGATTTTTGAAGCCATTCAGGAAGAGAATCGGCTTGCTACGAAGAATCAGAGTGATTGGGCTGCTGTGAAGCAGCTTTTTCAAACAAGCAAGGAGAAAAAAGATGGTCAGTAGATCATCTTTTTTCTTTTTTTGCAGAAAAAAGTAGAAAAAACACTAAACACACAAATGCTCCCAACCGATAACTATAGTGTAGGGACAAAGTCACAAGCGCGCGATTGTGAATCGTCTCAAAATATTGCAACAGTCACAGGGACGTGACTGTCGACAACTCAAGGAGGAACTTTACATGATTATCCAACACAATATGTCCGCAATGAACACTCACCGTCAACTGGGTGTAAACTCCGGTAACCTTTCCAAAAACGTTGAGAAACTGTCTTCCGGCTACCGCATCAACCGTGCTGCTGACGACGCTGCTGGTCTCTCCATCTCCGAGCGTATGCGCGCACAAGTTCGTGGTATGGAACAAGCTTCCCGCAACTCCCAAGATGGTATCTCTCTGATCCAAGTTGCTGAGGGTGCATTGCAAACAGTTAACAACATGCTCGTTCGCGTTAAAGAAATCGCTACTCAATCTGCAAACGGTACTTACCAAGATTCTACTGACCGTTCCCGTCTGCAAGAAGAGTTGGATGAGTTGACTAAAGAGGTAACAAACATCATGTCCAACACCAAATTCAACAGCATCTCTTTGCTGGATGGAAACGGTGGCAAAGACATCGATTTGCAAATTGGTCAAGAAAAAGCACAATCTTTGACTCTCGTTACTTCCAAATTTGACCTGAAATCCGTTGAGGATATGGTTAAAAAATGGAAAATCGGTTCCCAAGGCGGAGCTAAGAGCGTATTGGGTAGCATCGATGCTGCGATCAACCAAGTTTCCGCAGCTCGTTCTTACCTGGGTGCGAACCAAAACCGTCTGGAAAACACAATCAACAACCTGAACATCACTGCTGAGAACCTGACTGCTGCTGAATCTCGTATTCGTGACGTAGATATGGCGAAAGAGCAAATGGCGTTCACTAAGAACAACATTCTGACTCAAGCTTCTCAAGCAATGTTGGCACAAGCAAACCAATTGCCACAAGGTGTTCTGCAATTGCTGCGTTAATCTTTTCTCCTTTAAAAAAGCACGGACTTCTTTGCAGAAGTCGTGCTTTTTTTTATTTCCATCTTTATCATATAATTGAACGTCTAAAAGTTTCCGATATACATAATGACTGACATTAAGGAGGCACTTATGAAAATTATTGCGAATAAACAAGAGTTTCATATACAAGATCAACAAACCGTTACTTCTATTATATCTTTTATAAACCAAATTATTGCTGAAAGCTCAATGGTTTTCTGTGGGATGAACGTGGATGGAGAGGAAATTTACGATCATTTTGAAGAGTTTTTATCCGAGAAGGAATCGATTCAAGTTATTGAGCTGATTTTGATGACAAAAGAGCAACTTGCAAAAGAAACGCTTATCTCCATTCGTGAGTATGTGAGCAGAGCGCTAACGATACTCCCAGGGGTTGTTGAGGCGTTCTATTCTGGTAGCCCTTCTTCAGAGGAGTGGACAAAATTATCTCAAATGATCGAGGGTGTACAGTGGATACAGAACTCTTCACAATATTACGCTGACCTTGATTTTGTTGATAGCTTTGTTTTTACGCAACAGCTTGAAGACTTGAATACCGCTGTTATGCAACAAGACCATACGATGATTGCAGATATTATTCAATATGAAATCATTACGAAATATGAAGCATTGCATCAAGGAATTGGTGAACTCTCCATGCATGAGGTGGGCCAGCATGATGCAAATTGATAACCTAACGTGTTTGAAAAAGTTCTACCCGCAGCTCTGGGACAACTTTCAGAAATATGATCGAAATGAGAATGAAAAAGTACGTGTGGAAGAAACGAAAACAGGTGGAAGCACGATCGCTGTCCAGATCAATTCTGGATGGAACTATATACACAGCAAATACAATCCGGTACAAGAAGCACAACGCTTTATTCAAACTCTCGAAGATATCGGAGATCGCCATGTCCTGTTTTATGGTGTCGGTCTCGGTTATCACATTGATGAATTTATACAATTGCATCCATCGGCCATGTTTTCCATTTACGAGCCTAACGCTGCTATTTTTTCAAAGTTAGTGGAAAGTAGATCGCTAGAGGATTGGGGTCCTTCGAAAAAGCTTGTCCATTTGATGCTAGAGGTACGGGCAGAAGATGTGAAGAGCCAATTATCGCAGTTTACGCATTTGCAAGATAAAGAAGTATATGTGGTCGTTCATCCCAGCTACGAGAGAATTTTTGCAGAGCAAACGAAAGCTTTTATTGATACATTTAGAGATGTTGTCTATGAGGCGCGTAACAGATTGTTAACAGGTCAAGTCTTTGCGAAAAGGATGGCAATCAATGGCTTGTTCAACATGCCTCATATTATGAAAACCCCAAATATTTTAGATGGCCATGGAGGACATTTTAAAGATAAGCCAGCCATCATTGTGGGGGCAGGTCCATCCTTGAACGATGAGTTTGAGAACTTGCGCTACATCAAAGAAAATGGACTTGCATACATTTTTTCCGTAGGTTCAGCCATTAACCAATTGATTAATGCTGGTATTACACCGGATGCGACTTTTGCTTATGATGGTAGTGCATTGA
Organism: Brevibacillus sp. NPDC058079; assembly: GCF_042885155.1. NCBI lineage: Bacteria > Bacillati > Bacillota > Bacilli > Caryophanales > Paenibacillaceae > Brevibacillus > Brevibacillus sp. NPDC058079. The sequence continues at coordinate 22,823 of NZ_JBHVSO010000017.1, forward strand.
ACTCCAAGGTGTTTGAAAAAGTGATTGATAGCAAAATCGATAATGTTCCCTTAGTGTTTGGTAGTACAATGGGTTTTGAAACCGTTAATAATTATCATGGTAAAATGGCGAACTTCTTGGTTCGTGACGATTACATCATGGACATGTTTATTAAACGAAATGACGATAACACATTCCATTACATTGATAGATTTGGAAGTATTGCGACCTTAACACTACAAGTTTTGAGCCATATTCAATTTTCACCGATTATTTTAGTGGGTATCAACCTTGCCTTTCGTGGAAATGAAATATATGCAAAAGGTATCAATTATACGGAAACTGAGTTGACTGATTGGAGAAAAGAGCAGGCTATTGTTGTAAAGGATGTTGAAGGGAAAGACACATACACCAGTAAGCTCTTCTTGTCTATGAAAGATGAGATGGAGCAGTTGATCGAACGCGTCTCACATCCAGATATCATCAATTCCACAAAAGAAGGGGCTCATATCGAAGGAACAGTCTTCTCACCCTTGGAAACCGTCATTCGTGAAAGACTAAGTACAACGGGGATTGTTCAACACGATTGGATAGATTTAATTAATGATACGTTTTCTTACGACTTGGAACATTTCAAGATGACTGTGAAAACAATGACAAAAGAAAGTACGGAACTAGAAGTTGTTTTCAAGCGATTTGAAGAGTTGTTTGATGAGATGGAGCATTACATCTCTAGTCAAAATTCCCGACAGCTTGATTTGTGTTTTAACAAATTTGATAAGCTCTTTGATCGCTTGCAAAGAAATAAGTACTACCTAAGAATCGTTCAATCCATGAATTATATTGAGTTTAATTTAATACTCAAGATGTTTGATGAGGTACGGTCTTATTCAGATACCGTGATGAAAGCACGCAGAGTTATCGATCAGTTTAAAAACTATTTGTTTGCCACTAAAAATGACAGTATCGCAATTAAAAGATTGCTAGAAGATATGTACGAGAAAGTGATTGGGGAAGGCAGCGCAACTTGATACGGAGATGATTTTATGGATTTGAAAAACAAAAAAATTCTAGTAACAGGAGCAGATGGTTTCATTGGCTCACATTTAACAGAAGAACTAGTACGTCAAGGTCATGATGTAAAAGCTTTCGTTTATTACAATTCATTTAATTCATGGGGATGGCTCGATCATTTACCGAAAGAAATATTGAAAGGAATTGAGGTATTTGCCGGGGACATTCGTGATCCCTATGGTGTTAAACAAGCAATGAAGGGATGCGATGTTGTTCTTCATTTGGCTGCCTTAATTGCGATTCCATATTCTTATCATTCTCCAGAAACGTATGTGGACACGAACATAAAAGGTACATTGAATATACTTCAAGCTGCTCGAGAATTAAACGTGGAAAAAGTAGTACACACTTCAACCAGTGAAGTTTATGGTACTGCTCGTTTTGTCCCGATTACTGAAGAGCATCCACTTCAAGGACAATCTCCTTATTCCGCGAGTAAAATTGGTGCTGACCAGATGGCGATGTCTTTCTTTAGCTCGTTTGATTTGCCAGTATCCATTATCCGTCCTTTTAACACGTATGGTCCTAGGCAGTCAGCTCGTGCGGTGATTCCTACAGTTATCACACAAATTGCCAATGGACAGAAAAACATTCAACTTGGCTCGCTTTCGCCAACAAGAGACTTCAATTATGTGAAAGATACCGTTAAAGGGTTTCTGTCGGTTGCTCAATCAGACAGTTCCATTGGAGAAGTAATAAATATAGGAAGTAATTACGAGGTTTCAATCGGTCAGACAGTACAATTTATTGCAGAATTAATGGGTGCAGAAATACACATTGAGACAGACAACCAGCGTATTCGTCCGGAGAAGAGCGAAGTAGAGCGGTTATGGGCTGATAATTCGAAGGCGAAGCGATTAGCTGGATGGCACCCCGAATATGGGGGAGTAGAAGGCTTCAAACGGGGACTAAGTGAAACAATCGAGTGGTTCACTAATCCCGTTCATCTATCCCAATATAAGGCAGGGATTTATAACCTATGAGTCAGCTAACCTCGCTGGAACAAATAGTCGCCAAACTGAAAGAAGTCACCCATTTTGCGGACAAGTTTATTCCTCTGCATGAGCCATGCTTTCAAGGGAATGAGTGGAAGTATGTGAAAGAGTGTATAGATACTGGATGGGTATCGTCAGTAGGGAAATACGTAGATCAGTTTGAAGAGAAGCTACAAGAATATACGGGGGTGAAGCGAGCTGTGGCCGTAATGAATGGCACGGCCGCTTTGCATATATGTCTGAAATTAGTTGGAGTAGAGCCGGAAGATGAAGTATTAATGCCGGCTCTCACGTTTATTGCTACCGCTAATGCGATTGCCTATTGTGGGGCGACTCCCCATTTTATCGATAGCAGTTTTACTACTCTTGGTGTAGATCCCAAGAAATTAAATGATTATTTACTTGAAATTGCAGAGGTAAGGGGCAAGGAGTGCTTTAATAAAAAAACTGGCAAAAGAATAAAAGCTATCGTTCCTATGCATACATTTGGGCATCCTGTTGAATTAGATGAACTGATAGATGTATGCGAGAGGTTTCATCTCGAACTTGTAGAGGACGCAGCTGAATCACTAGGTTCCTATTACAAAGGGATTCATACAGGAAATTGGGGACGTGTGTCGGCCCTCAGTTTTAATGGAAATAAAGTAATTACGACTGGTGGAGGAGGAGCAATATTAACGAACGATGAGGCTTTAGGCAAATACGCAAAGCATATAACAACGACTGCGAAAATGCCGCATAAATGGGCCTTTGAACATGACCAAATCGGTTACAATTATCGTCTGCCAAACCTCAATGCAGCATTAGGATGCGCGCAATTAGAACAGTTGCCAACGTTTATTGAGCGGAAAAGGGCACTGGCACAAAAATATGCACAGGTATTTGCGTCTATTCCTGAAATCACATTCTTTCATGAGCCGCAATTAGCGACGAGTAATTACTGGTTACATGTGCTTTTGCTATCGCCTGAGCTGGTGAAAAGTCGCGATCAATTGCTGGAAATGACAAACGAACAAGGATTGATGACTCGTCCGGCCTGGAAACTGCTTCACGAATTGCCAATGTATAAGGATGCTCCGAAGATGGATATCGCGGTAGCAAAACAGCTCGAAGAAAGAATCATAAATATTCCAAGCAGCTCTAATCTGGGGGCTAGTTATGTCACGACGTAAACTTTGTGTAGTTACAGGTACACGTGCCGAATATGGCCTGTTGTATCATCTTATGAAAGAAATACAAGAAGACACAGATTTGCAATTACAGATTATTGTAACTGGCATGCATTTATCTCCTGAATTTGGTTTGACGTATCGCTCGATAGAGCAGGATGGTTTTGCTATTGACGAAAAAATTGAAATGCTTTTATCCAGCGATACCTCGGTCGGAATTGCAACTTCGGTTGGCATAGGGACAATTGGGTTTTCACAGGCGTATGAACGCCTGAGACCTGATCTGGTCGTACTGCTTGGGGATCGTTTTGAAATTTTGGCTGCGGCTCAAGCTGCAATGATTGCAAGAATTCCCATCGCTCATTTGCATGGAGGGGAAACAACAGAAGGAGTCATTGACGAATCGATAAGACACGCCGTGACCAAAATGTCGCAACTACACTTTGTAGCAGCAGATGAATACAGAAAAAGAGTTATTCAACTAGGTGAGAATCCAGATCGAGTGTTTAACGTGGGTGCAATCGGGCTTGATAATATACGAAAATTACCGCTTCTGAATAAGGAAGCCTTTGAAAAGTCTATCGATTTTGCTTTAAGCAAGCCAAGCTTTCTCATTACTTATCATCCCGTTACATTGCAGAAGAATCATTCTGAATCTGCAATGCTGGAGCTTTTACAAGCACTTGATCATTTTTCTGATGCAACTTGCATATTCACAAAGCCAAATGCGGATATGGGGGGGCGCGTTATTTGTGACATGATCGATAGATACGTGGAGAATAATTCTTCCAGATGTGTTTCGTTTACTTCTCTTGGACAATTACGTTATTTAAGCGCACTGCAACATGTAGATGCCGTAATTGGAAATTCTTCAAGCGGCATTATCGAAGTGCCTTTTTTTCAGAAGGGTACAGTTAATATCGGGGATCGCCAAAAAGGGAGGATTCGCGCGGAATCCGTTATTGATTGCGTAGAACAAAAAGAATCCATTATTTCAGCCATTAGACAAGCTCTCTCTAGCGAGTTCCAGGAAAAGCTACAGAGTATGGAGTCTCCTTACGGTAAGGAATATGTTTCGGCGAAAGTGAAAAATGTACTGAAAGAAGTAAGCTTGGACAATTTGCTGCATAAAACTTTTTTTGACATCGAGGATTAGTAGAGGTGTTCAAACAGCTCTAGGAGGTACTATTATGACGAAGACATTCATTATTGCCGAAGCTGGTGTAAATCACAATGGATCTTTGGAAATGGCTAAAGAGCTCGTCTATTGTGCTGCAGAAGCAGGTGCTGATGCAGTAAAATTCCAGACGTTTAGGGCCAAAAGTATTATAAGTAAACATGCGGAAAAAGCCGATTATCAGAAGAGAACGACCGATATTGAAGAGTCGCAATTAGAAATGGTGCAGAAATTGGAATTGTCGTTGGAAATGCATCAAGAACTCGTAGAAACTTGTAAACAACGTAACATTAAATTTTTGTCCACCCCGTTCGATTTTGAAAGCGTAGACCTGTTGGCTGAGGAAATCGGTGTAGATTTACTTAAGCTACCTTCGGGAGAAATAACAAATGCACCGCTTTTATTAAAAGCAGCTCTAACGGGGCTACCTATTATCCTCTCTACTGGAATGTCTAATCTGGGGGAAATCGAAGAGGCTCTAGGAGTTCTGGCTTTTGGCTACTTACGTTTCTCGCAGGCACCATCTATCAGAGGGTTTCAAGAGGCGTATGCAAGTGAAGAGGGGCAACAAGTTCTCCGTGAAAAAGTAACGTTACTTCATTGTACAACTGAATATCCGGCACCATATGTCGATGTGAACTTGAGGTCAATGGATACCTTGTCTGCAGCCTTTCATCTTCCAGTAGGCTTTTCCGATCATACCCCTGGAATAGCTGTTCCGATTGCTGCTGTGGCTAGAGGTGCACAGGTCATTGAGAAGCATTTTACGCTGGATAGAACTTTGCCAGGCCCTGATCATCAGGCTTCCCTAGAGGGGGCAGAACTCAAGCAAATGATTGATTCGATTCGGCAAGTGGAGCTATCGCTGGGTAAAGCGTATAAAATGCCTACACCTTCGGAACAAAAAAACAAATTCATCGCCCGCAAGAGCTTGGTTGCAGCATGTAGTATTCAAAAAGGTGAAATATTGACAATCGACAATCTAACTGCAAAACGACCAGGAACAGGTATTCCTCCGATTCGAATCTGGGATTTGATTGGGAAAGTCGCAAGTAAAGATTACGAACAAGATGAGTTGATTCAGGAATGAAGCCTGTAATTGTACTTGGTGGCGGTGGACATGCCAAAGTATTGTTGGATACGTTAATTTTACAGGGTCACAATATCTTGGGATTCACGGACCTCCAGTCCCAAGCTAGCATATGGGGAATTCCGTATCTAGGTCATGATGCAGAGATCGAAAAATTTTCTCCCAAAGATTTGGTACTAGTAAATGGGATCGGTGCAGTCGGCAATAATTCAATCCGAAAGAAATTATTCTGTTTTTATAAAGAGCGGGGATACTGTTTTGCATGTGTTATTCATCCAACTGCGATCATATCCCCTCGAGCAGTCATTGGTGAAGGCGCTCAAATAATGGCTGGCGCTGTCGTGCAAGCAGATGTACATATAAGCAGTAATGTTATTGTAAATACACGAGCCTCTATTGATCATGATTGCAAGATTAATGACCATGTACACATAGCGCCAGGGGTAACTCTTTCCGGTGGTGTGCATATTGAAGAAGGTGCATTCGTTGGCGCTGGTGCTGTAGTTATTCAAGGCATTCAGATTGGGACAGGAAGTATTGTTGGGGCCGGAGCCGTTGTTATCAAGGATGTTCCGAAAAATAGAAAAGTAGCAGGTGTGCCTGCAAACGTGATTGGATAAGCAACAAGAAAGGGGTGGGGAGTGGTGAATTGGAGAGACCTTTTGGTATCACCGCAAACGCCTATCATTCATACATTGGAAATTATCGATAAGAATGCCAGACAAATTGCCTTAGTTGCAGATGAAAATGATAGATTGCTCGGCACTGTAACAGATGGTGACATCCGGAGAGGCTTGCTAAAGGGAAGAGGGCTTCAAGATCCTACCTCCACGATAATGAATCCATATCCTACGGTAGCTTCTCCGTATGACTCGAAAGAGAATATCCTTGCCCTCATGAAAATCAAGCATCTTCATCAAATTCCGATTGTTGATGAAGACGGGCGAATTGTGCATGTAGAGATGTTAAATGACCTTTTGCGTCCGAAAAAAAAGGACAATTGGGTGGTTCTAATGGCCGGTGGATTGGGAACTCGCCTTCATCCATTAACGCATGATTGCCCCAAACCTTTATTGGCAGTTGGGAACAAGCCATTATTGGAAACGATTTTGCAGAGTTTCATTGATCAAGGATTCCATAAGTTTTATATCTCAGTGAAATACAAGGCAGAGATGATTCAGGACTATTTTGGCACCGGTGAGCGATGGGGTGTCACTATTTGCTATTTGCAAGAGAAGGAGTCATTGGGTACGGCAGGAGCGTTAAGTTTATTGCCAGACAAGCCAGTGGAACCTTTTTTTGTCATGAACGGTGACTTACTGACAAAAGTAAACTTCGAACAACTTCTAGATTTTCACAAGACGTATCAAGCAAAAGCAACAATGTGCGTTCGAGAGTACGAATATCAAGTTCCATATGGTGTTGTCCGGTTAGATAAGCATCGACTGACAGCTATAGAGGAAAAGCCGGTTCAGCGATATTTTGTCAACGCAGGCATTTATGTCATGGATCCGCAAGTTTTAGAACACATTCCACATAATGAATACTTGGATATGCCAAGCTTGTTTGAGCAATTGATGAAGCAGGAACAGCAAACAATCGCATTTCCGATTAGAGAGTATTGGTTGGATATTGGGCGCATTGCTGACTTTGAAAAAGCGAACAAAGAGTATATGGAGGTATTCAGTTGAGGGCGCTCGTCATTGGCTTTGGTTCAATCGGAATGAGACATGCACGTATATTGAGAGAGTTAGGGTGCAAAGTTTGTGTGGTTAGCAGTCGAGAGATTGATTGGGATTGCTCCTACCATTCTCTTTCCGATGCCTTGCAAATAGAGAACCCGCAGTATGTAATTGTTGCAAATAAAACATCAGAGCATTATCAGACGCTTTTAGAATTAGAAGATCAAGGCTATAGAGGGAAGGTTTTTGTAGAGAAACCGCTTTTTCAATTCGAAGCAAATATGCCACCTCATGGCTTTGAGAACATTTTTGTTGGCTATAATCTCCGATTCCATCCTGCAATTCAGAAGCTGAAAATGCTCATGCAGGGTCAAAAAATACTATCTCTTCATGTTTATACCGGTCAGTATCTTCCCCAATGGCGCCCTCACGCAGACTACCGAAAGACGTATTCAGCTAAGAAAAGTGAGGGTGGAGGGGTTCTCAGAGACTTGAGTCACGAGTTGGATTATGTAAATTGGTTATTAGATGGATGGGAAAGCTTAACCGCAGTCGGCGGGAAATTCAGCCCGTTAGAAATAGATAGTGATGATATTTACTCCATTATGCTAAAGACGAAAAAGTGTCCTGTTGTAACCATAAATATTAATTATATCGAAAAGAGTCCTAAGCGATTTATTATCGTGAATACAGATCAGGATACGATAAAAGTGGATATGATAGGAAATACATTAACTGTGAATGAACGGACAGAACCATTTGAGGTTTCTAGAGATTATACATATAAAATGCAGCATGAAGCGGTATTGACAGGTAAGGTAGGAGATGTCTGTTATTCAGAAGAAGCAATGGATGTAATGAATATGATAAACGCAATTGAAGAGGCAAATGAGAAAAGGAGTTGGGTCTCGAAATGAAGAGGCTTTGCACGATATGCGCAAGAGGAGGCTCAAAAGGGGTGAAGAATAAAAATATTCGTCCCATCATGGATTATCCTCTTATTGCATTTAGTATAAAACAGGCGAAACAATCGGGTTTGTTCGACTGCGTAGCAGTTAGTAGCGATTCTAAGGATATACTGGAAGCAGCTCGGAAATATGGGGCAGATATTCTTATTGAGAGACCCGATCAGATGGCAACGGATGAGTCAGCAAAAATCCCTGCTATTCAACATTGCGTTAGTGAAGTTGAAAAACAATTAAAGGTCACGTTTGATACCCTTGTTGATTTGGATGCAACATCTCCGTTGCGCATTGTTGAGGATATTCAAGGAGCAGTTGAATTGTTGGAGAGGAAACGATGCTCCAATGTGATAACGGCTGCACCAGCTAGAAGATCACCCTACTTTAATTTAGTGGAGTTAAACAAAGGTGGCTTTGTTCAACTTTCTAAAAAGTTAGACCAAGCTATTGTAAGAAGACAAGATTCACCAAAATGCTATGACATGAATGCTTCGATATATGTTTGGAGTCGAGATGCGTTCTACGGGGCGAATTCGGTTTTTTATGAAGATACCATGCTTTTTGAAATGCCAGAGGAACGGTCTATTGATATCGACTCTGAAGTTGACTTTATGTTTGTTGACTTTTTACTAAACCAAAAGAGGGATCTATATGAAACCTTATTCTTATAAAAAATTGTTCGATTTACAGGGAAAAACAGCAATTGTTACAGGAGGACTCGGTATTTTGGGAAGGCACTTCTGCAGAGGATTAGCTGAATTCGGAGCTAATGTCGCAGTAGTTGACCTTGATTTAGAAGGTGCGAGAGCATTTGCTCAAGAACTCGAAGCCTCTTATAGAGTAAAGTGCTTAGGGGTCTCTTGCGATGTTTCTTCTCAGCAGTCAGTCAATGAGATGGTAGAGGAAGTCGTAAATGCATTTGGGGAGATACATATTCTGCATAATAATGCTGCCAGTAAATCCAAGGATCTAGATGCCTTTTTTGCGCCATTTGAAGAATATTCTATGGAACAATGGCGTGAAATTATGTCTGTCAATATAGATGGCATGTTTTTAGTTGCACAAGCTGTCGGTAAGCAAATGGTCCTTCAGGGTAAGGGAGGCTCCATTATACAGACTGCCTCCATCTACGGAATTGTTGCACCGGATAATAGAATATACGAAGGCTCGTTTTATTTGGACAGGCAAATTAATACGCCAGCAGTCTACTCCGCATCAAAATCGTCTGTTCTTGGGCTGACGAAGTACTTGTCGACGTATTGGGCACCACAGGGGATTCGAGTCAATACACTCATACCTGGCGGGGTAGAAAGCGGCCAAAATGAGGAGTTTAAACAAAAATATTCGAACCGTGTACCTTTAGCAAGAATGGCGCAGCCAGAAGAGCTGGTAGGAGCATTGGTGTATCTAGCTTCAGATTCATCTAGTTATGTCACCGGCCAACAAATAGTAGTTGATGGCGGTTTGTCAGTCTGGTAATCGATCACTACTAATTACATCACAAAGTTGGAGATTAATATGAAAATAATCATACTTGGGGACTCGCTTGCCTTACCAAGGCCACATCGAATAAAAAGTTTCGATCCTGAAGTGGATAAAGAATTGGCCGTTCATTTTGATGAAACGTACGGTTGTTTGTTACAGAACGAACTACTGAACGCATACCCGACAGTTCGGTTTTCTGTTACCAATCGTGCGCAACGGCTCACGACCATTAAGGATATAGCTGCTCAATTTGGCGATCATCTTTTTTACTTTCAGCCAGATGTTATCGTTATGCAGGTAGGCATTGTTGATTGCTGGATAAGAGATGAGCTTGGTGGTAAACAACTGGTCAATATTGTCGAATTTGAACAGCATTATCGTGCTATTCTTACCCTTTTGCAGAAACGACCAGAAACCAAACTTATTGTCGTGGGAATTTGCCCTACTTCTATAAAAATGGAAAAGCGCTATCCAGGAATCCTGCAGCAGATAAACTTGTACAATCAAGTATTGAAGAGTGGAGAAAATCATCACCAAGTATTTTTTATGGAGATGGAGTCGTACATTAACAGTCACAATCCTCAAGTCTATCTCTTGCCAGATGATCATCACTTGAACAAAAAAGGCAATGAATTAATCAGTAGACGTCTTGTTGAGATAATAAAGGCATTTCAAGAAAATGTTTCAGGCTGCAAGATGTTTGAGACTGATGCGGAGCTTAGCTACAAGCATTTTATAAAATCGCATGAAATTTTCCCGTACTTTGGTGATAATTTATACAATTTAATTTACTTATCTTACCAAATGCAAGATTGGGGAAAGACAATTGAGTATATAAAATTTGTTCGGATGAATCAAATACAGCATCCAGCCTTACCTCAACTTGTGGACATGATAAAGGAGCAAATGAACTCATGAGTATGAGTACCATAGGGATTATTGGCTTAGGACCGATGGGACATAGGTACGTAGAAGCAATTCAAATGCTGCTTGAACCAGTTAAAATCGCTGTTACAGATCTGAGAACAGAAGTGATTGAACAAGCAAAGGCAAAGTATCCGAAACAGGAATTTAGTGTCTACACAAATCATGAGGACATGTTGAAGAGTGAGCAGCTAGATGTCTTGATTATCGCTACGAATGGACCAAGTCATTACTCTTTGTTTTTAGATGCAATAAAATTTGGAGTTAACAGGGTTATCTGTGAGAAACCGATTGCTACTTCAATTCACCAGGCGCAAGAAATGGTGTCGATTGCACGTGAAAAAGGAGTGAAGCTAGCTGTCAATCATGGTCGGAGATGGGCGGCTGACTACTTACTTTTACGGGAAAAATTGAAATCTGGCGTTATCGGTCCTGTAGAAAGCATGATGTTTTCTATGGGAGGTGGTCAAATGGGGTGTAATGGTACTCACTTTATTGATCTTGCTAGTTTCCTATTGGACGATCAGGTTGAACAAGTGTGCGGATTTATAAATGATGAAGGTGTACCGAATCCGCGGGGAGCACATTTTAAAGACCCTGGTGGATATGCCATTATACACTTCAGTGCTGGAACTCGTATGTTCTTTGAATTAACCGAAGATCTTGGCATTCCTCCTGTGCTAGTTATTAACGGGAAATATGGGCGGATTACTGTTAACGAGCTCCAACGATCTTATTTTATTGAAGCGAGGAATGAGCAGGATCGGGAACTTCCTGTCACTCGTTATGGGACACCTTTACATGAAACTCAAACGTGTAAACTGGAGTTAAACATTATTGAGTTTTGCCAAAATCTATTAATGAACATGTTACAGGACCGCATACCAGCCAATCCTCAATTTGCTGTCGATGCGTTAGAAACAGTCATCGGGATTCATTACTCTCACCACTTAGGTAACAAAGTAATAAATTTACCTATAACCGATGAAGAATATTGTAACAAACTGTTTTCGTTTACGTAGTGAGGGGGAGACAGATGATATCGCTAGGAATAATAGGTACGGGGTCAATAGCCCCCCATTATATACAAGCCATCCATTGGTTAAATCAACACAGAGAAACGGAAATAAAAGTAATTGCAGCTGTTAATCGCACAGAAGCCAGTAATGAAAGAGCAAGAAATGTGCTAGGGATCCCAAAGACGTACACTAGTATTCACGATATGATTTCTGGGGAGAAACTGGACGGTATTATCGTTGCTGTTCCTTTTCCTAGCATTTATGAAGTTACTTTGAATCTAATTCCTACGCGGATTCCCCTGCTAATTGAAAAACCGCCGGGTCTAACTATGGAGCAAACCCAACAATTGTCGCAGTTAGCGAGAATGCATCAGGCGAGTGTAATGGTAGGATTTAACCGCCGCTTCTATAGTGTGGTCGATCAGGCGAAACGACTGATAGAAGAATCAGGCGGTCTGCTGGGAATGAGAATGGATGTTTTTGAACGCTATAGACTATTGCGAGAAAACGGTTATCCTTCAGAGAAATTAGAGAAGCTGTTTACAGCTAATAGTATTCATTGCATAGATTTAATTCGCTATTACTGCGGAGATCTTGATGCCATTCATGCTTTTTCTAATCAATCGTCTGAGGAGCCTTTTAATCATCGATATGCAGCATTAATCGTCGCAAAGAGGAACATACCGATAACATTTCAAGCGTATTGGCATTCAATGGGGAACTGGAATTACGAATTGTATTTGCAGGATGGAAAAATTCAGTTTACCAATATGGAAGAGGCACTTGTTTCTTTTCGGAATAAAGAGCCTTATCGATTAACTCCCAATCAAGCAGATCGGGATACAAAGCCAGGATTTGCTGAACAGATGATGCATTTCTTGAATCAGGTAATACACTTCTCCGGTAATTCAGGTTATGAAGGTGAAATGTCCATCCATGACGCAGTAAATACGATGGCTCTCGTAGAATCGTTGCAAACGTAAAATTAAGTAAATAGAGAAGGTAAAGCTTTTTCCCGAAAAAACCGATAACTATCTTAGGAAAAAAATCCTAAGGAGGATTGAGGATGGACGTTGGATCAGTACAAGGATTCGGGAAAGCGAAAGCGCACAATAATTTTCCTCAAACGAATAGTCAGCCTCAGGAGCAATCGGTGCCGGTAAAAGAACAGCAGCAGAATAATAAGAATCTAGAACAAGAAATAGCTGGCATAAATAAATGGCTTCAATCAACTAGCTCGCATGTCAAGTTTACCCTTCATGAAGATCTCAATGAATACTATGTGCAGGTCATCAACGACCAAACAAATGAGGTCATTCGTGAAATTCCTTCGAAAAAAGTAATGGACATGGTTGCGAAGATGCATGAAATGATCGGAATACTAGTGGACGAGAAAAGATAGGAGGTAAGTAAGATGGGAATCCGTTTGTCAGGTATGGCTTCAGGAATGGATACGGAGAAAATTATTAAAGATTTGATGAAGGCTCAAAGAGAGCCTGTTAATCGTTTGCAACGTACTAAGTTCAGTACTGAGTGGAAACGTGATGCTTACCGAGAGATGAATACGGTCTTTGCAGATTTTCAAAACTCGGTGAAAAATCTGCGTTTGTCTAGTAGCTTTAACAAAAAAGTAGCGACATCCGAAAATGACTCTATCGCTTCAGCTAAAGTAGTGGGGCAGCCATCATTGTCCAGTTATACGATAGAGATAGAAAACCCGGCAGTAGTTGGAAAACCTGCTACTGCTGCGTTTACTTCAACTTTACCTGATACGAAGACAGCTATCGGGTCAACATTTGACTTAACACTCAAAAAGGATTCAAGTGCGGCAAGTACAGTTGTTAAAATTGAGGATAAAGATACGATTGAAACGATTATCGGTAAAATTAACAGCTCTAACTCAGGTGTGAAAGCTACCTATTTCAATAATCAATTCGTATTGTCTTCAGATGATGGTAGTAATTTTACTGTACAGGCTCCAGCTGGGAATAGTTTAGGATTGAAGGATGCAACCGCGACAAAAATAGATGGCACACCTGCTTCCTTTAAAATTAATGGAGTATCCTACACATCTGATAAAAATACAATTACTTTCGATGGCATGGAAATTTCATTGAAGCAAGCCAACAAAAATGCGCCAATAACGATTAATACGAAATCTGACGAAGACACGATTTACAACATGGTGAAAGATTTCGTCGACAAGTACAATGCTGTCCTTGAAACGATTAATAAAAAGATATCAGAACCAAAGTACAAGGGTTACCAGCCATTGTTGGATGAGGAAAAAGAAGCATTACCTGAAAAAACGGCTGAGAAAATGGATCTCATGGCAAAAAGTGGTATACTTCTGCGGGATCCCATTCTATCAAGTGGCTTAAGTGAACTTCGCAGAGCTACGAGTGCTCCTTTGCAAATCGATGGTGTAAATAAAGCTTTTGATACATTATCCGAAATCGGTATTGGCGGTCCACCAAGCGGGAAAAACGCATATCAAGAAAACGGAAAGCTGTTCATCAATGAAACCAAACTTCGCGAGGCAATTCGGAACAATGGCGAAGATGTAATGAAACTGTTTACAAGTTTCAGCAATGAAAAAAATGACCTTGGAAAAAAATATAATGAGAGTGGCGTTGCTGAGCGCTTGTACAGTCAATTGAGTGAGGTCATGGATAAAATTAAAATCGAAGCTGGGTCATCTGGATCTATTTACGACGATAGCTATCTTTCTAAAAAAATCCAGCAAACCAACAAAGACATAGATCGTTGGGAAGATCGCCTTAAAATGATCGAGAATCGTTATTGGAAACAATTCTCTTCAATGGAAAAAGCTATGTCCAAGTCACAATCACAAGGCTCATGGTTTGCACAAATGCTAGGCCAGCGTTAAGAAGGAGTGATGCAGATGTTACAGAATGCTGCTCAGGCGTACCAATCAAATCAAGCAACAACCGCAACTCCTGCCGATTTAACACTGATGCTCTATAACGGTGCGCTAAAGTTTATCAAACAAGCCAAAAGCGCAATCGAGGAAAAAAATGTAGCGAAAGCTCATGAGGCATCACTCAAAGTACAGAACATCTTGTATGAACTAATGTCTACCTTAAAAAGTGAATACGAAATCTCGAAAGAATTCGTTACACTCTATGAATATATGCTCCAGCGTACAATCGAGGCAAACATTCGGAAGGATCTTGATATACTGAATGAGGTGGAAGATTTGTTCATCCAATTCCGTGATACATGGAAAGAAGCTATGCAATTAGCAAAAAGGCAAGGGTAAGGAAATACACATGGAAATGACAATAGATGCTCTCTTGGGGGAGTTGCTTCAGGCTACCCAACGCCTAGAGCAGGCTGTGAGACTGAAGGATTCAGACGCTGAGGAATGGCTTACGATACTCGACGAGCGAGAAGTATTGATCGGCACTTTGAAAGAACGTGTAGAAGAGGTGGAGTTGACATCCGCCCAACGTGTGCAGATGGTAGAGATTCACGAAATCAACCAACGCGTAATTCCTTTGATCGACGGGCGGAAGCAAGGCGTGCAAACACAACTTAACAACCTCCAACGCAGCAAGCTCGCAATGAATACGTACAACGAAGCAGGTCCAAACGGCTACGGTGCCTTTTTCGACCGCAAAAAGTAAAAACGGCCGGGGAACCGGCCGTTTTCTTTTCACAACTTATGCACGAATATCGATCGATTTTCCAAGAGACGGATGACTTGCCTGAGCCGCTTGAACATTTTGCTGCGTCTTAGCAAAACCCTCCAACATGATGGAAGCTTGGGCTTGCGCAGTCTCCTGCACTTGCTTCGTCAAACTAATAGTAACAGCTTGCTTTAATTGTACGGCATTCACAGATGATCACCTCTTTGCTAGAATTACTTTCTTTATCATTATCGACATTTTCTATACCAAGCTTCACTATTACCATGACTCTATTCTCTCATCTTTTTTCCACCATCTGCTATACTTTAAGAACATCTTGTTGAAAAACTAGGAAGGTGAATCACTTGTGTCCACAAAACGCCGCTCACTCGTCTTAATCGGAGCCGTACTCCTCATCTTCATACACGCGGTCTACCTAAACGGAACCCTATCGGACCTCCTCAACGTAACCGCTATCGAGCTAGTCGCGCTCTCCGTAGTCATGTCCTATGCAGTCAAACGCAAGCATCTCGACCTGAAAAAAATCTGGCGGCTGCTCATCCACGGCCGGCAAAGCAACGTCGAAGAAACGATCAAGCGCTTCTACTATTACGCGCTCGTTCTGAAGGAACAGGGCTACATCGCGCTCGAAAAGGAGCTGCAACAAGAACCCGATTCGTTTGTCCAACGCGGCAGCTTACTGGCGATCGAGGGTGTTCCCGAAGAAGAACTGCGCCTGATCCTGGAGAACGAGCTCAAGGGCGAGCAGTATCGCTACCAACAGTCGGCAGGGTTCTTTCGCCTTATTAGCTTGTTGGCGCCGGGGATGGGGCTGGTTGGTACGCTTTTAGGGATGACGGGTGTACTGAAGTCGC
Source organism: Brevibacillus sp. NPDC058079 (assembly GCF_042885155.1). Lineage (NCBI taxonomy): Bacteria > Bacillati > Bacillota > Bacilli > Caryophanales > Paenibacillaceae > Brevibacillus > Brevibacillus sp. NPDC058079. Next base: position 38,907 of record NZ_JBHVSO010000017.1, read on the forward strand.
TCTCCGACATGGCCTTGACCGGACACAGTCTGAGCGCAGCGGTCGTAGCGACGCTGTATGGCGCGCTCTTGGCGAACCTGTTCGCGCTGCCATGCTACTACCGTCTGATGGATCTGTACGACCGGGAAATGTTTGAAAAGCGTCTCTTCGTCGAAGGTTGCGTTGGCTTGCAGCGCATGGAGACACCACGCTTGTTGTTTGAGAAGCTGAACTCATTCTTGCCAGGTGACCAAAAGCTGGTGCTGATTAAAGAGGCAGGCAGCATGAAGGGCACGATTGAAAGGCAGGACCGCTATGCATGACGAACGGTTATACGACGAAAAAGAGCTAGAAAAAAGCTGGCTGCTCAGTTACAGTGACCTGATTACACTGTTGTTCGTGATCGTGATTATTATCGCGGCAATGCAGACGAAGAGCATTCAGTCACAAAAGGAAGAGGTCCAAAAGGAAAAAGCGAGCTTGGAGCAGGTGCATGAGAGTCTCGACCTGCTCAACCTGCAAAAGCTGGAGCTGCAGCGAGAGGTCTACCAATTGGAGGCTCGCCAGAAGGAGCTCAAAGGCGAAAAAGAAGAAGAAGGCTCCGAAGACACCGTAAACGTGCCGAAGCCGCCAATGGGCATGTCTGACTCGAGTGAGCGCGATATGGAGACGGTGCGTAACCAGCTATCCTCCGCTTTGGCTGAGCTGAATCTCGACTACGAGGAGACAGAAGAAGGCTTGCGTATCCGTTTGCCGGAAACGATCTTGTTTACGAGTGGTTCGGCAGACCTACAGGCCCAAGGGAAGCAAGTCGTCGGTACGGTAGCGGGGGTATTGAAGCGATTTGAGCACAAGGTGCGGATCGAGGGCTATACAGATGATGTGCCGATATCGCGCAGTTCTTACCAATCCAACTGGGAGCTATCCTCGGCGCGCGCGATCTCTGTCATGCGTGAAATGGTGGATGCCCACTCTTTACCAGCGTCTCGCTTTACAGTGGCAGGCTTGGGGGAATACAAACCGCTTGTGGACAATTCCAACGCGGAGAACCGTGCGAAGAATCGCCGGGTAGAGATCGTGATTTTGGGGGAAAAAGAATAATTCATTATTTTCAGATAAAAGCAGGATTTTTATATGCAGGATAGAACTATATCCCGTATATATGAATCCTGTTTTTTTGTTGCTAGATCCACTTATACTCCCATTTCGTTCCCCTTACTTTCGTACTAAAGTGGCAGAATATACAGGAAAAAGGTTATACCCAGCTTGTGCACAATGGGATGTGGATAATGTGGATAACTCTGTGGAGAACGCAAAAAATCCGTAATTTCCATGTGGACATTGCTGGGGACAAAATGGACAGATAGAGAGACACAAGGGGGATTTCGAAATGCGTATCGGGACAAATTGGTTCAAATCGCTTGCGTTGGTCGTCGGTGTGGGGGTACTCCTCGCAGGCTGTGGATCGGGTGGTCAGCAAACGTCTGGCAGTGGCGGTTCGGGTGACAAGGTGTACGTAGTCGGTACAGATGCGGCATATCCACCGTTCCAAATGCTTGAGGCTGACAAGATTAGTGGGCATGACATCGATGTGATGAACGCGATCGCGGAAGCTGGCGGATTCAAGATCGAGTGGAAAAACACCGGGTGGGACCCGCTTTTTGATGGACTGGACAAAGGGACGGTTGATATTGGGATCTCGTCCATCACGATCACGGAGAAGCGCAAGGAGAAATACGATTTTTCGGACTCATACTTTGAAGCGAACCAACTCATTCTGGTAGCGGAAGATTCTCCAGTGACGAAGCTGGCAGATTTGAAAGGCAAGAAGATCGGGGTTCAAGCTGCGACCACGGGTGAAGAAGTGGTCAAAAAAGCGTTTGGAGATACGTACGAAGGCTTGAAAGGCTATGATGATATGCCATCCTCCGTCGATGACTTCTTTAATGGTCGCGTCGATGCAGTGATTGGCGACAATGGTGTTTTGTCATACTACGTGAATAAAGTAAAAGATAAGAAGTTTAAGCTGATTAAAGATGATTCCTTTGAAAAGGAATTTTACGGAATTATTGTGAAAAAGGGCAATGCCGATGCGATGAACAAAATCAACGACGGATTGAAAAAGATAAAAGAAAATGGAAAGCTGCAGGAAATTTACACCCAGTACTTTGGCAATAAGTAGGCAGCAAAATGGCCGGGTGCGTCCCTATGACGTAGCCGGCGTTTGTTCGCAACTTGGCTTGCTGACATGAGAAGGGAGGATTAGCCATTGGACTGGAGTGTCATCTACGACTACCGGGAACTGTTTATCCGAGGCATTATTAATACGATTTTACTAACGGCAGTGGCTACGGTTTGCGGAACATTTTTGGGGTTGTTCATCAGCTTGGGCAAAATGTCCTCCAAACGAATCGTGCGGTGGACCTGTTCGATTTATGTAGAGCTGTTTCGGGGAACCCCGATGTTGGTCCAAATTTTGCTGATTCATTTCGCGGTGATTCCGTCGATTTGGGGTATTCTGTATCCGGGAGCGAGCAGCCCGGAAGCGATTTATTCAGGTTTTGTCGCGCTTTCGCTCAATGCGGCTGCCTATATGGCGGAAATCTTTCGGGCTGGCATCCAATCCATTGATCCGGGACAAATGGAAGCGGCACGATCACTTGGCATGAACAAGGGCCTTGCTATGCGTCAAATTATACTTCCGCAAGCGTTTACACGTATGCTGCCTGCGATCGGAAATGAGTTTATTGCTCTCTTAAAAGATTCATCCCTTCTAGCAGTAATCGCGACACCGGAATTAAACTACGCAGCCATGAACGTGGCGAAAAGTACATTTGAGCGCTATCCCCCGTATTTAACAGAAGCGGCGGTTTACTTGGTACTTACGTTGTTCTTGTCCCGTGTAGTTGTGCGAGGACTTGAGAAAAAATATTCCACACGGTAATGAGCGAGCGTGTAGAATGAGGGACAGGCTGTAGAATTCGACATTGTGGAAGGGGACCGATGTCCACAAGCGGCGAACGTCGTGAAGTTATAATCGAAACAAATAGCAAAATCCCCCTGGTTCCTTGATCGGACAGGGGGATTCGTTTTTTCAACGTGTTTAACTGATCATTCTTTGAATGCGTAGGGAACGCTGCAGTCTCAGGTCTATAAAATCATTACCTCTACGAACGAGAGGGCGCATTGGCTCATCAGTATGAATCATAATGATTTCGACTTGGTCGCCATTGCTCAAAAGCGCATGGGAACCGATGTAAAGTAAGATAATGTAATGGATAAAACGAGATACAATCATCGGATTTAATTGGCCTGAACAAGCTAACTCCCACAGCACATTCGCTGCTTCAAAGGGAGAGGTTCCCTTCCGATACACGCGATCTGTGCATATCGCATCAAATACGTCTGCGACACTGATGATTTGGCATTCAAAAGGGATGCCATCTTTTTTTCGTCCTAGGGGATATCCACTTCCATCCCAACGTTCGTGGTGCATTAGAGCGCATTGTGCTAGCAAGTTGTCGGCATCGTCCATGGTGCGCAAGAGCTCGTAGCCGTATACGGTATGCTTTTTCATAATCGTATACTCTTCGTCTGTCAAACGCTCTGGCTTGGACAGCAGCTCATCGGGAATTTTCATCTTGCCGATGTCATGGAGAAGACCTGCAAGGCCTAAAAAATGAACATCACGTTGAGGCAGTCCAATGATTTTTCCGATTAAAGCTGCCACGATACCTACATGCAGGGAGTGGCGATACGTATAACTTTCTGTTCCTTCATTCAAATAAATGAAGCGCAGAAATCTCATGTGATGAAGAACTTGATCGAGCATAGGATGAACAGCGTCGCTAAATTGTTGCAGTCGGGGGGTATCCCCATTTGCGAGCTGGTTAAATAAATACTCGGTTTTTTGTACGGCCACCATATAGGCCTTTGCAGCCTCTGCCTCACTCCAATGAAGGAGAGGAAAAGGCATTTCGGGTGCTTCCGAGTCAGTAGTAACGTGTACGGCTTCCACCTGGTGAGCCTCTAGCAGTCGTATATCACTTAGATGAAGGATTGCACCAGCGGGTAGTAAAAGCAGACCGTACTCATTGTAGACGTCTTGAGCGAGTGTTGTTCCGATAAGTGAATGGGAAGGTTTTACCTCGGCCATGAGGATTCCTCCAGTGCGATGTACGACCGCGATATAGGATTGGATGACTACCTGTCCTATTATAGCATAGGGAATCTAGTAAGTATTGGTAAAATAATGTCGGATATTGATGGTTTGTAAAAGATTTGCAAAGATTTTTTTAATCTGAGTGGAAGGATTATTTACAGAAGTGGCGAATACGTATGTATAGACGGAAGGAGGTTGGAACCATGAAATTTAACATTCGTGGAGAAAACATTCAAGTCACCGCTGCGCTTAGAGAATATGTCGAAAAGAAAGTCGGCCGTCTGGAAAAATATTTTGAAACTCCACAGCCTACAGAAGTACAAGTCACCATGCATGTACATCGCGGAGAGGGCACGATCGAGGTAACTATCCCACTGAGTGGGGTCATTATCCGAGCGGAGGAAACGCACGAAGATATGTATGCTGCTATCGATCTGGTAGTAGAAAAGCTGGAACGTCAGATTCGCAAACACAAAACGAAGCTGATGCGGAAGCTTCGGGTTGATTCGACAGGAAGAATCGCACAGCGTGAGAGTCAGCCTGTAGCAGTCATGATCCCGGATGTGGATGAGGATGATATGGACATAGACATCGATATCGTTCGAACCAAACGCTTCGATCTGAAGCCGATGGATGCACAGGAAGCGGTCATGCAGATGGATATGCTGGGACACAGCTTCTTCGTTTTCCAAAACAGTGACACCAATGACGTCAGTGTGGTGTATCGCCGCAATGATGGGCGTTACGGATTGATTGAACCAAAATAACGAAACTTTACACATTCTCATTCGTATAAGACTAGGGAGTTGCTATTGGCAACTCCCTTTACTTGTGTAGAGGATGCTCTATTTGATAAAATATCTTTTTAGAAAGTATTATTTTCGTAGAATCGGTATCCTTATTTTATTATCTGGACTCATGCTGGCTTGTGCATTTTTGTTTGGCAGCATATGGAAGGGGTGTCCTCATGTTAGGACTCGTTAAAAAGATATTCGGCGATAGCAATGAACGTGAAGTAAAGAAAATGTTTAAGCGTGTAGAAAGTATCAACGCGCTGGAACCAACGATTAAGGCACTCTCGGATGACCAATTGCAGGAGAAGACAGCTGAGTTTAAGGCTCGCTTGGCAAATGGAGAAGAACTGGACAAAATTTTGAATGAAGCGTTTGCGGTTGTACGTGAAGCATCGATCCGTGTACTGGGCATGCGTCACTTTGACGTCCAGATGATTGGTGGTATGGTGCTTCAGGAAGGCCGTATCTCCGAGATGAAGACGGGTGAAGGTAAAACGCTGGTTGCGACGCTGGCGACATACCTGAATGCCTTGATGGGCAAAGGCGTTCACGTCGTTACCGTGAACGAATACTTGGCTGAACGTGACTCGACCATCATGGGTAGGCTGTATAATTTCCTCGGACTGACAGTCGGTTTGAACAAGAATGGACTGAGTCCTGAAGAAAAACGCGAAGCATACGCGTGTGACATTACGTATGGTACGAACAACGAATTTGGTTTCGATTATCTGCGTGACAATATGGTTCTGTACAAGGAACAAATGGTGCAACGTCCGCTCTTCTTCGCTATCATCGACGAGGTGGACAGCATTTTGATTGACGAAGCACGTACGCCGTTGATCATCTCCGGTTCTGCTAACAAATCGACAGAGCTGTACTACATCTGCTCGCATTTTGTGAAACGCCTGGAAGAAGAAAAAGATTTCACAATCGATGAGAAGCTGAAAATCGTCAACCTCTCAGATGAAGGTGTAACCAAAGTCGAACAGGCATTCAACATCGACAACCTGTACGATACGGCACATATCACGTTGAACCACCACATTACGGCGGCGTTGAAAGCACAAGTGCTATTCAAGCGCGATGTCGATTATGTGGTGCAGGAAGGCGAAGTTGTGATCGTTGACGAGTTCACCGGCCGTCTGATGGTTGGACGTCGCTACAGCGATGGCTTGCATCAAGCGATTGAAGCCAAAGAAGGTCTGCGTGTCCAAAGCGAGAGCATGACACTGGCGACCATTACCTTGCAAAACTACTTCCGTATGTACGAGAAGCTGGCGGGTATGACAGGTACAGCGAAGACGGAAGAAGAAGAATTCAAAAAGATTTACGGTCTCGATGTTGTGGTTATTCCAACGAATAAGCCAGTACAGCGTGTCGATTCACCTGACCTTGTTTTCAAAACAGAGGCAGCCAAATATCGTGCGGTTGTAAACGACATTGTCGAGCGTCACAAAAAGGGCCAACCGATCTTGGTAGGTACCATCTCCATCGAAAACTCGGAGCGCTTGTCCCAAATGCTGAAGCAAAAAGGCGTACCGCATAACGTATTGAACGCGAAGCAACATGAGCGCGAGGCGGAAATCGTTGCACGTGCAGGTGTGTACGGAGCGGTTACTATTGCGACAAACATGGCGGGTCGTGGTACGGACATTCAGCTTGGCGAAGGTGTAGCGGATGTAGGCGGTCTTCATATTATCGGTACAGAACGCCACGAGAGCCGTCGGATTGACAATCAGCTGCGCGGTCGTGCCGGTCGTCAGGGGGACCCAGGTTCATCCCAGTTCTTCCTCTCGATGCAAGATGAGCTGATGCGTCGTTTCGGTGCGGACAATATCATGAATATGATGGATCGCCTGGGTATGGAAGAGGATATGCCGATCGAGAGCCGCTTGGTTACTCGTGCGGTAGAATCCGCGCAGAAGCGTGTAGAGGGATCCAACTTCGATGCACGTAAAGGCGTTCTCCAGTACGACGACGTGATGAATCAGCAGCGTCTGGTTGTTTACAAACAGCGTAAAGACATCCTGGAACAGGAAAATCTCAGCGATGTTGCTTTAAATATGATCTACGCAGTTATGGAGCGTGCAGTGTCTCTGCATTGTCCAAAAGAAGAGGTACCAGAGGATTGGGATCTACAAGCAATGGCCGATGCTGCCAATAATGGGTTCCTCCATGAAGAAACGATTACGGCTAAAATGCTGAAAGGCATGGAAGCAGAAGAAATTCTCGAGCTGTTGAAAGCAGAAGTCGATAAGCAGTACAAACAGCGTGAAGAAGAAATTGGCGAATCGATTCGCGAGTTTGAAAAAGTCGTCATTCTGCGTGCTGTCGACAGCAAGTGGATGGATCACATCGATGCAATGGATCAGTTGCGTCAAGGGATTCACCTGCGCGCCTACGCACAAAACGACCCGCTTCGTGAGTACCAGTTCGAAGGATACGAAATGTATCAAGGTATGCTGGCTGCAGTTCAGGAAGAAGTCGCTATGTATATCATGAAGGCCGAAGTCAGCCAAAACCTGGAGCGTCAGGATGTTATTCGCGGTCAAGGAATCGACCCGGACAACTTGCAAACTTCCGGACCATCTGATCGTCCAGATCCGGAGACCTCCGGTGATGCTGATCCGAAAAACCGTGCACAGCGTCGCGCTCAGGAGCAGGAACGCAAACGTCAAAATAAGAAACACTAAGCAAGGACAGAACATTCTTCTCGTATCGGCAAATTCGGTACGAGGGGGATGTTTTTTTCTTGCCCATTCCTAATGCCTTGACAGTATTCGTCCTCATCTATTCTTCCTCGTCTGATATTAACGATCAATTTGTCTAACACTGGTAAATGTGATCGAACGATTCAAGTGGTAATTATCTGAAAAATAAATAGAATCGTAAGTACAACACTTTTACCAAAAATTCACGAAGACGGGGGAATGAACAAATGAGAACGTCAGTGAACGTGATGGGGATACAAACGAAGAATATAATGGAGCGCATTTCTGTTACTTTAAAAGCAGTGTTAAAGACAGGAAAAGAAAATAAAAAAATACAGCTGATTGAAAAGGAGGAGGGAATGGAATTACCGAGAGTCATCTCAGCGCAAGACCCGGTCTTTGAGGACAAGCGACTGATAGAGGAAATTCCGGAGCCGAATTGGAATGAGGCCTTGATTGCACCGCCGAATGGAATGGTGGATCGAACGCGTGAAAGTCCGCTAGCCAAAAAATATCGAAAAACACACAACTGGAAGCGACAAGCCTTCATCAAGCAAGCCTACCAGCTGAAAGCAAGCGAAGCTCGGCGTACCCATCTCTATCTGGTTACCGCACCACAGGCGGATAATAAACAACCACATGAAATCCGAGACCTGAGATCCTCGCCATCACCACCGGTGGCAACGTGACAAAGTGTAGCGGCGAAGTCCCTTTTCTAAACGTGACAAGCTGCCGTATTTGCGCATCTGGCAAATTACGTTACAATAAAACATAGCTTACGTAAAGAGAAGGTGATTCGCAACATGGCATTAATCGATATTGCGGACATCAAACAAGAGATGTCTAGCATGGCTAAGCGTTTAGCGGATATTAGGGGGTCTCTTTGACCTCCCAGTAAAACAGGAACGAATTGGTGAACTGGAAGAGCGCATGTTGGCACCCGATTTTTGGGATGACAATGATGCAGCGCAGAAGACAATCAGTGAACTGAATGCAATCAAAAGCCTCGTAGAGACGATGACCAAGCTGGATTCTCAGTATGAGGATCTCCAGGTAATGCTGGAGCTCGTCATCGAAGAAGGGGATTCGTCCCTCATTCAAGATCTGTATGACAGTACGCAGGAGCTGCGGAAGTCATTTGAGAGCTTTGAGCTGGAATTGCTTTTGAGTGATGAATACGACAAAAACAACGCCATTCTGGAGCTACATCCGGGAGCGGGTGGTACAGAGTCCCAGGATTGGGCGTCCATGCTTCTACGTATGTATACACGTTGGGGGGATGCCAAGGGCTTCAAGGTTGAAACATTGGACTATTTGCCTGGCGATGAAGCCGGTGTAAAAAGTGTCACTCTCCTCATTAAGGGCTACAATGCGTATGGCTACCTCAAATCAGAAAAAGGGGTTCATCGTCTTGTGCGGATATCTCCGTTTGATGCCTCTGGACGTCGTCACACATCGTTTGTGTCTTGCAACGTCCTGCCGGAGATCGAAGACGATAATGCGGTAGACATACGTACAGAAGACCTGAAAGTCGATACGTATCGTTCCAGTGGTGCGGGTGGTCAGCATATCAACACGACTGACTCCGCTGTACGGATTACTCACTTGCCTTCTGGAATTGTGGTGACGTGTCAAACAGAACGCTCCCAGATTAAAAACCGGGAGCGTGCGATGAAGATGCTGACGGCACGACTGTTTGAGAAAAAACGGGAAGAACAAGAGAAAACGTTGGCCGCAATTCAAGGTGAACAAAAAGATATTGCATGGGGCAGCCAAATTCGTTCCTATGTCTTCCACCCATACAGTCTGGTAAAAGACCACCGGACGAATATGGAGGTAGGAAACGTTCAAGCAGTCATGGATGGTGACATTGATTCGTTTATCGATGCCTATCTGCGCGCGCAGATTAATCGTTAAACGAAACAGAAGGTTTCAAGGCTTTTGGTATGGAAATTGATACGGTGGTTCCTTTGCCGACATCGCTGGCGATGTTGATTGTACCGCCGTGATCGCGAATAATTTTTGTGCTTACCATTAACCCCAAGCCAGTTCCTGTTTCTTTTGTACTATAAAAAAGCTCTCCTAATCGGGGAAGTAGCTCAGCAGGGATGCCTTGTCCTTGATCGCTGATTCGGATGATAACATCGGAAGAGCGCTCTACAACCTTGATTGTGAGATTTCCACCTAACGGCATGGCTTCCATGCCGTTTTTTATGATGTTTATGAAGACTTGTTTGATTTGATATTCCTCACACAAGATGAGGGACGTGACTTGCGGAAAATCAGTAAGAATGGATACATTTTTAAGAAGTGCTTGTGGTTCCAAAAGTTTAATGACAGACAAAAGCAATGGCAAAAGGCCATTGGGAGCAAATCGCAACGCTTGCGGCTTCGCCATTATCAAGAGCTCACTGGTAATCGAAGTGATCCGGTCGATTTCGGATCGCATAATTTGCAAGTATTGCTGATTGGCGAACTCGTCGCCTTCCATGAGTTGAATAAACCCTTTCAAGGCCGTAAGTGGATTGCGAATTTCATGGGCGATTCCCGCGGCAAGCTCTCCTAGAACCGACAGCTTGTCAGAGTAACGAAGCAAATCCTCTGATTGCCGACGTTCTGTAATATCACGTGCCACAAAAACCGTGCTGAGAATATGACCGTACGAACAAATGTCAGGTGTTCCTTTCACATCGAATAGCAACATTCTTCCGTCTGGGTGCAGATAATGGTACTCGGCGTCGAGTGTGATCTTCTGTTTCATCATTTGAGCAAAATCGCTCTTTGCGTTGGTTACTTGGTCAGGATGAATTAAGATCGAAAAATGCTGATTGATCACTTGATCAATCGTGAGACCAGTAACCGCCTGAACAGAAGGGGAAGCGTAGGTAATAATTCCATCCATATTTACAATAAAAATCAAATCCATAATGTTTTCAGATATTAACCGAAAGTTCTCTTGCATCTGGTGAAGAGCCTCTTCCACTTTCTTTTGCTGTGTGATGTTTTTCGCAATGGAATAGCGACTAATAATTTCGCCGTTTTGAAAAATGGGAAAGCTGGAAGCGATAATATCTACAACCTGTCCGTTTTTATGGCGCAACTGATAATGCTTATTTTTTCGGATTCTTGCAGAGAGGATTTGTTGTTGTTCCTTACTGTCGAGACCTTCTGTAGAAGCGAGAATTTCCCAAATTTGCATGTGCAGCAATTCTTGAGAGGTGTATCCTACCAATGCTTCACCAGCAGCGTTTACTCCTGTGAATCTGCCCTGCATGTCGAACATGAAAACAGCGTCAGGATTGTTGTGGAAGAGAGATGTATATAACTGTATCTGCGTGCCCATACCTATCCGCCTCTCTGTTGCTACTTGCTACCTTTGAATCGTTCGCTGTAGAAAGGAAAAATCCTACCGGACAAAAGTCCGTATTCTTAATTATGTTATACTTCATGAAAGAACAAGGTCATGAAAAAGGAGAGGAACCGTCCATGTTGTATGCTGCATTTTTGCCAATCGTGAATCAAGAGTTGAATGCTCAAGTAAGACCTGCGCATCTTACGTATATCAATGAATTGTACAAGCAGGGGAAAGTGTTCATGGCAGGACCCTTCACAGATAAGCTTGGCGGATTAGTTATTTACAAAGCGGATTCTCTAGAAGAAGCTCGCAAATTGGCTGAGGCTGATCCAGTTGTCGTGGAAGGCGCACGGACGTTGGAGTTACGTGAATGGAGCCCGTTAGAGTTTCCTTTGTCCTAAATGGCTGTAGCAAGAATGAGAAGTGGTAGTCGGAGGCATACTTAGCGAAGAAATCCGAAAAAAGGAGGGAACAGCCTTGAAACGTATTCCACTCGTTTTGACAGCGGCTGTACTCGCATTCTCGCTAAGTGCCTGTGGTACCAGCAAGCAAACACAGCCGCCAGCACAACAACCAGCGACAGAAACGCCGGCAGCTGAAAAACCAGCGACAGAAACACCTTCGACGACGCCATCCGGCAGCTATGATGCAGCCACTGCTGAAACCATGTTCAAAAATACCTGTGCAGGCTGCCACGGACAGACGTTGGAAGGGGCAGTTGGACCGAACTTGCAAAAGATCGGTAGTCAGTTGAACAAGGAGCAGATCCTGGGCATTTTGGAAAAAGGAAAAGGATCAATGCCTCCGGGTCTCGTCAAAGGAAAAGATGCAGAAAACATCGCTGCATGGTTAGCGGACAAAAAGTAAACAGGGCAACAAACCAGCGCTCGAGCAATCGGGCGCTTTTTTCTTTGGACCTAAAAAAGTTTTTCTGTTGTATTCTATATGGATTTTTATTATTATTCATGTATAAAAATACAGAATAGAATAAAGGGGAGAGAGCATGGTTCGGGTCGGGATTGTTGGAGCAACGGGGTATGGTGGCGCGGAGTTGATCCGTCTTTTGGCTGGGCATCCGCATGTTGAGATTGCCAATTTATATTCAAGTTCATCAGAAGGAGAAAGCTTAGAAAAATCGTTTCCACATGCAGCTGGGCTCGGGTTGCCCACATTGTCACCGATTGATGCAGACAGCATGAGCGGTGTGAACGATTTGATCTTCCTCGCTACGCCTGCGGGAGTAAGTAGCGGGCTGTCTCCAAAGCTGGTCGAAAAAGGCGTAAAGGTCATTGATTTATCTGGGGATTTTCGTCTAGAAAACGGTGCGGTCTACCAAACGTGGTACAAACATGAGCCGGCCCCTTCCCAATGGGTAGAAACAGCGGTTTATGGTTTAACCGAGTGGAATCAAGAGCAAGTGGCAGGTGCCAGTCTCATAGCAAATCCAGGCTGCTATCCAACTGCTACGCTCCTCGCCCTGCTTCCGCTGGTGAAGACAGGCTGGGTGCAGCCTAACAGCTGGATCGTCGATGCCAAATCAGGTGTGTCCGGTGCTGGACGTGGAGTATCGCTCGGTGTTCATTACTGCGAGATTAATGAGAGCATTCATGCATATAAAGTTGCGAATCATCAGCATACACCAGAGATTGAACAGGAGCTGCAAAAACAAAGCGGGGAAGAGACGCTTGTTCAATTTACGCCACATCTAGTACCGATGACCCGAGGGATTTTAGTCACGGCTTACGGACAACTAACCACTGATGTCACACAAGCACAAATCCAGGAGCTATACGAAGCTACTTATGCGGATAAGCCTTTTGTGCGTGTACGTCCTGCAGGCAGTCATCCACATACGAAAGAAGTTTATGGTTCCAATTACTGCGATATCGCTATTCATGTTGATCAGCGCACGAAGCGTGTTATTTTGCTGTCAGTAATCGATAACATGATGAAGGGCGCAGCTGGTCAAGCTGTGCAAAACATGAATGCCATGTTTGATTTGCCTGAGAAAACGGGCTTGCCACTTGTACCCGTGTACCCGTAGAGGAGGAGAGCAGATGCAAGGAATTGTCGTGATCAAATGTGGCGGTAGCACCATGGATCAGCTACCTGACTCCTTCTTTCAGGCGATTGCCGGACTGCAGGCGCAAGGACAAGAGATCGTCATCGTCCATGGGGGCGGACCAGCCATTAACAGTATGCTCGATCGAGTTCAGATCACTCCGCAATTTGTCGATGGGCTTCGTGTTACCTGCGAGGACACGCTGCGTGTTGTAGAGATGGTCTTGTGCGGTAGTATCAATAAGACGCTGGTAAAAAGGCTGACGCAGGCAGGAGCCAAGGCATGGGGAGTTAGTGGCATCGATGGTCAGACTCTTTTGGCAACAAAAACGCCAAAGCCACTCGGATGGGTAGGAGAAATCAAGAAGGCTGATACGACCATTCCGAAAGCGATTCTTGGGCAGGGCTATGTCCCGGTGATTGCTCCCCTTTCCGTTAGTGAAGATGGCACAGAGACATTTAATGTCAATGCTGATGTAGCCGCAGGAGTGATTGCAGCAGCACTTAGCGCCGAAAAACTGATCATGGTGACTGACGTTCCGGGCATCATGCAACCTCAGCCAGACGGAACCAAGGCAGTAGTGCCAGCCACAAGTGCAGAAGAGATTCAGAGAATGATTCGGGCAGAGATTATTACTGGTGGTATGATTCCGAAGGTTCAGGCAGCTCTCGATGCTCTTGGACAGGGTGTGGACCAGGTTGTCATCTGCCGGGGAACCGCTGAAGATCTGCTCGGTGTTTGTGCGGGGCAGGCAGTTGGGACAACCGTTCGTATGAATGTTAATTACGCTTAGGTGAGGAGGGAAATGAATATGCATACAACAACAACAACGCCTGTGCATCTCATGAATAACTATGCGAGATGGCCAATCAGTTTGGTAAAAGGACAAGGAAACCAGGTGTGGGATGATCAAGGCAAGCAATATCTCGATTTTACCTCAGGAATTGCCGTGACCTCGTTAGGGCATGTCCCGCCAAAAGTAACGGCAAAGCTGCACGAACAGCTCGATACGTTGTGGCATTGCTCGAATCTGGTGCATGTTCCTCAGCAAGAGATTTTGGCGGAAAAGCTGAGCCGTCTGTCTGGACTGGATCAAGCTTTTTTCTGCAACAGTGGGGCGGAGGCGAATGAAGGGTTGATCAAGCTCGCCCGCCGCTATGCACAAAAAGTAAAAGGGACTGACCGTTACGAAATCATCAGCTTTGAACAGTCTTTTCATGGACGGACATTGGCTACCCTGACGGCTACTGGACAGGAAAAGGTGAAGGACGGATTCGCACCATTGCCGCAAGGATTTGTCACCGTTCCTTACAACGACCTTGATGCAGTCAAGTCAGCAATTACAGACAAGACATGCGCGATCATGCTGGAGCTGGTTCAGGGTGAAGGCGGCGTACATCCGGCAGAAGAGGCGTGGGTGAAGGCGCTGCGTGAATTGTGCGATACGCACGGATTGCTCCTGTTAATCGATGAGATACAGACTGGGGTTGGTCGCACGGGTACATGGTTTGCCTTCCAGCAATATGACGTGAAGCCAGATGCGATTTCATTGGCAAAAGGCTTGGGAAGTGGGTTCCCGATTGGTGCGGTTGTCTCGACTAAGGAAGTAGCAGAAGCGTTTGCTCCGGGTACGCATGGGACTACTTTTGGCGGGAATCCATTGGCAGCAACTGCTGGAATCGCGACACTTGCGACGATGGAAGAAGAGCAGATTTTGGAGCGGGTAGCCCATATCCATGACGTATTGATCAAAGAGCTGGAGAAGCTCAAGGCAGAGCATCCAGACAAAGTGGTTACGGTTCGGGGAAAAGGATTGCTTCTCGGTGTGGAGCTAACGATTCCTGCTGGTGAGCTGGTTGCGTATGCACGGGAAAAAGGAGTCATTCTGCTGATGGCTGGTCCACAAGTAGTGAGACTCTTGCCTTCGTTTGTAACGACCGATAATGAAGTAAAGCAGGCCGTTGCTGTATTAAGCGAGGCGCTATCTCAGGTTTAGATGAAAAAGCAAAGAATGCAACGAGTGAAAGTGGTCAAAAAACTCGTTGCATTTTTATAATCTCAAATGTATATTAATACAAAAGGTTGCATAAATTTTCGATAAGAGCGATCAGTCCGGTGCCCATTGGAGAGGAGTGGCTTTATAGATGGATAGAGAGAATCAATCGTTAGGAACAGGATATTTAACGCTGGAGAACGGCGAGGTTTTTACAGGGAAGCTGTATGGCGCCCCAATTAACGGATTCGGAGAAGTGGTTTTTCATACAGGAATGACGGGGTATCAAGAGGTGATGACAGACCCTTCTTTTGCAGGGCAAATCGTTACGTTCACGTATCCCTTGATCGGAAACTACGGGATCAACGAAAAGGATTATGAGGCAGCCAAGCCAGCTTTGACAGGGATGATTGTCAGCGAGCTATGCATGGAGCCAAGCCATTACGAATCAAACATGACTTTGGCCCAAGCGGCAGAAGCATTTGGATTCCCGATCCTTGCAGGGATTGATACGCGAACGATTACAAAGCGCGTCCGTCAAGACGGTACTGTATTCGGTGTCATTTCCGATCAGCCTATGCAGGTGGAGGAAGTTGTGTCCCTGCGCTACAAGCACGCCAAGAAATCATTAGTTGCCAATGTATCCAGACAACAGGTAGAGCGGTACCCAGGAATAGGGGAGCATGTCGTCTTGATTGACCTCGGCATGAAGCAATCGATTTTGGATGCTCTTCTCCAGCAGGGCTGCCGTGTTACGGTCGTTCCTTTTGATACGAGTTTTGCCCAAATCAATGCTCTCGCACCAGACGGCTTGTTATTTTCCAATGGGCCTGGCGATCCGGAGCACTTGCTTGCGTATTGCAGCGAATGGCGCAAAGCCGTGGAGCAGTACCCGACATTGGGCATTTGTTTGGGGCATCAAGTATTGGCATTGATGTACGGCGGCAAGACAGAAAAGCTCGCATACGGTCACCGCGGCAGCAATCATCCGGTCAAGGATCTGATGACTGGCAAAGTATATATGAGTTCACAAAATCACGGGTACGTGGTCAAGGAAGAGTCTCTGGATAAACGTCAGTTAACGGTTTCCTATCGCAATGTCAATGACGGTTCAGTCGAAGGATTGCGACACGTCAGTCTGCCTGTTTTCAGTGTGCAGTTCCATCCGGAAGCACATCCGGGCCCTAGTGATACGTCCCACATTTTCCACCAATTCTTGCAGTCGATGCGCGTAGTAGGAGCGAAGAGATATGCCTAAATTGCCACACATTCATAAAGTATTGGTCATCGGTTCTGGTCCGATCGTCATCGGGCAGGCAGCGGAGTTTGATTATGCAGGTGCACAGGCTTGCCTTTCCCTAAAAGAAGCTGGCGTGCAGGTCGTGCTGGTGAACAACAATCCGGCAACGATCATGACAGATGAACAAGTAGCGGACAAAGTATATCTGGAGCCGCTCACGGTGGAATCCGTGACAGCTATTATCGCAAAAGAGCGTCCCGATGGCCTCTTGCCTACGTTAGGCGGCCAAACGGGACTTAATCTTGCTGTTTCGCTGGCAGAAGCGGGCGTGCTGGAAAAATACAGTGTGCAGCTGTTGGGTACGCCGTTGGCTGCCATTCAAAACGGGGAAGACCGTGAGCTGTTCAAGCAATTGATGCAACAAATCGGAGAGCCTGTTCCAGAGAGCGATACAGTCGAATCTGTAGAAGCAGCAATCGAGTTTGCGAACGCGATAGGGTATCCAGTGATTGTCCGTCCTGCTTATACACTCGGAGGAGCAGGTGGCGGGATCGCAGGGGATGAAGCGTCCTTGCGAAAGGTTGCAGCCGGTGGCATTGCGGCTAGCCCAATTGGTCAGGTATTAATTGAGCGCAGTGTAAAAGGCTGGAAAGAGATTGAATACGAGGTCATGCGGGACGCAAATGATACCTGCATAATCGTGTGCAATATGGAAAATTTGGACCCAGTAGGTATTCATACGGGAGACAGTATTGTCGTCGCGCCCTCTCAGACGCTGACAGATCGCCAGTACCAAATGCTGCGCAGCGTATCAACGAAAGTGATTCGTTCGCTTGGGGTAGTAGGCGGTTGCAATATTCAATTTGCGCTTGATCCGAATTCCGATCGGTATGTGCTGATCGAAGTAAATCCTCGTGTCAGTCGTTCAAGTGCGTTGGCGTCTAAAGCAACAGGCTATCCAATCGCGCGGATCGCCGCCAAGCTCGCATTGGGCTACGGACTGGATGAGGTACTCAATCCAATCACGGGCTATACGTACGCTAGCTTTGAACCAGCGTTGGACTACATCGTTGTCAAAATACCACGCTTCCCATTTGACAAATTCCCACTGGCAGACCGCAAGCTGGGGACGCAAATGAAAGCGACTGGCGAGGTCATGTCGATCGCCCGCAATCTGGAAGCAGGACTTTTGAAGGCAGTTCGTTCTCTGGAACAGGGCTGCACACATTTGACTCGACCAGAGCTGGCATCCTGGACGCGTGAGGAGCTTGCACATTCCTTACAGGAAGCGACTGATATCAGACTGTTTGTTTTTGCTGAGGCGATCCGCAAAGGCTTTACAGAAAGTGAGCTGCACAGTCTGACTGGTGTCGATCCGTTTTTCTTGCGGAGCTTGCGTAAAATCGTGGACTTGGAAGTAGAGCTGTCTTGCCACGATAGGAAAACACTGACCCCAGAGCTGTTGTTGGAAGCAAAGCGTCGCGGGTTTGCCGATGAAACCATCGCTTCACTAGTGGGTGCTACACCTACCGAAATCAAATCACTTCGTCAAGAATCGGGCATTACGCCTACTTATAAAATCGTGGACACGTGTGCAGCAGAATTTGATGCCCAAACCCCTTACTACTATTCAGATTGGCAAGGAATAGATGAGGTCGAGTCACTGTCTGGCCGCAAAGTACTGGTACTTGGCTCAGGTCCCATTCGCATCGGTCAGGGTATCGAGTTTGACTACTGCTCCGTACATGCAGCCAAAGCACTTCAGGCAAGCGGTATTGCTGCTGTCGTTGTGAACAACAACCCAGAGACGGTCAGCACTGACTATGAAACAGCCGACCATCTTTATTTTGAACCGCTTCACGTAGAAGACGTGCTGCATATCGCAGAACGCGAACAGGTGGAGGGCGTCATGGTTCAGTTTGGGGGTCAAACCGCAATCAATCTGGCAGCAAAGCTGGAGCATGCGGGTCTGCAAGTAATGGGTACGTCGCTTACAGCCATCGAACGTGCGGAGGATCGCGAGCTGTTCTACGCCATGCTGCGCAAGCTGGACATTCCTCATATCCCCGGTAAAGGAGTATCGTCTTTGGCGGATGCGACCGCGATAGCGGATGAAATCGGCTTCCCTGTTTTGATGCGACCTTCGTACGTCATCGGCGGGCAAGGTATGGTAGTAGTCCACAATATCGAGGAACTGCAAGCTACCATTCACGACTGGCTGAACCATCCGGACATGAGCATGTTTTTCCCACTTCTCGTGGATAAATACGTCCCAGGCAAGGAAGCAGAAGTAGATGCGGTATGCGACGGACAATCTGTCATTATCCCAGGGATTTTCCAGCATGTGGAGAGAGCGGGCATCCACTCTGGTGACAGTGTAGCCTTGTTCCCAGCTCCTCAACTGACGGATGACATCAAGCACAAAATCGCGAGCTATACAGAAGCAATCGCGAGGGAAATGGAAGCGGTCGGGTTAATCAATATCCAGTTCGTCATTGATGGCGAAACGGTTTATGTACTGGAGGTAAATCCTCGTGCTTCACGGACCGTGCCGATTACGAGCAAAGTGACGGGCATCCCGATGGTTCAATTAGCGGTTCGCGCACAATTGGGTGAAAAGCTGTCGGAGATGGGCTATGGTACAGGGCTTTTGCCAGAGATTCCGTTTGCAGTCGTCAAGGCGCCAGTTTTCTCCACGATCAAGCTGAACGGCGTAGACCCGGTACTAGGTCCAGAGATGAAATCGACGGGCGAAGTTCTTGGCCTGGGGCATTCTTTCGAAGAGGCAGCAGGCAAAGCCTTTGCTTTCAAAGACAATTTGTACGGCGACTGGCAAAAAGGTCAGTTGGTCATGATTTCTCTGGCAGATGGAGATAAGCAGGACGGCGTAAGAGAGTCGATTGGACAAATTCAAGCAGACGGTGCCAATCTGGCGGCGACTCCGGGAACGGCCGAGTGGCTGAAAGCCGAAGGAATTGTCGTGAAGCATGTCGTGGCAGATGAAGCGGCGTGGATCGAGCTATTGCAAAAGGAAGAAGCGGCCTTTGCAATCGTTACTGCGACGAAAGGCAATCGTCAGGGCCGGACAGGATTTGCTCTGCGAAGCCGTCTGGTACAACAAGGTGTGCCGTTGTTCTCCGCTGTCGATACGTTCGAGTTATACGTGAAGTCTATTATGAAGAAAAGAGGTGGCTCGTATGCAGCCTGTGAAGATATTGGAACACTTTCAAAACTTACCGTTACAAAAGCATAAAGGAAAAGATTTCTTACGCGTCGATGAATTCAACGGAGAGGAATTGATGGAGCTGCTTCATCTGTCTGCTCACGTCAAGCAATTGCAAAAGCTGGGACAGCCATTCCAGCCTTTGCAAGGCAAGACGTTGGGGATGATCTTTGACAAGGCTTCGACCCGCACGCGCGTCTCCTTTGAAGTAGGGATGCATCAGTTGGGCGGCTTGGGGATGTTCATGAGCGGAAAAGAGCTACAGCTCGGACGCGGGGAGCCGATCAGCGACACAGCGAAAGTTCTCTCTCGGTACGTGGATGCCATCATGATTCGCACCTTTTCCCACTCTTATGTAGAAGAGCTTGCCGAGCACGCGTCGATCCCCATTATCAATGGCTTGACCGATCTGTACCATCCGTGTCAGGCGTTGGCTGATCTGCTTACGATCTGGGAGCATAAAGGCAAGCTGAAAGGAGTCAAGCTCGCCTATGTAGGAGACGGTAACAACGTGGCGAATTCACTGGTGCTGGGCGCAGCTCTGCTAGGTCTGGATGTGCGGGTGGCGACTCCGGTAGGCTACGAAATGGATGCAACAATTGTCGCAAAGGCTACAGAATACGCGAAACAAAGTGGTGGAAACATGATGGTGACCACCGATCCGACAGAGGCTGTCACGGGGGCAGATGCTGTATACACGGACGTTTGGACTAGTATGGGTTTTGAAGAAGAAAATGAGGTGCGATTGAAAGCATTTGCCGACTATCAAGTGAACGAAAAATTGGTAGCAGCGGCAGATCGTGATTATCTCTTCTTGCACTGCTTGCCAGCACATCGTGGGGAAGAAGTGACAACCGGGGTCATCGACGGATCGCGCTCTGTCATTTTTGATCAGGCTGAAAATAGATTGCACGCACAAAAGGCGATATTGGCGGCGCTGGTGTGAACATAGTTCTAGTTAAATAGAACTAGCTGTAATTAAATCGAATAGACTATGAATCTATGATTGCCGAATTTTGTCACTTATGTGTAAAATAAAGGTAGGAAAGAAGCAAAGAAGTACGGACTGTATCTGGTCGCTTGGTCCGTATGGAGCCAGTAGCGAATCCAACCTTTTCCATAACGGAAAAGGAAAGAGGAGCAGGGGCTGTACTTGGTCGCTTGGCCTCTGCATCACGGACAGTAGCGAAGCCAGCTTTCTCCACTATGCCTGAAGGGGGGAAAAGAAAATGAAAAAATGGTTCGCGGCAATTATGATGGTGGTTGCAATCGTAGCAGCTACTTCTGCAAACTTCCATATTGGATAATAAGCGTATTGGAGAAACAAACACCGCTTGGCTGAGTGGTGTTTTTTCTTCAAGCTTGGAGGAAACAACATGCTATTGGATGTAATTGCCCTATCTTTTCTCGTAGCATTGCTGCGAGGGGGAAGAATCAAGGAATTTCCTAAATTCAATCAACTAAAACTTCTTATCGTTACCATATTGCTGCAGGCTTGTGCAGTCATCTTCCCTACGATCGGTGGCCTTTTCATATCGATCGCGTATGTGTTTATTTTGGCTTTCCTCGTTTTTAATCGAGAATTTGAAGATATGCGGATATTTTTAATCGGCTGGTTTCTGAATGCGATTGCAATTTGGTCTAACAATGGAAAAATGCCAATCGATTTAGTCCAAGCAGCAAAGCTTCCTTATGATTTAGAACCAGTTATAAATGGAACGAATTTCAAGCATAGTGTATTGACGGAAAGTTCAAATTTTCCATTTTTGACCGATGTCATCTACATGCCATCTATCATTCCTCGGATTATTAGCATCGGCGATATTTTTATTATGTTAGGAGCCTTTTTACTTGTTCAGCGATTGATGAATAAACCTATTTCATTACTACAACTTCGCGAAGGTAAAAGTTATGCGACAAAAAACTAATTATGCGGTTTGGATAAAGGGGATTGTTGTACAGGTTGGATTTGTCATTGCAGCAATCTATATTTTTTACACATCTTCATCTGAATGGACTGCTCGTGAGCATTGGGGGGTATTATCTACCTATACCCTCTTGACCATTTTCTCCTGTTTTGCTCCCGTGCGTATATCGAATACGATTTTAACAGTGAACAATGCTGTAATCTTTTCGGGTATTTTGTTGTACGGAGTATGGGTCGGAGTATGGGCTGCTGTTATTGAATCTTTAATCATTGCTTTCCTGGTAAGGTTTAATCCGCTAAAAGCTATCATTAATATTGGGCAATTGCTAATGACAATATGGACAGTAGCGTTTTTGAAGGATTGGATCGAGGGCTTCGGAACCATTTCTCCCATTATTAGCGATTTGTTTTTGGCTGGTGTGTATTGGTTTGTGAACCTGATTTTATGTGGATTGGGTATCTCCTATTTTCATCAAATGACTTGGGCGAGAACCGTAAAGATGATGGCAAAAGGCTTCACCTCGACTTACTTGCTGCTTTTAATTCTAGCCGGAGTAGGTTCACGGTTAGTAGAGTCATATGGCCCGCTAACACTAATTCCTATGATGATTGCGTTTATTACGATCAGCTACGTATTTCATCATTACTATGACAACCTTCAAAGGCTTCAGCAAAAAGTAGAAGAGGTCAAATCATTCAATCACAACTTCTTAACGACGATGGCTGCTTCCATTGACGCACGAGATCGATACACAAGTGGACATTCTCAGCGTGTAGCTTACTGGGGAAGAGAAATTGCGAGAGATATTGGTTTATCCGAAAGAAAAGTGGAGGATGTTTATATCGGGGGAATCCTGCACGACATTGGAAAAATCGGCATCGAAGACGAAATTCTCAATAAAAAAGGAAAGTTGACCCCGGAAGAGTATGACAAGATCAAGCAGCACACGGTCATTGGCTACGAAATTATTTTGCAAGCAGGGATGTTCAATGAATTGCTTCCTGCGATCCGCTCCCATCATGAGCGAATAGACGGAAGGGGATACCCGGATGGTTTAGCTGGGGATGAGATACCACTGATGGCGAGAATTTTAGCCATTTCAGACGCTTTCGATGCGATGGTCGCGGACAGGCCATATCGAAAAGGCTTGCCTGTGGAGGAAGCGCTTCAAGAAATCAGACGGGGCTCCGGTACCCAATTTGATCCGATATTGGCGGAGCATTTTATCAGAATCGTTCAGCGACTGCCATACGAAGAGTTGCAGAGCATTATCGGAATGGAGTCCATCCCACAAAAACAGTTACAGGAGGCAATCAGATAAGCTGCCCCTTGTAACTGTTTTTATTCGTTTACGACCATATGCGGACGAGCTCTTTGGTTTCTAAATGGTAGGTAAGCTTGAATACATCTGGATTGCTTAATTTCTCCCAATCGTGAAAGCCAAAGCGGTCATCAATTGATTTCATGAGTAAGGCCAGCAGGCATCCGTGGCTAACAAGCACGATTTCTTTATGCGCATCTGCCAAAATCTCAGTGAGCAATGAATTTACCCGGTTTATAGCAGTAAGACTGGATTCGCCCCCTTCGAATTCAAGCGACAGGTCATTGAACGTATCGCGCAGTCGTTCGAACCAATCTTCACGTGGTACTCCGCTAAGGACGCGCTCAACCAAACGCGTGTCTTCTTCAACCACGATTCCGAGTTCCTGTGCAAGTGGTTGGATGGTAGCAATCGCCCGATGATACGGACTCGAAATGATTCGATCAATGGGGGAACCTGCGAAGAAGGTGGCAAGCTCCCGAGCTTGTACTTCTCCCTTTTCCGTGAGCAGTGCTTCGGGTTCTTGGCCAGCAGCCTGACAATGACGTACCAAATAAATTGTTTTCATAATCCCTCCAACAGATATCTCCTATGGAATTCCTCCTTTCATTCATTCTCTACCTTGGATAAGTTTCCCTTTCAATCTCGCAACGTTTATGCATAAACAGATGATGAGTATGCATAAAAACAAGATACTCTTTATGCGAAAAATGTATAATTCCTCTGCATCTCCGTTTTTGTCTGTGAATTCACAAGAAATATACAAGAAAAATAGTTGTATTTTTATTAGTTCGTTTGTATAATTACTCGCATAAGAGAAACTTCGAAACGGGGAGAGAGAATGATGGCAAAAGATAAAATTGTGTTGGCCTATTCAGGCGGTTTAGATACATCGGTAGCAATTAAATGGTTGCAAGATACGTATAACTACGATGTCATTGCAGTTGCATTGGATGTAGGGGAAGGGAAAGACCTCGATTTCGTACAGAAAAAAGCATTGCAGGTTGGGGTATTGAAATCCATCGTAGTGGATGCAAAAGATGCATTCGCAGAGGAATTTGTATTGCCAGCTCTGAAGGCAAACGCGATGTACGAAGGGAAATATCCGCTAGTGTCTGCACTGTCGCGTTACCTGATTTCGCGCGTGCTGGTTGAAATCGCGGAAAAAGAAGGCGCGGTAGCTGTCGCACACGGTTGCACAGGAAAAGGAAACGACCAGGTACGTTTCGATGTTTCCTTTACAGCGCTGAACCCGGATATCAAAATCGTGGCACCGGTTCGTGAATGGGGCTGGACGCGTGACGAAGAGATCGAATATGCGCAAAAGAACAATATCCCGATCCCAATCGATCTGGACAATCCATACAGCATTGACCAAAACCTGTGGGGCAGAAGCTGCGAGTGCGGTGTTCTGGAAGATCCATGGGCAGCTCCTCCAGAAGGTGCATACGATCTGACGAAGTCGATCACAGATGCACCAGAAGAGGCAGAAGAAATCGAAATCACTTTCGTGCAAGGGAAGCCAACTGCATTGAACGGCGAAGAGCTCCCGCTTGCTGAGCTGATCCTCAAGCTGAACAAAATCGCTGGAAACCATGGCGTAGGCCGCATCGACCATGTGGAAAACCGTTTGGTGGGCATCAAATCTCGCGAAGTTTACGAGACACCGGCTGCGACTACCTTGATTTTGGCTCACCGTGAGCTGGAATTCTTGACGCAACCTCGTGAGGTGGCTCAGTTCAAACCAATTGTCGAACAGAAACTGGCGCAAGTGATTTACGAGGGTCTCTGGTATTCGCCAATTCGCAATGCTGTCCAGGCATTCATTGAAGAAACGCAAAAACACGTAACGGGTGTTGTACGCGTGAAGCTGCACAAAGGACATGCGATTGTTGTAGGCCGTACCTCTGCATCGTCACTCTACAGCCATGAGCTGGCGACTTACAATGCAGGTGACCAATTCGACCACAAAGCAGCACTCGGTTTTATCAAGCTGTGGGGTCTGCCTACAAAGGTATACGCACAGGTAAACGAGGGTGTACTGAACGAGAATAAAAACACTGCCATTAAGATTTTGGATGAAAAGGATGCGATCAAGCAATGAAACTCTGGGGAGGACGCTTCACGAAGCCGACGAATCAACTCGTAGAAGAGTATACCGCTTCTATTTCTTTCGACCAGAAAATGTGGCGACAGGACATCGTCGGAAGCCTGGCTCATGTTGCCATGTTGGGCAAGTGCGGCATCCTGCCGATGGAGGAAGTAAGACAGATCATCGCTGGCTTGAAAAAAGTAAAAGAGAAAATTGAGCGCGGGCAAGCTGAGTTTCTCGTAGCGCATGAAGATGTGCATATGAATATTGAAAAGATGCTGATTGAAGAGATCGGTCCGGTGGGGGGCAAACTCCATACTGGCCGCAGCCGTAATGATCAGGTTGCATTGGATATGCACCTGTACCTCAGAGAAAAGCTGATGGAGATTATCCAATTGGCGATGTATTTGCAAGAGGCATTGCTCGAGCAAGCGAGCCAGCATCTCGATACCGTCATGCCAGGCTATACACATTTGCAGCGTGCGCAACCAGTATTGTTCGGCTATCACTTAATGGCGTATGTGTCCATGCTGCAACGCGATATCGAACGGATGACTGAGACGTGGAAGCGTGTGAATGTGCTACCGCTTGGAGCAGGCGCACTCGCAGGTACGACATTCCCGATCGACCGCACGTTTGTAGCGGAATTGCTGCAATTTGACGGTATCTATCAAAACAGCATGGATGCGGTGAGTGACCGTGACTTCATCGTCGAATTTTTGGCAGACGCTTCTTTGGTCATGACCCATCTTTCCCGTCTATGCGAAGAGCTCGTCATCTGGAGCAGCCAGGAATTCTCCTTTGTGGAGCTAGACGATGCATTTTGCACGGGGTCTAGTATCATGCCGCAAAAGAAAAATCCTGATGTAGCAGAGCTGGTTCGCGGAAAAACAGGGCGTGTTTACGGCAATCTGTTTGGATTGTTGACCGTATTGAAAGGTTTGCCGCTGGCGTACAACAAGGACATGCAAGAAGATAAAGAAGGCATGTTCGATACGGTAGCGACCATTCATGGGGCACTAGCGTTGCTCACGCCGATGATTAAGACGATGCATGTCAAAGCAGATCGCATGCGTCAAGCAGTTACCAACGATTTTTCCAATGCGACAGACTTGGCAGATTACTTGGTTCGCAAAGACATGCCGTTCCGTCAGGCGCATGAAGTCGTAGGGAGAACCGTCTTGTACTGCATCGAGCAGCAAAAATATCTTCTCGATTTGACCTTGGAAGAATTCCAGAGCTTCTCAGAGGATATTGGGGCAGATGTGTATGACGCTCTAGCTGTTGAGACAGTTGTCAATGCACGCAACGTGTTGGGTGGGACCGCTCGTAATCAGGTAGAAGTACAAATTGATTGGTACCGCAAGCAACTGGTAGAAACACATGCTTGGGTGGACAAAAACAGTCAAAAGGTCATGATTGAATCCCTGATCGATGTCGGTTCACCTGCATAAAAACGTACATGTAGGAAAAGCAAAAACCCCAAAGCTTGGGGTTTTTTTGCGTTCTATCCTTATCTACCGATTATTTTTGAATCAAAGCCTAATGAGGTTGCGTACGCTAGAGGCAACTCCATACGGGCTGTCTTTAAAGGATCGACGACCTGACAGATACGCAAATCGCCCGCAGCGGAGAGCAGGAAGGTGGCTTCGGCCTTTTCTACGCCCAGCTCTTCGTGTAGAAATTGTACCATGTTGATTACCGCTCGATCGGCAGCCTTGTCCAGTTCTTTTTCTGACGCAATCGTGATCAGGTGCTCTTGGTTGACTGCCATCGGTAACGGCCACTGCTTTCCTTTTATCACATCGAGCTTTACGGTTACTTCCCCGGCAATTTCCACACCACATACAGCTACTTCACCGTCAGCCATTGCAGCATGAAGGTCACCCAGGGCAAATAATGCGCCGGGAACATTTACGGGTAAAAGCAATGTAGTACCTTCACGCATTTGCTTACAGTCCATGTTGCCGCCGTGATCGCCTGGCGTACCGCACGAAATGGCTTCTTTGGCAGGAGCTGTTCCAATTACGCCAATCATGGGATTGACCGGAACCTGAAGCTTGTCTGACAAGACAGCTTGTCCATCTTGTATCGGAATCATTTTGATCACATTTTCTTGCAGGGCGAATCCCATTACACCCAGTTCTGGTCCAGTAACCATTACGCCTTGATTTTTAATCTCAATTTTCTGAATATGAACAACCAAAATATCGCCTGGTTCTGTTCCTTCTATATAAATAGGGCCGGAAGCAGGGTTGATCCGATTCCAATCAAGCTCTTGAAACACGGTGTCAGCCGATTGGATTTGGTCCTCGAAGCAATCGCAGGTTTCAAACGCTACGATACTGCCTGCTTCTACCTTCAAGACCGGCTGATTCTCAGGAGACATGGCATAAATCACGTCCTGCTTTTTTACTCTGTACATCGTTGCAGTCCTCCAGTCCATTTCGAAATTTACATATATTTCTTTATCATAGCATGAAATGCTTATGTGTTTAGCGCCGAATCATGGAGGAAATAATTGTACAAAGGGATCGAAGGCCTAAAGAGAGCAGGGAGCAATCATGCAAGAGACCAACAAGATCAGTCCCCGTCAACTATTGATGCTCGTCACCCTTGTTACCATTGGGGACTCCGTTCTCGTCCTGCCTGGCATGACGGCTGCACTTGCTAAACAGGATGCGTGGATATCTGTCCTGGTCGGCCTTATGGTGGGACTGCTCAATATTGTCTTACTCATAGCTGTGGGGAAGCTTTATCCGAATCAAAGCTTTTTCACCTTCGTTGATCAAACGGTTGGGAGAGTACTAGGAACGATCATTACACTCTCGTTTATTAGCTATACGCTGTTTTCAGCAGGGGCGCATGTGATGGAAATTGGCGACTTTGTTGGCACGCATCTATTAGTCTCGACTCCAAGATTCGCGATACAGCTGTTGTTTGTCATTGTGATTATGTTTGGTGTCAGTTTGGGACTGCAAACAGTCGCAGAATCGGCAGAAATCTATTTTGTCTGGTTCTTTTTCTTTTTTGGTTTACTCATGATTACTCTACTGCCACAGGCAGAAATATCGAGAATTCAACCTGTATTTGAAAACGGGTGGAAGCCTATTTTGCAGGGATCTACGGCGGCAATTGCCTTTCCTTATTCAGAGCTGGTCATTTTTATGGCGGTTCTTCCGTTTGTCTCGCCCATCCAAAAACGGATGAGATCGTTTTTCTTGGGGACATTGCTTGGGGGAATTGTCCTGTTCATCATCATGCTGATGTGTATTCTTGTTTTGGGGGCAGATCAGACTGCGCGGCATTTTTATCCGACCTATGTTCTCATCAAACAGCTAAAGCTCGGGGATTTCATTCAGCGGCTAGAGGCGATTATTGCGGTGATCTGGTTTATCGCGGTGAGCGTCAAAATTACGCTGTACTGCCTGTTTTTTCATTTGGGAATCCGTCATGTCTTTCGAATCGACAACTTCAAGGTCTTGATCTTGCCGTACATCGTTTTGCTCATGGTGATGTCCACGATATTCTCGCCCAATATTGTCGTCTTTGGAGACATCATTTCGAAGTACTGGCCATTCTATGATTTTACCTACAGCATCGGTGTACCGTTGGTGCTGTTATGCGGAAATCTAATTCGGAAAAAATGGCTGAATCAAAACTGACGATCAAAGTAACAAACGCCGTACTCCCATTTCTGGAAGGCGGCGTTTGTTTGTGTTTACAAAGACATGCGAAGAATCTGTGCCACATCGTCACTCGTCAACGTCTTAAACTGACCGATCGGCCCAAACGGAGTGGCTTTTTCGGCCATGAGTTGCAAGTGCTCATCGGTGATGTCGTAATCAGCAAATCGGGTCGGGGCACCGATACGCGCAAAGAAAGCTTCTGTAGCGGCAATCCCTTCCAAGGCGATCTCATCATCTGTTTTGCTGAAAGGATCGATATTCCATACCTCTGTTGCGAAGCGCACGAAGCGAGCGACGTTTTCACGGTACACATAGCGCATCCATTTCGGGAAGATGATCGCCAGACCGCCACCGTGCGGGATGTCGTAAACAGCACTGACAGCATGCTCAATAGAGTGGGTTGCCCAGTCTGTTGTGACGCCAACCGGGAGTGTGCCGTTCAATGCCATTGTTCCGCAGTACAGGATGTTGGCGCGGGCATCGTAGTCTTCCGGATTGGTGAGGACGCGTTCTGCATTTTCGATGACGGTCTTCATGATCGACTCAGCAAAACGTGTTTGCAATGGAATTTCGGTTGTATGCGTGAAATACTGCTCGAATACATGGGACAAAATGTCGCTGATTCCGTAGATTGTTTGGTCGCGAGGTACGCTAAACGTATGCTCAGGGTCCAGAATCGAAAACGCCGGAAACGTCGTGCCAGCTCCATGCTTTTCTTGTGTCTCCCAGTTGGTGACGACACTTCCCCGGTTCATTTCAGAACCAGTAGCAGCAAGTGTCAGTACGGTACCGAGGGGTAGGGCCTCTTGTGCGACCGCTTTACGCGTATAAAAATCCCATACATCTCCCTCGTAGGGCACACCAATCGCAACTGCTTTGGCCGCGTCGATTACACTGCCTCCACCAACAGCGAGTATCCAATTAACGCCTTCTTGGCGACATAGCTCAATTCCTTTGTTCACGGTACTCAGACGTGGATTTGGCTCCACTCCTGCCAACTCATGCACGCGGCAGCCCGCAGACTGGAGGAGAGAAATCACTTTGTCGTAGAGACCAGTTCGCTTTATACTGCCACCACCATATACCAAAAGAACAGTGGGACCTAGCTGTCTTGCTTTTTCCTCGAGCTGGGCCAATTGACCCCGTCCAAAAATCAGCTGTGTCGGGTTATGGTAAACAAAATTTTCCACGGTATAACCAGCTCCTTTTACATGATGACTTTCTTGTCACACTCATTGTAGCCAACTGTTTTCCATGAAGCTAGGCGGGAATGTGCAATCTTATTTTCTCCCTAATTCGTGACAGTTGTTAACAATCGAAGCTGTTTCGACAAGAAATGAGAGATTTAGTGGATACCATCCTTGAATCGTGGTGGTATAATGGATAAGATGGGAAATCCCGCTGTTTTTCAACAAGGTATGTCAGCGGTTGCTAGTGGGTAGAGGGGTTTTGTCGATTTTACCGTTAACAAAAAATCAGGATCAAGATACATAAAGAAGGATCTGACGAAGTAGGATGTGATTTGCTTGATCGAAATGTTCGATGTGTGGAAAACATACCCGAATGGTACGAATGCTTTGAAAGGTATCAACATTCGAATCGAAAAGGGTGAATTTGTGTACGTAGTTGGCCCCAGTGGAGCGGGTAAATCTACGTTTATCAAATTGATGTACCGTGAAGAGAAGCCGACGAAAGGACAAATCTTTTTGGGTGGCTTCAATGTCAGCAGAATCAAAGAACGTCAAATTCCATTAGTCCGCCGCAGTATCGGTGTTGTGTTCCAAGACTTCAAGCTGCTGCCGACATTGACTGTTTTCGAAAACGTCGCATTTGCGATGGAAGTAATCGAGAGTAATCCTAAACAAATCAAGCCGCGTGTGATGGATGTTCTGGGCCTCGTAAAGCTCAAGCATAAAGCCAAAATGCTGCCAAACGAGCTGTCCGGTGGTGAGCAGCAACGTGTTGCCTTGGCGAGAGCGCTGGTGAATAGCCCGGGAATTATTATCGCGGATGAACCGACGGGAAACTTGGACCCAGAGACCTCTTGGGAAATCATGAAGCTGTTTGAAGAAATCAATCAGCGAGGAACGACGGTCGTCATGGCGACCCACAACAGGGAAATTGTAAACACCATGAGAAAACGGGTAGTTGCAATCGAAGCAGGCCAAATTGCCCGTGATGAGCAGAGAGGGGAATACGGTTATGAAGATTAGGACGCTAGGGCGCCATGTCCGTGAAGGGGTCAAAAACCTCGGGCGGAACGGCTGGATGTCGTTCGCTTCTATTAGTGCCGTGACCATTACCCTGTTTATTTTGGGAGTTTTTCTCGTGTTGGCGATGAACGTCAATTACTTTGCGCAATCCGTCGAAAAACAAGTGGAAATTCGCGTTTTCATGGACTTGCTTGCGACAAAAGAAAACATCACGCAGGTTGAGACCAACATCAAGAAACTTCCGCAAGTGGAGTCTGTTTCATTTATACCGAAAGACGAAGGACTGAAGCAGTTTAAAGAGAGCCTTGGTGAAAAAGCGTACTTGTTTGAAGGATTGGAGGAAAGCAATCCTCTGCCGGATGCGTTTACCGTAAAAACGAAGCAACCGCAAGACACTGCTGCTGTTGCCGCTCAAATTAAAAATCTCCAGTATGTCAAAAGCCTGACCTACGGGGAAGGCACTGTGGATAAGCTGTTTTCCTTGACAGGAGCAGTTCGTAATGTCGGGATTGCCTTTATTATTGGACTTGGCTTTACGGCGATGTTCTTGATTGCCAACACGATTAAGCTGACGATTGTGGCACGCCGCAGAGAGATTGAAATCATGAAGCTGGTTGGGGCCACGAACTGGTTTATCCGTTGGCCATTCTTTGTGGAAGGGCTGTTGATGGGTGTGGCAGGGGCATTGATTCCGACCATTATGTTAACGGTTGGGTATTACTACCTCCTGGATGCCATTCACTCCAGCTTTGAAGCTTCCCAACTGTTTAAACTGTTGCCGCTATTCCCGCTCGTGTATCAAGTGGCGCTGGCTTTGCTTGCGATTGGTGCATTCATCGGGATTTGGGGAAGTTTGGTGTCTGTACGTCGCTTCTTGCGAGTTTAATAATTTGAAGAGCGTGGGAGGAGTAACATGAGAAAGAGAATCCTGCTAGCACTCGTAATCACTGGGCTTGTGGTCGGTACTGTGCTCCCGACAAATGTGAGCTTGGCAGCGCCTAGTAAGGCCTCTTTGGACAAGATTAATCGAGAGCTAAAAGACATCCAAAAGAAGAAGAAAAGCCAGCAGCAGCAATTGAAGAAGACCGAAGAACAGATCAATGTCGTGCAAAAAGAGAAAAAGGGCTTGGAAACGCAATTGATGCAAATCGATTTGCGGCGCAACGATACACAGAAAAAGCTGGACAAGCTTGAGCAGCAAATGGATGATACCAAGGAAAAAGCAGCAAACGCTCAGGATCATCTGGATGAAGCAAAAGACCGCGTGGCGAAAAGGGATGCCTTGCTCAGAACACGTGTGACTTCCATGTATGAACGCGGTACGATCTCCTATTTGGATGTACTTCTCGGTTCCTCTGACTTTGGGGACTTTTTGACGCGTATGCAGGCCTTGCAGCTTATTTTGGAGCAGGACACGCGTATTTTAGAGGATAACATTCGCGATAAGGAAACCATCGAGACCAAAAAGAAAGAAATTGATCATCAGCTGACTGTGTACTCCGGGATGTTCGATGAGGCTGAGGAACTCAAAGTCGAATTGGACAAGCAGTACAAGCAAAGTCTAGTGGTCAAGGCTGAACTGGATAAGAAAGAATCTGCACTGGAAGTAGATTTAGAGCAGTATGGACAGGAGCTTTTGGCTATCACTAAACAGGAATCAGCCAAATACGCGGAGCGAGTACGTGCGATGAGCGCCTCCAGTACAGGCTACAAGGGTGGTAAGTTTGGCTTGCCTGTCGCAAGTGGACAATTTCGCTTCACTTCAGGCTTCGGAATGCGGTCAGACCCGTTTACAGGCCGCTCGGCTGGGCATAATGGTTTAGATATGGCAGCACCTAAAGGAACGTCTATTATGGCAGCGGCTGACGGAATCGTTCTCTTTGCAGGATATAACGGCGGCTACGGGAATACAGTAATGATCAAGCATAACGCGGAATATACCACTCTGTACGGTCATATTCGCGAGGGAGGTATCAAGGTTTCTGTTGGGCAAGCCGTATCGAGAGGTCAAAAGATCGCAGAGGTAGGGTCAACAGGTCGCTCAACCGGAAATCACGTACACTTTACCGTCTATAAAAATGACGTAGCAGTTAACCCAATGCCGTACTTGAAGTAGACCCTCGTGCGACCAGACAAATATTGTTAACGGAACATGCATACACTAGCAGCATATCTTTTTCCGGTAGCACAAAGGATGGTGACGTAACAGTGAGATGGAAAGGACGTACCGTAATCGCGCTTGTACTCATCTCGATGGTAGCCAGCAGTTTTATTACGATGGCGATCATGAAGACATCGGCTAGCGCCAGTTCGAGTCAAGGTGGGGCTTTAACAGCATCCAGCATGGCGCTGTTTTCTGGGAGCGGAGATTATCCGAAAGAGTTCCAGAAGCTGTACGAGGCGTTTTCAACAATCAAGAAAGATTACATCCAAAATGTCACCAATGAGCAGTTAGTAGAAGGTGCAATTGGCGGAATGGTCGGGTCGCTCGAAGATCCGTACAGTGATTACATGGACCCTCGTTCTGCTGAGGAGTTCACATCTACCCTACACTCGACTTTCCAAGGGATCGGGACAGAAGTTACGATGCAAAATGGTCGGGTAACGGTTGTTTCGCCATTCAAAAACTCCCCAGCGGAGCGTGCAGGGCTGCGGCCAAACGACCAAATTTTGAGCGTAAATGATGAATCCCTGGAAGGATTGGACCTGCATCAGGCAGTGACGAAGATTCGCGGGCCTAAAGGAACAAAGGCGGTTCTCAAAGTTGTGAGAGCCGGAGTACCGGAGCCCCTTACCATCGTGTGTGTACGTGACGATATTCCGATTGAGACGGTAAACAGTCAGATACTCGAGAAGAACGGTGTCAAAGTAGGCGTGATCAACCTTACCCAATTCTCTACAGAAACAGCTAAGCACTTCAAAGATCAGTTGGCTGCTCTCGAACAGAAGGGGATTGGCGGTTTGGTAATTGACGTTCGAGGCAATCCGGGCGGGTATTTGTTAGCCGTGAAAGAAATCGGAGAAATCCTCGTACCGAATAAAGGTAAGATCGTGCAAATCGAGTATGGAAATGGCGGACAGCAAAAGGAAGAGTATTTCTCGACTACAGTAGCTGCTAAGCCTTACCCAATCTCGGTACTGATTAATGGCGGAAGCGCCAGTGCCTCGGAGATTCTCGCAGGTGCTCTGCGGGATAGCGGCAACTACAAGCTGGTCGGTGAGAAGACATTTGGTAAAGGAACCGTTCAGAGTACCATGGAAATGAACGACAAGAGCCAATTGAAGCTGACGATTGCCAAGTGGCTCACACCGAAGGGTGAATGGGTCCATAAAAAAGGCATTACGCCAGACTTTGCAGTCAAGCAACCAGACTATTTCAACGCAACTCTGTTGCCGGCAGATAAAGTATTGCAGCGCGATATGGCCGGTACGGACGTGAAAAACCTGCAGCTCATCCTGAAGGGCTTGAATCTGTCCCCAGGACGAGAAGATGGCTATTTTGATGAAAAGACAGAGGAAGTAATCAAGCAGTTCCAAACCTCCAATAAGCTTGAGGTAACTGGCAAAGTAGACGCGAAGACACGCTCTTCGCTGGAAGAAAGTCTCCGTAAAACGATGACGAAGCCAGAAAATGACCTGCAATTGCAAAAAGCTCTGGAAGTAGTCACGGGCAAGTAATGAATAATCAAGAAAATGGAAGCAGGTAATTACCTTCTATCCGTAGAAATGATAACCACGGCAAATCAAATGCCGTGGTTTTTCTTTCTTTTAGTTGAGGTGAGGCAATTGGCGATACAGGCAGATATGCTTACCATTGCATATGGCTTTGCCGCATTTTTTATCAATCCTGTTTTCTATCTCTTTCTGGTTTTTATTTATTTGCATTATCGCAGACAGATGAACCTGGAAAGGCAGCTTTTTTCTGCACGCATTCAGTCCCCCTTGCTCTCGACGATACGGGCTGTAGGGATGGGCTTGGTGGGTGGCTTGCTTATTTCTCTTCTTAGCGCAGGACTCGGCGTGGTCGTGCAAGCACAGGATTTGTGGATACTATGGGGATTGGCGCTCATCTTGGCGCTGATTCGTTTACGGTTTCTCTGTTTCGCATATGCTGCAGGGATTTTGGCGATTTTACACGCGATCACACAGGTCATTCCACCAGTTACGGATGTTCCTGGATTGAGCTTTGTTTGGGAAATGATTCGTCAGGCGAAACCTTTGCCGTTGCTTGCGTTAGTTGCGGTCATGCATCTGATTGAAGCG
Organism: Brevibacillus sp. NPDC058079; assembly: GCF_042885155.1. Classification (NCBI taxonomy): domain Bacteria; kingdom Bacillati; phylum Bacillota; class Bacilli; order Caryophanales; family Paenibacillaceae; genus Brevibacillus; species Brevibacillus sp. NPDC058079. The sequence goes on from NZ_JBHVSO010000017.1 coordinate 73,932, forward strand.
ATGCTCGTACGTTGGAATGGCGGGCGGGACGCTTCTCCGCTGTTCGTGGAAGGGCAGCGTGGTCGGATCGTCGGTGCCTATTTGCTTCATTCTTTTTGGCTGACGCCAGCCGTGCTGTTCGTACAGATGGAGCCAGGTGCTATCAGTGGTGCGTTGTATCCGGGGTGGCCGTTCTTTTCGCCGGAAGCCGCTTCATTCGGACTGATGCTTTTGCCGACGGTGACCGGATTCTCCGATATGACGCAAACGATGACACCTTATAGAAAAGCAACGCAGGTTGCGAAAAATTTGACGCTGTATGCGATTGGTTTGTTGGGGTTATGTGCTCTGGCTGTATGGTTTTATCCGTTGATCTTGCTGGCCGCGATCTTTGCACTATTCGGTCATGAGGCGTTGTTTTTCTGGAGTCAGTATCAAGAAAGAAAGCGTTCGCCTTATTTCATCCAGTCTTCGCGTGGTGTAAAAGTAATGGGTGTCATTCCGGGTACGAGAGCAGAGGAGATCGGCATCACGCCCGGTGAGATTATCGTGAAAGTAAATGGCATTTCGGTGCGGGAAAAAGAAGATCTTTATCCAGCGTTACAAGCCAATCCTGCCTTTTGCAAAATGGAAGTACTCACGCGTGAAGGCGAGCTGAAGTTCGTACAGTGTGCGGTCTATGCGGGCAATCATCACCAACTGGGGATCATTGTGGTTCCAGATGCAAATACCCGTGCATTTGTTGATTTGAAACGCGCCAGTGTAGTCGAGCTGATCAAGCAAAAGCTGGAGAAGCTGAATGTAGGAGCATAAGGATAGTTGGGGAGAAGGTATGCAGACAAACGTGCATACCTTCTTTTTTTCGAGTATAGCTTGTCCATTCGGAAACTTACGGGTGGCTGTTGCGTCTCAATGTAGGAGGAAAAAAGAGGGAGTGGGTTCGGTGTTCAAAGTGAAAAGAACGGTCTCGTGGTTTTTGTCAGGTACTTTAGCTGCCGCCACAGTTTTTGCCTCCCCCTTGTCTGGAGTAGGCGCAACGAGTCCTGTGACCGTAGCGCAGGCTCAATCGGTTGTGGCTGTGCCGATGCATGTGACGAAAGGTGTCCAAAAGCTAGTCAAGCTTTTACCGGAGCTGTCTTCGCGCTATGTCGTTTACGGTGGTGAAGTGGATGGACCCGGTGTTAGCGGGGTGGTGGTCACGTTTGCACAGTCTGCTGCTGAGGCTGAATCGTCTATGGATGATGCGATTTTTGACGGACAGACAGGGGAGTTGCTCAGACTGAATCTTACCTCGAAAGCAGCAACAAAGCCTACCTATCCGACTGAGCAGCAGGCAAAAACGCGTGCGCTGGCTTTTGTCGCTGGTTTGCAGGGAACAGGCACAGGTAACACTTATCAAGCGAGAGAGGTTTATAAAAATAAGGACTTATTGACGGTTCGACTGGTGCGAGTCCTGAATAATGTGGTGCTCGATGACGATTATGATTGTCTAGTCAGTTTTGATGCATCGGGAAGAATCGTTTGGTTTTCTACGTTTGATGGCAGATTATACGAAAAAGTAAGTCCCTCTTCACTCCCATCTCCGCAGCGCGTCATCTCCTCCGAACAAGCAGTACGAAAGTGGCAAGAAAGCCGTCCATTAGAACTTGTTTATTTATTACCCATTCATAATCAAAGCGATCAGGTAGAAGCAAAACTCGCTTATGTCCTGAAAAATGGAATCATAACGCAACAACATACAGGTAGTGCATTGGATGCCTTTAGTGGTAAACGATTATTAACAACGAATACCCGAGCGACAACCAACCCGTCTCAGACCATCAATGTGACTGGAACAGGTGAAAAGTGGGTAGCGCAAACAGAGACGCAAGCGCGTGATTTGTTACGCATGCTGTTTAGAATCGAAACAGAAAAGCTGCCGCTATCCATCTACGAGGCGAGTTACGATGATGGTCCAGCCCTTCGTTATTTCATATGGGGAAACTTTGGTGAGGGGGTTCCCTATGCCGACAAGATATCTCGAATGGCGACCTTTCCTGAGGGAAGCAGTAACGGCGAGCAGCACCATCTCCTCGTGACGGATGCAAAGACTGGTGAATTGCTTGAATTTTCTACTAAGGTGAACAATCCGCAAGGGTCTAACGTGAAAACGGATAAGAAGCGGGATCGAATGGAAGCGGAAAAGCTTTTGAAAAGACTGACTCCGTCTGGAAGCAATCAGATACAAGTAAAGGAGGATGGAGGTGAAAGGTACACCTCGATCGTAGCTGATCCCCTTGTGAACGGCATTCCGGTTTATGGGATCAACCAGAGTGTGGAACAGGGGATGTATACGATTCGAATCGATTCATGGACCGGTAAATGGGAGCAGGTGAGCATAAACAAACCGGCAAGTGTCAAATACCCGGCCCGTTCCCAAGCGCTTAAAGAACAAGTGGCCATGACCCGTTTACTCCAAACCTATCCACTTGAGCTGACCTACATCCACAAGCCAGATCACGAGAAAGACACGATTACCTGGAAGCTCGGCTATGACCTTTCGTTTCGCCAAGCTCGCTCGCATTGCTTCTGCGGGGGAGAATTTAAAGTAGATGATACGTTTTATGTGGATGCGATAACCGGAAAAGTGATCGTAAACGAATAGCACCTTACAAAAGAAAAAGCCGCCTTCTCCGATTGCGAAGATGTGCGGCTTTTTGTATGGGATTCTAGGCAGTTGCTTCGAATCCTGTGATTTGATTGAGAGCGACTTTCTTATCATCCTGGAGGACGAACTCGACTACTCCGTTTTTCATGCTGACAGCTTTGACCACGCCTGTAAGAGGCGTATTGGTAGTGGTGCCGTCTGGATTCGTCTGAGACTGATTGTATGTGATGTTGTAGCCGATCATTTGCGCGTAGGCAAGGGAGTTGCCCATTGTTCTGTTTTCAGGTTTCACCGTCATGCCTACGATTTCTTCGGCTTTTACGGTTGATCCATTATCCAGTTGGAATTGTGCGGTACCATTTTTGGTAGTAAAGCCAGTGATGACGCCATTCAAGATTTCATCCACCTTGGAAACGTCGTGTGTGGTATCTGGATTGCCATCCCGGTCGACTTCCTTGGTAACTTTATAGGAAATCTCTCGACCGATCATTTCCATGTACTTCACGCTGTTATCGAGCGTATTACCAGCCAGACCTTGCGATTCCAGTCCGGAGACGTCTGCCAGAGGAATCGGTGTCGATTCGCCTGCGATGCGGAAGTAGATTTTGCCTTGATCCATGTAGACGGCATCAAGTAAGCCTTCTTTCTTCTGTGTCGAAGTTTCTCCCGTCATCTCGTCTTTTGTAGTAAGGGAATACGAGGCTGTACGACCTACTAGCTTTTCATACTTTTCCAAAGTGACCATGCTGTTGTTCGATTGCTCCATCAGCGTGGTCATTTTTGTGATTTTTTCTACCATGGTCAGCATACTTGTTTGCTGGATGAATTGAGAGTTGTCCATTGGGGACATAGGGTCTTGATGCTTTAACTGCTCGAGCATGAGCTTCATAAAGGCATTTTGGTCGAGCTCGGTGGTGAATTCTTTTTTGCCTTTATAGCTCAAATGCGGTTGTATATAAGGGTTATTTTTAACGGTTGTTCCGGTATCTGACATGTCAATCCTCCCTGAAGGTGGCGAGTCTATCTGCGCATGTTTGCACTTCCTTCATCTTATATCGGAAAAATCGGTGGAAAGATGAAGACAAACGTTTGTTCGAATTTTGGGCTTAAACTAGCCGGAATTGTGTTATAATGGAAAGTAGAAACAGTCATGCTATGAGGAGATGAACGAGGGAATGGAGCGTTTTGAATTGGTATCGGAGTTTCAACCGTCCGGTGACCAGCCGACCGCCATTGCCGAGCTGGTGGCAGGGTTACAGGCTGGCAAGCGACACCAGACATTGCTGGGTGCGACGGGAACGGGAAAGACTTATACGGCTGCCCAGGTAATTGCTCAGGTGAACAGGCCAACACTCGTGATGGCACACAACAAAACTCTGGCCGCTCAGCTTTGTGCAGAGTTTAAGGAGTTTTTCCCGAACAACGCGGTGGAATACTTCGTCAGCTACTACGATTACTATCAACCCGAAGCGTACATTCCCCAATCGGATACGTTTATTGAAAAAGACTCGAGCATTAACGACGAGATCGACAAGCTCCGTCACTCCGCTACCAGTGCGTTGTTTGAACGCCGAGATGTGATCATCGTTGCCTCCGTCTCCTGCATATACGGATTGGGTTCTCCTGAGGAGTATCGGGAGCTGCTCTTGTCTTTACGTGTTGGCATGGAAACAGGACGGGACGAGATTTTGCATCGTCTGGTCGATATCCAGTATACACGCAACGACATCAACTTCACGCGCGGTACGTTCCGTGTGCGGGGTGACGTCGTGGAGATTTTCCCTGCTTCAGAGAGTGAGCAGGCGATTCGCGTTGAGTTTTTTGGAGATGAAATAGAACGGATTACTTCGATTGACGTACTGACCGGCGAGATTTTGGGACAGCGTGATCACATTGCCATCTTCCCTAAATCTCACTACGTAACGCGCGAGGAAAAAATGAAGCTGGCTGTCCAAAGCATCGAGGCCGAGCTGGAAGAAAGACTGAAAGAATTCCGTGATGCGGGCAAGCTCCTGGAAGCACAGCGACTGGAGCAACGCACACGGTACGATATTGAGATGATGATGGAGATGGGCTTTTGCTCCGGTATTGAAAACTACTCTCGCCATCTGACGGGACTGCCTGCCGGGCATGCTCCTTATACCTTGCTGGATTACTTCCCAGAAGATTTTATCGTCATGATGGATGAGTCGCACATGACCTTGCCGCAGGTTCGGGGGATGTATAACGGTGACCGCGCACGGAAGGATGTACTGGTCGATCACGGATTCCGTTTGCCCTCTGCACGCGATAACCGTCCACTAAAGTTCGAGGAGTTTGAAGGAAAGCTGAAACAAGCGATCTACATTTCGGCTACACCTGGTCTTTATGAGCTGGAACACAGTCCGGAAATGGTACAGCAGGTGATTCGTCCGACAGGCTTGATTGATCCAACGGTTACGGTACGTCCGATCAAGGGACAGATTGACGATTTGATTGGCGAAATTCAAGCCACGATTGCGAAAAATGAGCGGGTTCTCGTCACGACTCTGACGAAGAAAATGTCTGAGGATTTGACGGACTATCTGAAAGAAATCGGAATCAAGGTCCGCTATCTTCACTCGGATATTAAAACGATTGAGCGGATGCAGATCTTGCGTTCATTGCGTTTGGGTGAATTCGACGTGCTAGTCGGGATCAACCTATTGAGGGAAGGTCTTGACTTGCCGGAAGTATCACTCGTAGCGATATTGGATGCAGACAAGGAAGGCTTCCTTCGCAATGAGCGTTCGCTGATTCAGACGATTGGTCGGGCTGCGCGGAACGCAGAGGGACGCGTTATTATGTACGCTGACAAAATGACAGATTCGATGACCTCTGCGATTCGTGAGACAGACCGTCGTCGTTCTATTCAGATGGCTTACAATGAAGAGCACGGCATCACGCCGCAAACCGTGAAAAAGTCCGTCCGCGAAGTGATCGAGGCGACCAAGGTAGCGGAGGAAAAAGCAGATTACTTGCCACATGCAGATTTCAAGAAAATGCCGAAGAAGGATCGCGTGGCTGTTATAGAACGTATGGAAGAAGAAATGAAGGAAGCAGCACGCAACCTCATGTTCGAGCGTGCGGCCGAATTGCGTGATTTGATTCTTGAGCTGAAGGCGGAACTCTAAGGAGAGGTTTTTTTCATGCCATTAGAACATATTGTCGTAAAGGGTGCACGTGCCCACAACCTAAAAAATGTTGATGTAGTGATTCCGAGGGACAAATTCGTCGTTCTGACGGGTTTGTCTGGCTCGGGTAAGTCCTCGCTTGCTTTTGACACGATTTACGCAGAGGGACAACGACGCTATGTCGAGTCACTGTCCGCATACGCCCGTCAATTTCTCGGACAGATGGACAAGCCGGACGTGGATTCGATTGAGGGACTTTCCCCTGCGATCTCGATTGACCAGAAAACGACGAGCCGCAACCCTCGCTCCACGGTAGGTACGGTTACGGAAATCTACGACTATTTGCGCCTTTTGTATGCGCGTGTCGGTAGAGCGGTTTGTCCGGAGCATGGCATCGAGATCCAATCCCAGACCATTGAACAAATGGTCGATCGCCTATTGGAGTATCCTGAGCGCACGAAAATGCAGATTCTCGCGCCTATGGTACAAGGACGCAAGGGAGAGCACGTCAAGCTGCTCGAGGACATCCGCAAGCAAGGCTTCGTCCGTGTGCGGGTCAATGGTGAAATTACCGATCTGTCCGAAGACATCAAGCTGGAAAAGAACAAGAAGCATAACATTGAGGTTGTCGTTGACCGGATCGTCGTGAAGCCGGATGTACAGGCGCGTCTGGCAGACTCCCTGGAAACGGCACTTCGTTTAGCAGATGGCAAGGTCATCGTCGATGTGATGGAGCAAGAGGAGCTGCTGTTCAGTGAAAAGCATGCTTGCCCAGTATGCGGATTCTCCATCGGAGAGCTGGAGCCGCGGATTTTCTCCTTTAACAGCCCGTTTGGTGCTTGCTCGGAGTGTGATGGACTGGGTGTCAAATTGGAGGTAGACCCGGATATGGTCGTTCCCGATGTGACGAAGACGCTCGATGACGGGGCGATTGGCGCATGGGAGCCGAAGACTTCTACTTACTATCAACAATTGTTGGAATCAGCTTGCCGTCACTTTAACATTCGGATGGATGTGCCATATGAGGAGCTTACGGTAGCGCACCGACAAATCTTGATGTACGGCAGTGAAGGCGAAAAAATTCACTTCCGCTATGAGAACGAGTTTGGGCAGGTGCGCGAGGCAGTCGTACCGTTCGAGGGTGTCGTCATCAACCTGCAACGACGTCATCTGGAGACGAGCTCGGATTACATCCGCGAACAAATCGAAGGCTTCATGAGCCAAAAGGCGTGTCCTGTCTGTAAAGGCCAACGCTTGCGTCAAGAGAGCTTGGCAGTAAAGGTCGGGGAGCGCAGTATTTCCGAGCTGACTATACTGTCGATTCTCGATGCGCATCAGTTTGTCGATGGGCTGGAACTGACAGAGCGGGAAGCGAAGATCGCGAACTTGATCGTAAAAGAAATCAAGGCGCGACTGAACTTTTTGATTGATGTCGGACTGGATTACTTGACGCTGAGCCGAGCGGCGGGAACATTGTCCGGGGGAGAAGCGCAGCGGATTCGACTGGCTACGCAGATCGGTTCTAGTCTGATGGGGGTTCTCTACATTTTGGATGAGCCGAGTATCGGATTGCATCAGCGGGATAACGCGCGTCTGATCAAGACGTTGGAGCATATGACCAAGCTGGGGAATACATTGATCGTCGTCGAGCATGACGAGGATACGATGATGGCCTGCGATTATATTATTGATATTGGACCGGGCGCTGGCATACATGGCGGTCAAATCGTAGCGGCAGGAACTCCGGATGAAGTCATGAAGGACCCTAACTCCTTGACGGGTGCCTATTTGAGTGGGCGCAAATTCATCCCTGTTCCGATGGAGCGTCGCAAGCCTTCGGATAAATGGATCAAGATTGAGGGCGCGAAGGAAAACAACCTGAAAAACGTCACTGCGAAGCTTCCTCTAGGCGTTTTTGTTGCCGTAACAGGTGTATCTGGCTCAGGAAAAAGCACGCTGATCAATGAAATTTTGCAAAAGACACTAGCTCGTGATTTGAATAAGGCAAAGGTGAAGCCAGGTGAGCATCGCCGCATCCTGGGACTGGAGCATTTGGATAAGGTGATCGACATCGATCAATCTCCAATTGGACGTACACCACGTTCCAATCCGGCGACATATACAGGTGTCTTTGATGATATTCGCGACCTGTTTGCTTCCACCAACGAAGCCAAAGTGCGCGGCTATAAAAAAGGTCGCTTCAGCTTTAACGTCAAGGGCGGCCGTTGTGAAGCGTGCAGTGGTGACGGGATCATTAAAATCGAGATGCACTTTTTGCCGGATGTGTATGTGCCTTGCGAAGTTTGCCATGGCAAGCGCTACAACCGCGAGACGCTCGATGTAAAATACAAAGGCAAGAACATTGCAGATGTGCTGGAAATGACCATTGAGGATGGCGTAGAGTTTTTCCGCAACCTGCCAAAGATTGAGCGCAAACTACAGACGATTGTAGACGTAGGGCTAGGATACGTAAAGCTTGGGCAGCCTGCTACGACGCTCTCAGGCGGGGAAGCGCAACGTGTCAAGCTCGCATCTGAGCTGTATCGACGCAGCACAGGGCGTACGCTTTACATTCTGGATGAACCGACAACTGGTCTGCATACGGATGACATTGATCGTTTATTGAAGGTACTGCAACGATTGGTGGAAAACGGGGAGACGGTGCTGGTCATCGAGCACAATCTGGATGTCATCAAAACGGTGGACTACATCGTAGATTTAGGTCCAGAGGGCGGTACCCGCGGCGGAGAGATTATCGGAACGGGTACACCGGAAGAAGTGGCACAATTGGAAGGCTCGTACACGGGTATCTATTTGAAGCCGATTTTGGAACGCGATAAAGAACGGACGAATGCCAAGCTAGAGCAATTCGTTTCGAAGTAATCGAGAGATAGCCTCCCTGATCCAGGGGGGCATCTTTTCTAGGTGGACGCAAAGGGGGAGGAAAAGATGGATTACGTGAAGGATTCTCTTGCCGCACTACCTGCCGATCTGGTGGCAGAAGCACAGAAGCGCTTTGATGGACAAGATCCTGCACACGATTGGCAGCATAATTTGCGTGTGATGGCGATGTGTGAGCGGATTGGCTGCGAGGAAGGGGCAGATATGGAAGTGCTGCGCCTCGCTGCTTTGCTGCATGATATCGGGAGAGCAGAAGAACGGCAAACAGGCGAGTGCCATGCCGAAATCAGCGCAAGACTAGCAGGGGAATGGCTCTCCGAACGCAGTATGACGGAAGCATTCATCTCACGTGTACAGTCTGCAATTCTCGCCCATCGTTTTCGCAAAAACCGACCGCCACATACCTTGGAAGAAAAGGTCTTGTTTGATGCAGACAAGCTGGATTCGATTGGGGCTATTGGAGTGGCTCGGGTTTTTGCTTATACTGGGGTTATTGGGCAACCCATACAATCGGATGATCCCAATCAGCATACACCGTATAAGGAATACACTTGGAAGCTGCAGCGCATCAAAGACAAGCTTTTCACCAAGACTGCCCAGAAAATCGCCGAAGACAGACATCGATTCATGACAACGTTTTTTGAGCAATGGGAATGGGAAGTAACGGGGAATCGTTAATCGTTGCGCGAAGGCAAGACTGTATAGGGGGAATGCACCATGAGCCGCTGGATAATCAAAATGCTTTTAAATGGGGCTGCGCTACTTTTGATCAGCAATTGGTTCCATTCCATTTATGTCGCGAATTTCACTGTAGCACTATGGGCTACGTTGATTTTAGGGATGGTCAACACAGTGATTCGGCCGATTCTGCTGTTTTTTACTTTTCCCTTGCAAGTATTGACGATCGGTTTGTTCTGGTTTGTCATTAATGCCGTGACGTTTGCGTTGACTGCCTATTTTATTGATGGATTTGAAGTGGGTCCATGGCCTGATAACATTGGCACGGTCATTGTGGCAGCAGCACTGATGAGTATTTTTGGCTACCTCATTGAAGTTGTAGTAGGGATGAAAAAAGAAAAGAGGTAGTATGTTCGAAAAAGCCCCGTATTCTCTCAAACGAGTCGCGGGGTTTTTGCCTAATAAGGATGCTCGGTCTTATTAGGTTGTCGTAAGTACAGAGGTTTCGATACAATAGAGACACAACCATAGGGACGGAAAATCCCATGTGAGGGGGAAGCTTCATGCGTAAGACGAATGTGAGCCATCTAGTGGACCATTTCAATATGACGATCTTGAGCGGGGAAGAGGGCTTGGGGCGTGAGATTACCGTAACGGATTTGAGTCGCCCCGGCCTGCAGTTAGCCGGTTACTATTCGTATTATGCGGAAGAGCGGATTCAATTGTTCGGCTTGACGGAAATCAACTTTTTTCAAACGCTGACTCCAGAGGAACGGCTGGAACGGATGAATTTTCTCATGCAAAGTCAGGTTCCTTGCTTCTGTGTGACCCGTAATCAGATGGTGCCTGAAGAGATGATTGACGTTTCCAATCGGTTGGGGGTACCTGTACTTCAGTCCCCGCTCGCAACGACGACGCTAGTCGGGAAAGTGACCAACTTCCTGGAGAATCGTCTTGCACCAACGACGACGATTCATGGGGTACTTACAGACATTTACGGTGTCGGCGTTTTGATTATGGGATCGAGCGGGATCGGGAAGAGTGAAGCCGCACTTGAGCTTGTAAAGCGCGGACACCGACTCGTAGCAGATGACGCAGTGGAGATTAAGCAGACACAGGGTGGGCAGCTAAGCGGTAGCGCCCCTGAACTGATTCAGCATCTCTTGGAAATCCGCGGTGTGGGGATTATCAACATTATGACGATGTTTGGTGCAGGTGCCGTGCGCAATGTAAAAAACATCGAGATGGTTGTTCAGCTAGAACTGTGGGAGCCACATAAAATGTACGAGCGGTTGGGGCTCGATGAGGAAACATTGAAGATCATGGATACCGAAATTCCGATTATTACCGTTCCTGTTCGACCAGGACGAAACTTGGCAGTCATCATTGAGGTTGCAGCGATGAACTTCCGTCTGAAACGGATGGGTTACAACGCAGCGATGCACTTCACACGGAAACAGTCGAATGCCATTTTAGAAGATGCCGATTCTGACTTGTAGGAGAAAGAGACGCATATGAGAAAGACAACACGTTATCCCGTAAATGGGGTAAATCCGCTTTGGCACATGTATCGAACGGTAAGCTTCTGGAAAGTCATGAAAAATTTTATCGTCATCCAACTCTCCAGATATACGCCGATCGTTTCGTGGAAGAACTGGATGTACCGCACATTTTTGCGTATGGAAGTAGGGCAGCATAGTGCGGTTGCGTTGATGGTGATGATGGATATTATGTTTCCCGAGAAAATCAAGATCGGTCGTAATTGCGTGATCGGGTACAATACGACCATACTTGCGCATGAATATTTGATAGATGAATACCGTTTGGGAGAAGTGATTATTGAGGATGCTGTCCTGGTGGGGGCCAACACAACCATTTTGCCTGGAGTAACGATAGGCAAAGGGGCCATTGTCGCAGCGGGAACGGTTGTTCATAAAGATGTCCCGCCTGGTGCCTTTGTAGGTGGGAACCCCATGCAGCTCATTCGAATGAAAGCTTCAGAGGAAGAAGTCATGTAGAGTCTCTTCCATTATGATCAGCCGTCAGGTGTTTATCCTGGCGGTTTTTTTGTTTTGTGTTAAATTTTCCGACTATTCTTATCTTGGTTGACCTAAGAATCTCGACGTGGTAATCTTCTTCATAACACTTTAGTTTGTTACCATATTAGCAGAGTAAAGCGAATGTGATGGAGGGAACAAGGATGGCAAAACCCTTGGGATTCGAAAAGCCGCTTGGGATGCGGGACATACTGCCGGAATCACTGGCGAAACAACGGTACTTGGAGCGGGAGCTGCGGCAGTGTATCGAAAGATGGGGCTATGAGGAAATATCCACACCCTCTCTGGAGTACTTCGATACGGTAGGAGCAGCAAGTGCGACACTAACAGACCGGATGTTTCGCCTCCTGGATAAACAAGGCCACACCGTAGTCCTGCGTCCGGATATGACAACGCCAATTGCAAGGGTTGTTTCCTCCCTTTATAAAGATGTTCCATTGCCGATTCGGTTGTATTACCAGGCAAATGTGTTTCGGGCACAAGAAAAAGAAGCGGGACGGAATGCAGAGTTTTGTCAAACCGGGATCGAGCTGATCGGAGATGCGTCTGTTGATGCGGATGCGGAAGCAATTGCACTTGCTGTGTTTTGCTTGCGGGTAGCGGGTGTAGAGACGTTTCGCATTGCTATTGGGCATGTCGATTTCGTAGACGGTCTTTTGGAGGAAGAAATTGAGGATGAGCATGTTCGCAATCAATTCCGCCAGTTTTTGTACGAGCGGGACTTCGTTGGCTTCCGGCAACTACTAGCAACAGTAGACATCCCTACAGAGGCAAAAAGCCGATTGGAAGCCTTGCTACGGCTGCAAGGGGGAAAAGGGAAGATTGAAGTCGCGCGTGAACTGGCAGGCAACGGAAAGGCAAGGAGGGCAGTCGAGACGATTGCTTCCTTGTGGGAGTCGTTAGAAGCCTACGGAGTGACAGAGGATTTGCTGATCGATTTCAATCTGATCATCAATTTGAACTACTATACAGGCGTCGTTTTCGAAGGGTACGCGGCAGACCTGGGCTCCCCACTATTGGGCGGAGGACGCTACGATCAGTTGCTCTCCCAATTTGGGCGTGCGGCATCGGCCACAGGCTTTGCGATCAAGATGGATCGGCTGCTTCAGGTCACTCCTTTCGAAAAAGGGCAAGCACCTGCGCGAGTTTTGCTTGTATACACCGAGGATTGCCGCGGCGCCGCTTTGGCAGAGGCACAGCAATTGCGTGAGAACGGGCTCGTGGTGGTGACACGTCTCGTTTCCAGAATAGATGAGAAACAGGTTGGACAAGAAGCGGGATATACTAAGGTCATTTGCATGACACAACAGGAGGAGTAGGAGATGGCACTCACGAAAAACGACCAAAAGCTGACGATCGCCATGCCAAAAGGGCGGATTTTTGAAGAGGCCGTCCACTTCCTCCAGCAGGCTGGTTTGCAGGTCACTGCGGATCTACAAGATTCTCGTAAACTGATTATCCCTGTGGAAAATGCCAAGCTTGAATTCATTATGGCGAAGCCTACCGATGTTCCTACTTATGTCGAGTATGGGGTGGCTGACGTTGGAGTCGTCGGCAAGGATGTTTTATTGGAAGAAGAACGAGATGTTTACGAGCTGTTGGATTTGCATATCGGCTATTGTCGCATGATGGTAGCGGGTCTGCCAGATTGGAAACCGTCGGAAGCGCTGCGTGTTGCGACGAAATATCCGAAGATTGCGTCACGTTATTTTCGTGAGCAGGGACAGCAGGTTGAGGTAATCAAGCTGAATGGTTCAGTAGAGCTTGCACCGATGATTGGACTGGCTGATCGTATTGTGGATATTGTCTCAACAGGTAGGACATTGCGGGAAAATGGCTTGGTCGAACTGGAGAGCATTTGTGAAATTACGACGAGGCTGATTGCCAATCGAGCCAGCTATCGGATGAAAAGTGAAGCGGTGGACGAGATCGCCGGAAAATTTTTAGAGGTCATTCCTCGCGGGAACTAGAGAAAAAGGGGAGACAGTCATGCGTATCATGTCAGCCAGCCAGTATGACGGGAAACGATCGGTAGACGCAGGGACGAGAGAACAGCAAGAAGCGGTGAAGGCGATCCTCACCTCGGTTCGCCAGCAAGGGGACGAAGCGCTGCGCTATTACACAGAACGATTTGATCGTGTGCTTCTACAAAACTTCCGTGTGAGCGAAGGTGAATTTGCAGAAGCAAGTGAGCTCGTTTCTCCACTAGTCAAAACGGTATTGATAGAAGCGGCCGAAAATATTCGGGCATTTCACGAGCGACAAGTGCGTCAGTCCTGGTTTACCACCAAAGAGAGTGGCACCTTGCTAGGCCAATTGATACGTCCATTGCAGCGCGTAGGATTGTATGTACCAGGCGGAACGGCAGCTTATCCTTCCAGTGTATTGATGAATGCCATCCCTGCCAAAATCGCAGGTGTTCCACAAGTCGTCATTACGACACCACCAGGAGCGGATGGGAAAATCAACCCTGCGATACTCGTTGCGGCTCAAATCGCAGGAGTAACCGAGATATACAAGGTAGGTGGGGCACAGGCGATCGCGGCACTGACCTACGGAACGGAGCAAATCAAGGCGGTTGATAAAATCGTCGGGCCCGGCAATATTTTTGTGGCACTGGCAAAGCGAGAAGTTTTCGGATTGGTCAGTATCGACATGGTGGCAGGTCCTAGTGAAATTGCGGTGATCGCAGATGAGACGGCCAACTCGCGTTACGTTGCGGCAGACCTGCTGTCTCAGGCCGAGCATGATCCGATGTCAGCCGCTATATTGGTTACGACATCGCAATCGTTGGCGGAGCAGGTGTCGCAGGAAGTCGAGCGACAGCTTGCCGATCTTCCACGCAAATCGATTGCGGAAGCGGCGATACGCGATTACGGCGCTATTTTACTCGTCGACGATTTGGATGAAGGTTTTGCCGTCATCAACCGTATGGCACCCGAGCATTTAGAAATCATGGTGGCGGAGCCGTTTGAGCATCTTGGAAAAGTGGAAAATGCAGGTGCGATTTTCCTCGGCCCATACAGCTCAGAACCAGTCGGCGATTATTTTGCTGGTACCAATCATGTGATTCCTACGAATGGAACGGCGCGTTTTTCCTCGCCATTATCCGTCGATGATTTTATCAAGAAGTCGAGTGTTGTTTCCTACAGCAAGCGAGATTTGCGAGACAATGGACATAAAATTGTGGCACTGGCAGAGCAGGAAGGATTGTCTGGGCACGGTCGAGCTATCCTTTCGCGATTGCGAGATTTTGAGACCGAAGAGCAGGAGAGTGAAAAGAGATGAGTGAAGGGAAACAACGTGCAGCACAGATCGAACGCAATACGAATGAGACGCAGATCGCGCTTTCCTTTGGTGTAGACGGCGCGGGTGAGAGTAAGCAAAATTCGGGTGTTCCATTTCTGGATCATATGCTAGACCTGTTTACCCGACACGGACATTTTGACCTGACTGTCAAGGCAAAGGGAGATATCGAAATCGACTATCACCACACGGTGGAGGATATTGGGATTTGTCTTGGGCATGCTCTGCGGGAAGCGTTGGGAGACAAGAAAGGCATCAAGCGTTATGGAAATGCGTTTGTCCCGATGGATGACGCGCTTGCGCAGGTCGTCATTGATATCAGCAACCGTCCTCATCTGGAATATCGCGCTACGTACCCTACCAATATGGTTGGTCAGTTTCCGACAGAGCTGGTACACGAATTTTTATGGAAGCTCGCACTAGAGGCGCGGATCAATCTGCATGTGATCCTGCACTACGGTCACAATACGCACCACATGATCGAGGCAATTTTCAAAGCGCTGGGCCGTGCATTGGATGAAGCGACGACGATCGATCCGCGTGTAAAAGGGGTCCCGTCAACAAAAGGGGTTTTGTAACATGATCGGCATCATCGATTACGGCATGGGGAATTTGTACAGCTTGAGCAAGGCGTTGGAAAGGCTGGGCTATTCATACGAGTTCGTATCGCAGGCTGAGCGTCTGCAAGAATATAGCGGGTTGATTTTGCCGGGAGTCGGGGCGTTCGGGGATGCTATCGCCAACATACGTGAGCTTGGATTAGAGCAAGCGATCAAGGGATACGCAGTATCAGGTCGTCCGATCTTGGGCATTTGTCTCGGCATGCAACTTTTATTTGAGAAAAGCGCGGAGCATGGCGAGCATACGGGTTTGGGACTGCTCGGTGGTGAGGTCGTTCGTTTTCGCGGGGATTACAAGGTACCGCACATGGGCTGGAACCAACTGATAATAAAGCAAAAGCAACCGTTACTAAACGGTGTGCAGGATGGCGATTACGTCTACTTTGTCCATTCGTATCATGTCTTGTGCCAGTCTGATGTCTTGCTTGCGACGAGTGACTATCACCAGGAGGTCACAGCCATTGTGAATCGTGACAACGTATACGGTATGCAGTTTCACCCGGAAAAGAGCGGAGAGACAGGAATGCTGCTACTGCGTAACTTTGCCGTTCAATGCGAGGGGGTTTTGACATGAGCTTTATCGTTTATCCGGCGATCGATATTCGCGGGGGCAAGTGTGTTCGACTTTTCCAAGGAGATTACGGGCAAGAGACAGTGTACGCTGATTCACCGCTCGCGATGGCAAAGCGCTGGGTAGAGCAAGGGGCGACCTGGGTTCATCTCGTAGATTTGGACGGGGCAAAGGAAGGCAAGCCAGCAAATGCAGCGCTCATCAAAGAGATAGCGCGCTCGATCCCTGTACCCGTGCAGGTTGGAGGCGGCATTCGAACAGAAGAGCAGATCGCGGACTATTTGGAAGCGGGTGTTGCGCGAGTGATCGTCGGGACCGCTGCTATCGAAGACGAGCCTTTTACGAAGCGAATTCTTCAAAGCTATGGAGACAAGATTGCGATTGGTTTGGACTGCCGGAATGGGCTGGTGGCTACCAGAGGGTGGTTGACCACGACAGATGTGCAAGCGACAGAGCTTGCCAAGCGGTTGGTTACGTATGGCGCCGAGACGTTTATTTACACCGATATCGCCCGTGATGGCACGATGACAGGACCCAATGTAGAAGAAATTGCAGCCTTGGCGATGGCTACAGGTAAATCGGTGATTGCCTCGGGAGGCGTCAGCCAACTGGACGACTTGTTGACGCTGGCTGTCCATGCTTCAGACGGAGTCTCTGGTGCCATAGTTGGCAAAGCACTCTACACGGACGCTTTTACATTGAAAGAAGCGCTACAGCGTATGGAGGGGCGTGAAGCGAATGCTGGCTAAACGAATCATCCCGTGTCTCGATGTAAAAGACGGACGGGTGGTAAAAGGCGTGCAGTTCGTCGGACTTCGCGATGCAGGAGACCCGGTTGAACTGGCAAAAAAGTATAGCGAGGAAAGAGCAGACGAGCTGATCTTTCTCGATATTTCTGCGTCCCACGAAGGGCGCAAGACGATGGTGGATGTCATCGAAAAAACGGCCGCAAACATTACGATTCCTTTCACGGTTGGTGGTGGCATTAACAGCGTCGACGATATGAAAAGGATATTGCGTGCGGGTGCGGACAAAATCTCGTTGAATACAGCTGCTGTTTTGCGTCCAGAATTAATCCGCGAGGGAGCGACGGTCTTCGGCTCACAATGTATCGTCGTGGCGATCGACGCGAGAAGTGTCGGGGAAGATCGCTGGGAAGTGTATACCCACGGTGGACGGAATGCGACGGGGAGGGACGTCATCCGTTGGGCGCAGGAGGCAGAAGCGCTCGGAGCGGGCGAAATCCTGTTGACTAGCATGGACGACGATGGGGAAAAGAAAGGCTTTGGACTCGAATTGACCAAGCGGGTATCAGAAGCGGTCGGGATTCCGGTCATTGCTTCTGGTGGAGCAGGCTCGAGGGAGCATTTTTACGATGTGCTGACGCAAGGAAAGGCAGATGCCGCGCTGGCCGCTTCCATTTTTCACTATGACGAGACGTCGATTCACTCGGTGAAAGAGTATTTGCAAACCAAAGGAGTTGTCGTACGACCATGACAGGAGCAGAAGCGTTTGCAGTGAAAAAATTGCGTTTTGACGAAAAGGGTTTGATTCCTGTCATCGTGCAGGATGCCGGAAGCAAGACAGTCTTGACGCTTGCCTATATGAATGAAGAATCGCTACAAAAGTCATTGGAGACCAAAGAAACATGGTTTTGGAGCCGTTCCCGACAACAATTGTGGCACAAGGGTGAGACCTCGGGTCATACACAGCGGATCGTCTCTATGCAGTATGATTGCGATGGAGATGCACTGGTTGTGATGGTCGAGCCGAATGGGCCAGCTTGTCATACGGGAGTGTACAGCTGTTTCTCGCAGGAAGTTCTCTCCGATACAGAAGATGAGCGAGTACAAGCAGATCGGTTTGCGATCTTGAGTGAGCTGGAGGAACTGATTGCTGCGCGGGAGGTAGAGCGCCCGGAAGGCTCCTACACCACCTACTTGTTCGAAAAAGGCGTAGACAAAATCCTGAAAAAGGTCGGGGAAGAGGCTGCAGAGGTCATTATTGCAGCGAAAAATCGAAGTCGTGAGGAGCTGCGGTACGAGGCCTCTGATCTGATCTTCCACTTGATGGTTTTGTTACGCGAGCAAAAGCTGCCGCTGGATGAAGTACTGACGGAACTTCAGAGGCGTCGTTAACAAATGAAGTAATAACCACCTCTGTTTCCAGAGCGTGGTTTTTTTGTTAGAATAATCGGTATCTTACTTCGAAAGGTGTGGTGACCATGAATAAATTCAAACTCACTTCAAACCAAAGAGACTCCATTTTCAAACACCAATCGAGGGGTAGGATACTTAATGATCAAAGGGAATTTAGTAGAATTACGACCAGTTATTGCTGAGGATATGGAGAGACTGTTCCATTGGCGCAACGACGAAGAAGCGGCCAAATGGGCAGCGGGCTCTGACCTGGTAACCTATAGTTATGTTTCACTCGACTCACTAAAAGCCATGTATGAGGAAAACGTTCGCGCTTCACGGCCGGATGATAAAGTAAAGGGTTTTGTATTCTCTGTCTATACCTTGGACGGAGAACACATCGGCAATTGTGATTACCGAGATGTGAATCCCATTACGCGGACAGCCACGATTGGCATTGCGATCATGGCAAAAGAGTATTGGAGCAAAGGCTACGGTACAGATACATTGCGTCTCCTACTCGACTTCCTCTTTTCCAAGCTGAACTTGAATCGGGTGCAGCTGGATACGTGGAGCGGAAATACGCGTGCCATTCGCGCTTATGAAAAATCAGGCTTTGTGATAGAAGGGCGACTGCGCCAAAATGAATTTGTAGATGGGCAGTATTACGACACCATCATGATGGGGCTACTGCGCGAAGAGTTTTACCAGCGAGCAAAGGAATAGGTCTCCTGTTGCTTTTTCGCTAGTGGCAATTGCATAGGGGGATCTTGCTCATCTTCGCGGAATGATTGGCGATGGGCGCAGGACTGGCTCTTATGGCTGGAGTAGGAATCTTTCAATATCGTAAGGAAAGAAACGGGTATGTAGTTCAAGCCTGAATATAGTAGAGATATTTGATAGAAAGAGCGAGATGTCTTTTCGCTCTTTTTCCTTTCGTATCGCGATATTTTAGCTGTTTCTCGTTTACCGATAAAAAAACTTTTAAAATTACTCTTGATTTAGAATTTTATATGTGATAGATTATTCCTTGTCGCCAAGAACGACGACAAAATACGAGAAAAGAAAACGAGATTCGATAAAAAACTTCTTGACTCGATAATAACGAACGTGATAAGATGTAAAACGTTCGACAAAAAATGCTCTTTGAAAACTGAACAGCGAAAGCGTTAATGAGTCTATCATTAAATGATTTGCCAGCTTTGAACCAGTAACAAACTTTATTGGAGAGTTTGATC
>NZ_JBHVSO010000018.1:0-83557 GCF_042885155.1 Brevibacillus sp. NPDC058079
CAAGATGCTCAAAGAAGAATTGAGGAATATATCCATTTTTACAACGAAGAACGTCTTCAACTGAAATTAAAAAAACTGACGCCTAGTGAATTTAGGCGTCAGTTAGCGGCCTAACGGCCGGGGTTTTTCTTATTGTCTACGAAATGGGGTCTTGACCAAGAGGAAAAGATGGCTTTTCTTTTTACTTTTTCTTCTCTTGACGCACCAAATACAAGAAGTATGGAACACCGATGACCGCCGTCACAATACCCGCGGGAATCTCGATCGGAGGATTCAGTCCCCTCCCCAATGCATCTGCAATGACGAGAATCAACGCGCCCAAAACCGCCGCACCTGGCAATAGATAACGATGCTGATGACCGAACAGCTTTCTCGCCATATGTGGTGCAATCAATCCCACAAATCCGATCGAGCCAATCGCCGCTACACTTGCGCCTGCCAATGCAACCGCGAGCAGCAAGAGCATATAGCGTGTTCGCACGACATTCAGTCCGAGCCCCGTAGAGCTCCCTTCATCCAGACTGATAATGTCCAGCTTTCGGTGCAGGGCAAAGCTAATAGGAATGAATACGAGCAGCCACGGCAGCAAAGCGTAAATTTCATCCCAGCCTTTCCCCCACAAGCTCCCTGCCAGCCAGACAAGAGAATCATTGGCTTGCATCGGATACTTCACCATGATGAATTCCGTCAACGCTTGGCAGATCGCTCCTACTCCCATGCCGACCAACGCAAACGTAGTTGGCTGTGCACCGCTTTTCCGAGCGAAATAGATGAGGGCAATCGCTACCGCCAGTGCTCCCAAAAACGCGACAATCGGGAGAAGAAGCGGTGAAGCGGTCGGAAACAGAATGATGACAACAACCGCGAACAAACCCGCGCCTTTGGTTACCCCTACGACATCCGGAGATGCCAGCGGATTACGGATCATTCCTTGCAAAATCACACCAGCGATCGCGAAGCCCGCTCCAGCAAGAATCGCGAGCAACGCCCGCGGCAATCGATAGTTTTCAATCATAAACGTAAGCGACGAAGATTCTCCCATAATCACTCGAATGATTTGATCAGGGCCGATAAAGATCGGGCCGATCCCCATGCTAAGCAATGCTGCCGCTAAGACTAAGGCGCCTAGGCCAACTAGGAGCAGGGTGTTTTTTCGCGAAGTCATACCATTTCCCTCCCCTTTTTTCTCGCCAAGTACAGAAAGAACGGGGTTCCCAGGAGAGCCGTTACAATTCCTACAGGAGACTCAAACGGATAGGAAATCAAGCGAGCCAGTACATCGGAATAGGTGACCAAGACAGCTCCACCAAGCGCAGACACAGGGATAACGACCCGATAGTCCGTACCCACGAGCCTCCTTGCGATATGTGGAACCATCAGTCCGACGAAACCAACAGCCCCGGCGACAGCAACAGAGGCGCCTGCCAAAATAACGACCACAACATAAGACAGCAGTCGGACGCGGGCGATTTTTTGTCCCAACCCCATCGCGACTTCCTCCCCCAGTCGAAACACTGACAAAGAGCTGGACAGCCAGATCGCCAGAAGGAGTCCCGCCATCGACCATGGCAAAATTAATTGCACATCCGTCCAAGCTGCTCCGCTAATGGAGCCAGACAACCAGTACAATACATTCGAGATTTGTTCGTTAAAGATGATGATTCCCTTCGTAATGGAGGTGAGCAGCAGGTGGATGGCCATTCCTACCAATGCGATCTTGAGATTGGTCATCCCGCGGGAAGCTGCGAATCCAAAGACAACAAGTCCTCCAAGAATCGCTCCAGCAAATGCAAAATAGATGAGATTGGCTTTCCCGATATCCGGTAAAAACACAATCGCGAGTACGACCACCAGACAAGCCCCCGCATTCACGCCAAATACTTGCGGGGATGCGAGCGGATTGCGAGTAACGGCCTGCATCACGGCACCTGCCACAGCCAAATTCGCCCCGATAATGGCTCCCAGCACTGCTCTCGGAACGCGGATGGTTTGGAAAATCAAGAGCTCCTTGGAGTATTCACCCGATAGCCAATGCGTCACTAATGATCGAATTTGCAGCGAAGCTACTCCGGTAAACAAGCTCAGCAACAAACCTATAAACAAGAGGATTGCTAAGCCGATCACTATGAGGACAAAGGTACCTTTTCGTTGTCGTGTCGTTGTTTTCTGCAATACAAGCACCTCGATCAACTACCACGTGCAGGAACACCGAAAAGACCAGATCAGCGATCGGTCTTTCCAGAATTTGCACCGTATGTTATTTTTCCTTGCTATACAAGAGATTTACTGCCTCTTCCACAATGCGTTCCGCAGATTTCAATCCGCGATAGCGCGTCCAGAGGTCACGATTTACTTTGTGTACTTCCTGATTTTTGACTGCGGTGATATTGTTCCAGAGCGGATTTTGCTTCCACTCGTTCAACAGCGCGTCGTCGGCTTCCGCCAGGAAAATCACATCTGGGTCCCACTGCACCATTTGCTCCAGACTGATTTTTACCGTTGGTTCTGCCGCATCCTGAATCGCATTTTTGATTCCAATCATTTCGAGCAATTCGCCATCAAACGATTTCGAACCATGTGCTGACAGCGAATCTGCGCGGAATACTCCCAGCATGACATTGCGGGAATCCCCAGCCGGTACCCTCTTCTTAAACTCTGCGATGATCTCCTTGTGCTTGATCAGGCGTTGTTCTGCTTCTTTTTGCTTGTTCAGAGCTTCCCCAATCGTGGCAAACGAGCTCAAGTTTTCCTGATACGTCGAGTTGCGGCTTTTCAAAATGATCGTCGGTGCGATTTTTTGCAAATCCTTGTATATGTCCTTGTGGCGATTCAAATCACCGATAATCAAATCTGGCTGCAACGAGCTGATGACTTCCAGACTCGGCTGCTGGCGTGTCCCAACAGGAGTATACTCGATTTTTTTGCCGATCAGTCCTTCTACGTCCTTATCCTTCTCCTGCGCGATTCCTACAGGCGTCACTCCCAGCTCCCATAGTCCGTCTACAAAGGAGTACTCCAACGCGACGACTCTTTTCGGGTCTCCGGTAATTTCCGTTTCGCCCAGCTCGTGTTTCACGATGCGCTTTTGTGCGGTTTGCGCACTATCTTGACCTGCTGCTGGCTGTTTTTGCTCTGCGCTGCCGCACCCGGTCAGTAATACCGTACCTGCCAGTGCAAGCGTCCAAAGCATATGACCGAGACGTTTCATTCCGTTTGTTCGCTTCATCTTTTGTCCCTCACTCGATGTAATTGATAATGATTATTATTACCGACAAAATGCGTTTTTTATTGTAACAATCCGCTGCCGCAAATGAAACATTGTGCTTATTAAACCTTTTACCGCAATAAAGGTCATTAACGTCATTTTGTTCATGCTCTGCCATTACGAAAAAAAGCCGTTACGCCTGAACCATCGACGTAAACGGCTTTTCGCCACGATGCTATTTGTTGTTTGGCGTATGACTTACTTCAGTCGCTAAGCTCAGCTTCTCTAATGCTTCCTTGGCAGGCGCATGATTCTCCGCCATCTCCAATGCCGTCTGATAAGCTGCCACAGCCTCATCCACTTGACCCAAGCCTTCGTAGCAAAGCCCTTTGTAATACCAGGCGTGAAAACTTCCCGATCCCTTCAAGGTCAGATGACGAATGTTGCTCTCCCCTAGCTCCAAGCAGTGATCGAACGTCATCAATGCTCGTTTATAGTCGTTTTTCAAATACTGAATGATCCCTTTGTACAAATGCAAATCAACGTAGTCAGGATAAATCTCGATTGCCTTTTCAATTCCTGGCCACGCTCCCTCAGCACTGCCGATCGAGATCAACGTAGAGTACTTGAGCTTATAAAGAAGCGAAGGAGGCATCATGTGGTTTTCGAGAAACCCGATAATAGACAGATTCACGAACTTGAACGTTTTCTCATGCTCCTGGATACGTGAGAATTCACTGGCAAGATGATACTCAATCCATGGAGAGTGGTCCTCTTTTTCCAATTCCTTCATGAGTAGCCCAATATTGCGCTCGAATTTGTTCTTTCTGCCAGTAAATTCATTCATGTAGCCGTAATGGTATATCCGTACAGGCAAGATTTGAATGTGGAGATCTTCGGTCAGATTGGGAAGGACCTCTTCTACGTTGAGCGTTTCATGGATGGGAAAATGGAAGCGAAAACCGATGCCATTGCGAAACAAACGTGAGTGAGCGATATGAAAAGCATCGTCTTCATTTATTTCATCTCCAATGTAATTTATTAGATGAATATAAAAAAGAGAATCTTCTTGACTGCGAAGCAGCTCTTTCAATTTCGTGCTGTCTTCCTTATTCATTTCCTCATCGGCATCCATCCACAAAATCCAGTCGCCCGTTGCCTTTTCCAGTCCAAAGTTTCGTGCTTCTGCGAAGTTATCCTGCCACTCATACGAGTGCACGACCGCTCCGAATGACTTGCCTATCTCTACCGTTTTGTCGGTACTTCCCGTGTCTACGATAATCATTTCATCCACAAGATCTTTCACGCTTTCCAAGCACTTGTGAAGGCACTCTTCTTCGTTTTTTACAATCATACATAAGGAAATTTTGGGCGCCTCAGACATGCTACTCATCTCCTTTTACACACATCAATGAGATCGTAGTCTATCCCCCCTTTACTCTATGAGCGGACTGCTCCTTTCAGAACGGCGCCATTTCCTTGGTTTTCGAACTATTTGCTGGAGCAGCGCATAGGTAGTTGTAGGCAGATATCACAAAGAAAGCAGGGATCGTATCCATGCATGACTCATGCCCTTTGTGCAACAGCGCTCAGGTTGCGCTTTTCCACCAGTACGCTACCTTCTCGCTACTTACGTGCAAAGATTGTGATCTCGTTTTTCAACCTCACCTCGATCAGGTCGACGTAACACAGCTGGTTGCAGACATTTATGATGCGAGTTGGGTTTCCATGCGTGATCAATACGCCAAAAATACATTTACGGAACATGCGATCTTCCATACATTGCTGCTCGATATGTGGTTTTCGGAAAAAGGGAAGTTGCTCGAAATTGGTCCAGGAACAGGAGAGTTGTTATTCCTTGCTCGTGAGGCTGGGTGGGAGGTTGTTGGGGTGGAGCCGTCGCACCAATCATGCGCATACGCCCAAGACCGGTATGGGTTACAACTAGTTCATTCGTTATGGAACTCCTCCGTTCTCGCCCCCGAACACATTGGTACGTTTGATGCCATTGTTTTTTGTCACGTCTTTGAGCATATTTCGCATCCGAAGCAATACCTTGAAGAATTGAAGGTGTTTCTTAAACCAGGAGGAAAGATCATTTTTAGTGTGCCGAACAAAAACTCGTTCACCAATAAATTGTTTGGGGTGTATTCCCCGCTGTATACCGAGAATGACCACCTCTTTCATTACTCCCGTGACAATCTGATCTCACTGCTTCATCAAGGTGGCTGGGAGGTTCTCTCCATCTTTTCTCGAGAAGAAACGAACCGCTTGGAAAACCATCTGCGCAAGACCACGCAAACACCTCTACCGATCCAGGACATCATGAAGCTAGCCGTGAACCTCCAGTCGACCTTCCAAGGCCATGAAATCTTCTGCATTGCCACACGACAAGCCTAACCTGCCATCCGTAACAAAATTTCGAATAGGCAGGAGGTGCAGTACGTAGATGACCAGAGCCAAACTGACTCTTTCTATGATTGTGAAAAATGAAGGCAATCGGTATTTGAGACGAGTGTTGGAAGCACATAAAGACTTTATTGACGCAGCCGTCATCATCGACGATGGCAGTATCGATCATACCGTGGATCTCTGTAGAGAGGTTCTCAAGGGCATTCCTCTTCATCTGGTTCAAAACGCTACCTCTCTGTTTTCCAACGAGGTCACCCTGCGCAAACAACAATGGCAAGAAACGATCCAGACTGATCCGGGATGGATTTTGAATCTGGACGCCGATGAAATCATGGATAGCTCCTTCCCCTCAAAAGTTTCCGAGATTTTGGAACAACAGACACACGAGGCGATCTACTTTCGTTTGTACGATATGTGGAGCGAGACGCATTATCGCGAAGATGTGTATTGGAAAGCCCATCATTACTACCGTCCTTTTATGATCAAATACCGCCCTGACTTCCCATATGTATGGAGGGAAACCCCACAGCATTGCGGCAGATTCCCTCTCTCGATCAACCAGTTCCCTTACCTGTGCCATCCATCACGCGTGAAACATTTTGGCTGGGCCCGACTCGAAGACAGACAAAACAAATACAACCGCTATCAGCTCCTCGACCCCGACGCCCGATATGGCTGGAAGGAACAGTATGAATCGATCTTGGATCAACATCCCAATCTGTTGGAATGGGTGGAATGAGGATGATCATTCGCGATATCGAAAAGGCTTTGCAGCAGCCCAATTGTAATCACTGGCGATACAACTCACTCACGTTGAGCAAACAGGCCCTCGTACATGCATGCCGTCATATCAAACATGAAAATGAGGAGTGCCAGGTGCTTCAGTTCGGTGGAGGTGACTCCGCTCTGTTTTGGAAAGCACTTGGCGAGCTTGAGCTGCTCCGGGTCCAAGCAACCATTGTGGAGCATCATCCGATTCGTGCAAAGGAAATCACGGAGAGTCTAGGTGATGTACCGCATGTCGCATTGGTAACCAGCTCTTTGAAGCAACTATCCGAAGAGGAATGGAACAAGGTCTTCGACAATCCAGCAGAGAGCAGGAGCTTGTGGACTGCCATCGGACAGCGTGTTCCTGAGAATCAATTTGATCATTTTTCTATTCAAAATGCCTTTTACGCCGATTTGGACCAACTATCGCTTTCCGGTCATTCAGTAGATGTCATGGTTGTAGACGGTCCGCATGGCAACGGTCGCTCTCTTGCCTATCCACTATTTGTTGCCACTCTCAAACCAGATGCGCTTATTCTCGTAGATGATTTTGATCACTATCCCTTTCTGGCTCATCTCGGAAAAATCTATCACTATGAAGAACTTTTTCGAGAGATTGCCGGAAATCGTCGCTGGGTATTGGTAAGGCTCCAGGGAACCAAAAATATCACTAAATCCATGAGGTGATGATCATGTCTCAAGCATCGATCCCTAATATTACGCCGGTTATCTCGATTACCCTAGGCCAAACCACTTCGCTATTGCTTGCATCCATCGCTTTAGAAGAACTGGCTTTGGCTCACATTCTGAACGCCGAGGCTGAAAAGATCCAATTTGTTTTAGGTACCCTTGATCCAGGGCTTCAACCAGCCGCAACACTCTCCGACATCCTTCTCGTCAATGCAAGCGTTCGTCAAACGATACAAGATGTCATCAAAAAAGAAATGCTTCTGCAATTCAAATTGGAAAATATCGTGGATAATCTTCTTCCATAGATTCCTTCGTGTTAAATAGGCCTCATTCGTATGAAAACTATCACAATACCACTGACTCGGGTCAATCGATCCGGGCTTTTCCTTTTCCCCGCTCCTATGCGCATGTGTACAAATAAACAGTTCAGTGGGACACACACCTATGCATACACTTACCGTAGTTAAAACGAAGGGGGGATTTGCTAGCGATCACACGTTTAGAAGTAAGCGATAGGCCAAACGAGTAAACTAGTTACCCATTACTTCAAAGAGGTGATCTCATGTCTCAACCTACCATCCCTAACATTACCCCAACGATTTCCGTTACGATTGAGCAATCGGTATCTTTACTACTGACATCTATTGCTCTGGAAGAATTGGCTTTGGTGAATATTATGAATGCAGAGGCAGAAAAACTCCAGTTTGTGGTAGGTACATCGGGGATTACACCTGAGGTCGTTCCCACCATCTCTGACATTCTTGCCGTTCACAACAGTGTTCGCAGAACGCTGCAAGATGTCATCAAAAAAGAAATGCTCTTGCAATTCAAGTTGGAAAATCTGGTTAGCATTATCCCGAGCACCTCTACTTCCTTATCGAATGAATACGATTAAGTTGTCATATTAAGATCGCGGTTACATAACATGTACTGCGAGGAAGTTTCCATTTATTCACTATCAGTTACGCGATCCTGTGACGATCCTATCGTTTTTAAGTACGTTGTAAGAAGCTTGCCTGAAGGCGTTCTGTGCAAATAAAGGGAAGCAGATCGCCTTCTATTTCGGGCAAGTCTTATTTTGTATACAAAGTCATACAAACAAAGGATGTGGTTAACGATGTCAATGCCCACGATCCCCAATATAACACCGGAAATCATATTGAAACGCAACGAAGTATTAAATCTGCTTCTCACCTCCATTGCGCTGGAGGAAATCGGACTTTCTCACATTATTAATACAGAGGGGGAAAAGATTCAAAAGATCGTGAAGGAGCAATGCCTCTCGCTCAATGATGCGCTTGCCTTAAACAACAGCGTAGAACGAATGCTGCGTAATGTCATCAAGACCGAGATGCTCCTACAATTCAGGCTGGAGGATATTATCAAGCTGGAGCAGATGCATAATAATTATGATCATCAGCACAATGACTTACCTGACTTACCCGACCTTCCATGCCTTTGAAGAATAGCCCTCACTCCTTACACTGCTTTTCATAGGATCATAATTTTATTGAAGAGGGATGATGATGACCTTACGGGATAAAGTTCCATCAAATGATGTGCCTACGCGCGAAGAAGCTTTGAGTCATTTGCTGCAATCGATTGCCCTAGAGGAAGAAGCCTTGTCCAGATTGTTAAATGCTGAAGCTGACAAAGCCCTTGCTTTCGTTGGCAAAAATCTGGACTTCCCCAACACCCCGTCTAATGATGAGATCATCACCTTTAATCGTACAGTCATTTCGATTCTGGATTCAGTGCTGATGGCTGAGTGGCTGTTGTTAAAAAAGCTGGATGCGGCCATCCATATGTACCCTGTGGCGCTTAAATCAAATTTCGAGATGAAAGAAGCCGATTTCGGGGATGAATTGGATGACGACTTCACCATCGACTATTAACGATTGATCATTTCAGGAATTCGAGGTCAATTGCCATGAAGAACAGAGGTATCGATGACCAAACCGTTCTAAAGCTGACCTATTCCATCGTCCAGTTGGTCAAAGGATTGGAATCACGCTTTCATCATGCCAAAGATTACGAACTGACGCTGTTTGGCTACCAAATATCAACGATGATCAACCTGCTCGTCAGACTGCATACCCACATACATAATAAGCAGATTGCTCACAGCTTCCTTTTTGAATCGCATAACCCCCTCCATCCCACTAGTGAAATGTACACACATGTCCTTGCTGCGATTGCCCAGTTATCGGAATTGGTAAAGACATGGAGGTTTCCACATAAACAAATCGCCACCTTGATAGAAAATCATCTGCGGCAATTACTAGCTTTTTACCCGATAGAACCGGAAGAGGATTCCCCCTACGACGAGCCAATGCAATTGGAGCTAGAAGGAGATTTTCCAGATGACGAACCTGTACAGCTAGATCTGAGTGAGCAAACGAAAACTACTGACGTTCCACCTATGCCTGCCCCAACCCCTCCATTGCTCGCAAACAACGCACGCATCGATACAGCCAACAATCGGAAATCAGTACGTCCAACCCCCCCATTATTAGCACAGGCCGCCTCCGTCCCTACTCCTGATAAAAACAAAAGCAAATCCAAGCGTCCCAAGCCTGTAACAAACGTGGTAAAAGTGCGTAACCAGAAAAAAATGCACGCTAAGCGAGTGTCTGCACCTACAAAGCCTCCCTTTGTACCGAACTCCGTAAAGGTACGTATCGGCAATGTCACCAAGGTCATCCACATATGAACCTGAATCTAATGAAGGAGTAAGGGATATGGATCGTTTGGAATTGATCGAAGTGGCCGGCAACAGTTATGTGGTCTCCGGTAAATACGGGATCGGAGTCTATTTGGATAGATCCAGCAAGACCGCTGTTTGCATTGATAGCGGACCGAATGCCACGGTCATCGAGAAAGTATGCACGAGAATCAGCGATCGAGGGTATCAAATCCTTGCCGTTGTTCATACACATGGTCACGCTGTTAACCACGGTGGCAATCCCTATTTGAAAAAAAGGTTCCCCAACCTTCGCATCTATGCGACACATCTGGCATCCTATATCATCGAAAATCCGCATCTCGAGCCTTTGGTTTTCGACGCAGGTGGAGGGTCTGATACGAAGCCTGATGAAAACAAAGAGAATACACGTGCGCTCGTAACGGATTATCTTCCATCCACCGATGGTATCTTTCACGTCGATACCATTCCATTCAAAATCGTCTCCTTACCTGGACATTCGCCGGGAATGGTCGGCATTATTACCCCTGATCATGTCCTTTACTGCGGCGATGCCTTGTTTGGTTCCAAAACATTGAACAAGCAGGATCTCCTTTTTTTTAATGATCTGAAGGCTGCCAGAAGAAGCTTCAAGAAGCTCTCGAAGATGAAATTAAACGCTTATGTGCTTTACCATGGCGGACCCTATAAGACAGTCACAGGTTTAATTAACAAGCATCTCACCCTTATGAAAGACACCTCCGCTTTTCTTGAAGCATTGATTCATGAGCAGCCAAGCACTTTGGAACAATTAGTCCAAAAAGTCATGAAAAAGTATGAGTTTGAAGATGACTTGCATCGCTACAGTTTGACTACTTCGATTACCCGCTCTTATTTAAAAGAGTTACAGCAAGAGAACCGAATTGTCGCAAAAGTGGACAATGGTTTACTGCTATTCAGCAAACCTGCGGCAACCACTTAAACAAAGGCTATATCTGGGGGTGTACCATGGGTAAAAAACGTATGTTAATCGGGAGTCCCATTCAGCAATTCCCGATCATTTTGGAGGAATTCCTTCAATCCCTCACGGAGTTGACTACCAAAAATGAACTGGTTCATTACATGTTCATTGACGATAACAAAGACCCCCTATCCAGTACACTCTTGGCTGATTTCGAGCAGGAGAACAAACGAACCGTCATCCTCAAAAACACAGACGATGATACGTATGTCCGAAATGAAATGACCCATTATTGGACGGAACGAAATATTTGGAAAGTAGCGCAAATGAAAGATACGATTATCTCCTATGCGCTCAAAGAGGGTTTCGATTACTTATTTTTGATCGATTCCGATCTCGTTTTACACCCTCACACACTGCAACAGCTGCTTCAAGCCAATAAAGATATTATCTCCAACATCTACTGGACACGTTGGCAGCCTGATTCAATTGAGCTTCCTCAAGTTTGGCTGATGGATCAATACACGTTGACACGCGAAGGCGCGTCCGAATCAACGGAGAACCAAAACTTTTTAGAGATGCTGCGTAAACCGGGTGTCTATGAGGTAGGAGGCCTCGGTGCATGCACGTTACTCCATCGAAAGGTCTTGGAGGCAGGCGTCAGCTTTAAACGAATAGCGAACTTGTCGTTCTGGGGAGAAGATCGGCATTTTTGCGTTCGGGCTGTAGCTATGGGCTTTTCTTTGCATGTAGATACGCACCTTCCTGGGTATCACATCTACCGTCAGTCGGATCTGGCAGGAGTGAGTGAGTATCGCAAAAAAAATGGCATGACAGCGGGGAAAACGAATCAGATTTCAATCAGTTTATGCATGATCGTCAAAAATGAAGAAGACGCTCTGGAGCGTTGCCTCTCCACCATTGCGGATCTCGTCGATGAAATCATTATCGTCGACACGGGTTCAACAGACCGCACGAAAGAAATTGCGTCCAACTATGGCTGCACCATTTATGATTTCGAGTGGATTGATGATTTTTCAGCCGCACGCAACTATGCGTTCAGCAAGGCAACATGCCCCTATATTTTGTGGCTAGATGCAGACGATATCCTTCTGGAAAAAGACCGTCAGCTCTTCCGCGAGTTGAAGTTTACGTTGAATTACAGCATCGACAGTATCACGATGAACTACAACCTTTCTGTAGACAGCAATGGGAATGTGGCGTACAGCATTCGCCGTAATCGCCTCGTAAAACGCGACCGCGGTTTTCGCTGGATTGGACCCGTCCATGAGTATTTGGAAGTAAGCGGAAACGCCATCAACAGTGACATATCCATCACGCATAACAAGCAAAAGGAATACACAGACCGCAATCTGCAAATCTATCGCCGCAGGGATGCCAAAGGGGAAGAATTCTCGCCACGGGACTTGTACTATTATGCGAATGAATTACGCGACAATCAGTATCATGAAGAGGCCATTACTTTTTACACGAAGTTCCTGAACACCCAACAAGGCTGGGTAGAAGACAACATTAACGCTTGCTTGAAGTTGGCGAGTTGCTATTCCCACCTCTATGAGAGACACAATGTTTTGTCGTCGCTATATCGTACGTTCAACTACGGTCGCCCACGGGCTGAAGCGTGCTGCCAGATCGGAGCCTTTCACGTCGAAGATAAAAATTGGCTGCTGGCGGTTTTTTGGTACGATCTCGCAACAAAAGTGGAGCGACCTGCTGAAAAGCTCGCACACATCGACCACGTTTCCTGGACGTGGCTACCTCATCTGCAACTCTGCTTGTGCTATTCCCAAATGGGGGATAACGAGAAATCACGTCACCACAATGATGTTGCCTACTTATATAACCCAACCCACCCTAGCATCCTCTACAACAAAAAGTATTTTGAATCTCTGACCTGACACCCCTCGTGATCATGAAAAAGTTACCCACCCTGTGGGTGAATGTACAAATGCCATAAGCAATGGTGGTCTATTTTTTGATGAGCACGGTGCTTACCGGTTAACCCAAAAGTCAATCTGGAGACAGCCAGGCACGCGCACAGATAAAGCCTCATAGCATAGTGATGAGTTTTTGAATGTAACAGGAAGGATGAATGCCATGACTCAAGCCAATATTCCCAATATTACTCCCACCATTACTGTAACGAGAGACGATGCTATCAATCTCCTCCTTACTTCCATCGCCATCGAAGAGCTCAGCCTCGGGCATATTATTTATGCAGAAGCAGAAAAATTGCAATATGCCATTGGTACACTACCAGGCTTGACTGTTCCTGCTTCGGTAAGCGATCTCCTTCTGGTGAATGCAAGCGTTCGCCAAACCTTGCAAGACGTTGCGAAAAAAGATATGCTCTTGCAATCGAAACTGGACAACATCCTGTCTGTTCCATCCAACAGCACAGGTGGCATAACGGGGGCTACAGGATCGACTGGCGTTGGTATTACTGGAGCTACGGGCACGACAGGGGCCACGGGCATTAGTGTGCCGGGTGCTACCGGGGAAACAGGTGCGACGGGGATTACTGGACCGACTGGGGCGACGGGTGCCACCGGAGAAACTGGCGCTACCGGGGCCACTGGCGCTACTGGACCTGCTTTCACCACTGAAAACTTCTCTGGCTTCTTATCAACTGTGACCCTTAACGCATCTTCCCAATTAGTTAACTGGTCAACAGCGAGCCCCTATTATGGCAGCCCAAGTTTTAATCCTGTAACTGGCACTTACACAGTACCTGCAACCGGAACTTACGCCATAAAAGCAACCATTAACTATGAAACGACCGCGGCCATTACCGTTAATTTAGGCCCTGGAATCACCCCTGCATTTGAAGTCCAGAGAATCACCCCTACTGCAACAAATCTCATTATCGGTGATTTCCCTGTTCTCAACATAAACATTGCGCTCGTACTCACATTAAGAGCCATTCTGGGGACAGGAACTGTCACGCTCGCGGGTGACGTTCAACTCTATGCTGGTGATACACTTGGTTTGTTCTATGTTGCCAATGGATTGACCATCAACCTCAATTTAGGTGGAGGGGGCGAGGGCATCGTCTGGTCCATTCATCGTCTCACCTAACAAAACCCTTCCTTTACGAAAAAAGCTGACTGCAATCTACCATGCAGTCAGCTTTTTCTTGTCCATCACATTCCCCAGCTTACACCTTTTTCACAAACTCCGATTTTAACTTCATCGCGCCAAAACCATCGATTTTACAATCAATATCATGGTCCCCATCAATCAGGCGAATGTTTTTTACTTTTGTCCCGATTTTCACAACCAATGAAGTCCCTTTTACTTTGAGGTCTTTAATGACGGTTACCGTGTCGCCATCATTCAAGACGTTTCCATTCGCATCCTTGATGACCTTGTTATCTTCACCATTATCGTTGCCTGCTTGGAGCGTCCACTCATGGCTGCATTCCGGGCATACCAAGGAGCTTCCATCTTCGTACGTGTATTCTGAATGACATTTTGGGCAATTTGGCAATTGACTCATCTTTGATATAACCTCCATTCGATACTGTCCATTCTATCATAAACTAGCATGAAAACCTGGCCACCTACCCAGTAAGCCCTTCGTCCCGTGCTTTTTTAACTGCCTCTTCGCGATTCTTAACACCCAGTTTTGCATAAATCACTGTGGTGCAATTGCGTACTGTTCCTTCAGAAAGAAAGATTTTCTCCGCGATTGTTTTCATGCGAAGCCCCTCTACTAACGAGGCCAATATGCCTCTTTCCCGTTCCGTCAACCCATAGGGACACTCGCGCCCTTGCTTTTGGCGAAGTCCATTCAGCTCTTCTTGCTGCAAGCGCATTTCTTTGAAAAGGACATCCGCAATCTTATGGTTAATCAACGCTTCACCCTGATGAACAACCCGTATCGCCTCTACCAGCTCGATTGGACTAACCGATTTCAACAAGTAGGCATTCGCGCCTCTCCCTAGCGTTTCTGCCGCAAGGGCTGTTTCTTCGAAGGTCGTCAACATAATGACACGCATATCCGGCCACCGCTCACGTATCTCTTGTAGTGTCTTCGCCCCGTCCATGACAGGCATTTGAACGTCCAAAAGTACGACATCGGGCTTTTCTGTTGGAATAATGTCCAGTGCCATCAAGCCGTTCTCAGCGACCCCGACCACTTGTAAATCTTGCTGATTCTGTAAAACGAGCTGCAAACTTTCCCTCACAACGGGCTGATCATCGACGATCAGGATACGTATGCCTGCACGTGGTACAGCCTGCATAGCTGGCAGACTACAAATGACCGTCACACCTCCTTCGTCCATACAATGGATCGATAATCGTCCCTGAAGTGCTTCCAGCCTTTCCTTCATCGATTGCAAACCAAATCCGAATTCGATCGTCCCATTTCCTTCCCCATTATCTTCGACCTGCAATCGGATCTGGGCTTCTTCAAAGTAAAGCCCCACTTGAATTTGTGATGCTTTTCCGTGTCGCACAGCATTGGTCAGTGTTTCTTGTAAGCAGCGGTACAAAGTTAGCTTTATGGAACGGCTCAACGTATACTCAGCGCCGTACATACGCAGCTTGACGGACACCCCTGTAGCCACTTGAAATTGCCCGATCAATTCAACGAAGGCAGACTCCATGGTCGTAGCAGATTCATAGCCATTATGAGCCCATTTGTGGAAAATCCCTCTGGACTCATCCAAACCTTGTCGGGCCATCTGCAAAAGCATGTCCAGTCGACTAGCCTCCGCATCTGGTATTTTAGACCGAAGCATCTCCATACCCATAATGAGTGATGTCATCGTGTGTCCGATCGTGTCATGCAGCTCTTTGGACATTTTGTTTCGTTCTTCCAGCAGCGTGATTTCCTCCACCTGGGAAGTGTATTGCTCCAATATCTGGTTCTGGTGTTGAATAATCAGGCCTTGCTTGTGCATACGGCTAAGCAATTGAAAAGCAAAACCAAGCGCATATGCCGCGAAATGGTACACAATTAGATCGCTTACGACTATAGGCTCGAAATCAAACCCAATTGCCTCGCCCACAAGAAACGGCATCGCCGGAATCACCAAAATCGCCAATGGTCCCGTCCAGCGATAAGATCGTTCCACACTGTGATATCCGATGAGAAAAGCGATGGGGATAAACTGCCACCTTACTCCTTCAAAAAAGAAGTTCAAGGCAATGCACAAGCCTCCACTCAAAATAATCTCAGCGAACAAATATAAGTTACGAGAGTATCGACGTAAACAACTGGGGACGACAAGCACTAAGAACGAAACGATCAATGTAATCACTATCGGATAAGGCAATTGATCGTGATGGCGGACAAAGCCGAGAATAATCGTCAATCCCCACATAAAGTGGATGGTGAAGATCATCCAGTCGACCCATAACCATCGTTTAACAAATGCAAGCAATTGGCACACCTCATCTACACCCAAACTTTCTCTCCATTATATTATCAGATGACGCCCAGCTACTATCACGATAAACAATGACATTCTGTTACTTCTCACCGTGACACTCCTCGTCCTATACTCATCCCTGTCGCTGGCCTTACAACAATGGACTGACGCTAAACGCGAAAGGTGATGAACATGACATTATTTGCTCTACGAAAATGGTTTGCCGTTCTACTCGTATCCTGCCTCATGCTGATACAGCCCCTATCAGTGGCCAATGCTCGCTCGCCGCTTACTACTCCTACCATCGAACAAGTAGTTGATCCCCTCATGAAAAATGAAATGAACAACTTGCATATCCCTGGCGCAGCCATTGTCATTACCCAGGGAAATCGCATCATTTATAGGAAGGGCTATGGTTTTGCCGACGTTG
This sequence comes from Brevibacillus sp. NPDC058079, assembly GCF_042885155.1. Classification (NCBI taxonomy): domain Bacteria; kingdom Bacillati; phylum Bacillota; class Bacilli; order Caryophanales; family Paenibacillaceae; genus Brevibacillus; species Brevibacillus sp. NPDC058079. The sequence continues at coordinate 16,552 of NZ_JBHVSO010000018.1, forward strand.
AACAGCAAATCCCCGTTGATCCTGAGCGTACGGTGTTTCGAATCGGTTCCGTGACCAAGTCGTTTACCGCTACTGCGGCGATGCAGCTCGTGGAACAAGGCAAACTTTCCTTACGCGAAGATTTGAATACCGTCCTAAAAGACTACAAAATTACCAATAATCGTTACGGCCCAATCACACTCCACCACCTGCTCACACATACAGCCGGTATAGATGAAAAAATTTATAAAAGAGACAACCGTCAGAGTGTGATACCGGAATTCTCGACCGAGACCGTAAATGAAACGCTTCAGATGCAGGAGACGATTTTCACGCCTGGCAGCAAATTTCAATACAGTAATGCGGGCACCGGATTGTTAGGAAGTGTAGTCGAACAAGCTTCCGGTCAATCTTTGCATGATTATATGCGGGAGAATATCTTCCGCCCGCTAGGTATGAATTCCGCCGAATTGTATCTCCCGCAAGACAGGAGCAATCTGGCAAAAAGCTATTATTACGACGGAAACGGCTATCAAACGATTCCTTACTCGGGGATTATTTTCCCAGGGAGTGGTGCTGCTAATATGACACCCGTCGACTTCGCCCCCTATATGATCGCCCATCTTTCTGGCGGCAGCTATAACGGCACATCTCTGCTCAAACCAGAAACTGTCCAGCTTATGCATGCCCAACAATTCGCGGCCCATAAACACATGTACGGGATCGGCTACGGCTTTTTTAAAGGAGAGACGAAAAACGGCATTCCTACCCTATGGGCAAACGGTGGGATTGATGGCTTTATCTCGAAAATGGTGCTGATTCCCTCAGAATCAATCGGCATCTTTGTTACGGTGAACGCCACGCATCCGGGCTTGGAGCTGCACGGCAAGGTCGTGAACGCGTTTACCGACAAGCTACTGACAGAGCAAGTACGCAAGCCCCTAACTCCTGTTGATGGCACCATAGACGAAATGAAAAAGCTGGAAGGTCAATATCTGCTTACCCTGACGCCCGAGAATGGCTGGGGCAAAGGGCTTCGTCTACTCAGTAGCTACCCTTACACAGTGAAGGCATTGGACGCGCAGACGATATCCGTGACTGGTATGTTCCAGAATGAAGGACAGCAATCCCTTGAGAAAAAGTTTGTGCAGGTAGACGATCATTTCTTTCAAGAGATCAATGGTGAGGAACAGCTATATTTTCACGAGGAACAAGGGAAATTTTATATGACAGGACCGATGAACTTTTCACTCCCTCGCATCGCCTTCATCGAAAGTCCGCCTGTTCTACTGGCTTTGTATGTGATTCCCGGAATCGCGTTCATCCTTCTTTCGCTCGTCTGGATCGCTCGTTTCGGGCTACGCAAATGGCGCAATCAATCGCACGCTATTTCGAAGATCGTTCCGATTATGGCTCTGCTTCATAGCTTGTTTTTTATCATCCAATTCACCTATGCAAACGCAGAGCTTGTCTATGGCTACCCAGCCTTCTACCAAGTGATTGTCGCATCCCTGCCGATTGTTTCGTTGGCCGCCGCCGCTTATTTGCTCCTGCGAATCGGAACAGCCAAGGAGCGTGATCGCTGGAAGGAAGCGAATAGCGCAGCAGCGGTACTCTCCATCCTGTATACTGGCTATTTATTTTACTGGAACTTTCTTTCGATTCATTACTCCTAAGACTCCGATGCCGCAACAGAGCTTTTCAGTTGCGGCATTTTTTTAAGCATAATGTTTGATCCGAGGAACTACCATTAAACTAAGCCGCATAAGGAGGTGATCAATAGAAAGATACAACATTAAACAACTTTATACAAAAATAAACCTGTAGTACAATGTAATCAGGTGATGAAAAATGTACGCTATAGGGAAGTTTGCAAAGATGATCGGTGTAACGCCTAAAACGTTAAGGGAATGGGATAAGTCAGGAAAGCTAACCCCAATTTTAGTAAAAGAAAATGGGTATCGTTATTACTCGGATGAACAATTGTATGTGTATCTGCGAAGACCTGCTGTCGAGCAGGAAAGAATAATAATTGGCTATTGCCGAGTATCAAGTAACAAGCAGAAAGATGACTTAGAACGTCAAGTGGAGCAAGTAAAATCCTACATGATTGCGAAAGGTTACTCTTTTGATGTGATTACAGACATCGGCAATGGTATTAATTATGAAAAACGTGGGTTTCTTCAACTTATGGATTTCATCATGCAAGGTAAGGTTGATCGCGTTGTTGTTCTTGACAAGGATAGGTTACTAAGCTTTGGCTTCGAACTCTTTGAGAATCTATGCAATAGATTCAGCGTTGTTGTTGAAATAATAGACAACTCTGAGAAAACAGAAGAACAGGAATTAGTTGAAGACCTTATCCAGATCGTAACGGTGTTTAGTTGTAGACTGCAAGGTAAGCGAGCAAACAAAGCAAAGAAAATGATAAAGGAGTTGGCAGAAAATGATTCTAGCGAAGAAAGTTAGGCTCAAGCCAACTCCTGAACAAGAAAGACAACTTTGGAAATCTGTTGGTACTGCTCGTTGGGCTTACAACTGGACGCTTGCAAAGCAAGAAGAAAACTATCGTAACGGTGGAAAGTTCTTGCTAGACGGTGATCTACGTAAGGAGCTGACGCAGCTAAAGCAATCGGAAGAATATCCTTGGTTGTATGAAGTATCCAATAACATCACAAAGCAGGCGGTCAAAGACGCCTGCGATGCTTACAAGAAATTCTTCAAGAAATTAGCGGAAAAGCCATGCTTCAAGAGCAGAAGACGCTCCAAGCCGTCTTTCTATAACGACAACGTGAAGCTGAAAGTTAAGCAGAATCACGCTCTCATTGAAAAGGTCGGATGGGTAACGACATCTGAACAATTGCCAACAGATGTGAAGTATACGATGCCTCGAATCTCTTTTGACGGGAAGTATTGGTACTTATCTGTAGGTGTTGAACAAGAATTCATTCAGCCGGAGCTGTCAGGCGAGAGCCTTGGAATTGACTTAGGCGTAAAAGACCTTGCTGTATGCTCTAACGGCATGACCTTCAAGAACATTAACAAGACAAAGGTAATGAAGAAAGCAGAGAAACGCTTGCGTAGGTTGCAACGTAAGGTTTCTCGAAAATACGAAATGAATAAGGAGGGAAGCCGTTTCGTCAAAACTTGCAACATTGTAAAGGTCGAGAAACACATTCGTTTGCTTCATCGGAGATTAACGAATATCCGTACCAATCACAGTCACCAAGCTACTAGCGCTATCGTGAAAACCAAGCCTAGCACTGTAGTGATGGAGACATTGAATATCAAAGGCATGATGAAGAACCGCCACCTATCAAAAGCTATCGCACAGCAAAAACTTTACGAGTTCAAGAGACAGTTACAGTACAAGTGCGAGAAATATGGTATTCGCTTTATGGAAGCCGACAAGTGGTATCCTTCATCAAAAACCTGCTCTGATTGCGGTGAGGTCAAGAAAGACTTAAAGCTCTCAGATCGAGTATTCAAATGTGTTTGTGGGCTACAGATAGATAGAGATGTAAACGCTTCTATCAACCTTGCAAAATTAGCGAGCTAACCCCAATAAGTTACCGCTAATCTGTAGGATTCGTTGTATCCGAATTTACGCCTGTGGAGTGTCCTATCCAATGCGAGTAGCCTCGGCCAAAGCAGACACAGAGAAGCAGGAAGCAAACAAAAGATGTGTAGACTTTTACAATCTTTTGGCAACGGAACGAACCATGAGTACTTCAAGCTTAAAAATCGGGATTATTCTGGGCAGCTCTCGCCCAGGCCGAGTCAGTCCCCAAGTAGGTGCGTGGCTCAAAGGAGTTGCCGATCAACGAGGAGATGCAGCGTATGAAATCGTTGATATTGCGGACTTTCACTTACCGTTCTTTGGCGATCCAAGTGGTGAGCAACCAGTAGCCGCATGGGCGGCAAAGCTATCCAGCCTGGATGGATTCGTATTCGTTACCGCCGAATACAACCACAGCATCACAGGGGTATTAAAAAACGCACTCGACCTCGCCCGCAAGGAATGGTACAACAAAGCGGCTGGTATCGTCAGCTATGGTTCATCAGGGGGAACTCGTGCAGCAGAGCACTTACGTGGAATCCTGGGGGAATTGCAGGTTGCCGACGTTCGTACACAACCTGCATTCAATCTGTTTACTGATTTTGAAAATTACACGGTCTTTAAACCATCCGAATTGCACATCCCACATGTAAACGACATGTTACATCAAGTGATTAGTTGGTCAACGGCATTAAAATCGGTTCGAGACTAATAAGAAAACCTCTATCGAGGCCTTTTCAAGGAGGAGCGACCGCGTTTTAGCGGAAAGTTTCCATGCGCTCCGGAATTTATTTTATAAATTCCTATACGACAGAAAAATGACTAGCAGTGATATCTGCTAGTCATTTCTTTTTCGTTCCTCACTCATATCGCAACGCGTCAATCGGATGGAGCCTCGCCGCCTTATGAGCCGGATAGAGCCCAAAGAAAATACCGATGGCACTGGAAAACCCAAAAGCGATTACGATACTTTCCCACGATAATAACGGTGGCACATCGACATATTGCGAGGCAAACATGGCTGTCCCGATGCCGAGCAGCACTCCAATCGTTCCACCAATCAGGCAGACGATCATCGATTCGATCAAAAACTGCAGCATAATATCTCCGTAACGCGCCCCTAACGCTTTGCGAATGCCGATTTCCCGCGTCCGCTCCGTGACGGATACGAGCATGATGTTCATGACGCCTATCCCACCGACAAATAACGCAATCCCAGCTGCGACACTAAAAATCGTGGTGAGCGTGCCGGAAAAGGAATCCATCTCCCCCAGTGCGTTCTCGATACTATCGATTTGGTAGTAGTTTTCGCGATCGTGCCTGCGGTTTAAGTATTTCTCTGTCTGACTCTTGGCTGCTTCCATTGTTTCCTTCGACTTGGCTTTTACGGTTATCGTATGAACGTACCTGTACCCGTCCATATTGTGCAGAAAGGTAATCGGCACATAGGCACCCTCGGATCGACCAGCGTCAATCATCAGCTTTGCTTCCCTTACCACGCCAATTACGATGACTGATGCTGCTTGGTAAGTCAAACGCTTGCCAATCGGGTCTTCACGTCCGAAAAGCCCTGCCGCTAATTTTTCGGTTAAAACGATAACCGGCTTCCCCTCTCTTACTTCCTTCGCAGTAAAATATCTGCCTGCAACTATTTTCAAGTTGGGTTGAATCTTTAACAGATCCTCATTTGTTCCTTGTATACTTGCGTCCTTCCCCTTTTTCGGGCCACGAATCGTTCCAAAAAGATTTGTGAACGGCACGGCCGCTTCAATGTAGGGCGATTGTTGGGGAAGTGCATAAGCATCCTCCACTGTCAAATCAGTAATCTTGCTTCCTTGGTCCCACCAAACAGTAACGCTGAAATTAGTAGCACCCAGCTTCTCCAACTGATCGGTATAGGCCTGTTGACTGCCGTTTCCTAGTGTAATCACGGCAATAACAGACATGATTCCGATGATGATCCCAGACATCGTCAAGGTAGCTCGGAGCTTATTTGTCCCAATCCCTTCCAGAGCCGTACGAAAGCTTTCGAGTAAATTCACGTGAGGATCACCTCCTCGGACGGAGTAGCAAACAAGCGCTTCTCCACTCGCTCATCTCGGATGATATGACCATCTCGAAACGTAATGACGCGCTCGGCATGCTGGGCGATATCCGCCTCGTGGGTGACGAGCAGAATCGTTACCCCTTGCGCATGCAACTCCTGAAAAATCGCCATGATCTCGATGCTGGAACGACTGTCCAGATTCCCTGTCGGCTCGTCAGCAAGTAAAATGGCTGGCTGGTTAACCAACGCTCTGGCGATAGCTACCCGTTGTCTTTGACCGCCGGACAGCTGCGTTGGTTTATGATCCATCCGCTGGCCGAGTCCGACACGCTGCAACGCCGCTTTCGCTCTTTTTTTGCGTTCTGTCATGCCGACGCCCGCATACATCATCGGCAACTCTACGTTTCGCAGCGAAGTAGCACGTGGCAACAGATGAAACGATTGAAAGACAAAGCCGATTTTTTGATTGCGTACCTGCGCCAGCCCACTATCCTTCAACTGCGTAACATCAATCCCATCTAAGACATACGAGCCCGTGGTTGGCCGATCCAGACAACCCAGCATGTTCATAAACGTCGATTTTCCGGAACCAGAAGGTCCCACGATCGCCACGAATTCACCTTGAGCCACGTGGATATTGATATTTTGCAAAGCGAACAGCTCCAGCTCATCCGTCTTGTACTGTTTAGTTAACCCCTCAATGTTCAGCATATGTATCCTCCTTTACTCCGCAAACTCTTCAGGAGATGCTTGGAAGATCACTTCATTTTCTTGCAAGGTTTCCGGTGGATTCGCTACCAATTCTTCACTGCCATCCAATCCGCTTTCAATTTGGATAAACAATTCACTTTCAATTCCAGTCGTCACTTTTTTCTTCTTGGCCTTGCCATTTTCCGCTACCCAGACAAAAGAAGATCCATCTTGGTCCATCACGACTGCCTCAATGGGGACTTGCATGGCATTTGCTGCTTTTTGCAGGACGATGTTCACATCCACGTGAAAGCCTGGCTTCAAATACTCCTTCGTCTCATTCAGATGGACAGCGACCGGCACTCTCGTACTCTCTCCACCCGGCTCTTTGCTGGTTACAGCCATAGGAGATATGCGCGATACCTTACCCTGCAACTGTTCTCCGCCTAAGGAAATGCCTGAGACGACCGCATCCTGTCCGATTTTGATTTTACGCAAATCAGATTCTCCGACTCCTGCTTCGACCATAACATCATTGGTATCTCCAACCGTGAGAATTTCCTCGCCTTTACTCAGGTACTTCCCTTCTTTCACCTTCATCGAGAGCACCGTCCCGTCAATCGGAGACACGATGCTGCTTTGCACACGTTGCTTTTCATATTTTGCTTTTTCCAAATTCAGCTTTTGAATTTGCGCCTCGTAGGAGCGAATCTCTGCCTTGTCTGGCCCTTTTTGCTTCAAGAGTAAATCTTGCTTTGCGACCTTCACGCTTGATTCCGCTGTTTGCAGCTTTTGCTTCGCCTCCTCTACAGCCTGTTGGGTAGACACGCCTGCGGTAAACAGCGATTGCGTTCGCTGGTAATCTTTTAATGCTGTTTGGTACTCGCGTTCATGCTGGGCAAGCTGCTCCTGCATTTTCGTGACTTCCTCAGGCTCCACACCTTTGGAGAGCCTTGCGATATTCGCTTCCTGAATGGTGATTTGCGCCTCGATATCCATGATTTCATTGCTGACATCGGACATGTCGATATTGCCGATCACCTGCCCTTTCGTCACTTTGTCGCCCTCCTTGATGGAGAAATTCCGCAGATCGCCTGCATAGTTGGCGAACAATGTGTGTTCATTTCGTACTTTGACCATGCCCGACGTCAAAATGGTGCTTTCCAAATCGGCCGTTACCACCGTTGATAACATGACAGGAATACCATTCTTCTTTTCGCCCGAAGAAGCTGCATAGCCGCCGAACCCGGCCACAAGCACGCCCACACCCAGCCAGATCCACAAACGTTTTTTCATATTCCTTACCTCCCCAAAAACTTTAAACCCCGACCATTCTTAGCCAATCAAAAAACCCCACTTTTTCTATTACAGGTTCCACCCTGGCTCGTCACCCGATCAGGATAAGAAAAACTGTTAAAAGAAAAAGTGGGGTAAAACTTAAATTTTTTTAAAGTGAGGGAGTCTATTCGTAAGGTAAGCGTACTTCAAAAATCGTCCGAATCAAATTGCTCTCTGCAGAAATCGTCCCTTCGTGGCGCTCGACGATATTTTTGGCGATAAATAGCCCGAGACCTGTGCTTCCGTTTTGATGACTTCGGGCCTTGTCACCTGTGTAAAACACCTCGAAAAGATGCGGCAGATCTTCCGGGGGAATCTCGTTTCCATAATTGATAATCTGCACAACGACCTCGTCACCCGCAAGAAAACCGTTGATATCAACAAACTGACCATCGTGCCCGTAACGGATGGCATTCGTCATGATGTTCTCGAAAACGCGTGCCAAGAGCTCGCCATCCCCGCAAACCGTCAATCGTGATGCCACATTCATTCTAGTTTCCAGGTGATTTTTCTCCAAGGAAGGATATAGCTCCTCGTTTAACTGCATGAGTAATTCACTCAGGTCAATCAAGTTCTGTTGGATGGTGAGCATGCCGTAGTTCATTCTCGTAATTTCGAAGAGCTCATCGATCAGCTTTTCCAAACGCTGCGACTTGGTAAAAGCAATATTCGTGTAATGTCGGGATTGTTCCACCGTTAACTGCTCGTCCCGCAAAATGATGTCCAAATACCCTAAAACAGAAGTCAGCGGCGTCCGCAGGTCATGCGCCAGGTTCAAAACCAACTGATCCTTGCTGCTTTCGGCAAAATCTCCTCTTTGTACAGCTTCCTGCAATTTTTCACCCGCCAGATTGATGTCCTTGGCAATATCTCCAAACTCATCGTTCGACGGTATTTGAACATGATGGGTAAAGTCACCATTCGCAAGATGATGAATCCCTCTAGAAATCTCCTGAAAATAGGTGGCATACCGTTTAGTTAGCAAGAAGAAAAACAGTATGGCTAGTGGAACAAAAATAATCAGAAAGAAGTAAATGTCCCCTATTTCTCGCATAAAATAGCGAATCGGCGTTAACAAGCTTTCAAACCTTACCTGTGTTCGATAGTAAAACTGTAGCGTTTTAAAGATCACATAGGTAACCGCACCAGATAGAAGCAGACTTAGGCCCAGTAGCTTGACCATTTGGAACCGAAAGCTCCGTATCATCTTAGCCATGAAAGGAATACCCTACTCCCCAGACCGTTTTGATCCACTTGTTCTTGGTTTTTTCTTCTCCCAGCTTCTTTCGCAAGGTGCGAATGTGCACCATGACTGTATTGCAGCCTTCATAGTACGCTTCGCCCCACACCTGCTGGAAAATATTATCCGCACTAAACACCTTCTTTGGATAGCTGGCCAGCAGGTAGAGAATATCAAACTCTTTCGGTGTTAACTCAATCGTTTCTCCGTACAGGCTCACAGTTCGCTGCTCAGGGTAAATGACAAGTCCACCTACCTCTAAGATCTTGTTACTCGCTACTGTTACTGCTGGTTGATTCAGCTGCTTAAAGCGTCGCAGTTGGGCATTCACACGGGCGACCAGTTCCATTGGATTGAATGGCTTGGTCATATAATCATCTGCGCCCATCACCAATCCCGAAATTTTATCCAGATCGGACGTCTTGGCACTCAAAAAGATAATCGGCATATTGTGCTGTTCACGTATGAGACGGGTGACCTCATAGCCGTCCAGCCCAGGCATCATAATATCGAGGATCGCCAAATCAATCGAATGCGTCTGTACAGCTTGGAGTGCTGCCTTTCCATCCTCTGCGATAATTGTGTGGTAACCTTCTTTTTTCACATGCAAGGCAACGAGCTCAGCAATCTCCGCTTCATCGTCGGCGATCAATATGGTGACCTGCTTCATCGTTTTTCCCATCCCTTTTATACATTTGCTACCATTATAGCAGGTATGAAAAAACTTTTCTGTTATCTCACCATGATATCGTTCATACAATTATGGATAATAATTACTTTCAGTTTCTTTTGACTTTACCGACTTTTCTATATTACTATATTCATGTCCATATCATATCTATCATAAATATACTTGGGGGTAATTTATGAAAAAACTAATGTTTGCTGTTGTTTCTAGTTTGTTGGCACTCACGGTAAGTGCATGTGGCAGTGGCACGGATCAAGCTTCCACAACATCTGGACAATCCGGTGCAAAAAAGTACGTTATTGGTACAGATGCAACATACCCACCCTTTGAGTTTGTAAAAGACGGAAAATACGTGGGAATTGACATCGACCTGATCAATGCCATCGCCAAAGAAGAAGGCTTTGAGGTAGAAATTAAGCCAATGGACTTCAAAGGAATCATTCCGGCTGTTCAAGCGAAGCAATTGGACGGTGCCATTGCAGGGATCAGCATCACGGATAAGCGCAAGGAAATTTTAGATTTCTCTGAACCTTACTATCAAGCAGGTCTTTCTCTGGTCGTACGTGAGGACAACACAACGATCAATGGAGAGGCAGATTTGGCTGGCAAAACGATTGCTATCAAAAAAGGAACTACTGGCGCGACCTTTGCTGATGAGCTCGGGAAAAAATACGGAGCGACTGTCAAATACTTCGACGATAGCCCTTCCATGTTCCAAGAAGTTCAAAACGGCAACGCTGATGTGACCATCGAGGATTATCCTGTTATCTCTTATAAAATTACGGTAGACCCTGCTTCCAAGCTAAAAATTGTAGGCGACCGTCTCAATGGTGACCACTACGGCATCGCGGTTTTAAAAGGCAACAAAGAGCTGCAAGACAAACTCAACTCCGGTCTGAAGAAGCTGAAAGAGAACGGGAAATACGATGAAATCATCAACACATACTTGAGCACGAAAAAATAAAAGGCGCAAGACGCGCCTTTTTTTCACCTTAGAAAGAATGGAGTTGTCCAAATGAGCAGTAGTTGGGATGTCATTGTCGATGCGCTTCCTGTCTTGGCCCAAGGCTCTGTGGTCACGCTAAAAATAACGGTCATTTCCCTGTTTTTTGCTCTCTTAATCGGATTGCTTTTTGGCTTGATGAGCACAAGCCGGTCCAAAGTGCTTCGCGGCATTGCAACCGCTTACGTTGACTTTCTCCGCGGCACACCGCTGTTGGTTCAAATCTTCTTTATTTATTTTGGATTGCCGCCTGTCCTTGATATCAAAATTCCAGAGACAACTGCGGGTATTCTTGCGCTCAGTCTCAATGCCGGAGCGTACCTGGCTGAAATTTTCCGAGGAGGAATTCTCTCCATCGATAAAGGGCAGATGGAAGCTGCTCGCTCCCTGGGACTCACCCACGGAAAAGCCATGCGCCTGGTTATCTTGCCTCAGGCTGTTCGCCGCATGATTCCTGCTTTCGTCAACCAATTTATCGTGACGTTAAAAGACACCTCGCTCTTAACGGTCATTGGTATCCGTGAACTGATGAACAGTGGTGAGATTATCATCTCTGGCAACTTCCGCTCGTTTGAAATTTGGGCAGTAGTAGCGGTCTTCTATTTCCTGATGATTTACATCCTCAGTCTGCTATCTCGTTCCCTTGAGAGGAGGTTCGCGAAATGATTCATGTAGAGAATTTGAAAAAGAGCTTTGGCTCGTTGGAAGTCTTAAAAGACATCTCGACTACCATTGAAGAGCGCGAAGTTGTCTGTGTCATCGGTCCCTCCGGCTCGGGAAAAAGTACGTTTCTGCGCTGCCTGAACCAGTTGGAAGAGGTGACATCTGGCAAAATCACCATTGAGGGTGTGGAGGTTACTTCCCCCAAAGTGGACATTAACAAGCTGCGAGAGCGTGTCGGCATGGTGTTTCAGCGGTTCAATCTATTCCCGCACCTCACTGTATTGGAAAACATTATGCTCGCACCCAAGCACATCAAAAATTCAGAGCGTCAGCAAAATGAACAAAAGGCGCTGGAATTGCTGAAAAAAGTAGATTTGGCGGACAAGCGAGACGTGTATCCAGATCGGTTGTCTGGTGGTCAACAGCAGCGCGTAGCCATTACCCGGGCGCTCGCCATGGACCCTCATATCATGTTGTTCGATGAACCTACCTCTGCACTCGACCCGGAAATGGTCGGAGAGGTTCTTCAGGTGATGAAAGATTTGGCCAAAGAAGGAATGACGATGGTCGTGGTTACGCATGAGATGGGCTTTGCCCGTGAAGTAGCTGATCGCGTGATTTTCATGGATGGCGGATACATCGTAGAAGAAGGCACGCCTGCCGAGCTTTTTGACAATCCCCAGCATGAGAGAACCAAGGCGTTTCTCAGTAAGGTGCTGTAGACAAGCAACGGGCATGATGCGATTTTTCATCCATCATGCCCACTTGTTTTTTCTATGAAACTACCTTACGCATACTCATGCGCCAGCATCAAAAACACACTGGACGTCCACGTAAAGGCCCGGTCCCTCAGTCCATCACCTGTCAACGCATCGAAGTTTTCCGCCATGCCACTGCGTGCTGCCATTCGGCAAAAACGTCTGGCAATCTCCTGAGAAAACGCCACTTCGCCTGCCCGCCGCAATCCATCGACCAAAAGCATCGTCACTGGCGCCCAGATCGGGCCTAACCAGTAGCCATCAGCGCGGTAAAAGGAGCTGGTTGGACTCTCTGTAGCCAGTCCATTCTCGGTCAAAAATCGCTCCTGCAAGTCCGCAATCAGCTTGGCCCGGATGTCCTGCGGCAGCTTTTCACCTAGCACGAGAGGCATATAGCGAATCAGGCTGTCTCCTTGGGTAGGCTGGTCGCTTCCAGAGTGGGTCGCGAAGAAGTTTTCGCCGTTCCAGTGCTTTTCCATGAGCCGTTGCAGTGTCATTTCGGCCCTTTCCTGCCACTTCGCTGCCTCTTCAGGACGGCTCAGCCTCTTTGCCAAATCCGCCAGCACATCCATTTGCAGAATCAAATACGCAGGCAAATCCGGGCTTTCAATTGGCGCCCCATCGAGGAAAATCGTGCTGTTGTCCCAGCCGCAATCATAGCCGTGATTGTACTGCGGAATCCCGTCCTGATCATCATCGCGGTAACGGAACCACCAATCTGTCCAGCGACAAAGCGGCTCGTACACCTCATCCAGCATCTCGTTTGTAATCGCGTCGTTCCGATCCAGCATCCAGCGCAGCGTCCAGCCGTGAATCGGAGGCTTACAGCAATTCCACAACGCATACCGATCATTGATAAAATCGGGGAAGACACCACTTTCGTCCTGCCTGTCGATAAAAATCATGAGTTGATCCCACGCCAGCGGCAAGTTTGCTCGCGTCAGTGCCATCGCATTGAAACAATGATCCCAGCTCCAGATATTCGTCATCCAGTTTTTGGACATGTACATCGCGGACCGTGGCAGATAGCCTTCAGGTCTCACCACACAAGACCAGGTGATGTACGCCGCGAGTTCTCGTGCTTCATTCAAGCCTTCGCGATGCTCCTCAGATACAGAGAGCGTCCGTTCCAGCCACTCGTCGTACTCTTTTTTTACCTGTGCCCATCCATCAGCAAAGGCAGGGTAGCTACGCTCCTTCCATACCGTGTGGAATTCCTCCAATACGCCTTCCAGTACACCAGTTTCCTCGTCGGGAAGAAAGGTTACGCCCACTTGCTGATCACGCGATGCCTTCGTAGGGTTGACCACCAGCGCTCCAGCAAGCGGAGTCACTCGCAAGCGAATTTCCGTGGAAAAGTGATTGATTTCCCAGCATCCAGCTCCTGCTTGAATCGCGTAGTCTGCTGCCGTCGATTCCAGCACCAGTCGCAAACCAACGCCTTGACCACGTACCTGCACTAGCTGCGGCTCGCTCATGCACAGCTTCACTTCGCCTTTATCCCCGTAAAGACGCAGCAAGGTTGGCGTAGCCTCCGTCTCAAATGGAATCGCCACACCATCGGCTACCAATTCGATTCGAAAAATTGCGCCATCGTGGTTGTCTCCTCCACGAATATTGCGCAAATACAGCCCTTCTGCTCGCTTGGCGTTACCCAGTCGCGAGAGTACGAGATATGACCCGTATCTGCTAAAAGGAACGATTCCTAAATCAAACTGCATATGTCTCACCTCGAGGTTGCGTTGTCGATCGTTTACGATCGCGCTTTTCCAGCAGACGGCTCATTCTGGCATTCATCCACCAAACAGGCAGGCTCGCTCCCAACAAGATCGGCAAAGCGGGAATTGCCAGTAAGAGAATCAAGAGAAGGAGCAAGCCTCCCATCGTGAAGAGCGAATGCAACGGAAAGGCCGCGACCAGCCAAAACGATTGCTTGAGCGTCCTCTTCACGTCTGCATCCTCCCGAACAAGCAGGGAAAAAGCATGGCAAGAGGTAGCCGCATGCAAAAATCCAATCCCCACAAAAACGGCCGCGATCGATAGCCCCCACAGGGAGCCCATGCGAAGGAAAAACACCACATCGACCCACAGGATTGCCCCTGTTAGCACCGTTCCCCAGCCAAGCCATTGGCTCCTCCAGAAGTAGTGTCGAAAAGCATGCCAGAAGGCGGACGGAAGCCCACGGTCATTCCACTTGCCGCTAAGTACGTCGTTCAGAGCAGCTGTCGCTGGGAAGACTCCTAAGACGATGCCTCCCAAGAGCGTGCACACCACCCACATGAGATGCGCTGCCGCCATCCGCAACAATTGCTCACCAAATTGATGAAATGACCATGCCCAGCCTTCCCACTTCGCCCGATTCCCCACTGTAGCTCCCTCCTTACTTGATAGCAACGCCAGCTGAATTGTCTACGATATATCGTTGTGCGAGGAAAAAGAGGAGTAACGGCGGAAGCGAGATCAATAACGTTACCGCCATCAGCCCGGTAGCCTCTACTTCATACATCCCTTTAAATTGCGCCAGTCCCAGCGTCAGCGTGTACTGACTTTGGTCATTCAAGAAAATGAGTGGACCCAAATAATCATTCCATGTGCCCAAGATGTTGAATACACTCACCAAAATCAGAGCAGGCATCATCAACGGCATAATAATCCGTGCGTAAATCTGAAACGAACCGGCACCATCAATACGCGCCGCTTCATCCAGCTCACGAGGAATGGTCAAAATAAACTGTCGCATGAGGAAAATGTAAAACGCTGACCCGAAGAACGAAGGAACAATCAACGGCTTGAGCGTGTTGATCCAGCCCAGGTAGTTGAATTCCATGTACAGCGGGATCATCGTCACTTCCCACGGAATCATCATCGTGGCCAGAACGACCATGAACAGAAAGTCTCTCCCTTTAAACGTAAACCGAGCAAAGCCGTACGCGACCAGTGAAGACGAAATCAACTGACCAATCGTGGTCAGGATCGTCACCGTCAACGAGTTTTCCAAATACAGATTAAACGGCTGCGACATCCACGCATTCCCGAAGTTCTCCCAATGCAGCACATCCGGAATCCATTTTGGTGGATACTGCAAAATCTCAGCATCTGACTTGAGCGCAGTAGAGATCATCCAGTAAAACGGTGCGAGAAACAGGAAAGAGAAAAAGATCAAGCTCGCATAAGCGATCGTTTTGCGTATCAAGCCTCTTCCCCTCCCCTGCGGTTGTCGCCCTCGTAGTACACCCATTTGCCGGACGTTTTAAATACGATGAAGGTCAATACCAAAATGATCGCAAACATAAACCAGGAGTTCGCCGAAGCATATCCCATCTTGAAGTATTTGAAGGCGTTGTCATATGCGTACATGGCATAAAAATAGGTAGACTGCAACGGTCCGCCTCCTGTGAGCAAGAGTGCTAGACTCAGCTGCTGGAACGCACTAATGATCGTCATAATCAGGTTAAACAAAATCGTAGGACTCACCATCGGAAGTGTAATGCGGAAAAACTTTTGTACCGCCCCTGCCCCATCAATCGAAGCCGCTTCATACAAGCTCTCCGGGATGCTTTTGAGCCCCGCCAGGAAAATCAATACCATGGAGCCTTGCCCCCACAGACTGGCGATGACCATTGCTATGAGCGCCCACGTCGTATCGTTTAGCCAATCTGGACCTGTAATCCCAATCAGACTGAGCAAATAGTTGAAAATACCGTATTCCCCGTCGTATACCCACGCCCAAATCATCGCCAGCGCCACACCAGAAATCACGCTCGGTAAGTAAAACACTGTGCGGAAAAAGCCGCTGCCTTTTACCTTCTGATTCAGCATCATGGCCAAAAACAACGCGATGAACAGATTCAACGGTACAAACAACAGCGCAAATTTAATCGTGACCCAGAGCGATTGCCAAAACAATGGATCGTCCGTAAACATATTAACGTAGTTGTCCAAGCCGACGAACGTAACCTCACCAACGACAGGCCAATCAAAAAAGCTCATGACGAGCGAAAACAACATCGGTCCCAGCGTAAAAGCGAGAAAGCCGAGAATCCAAGGCAAGATAAAAAGATAGGGCGTAAGAAACGCCCTTCCCTTGAGTTTTTTCGGTTGAACGGTCATGGCAGGCTGTTTATGTGTCACGACACTCTCTGTATTCAATTCCCTGACCCCTTCCCGTTATTTTTCTAAAAACTTCTGGGAGTCTTTGACTGCCTTGTTCAGTAATTCCTCTGCATTTTGTCCCATCATGATCGCATTGACCGCTGCGGAAAGGTTCCGATTGATTTCGTTCCAGTGTGGATTCAACAGGAATGCTGGTGTGTCAGTCGATTGCTCCAATGTCTTATAGAACGGCGCGTAGAGCGGGTCCTGATCGAGCCTCTTCTCTTGTACGACACTAATACGCACAGGTAAGTCAGATGTACGCATCTTGATCGCATCACTGGAAACGAAGAACTTCAAAAACTCCCAAGCCAGTTCTTTGTTTTTGGAATCCTTGGCGATCGATACAGAGGAGGTTGCAATGACACCCTTACCAGGCTTGCCAGGGAATTGCGGCATTACGACCGTACCAAAGTCGACATTCGCCTTCTTGTACGACTCGAGCGACCATACCCCGTTGTCATACATCGCGAGCTTGCTTGCTTTGAACAAGTCGTTTCCGCTCTGCTGGTTTTTGCCACCGACGAGCAAAGCGCTCTTGTCCTTCGCCAAATCACTGAAAATTTGCAGGGCCTCTGCTGTTTCCTTGCTGTTCATGTAGCCTTCGATGGTTTTTCCGTCAGGGCTGATGAAGCTGCTGCCATTGCTCCACACGAACTGCTGCAAATCGTACGTATCCGGCTCCGAACGAACAGCGAAGCCGTACTGCTTCTTCTCGCGAACGGTCAGCTGTTTGGCTGCCGATTTGAAATCCTCCCACGTCCAGTCGTCTGTCGGAAGCGGTACATTTGCTTCGTTAAACAGCTTTTTGTTGTAGAAGACGACCCGCGTCGAGAAGCCCGCTGGGAGACCAAACAATTTTCCATCGAATCGATTATAGTTTAAGAGGCCTTGGTAAAAGTCGTCGATTGCCACTGAGGGGTCCTTCTTTACGTACTCATCCAATGGCTCGAGCGAAGCGTTGTACGTCGGGAAATCCCACATGTACATGACATCTGGCGGGTTTTTCGCTCCGAATGCCGCTACCAGCTTCTGATCAAAACCATCTGCATATGCCTCGACTTGTACCTTCACACCCGGATTTTTCTGTTCGAATTGTTTCGCGATATCTTGTTGGATCTTCAGCATTTGGTCCGTATCCCATGTCGCGAAACGCAATGTAACCGTTTCCTTTTTATCAGACGATGCTGGCGTTGTCGCACCTGTGTTACTAGACGTGCCGTCTGTTCCTGCTGGCTGGGCTTGTGAACAACCAGCTACGACGGCCAAAAGAAGTGCCATGCCAGCTGCCAACCATTTTGACGCAACCTTTTTCATCTGTGATCCCCCCTAGATTTGCCCCTCATTTTTCTTTATTTTAATGAAGGGAAAAAAACGGTGAAACCGCTAACTGTTCGCAATAGTGTGTGAATTTGTTTCCTTTTTTTCGCTTTGTTCAGGTTTGCGCGGTGGAGTGGACGATTGTTCGACTGGACTCCTCCTTTTGTTTGAAACGGTAGTGGCTCGGGGTCATCCCTGTCCACTTTTTAAACCATTTGCTGAAGTATTTCGCGTCAGGAAGACCGACTCGCTCAGCTACCTCCTGAATGGACAGAGCTGTTTCATCCAAAATCGCTCGGGCCATTTTTACCCGGCGTTTGTCGAGAAACTCGCCGAAGCTCTCGCCCACTCCCTTTTTAAACATCACGCTAAAATGACTGCGGCTCAGTCCCACCTGTGAGGCTACCTCACTGACCGTCAATGGCGTATCCAGACGATCGAGCGCGTAATGAACAGCCTGCTTGATCGGTTCCTGCCACGGGTCTTGAATGACGCCGTACTTGCGCGCCCGCTCCGTACGCTGGTAGAGCATCCGTACCGTCTGAATCCACGGTTCGAGTCCAGCAAACGGGCTTGTTGTCTCCCAGCTCGTCACCCTTCCAGCCAGCTTCCATTCCACGAGCAATGACTCTACCTGCCTGCCAGTACTTGCGGGAGTCAGCAAAAAACGGATATCGCCACATGCGATCCACTCCCATTGGCTGTCCAGCTCCCGTTTAATCCATGCCCGCTCCTGCTCCTCGCCATTTGCACTGCTACCCATTCCTTCCAAGAGCCATACACGCATGGAATCGTTCATCCACGACCAGTGTGTTTGCAGGAGGGAGGACAAGCTTTGCTCGAAATCCGGGCTCAGGCCAGTCAACCACGCACCGAATTCCCGCTTCCATTCATCAGGGCGTTCACGAATGTTTTCAGGTCGCGCGCTCTCGCCTGCCAACTCAGTCCGCAGCTTTTCCAACAACGTACCCCATTCCTCATCCTGAAACTCGGTCTTCAACAAATATCCGGACACCCCGAGAGAGATTCCTTGCTGGGCAAAAGAAAAATCGCGGTGACAGCTGAGCAGAAGCACCTTTGTCTGTGGAGCCTGTTCCTTCACCCGCCTGCACAGCTCCAACCCATCCATTTCCGGCATGACGATGTCCGTAATCACCAACTCGGGCTGTATTTGCAGGAAAGCCTCCCAGCCTTTCCGACCATTCGGTGCATCCGCTACCACTTCCATCCCGTAGCGACTCCATGGCACCATTGCCTTCAGTCCTCTTCGCACCAGCACTTCGTCATCCACAATCATTACCTTGATGTTCATCAGGAATTTCCTCCCTTTTCGGCCATGTGATTTGAATTGTGGTTCCTTCTCCTCTGACAGATGAAATCTTCATGCCGTGCTCCATACGGAAATGAAGCTTGAACTTCTGATCGACGTTGTACACGCCGAGTCCTCGTTTGCTAGAACGCTCCAGATCAGGATCGAGAAGTTTGGCCAATCGCTCCGGCACAATTCCTGCACCGTCGTCTTGCAACAGCAGCGTCACAAGCCCTTCTTTTTCACTGACACTGATCCGGATCGTTCCGTGCCCGTCTTCGAATGCGTGGAAAAAGATATTTTCCAAAAGCGGCTGGAGAGTCATTCGCGGGATCAAATAGCGGCGGCAAGCCTCTACTCCCGTCTGTTCAAATTGAAAAACAGGCCCGTACCGCAGCTCTTGGATTTGCAGAAAATGCTCGACGGTTTGCAGCTCCTTTTCCAACGGGACGAGCTCCTGCGTGATGTCGAGGTTGCCCTCTAGCACTTTGATGAGATGATAGAGCATATTGCCGATTTCATTGGCACCAGATAATCTTGCTTTCCACTGGATGGAATTAAGTGTATTGAACAACAGATGCGGGTTGATCTGGTAGTGAACAGCTCGCAGCTCTGCTTCCTTTTTCAACTGCTCGTTGCGACTCACCTCGGCGATTAGCGTTTGAATCCGCCTCACCATTTGGTTGAAGCTCACCCCTAACCGCCCCAGCTCGTCTTCCGTGTCTACCTCTGCGCGCGCCTGTAGCTCGCCTGTTCCGACCAGTCGCATCGTTTCTTGAAGTCGTTTGATTTTGCCTGTAATCCGTCTGGAAAATAAATACGCCAAAAGAAGTGCCAGCACTGCCGAAAGAATCAGCGCTGCGATAAAGAAGGATTGAATCACTTCCGCAGAGCGGTTCATTTGCTCGTACGGCAAGCGCACCTGAATCATCCAGTTGTTGGACTCCAGCGGCTTGTTCCAGACGATATCGCTCTCTTGTTGGACAAACGTACCTGCAGTCCGGTAAATCAGCTCGCCATTTTTAGCTGTAATCGTCACATGCGCACTCATGTCCTCTTCCAACTGCGAAAACAACTGAAACAGCTTGCCTGCCTTCATCTCGATCAAAATCCGGCTGTCCTTCAACACGCCATATCCACTGAGAACGGGAACGACCAGACCGAGTACCTTCTCCTGATTTCGCAGCTCCGCCTCATCCTGAAACCCGACATAATGCCTGGGCGTGTAAAAGCCGATCCATTGCTCCTCATCCAGCTTGGCGGGCAGTCCCTTCCACCACCATTCCCGCAACAGATCCTGTCCATTGATCACATTTTCTCCGAAAAAATAACCGGAGGGCGTCACGATAAAAATCCCCTTTGTATCAAGGTTGCGGTGCGCCCCCAGGTATCGCTCGAAGTTTTTTTGTTCCAGGAAGCCTGTGTACGTCTTCGGCTGTTCCTCCCGCATGACGACCAACGTCGGGTCTGACACGTACGTATTGATGTCATAGGCCATGTATCTCATTTGACTCAGGTAGTTGTCGATCTGGATTTGCAGCTGCGTAGCGATATACTCGCCTGACTTGCTAAATTGCTCGCGAACGACCATCGACGATTTCCAATACGCCATACTCCCCAGAGTAATCAGCGGAATAATGGCTGCAATCAGCATAAAAGCGAGCAGCTTGGCATGAATGCTTCTGCGCGGGAAGAGCGACCATGACTTCATGTGACAACCACCACCGTATTTTGATTAGTTGTACTATTCAATCTTCAACTAGATTGTACAACGTTTCGGCGATGCCTTCGAGAACAATCAGCGGTTAGTCACACAAATTCCGCTTAGACAACTGAACCGGAGAAATCGTATCCTTCGAGAAAGGCGTTAACCTCATTTGGAACTGGAACTCCACTGGACGCAAGGCATGCTGCTCCGATTGCTTAGGTCCGCAGCTATTGCTACCCAGCCCGTTTTGTCGATAATCGAGATGTAGTGTGACATACTCTCTTTTTACGAGATCTGTCGTGTGCTTTGCTTGCTCCAGATCGTCCGTATCATAGCGAAGTGCACTAAATTCCAAGGTCGGTTGACCCATCGCGAAAAGTCCAATGCCTCGCTGATCGGTGATCGACATCCATTTGACGTCCGTGCGATTGCCATTTTCCTGTGGAAATACATACGGCGTGTACAGCTCATCCACACTCGCGTGATATACCCCGATGCGATTGGCTTCCATGCTGTCGATATACGACTCACCCGGGCCACGACCATACCACGAGACACGCTCCATATCTTTGGCGACCAATAGCTTTAAGCCGATTCGTGGCAGCATCGCTGGCGGGGTGCCTTTGGGTGTGCCTTGAACATCTACCTGCACTTCACCATTTCCGAACACGGTATACGTGTAGCGGCACACAAACGCCCAGTCGTATACAGGCGGAGCAATCCGTACATCGCAGGTAATGACCACCCGATCTTCTCGATCCTGCTGGATGCTTACGTGCTCCACCCGGCTTTGCAAACGATCGAGGTACACCTTGCGCCACTCTTCCACTACGTACATGTCATTGTCAATCGGAGCACGCCAGAACGTGAGTCGAGGTCCTGCCACCAACAGCTCCTTGCCTGCAAACACCCAACTCGTCGGCACACCGCTCACTTTGTCAAAAACGAACTGAAAATCTGCTCCTGTAAAGATGATGTCCGTTTTCGTTTCTTTTGTATCTACTCTGCCGAACAGAGGCTGATAGGGAGCGACCGTAACCTGTTGGGCAGCGGTCACTGGCAAGGCAAATTGTGCCCAAGCCAGCTCATGTCCAGCCTGTACCCAGCTCTCATCTTGGTCCAGAACAAAGGAGAGCGTCAGCCAGTAGTCAGTCCGATCCTGTACCTGCACAGGCAAGGTATAGGGAACAGCTACAATGGTGCGACTTCCTGCTTCTGTATGTGGCAGCGACAGCGTTCCGCTCTGCACCACTTGTCCGTCTGCCGTCACACTCCAAACCATTCTCACATGCGCAAGCGTGCGGAAATCATAGCGATTCGTAATGGTGACGAGCCCACTTTCCAAATCAGTCGCTTCTACGACGATTGGCTCAATCACTTTTTTGTATTCGAGTAACCCAGGGGATGGCGTGCGATCCGGACGAATCAGTCCGTCGATGACGAAGTTGCCATTCGTCGGGTAGTCCCCGAAGTCTCCCCCGTAGGCATAATACTCTCGCCCATCCGGCGTATATTGGCGTAAGCCGTGATCAATCCATTCCCACACAAAACCGCCCTGCAAGCGTTGATATTTATCAAATACATTGGCGTAGTCTCGCAAGCCACCGGGTCCATTCCCCATGGCATGAGCATACTCGCACATGATATGCGGCTTTTGCAGATGTTCATTTTCACCGTGCTGGATCATTTTTTCTACCGAGGAGTACATGGTGGAAAATACGTCGCACACTTCTGCTTCGCGATCCTCCTCGTAGTGGATGAGGCGAGTCGGGTCCGCTTGTCGGCACCAAGCGGCCATTGCCCGGAAATTGCAGCCGAAGCCGGATTCGTTGCCAAGCGACCACATGATGATCGACGGATGGTTTTTGTCCCGCTCCACCATGCGCTCCATGCGCTCCACGTACGTCTGCTCCCACTCTGGATCATCGCTCAGCTGACTAATGTTGCCCGTTAACTGGAAGCCATGTGTCTCCAAATCGGTTTCGTCCATGACATACAATCCGTATTGGTCGCACAAATCATAAAAGCGCGGATCGTTCGGGTAATGCGCGGTACGAACGGCGTTGATGTTGTGACGCTTCATCATGAGCACATCTTCACGCATCGTTTCATACGGGACAGCACGCCCGAGATCGGGATGATGATCATGGCGGTTCACGCCGTTTAGGCGAATCGCCACGCCGTTTACGAAGAAGTTGTTTCCTTTTACTTCGACCCGTCGGAAGCCCACACGAATAGGAATAACTTCTGACTTTTCGCCCGACTCCTGCTCAATCGCAAGCAGCAGATGATACAGGTTCGGTTCCTCCGCCGACCATTTTTTCGGCTCCTGCACCGGAAGCTCCAAGGTCACTACCTTTTCCTGTCCGGCTGCCAGCTCGCCTGCTCCGGTTTCGGTCAGCGAAGCGACAAGCGTGTAGGATGGATCCAGTAGCTTTGCGGTCACGCTCACTCCGTCATAAGCTGCTGCCGAACTGTTTTCTACATGGACACGTACACGCAGCACACCATGGCGGTATTCATCATCCAGATCAGTCACGACTGCCAGATCTCTCACATGCAGCTTCGGTCTGGCAATCAGGGAAACATCTCGGAAAATCCCACTCAAGTACCACATATCCTGATCCTCGACATACGTACCGTCCGACCATTGGTACACTTGAACAGCCAAGCGATTACTGCCTTCCTGCAACAGCTCCGTCACATCAAACTCAGATGGCAAGCGGCTTCCTTGGCTATAGCCGACTTCCTTCCCGTTCAGCCACACATGAAAAGCGCTGTCGACTCCTTCAAACCGTAGGATCACCTGCTGATTTTGCCACGAAGACGATACGGTAAACTCTCGTAAATAGCAGCCTGTCGGGTTATCTGACGGAACATGCGGCGGATCGACCGGAAACGGATAGTACAAGTCCGTGTAATGCGGTTTACCGTACCCTTGCAGTTGCCAATGCCCCGGCACCTGAATTCGGGCCCACTCCGTCGCAGCATAATCGGCGGCAAAAAAGTTTTCCGGCACTCGCAGCGGTGATTCTGCGTAAGCAAACTGCCAAAGCCCATTCAACAATTGAAACCACGGTGTCGCGCCTCTTTCATACGTCAGTGCTCCCGATTCTTCCGGGTAAGACAAAAAGTAAGCCCGCGCCGCCAAGCGATTTCGCTCTAACAGCTGATGATTTGCCCAGTCATACCGTTGATGCATCGATGTACACTCCTCTTTTTACGATTTCACGGTTCCTTGTTCCCTGCTCATTGCTTGCAGGGCCAAGGCGCCTGCACCGAGCATTCCTGCATCTGCACCGAGCTCGGCCAAAACGATCTTTGTCTGTTGATGAACGACTTCCATGGCGTACCGTTGTACACTCGCTTGCACTGGTGCCAGCAATAGCTCCCCAGCCCGGCAAACCCCACCACCGATCACTACGAGTTGCGGGTTGCACACGTTCACCAAGACAGACAAAGCCCAGCCAGTTACTTCACATGCTTCGTTCCATGCGCAGGTCGCCACTGCATCACCTTGTTCCACTGCCGTAGCCACCTGCTCAGCCGTAATCCGCTCAATCTGTCCATCGCACAGAGTAAACAGAGGAGAGGCTTTTGCTTGCCGCGGATTTGCATCGAGCTCCTTGTCCAAGCGTTCACGGGCCAGTCTCGCAATACCTGTGGCAGATGCGACCGTCTCTACACAGCCGAGCTTGCCGCAATTGCATGGAGCAGTAAGCCCTGGATAGCGCACATGACCAATCTCTCCCGCGAATCCGTGACTGCCGCGAACGAGCTTGCCTTCGTTTACAATCCCTGCCCCCACTCCCGTACCAAGCGGCACGAAAACGAGGTGACTTACCTCCCGACCCGCACCGAATATGGCTTCTCCGAGCGCAGCTGTCCGTAAATCGTTTTCAAAAAAAAGCGGCAGCTCCACCAGCTTCGCGAGTGGTGTCCGCAAGTCTGCTCGGTGCAATTGAAAGTTGGGCGAGTGAACTGATATCCCATTTTCTGCATCAAAAGGACCAGGAAATCCGATCCCTACTGACTCTATTTGAACGGGTGATTGATCCCGCAGTTCGTTAATCAAGGCAGCCATTCGCTCGATCAAGATGGGCAAGTTGTTATGAACTTTTGTCTCCTTGGCAGCCCGGAGGAGAATTCGCCCATTCTCGTCCATGACCGCCCCTTTCATTGTCGTACCACCGACATCGAGGCCAATTACATGGCGCATGCTACTCCTCCCTTCTGAACCAGCTATTCTACTCGACTCGCTCCACATGCATCGGCTGACTTCTCAACCTCTGCACATCGTCGGGCGCGATCATGCCCGCTCCAAACGACCGTGTATTCGCGGCGCCGCATGCCATCCCCAACCAAATTGCATCTGGCCAAGCAAAGCCTCGCAGCCGTCCGACAAGGACACCCGCAAGCATGGAATCACCGCAGCCCACTGTATTTTTCACTTCGGTATCCGCTAACGGGATCGCCGAAATACGCCACGTCTCCAGGCCATCGCCAAACCACGCGCCCTCCTCCCCTAACGAGAGAAGGACTCGTTGGGCACCACGCTCACGTAGCTCGCGTATCGCTCTGCATCGGGCCTCGTCGCTATCCAGCGAAAATCCGAGAATCGCTTCTGCTTCCGGTCGATTGGGCTTGATGAGCGAGGGCGTTGCTTTTATTCCTTCCAGCAGGGCCTGGCCGCTCGTATCGAGCACGCATGCGGTTCCTTTCCGGGCGACACCTCGGATGAGCGCAGCGTATGTTTCAGCTGGAACGCCACCTGGCAAGCTTCCGGAAAAAACCATGTACTGTGCCTTGGCCGCCAGCTCGATCAAACGCGTTTGCAAGCGACTGATCTCTTCTTCACTGGGTGCAGGTCCTTGCTCTAACACTTCTGTCACCGTTTTTTCCTGTTCGTCGAGAAAAGCGAGACACAGTCGAGATTCTCCGCTCGTTTCGATAAAGGAGGACGCAATCCCCTCACGCTCGCAGCCTTCCGCGATGAACCTCCCGTTGTGACCAGCGACAAAACCGCTTGCGACTACATCCTGCCCCAATGCTTTCGCTACACGCGCTACATTTAGCCCTTTTCCGCCGGGCAGGCTCAGTACATCAGCCGTACGATGCAGCTCTCCAGATCGAAAATGCGAGAGGCGATACGTCTTATCGATGGCTGCGTTCAGTGTTACCGTTACGAGCATGCTATCTCACCTGCACAGTAACGAGCGGCTGCCCCATTTTTTGTTTGAACAAATTGATCACTTCTACAGGGGTTGGATCGACGCCACGAATCAAAGCAGCGTACAGCGACACGAAGTCAGCTAAGTACACGATAGAAAACAACCGAGCCATTCGGGATACGCCGTGGGAATGAACCACCCTTACCCCACCAGCGCGCTCACGCAAAATATCAGCGCTGATCTCTACACGTTGGGTCGTCTTCTCGCTGTCCTCCAGATCGCGAATGAGTGTAAAATGAACGCCCTTCAGCAGTGCAGAAGGCGAATCCCACCCCACAGCTTCGTCGTGGTGAAGGCTCGGAATGGCGTTCCAAAATGCCATCAGCTTGCTGTTTTCCCCGAGTTGGTTTTTCCAACGCCATGCAGGAGCATCGAAAAACGGTAGCGTTCCGTACACGACAGGTATCAGTCCATCCATCTCGATAGCGATTTGTTTGGCTTCATTTTTCTCGATCGGAGAGTCTGTTCCGTAGATGTGCTTCCACTCCTCGAACAGGGCAATCGTCTCCTCGACCTCCGCACGTTTATCGGAAATCAGCCCGAGCTTCGTCAGGATGGACAGTATCGGCAGGAAGATGTAGCCGAGTACGATCCGCGGCATCATTCCGCCCGGCACGAGCAAGCACGCATGATTGTGTTCACGAGCCATCTCCAATACTTTTCCGCCCGCCGTAATGACGGCGATCTGTGCTCCTTTGGCAATCGCTGCTTCGTAGCCGCTGACGACTTCTTCTGTATTGCCGGAGTGGCTAACGACGATGACGAGCGTCTTCGCATCCACAAAAGCCGGGATGGTGTAGCCTTGATTTAACTGAAGCGGCACTTGCAGCTCGTCAAACAAATACGACTTGATCAAATTGACGCTCGCTGCCGAACCGCCGCCAGTCCCAAGTACCACAATATTTTCAATTTTAACAGAAATATTCGACACATCTAAAGAATCAGATAATTGTAAACCTGTTTTAAACTGTTCATCATAGGTTTCCGTATCTTGCAGTGCCCGAATCGTATCCAGTTCACGCAGTGCTTTTGTATCATCGAGATTCATGCGCATGTAAAATCGTCCCTTTCCCATTTTTTTGATTAACGTCCACTAGCTTTCCCGATACAACCACACATCTCCATCTTGGCGAGAGCCACTTCTTTGACCGCCTGCTTGGCCTGCTTCATATAGGTGCGCGGGTCGTTTTCCTGCGGGTTGTTGTCAAATACGCCCTTGATCGCTTGTGAAAACGCGATACGCAGCTCTGTCGCTACGTTCATTTTTGCCATGCCGAGCTGAACCGCCCGCTTCACCTGCTCCTCGGGAATTCCCGAGCCGCCGTGCAACACAAGCGGTACAGAAACACGACGGGCAATCTCTTCGATACGAGCAAAATCAATACGCGGCTCCCCCTTGTAAATCCCGTGGGCCGTACCAATAGCCGGAGCCAACGTATCCACGCCAGTCAACTCGATAAATTTCTCGCACTCGATCGGGTCAGCAAGCGCAGCGTCTGCATCGTCGACAACGAGATCGTCCTCCACGCCACCAACTTTGCCGAGCTCAGCCTCCACATTGACACCGCGCTCTCTAGCCAGCTCCACTACACGCCGCGTCATCGACGCATTTTCCACAAAGGGATGCATCGACGCATCGATCATGACCGATGTATAACCCGCTTCGATACATCGCACGATCAGTTCCTCTTCATGACAATGATCCAAATGCAGGGCAATCGGCACCCGAGCCTCTTCTGAGGCTACCCGGGCGATTGCTGCTACATACTCAGGTCCGAGATGCCGGACCGTTCCGACTGTGGTCTGTAAAATGAGCGGTGCGTTTGCTTCGCAAGCCGCCTCCACTACTGCTTGGAGCATTTCCATCGTGTGTACATTGAATGCTCCTACACAATATCCTTGCTCCCTTGCTGTGCGCAGCATCTGTGTCGATGATACCAAGGCCATATCGATCCCTCCGCTTCCTTTCTGATCTCGTAGTTTACCTGGTCACGCCCTGCAAGCTCGCCAGCTCCAGGTTGATGCCCAGCTCCGCATACTTACTGACAAGTTGCTGTCCTGCCGCATCCGTAATAATCCGATCCACATCGGACACCCCGGCGAACTTCGCCAAATGCGTCTCTCCGAACTTGCTGTGGTCGGCCAGCACGTAGACTTTTCTGGCGCGTTCCATCATGACTTGGTTGATTTGCGCTTCAGCCAGATTGAGCGTTGTCAGCCCATTTTCTGGATGAACCCCATCTGCTCCGATAAAGCATTTGAAGACAGAAAGTCCTCGCAGATTATCCGCTGCGACAGAACCAACGAGAGCAAAGGATTTGTGGCGCATCTCTCCACCGATCAAGATAACGTGATGCTTGCCTTGACTGTTTAGCTCCATGGCGATGTTGACCGCATTCGTCACGACCGTCAGATCATTTAAGCCGCGCAGCAGCTTGGCGAGCTCCATCATCGTGGTCCCTGCCCCGAGAATAACCGTGTCCCCCGGCTGTATGTGCAACAGCGCTTGATGGGCAATCGCTTGCTTCTCTTCGCTTCTCTCTTCCAGCTTTTCCGTGAAACTACGCTCCAATGGCAAGAAATTCGTAATCGTCGCGCCTCCGTGAATGCGCGTCAGCAGACCATCGTTTTCGAGCTTGATCAAATCTTTTCGAATCGTTACTTCAGACACATCCAACGCCAGACTCAATTGGCTGACGGTTACGCTCTGTTCTACCTTCAATTGTTCGAGGATCTTGCTGTGCCGTTCGGCTGCCAGCATATGACTTCACTTCCTTACGATCATAAATTATACAGTTTCGTTTTGTTTCTGTTTTCCTTTCGTTTACTTTCACTTCGATCTTAGCATTGTAGAAAAACGAATGTCAAATAAGTTGTGAAATTTTCAGAAAATAAAACCAGCCTGCTCTGGTTCTAGACCAAAACAGACTGGTTGGTTGCCTCTTTACCCGATATCCCGACTTTCCAGCATGAAATCAATAAACTTCTTATGCGCCCGTGAAAGCCACTTGTTTTTATGGTAGGCAATTTGCGCATAGAACAACAGCTCTTCCTCGCACGCTATCATTTTCACTTTTTGCTCATTCAACAAGGCTTCGACACTAATATAAGGCATCAAGCTCACGCCTAGCCCATTCGCCACACTCTGCTTGATCGCTTCCATACTGGAGAATTCCAGGTGGTGCTTCGGCCTGATCTCCCTTTTTTCCAAGAATCGTTGAAAAAACCGCCGCAGAGCACAATGCTCTCCGCTAAAAATCATACATTCCTCGCCAGCATCCTCTATTTTCTCAAACGAATGATCGCGTCCCCCGATAAATACCAATCGCTCGGTAGAGAACTGCTCCACGACTAGATTCGGATCATCGAGCTTTGGCTCCAGCGTGATCACGATATCCAATAGACCTTCATGCAGCTTTTCCCGCAAGCGAATGCAGTCGTCCATTACAAATGAAATATTTACGCCTGGGTAGCTCGCTCTATACTTGGACAAAATGTCACCCAACCGATAGATCGTAATCGTCTCCGAGGCTCCGATACGCAGCTCGCCTTGCAGTGATTGCTCATTCGCCGATATATCCTTGATTTTCGCATACGAAACCAGCAGTTCCTCGACATACGTGTACAGCTCGCGGCCATAGGCGGTTAACTGAATTTTCTTTCCCAGTCGATCAAACAGAGGGACACCCATTCCTTCTTCCAGCTGCTGAATATGGGATGTAATCGTCGCCTGTGAATATTGCAGTGCTTGTGCGGCCTTCGTAAAGCTGTTGAAATCGACGACTGCCTTAAAGGTTTGAAATTGGCGAATCTCCATGCCCGCTCCCCCTTGCCCGCAATTTTATTATTAGAAATTCTGAAGATCATCTTCAGAACTTTCATTTTTACTAATAACTAATGATAGCATATGATTCTTGATAAGTACCGGTACGGCTTGAACGATTCGAACATAGGAGCTGATTTTCGATGAAAAAAGTGTGCTTGTTATTACCGAATGGATTTGAAGCAGTAGAGGCTAGCGTATTTACAGACGTAATCGGCTGGAACAAGGAAGAGGGCGACGGAACAACGGAGCTGGTGACCGTGGGCACGCGCAAAGAGTTGAAATGCACGTGGAATTTTACTGTGATTCCCGAAATGGTGATCGACGATGCGAATGTAAACGACTTCGATGCACTGGCACTGCCTGGCGGTTTTGAGCATGCAGGCTTTTATGAAGATGCTTATCGCGAGGACGT
The DNA here is from genome assembly GCF_042885155.1 of Brevibacillus sp. NPDC058079. NCBI lineage: Bacteria > Bacillati > Bacillota > Bacilli > Caryophanales > Paenibacillaceae > Brevibacillus > Brevibacillus sp. NPDC058079. The sequence continues at coordinate 46,475 of NZ_JBHVSO010000018.1, forward strand.
TCTCGCTTTCATTCGTGAATTTGAAAAGCAAGGCAAAGTGATCGCCTCCATCTGTGTCGGCGCACTGCCCCTCGGGAAAAGCGGGATTTTGCAAGGACGAAAAGCAACAACCTACAACCTGAACAACCAGTTGCGGCAAAAGCAACTAGCTGCGATGGGTGCCAATGTCATCCCTGACCAATCCATCGTCATCGACAACAATATTATCACCTCGTACAACCCTTCGACCGCTTTTGATGTGGCATTCACCTTGCTGGAGTCGCTGACATCCCGCGAAAACACCGACAATGTGAAACGCTTGATGGGGTTTCTTGTATAATAAAACCGGCATTCTGCCCAGTGCTCTTGGGTAAATGCCGGTTTCTTTCTGCTATTTAACGAACAAGCTTGCCAGCGCTCACTGTGTCTATATGAATGAGAATATCAAATGTTTGCCCAAGCGCAGCTGTTACAAGGTTTGGTGTGTTTGGATTAGCAGAACCGCGTCCGTTCAAAAACGGCCGTTCTTCGTCTAACCATTTTTTGGTGAGACCTGTAGCATTCCGTAAATCAACAAAGTATTGATCCTTTGAGACTTGATCTAGGGTGTGATTGGATGTATTATCATTCGATTCAATGGTAACTGGAACAATTTTATATTCAGAGTTATACGCGTTGAAATCGCCTTTCCCGAATGAAGTTCCAATCGTTACATATTTCTTACCATAATGGTCCAGTAAATGCTGACCGGCGAGCTTCGGGTATACATCCGGCACTATATTGCTCTTTGCGATGTGCCCATTGTGCCCCCATACGATTGTTTTTCCTAGCTGTTCATGAGCCCACTTCGCATTCTCAAACATCGCGATATCATGCCTCAAAAATACTTCTGATGGATTCTCCGAGAAGTTGAAATACATGCCAGTAAATTGCTCAATGACCTTGGTGTGTTGCTTGATCTTTGCGAACTCCTCGGATTGGCCGTTCAGACGCTTTTTGTTTTGTTCCAATATTTTCGTGATTTCTTTCGCTTGCTCATGATGTTTTTTCTGAATGGCCTCTGGCAAAGATGTATAGGTTTCCAGATCCTTCGTAACTTCGGCAAGTTCCTTCATTTTTTTATCCACACGGGGCAGCAGGTCAGGCTTATATTCTTTTATATACTGTCTGATCTCATCGTATACATTTTCGCTGACGTTTTGTACATCCATCCCGACCACTCGCAGTTTCTCTTCGTTCTCGGGATCGGCATTGTACTCACGCATCCATTCCAGCATGTCTACGATTTCTTGTGTTTGAAATAGGGGCATTAGATATTCACTCGGATTTCCTTCTCCTGTGAGAACGTAATGATCAAGTTCCAATGCGTTGCCCCAGTTTTCTTCTAATACAAGGGTGGTAAAGCCCATTTCCATGACGAGAAATTCAACAATCCGGTGTTTCATCGTAAAAATTTCACGACTGCCATGATTTGCCTCACCTAAACCTACGATTGAAGCAGAACCGATCATGTCGCGCAGCGGTTCAATATCTTCAAGATCAGTCCCTGGCTCAGCGCTATTCAATTCAAAAGATTTCAGCTCTAACCATTCTTTTGGACTTAGATTTTTTGCCTTCTTCCCTTGTTGTTCGCTGTCCATCTCGGTTAATGGAGCTGCATACGTGGCATGGGCGCCTGTTAAAAGTAGACCACAAATCGATACCGTGACGACGCTACTTCTGTAAAAGTTCATTTCTCTCTCCTCCTAAAATCTTCGTTTGCCCAAAGTATGGCCCGGGCACTGCCTGTACAACAAGTAACGTTTTGTCATAAATTTCAAACGCCCAGCTGCCAACGGTTTCTCCCTCCCCCATATGACAATTTGTCATCAAAAAAAGCACCGAATCTTGAAGATCGGTACTTTTGAAATAGCATTTCCAATGTCATATGCTGCAATCGGGGATAAGAATAAGCCATCCATCACACCCTACCTTCTAAAGGAGTGGTGAATCATGGATAATAAAAAGCGTTCCTCTGAGCACGATCCAACGATTGCGCCAAGTATGTACGGTCATGATCCATTAGAAGAAAAGGCGACGGAAGAAGAAGTGGAAAAAGGGGATTACACAAAGGTAACGCGGCTGTTCCTAGATCGAACGCCGGAAGAGTAAAGACGGGATTTCTCCCGTCTTTTTGTCATCTATAGGATACTCTCAGTTCGCGCCAGTTCAATTGCTTCTTCCCGGTTGCTAACACCGAGCTTCGAGTAAAGAGTGGAACAGTAATTTCGTACCGTTCCCTCCGATAAATATAGTTTGGTGGCAATCGATTTGTAGCGAAGCCCATCTGATAAAAGCTGTAAAATCTCCCTCTCCCGTTTCGTCAATCCATACGGATCATTCGGGCTGTACTTCTCTAACTGCTCACGTTGGCGCTTCATCTCTTCGAACACGCGCGTGGCAATCGACTGATCAAGCCACGTTCCCCCGCTATAGATGAGCTTCATCGCTTCCATCATCTCTTTTGGACGAGTAGACTTCAGCATATATCCTTTTGCCCCATGCTCCAATGCTGTTGCTGCCTGTACCGAATCCTCAAACGTTGTCATGACCACAACCTTCATGTTCGACCAGCGTTCTTTCATTTGAAGGAAGGTCTCCAGTCCGTTCATCCCTTGCATGTGCACGTCCATTAACACGATATCCGGCTGGTGTCGCTCACACTGTTCTAAAGCTTCTTGCCCATCACTCGCTGTACCCACAACGATAAAGTTGTCCTGCTGGCTTAAAATTTGCTGTAAGCTGTCAGCAATCATCACCTGATCATCAACAATAAGCAGACGGATACTTCCCTGTCCAGCTTCTGCCTGAATGGGAACATTACAAATGACAACGGTCCCTTGCCCTGATTGTGAATGAACGGACAGCGTACCTTGCTGTTGCTCAAGCCGTTCTTTTATTCCCTTTAGTTCTAAGCCGAATTCGATGGATTCTAGTCCGTTGCCATTATCTTCGATTTGTAAACGGAGTTGCTGACTTTCGAAATACAGATCAACAGCTATCACACTTGCTTGGCCGTGACGAACCGCATTTGTAAGCAATTCTTGCAGGCAACGATATAAAGAAATGCTCATTTTTTGCATAACGAGCGTCTCACTGCCGATCACACGGAAGTTGACCGTTACACCTGTTGACTTCATAAATTCTTCCGTCAGTTCCATGAGTGACTCACTTAAAGACTGGTTGAACCGAGCATGAGCATGAGAGAGCTGATGCAAATGCTTTCTGATATCATCCAGGCTGCCCTGTGCTATGGAGACAAGTTTATCAACTCGTTCGACCTGTGAATCAGGAACCGAGGATCGGAGCGACTCAACGCCAACAATCAGAGAGGTTAGCGAATGGCCAATCGTGTCATGTAACTCATGTGACAGCCGATTACGTTCCTCGATCAGTGTCAGCTCCTCGATTTGCTTAATATGCTGCTCCAATAATTGCTTCTGTTCCTGAATGATGCGGCCTTGCTTATGAGACTCAATTAATATGCCAAATGCCATACCGATCGCAAAACCAAAGCTGCAACTAAACATGAACTCGTACGGGGGACGATTGGTAATCAACCCGTTCAAAACCGGAAAAATAATCCCACTAGTGATTCCCGTCCACATATACGTTCTGCGACTACTGGCCACACCAATAATGATTACTAGTAAAACGAAAGGCCAATTCCATCCAGGTGCTACAAAGGCCACAAATAGATAAAAAAAGCCTGTCATTACGACTTCGACTGCCAGATACCAATCTTTTTTTCTATATTGAACGATCAATGGAATGGCATAAACCAAAAGGGCACTAAGGATGATGACTCCGAACGGAACGGCTATCATTGCCGGATACATAATATCTGCGATGACGATGATACCTAGCCAAATCGTTCGCAAGGCAAAAATCACCCAATTGTACCAGAACCATTTTTTTATCATGGATAACATTTGTCATGTACTCCTGCTCATCTGAATGGTAAGGAATTTCCCGAATGTTTCTGACTCATCATGCATCATCATTTCCCGATTCGTCAAGCAGAATGCGCCGTGTCATATAGCTCTTATGACATTCTATCATGCCGCAAATATGAACGGTTAGCACGATGTCATATATAGATTGAACGGTATTGTCACTATGTGATTTTACAGCCCTGAGAATAAGGTGGATGTGTAAAGACAACACAAATCAACTTACAGGAGCGATGAGAAATGAAACCATTCCCTATGCAAAAAGGAGCGTCCCTTACGTTATCTGCATTATTGATAGGAACGCTGATACTTCCTACTTACGGTTGTGCGGAAGCAGGTTTGGACCAGGCAATCACGCAACAACAGAAAACGGATCATACCAAAATAAAAGAAGCGATTGATAAAGCTGCTGCCAGCGAAAACATTCCAGGTGTCCTCTTTGCAGTAAAGAAGGGGAATGATTTCTGGTCGTATGCTTCCGGCGAAGCGAATATAGAAAGTAAGAAACCGATGGAAGCTAACTTTTCATTTCGAATCGGGAGTATAACGAAATCGTTCGTCGGTGTAGTGACCCTGCAACTAGCTGAGGAAAAGAAGCTAAGCCTCGATGACTCGGTAGAAAAATGGCTGCCAGGTGTCGTCCAAGGAAACGGATATGACGGTAACAAAATTACGATTCGTCAGTTATTAAATCATTCGAGTGGAGTGGCAGACTACTTAGATGATGAACTCAAGGAAAGTTTACTCCAGAACTCCACTCAAACGTTTACAGCAGAACAACTCATTTCTCGCGCATTAAAGCATACACCGACCACGGGTGGCTATTCGAATACGAATACAGTGCTGATGAAACTCATTATCCAAAAGGTCACAGGAGAAACGGTTGCCGAACAAATCAAGAAACGAGTGATTGAGCCGCTTCAACTAACAGAAACGTTTTTCCCGGATAACTCACAATCCATTCCGAAAAACAGTCCGAATGGATACTTTGACAATGCTGGTACATTAATGGATATGACTGACCTTAACCCTTCGTTTGCAGACGCAGCAGGGGCTATGATCTCGACTACGAAGGATTTAACAACGTTCTTTAGCGCTTTATTGGGCGGAAAATTGTTAACACCTGAGATGCAGAAAGAAATGTTAACCACTGTTTCTAATCCACACGGAAAATTCGGACTCGGTATTCAGGAAGTAACATTGCCGAACGGCACTACTATATGGGGTCATCAAGGTGGCATTCCTGGATTCACCAACTTCGCAGGTGGAACAAAAGACGGCGAGCATGTGATCGCGATGAGTATCAACGTATTAGGAGCTGCTGTACCTCATATTGAGAACATCCAGATGACTGAACTCACGGGACAAGCCAAGCAACCATCCACCCCGGATCAAGCAGCTCAAAAACATGGGAAAGAAATGAAGGACTTCATTGATCAGAAAGCAAAAGTCGAGGGAGTCCCTGGAATAATTGCTGCTGGGTTAAGAGACGGAGAATACTGGTCTTATGCAGCCGGTGTAGCCAACCTCGATCATAAAAATCCGATGGAGCAAGACTTTACTTTCCGTATTGGCAGTGTCACAAAGGCGTTTGTTGCTACCCTTGTCTTACAGTTGGCTCAGGAGAAAAAGCTGAATCTGGATGACTCGGTAGAAAAATGGCTCCCAGGTGTGGTAAAGGGCAATGGGTATGACGGCAACAAAATCACGATTCGTCAGTTATTGAACCAAACGAGCGGGATTGCAAGCTATACGAGTACAGACATGCGATACGCTACCTCATTCCCTCAATATACCGTTAATGACCTTGTACGTATGGGACTGGCTAAGCCGCCAGTATTTCAACCGGGAGCAGGCTGGGACTATTCGAATACAAATACCGTACTAGCTGGTCTTGTTATTCAGAAGGTGACAGGAGAAACGTACGATGTGCAGATGAAGAAACGAATCCTCGACCCGCTTCAGATGACAGATACATTCTTTAGTGGTAGTAATCCGAAAATCCCGGGCCAGCATGCAACAGGCTATAACATGAATCAGGCAGGTAAACTGTATGACTTCACAGAGTATAATCCTTCATGGGCGAATGCTGCGGGGGAAATGATCTCCACAGGGAAAGATTTGACCACCTTTTTTAGTGCGCTTTTGGGTGGGAAACTATTAAGTGACGAGATGATGAAGCAGATGACAACAGGTGTGGAATCGCCTTTTGGCAAATATGGACTAGGAATTTATGAGGTGACACTGCCGAACGGAAAGACCTATTGGGTTCATGGAGGCGGCATTCATGGGTTTGAAACGTTAGCGGGTGGTACCTTAGGCGGGAAGGATATTTTGGTGACGAACATCAATGCGGTCGGTCCAGAACCTGTCGTCGCTAATCAAGCCATGTTCGAAAAGGAATTTAGCCGTTAAGTTAAAAAGGAAAATTAATAGAAGGCTTTTGCTTTGGGAAATCCAAGAGCAATAAGCCTTTTTCCTTTTCATCTTTTATCTATAAATTTATTTATGATTATACCAATAAAACATAATTTGTTTTATCGATAACTCGACCTTAGAATAGCAACTGTACCCCCAATCCAAAAATACAGGAGGCAATATAGATGGCAAAACAAATCTTGATGGTAGTCACCAATCATTACAAACAGTTTAAAGTTTTAACATCTCGTTTATCCAGGATCTAAAATTTTCTTGCATATTTGGATATGTTCCATCAAAATTTTCCCTCAATGTCACCCACTGTAAATGCTGAGGAAGATTGCATATTTTTAATCTGAGATCATTCAACTCTCCCGTATAATCTTCTAATATAAGCAACCGTTCACCATCTAGCGTTTCCTTTCCATATGCTTCATATTTTACTTCATTGATTACTGCAGTCGTATGCCAGTGTTTGTATGTGCACCAACGGAAGTTCCCTGGTAGCCCTTTTAATTTCAAATTCAATTCTTCTATGTCTTCTTTTCTTACATAAGATCCAATTATTTCAGCATCTAATTCAATTCTTGGATCGAACTCTTTACAATCAATGGTAAGCTCATAATCTGCATTTTCTTCAGTATGATAGTGAAATAGGATATCTCTCAAGTTGTTTAAGGCAATTTCTTTGCCAAAGTATACTCCTGATTTTTTCTCCATAAATGATCCCCTATTTCATAAATAGTGTGCATTACCTTTTTAATCTGTACCCCACTTGGGCAAAGTTCCATTCCGAGTAATTGTATATATCTCATAGTGTTCTTCCATATCAGGATCAGAATCCGTCTTTTTATGGTAGTGGAAGTCTAGATGCGTTTTCCCCCGTAGTTCTCTTTTTCTAATATCAAACCTAAATATATCGCTTCCTCTATCATCATAAAGAGTAAATACTTCTTCTCCTTGTTTTATTCTCCCATTAGAATTTTCGGGACCAGAATAGTCAATCTTTCCTTTATGCTCATCATATACAGCCTCTGCAGCATTGCTAATTTCATCCCAAACTCTATCTTCAAATTCATCCCAAATCTCACGCATGATTTTTTTTCCAAATTTCGATTTTACAAATCCCTTTAATGCGAGCGCCACAACTGGCCAAAGTAACGGAAGAGCGAGGGCTTCTACCTTATCTCCCGAACTATATTGAATTGTTTCGCTTCTTCGTTCATTTATGTTTTCACTACCATATTTTAATACAACTGAGGTGATACTCGGCAAAATTGTAGGAGAAAGCTCGTTAGCGTTAAACTCTTCTTCGATATCTTCTTTAATCTGATCAACCAGTGAGTATAATTTTTCACTTTTCTTTTCTTCATTCTTTATTTCTAATACAGATTCTAACTCTTCCTTTAGATCATCGTTTATGGTTGATTGATTCATAAACAACTCTCTATATTCTTGATCCTCCTGTAAAGCAAATACGATGTATTCCAAATGAGTAAATACAAATTCAGTTGAGTAGCGCAACTCGTCTTCACTTAAATTAAGTTCAACGCCTGCATCTTCTAAGTATTTACTATTAATTATTTGTTTTAAAACTTCGCTATCTATTTTGGGAATTTTATTAATTTGTGTATTTGCAGATGCAGTTGATAGTAATACTGTGTTAAATAATAACGCAAAAGCTAACACTATTGCTGTGGTATGTCTTAGTTTAAGCAGCAGCGCTTTCATACTATCCCTCCGTAGATCAATTAAAGTTTTAGCTAGCGTTTGAATATGCATGAATTACAAGAAAATAGATCACCCTTTCATTCGAATTAATTAAATAATTTGTATACAATTACAAAATATCACATTTGAAATTGTAAATAAATACCAAATAATCGACACAACATTATACTTGGATGAATAAATGGGTGTGGAAGAAAATTAAAAACGCTTGCCTTTTTATCAATTGAGTAGTAAAGTGATAATAAGCTCAGCGAAGGGAGGCAAACTAACATGCGTAATAACACCATAGGCTCATTAATCTGGTTACGCTTGATGCGGTTTACCACCCAAAGCAACCAGCTGTCAAATGAGTTTCTCAAACGCTTCGATTTAACAACAGCTCAATTCGATGTCCTGATGCAAATAAGCGTCTACCAGCCTCTCACCCAGTCGGAGTTAGCTGAGAAAGTAACCGTTACACAAGGTGGTATTTCTCGGATGCTCGTCAGACTTGAAAAAGAGGGCTACATTATACGCAAGCAGGATTGGAAAACGAAAACGATCAGCCTAACCGAAAAAGGGGAAGCCGTACTGGAACAAGCCTTTCCTGAACAACTAGCGTTTCAGTCGTCATTCTTCGATGAGGTACTGAGTGAAGAAGAACAAAAAACGCTTTACACCCTAATGACACGCGTTCATAAAAATAGCCAAAAAAAAGAATTACCGCCTGAGTAATTTTTTTTAGACATTCACTTGATTAGTCAAGTTAAACAAGGAGTGACTACCATGTACACCATTCCAGGCCATCACCATGTATCTATGTTAACCAAACATGCTCCATCGAATAATCACTTTTATCAAAACGTATTGGGACTGCGCAGAGTGAAAAAAACCGTCAACCAAGACGATCCGTCGATGTATCACCTGTTTTACGGAGATTTGACAGGCAGTGCCGGAACCGAGTTGTCGTTTTTTGAAATGCCGATGGTAGGAAAAACCGTACGCGGCACGAACGCCATCACTCGAATCGGACTGCTCGTTCCGTCACTGGAGAGCTTGGCCTTTTGGAAAAAGCGCTTTGAACAACTGAATGTTCACCATGGCGAGATTACCAAGTACGCTGGCCGCGATGCCTTGCATTTCGAAGACACCGAAGGCCTGCGAATGATCCTGATCAATAACAACGACGAAGGAGTTCCATCGAATTGGGCTCCATGGGACGAATCCGTTGTCGAAGAAAAGCATCGCATCTTGGGAATCGGCACGGTTGAGATTACCGTCCGCTCCTTGGACAAAATTGCCAGTCTGTTGACAGACACATTCGGTTATACCGAAGTATCACGCACAGAGCAAGAAGCCATTTATCAATCCGTCGCTGGTAAATCCTTCGGTGAAATTGTCATCAAGCAGGAAGAGGGGACCCCTGAAAAACCGGGTCGAGGAAGTGTTCATCACTTGGCGATTCGCGTGAAAAACGATGAAGAGCTGCAATACTGGGATGACGCCGTTCGAAAACGCGGTTTCCGCTCAACAGGGATCGTGGATCGCTTCTACTTCAAAAGCTTGTATTTCCGTGAGTCAAACGGCATTTTGTTCGAAATTGCAACAGACGGTCCTGGCTTCACAGCAGATTCAACCGTTGCGGAGCTCGGAAAAGCTTTGGACTTACCTCCATTCCTCGAAGAACGCCGTGCAGAAATTGAAGCGAAATTGACACCTATAGATTAAAAGGAGTGAATCCACATGGAACAATATCGTATCGACACCAAAAAGGGGCTTGAATTCGGTTTATATTCGATTGGCGATCATGTCCCGAATCCACATACAGGCTCCAAGATTTCTTCTGAACAGCGCATCAAGGAATTAATCGAGGCAAGCAAGCTGGCAGATGAAGCAGGACTTGATGTATTCGCTGTCGGCGAAAGCCACCAGACGCATTTTACGACACAAGCGCATACCGTCATTCTGGGTGCGATCGCACAAGCTACGAAAAACATTAAAATCGCTAGCTCCGCCACTGTATTGAGCACATCTGATCCGGTCCGCGTGTATGAGGATTTCGCTACCTTGGATCTGATCTCCAATGGTCGGGCAGAAATTGTTGCCGGACGCGGTTCCCGAGTAGGAGCATATAGTCTCCTCGGCTACGATGTGCGCGACTATGAAGAATTGTTTGAAGAGAAAATGGAGCTTCTTCTCAAGCTAAATAACGAGGATCGGGTTACGTGGGAAGGGCAGTTCCGTGCACCGCTACAAAACGCTACGATCCTCCCGCAGCCTATACAAGGACGTCTGCCCATCTGGCGTGCAGTAGGGGGACCACCTGCAAGTGCGATTAAAGCTGGTCAAGCTGGTGTGCCTATGATGCTAACCACACTTGGAGGTCCAGCCATTAACTTCAAAGGTTCCGTCGATGCTTACCGGGAGGCGGCGAAGCAAAATGGTTTTGACCCAGCGACCTTACCAGTAGCGACAACGAGTTTGTTTTATACAGCCGACAAAACTTCGGATGTTCTTCGTGAGTACTATCCGCATCTGAACGGTGGTTTTATCGCATTGCGTGGCAGTGGCTATCCGAAGCAACAGTTTGCACAATCAGTCGATTATCGTGATGCATTAATGGTAGGCAGCCCTGACGTCATTATCGAAAAAATGCTTTACCAATACGAAATGTACGGACAACAACGCTTCATGGCACAAATCGATTTTGGCGGCGTACCTTTTGATAAAATCGCGAAAAACATTGAACTGATCGCAACGAAAATTTTGCCAGAAGTGAAAAAGCATACCACCAAATCGTAACAAAAAAGGAGTGGCACCTATGAAAATCGTCGGAATTGCAGGCTCTAACGTAGGCTCAAAAACAAGAACAGCCATGGATTTGACACTCAAGAAGGCCCGGGAAAAATACCCGGATGCAGAAATTACGTTGCTTGACCTAGCCGAGTACAATCTCGTCTTCAGTGATGGTCGGAATTACACGGATTACGAAGGCGACACCAAGTTCGTGACCGAAACCATCATGGGAGCCGATGCACTTATCATTGGAACACCCACATTCCAAGCATCCATCCCAGCGACATTGAAGAACATTTTTGACCTGTTGCCCGTCAACGCATTCCGGGATAAAGTGGTCAGCGTATTGGTCACAGCAGGAACATCCAAGCACTATCTCATGGCGGAACAACAGTTGAAGCCGATCCTCTCTTATATGAAGGCGCATATCGTCCCCACTTATGTCTTTATCGAAGAGAAGGACTTCAATCGCAAAGAAATCATCAATGACGATATTCACTTCCGCCTGGAGCGTCTCGTTGAGGATACGGTGCTGCTCGTCGATGCCTATGCACAGATTCGGGAGCAAAAAGATGCGGAGTACGATTTTTAATCGAATCAATTTTATCTCAAATTAAAGAAACTAAATACAAAGATATTCAGGAGGAATTATCCATGACAACGAAAAACCACAATGTAATTGACGTAAACGATGCAGCGCTGTTGTTGATCGACCACCAAAGCGGTTTGTTCCAAACAGTAGGGGACATGGATGTGCCAACACTCCGCCGAAACGTGATCGCCCTTGCAAAAGTGGCAAAGCTGCTGAATATCCCGACACTCACAACTGACTCTGTACCAACTGGCCCGAATGGCCCATTGATTCCAGAAATCGCTGAAATCCTGCCAAATAACGTGTATGTACCGCGTAACGGTGAGATCAATGCTTGGGATAACCCTAATTTTGTAAAAGCGGTTGAAGCAACTGGCAAGAAGACCCTGATTATTGCCGGTACACTCACCAGCGTTTGCATGGCATTCCCTACCTTGTCTGCACTGGCAGAAGGCTACAAAGTCTTCACAGTTATTGACGCATCGGGTAACTGGAGCAAGATGGCGACAGATATTACACTGGCTCGCGTAGTGCAAGCAGGAGCAGTTCCTATTGATACACTCGCTGTCATGTCCGAACTGCAAAAAACTTGGAACCGCCCAGATGCCCTAGAGTTCGCAGAAATCTATGCGGAAGTAATGCCAAACTACGGACTGCTGATCGAAAGCTTCCAAAGAGCGTTTAAAGAAGGCCAGGCAGCTAAGTAACCTGCCGTCCAACAACCATCATAAATAAAAGACGCGGATCTTCTTCTCACAAGGAAAGAAGGTCTGCGTCTTTTTTATTTTCCCATCTTCTGCTTCTGCCCAACCAGACCAAAGAAAAACATATCCACCCATTGCTCCATACTCACTGTTACTCGCTCACGATTCGATGCTTCCCAATGCCGTCCCAGCTCATTTTTGTACATCGTGAAGTACATCATCATCATTTCTTCTGTCAGATCACGCTGAATATAACCTTCTTGCTTCCCAAGCGCGACAAACTTCGTAAAAAAATGCCTGATTTTTTGCTCGTATTCGCTTTCTATTTGTTGCAGCAAACCGCTTAGTTCAGAAAAGGGGGCGTTCTGAAACTCGTCCGTGAGGGTATGCAAATTCTTGGCTTCCAACAGCATGATGTCCTTTGTCTTTTCAGGAAAAGAACTCCCCGAATCGAGAATCCTCTCATACTGCTCCAACTGCATGTCCATCCAGTTCATTAGCATGTCCGCGTAGAGCTGTTCTTTTGTCCCAAAGTAGTTATAAATAGTCGCCGGAGAAACCTTCGCGTTCTGCGCAATTTCATTTACGCTGACTTTTTGAAAGCCATGCTTGGAGAACAATGGAAAGGCGGCGCTGTATATTTGATCGATTTTGTTCTGTTTTCGTCGTTCGAATCCGTTCATCTTCTCCACCTCTTTCTGTAGTGTAGCTCAGGTTTTAGAGTAATTCAATGAATTGACTACAAAATTATTGAAATGGACTGACTTCGCTAGTTATAATTGTTTTGTAGTAAACAGGTATATTTACTACATATCTTTGAGGGATAGGAGTGAATTTATCATGAAACAAATACGGATTCCCGCTTTTTTACATGACGTCTTCGGTGAAAAGCAGAGCATTGGCTCGATCGCAGCTATCCTGCTGTTCGGCGGAGTCCTAACCACTGCTCTCTATTTGCGATTCCCTGAACTCACGGAGAGCTTGCCCATTTGGCGCAGCACGCTGGCATTGTTGCTTGTATTCGATATATTTTCTGGCTGCCTAGCGAATTTTACGATCTCAACCAGCAACTTTTATGCCGCACGTAAAAAAAATCGCCTCGTCTTCATCGCCATTCACGTCCATATCATCCTGGTTGCCTTTCTCTTACAGCAAAGCCTCGCGTATTCCATAGGGGTATGGGCTTATACGATTGCAGGAGCTTTTGTTGTAAATGCTCTTTTTGGGCATCGTTCGCAGCTGTTTGTCGCAGGTATTCTCCTGTCTGTTGGCCTTGGCTGGATACCATTGCTATCGGGTATGCATCCGTTTCTGTTGATCACCTGCTTATTCTTTATGGTAAAAGTGTTGTTTAGCTTTGCTGTCAATCATTATGGGAAAGTAATCGACGACACAGGTACAAAAAAATGAAAACTTCCTACCGCATATCCAAACTCACAAAGTCGGATAAACCCGCATTCGTATCACTCATGAGCAGGGCATTTTCGCGTGATCCTTTCTTTCTGCACGTATTTGGGGATTCAGAGCTCGATCATACAGCAAGAAAAGGTGTAACAGCTTTTCTGTCCTTTCTGTTTGATAAGAGCTTTCTGTTTCATGAGGAAGTTTGGGGCATTTTTGACGAAGACAGCTTGCTAGGCACTTACGTCGTCGAGCAGCCGCAAACAAGCAAGCATTCGAATAGGAAAGGGGGGCTCCTGTTAATCGGTAGATTGATTCCGTTAGTTTTTCAACTGTCTGGAAAAACGCTGATACTCCTTAATTCTTATATGCGCATCACACGTTCTGCCGCTCCTCCATGGAAGCATCACTACCTCATTATGATTGGTGTAAAACCGGAGGCTCAAGGTAGGGGAGTCGGCAAAGCCCTGATGCAACACCTGTTTCAAACCATAAAGGATGACCACGAATCGCAGGGGGTCGCGCTGGATACGGAAAAGGAAGAGAATGTGGGTTTGTATCAAAAACTCGGATTTACGTTACGAGAACAAACCAAAATCGATGATGTACCTGTGTATTGTATGGTCTATCAAAAAAATTGCTAGAATGACGGATACATGCTGCCGCCACTTCGCATTATGTTACAATTATTGTAAGAAATTCGCACAGCGAAGGAAGCGAGTTGATCTTATGAAAAAGAAAGTCATCCTGGCCGGCGGCACTGGCTTTATCGGCAAATATCTAGCAGACAAATTCAATCAACTTGGCTACGAAGTAATGATCATCGCAAGAACTTCCCCTCATATAACATGGGACAATCACGCAAAAATCGTGGAAGCTTTGGAAGATTCCGAGCTGCTCATCAACCTGGCGGGCAAATCCGTCAACTGTCGTTACCATGATAAGAACAAGGAAGAAATCCTGAAATCTCGGACAGAGACCACTCACATACTCGGCAATGCTGTTTTGGCTTGCAAAAACCCACCTTCGCTCTGGCTCAATTCCAGCACAGCCACCATCTATAGGCATGCGGAGGATCGTCCCATGACAGAAGCAGGGGGGGAGATTGGAACAGGGTTTTCCGTTGATGTCGCCAAGCAATGGGAAGCAGCCTTCTTTTCCTTTGACTTGCCGCATACCAGACAAGTTGCCTTACGCATGGCAATCGTGCTGGGGGAAAACGGCGGGGTTATCGATCCATACAAAAATCTCGTTCGTTTTGGACTCGGGGGTGTACAAGGGTCTGGCAATCAGCGTTTTAGCTGGATTCATGTCGATGATATCTTCCAGATCATTCTCTTTTTGAAAGAGCGAACAGACTTAAGCGGCGTATTCAATTGTTCTTCTCCATATCCCGTTACAAACCGTGAATTCATGCAGCATTTTCGCAACGTGATGAATCGAAGCTTCGGACTGCCTTCTCCCAAATGGATGCTGGAAATGGGAGCGATCCTGATCGGAACAGAAACAGAGCTGGTCTTGAAAAGTCGCTGGGTCATTCCAGAAAGGCTTGAGCGTGAAGGGTACCCGTTTCGCTTTGCCCATATTGATAAGACGTTGCAGGATATCTTGAAATGACCGACATTGCCTTTGAGCTTGGATTCAGTAACCCCGTTTCCTTTAGCAAAATGTTTAAGCAGCATAAACGCAAAAAAAACCACCAAGGGGGTGGACTAGAAAATAGCCGGTGATACCCTTACTTGGATAAACACCGGCTTACCAATAAATTTTAAATCACAATGCTAAATACGACCTTTATAATCGTCTATCTTCTTCGAGAACATTCCCTAAAACTATATACACAACACCTAAAACAGGGATCAAAACAATAAAAATAAGTCTCACAATCAATGAAGAGATACCAAAAAAATCTGCAATACCACCACAAACACCTAGAATAGATTTGTCAGTAGAAGATCTTTTCAACTGTCTCTTCATTAATAAATCTCCTAACATTTAATTTGAATATTCATTAATTATTTGGTGTCAGATAAACTAAGTGTAGTGTCATAATCATCGTTTCCTACATTAAAATAAAGTTTCGCCGTAGCTGATACAGGTGGTAGAGGTAGACTAAATGTATAAGTAAAATCCATTTGACTATAAGCATATTTCGAACTAGTTTCTTTTGCTCTGTGTATAGTCACAGTAGGAGTAGTAAAAGTTCCTCCAATTACGGCAACAGTCGGATTATAAGCTTTTGATATAAAATCATTATCTTTACCTTTTACAATAGTATAATCATTGTAGTAAGAATAATTGACAGTTCCTGTAGCCCAGTAAGACTCAACTGTGTAACTCCCAGGAGAAACCGACTTTATCCCTGAATTTACTGGTCTAACTCCATACTTTATTTTAGAACCATCAGCAAAAGTAACTACTTCAGACTGATTTAAACCTTTCTCAATATTAAAAGACCTATTTAGTTTTTTAATAGTCTTTTGGATATTCTCCTCTTTCATAGAATCCAACATTTGCCCGTTTTCTAATTTCTTTATTAAAGTATTCTGTGTTTTTTGGTCTATACCCAATTCATTAAAACTATGTTTTAATTCTGCAACATGAGCTTGACTAATCTTAGAAACACTTCTAGTTTCTTCTGCAAAAATGCTTTGAGAAAAAATACCTAACGTTAACGCAAAAATCGACATAACTGAAACTAATTTTTTCAAATTAATCACTACCCCTTCTGGATAAATTCTACAAATTTAACTAATTATCCTTTAAATCCGTTGAAGATACTCCCCACTTGCCACCCATGCTTTCAGGTAATCCAAAGTTACGGCTTTGCTAAAGACCTGCGGTAGCTTTTTTATAGCTATATAATCCCTCCTTATTCTTATTAACAAACTTTTTGCACCCTTACAGTAACATGCATCCCCCAAAAAACCTCTTTTCACTTTTTTTGATAAAAGAGATATTTCTCGAAAAAATTTTTCCTTTTTATAAAATTTAGTGTAAAAATGTAAAACCAAGTTATAATTCACCATAAATGGATAAAGTAGGAAGGTGTTACGGGTGATTGGTGATCTTGTAAAAGAATACAGAGGTCGTGCGAATTTGACTTTAACTGAATTATCGGAGAAGACTACTCTCTCTCATGCTACCATCAGTAAGATCGAAAATAACGGCGTTCAGAGACCGAATCCACGCCATCTCCTTACACTAGCTGAGGTTCTGGGGATACCCTTCGACCAGATAATAGGCGGTTGTGTTAACTATGTAAGAAACCCTGAAATGCTGAACCTCTTGCTGGACAAGGCTATCACTCATAAGCATCACAGATTAATTCAGAAAATATCCGAAAAAATATTAGAGTGTACCAGAATGGATACATTTCAGACATTAGACCACCTTTACCAATATGCCGGTCTAGTGAAAGATGTAAAAATTCAAGTGCTGCTTTACGATACGATTTTGAAATACGCTCGTGAGCATGGAACTCCTGTTTATCTTGCCCGCGCGCTTTTCCAAAAATATTTGATTAAGCGTAAAGACTTAGCTCGACGAGAACAGTCCTACAACGAAGGAAAAGAGGTAGTGCACTACTTGCATTACCTCCATGAAAATGATCAGGTAATTACTCTCTACCGACTGGGATTACAAGCGTTTAGTTTGAAACTGTACAGTGAATGTATTGAATTTTGTCGAAAGGGATTGTCCAAAAATCAGGAAGTGAGTGAGTTACAAGCAGCAGCAACTTTGGCAACTTGCAATTCCTATTTGTTTTTAGAAGATTACATACTTGCTAGCGTTTATCTGAAGGAATATGAAAAATTCGATTATCCATATGTACAAGAAAATGCCGAATATCTACGGGCCATTATTTATTCCAAAACCGAAGACTATAGAAAGGCAATTCCGTTATTTGAGAAGTGCTTGGAACGCTCAAAACCAGATGCACGAATTCCCATTGCAAACGACTTACTGAACATTTTTCTTAAAATGGAGGATGCTAACGCAGCACGAAATATTTTTCATCAAGAAGCCGCTATTTTACCCGCTAAGATCGAAACACCATATATGTTCGATCAAGTAGGACTCTACTACAGCTTAAAAGGGAAATTCTTGATCGAGCAAGGCATGTTTGATGCGGGAATAGAGTGTTTACAGAAGAGTATTCAATATTACGGTGAAATTGGTGCTCATAGCGAGATTATCGAAAATACATCACTAATTATTCGTTCTCATGTAGTTCACGGAAAAATGTTGAATTTAGAGGTGTTACAGGAACTCGACAGCCTATATAATGTAATTATTAGAAAAAATTGAGAGAGATGGTGATTACATGAAAAAGAAGGCGTCTTTCCTGCTAGTAGCATTATCAATGGTGCTTGGTTCTTTTCTAGCAATTGATGTTCCGTATAAAAACAGCAATAATGATTCTCTTTTAGCAGTTGATGTTCCTTATGGAATTAGTAAGGAAAAGTCTAACTCTCCCCAAAGAGTTCCAGACCCTGGTTATTAAAGTGTGCGGCCTATCTATACTTGTTTGCCCGGTGAGGTATGGTAGCCTCACCGTTTTTTATTGTGGTCCGCTAATATCGTTTCGTACTTCGTTTAGATAGTTCCAGTTCGTATCCCGAACAGTAAACAATCAATAGACAGAAACGTCCGAATCCTCAAAGTCGGGCGTTTTTTGCTGTTTTTGGGGATAGAAATCATCACGATTAATCCTTTCCCGGTAGGAAGCAGTTTTTTTGGCGTTACGCTATGCGACTTTGCCGCACAGCGCCGGGGGTCGGGGAATCACCCGATAACCAGAGGGCCTAGCCGGGCGCAAGAGACGGAAGAACCTAGAAAGCCCTGAAAAGCCCCTCTAGGCAGTTCAGGGAGCACTTCGAGGGGGCGGCATTTCTCCTCTGTCATTCAGAAAAAAAGTGATTTTGGATAAGAAATAATCATTGGATTCGTTTATGCTGATAAGGAAACGCGAACAAATGGGGGATTTTATCATGAAAACGAACCTGATTCAAAAAGTAGGGCAAATCGGCATCCCTGTCAAAAACCTAGAAAAGGCCGTCCATTTCTACAAAGAGCAGCTCGGGCTCCCTCTTTTGTTTCAGACAGGCAATATGGCTTTCTTTGAATGTAACGGACTTCGCCTCATGCTGAGCCTGCCGGAAAAAGAGCAATTTGCACATGCCAGCTCCGTCCTTTACTTTCAAGTGGATGACATTCAAACCGCTTTTGAAGAATATAAAAAGAGGGACGTTACGTTTATCGACGAGCCACATCTCGTAGCCAAAATGGGGCAAACGGAAACGTGGATGACGTTTTTCAAAGATACGGAAGACAATACGCATGCCTTCGTGAGTGAAGTACAAGGAGAGACCGTTTATGTTTGAACGGTCTCTTTTTTATTTTCCCAAAAATAATTCACTCCCCAACATACTGAAAAGCACTTATGCTAATATCCCCTCTCGTCCGTTTCGTGACCATTCTATTCAAGAATGCGAGCAGATTTTTCTGATCAGCGAAACTGACGTTGAATGCATTGCCGATATTGCCATATCCGTGTGAATCGAAAACGATATATGATTGATTAATCTTCACAACCGCAATCGTATAACTGCCGATGACAATGGCGTATCCAATTTTAGGAGCGTCGGAGTTTGAGAGGATATTTTCAAAGAAAGTAGCAAATTCCGTTGCCTTCAAAGTCCGATTTTCGAGAAAAGCGATTTCAATCTGATCTCTAATCTGTACGTGATGCGCTTCGTATGGATTCAAATAGCTTCCTTTGTGTAGTTTGCCTTCGCTGCCTCTGATTGTTTCTTTGTACAACTCTGCACCGCTATTCAGTACTTGATCGATTTCCTCAGTGGATAGCATCCGACCTTCCTTCAAGATGGCGGTAATCGCCATGAGTGAATGAGCGGAGCAAGCCGAGCTTTCCGCTACTCGTTTAAATTGGTTGCGAGTTCCCTCAACACGGACTGGTGGCTGAATTTCTAAGTCCATGGCTACTTCCTTTTCTTCCGGTACCTGTTCACTCTCGAATAAAAACTCATCTTCCAATTTAAGCTCCTGATCCATGGCCCCCGTAACGTGGACAAATCGCTTATCTGCGGCAACATAAGGGGACCCAGATTTTTTGAGCTGTTCCATTTGTTCGTTCACTTCTTTTAAGTCCTTCTCATACTGCTTCCAAAGTGCATGTTTTATTTTCCACTTTTGCTCGTAATCCGAAACTCTGGAGCGATAAATCTCGATATCACGCTTTACTTTATCACTCTTTACTTTGGTCTTTTCAGCTTCCTCGAGCTTATTCTTGTTATTATTAATATGTTCGGCGTAAGCAGCGGTATTTTTGCGGGCCAATGGCATCGCTTCATCGAGGAACTTTTTACGCTGGATGATTTTGATTTGCTGCATGATTGGTGAATTCGCTGTACCATCGGGATTCCATCTCTTGTCTCCGTCCGGGTTAAGCACCCTCATGTCAGAAATCGGGTGTTCATTAAACCGCAATGCGACAGGATACTTCCCTTCCGGCCGAAATAATTTGCCGATCAGTTTCTTAAGAAAGTGAACACGTTCCTCACCTTTTTTGTTACGGAATGCTTCAAGAAGGTGATCACGGTAACTGCTTCTTTCAAAATACCGAAGCTCATGTATAAGCGAGAGCGCAATGCCTTCCCGAATCTCTGGTCCGTAAAACACGTAATCCATGAAATTGGTCTCTCTGTCCACATCCTCGTATCGCTCTGAACCTTTTGCCTTCAAGTTCGTCTTGGAGAATGTTGCTTTAGGTTTTTTCCCAGTCTGTGGAATATATCCGTACTTATAATTTTGCTTGTATTGGTTTGTATTGCCTTTACTCGGTATCTCAGCTTGCCGAATAAGCGCACCCTTGTGGTCATAGTAGCTAATCATTGTATTAGAGGACAGTGGCTTGAGCTGATCGAACATCGATACCCATCCATCATACTCAATAAGCGACATATCACTGGAAATTTGCGTTCCGCCGTAACGTGTTTCAATTTTTTCGTCGCCAACGTCTACACGAAAAAAAACAAATCCGTGATTACCGAGCTTTTTCACATTCCCTGGGGTGCTGAATTCCGACTTCCAATTAGGATTTTTCTTTGAGTATTCGGCAAAAGAGTCCAAGCTGCCGTCATTTGCTATGGGATGGAAGTTTGGCGTAGCGTGCTTAACGGTAAACGGCAACCCGTAGACGGCCAAGAATAGTTCCTTCTCGTCTGCCATTAAACAGCCCACGCCTCTATTGAAATACGTCTCCAGTTCTTCTGGATTCGTTTCAAAATGCATCTGTGCATTGTCGATGAGTTGCTCATGCAGCTTGTGGATATTGCGCTCCGAAAGTAGCTTGATCGGATTTGCTTTGTCCTTATCTTTCTTTTTGGGGTGTGTAAAGTACGGATCATTTGGATAGAGGTAATGCTTTTCCCCGGCATATTTGTCGAGCTGTTCGGCTATATCGTCAGGATCATCACTTACTTTGCTCAAAGCGTCCTGCAATAAGAGCTCATACTCCTCCCATTTCTCCTTCGTGTCGATGTTAAACCCACGTGAACGGGGATTAGGAATCCCAAGCTCTTGCTCCAAATACGGCTCGACAACCTTATAATCCATCCATGTAAAACTGCTATATGTCTCCACCAAATCGTCATACGCTCGCAAGGCCTTCATTTTTATCAACGTTTTTCTACGGTATGCCGCCAACTCGTCTTTGAGCTTCGCCGATTTCCATTTGGCACCTTCTCGAATGTTGGCGTAGGCATGATGCTTTTTCCAAATTTTGATGATGCTTTGCCCTGCACTTGCCTTCTCACTCATTTCCTTGTCATCGGGTTCGTCAAGCGGCTGTGAAACATCGCCCTCCTCCATATCTTTCAGTTTTTCTTCTGCCTGCATTAAAACGAGAGAAGCTTTTAGCAACATCGGATTGTAATCATCGATAATGCCGTACACGCCCTGATAGTTCCGGTAGTTTTTCGCATCCTTCAGCTTGGAAGAGCCATTGAGAGTAGTCAAAATATAGGTTCGCAGCTCTGATGCGATTTCCAGAGAAGATTGCAAATCTTCTTTATCCAGACCGCCGTTGATGAGTACATGCACGTATTCATCTAACTGCACTATCTTTTGAATAAACTCGTCGTAATGAATTTTCTCCTCGTCCTCTGCTCCCGACATTCCAACCGTTTGGAGATTGCCTGTAGTTGTCTTGACAACATCCTCCTCCGAATCATCCATGCCTTCAATAGATTCCAGTTTCTCTATATCCTGATCTTCCACCGGATTATTCGGTTTGACCTTCTTTTTGACTCGGCTTGCATTTTCTTCAATTTGAATGGAATCGGATTCTTTTTTTTCATCGAGTTGCCTCTTTTTTCCTGAACCTTTCGCATTGCCAGTACGCATTAGTTGTAGGACAGCCTGATTGCCGTATGCGCTTTGCAATTGTAGAATCGATCGTTGACTGGTTCGAGACTGTTTGGACAATAAGGGTATGATTGACGAGGTATTGATTTTTCCTATCTCCTCAGGTTGATTCGCATGGGGTTGTTGGCTGTCTATTGGAGTGGGTTGCCGAGTGAACATGAACTTCCTCCTGACCACGAGTGAATTCTCACTTGCTGTCTACTCATGTTGCTCCTGTCTACAAATAATGGCTTCCTTGTCTTACCCTTTCACCGTAGCAATCGGTGCCACTTCGGCTACAATCTCAGCCATACCATGATCGACATGCGACTGAATCACCGGAGTAATATCTTTATAGGCATAAGGCGCCTCTTTTTTCAGCTCTTCTTCCCATTTCTTCAAAATATCGCTCCGTCCGCGCAAGTCCGCCCGCTTCGGGTCAATCGGATTGATCACACGGAAATTGGCAAGAAACTCGCGAAATCGATCATCGTCCACTTTCACAGCATCGCCGCGAGAAAGTGCACGACCTGCGCCATGGCTTGCACTAAACAAGCTATCCCGATTGCCGAGTCCTGCCAAAATAAAGCTGTGCGAGCCCATGGAACCGGGAATAAACACAGGTTCTCCCGTATACTGAAACGGCGTTCCCATCATTTGCTCGGCTGATTTCGCCGTACACGACCCTTTTCGATGCAAAAATCCACCCACCTGCTCGAGCTGTTCTTCCCACAAATAATTATGAGGCGCATCGTACAACAGCCTGTGTTCAAAATCGCCCAACACATCGGAAATCGATTTGTACATCATCAGGCCCAGCATCAATCGATTGGCAAATGCAAAGTTCGCCGCATTGTGTAGAAGACTCCAAAACATTTTCCACTGCGGTTCGAAACGTTCAGAGAGTGGCAAGGGGTACATCCCGTTATCCGGATGCTTCAAGGAAGTCGGGTACATCTTTTTCAGCATCTCTTTGATCCATGCACCGCTGTGATAACCAATGGAAACGGAGCCGGTATGAATCATGAGGACGACTTGCCCTTCTTTCAGCCCCCACTGACTGGCGATAGAGCCCTGATGCACTTTTTTGACCACCTGAATCTCAAAAAAATGATTCCCACCGCCAAGCGAGCCGATTTGTGCATCCCGAGAAAGCTCGGCAGGACCGAGAAAATCATCGAGGCCAATCGTCGATTCCGCGATAAAAGACCCCATTTTATTAACATGGCTCAAATCCAGCTCCTGCTGCTTCTCGTTGTAATAACGCCAAATTCCCTCGCCATTCGCTTCCTTGTGGCTGTCCAGTATGCCGATCAGACCTTCCTTGAACATTTTCTCGCGCATCTGCCGCGTCATGGGAATATTGCGGCCCCCTTCGAAAAAAACATGGCGCACATTCCGCTCAATGGCATCCAGGTGTGTTCGAATCTGTTCCTCGCACAAATCCGTAACATACAAACGCATCCCGCAGTTAATATCGTTTCCAATCGCTTGCGGCAGCACAAACCCACGCGTAAACAGCGTCGTGCCTACAGGAATGCCGCTTCCTTTGTGAAAATCGGGCGTAATGGCTACTTCCAAAACCCCAGCATCGGGATCGTCAAAATAATCGGGCGAATGCTTTTGCAACATTGCAATTGTTTCATTCACCTCTAAGAGCCGATGAAGCTCCTCTACCGCATTGTTTTCTACTTTTACTTCCGGATTGATGAAATACTTAATCGGAGTGTTGCTCAATAGAAGACCACCTTTATTTATTTTTCAGGAACGTACGTTCTATATTTTCCAATAGAAAAAGCCGCTTTCCTGCTCATTTCTTCATTCCTGGATGAAAAAATGCAGCATGGAATCGCAGCCTTTACGCTTCGAGCTATTGGGTTATAGTAGGGGCGTTATCCGCAATCTATGAGAAACGGAATTGGCTCACCCTTAAACAACGCGATTGCGTAAAAGGCATACCTATGGAGTTGGATCTTTGCTTGGTTACGTATGCGAACATGTTTGAATCCTCCTCCTTTCGTTTCTTGATCACGATCTTATCATTGGATAAATTTTACTGTCAAGCCCCCGAATTATCGAGGGCCCGTGTGTTCTTTCCCTTTTACATCGATTCTAATTCGCCTTCCATAAACTTGATCAGGTACACATCAGCCTGCGCGATAAATTCTGTAAAGCTGCACAAATCCGCATACTCCTGATGCTCCTCATCATAGCAGCCGATGACACCCTTTTTCTTCGGATTCCACACAAGATGCAGATGGGAGTAGTTGTCGATTTCGGCAGACAAACGCAGCAGCTTTTGCCGACCGATTTTCATCTCAATCGTATCGGTCAATGTGAAAAAGTCGATATACGCGATGTCATACTCATTTTCCGCCAGCTCAAGACGCAGCTCTTCTCCGGTAAGGAAGCCAATCAGTTCTTCGGTCAGTTTATATTTTTGCAGCTCGTACTTTCTGTTCTCCACATCATGTAGCTCGGCAGGCTCCAGCGATTTCAAATACGCAGCCAACACCGTATCTTTATTGCTGACCGCGATGGTATAAGGCCGCTCGCCACCCTTTTCCGCTATCATAACGTCCGCACCGCGTTCAACCAAATACTTGACCATGGCGACATTCCCCAAGCGCGTGGCAACTGTTAATGGAGTCGCTTGATACGGATACACCATATTCGGTTTGTTGTAATTGATGTCCACCCCATGATCGAGCAAGTAGGCCGTGGTCGTAAGGTCATGATCCGACACGGCTTCACGCAATACATCGCCGCCATGCAGTCTTATATCCAGTCCCAGCTCTTGAATGAGCGGGATGTTCTTTTTGTTGCCGTAGTAAGCCTCCGAATAAGCGCCTGAGCGCACCTGATTGAGCATGTCCAGCTTGGCGCCTTGCGCTACAACATAGCGAACGATCTCTTCCTTGCCATAACGTACGGCCTTCAAAGAAGCCGGTTTATTTTTGACATTCAGATTAACGCCATGCTCTACCAGCAGCTTAACAACTTCTAGTTTCTCCGATACAAGTGCCAGATCCAACGGACTTATCGTCGTGTATTCGCTAAGCACGATGCCCTTTTCTATATCCCAGCCCGCCGCAATCGCATCTTGCAAAGCCGTGACATTTCCTTGATAAATATGCATCGCGATTTCCGGCAGCTCTTCGAACCTCCCGATATCTTTCAACTTGATCATCGATTACCCTCTCCTAGCCTATGTCTTATGAAAAATATAAAAAATTAATTGGCAAAAAACAACAAATTATTACATTATCCCTCTTTATTCGTTTGAAAATACATGCAATTTTGTCTATTTTTGACGAATTTGCTCGATAAAAAGTTTTTTCCCAATAAAAGGAGTAGTCTTACGGGAAGAGAAATACTTATGCAAATCGTCTTATACATAATTTTTTAAGGAGAGTGGACCGATGAAGAAGATGCGTACTCTCGCTTCTCTTACGCTTGCAGCATCACTCATGCTGAGTGGCCTTCCTTACAATGCACTGGCAGCGGCGGAGTTTAGCGAACAGGATTGGGAGAAAGTAAACGAATATACCAACGCGGAAGTAGAGCTTGGCTCCGAAATCTCGAAAATATCCCCCCTGCTGAACACCAGTTCCAGCAAAAACGTCAGTGTCATTATTGAGCTGAACAGCGAGCCTTCGATCACAGCTAAACACGAGGAAGGTTCAGAATCTTCCGTTAGATCGTTGCGAGCAAAAGTAGAGGAGGAGCAAGAATCTTTCCTCGATGAGGCAAAAGACAACAAGGTCAAACTGAAGGTAAAGCGCAAGTTTGAGCATGTATTCAACGGTATGGAAGTAACAGTGTCAGCCGACGAATTAGAAGAGCTGGCTGGATTGCCACAGGTGAAACGCATTTATCAAAATACGTATTATGAGCTTCCCGAAATTGATGCCGTCAGCGAGAAAGCATCGTCCACCAAATGGGATCAGGCCCCGCTCCAACAAATCGGCGTTCTCGATATGTGGAAGGAAGGTCTGACAGGGAAAGGATTGAAGGTCGGCGTCATCGATACGGGTGTCGATTACAAGCACCCTGATCTCAAGGATGCTTATAAAGGCGGATATGACTCCTTCGACAATGACAAAGACCCATATGAACAAGCGCCAATCCCTGTGGAAGAGGACCGCGATGGAAAAGGATATGAAGGCTCCAGCCATGGAACCCACGTCTCCGGCACCATCGTAGGACGCGCCAAAAACAGGACCTCAGATGTACAGGTAAAAGGGGTTGCCTACGGTGCAGACCTCTACGTCTACCGCGTATTGGGCCGAGGCGGCGGTAGCTCCGCTCAGGTCATCGACGGTATCGAAAAAGCGGTGAAAGACGGCATGGATGTCATTAACCTGTCGCTTGGCTCCGCTATGGAGAAGGACTCTGACTCCCCAGATGCCATCGCTGTGAATAACGCGGTGCTGTCTGGTGTGATCACTGTCGTATCGGGTGGGAATT
Organism: Brevibacillus sp. NPDC058079; assembly: GCF_042885155.1. NCBI lineage: Bacteria > Bacillati > Bacillota > Bacilli > Caryophanales > Paenibacillaceae > Brevibacillus > Brevibacillus sp. NPDC058079. Next base: position 72,967 of record NZ_JBHVSO010000018.1, read on the forward strand.
CAGCCGACGATGAACGCGGCAGACATTTCTACACGGCGGGATCACCTTCTGGAGCGAGGCTACCGATCACAGTTGCAGCGGTAGACTCCCCTACCGTGCAATATGACGGCTCAGCAACCTCGTCCTTCGGAGCCAATTACGAATTCCCTGTGATGGCATGGCAGGTCAGAAAGGATAACTTCTCCTCCATTATCGGAACCAAAGCGCTGCCAGTCGCCTATGCCAACCTTGGCTCTCGCAGCGATTTTGAAAAGGCAAATGTAAAAGGCAAAGTCGCTCTCGTTTCCCGTGGTTCTCTCGGTTTCACGGAAAAAATCGATAACGCCCGAAAAGCTGGTGCTGTCGCTATCGTGGTCTTTAACGGTAACGACGTCGACGGAGATGGCCAAGCTGACCTGGATATCCGTGATCGCGAAGGATATGTCAACACGATCCTGGGTGACCAGATCGAAGCGATCCCTACCTTTGACATGAAGGGTCTGGAAGGCCGAACACTGGCAAAAGAGCTGTTGGCTGACCCTGCAAAAGCGAAAACACTGACGTTCACGTTCTCAGGAAACTACCCAAGCACAAATGATCCGGGCGACCGCATCGCCGGATTTAGCTCACGTGGTCCAATCATGGGCGACGATTACAGCATCAAGCCGAATCTGGCTGCGCCAGGTGTAGCCGTTCTGTCCAGCTATCCATCTTGGAGCAAGCTCATCCCTGACGCCAAGTACGACAAGGCATACGCCCGTCTAAACGGTACAAGCATGGCAGCTCCACACGTTTCCGGTCTTGCCCTGCTGTTGAAACAGGCACATCCGGACTGGACACCTGCCGATATCAAGGCAGCGCTCGCGAACACTTCAAAACCGTTGTATAGCCCAGACGGCTTACTGTACGATGTCTACTCCCAAGGTGCTGGCCGCGTAAACGGCCATGCCGCGTCGAAAACACCTGCTGTTCTGACAACAGTAGAGCAGCTCACCATTTTGGGCGAAGATTTTGAACCGAAGACCATTCCGTATTATGCGGATAACGTTTCCTTTGGCTTGCTGAAGGCTGGCAGCAATACCGTCACGAAAACGCTCCAGCTGAAAAACCTGTCCAAGAAAGAAGTTTCTTACGAAGCAAAAGTGATCATGCATCCGTCCGTCACGACAGATCCGTACAAACCAGGCTCCAAAACGCCAGATGTCGATGACATCGATGTGGAAATCTCCGATGATTCCATCTCCGCTAAAAAAGGCGATGCGACCACATTTGAGCTCAACCTGTCCGTTGACTCCGATGCAAAAGACGGCGTGTATGAAGGGGAAGTCCTGCTGACAGCGAAAGGCAACCCTGACCTGCGCCTGCCGTTTGCTGTACACGTGGGAGACAAGCGTGAGGATACCAACTTCGGTTTCGACAACCTGAAGCTGTCCGATACGACGATCACGCCTGATGGCGATGGCAATGAGGATTCGTTCACACTCGAAGCCGAGCTGCAAGCCAAAGACGTGAACCAGATCTCTGTTGAAGTATGGAACATGGACGATAAATACGTCGGTACGCTCGCATCCGTGTTCAACAATTACGCGCTGATTGCACCAGGCCCTATCACCTTCTCTAATCTCGATGGTACTTACTACGATGGTAGCCAAGTAGCGAAGAAGCTCGATCCAGGCAAATACAAGCTGAAGCTCGTCGGTCGAAGCGTTGACCAAAGCAAGCCGAAGGGTGAGCAGATTGTAAAAGAGTACGAAGCTTGGAAATCCTTCATGATTAAGGTGTCTAATAAAAACGCAGTCTTGTCCAAGGTAGTTGAAGAAGCCGAGGAGCAATTCGAGTTTGAGGTTGCGAACACCACAGAGCTGGATCAACCAGTGCTTTCCCTGCCGGAAGAGAGCGATGAAGTGACTTATCAGGTGACAAAGAGCACTGATGAGGCGTTTATCGACGATGAGGGTATTTTGAAGGAGCTTCCTGCCGAAGGTGAAGAGACAGTTACGCTGTATGTGACGATTACTTCTAAGGAAGATGAGTCGGTTACGCGGACTGTGAAGGTGGAAGTGACGTTGGAAGCGGTAGTAGAGTAGTTTGGTAAGACGCTTCATAGATAAAGGAAGGCTCTGCCATGATGTGTGGCGGGGCCTTCTTCCTTCATCTCCCCCACTCCTACTCTGCGAAATCAAAAAGAACCTTCAATCCAAAAACGGATCAAAGGTTCCAAAAGATTGCTATTAACTAATTAACTATAAGCCAGTTCTTTTTCTACGAGACCAAGCACCTCGTCTGTCGAACGTTGAAGCTCTTGGAGAAGCTCTTCGTTTTGCAAGAGTGACACGCCATAAGAAGGAATCATCTCTTTGATTTTCGGTTCCCACTCTGCCATACGTTGTGGGAAGCATTTTTCTAATACCTCAAGCATAACCTGAACAGCTGTAGAAGCACCTGGAGATGCGCCGAGCAATGCAGCTACGGAACCATCAGCGGCACTAACCACTTCTGTACCAAATTGAAGGGTACCTTTTCCTGCTGGTGTATCCTTGATAACTTGCACGCGTTGACCCGCTACCACGATACCCCAATCCTCGCTTTTCGCGTTCGGAATGAACTCCCGTAGTTCTTCCATGCGTTTTTCATGCGATAACATAACTTGCTCGATCAGGTATTTGGTCAATGCCATTTCTTTTACGCCTGCCGCCAACATCGTAATGACGTTGTTCGGTTTTACGGAAGTGATCAAATCCATGTTGGAACCTGTTTTTAAGAACTTTGGCGAGAATCCCGCAAAAGGTCCAAACAGCAAGGATTTTTTATTGTCGATGTATCTGGTATCCAGATGCGGTACCGACATTGGAGGAGCGCCGACCTTTGCTTTACCGTACACTTTTGCATGGTGCTGGTCTGCCACTTCCTGGTTTTTACAAACCATGAACAATCCGCTTACCGGGAAACCGCCGATATGTTTGGACTCTGGAATACCGGTTTTTTGGAGCAGATGCAAGCTTCCGCCGCCACCGCCGATAAAGACGAATTTGGCAATATGGTCTTCGATGTTACCGGTAGCCATATTGTACACTTTCAATTTCCACATGCCGTCGCTCGTACGTTTGATATCCTCAACAGCATGGTTGTAGTTAATCGCGACGTCTTTCGTCTTCAGGTAATCAAACAACATACGTGTCAAAGCACCAAAATTGACATCCGTACCAGAGTCGATTTTGGTTGCAGCTATTGGTTCATTCGATGCGCGGCCTTCCATGATAAGCGGAATCCATTCCTTCAGTTTTTCAGGATCATCGGAGTATTCCATCCCTTGAAACAGAGGATTGTTTACCAGCGCTTCAAAACGTTTTTTCAAAAAGCTTACATTCTTTTCGCCTTGCACCATACTCATATGAGGTATTGGCATGATAAAGTCTTGCGGATTTTGGATGAGATTGTTTTTTACAAGGTAAGCCCAGAATTGTCTGGACAGCTGAAAATGTTCATTGATTTTAATGGCTTTGCTAATATCTATAGACCCGTCAGCTTTCTCGGATGTATAGTTCAGCTCACAGAGTGCCGCGTGGCCAGTACCCGCATTATTCCATTCGTTAGAGCTTTCTTCGCCTGCTTTTGCGAGTTTCTCAAAAACTTTGATTTCCAACTCCGGTGCCAATTCTTTCAGTAATGCTCCCAGAGTTGCGCTCATGACACCTGCACCAATCAAAATAACGTCTGTTTTTTGCTGTATGGAGCTCATATTACCCTTCCTTATCTACTGTTTTTGTAAAAAAGAAGTAGTAGCTCCTTGCCCCGTTGCAAGACGCTACGAAAACATCTTACCTTTCACAACTATAACTATATCATAGAAATTATTTATTGATTCAATTATCTATTATAATTAGAGGATTAATAACTATTTAATGTTGGTAAAAAAGGGAGGATTCCGCAAACAGTGCCTGATGAACACGTAAAAACCATTGTCTTATCTCAGTTTCTTGCAGAGGTGAAGGATTTGGTTTGTTATTACCAGTGAGGCGCTTACCATATAAATTACGCTGTACTTGTGGTAAAACTTGGTAAAATCTCATATCTAAGGAGAGATGGAGATGAACTCTTTGACCCACCTGACAACCAACATTCCGTGGCAGCGTTTGACGACAGCCTATGGAAGAGGGACGGACATTCCGCGGCTTATAGATACCAGGAAATATGAGGAATTGGCCAATCTAATCGAGCACCAAAGTACCTTGTGGCAGACGACGCCGTGGGTGCTGCGGATACTCTTGCAAGAGCTTGCCAAACAGAAACCAGAGCAGGTCTCTTCGGAGGAAATTCAGTTATACTCGGCTGTAGCTTCTGCTATAAACGTGGACGAAATGGATTCACAAAATCCGGTTGAGACCATGAATGAGCTATTGGACGAAAAGTATTTATGGCCAGAGGACGAGGAAGACGATGAATTATGGTGGGAAGAAGAGGAGCCGCGGGGCTATGAGCAGCAAGCATTTTTCAGCTATTTTTCTTTTAGTTATTGGCTACTAAAGGATTCCATTCCCGTTTTCACCGCGATTATGGAAGGGAATGATAAGCTCGCTCCTTCTATTCAAGAGCTACTGCTGATGCTTCAGTCAGAAGGGGATAGTGCTGACGAATAGGTGTCGGAGTCTCTTTGATAGGACCCACCCCCGTCACTTTACGATGGGGTGGGTATTCCCAACTGCTGTACGTAATATCGATGTGCAACTTCTGCAATGCGATCCTGGTCTTCCCAGAAGGTCTGATCGAGCTTATCCAGCCGTTCTGCCTCTTCCTCGGTAAGAAACTGTGGAATGTCCCAAAGTTGGTTGAGGCGGTTGTCTTCTGATAAATGCTCGATGCAGGCATATCCGGACTGGACGATTTCGATTGCATGGACTGCCCCGATGGCTTGTAAGGCCCGTACCGCGTAGATATATGCCTCTTCTCCCCAGTTGCAAAAAAACTGCAAGAACCCGCCGTTATACACATCAGCTTCCAACAGCCATAAGGCGGCAATCTCTTGTTCCTGTGAGGTCAGTGTGTTCCAGCCCGAAGCATTCTTTTTCTGCACAAAGGCTGCGGCAAAATCGAACCATACGTCATGGATATCTATCTTACTCAACTTGTACGCCCCCTTAATGTTTAACCCATCTAGATCAGCTGTGCACAAACGATACGAAATAAATTAATCTTATATGAATACATAATCATTTGGTAGATGGCGGTAGCTTTGCATGGCTGGGGTCGAAATAACCTTTAAACACGAAAAATTTTTAAGAAAAAGAATCGTTTAGGAGGCTACCATGGATCAGGCACTTCTCGAACAATTGGATCGCTGGCATGAAGAAGACGAACAGCAGCGAATTGTGGACTTGCTGCAAACCGTTCCCGAGGAGGAACGAGACTATGAGGCGGTCAGCCGACTGGGCAGAGCTTATAACAACTTGGGGCTTTATGATGAAGCACTTAACCAATTGAAGAAAATTGCTGAAGCAGGTCAACAAGATCCGGTCTGGCACTTTCGGGTAGGTTTTGCCCTCTATCATTTGAAAAGATATGAAGAAGCGGCACAGGCATTCCGTACCTCTGACAAGTTAGAACCGGGCAATCAGAATACCGAATCATGGTTAAGGTGGAGCCTGCAAAAAGCGGAGAAGCAGCAAAGACATGAGCTTCGGATGGCAGCCAAAAAGGCAGCCGCTGTTGAGGGTTCAGCATCGGAGGAAGTTCCTTTTTCGAACATGTCGCTTGATGACTTTTGGGACGACAGCGAGTACGCAAGAAAGTCCTATCTATCCGAGCCACCCACAGATGAACTGATCGCATCGATCGAGGAAGAGCTCGGATACAAGCTCCCTGCCTCCTATCTTGCACTAATGAAGCATCAGAATGGCGGCATTCCGAAGAACACGTGCTTTCCAACAGAGGACCCGACTTCTTGGGCGGAGGATCATATTGCCATTACGGGCATTCTAGGCATTGGCCGAGAGAAAAGCTATTCGCTCTGTGGGGATCTCGGCAGTCTATTTATGATTGAAGACTGGGGATATCCCGACATCGGGGTCGTCATCTGCGATTGTCCTTCAGCAGGTCATGACGTAATTATGCTGGATTATCGGGCATGCGGGAGAGATGGTGAACCCGAAGTCATTCACGTCGATCAGGAAAGCGATTATGAAATTACTTTCCTGGCTGAAAATTTCGAGGCGTTTATCAGGGGCTTGGTGAGCGAAGAAGAATACGATACCTCCGAGGAGGACAAGGAAGCGGCTCTTTACAAAGTAGCTCACGGGAAATTCTCTTCCTTGCTGGAGGAGCTGTGCACGCCAGTATCGGAAGTGGAACAAATCGATCAGAAAATACGCAGCATTTGTACACGGATTGTAGAGGAAAAAGGCTTCTTTTCTTTTCATGCGGATGAACTCTCGTATCTGATGTACGATGTGCAGTTTTGGTTATACACGAAGTCATATCCCGATACCAGTCGCGAACAGTATTTGGCTGTCTATGAGAATATGATTGCCTTTGGCGGAGAATTCGGTCAAGGCGGCTATGCTCCGGGCTGGATTAGCGAATGGCTGGACCGTCGCAAGAAAGAAGGGCGGATCATACAGGAAAATGGACACATCCGGTTTACAGATCAGTTCGCTGCGGAAGTGATTCAACAGCTACGAGAAGCCTAAAATACATGCAAGCAACAAAGAGCCCACGTCGTCGTGGGCTCTTCTTTTATTTCAATCAATTAAGGGCGCATCCCTGAATGCTATGCCGTACTACTCATGAAAATCGAGGCCAGACCTTACTTCTTTCACATACCCTGCCCGAATGACGAAATCTCCGAAATGTTCGCCTTCCTTACGTTCCTTCGCATACCGATTTAAGATCGGCCGCAGCTCATTCAGTATTTCTGCTTCCCCGATGTTTTCACGATACAGCTTGTTCAATCGATTGCCGGAGAAACCGCCGCCCAAATACATGTTGTATTTACCGACAGCCTTCCCAATAAAAGAGACTTCCGCCAGGGCAGGTCTTGCGCATCCATTTGGGCATCCTGTCATGCGAATGACGATCTCCTCGTCGCGCAAACCCGCCTCATCCAAGATCAGCTCGATCTCATCCAGCAGTGTAGGCAAATAACGCTCTGCTTCAGCCATCGCGAGTCCGCAAGTCGGCAACGAAACACAAGCCATGGAGTTTTTCCGCAGTGCAGAATAAGAAGTTCCATCGGTGAGCCCGTATGCTTGAATGATCTGTTCAATTTCCGGCTTCTTTTCACTGGTGACATTTCCAATGTGGAGGTTCTGATTCGGCGTCAGGCGGAAATCCCCTGTATGCACCTTGGCAATCTCCCGTAGGCCGGACTTCAGGAGGTAGTTGTCCTCGTCTTTTACACGGCCATTCTGAATGAAAAGGGTAAAATGCCAGTTATCGTCACTCCCTTTCACCCAGCCGTAGCGATCGCCATTATGCTCGAAGTGATAAGGACGTGCCTTCTCCAGCTCCCAGCCCAGTCGTTGCTCCAGTTCATGGATAAACCATTCAATACCGCGGTCGTCGATTGTATATTTGAACCGTGCGTGCTTCCGCACCGCGCGATCTCCGTAATCTCTCTGGATCATGACCGTCTTCTCGGCGACATCCAATACTTGTTCCGGTGTGACGAAGCCGATCACTCGCGCCACCTGCGGATACGTTTTGGGATCACCGTGGGTCATTCCCATTCCGCCTCCGACCGCAACGTTGAAGCCCAGCAGTCGGTCTTCCTCATGAATGGTGATAAAACCCAAATCCTGAGAAAACACGTCAACATCGTTGGCAGGCGGTACGGCGATGCCGATCTTAAACTTACGAGGCAAATAGACAGGCCCATAGATCGGCTCTTGCTCTACCCCATCCCGACTGTCGACAACCTTTTCTTCATCCAGCCAGATTTCATGATAGGCGCGGGTCCGGGGGTCGAGATGATTGCTTATTTTTTTGGCCCATTCGTACACCTCTTGATGAACTTCCGACTCGTACGGATTCGGATTGCACATGACGTTACGATTGACGTCCCCACAGGCAGCAAGTGTACTTAACAAGGCTTCGTTTACTTCTTGAATCACCTGCTTCATATTCCACTTAATCACGCCATGCAGTTGAAAAGACTGACGAGTCGTCAGGCGAATCGTTCCATTCGCAAACTGCTGGGCGATATCGTCCATCATGAGCCATTGCTCTGGTGTGACAACGCCACCAGCGGCACGCACGCGCACCATGAATTGATAGGCCGGCTCTAGCTTCTGTTTGCTCCGTTCGTTGCGAAGATCCCGGTCATCCTGCATGTAGCTGCCATGAAATTTCATCAGGCGGTTATCATCCTCAGGGATGGACCCTGTAATTTTGTCTTCCAGTGTTTCCACCAGGCTCCCCCGCAAGTAATCGCTTTTGCGTTTAATGTCCTCTACATCGCTGTGAGGAGCACTGTTTGGCGAAAGCAAATGATTTTCTGACATGGTTTCATCTCCCCTCTCATTCTTTCTCAAAAATCAGTAGACATCTCGCTGATAGCGTTTTTCCTGCTGCATCCGTTTCAAATACGCAACGGCTTCCTCTGAATCGAGTCCGCCCTCTTTTTGGAGAATGGTGACCAAGGCTGCTTGAACATCATGTGCCATCTTCTTCTCATCTCCGCATACGTATACATGCGCCCCAGCCTGTAGCCATTGGTAAAGCTCCTTGCTCTTCTCAAGCATCCTGTGCTGAACATACACCTTTTCGCTTGTATCTCGAGAGAACGCGACGTCCATATGCGTCAGTACGCCCTGTTTGAGCCAACGCTGCCATTCGAGCTGATAGAGAAAATCCGTGGAGAAATGCTGGTCGCCAAAGAAAAGCCATGTCTTGCCCGTCGCTCCAAGCTCCTCCCGTTCACCCAGGAAAGCGCGGAATGGAGCAACACCCGTGCCAGGACCAATCATGATCAACGGGATGTCCGGGTTAACTGGGAGCTTAAAGTTGGGGTTATGCTGCACAAATACTGACAGCCTATCACCCGTCTCCAAACGATCCGCGATATAGCTCGAACAAACGCCGTACCGCTCACGACCATGAGCTTGATAGTGAACATTGCGAATTGTCAGATGAACTTCGTCCGGGTAGGACTTTAAGCTGCTTGAGATCGAATAGAGACGCGGCGGCAGCTTTCTAAGGATGGAGACAAATTCTTTGGAAGGCACGCCTTTAAAATCGTATTCCTCCACCAGGTCTAGCAAATCTCGATTTCGAACATAATCGCGAAGCTCTTGCTCCTGTCCTTCCGCAAGCAGTTCCTGCAACCCGTTTCCTGATGATAGCTTTACTGCTTGTTCCAAGAGAGGCTTGGTGAGAACTGTGATTTCAAAATGGCTGGACAAAGCCTCTTCCAACGTGCGCTCTTCCCCGTTTTTATGAATAGGAACGAGCTCTTCTGGCTTCCAGCCCATCGCGTCAATTAGCTCACTGACAAGGCCAGGATGATTTTTAGGATAGATCCCCAAACAATCGCCCGGTTCATACTCGAGATTGGAACCCTCAAGGGAGATTTCCAGATGGCGCGTTTCCTTATCTGATCCCCGTCCGTTCAGATTCACGTTTTCCAAGACCACAGCCTGAAACGGATTCGACCGGGAATATTCGGTCTGTGACCCTGTTCCGATCACTGCACCGCCCACGATTGCGCTTGCAGCAGCAACCTGAGTTGCCGACGTTTCACTGAGAGAAGCCAGGACCTGATTCATCCATTCAGAGGCTTGCTCGTCGTAATCCACATCGCAATCGACCCGGAGAGTAAGACGCTTGCCGCCTAGCTCTTCCAACCGCTTATCGAACTCTTTACCAGTTTGGCAGAACAATTCATAAGAGGTGTCGCCCAATGCCAGCACGGAAAAACGCAGGCCCACCAATTGCGGCGCTCTTTTGCTGTGCAGGAATTCATGGAAGGAGATGGCGTTGTCCGGTGGTTCACCATCCCCGTGTGTGCTTACCACAACAAGCAGATTTTCAACCTTTTTCAACGCATTCGTCTTGAAGTCGCTCATGGAGGAAAGAGTTACGTGGAAGCCGTGCTCCTGAAGCTTTCCAGTCAGCACCTTGGCCAACTTTTGGCTGTTCCCGGACTGAGATCCGAAAACCACTGTCACCTCTTTGGAAATGACTGGACCATTCGCAACTGAAGCGGCTTGAAACCCAGCGACCATCGGTGCATCCACTTTGTGAAGAGCTGCAAGATACCCACTCAGCCAAACCTTTTGCACCTCCGAAAGCGTGGGCAGCAACCGATTTAGGAGCTCTACTTGTTCCTGACTGAAAGGACTGTCTGTCACCTTAAGTACCAACGATATACACCTCACACGAGAAAAAATTAATTCCGAGTAATCTTATATGATTATTTACTTTAAGCTACCACAGCGAGTAGAACCCGAGCAATTGGAATTCGTTATTGTCATCATAAGTTTTTCTAATCATTGGAAAACAACAAAGAGCCCCGGTCCTAAGATGGGACTGACCCCCGTTTCTAGGACAGGGATCAAAACACCTTACAAGTTTAAGCAGCCAGTCCTCGGAATTCAACCGGCGACTGGTTGTTTAGTTT
>NZ_JBHVSO010000019.1:0-74785 GCF_042885155.1 Brevibacillus sp. NPDC058079
CCGGAAACGCTATCTTATTTTTGTCCTTCGGACCTAACTCCACACAAGTCTAATTTTGTCTTGAAACAAAAAGTAGTGTTTATCTACAACCTGAAGAGCCTCTTTTATGAGGCTCTTATTTTTTAGTTATGAATATATTTTTCAAAGACTTTCCCAAAGTCTTTCACGACATACTTGTATCGAACGTCTTCCAGCCAATCGAAGGTGTATTGGTTGATGGACTTGAATTGTGAAGCTACGTCTGCTTGCTGGCCTGTTACGCGGCCGAGTGTGCTTTGGGCGACGTGGAGGCTTTCTTTTGCATGCTGAAGCGCAAGTTCGTTATCGTGCATAATCGATGCGATCTTCACAAGTGCTTTGTAGAGGTCTTTTAGCTCCTCCAAATGCTTTTTGTTGACATCGATCGAATAGTGCTCATTGCCCATGGTGAACTTGATTTCTACATCCAAATCGACGGTTCCGGCTGTTTCCAGATACACGTCAGAGATCGGGTGTGTATGGTAGGAATAGCGGCGCAGCATGCGTTTTTTGCTGGTGGCACTCGTTCCATCCAAATGAACCAGCCCCAGATTGGTGAAGCAGTACTCATCGGACTTTGATTTGATCAAAAAATAAATTTTCTCATGGTCCTCGTGCATGATGTAATCATCAGCGTCCACCTTATCGTAATCCGCTGGTTTTACCACGATTCCCACATTGCTCAAACCAAGTGCATCTGCCGCAAGCTTTCCAAACATAATGAAACAGCTCCCCTCGATATGTACGGTCTAACCTTACCCATTTATACGTGGATGGAGGGACTTAGTTGCAAACAACTACTGTGCTTCACCCAATTTTTTGAATAGGCCTGCAAGAACTTCAAAATCAAATTCTTTTCCGTTCCGTATTTTGATGGACTTCCGGTCAGCATGATCAGACTTCTCAAAAAAACCAGCTGGAGCATCCAAATTCGCCGCTTGAAACAGCGTCACGTTAATCCAGTCCTTTGCCGGAAAATACACACATGCCTGCTTGCCCTGAATGGAATAAAAAGCTTGTTTATACTTCACCTGCTCTTCTACATTCGGGATGTTTTCATGGATGAGCTGACGAATCCGATTGCACACTTCTACCTGAGATCCATTGGTTATGTTTTGGATATAATCCGTTACTTGCTGATTCATCAATAGTCCTCCACTTCCAAAAAGTGATGGTGCTTCTTGACTTTATGATAATGGACAGATGTAATAGGAGGCTTCTTCTGGATTGCTATTCTATCGATTACAACCAGGTCGTCTTTTCTTCCGTTGCTACCCGACTCGTCTCAGGAGCATCTGCCTCGGGATAGCCAATGAATAGTGTACCCACGACCTTTTTATTTTCAGGCGATCCGAGGAATTGCAGCAAGCGCTCGTCGCGAACCAAGCCGATTCCTCTCGTGCGCCATACCATGCCCAGTCCCAGTTCCTTCGCTGCCAGCCACATAGAGTGAATCGCGCAGCAAACCGCGTATTCGTTATCCTCTGAGGATGCTTCATCCCCTGGAATCACATCAGCAGTCGCGACAATGACGAGTGGTGTTTTTTCTAGGACAGCTAAGGAATCCTGCACAAGATTCGGCTTGGTCGGAAAACGCTCCAGCAAAAATTCCTTCGCGATTTCCTCGAACCGCAGCTTTGCTTCTCCTCTGATCACATAAAAATGCCACGGCTGACGCAAGCGGTCGTTCGGGGCTAGCACTGCGCAATCTAACAGCGCCTGGATCTTCTCTGTTTCTACTTCTTTTGGAATATAGTTACGCACGGCTCTTCTGCTTTTGAGTGCCTCTCTTACGGACATGCTGGTTCCTCCTCGGTTGTACCATTTTCTTACTAATCCCAATCATTATATAAGAGGTTGTCATGATCGTATAGGTATCCATCAACGGGAATGAATCACCAAATGTGCTTGGTGTTCATCTTCTTTTGCCACGTAGATGTCATATTGCTTATTGTCTTCTTCTTGGGGAATCATCCCCATATCTCCCCCTAAATGACGAAGCGCATGAGAGTGAATACGTGTCCGAAAACGAATACCATGAGCCTCCAGTTTATATGCCGCACGCACGTATTCTTGATGACCAATCGCAGTGTGGATCAAGCACTTGTACTTGGAAAAAAGAGTGAGAAAAAAATTCATAAACCGCTCCACTCCCCTTCTTTTTTGTAGTATATTCCAATTATTGCGGAGATGAGAGGAGCTTTCTATTATGAATCGAAAGAAAATATTCACAGGTTCACCTTGGGAGCCTGTCGTGGGCTATTGCCGTGCAATCCGAATAGGAGACCGGATTGAAGTGGCTGGCACCACTGCTATGAAGGACGGAGAAGTCGTTGGTGAAGGCGATGCCTATGAACAAACAAGGTTTATCCTTGAGACGATTGAAAAAGCATTGCGAGAATTAGATGCTGATTTGTCTCATGTGGTCAGAACGCGGATGTTTGTAACGGATATCAGCAAGTGGGAAGAGATCGGAAAAGCACATGGGGAGTTTTTCCGCGAGATTCAGCCTGTCGCTACGATGGTTGAGGTCAAGGCACTGATTGACCCGCGTCTTCTCGTTGAAATTGAAGTGGAAGCTATTGTTTAGCATGCTGGTTAGTTGGAAGCGGACCGACGACTTTTTCTGTCGATCCGCTTTTTTGCTTTTTCTACGATTGTGTAAGCTCCTCAGGGATATCAAGACCTGCCTTTTCCGCTTCTTCGATGTGCTTTTTCGCCAGGAGCTCGTCCGCAAATTGTGCTTCGTTCCTATAAATCCTTGCCAGCTCGAGATGCGCATGCGGGTAGTCTCTTTCCAAAGCAGCGTGAAAATAAGTGATGGCGGCGTCGATATTTTTGGCTGTGCCGTAGCCATTATAGTAGAAGATCCCTAAATTATAGGCACTGATATCGCCGCCTGCTACATAATCTTGGTGATAATAATGCAGCGCCTTTTCGTAGTTTCCTTTTGAATCGTGCAGGTAGCCAAGCCAATCATAAACCGGCGAGCCCAATAACTCCCCCTGTTCATAATGCCAGAGAGCCTTGTCCAAATCTTGCGGCACCAGTTCCCCGTTATAATAGATGGCACCAAGATTGTTGTGAGCCAGCGCATGACCGTGTTCTGCCGCCTTGCCCATCCAGTACATTGCCTGATCGGCATCAGGCTCCGTGCCTATCCCGTGTCGATAGCAGCAGCCCAAACCGTTCATAGCGTGGTGGTTGCCTGCCGTCGCCCCTACTTCGTACCAGTAAAAAGCTTTATCAGCATCCTCGAATCCTTCTAGACTGTAATACATATGGGCAAGGTTGTTCATGGATGGGGGATAGCCCTTTTTAGCAGCAAGCGTATCGTACAGAATGGCTTTCTCATAATCCCCTGCTTCATATGCTTCCATGCCCAGGTTGTACAACGTTTCTACTGGCATGTACTGATCTACGCTGTCAACATCGGATTGCTCCCCTTTGGCATAGGCCAGCAGTCGCTTGCGAACCTCGGCATCAAAATAATAGCTGTAATAACGATCTTCTACATCCTCCAGAACGAGCGTTTTCTCTGCCCTCGACAGCCCGTACTCGCTTACTAAATAAACGTCGTGACCCTTGAAGGCATAAGCAAAACCCCCGACAAATGCCTTTTTCACCACCAGATCGAATTCAAAATCACTCCATCGCTTTTCCGGAGATAAGGCAATGCTCCATAATCCATTTTTCTTCAAAGCATGCGCATCCTTATGCAGCCGAAAAATATTCTCATAATCGTCTAAGGGGAATAACCATGCTGGCTGATCGGCATCTCCATAAAAAACGCCTAGCTTTCCATCTTTTTTCGCCAGCACCTGATTTCCCTGCCTTGCCTCCGTATAAACCTGCAAATCAATCAGTTCATCGTATTCGTACGGCAACAGAAGGCTCTCCTGCTGTTTGCCATAAGCAGCGTACTTCTTCCCCTTGCGTAGGACGAGCAAATTCGGAAAATGGGTTTGCCGATTCAGTTTATCGAAGCCGGATGCGCCGACAGTACCATCTTTTTTGTACAAGGTGCTATGACTTGTATCCTTGTGTGGTTTGATGAGGATAAGCCCTGCGTCAATCTGTTCTACCGCCGTCAGAGGGAATTCTCCGACGTATTTCCAATATTCGTTAAAGATTTTCTGATTTTTCCTGCCTTTGACCGCCGTATGGTAAAAGCCGTCCCCACACTTGAAAGCTTCTTCATGCTCAAAATCTATCGTTACTGAACCAGCTTCCCCCAGCACGCCCCATTTTCCGTCTTTCTTTGCCGTATAAAACCCTTGGTAATCGAGCGGTTCCAATTCTTCATAGTGGGTAGGGACAATTATTTTGCCTTCCAGATTGATCAGACCATATCGACCGTTTCGTTTGACAATGGCACCAACAGAGCCGTATTCAAAATCGTAGGCATCTTCCCACTCCAACGGAATGACGATTCTCCCGGATTTATGTACATAGCCATATTTGCCATCTCTAGAGACTACGGCGAGATCTTCGGAAGCGAAATCGTAAAAGGCATCGTACTGAGGGGCGAGCAATACGTTTCCCTCTGCATCCTTGAGACCAAGCAAGCCAGCTTCCTCAAAAATCTCCACGTCGGGATGTTCTTCATAAGGCTGCCAGATGTGTCCCCAGCCGTATTGGTAGTCCTCATAATTGAGCAGCTCGGCAAATGAACGAAAGCCCGGGTTCACGTCCATCAATTCGGAGTAGTTCAGCAGCAAGATGTCATCGTTGTCCATTGCCTTGGTTATGATCTCGTTGTTATGGGCAATATTGGCGCGCAAAGTTTCCGCCTGCTCGTCATGAGGAATATCATCCATATTGAATACGTCCCAGGCATCGATGTGAAAATACGGAAGCTTTCGTTTTTCCAGATAGCTGAGAAGCTGATTTCTCGCTTCCAAAAATGCTTCTTTGTTTTGGATTAACCCTTCCTGTCTCTCTAGGAAATCGTAAAATCGCTTCACATTTTCGATGCCTGACTGCGCATCGTAATAGAGTCCGGAATTGTCCGGTTCGGTATGGTTGTTGTAATTGTTGCCGGCGATCGAACCACCTTCTATGAAAAGCGGTTGCAAGAGTAGAGGGACCTCATAGCCCCATTCCACCATCATCGTGTCATTGTCTTGTGCTTGAGAAGGTTCACTGACGTTATATACATAGACTCTGTGTGACATGTCTTCTCTCCCTTTGATTTCCAATTGCACTTGATCACATTGTAAGCAAATCTAGTAGGACAAAACAATCCGACTGATGGGCTATCCAATGAAAAAGGCTGACCAGCAAAAATATGCTGGTCAGCCCTTTCTACTTTATATCCTACAACTCAATGACAGGAATACTCCCACCCACACTAACGGGCTCGATTGCCTTGCCCGCTGACCGCACCAAAGTATAGTACTCATAGCAGCCAATGACACCAAAGTCCCCATCGATAACACCCGGATAAGCGCGATTCACGGAATACTCCTGACTTAAGTGAGCCTTCAGCGCCTCTCCTTTTTGCATCCGATAGCCCGATATATCGATCTTGCCTGTAATCGGAACCGCTGGCTTTGGACCATGATCGGGGCAATGATCGTAGTAGTGCGGGATCGAAACATAGTATAGATCAGGATATTCTGCCGGAGTCATGCTCGCTTCCGCTTGTTCGACCGCTCGCGTCGTTGCCTCGCACGTGACGATATGATCGGGATGACCCGTTACCCCGTCCGGCGGAAACGTAACGACGACATTGGGCTTCCATTCTTCTATCGCTTCCCGAATCTTACCCACTAGCTCATCCAGATCGGCATTTTGCAAGGAACCATCCGCGTACCGGAACAAGTCGAGACGACTGATTCCGAGCACTTCCGCTGCTGTTTTCAGCTCTATTTCTCGATGTTTTGCCAGCTTTTCTCGACAATCGATATCGAATGGACCGCTGCGTCCTTTGCAGCCGGAGGTAATGCACAAATAACACGTTTCATGTCCGGCGTCCTTGCACTTTGCCAACGTTCCCCCGCAGGCAAAAGACTCATCGTCCGGATGGGGAAAGACAACCATTACTTTTTTCATTACTGGCACCTCACTTGCCGCTCGATTGGCGTTCTAAATAAGCCAATCCTTTTGCTATGACACCGTAAATCGGATCGTTTTGCGCATTTTCGATGACGACTTGCGATGCGTACTCTCGGACGCGCTCTACGACAATTTCTCGCACGCGATCATCGTTTTGCAAAACGCCTCCCTGCATGATCATCTGAAACGGCTTGGCTTTCATTTGCAACGTATCTATGACAGCCCGAGCAGCATCGAAGAGCTCTTCGCCTGCGACCTGCAAAATAGCTACTGCCACTTTATCTCCGGCAAGTGCCGCCTGGCTGACCAACGGCGACAGCTCTCCTACCTTCTCTACGGAATAATGCTCACTGTACGTCCAGTTAAACAATTCATCTACGCGTCCCAGTCCAACGTGCGGGAGGAGCAGCTCCTTCAATATGGTCGGCTCGCCGCGGCCATCCGCTGCTTTTAATACAGCCATAATCGCTTGCTTGCCGATCCAGTAGCCACTGCCCTCGTCACCGACCCGATGCCCCCAGCCTCCTGCTCGCGCCGTTTCCTGTTCATCGTTTACACCAAAGGCAATCGAGCCTGTGCCTGCGATGACCAAAATGCCGGGGTTGCCTCCGGTCGCACCGAGCAATGCCGCAAACCCGTCGTTTTCCACAATCAGCTGCTGGACGCGAATACCAAGCTGGTGCAGTACCTTGCTCACCATACGCGAGATTACCTGTCGATCATACTCCGTGTCCAGGCCAGCGATCCCGAACACCGCGCACTCAATTTCCCATTCGATTGGTCCAGCCAGTGTCGAAGTGCCGCTCATAAAGGGGGCAACTGTTTGACGAGCGATCGCATCGTCCAGAGCTTGGCTGATCGCTGCAACCAACTCACGAGCTGCCGCTTCCTCCCCGATCCCTTGATAATTGCATGAACCGGAGCGTCCTGCACCGATTTCATTTCTGGAGCGGTCCACCAGTACCGCCAGACACTTGGTGCCCCCTCCGTCCACTGCCAGAAGAGGTATTCGCACCACTGCCATTACCCCACACTCCATTCAGCTGTCATCTGATCAAGCCCTTTCATCACATTCGCAATCTCCTGCTTTTTCTGTGCCAGCCATTCTGTTTCCTGCTGGAGAACAGCTTGGCGAACAGCGATCATGCGCTTCATTTCCTCTGGATTTGGTCCACCAGGAAGCTTGCGGATCATTACGAAATGAACAGGGTCAAGCGCCAGTCTGAGCTCTTCTGCTGTGAGCGACAGCTCTCTCCCGATTACTTCCATGGCTGCACGGTTTACCAGCTCCAAGCTGATTTGGTTCGCAGCGAGTTGCTCGCTCATCGCTTCTTTTACCACACGACTCACGATGTGATGAGATTTGCGGAACGAAAGCTGATCCGTGCGCACCAAAGTATCCGCCAGCTCTGTAACGGTCGCAAAGCTGCCCTTTGCCCGCTCCAAGAGGACATCCTTGTTCACTTCCATCGTACCCACAACACTCGCCATCAAGCGATACATCTGCTCGAGTACGCCCATACTCCGCCAGGCGTATGGCTGCATGTCATCCTCGGTATCCACGATATCGCCAAAAGGCGTATTGTGCATCATCGTAAGCACTGTCGTCGCATTTCCTGCTGCACTGGACAACAGAGAGCGCATATGTTCAAAGGAAACCGGATTGCGCTTTTGCGGCATGATGGAGCTAATCTGCACGTACGGACTCGCGACTTTTAACCCCGCGAACTCTTGTGTGCACCACAGCAGCATATCTTGAACCGTACGCCCCAAATTAATGGCTGCCAATTGTACAGATGTCGCTACTTCCCCCAAATAATCCGCGCCGCAGACTGCATCATAGGAATTTTCCACCAGCTCATCAAATCCGAGCAATTCGCGCATCCGCTCCCGGCTGATCGCAAAACCAGAAGTCGTCAAGGCCGCTGCCCCCATCGGTGAGCGATTGACTGTGTGATAGGCTTGGATCAGTCGCTTGATATCACGGCTGAGCATGTCAGTAGCCGCCATGATGTAATGCGCCATTGTCGTCGGCTGTGCCTGCTGGGTGTGCGTGTAGCCAATCATAATCGTATCCACATGCTCATTTGCAAAGAGGAGCAAATGCTCTTTCAGATAGAGGGCAGAAGCCAAGGTCACCAATAATTTTTCACGCAGCACCATGCGGTATATGGTAATCCCCATGTCGTTGCGGCTGCGAGCCAGATGCAGATTTCCTGCCACATCAGGAGCCAGTTCCAGCAAACGGCTCTCTACCTGAAAGAACAAATCTTCAAACTGCCCGGTGTAATGCGATTGGCGCAGCTCTTCCATTTCGATCCCACACAGTGCACCAGCAATTCTTTTGGCCTCATCGTCTGTGAGCAATTCTTGTTCACGAAGCATGATCAAATGTGCCTTGTTGATCGCCATCATTGGATGCAGCAGATGGTGCTTCGCTTCGTTAAATGCAGGCTCCAAAACCGCCTCCACGTATGTCTTGCCAGGGAAACTGGCTCCCTCCTGTTGAAAAATCCGATCTCTGTAATTCATCTTTCTTGCATCTCCTTCCCTACCCATTCGTAAACTGCTTCTATTTTTGCGTCTGATCTTCTTTTAGGAGGGAGGCGACCGCCGAACGATCGCCTTCCCTTCTATTATGATTACTGCTGTGGGCTGATCATGTTGACAAACAATCGGATCGCACCCGGTACGAGTGACGGAATTTCGCGATACCACACGAGCGAGCTGTAGGTGTACGTTCCTTTTCCATACTTGGCAGTGAGGTACGTACCCGTAAATTCCTTCTCGCCTTCGTCTCCATTGGAGATTAGCTCTGTGTATTCCTTGCCCCACTCGGATGGATTGTAAGCGGAACGATCCTGAATCCAGTTGTCCCAATCTTCCTCCGTGATTTTGTTTGGCGAATGGAATAATGCATGATCAGGCGCCAGTACTGTTACTTTGGAGTTTTCGTCTGTGACACGCCATTGAATCAGCGGAGCACCGATTTTGATCGGATAAGGAGCCAGCTCTGGCTTCCATTTATCCTCTGGCTTGTGGTATTGCACGACCAGATTTCCGCCGTTTTCTACGTATTTCAGTAAGCGGGCATTTGAAGGAATCAACTCAGGTCGGAAACCATAAGCGCGAATGCCCAGCACGATCGTATCGTATTGATCCAGATCGCCAGACTCGATGTCTTTTGCCGACAGATTGGTCACATTGACTCCCAATTGGGACAAATACTGATCGATATTGTCAAAGCCACTGGATACGTAACCGACCTTCAAGCCTTCCGGGACCTTCAGGTCAAAAGCCTGGATCGTAAGCGTTGCTGGTTGGACAAAGTAAGTCGTGCCAATATGCGGATAACGGATGACTTGGGCTCCATGTCGGCTCTCTTTACCACTGCCAGACGCTACTGCTGTCACCGTATACTTATCCGGTTGGACCGAAGCATCTGCTTTGACCGTAAAGGCAACCGACTTCGTTTCTCCCTTGGCCTCAAAGGCGAGCGCTGTTGCTTGTGGTTCTACGCTCCAGCCTTTTGGTACATCGAGAGAGATGTTGGTTTTCGCTGCACCTGGATTGTAGTTTTTCACCGTAACCTTGACCGGGATTGGCTCCTCTGGCTTCTGCGTATTCAAAACCGTCGCATTTGGACTCAGCACCATAGAAAAAGATGGAAGAACTGCAATGGCATCTGCTGGTGTCACATGGCTATTCGCCGTCGAGCCTGCAAAGTTGTAGCTGACGTCTGCCGTAATGGCTGGAGCGGCATACGGTTGGAACAGAGCGGCATCAGAAGGAACTGTGACAACAAATGTCGTTTTCACCGTCTGATTGTAGCCGAGCGATGAGAAGCTGGTGGTCGATTGCGGCTTGGCTTGCCAGCCTTTTGGTACATTCAGCGCGAGATTGATCTTCCCGACTTTTGCTTGGCCGCCGTTGTAAGCCGTAACCGTTACTTTCGTTGTTTGGCCAGCTACCAGCTCAGTTGTCTCAGGCTTTACTTTGGTTACGAGCGAGAGCGCTTCGGCACTCGCTTTGTTCAGCTGAGATTTCTTCACTCCCAAACGATGGCGCAAGTCTGTTTTCGTGTCAGCGGGCAAGGAGGATGATTCAACTGCTGCCGTCGTTTTTTCCACATCCGCCAGCATTTCATGCGCTTCCTTGGCTACTGAGGCAAAGCTTGGGTACGCAGCAATGACCTCTGCGGCATCCTTTTGCAGCTTTTTCAGTTCACTCGCGACTTTTCCCCCGCCAGACTGGCTGGCCACTTCTTTGGCTAAATCGTCAAATGAATAGGCAATTCCCCCAAAAAAGTCTGCCTCTTTGTCTTTTGTCTCTACGATGGCTTGATCGAGCTTGTAATAATTGAAGCTTGGCCCTTCGTCATAGTGACGTCCCATGCCCTGGCTCTTGTGCATGAAACGGGATTCTTCGCCGAGTTGGACGTAAGAGGCACCATAAATTTCGTCATAGTCGCCAACAGGCACCTTGACCGAGTAATCCTGTTCCTTTGCAGGCAAATACAGCTTCTTCACCTGCCAAGGAGCCAATCCTTCCTTTGCATGCTGTGGAAAAACGTTTGGATCTGCGGCATCCTTGAATGCCCGTACCGTAATGACATTAATCGCGCGATGATGACCGTGAGTCGAAGGTTCGTTCAAAAATGCGGGAATCACGACATCGGGTCTCAGTGTCCGGATACGGCGGATGAGCTTTTCATACGCGACATCCTCGCCCCATTTTTGCAGGGTTTCATCCGGGCTTTTGGAAAAGCCGAAGTCAAAAATAGGGTCATCGATTTTTTCACTGAGGTTCTCCAGATGGATGTTCGTGATTTTGGAAGCTTCCTGCAATTCGCGGGTACGAATGATCCCCAGCGCATTACCTAGCTCGCTGCCTATCTCGTTCTGTCCTCCCTCGCCTCGGTTCGCAATGACACTGGATGTGTCCACCCCTTTGCCTAGCGACAAATACGCGAGCATTGAACTGTGCTCATCGTCCGGATGTGCTCCGGTGTTCATCGCACTGGCAATCGTGGTGAGCGGCTTGATGGCCTTCCACAGGTCGACAACCCCGCGGTCAGCATGGGCCGTCTCGGGTGCTACCGGCATAATCAGACTCGTGGCCAGCACCGCTGCAGTCGTAATCGTGTACAGCTTGGCAAGTTTCCCCTTACTCAATGAACGTTCCTCCATTCCATTTTCAGATTGATGTCTATATCAATCATGGCGGTCTGTACGTCTGCATTTCATTGATGTAGCCATGGATCGACCCACGGTTGGCCCGGAGTGGATGGGGCATTACTGCTTCTGACTGATCATGTTGACGAACAAGCGAAAAGCGCCAGGGACTAGCTGTGGAATCTCGCGGAACCAGGCAAGCGAGCTGTATGTGTACGTCCCTTTTCCATAGTGCGCCGTGAGGAAAATGCCGCGGAACTCCGGTTCTCCCGGATCACTTGTCGCAATCAGCTCGGTATACTCGCTCCCCCAGCGAGAAGGATTATAAATGGAGCGCTCCTGCACCCATCCATCCCAGTCTGCTTGGGTAATCACGTTTGGCTCCTGGAACATCGGATGGTCAGGGGCCAGCATACGGACGTCTGATTGCTCATTGGTCACCCGCCAATCGATCAGCGATTCGCCGATAAAAATAGGGTAAGGTGCCAAGTGCGGCTTCCATTTGTCCTCCGGCTTGTGATATTGAACGACGAGATTTCCGCCGTTTTCTACATAATGCAAAAGACGCTGGTTGCTCTCAATTAATTCGCGGCGGAATCCGTATGCGCGAATACCGAGAACAATCGTGTCGTAGCGGGACAAATCGCCCGATTGTATTTCGTTTGCGTCCAGATTGAGGCAATTCACCCCAACCGCGCGTAAGTATTTATCCATATTGTCAAAGCCGCTGGATACGTAGCCGATCCGTTGATTTTTCGGGATGGCCAAGTCAAAGGCTTGAACAGTCAGCGTAGCGGGCCGGATGAAATACGTGCGACCGACATGCGGATATTCTATGACCTGCACATCTTGCGCGATCTCTGTCACACCGTCTGTCCCCGTTACCGTAGCGCTAATCTGATATTTGCCATTCGTCACCTGCGGCGTGGTATGAACAGTAAAAGCGATCGTTTTCGTCTCGCTGCGGAAAGAAAACGGAACATCGACAAAGGCTGGCTCCGCTGTCCAGCCTGCCGGGACAACGAGAGCGACCTTGGCTGTAGAGCTTCCCGGACGGTATTGTTTCAGTGTTACCTTAACCGGGATCGTCTCATCCGTATGCAGCGTGTTTCGCACCACATCTGACGGGGTTAGCGTCACGGCATACGGCGGAAGCACAGCTACACGGCTATCCGGCTCGACGCGAATCGTACTGGCTGTCTCGAAGGCGAAATAGAGCACCTCGACATCGAGCACGGGCGGCTTGTAAGGATGAAACAGCTCCGTCTGTGCAGGAATCGATACTTCAAATACAGTGCACACCGTCTGATTGTAAGCAAGTCGCGGAAACGCAGTTGGCGTGAGCGGTTTCGCCGTCCATCCAGCGGGAACACGCATACGCAGCTGCACATGCTCAACCTCAAGCGAGCCGCCGTTGTAAGCCGTTACGGTAACGGTTGTCGTCTGGCCTGCCACCCACTCGCCCGTCTCCGGCTTGATTTTCACCACCAAAGACAGAGCCTCCGCACTGGCACGGTTGAGCTGCGCTTCCTTGAGTCCTAGCCGATACATCAAATCAATCTTTGTTTCTTCATCGAGTGGGGCCTTGCGTACTTCTTGTTGTGCAATCGCAAGCAAAGCCTTCATGCGGTTAACCCTTTGTGCCACCTCAGCAAAACGCGGGTAGGCATTCAATACATCTGTAGCCGCATCGTGCATACGGTGAAGCCCTTCGGCGAGTTCTTGCCCGCCTTTTGCAGCGATGCTCTGCGCCAGATCAGCAAAACTGACGGGCAGTCCGGAAAAAAAGTCGCGCTCTTTTTCCGGTGCCGGAGAAACAGAAGCATCCAATCGGTAGTAATTGTAGGTCGGGCCTTCGTCGTAATGAACACCCATGCCCTGTGTCTTATGCATAAACCTCGATCGCTCACCAAGCTGAACATAGGATGAGCCG
This sequence comes from Brevibacillus sp. NPDC058079, assembly GCF_042885155.1. Classification (NCBI taxonomy): domain Bacteria; kingdom Bacillati; phylum Bacillota; class Bacilli; order Caryophanales; family Paenibacillaceae; genus Brevibacillus; species Brevibacillus sp. NPDC058079. Next base: position 13,186 of record NZ_JBHVSO010000019.1, read on the forward strand.
TAGATTTGGTCATATTCCCCCACGGGTACAGCAACGTGATAATCATCGTTGTCCATGATAGGCAAATACAGCTTTTTCATTTGCCACGGCAAAAGTCCAGCCTGCCTATGCTCCGGAAAGATCTGTGGATCGGCTGCTTCGTGGAAAGCTCGCTGTGTCAGTAATGTAATCGCCCGGTGATGTCCGTGTGTCGTCGGTTCATTTTCAAAGCAAGCAATGACGACATCGGGGCGCAGCTCCCTGATTTTTCGAATCAATCGCTCGTACACGACCTCTTCGCCCCATTTGCGGAAGGTTTCTTCGGCGCATTTGGAGAACCCGAAATCATGGATGGGATCATCCAGCTCTTCGCTTAAGATGCCAAGCGTCACATTGCCAAGAGATGATGCTTCTTCCAGCTCACGCGTGCGGATAATCCCAAGCGCGGTACCTTGCTCGCAGCCGATTTCGTTTTGGCCGCCTTCCCCTCTCGTCGCGATCACACTCGTGGTATACACGCCTCTCCCCAGCGCCAAGTAAGCGAGCATAGCACTGTGCTCATCGTCTGGATGGGCACCTGTGTTCATGGCACTGGCAATGGTAGCGAGCGGCTTAATCGCTTTCCATAGATCGAGCAGTCCGTGTTCCCCCTGCATGGTGCGAACAGATACAGGAATTGGCGGGCAGGGCAGTTTAGTCGGCTGTACCATCGGTGATTTCTTGTCCATCGATTCACTGACATCCACGAGAAGCTCCTCCTTTTTCAGCAAGGCATCCAGCTTTACACGGCAGTTCCCGCTTTATCTCCGGTCAGTTTTCTGGAGATGAACAACACGATGATGATGACCACGATTTGCAAGACTCCATAGGCGCAAGCGGTGCCAAATTCATTACTGTACATGCGTTGGAATACAGCGACAGACAATGGTGTTGTCTTCGGTGTGAAGATCAGAATCGAAGCTACGAACTCCCCGATACACTGAACGAATGCCAAAAGCGTACCTGCGAGAATTCCACCCCAAGCCATCGGGAACACGACACGTCTGAAGCTGTACCACCAAGAAGCACCAAGATTCCGCGCAGCCTCCTCGACAGATGGGTCCATCTGCATCAAAGTCGCATTGGTAGAGCGAAACACAAGTGGTAGATGTCGGACAAAATACGCCAACGGGATAATCCAGAATGTTCCGATCAAAACCTGACCAAAGCTGAATGCATTCGGCTCACTGAACGCTGCAATCAGGTTGATCGCCACAACTGTCCCTGGCAAGGCCCATGGCAGCATGATCAACACATCAAGAAGCGTTTTCCCGCGAAACTTGAGGCGAACCATGGCATATGCCGCAGCTACACCGAAAATGACGATCCCGATTACCGCGATAGCAGACAACTGCAAGCTGTTGAGAATCGGACGCCATGTCTTGCTATCTGTGAACAAATCCATGTAATGCGAAAGGGTATACTCCGGAGGTAATATTTGCACCGTCCAGGTACCATCCACCGAGAAGGAGATGAGTACCAATACGAGAATTGGCAGCATCAGAATGACTGTACCGATAAAAGACAGCACAATCGTGGTGTAGCGTCCTGCTTTGCTCTTGATCTCGGTACGATGCACGCTGACCCCTTTGCTCAAGTTCTGGTAATTGCGCGCACCTTGGTACCAACGCATGATCAAAAGAAAAGCCACGGAAACAATCGAAAGAATCGTAGACTGCGTCGCAGCCATGTCCAAATCTCCATTGGTGCGAGACAGATAGATTTGCATCGTCATCGTCCGGTCAATTCCGAAAATGAGTGGCGCCGTATAAGAAGCCATCGAAATCATGAAAACCAACAGAGAAGACGCGACCATGGCTGGCGTGAGCATCGGCAAAATAATGCGCCGCCAAACGGTAAAGCGATTCGCTCCAAGACTGGCTGCCGCCTCTTCCAAGGACGGGTCGAGTCCCTTGATTGCTGCTGTTGCGGTCATGAAGAAATAGGTGTACATCGTAAACGTATGAACGACGACCACACCCCAAATTCCTTTTAACGAGAAAGGAACCTGGGCAAGCCCGAACAGCTCTTTGATCGCTCGTGGAATGATTCCGCTTTCTCCGTACAAAAAGGTAAACGAGAGAACACCAATGAGTGGAGGCAACGCCATCGGAACCAAAGCCAGCACAGAAAGTATTTTTCGTCCAGGAAAATCATAGCGTTCCAATAAAAACGCCATCGCGACGCCAACAATTCCGCACGTAATAACACTCAAAACCGATATGTAGACACTGTTCCACAACGCTTCCAGGTTGGCGGTATGCTCTAGGCTGAAGAAGCGAATGTAGTTTTTCCACGTAATTTCCTCATCGATCTTGATACTCGCAACGAATGTTTCGAACAATGGATAAACGACATAAGCCAACAATATTAAAAAGAGTGGCGATACCAGCACGTAGACGAAGGCGGGTGAAGCGGTGATGGACTTTCGTCTGGCTGCTGTCGGCGCTTGCTGCAACTCTGCTCTCAAAAGCTTCTTCCCCCTTATCCGGCAAAATAAATGCTCTCTTTCGGTATATGTAGGCCGATGGCATCGCCGCGCTGTTTAATCGGTCGTCCCAGGTTGATGGACATGCTGCGCAGGCTCTCCGTTCCTACTTCCGTGACGTAATTGACACACGCCCCTGTAAATTCAGACATGACAACAGAGCCTGTCACTACATTTTGTCCCTCATTGCCTGTACTCTCCAGAACGGATTCAGGACGAATGGACATGGTTACTTTCTCCCCAATTGACAGCTGTGCACGTGGTGAGGCATTTTTCTTAAATCCGCTGAGCATTTGTCCAGAAGCCGTGCGAACCAGCACTTCATCGCCATCAAACCCTGCAACTGTCCCTTCCCACAGATTCGTCTCGCCGATAAAAGAAGCGACAAAACGGTTTACAGGACGATGGTAAATCTCATGCGGTGTGCCGATCTGCTGCACTTCACCGCTCTGCATAACCATGATCCGATCTGACATGGACATCGCTTCTGCCTGATCGTGTGTAACGTAAATCGTCGTAATCCCCAACTCCAACTGGAGTCTCTTGATCTCGAAGCGTGTCTCTTCTCGAAGCTTCGCATCCAGATTGGACAGCGGCTCATCCAACAGCAGAATCTGCGGCTCGATGACCAGCGCCCGTGCCAGTGCTACCCGTTGCTGTTGTCCCCCGGAAAGCTGATCAATGCGGCGTTCGCCATAGCCTTCCAGACGCACCAGCTTCATGATCCGTTCTACGCGCTCTTTGGCATCGGTTTTGTTCACTTTCCGAACCTGCAAGCCAAACGCGATATTTTCAAAAACAGTCATGTGCGGGAACAACGCGTAATTTTGGAATACCATCCCGGTATTGCGCTTATGGGGAGGAAGAGATGTAACCTCCTGTGATCCAAAGCGGATATGGCCATCCGTTGGATAATAAAAGCCGGCAATCATGCGCAGGGTAGTCGTTTTGCCGCAGCCACTCGGACCGAGAAAAGTAAAAAACTCTCCTGATTCGATATGAATGTGAACATCTTCGACCCCTTTTGCTTGGCCAAACCTTTTGTGAACGTGATCAAGTGTTACGCTGCTCATCGGGTTGTGTTTCCTCCTTCATCGCAAGTCATTTCAAGCTGCGTCCGTTTCCAAACAACTTCTATAAGTGACTAGACGGAAAGGACAACGCCTTCCCGCCTAGCTGCTTGGAAAAAACCTTCCTTACTTCTTGCCTTTCCCCTTGATGTTTTCATCCCAATGCTGCATCCACTCTTTTTCTTTTGCAGCCATGACAGCCCAATCGAGTTCCATTGGCTTCAGCTCGAGATTTTTCATGAAGTCTGGCAATTCGTCCTTGCTGATGTCTGTACGAGATGGGAACTGGAAGCGCTCCTTCGCCAATTGGGCAGCCATTTCAGGACTCATCAAGAATTCCATGAACTTTTTCGCTGCCTCTAGGTTTTTCGCGCCTTTTACCAGAGCTACGCCGTCTACGAGAATCGGTGCCCCGCTTTTCGGATAAATGAAGTCATACGGATGGTTGTTCTTTTTGCTTTGGATCAGAACGTCTTGGAGGTTCCACAAGGAGATGACGCCCTCTTGACGATCCAGCTTCAGATACAGATTTGTCGGGTCTTGCGTGTACTCTTTTGTATTAGCATCGAGCTTGGTCAGCCATTCAAAACCTTTTTCAGGAGTATCCGCCCCTTGACGGAAGATCATTGCGGAATAAATGGTACGCATCGTGCCGGATGGCAGTACGTTTCGGATCACGATCTTGTCTTTGAATTTCGGATCGATCAATTCGTCCCAATCTTGCGGTGCTTCTTCTGGCTTCAGCACCTGCGAGTTGTACATGATGACCTCTGGCAAAAGCATTTCGCCGTACCAGCGATCTTGCGGATCTTTGTACAAATCTGGAACCTTGTCTGCAAAAGTTGGCTTGTAAGGCTCCAGCAGATCTTCATTGGCTGCTGTCGCTAGAGCAGATTGAGTACCGCCCCACCAAAAGTCAGCCTGCGGGTTTGCCTTCTCTGCACGAACGCGCTCCAAAATTTGTTGGGCACCCATTTCGAGTGTTTCCACTTCAATGTTCGGGTACTTTTCTTTGAATTTTGGCAACACGATTTCAAAAATGTTTTTGTCCCGTCCGGTGTAAATCACCAGTCTTTGTGGGTCACCCGATGAATCAGCAGGTTGAGCAGCAGGTTGCGTGCCTGATTGGCCTCCGTTGTCGGCAGGCTTTGCTTCCTGTCCTCCACTGCCGCACGCAGCCACAGTCAGAGCCAAGGAGCTGACAAATACGCCCTTCATCCATGTTTTCAGCTTGCTAGTTGTCTTCTTCAAAACGAACTCCCCCTCTTGTTCTTCTCACTCTTTGTCAAGCAGTCGTATGAAAGGAAACGCTTCCAAAACACTATGGACAGCACCAATTAAACCAGCTCGCTCCCCCAGACTCGCTTTTTCGAGATTAGGCACCTCGGGCACCCATTCTCTCAGCCATTCGTGAATTTGCTTCACCCCTTCACCATCGACGTGGACCATCTCCCCGCTCAGGATCAATATTTCCGGGTTCAAAATACTGATGATGTTCGCCATTCCGTACGCCCAATGTCGATACACATCTGCAAGAAGCTCCTTTGCTTCTGCATTTTGTTTGGCGTGCCGGATCAGCTCTTCTATGACACTCGACCCTTCCTGAAGGTCAGAGAGAAATCCCTTAGCCTGCTCTTGGATGCCCGGAATCGAATAATGCGTCTCAAACACCCCTGACGCGCCATTCGGGCGATTATGTACCGGGCCGATCATCATGAAGCCGATCTCTCCTGCTGCCTCACGACTCCCCCGATAAAACTGTCCATCCAAAATGATCCCGGCCCCAATCCCCGTTCCTACGTACATGTAGACGACGTTGGTATGGCCGACCCCTGCTCCACGAACGTACTCACCCAGTGTCATCATATTCACGTCATTGTCGATAATGACGGGCAGTCCGAGTCGCGCTTCGATTGTCTGCTGAATCGGTGAACCCATCCACCCCGTGCTGGGTGAAAAGCTGACGGTTCCACTGCCACGCTGTGTGACGCCTTGCAAACCGACGCCCATGCCGAGCAGGCGCTCTCGCGGGATGCCGCTTTCACGCAACAAGCGATCCAGTCCGGCTGCTAAATCTTCAATGACGGTTTCGCCATTCGCTGGTTGTGCCAGCCGTTTGCGATAGCGAGCTAAGAACTCGCCTTTCATATCTGCGATGGCCATGTCCAGTGTAGATCCTTCAAAAATCGCTCCGGCAATGGCGTAGGCCTGGTAGTTGTACTCCAACAAAATCGGCTTGCGGCCGCCTTTGGAATCGCCCATTCCTACTTCTTGCAGGAGTCCTTCCTGGATCATTTCATCTACGAGGGCGGAAACACACGGACGGCTGAGCTGTGTCTGTTTGGAGATATCCGCGCGTGAAATTTGCCCGTGCTGGACGACCTGTTGCAATACTTCTTCTTTATTCAGTTTTTTCACGAGTTTGCTATTACCTGTTTTTTTGGGAGCTTGCACGCTTCATCGATCACCGCCACACAGTTAGTTAACATTACTAACAAAGATAACCAAATTATAGACACGGCGACCGCTAATAGTCAAACAATTTACATTTGTCTTTCAGATATTTTTTGGATTTTTTAGTATAAATATCTATTGTTAAAAAATACTAAAAATTTAGTCGTCACGCTGTTGTGGTGGAGAGGAAACAGGAGAAAACGCTCAGCTTCTTGTCCCACCCGCTGGGGGATTCACTGCCCGTCTCCATGCAAAAAGCGAAACCGCGTCCAAAGTGGTCCTTTCAAGATGTGTTTCAGAGGTGGACGCTTAAGATCGTGTTTCGCTTTTTGCATTCCGTCTCGGTCGGTGTACCAAAGATCTTCGCTTATTTCTCCTGTTTCCTCTACGAGCTTTTCGTGTTACTCAGGTTTTAAAAGCCTTAAAAGAACGAAGAACGTATTCAGCAACGCCAGAGAAGAATATTTCCAGACGTAGCAACTTGTGGAGTCCTACCGAGCGGAGAAGGGATGAGCGGGCAGTCAAAGCTTCCCCGAGGGACGGAGCCTGGAGCCTAGACTGGAAATATTCTTCTCCCCACCGAAGCTACCGTCTTTCAGATGGCTTTTAGATTTTTTACCATGATTACCCTTTTGTATTGTGGTTTTCAAATACAATAAAAAAGCACATCACCCTCTACAAGGGAAATGTGCTTGGAACACTACTCTTCTTTTCCTGATAACCAGACGTCCTATATTAGTCTATGTATCCAGCGATTCCTTTTTTTATCAAGTATTCCATCTCTACATCCAGAATCTTCTCGACGGTGATCTCATCCAGCTTCACATCTGACTTACCCATGATGTAATCTACGAGATCATCAAAATCAACGTCGACATCACCTTTTGCATCTGCCTTCGCACTGTTCATGTACGCTTGCTCATGCTTGAGTACGATCATGATTTTTTGCGGGTCTACTTTTGTTTTGGTAGCTAAATGCAAAACGAGTTCGGTTTCGTTTACTTGCTTACTCATTTGTTGTCATCTCCTATTTCTCTTACCTTCTGTCATTTTACAATATCATTGCCGTTCCACACAAAAATGAAAGAAATAAAAATTATATCACGCAAACAACCCTCGCTCTAGAGGTGCAAGAAGAAAATATTGTTTCCAAGAGACAATTTGCCCCTACATTCAGTTCTTATATTTTCCAACTTGCTATTGGGAATATCATGTTTATGCAAAGTAAATAATTATCCTGACTTTATGGGCAACCACCAACATTTTAACGAAAAATATACGCTAAGCACGTTCAGGCGCATTAATCCTACTCTAAGCCGAATGTCCACTAATGCTAAGCGTATCAAACAGTTACATGTTGGATCTACCCCTATATAAAGGAGATGAATTCATTGGAAAATAACAACAACAGCAATAACAGCGGCTCTGGGAAATCGGATCCAAAGTCAGAGCCTTCGACAGGGTCCACGACACCTACGACATCTACGACACCTCCGTCATCGGAGCCTGGAGGAGGTAAAATACCGAAACCTGGCCCAGGAGGAGGTACAATACCGACACCGCCTCGATAATAGTCCACAGATGAACAAAACACGCTTTTTGTTCATTTGTAACCGTTCTAAGCATGAAAGGAGCCTCTGGGGGCTCCTTTCATTATTTAATCCATATTCTTCCGACTGGCGAACATCAAAGCGTTCGTAAATGTAGTCTTTAATGAATTGATCTCGCTTATCCTTATCTATTTCTTTTCGAAATAGCCTCAATTTGGTCTTACCCCTGTCCAGTAGACAGTTTGAAACAAACCATCCTCTAGGTGTTCGTTGAAAAATAAGTTTTAGACTAAGCCTAATACATGAAACAGCGACGACTTAAGACCTGAAAATAAAGTCTTAGACTCGCCGCTGTTTTTATGTTTAGTCGCCGTAAAACTTACCATTACTGATCTACTGTTCTCCTCGCTGTCTGTAACGGCAAGCTTTAGAGGTGAATTCGGCAGGAATCGCTTTTGGCCCACCATGTCTTAATTTCAAGTCCTATGTTACTTTCAAGTGCGTATATGAGTTCAAAGTGCGTACTTCTTAATTCCCCTCTTCTATCTCATAATAATCGTCAGAGGAAGAGGAGGAGAAAGCCCTATGAAACCAGATAAAACCGAAGCAATAAAAACCGCTCTTGTCGTTGGAGCCAATGGTGTGATCGGACGGAATCTCATCGATTATCTGATGACGCTCCCTGAGTGGAATATCATTGGAGTGTCAAGACGTGGCGGAGAAGACTCCCACAAGTTGCGATATGTAGCGGTCGATTTGCTTAATGAAAAGGAAACCCACGAGAAACTGGGCAATCTAACCGAAGTCACCCATATTTTCTACGCTGCATATCAAGACCGCCCTACGTGGGCAGAACTGGTTACTCCCAACCTGTCCATGCTCGTAAACGTGGTCAATGCGATCGAAACGGCCGCACCAAACCTGCAACATGTCAGTCTTATGCAAGGCTACAAAGTGTACGGCGCGCATCTTGGTCCTTTCAAGACGCCCGCACGGGAAACCGACGCCAATCATATGCCTCCCGAGTTCAACATTGACCAACAGCAGTTCCTCGAACGTCGACAACCGGGAAGCAGTTGGACTTGGTCGGCCCTACGTCCGTCGGTCGTTTGCGGGTTTGCTTTGGGCAATCCAATGAATCTGGCGATGGTTATTGCCATTTATGCTTCCATGTCTAAGGAACTCGGCTTGCCACTCCGCTTTCCCGGGAAACCGGGAGCTTACCATAGCCTGCTGGAAATGACTGATGCAAGCTTGCTAGCTCGTGCGACGGTCTGGGCGGCAACTGACGCACGCTGCGCGAATCAGGCTTTTAATATCACGAACGGTGACCTTTTCCGATGGAACGAGCTTTGGCCGAAGATCGCCGCTTTTTTTGAAATTGAGACTGCCCCGCCATTACCGATGTCATTAGAAGTCGTCATGGCAGACAAGGAAGCGCTGTGGTGTTCCATGGTGGAGAAATATGACTTGGTGAATAACAGCTATAAGGACGTTTCTTCTTGGCGGTTCGGGGATTTCGTGTTCGCTTGGGATTACGACTTTTTTGCCGACGGCTCGAAAGCACGCCGTTTCGGCTTCCATGACTTCGTTGATACGGAGAAGATGTTTATGGACATCTTTGAAGACTTCCGCCAGCGCAAGGTGATTCCTTAATAATTTCAGGACGATACCCATACCCAACATGCCGGTTCCTCATATGCAGGGATCGGTTTTTTTACCTTATGTGTCCGATTGCGGCGGCTTGAAAAGGACCATGCCCTTATCGCCGTATACCCTTTCAATATGCGTATCGCCCCATCTGCACATGAGATGAAGGATGTCTTTCAGGCTCCAGCCATAGTCCGTCAACTCATACTCGACCTTCGGCGGCACCTGGTTATAAGAAATACGGGCCACGATTCCATCCTCCACTAGTTCCCCTAACTGCTGGGTCAGCACTTTTTGCGTTACGGCAGGAATTAGGTGCATCAACTCACCATTACGCTTCTTACCGAACGTGAGGTGAAACAAAATGACTGGCTTCCACTTGCCTCCAATCACTTCAAGAATCGCTTCAACCGCGGTGTTGTAGATTTTAATCGGTTCTTGCATGGCCTCGGACCCGCCTCCCTATGGTTCACTGTGCTTGATGTTAAACGAAATTGCCCGTTACTTCAACGGAAAACGACAGCCGATCGTCTTGCGGCTGCCGTCATTTGGAAAAAACGAAACCGTCTTTCCCAGCTTCTTTACTTTTGAGGGACTTCTTAGACAGTCCCTTGTCATGACTACTCTTCTCTTACCGATAACCAAACGTCTTTGACGAGCTCCATGAAGGTCTGGATCGCAGGCTCTTCTCTTCGGCGTTCCAAACAGACTAGCGATGTTTCTGCTTTCTTGGAAAAGCGGAACAACTCGATCAGTTCGCCTGTTCGCAGTTCTTTTTCCACGAGAACCTTACTGAGCAGGGCTATGCCTGTTTGATTCAGGACTGATCGTTTGATGGTTTCTTCACTGCTGCATTTAATGACAGAGGGTGGGATGTAGTTTAATTCCAACAGGCATTGGGTAATAAATTCATCGAGATTGCACCCCTCCTGATAGGACAAAAAGGGGAAGGTCACAAGTGCGTCTGCCAATGTTTTGTCCTTCATCAAATCAGGAGAAGCAATCAGGGTGAATTGTTCTAAGTCTACCATGCTCGAGTGGATACCCGGTTGCAAAGTGGTGCCCGCAATGATCCCAATATCTGCCTCGTGGTCCTGAATTTTCTTCAACGTCTCCTGACTGGTACAAGAAATTACCTGCAGATTTACCTGTGGGTGTGTTTCCACATACGCCTTCAGAATTTGGGGCATGTATTGGATGCAATAAAATTCTGGGGCCGCCACGACCAGCGGTCCTACAGGCATGTCTAAGTGATTAAGTCCCTCCGCCATGTGCTGGAGAACGTAGAACAGCTGATCCGTATGCTGCTTCACAATTTTTCCGGCCGGTGTCAAAAACGTGCGCTTGCCTACCCGATTGAGCAAAGGATGACCCAGCTCACGCTCCAACGCTTGAATCTGGAGCGTAATCGTAGGCTGGCTGTATCCGAGTTGCTCTGCAGCTTTCGTCAAGTTCAAATGCTCGGCAACGACCTGAAATGTCTTCAGATTGCGTAACTCCATAATTGATTTTCCACTCCCTCACCGAACGACACCGTTTCCTCGTGTATGTGCATGTTCAAAAAGACGACTTATTGAACAAACTCTGTTAGAAAAAGTGTAGCCGAGAGTGGCTCTATGTTCAACCGATTCCCTATGCGTGCTTCCCTATGATCCCCGCCAGCTTGCCAGCATCTACATTACTGCCGCTCACAATCGTCAGCACCTTTTTCCCTGCCAGATCGGGTACCGTTCCCTGCATGAGTGCAGCGATACCTACCGCCCCTGAGCCTTCCACCATCAGGTGATGCTCTTTTGCCAGCCAGCTCATCGCTTGGGCAACATGTTCTTCCTCCACGAGCAGGAAGTCATCGACGATTTGCAGAGCCAAGTCCAGGTTACCTTGGGTGATTCCCCCATGAAGACCGTCCGCAAGCGAATCACTGTATACCACATCCGCCAAGCGCTTTTCGCGGAACGAATAATACCATGGTGGAGACGCATGTGTCTGAATCCCAATCACCATCACATCCGGATTGATTGCCTTTGCTGCGAGCGCGACTCCACAAATTAACCCTCCGCCGCCAGCAGGTACGAGAATGACGTCAAAATCCGGCTCTTCCAAAAGAGCTTCCAGGGCTGCCGTTCCTTGCCCTGCTATGATCGCATTGTCTTCAAAGGCGTGAACGAACGTGCGCCCTGTTTCTTTCGCCAGCTCATAGGCATGGCTTTCTGCGTCATCATAGCTGTCTCCATACACGACCAACTCCGCACCGTAGCGCTTGATGCCCGCTTTTTTGGTCTCGGGAGCTGTTTTTGGCACGACGATCAGGGCCGACGCGCCTTTTAACGAAGCCGCATACGCGACACCTTGTGCATGATTTCCTGCTGAAGCGGTAATAACGCCCCGAGCCAGCTCCTCTTCCGTCAAAGATGCGATTTTGTTAAGCGCACCGCGCGCCTTGAATGATCCTGTTTTCTGCTGGCATTCCAGCTTCATCCATACATCAGCATCTGCGATGGCAGACAGCGCGGGTGATGAAATTAACGGGGTATGGATAACCTGTCCCTTGAGATTCTTGTGAGCTTTTACAATATCGAGAAAGGATACAGACAACGACATGAACTACTCCCCCTTGTTAAAATCTTTTCACTAATTGAATCAATAGTTCAACAGCAGTCGGAATAACATCCTCATCAATGTCAAACCGCGGATGATGGTGGGGATAGCTGCTCTTTTCTCCACGCATTCCTATAAAAATAAAACTGCCAGGCTTGCGCTCCAAATAGTAAGAAAAGTCCTCACCACCCATAACCGGCTCCACATCAGCAAGACTGCTCTCGCCAAATTGCTCGGCTACGACGTCAGCAACGAATCGGCTCATCCGCTCATCGTTGACAACAGGCGGCGTCCCCCAATCTACCATGACTTCGGCAGCTGCGCCCCATGCCGAACACAATGCTCCAATCGTCTGCTTCAGCTCGCGAGCCAAGAGTTGCCTCGTCTTTTCTGACTGCGCCCGCAGTGTTCCATATAAAACGGCCTGATTCGGGATGATATTATAGGTAGAGCCAGCTTCCATCCGGCAGATGGAAATCACCGCAGGTTCGATCGGATTGACACAGCGCGCTATGATTCCTTGTACCGCGTTAATCACCTGACTGGCCACATAGATCGGATCGACTGTTTCGTGCGGCATCGAGCCGTGTCCTCCACGTCCGGTTATGACAATGCGCAGGTCATCAGCTGACGCCATCATCGCGCCCATACTGATTCCGATCTTTCCTTTCTCAAGAGGCTGCCATAGATGCAGCCCAAAGACAGCGTCCACATCATCAATCGTACCTTGACGGACGATAGCTTGCGCTCCACTAGGGAGCATTTCTTCTGAGGATTGAAATAGAAAAAGCACATTTGGTGCTACGTCCGCGCGGTTTTCCGAGAGCCATTTGGCTGCTGCTAGCAAAATGGCCGTATGTCCATCATGACCGCATACATGAGCGACACCTTCATTTTTCGAGAGATACGGCTTCTCTCCCTCTTCAACGATCGGTAGTGCATCCATATCCGCCCTTAACGCAATGGTTTTCTTTCCATCCGTCCCCCGCAAAATGCCGACCACATTCGGCGGCTCACATGGGATCAGTTCAATTTTCCATTCCTGTAAATACTTCCGAACATAGGCCGCTGTCTGATACTCCTGACCAGACAGCTCTGGATATTGATGCAAGTATCGCCGTTCACTGATGGCCCATTTTGCAAGAATTGGTGTGCAAAGTGCCATTCATGATCTCCTCCCGTCAATATGGTCCATAACCAATCAGATGCGCAACTACGACAGCGACTGTCGCAATCCCGTATTGCATCACAATCAGCGGCATAATCCATTTCATCCAACGCAACCACGGGATACCAGCCAAGGCCAAACCAGCCATGAAATAGCCTGATGTCGGAATAAAAATATTGGATATGCCATCTCCGAACTGATAGGCAAGAACCGCGGTTTGACGCGTAACGCCAACTAATTCTGCCAAAGGCGCCATGATCGGCATGGTCAAAGCAGCCATTCCACTGCCGGACGGAACAATAAAGCTGATCACGGTTTGGAGGATGAGCATGCCAAACGCTGTAAGTGCACTAGGCAATTGATTCAAGACACCAGCAGAATAGTAAAGAATCGTATCTAGTATGTGACCGTCATTAAGCACCACAACAACTGCCCGTGCAACTCCAATGACCAAGGCCCCGGCTATCAGGCCAGCAGCACCTTTCATGAAGTTGTCTACCATTTCGTTGATGCCGAGTCTTCCCACGATTCCGATGATGATGCCCAGCAATAGAAAGATTCCGGATAGCTCGGTGAGATACCAGCCATATTGAATGACACCAAAGACCAACACGACAAAGTTGAGAACAAAGCAAGCCAAGATTCCTTTATGTCTGGCCGTCAACTTCAAATCTTCACGCAAGAGCTCCGCCGTGTTTTTCCCTTCAAACAATCCGAAGAAGCCCTGCGAACGGTCTTTTTTGATTTTCAACGCATACCGCAGGACGAATGCAGTCGATACGAAGTACATCACGACAAAAACAGTAATTCGATAACCCATTCCCGAAAAAGTGGGCAGCTCGGCGATGCCTTGGGCAACCCCCACCGTAAACGGATTCATTAGTGCAGATGTAAAACCGACCGACGCTCCTACCAGTACAATGGCAGCACCAGTCATTGCATCAAAACCAAGAGCAATCGCCAGCGGAATCATGATCGCAATGTAGGGTAATGTTTCTTCAGCCATTCCCATGAGCGAGCCTCCTGCCGCAAAAAACAGCATCATGATTGGAATCAGCCACTTCTCTTGATTCCTGAGTAGACGCGATAGTGTGACTATGAGAGCTTCAATCGCGCCAGTAGCCATTAAAACACCGAATGTTCCGCCAATTATTAATACAAAAAAGATAATGCCTGAGGCTTCCACCAAACCGGTATGCACGCTGTTTACCAGTCCGAGTGGCTTGACTGGAGATGATTCGATCCACTGAAACGACTGTGGATCAATGACACTCCTGCCGTTTACCTCGACTCGTCCGTATTCTCCAGCAGGCAAAATGTACGTCAGGATGACCGCAATCGCAATCACAGCAAAAAGTAACGCGAACACATTGACTTCCCACAGCTTCCTCTGTTTTTTCGACTGCAAATCCACATTAAGCTGACTCATGATATCCCCCCAGTTAGGTATCGTGATCAGAAATGCCAGAATGCTAGAATACTAGGATAAGAGTGTCTCTTTTCTTCCACCGAAGAGACACTCCCTCTCCCACTTTATCCCTTATTTGCGTGACTCCAAAAACTCCGATACTTTTGATAGTCCTACTTGAAGCACTTCCGTCGAGCAGGCGTACCCGATTCGTAACCACCCTTCCATGTCGAAGCAACTGCCTGGTGTCAAAAACGCCCCTGTCGTTTTAAACAGGTCAATGCAAAACGCTTCCGAAGGGATATCCAGCTCGTACTTCAGCATTGCGGTTGTTCCTGCCTGCGGCTTGACGTAAGAGACCAACGGCTCCTTCGCTACCCACTCATCGAGAATCTGTAGATTGTCCCGCACGATCTTTAGGTTGCGCTCCATAATCTTGTCGCGGTTTTTCAGTGCATGGACAGCCAGCATGTCATCCAGCATTCCGCAGCTGATGGTGGTGTAATCGCGGTGCTGGAAGCAGCTCTTGATCACATCCTGAGGCGCTGCAATCCATCCCAGACGCAAGCCCGCCAATGAAAACACTTTGGACATGCTGCTTGTCGCAATCCCTTTTTCGTACAAGTCGACGATAGATGGCACCACAACCTCCGGGTCTTGGTGCAAATTTCGATACACCTCGTCACACAGCAGGTAGGCATCAACGGAGCGGGCGATTTCTACGATTTCTCGCAGCAACCCTTCACCCATCAAAGCTCCGGATGGATTGTTCGGATTGTTGATACAGATCAGCTTGGTCTTGTCTGTAACGAGCGAGCGCAGCTCATCCAGATCAGGCAGAAAATCATTTTCTGGTAAAAGTCTGAGCAGCTTGACATGCGCTCCGAACGACTCCGGTACCGAATAAATTTGCTGATACGTCGGATGAACGGTAATTACTTCGTCACCCGGCGCAACGAGCGAGAACAAGGTAAGAAAATTCGCTCCGATTGCCCCGTTCATCGCCAAAATATTGTCCGGCTTCATCGTCTGATACATACTCGCGACGAGGCTACGGAATTCCGGCGAACCCTCGATATGACCGTACGTCAGCTTCTTCTGGGCCATCTCGCGGAAAAAATCTTCCGGCTCATCGGAAAGGCGAATCAACTCTTCTACCGTCAGCGAATCGACGCATGTTTCGGCAATGTTGTAAACGGCCTCCATCTCGTAGGCATTCATCCATTCTTCTACTTTAAAGGGTGCAATTCTCATAGGTCGTTCCTCTCCTTATGTTCTAGCTTTCTTTTCTACAGATCGACAATCGTACCTACGCCTCGCTTATCCGCTACTTTCAAAATGTGGTTAGCCGTCAGCAAATCCTGGAGCGCGATACCCGTGCTATCAAAAATCGTGATCTCTTCTGTGCTCTGTCTTCCGCCTGCAAGTCCGAGGATCACATTGCCGATCTCCGCTTCAATATCGCTCTCTGCTATCAACCCTTTTTTTACTGCTACCTTCGTCTCTCCCACACGGACTGCCTGCCCGATATCATCCACAAAGACGCGCGCTTTTGTAAAAAGCCGTTCATCGATCTCCTGTTTTCCTTCCATATCTGCCCCGATGCAGGTGATATGCGTCCCCGGCTTCACCCACTCCTCTTGGATCATTGGTTCACGTGAAGGGGTTGCCGTAATAATGATGTCTGCTTGCCTTGTCGCTTCTTCGAGGTTGTCCACCGAGATAAACTTCACGTCACAACGGCTTGCATACCCCTCGTACTCTTCTCCCGTATATTTGGAGAGGAATTTGGTTATCAACTTATCTTTGATTTTGGCGGCAAAGCTTTGCGCCTTTTCTGGTGATCGCGGATTGCAAATGTACACCCGCTTGATCTGCTTCATCGTCATCAAGGTCGCCATGATTTGAAAAGGAGCCTGGTGCCCCGTCCCTACTATCAACAGGTTCTCTGATTCAGGGCGTGCCAAATATTTTGCACCGATACCACCTGCGGCTCCCGTGCGCATGCAAGTAATGTGCTCTCCACTCAAAATCCCCTGCGGTACGCCAGTTTGGCTGTCCAATACCATCACCGTACCAACTAATTGTGGCAGGCCTTTCTTGTCATTGTCACCGAACCACGAGACGAGCTTGAGTCCAAATATATCGGCTTGTGGCAAATGACCGGATTTGATATCCATGTCGGCTCTACCTTCTACGAACTCATGAAAAATGAGCGGAAACAACGTCGCCTGCTGACTCGATTTCATTTGATAGGCTTGCTCGACCACTTCAATCACGCTGGCCATATCCAGCACATCTTCCGTGGTTTCCTGATTTATGACGCGAAATGGAAACATGTCTATCTCCCCTCCCCACTGTTTCTTTCACACTAACACAGTTCTTCAGGGCGAAAAAATTGAAAGATCCAATGGTTACTATTAAAAAAAGCAAACCCTCCACCAACAAATGCTGGAATGGAGGGTTTGCTTATGCTCCGCCGATTCTTGCCGAAATCGTCGCAGCTTGGCGTTTCACTTTTTCGATAAGTAGGGGCAATCGATCTTCTGTCACCCGAAAGCATGGGGCGTTGATCGAGAGCGCTCCGACGAGTTGATTTCCGTAGCCGATGATCGGAGCAGCGACTGCCATGGTGCCTTCCGTCTTCTCCTCGTAGCTGATCGCATAGCCACTTTTCTTGGCTTCGCTCAGCTGCTCCAAAAATGACGGCAGCTTGTCTGACGCAAGCTGGGCGGAAACGACTCTTGTAATCGCATCCTGCTTTAAATACGCGAGAATGATTTTGCTAGGGGCACCGATTGTGAGAGGAATCCGCTCCCCTAGGTTCTCGTCTATGCGTATTTTCAGTGGACTTTCTACTTTTTCGATCGGCATCGAATCCGCTCCCGCCAATACGTTGAGGAAGATACTCTCCTCGACTTCATTTGCCAGCTCTTCCATGAAAGGTCTCGCTACAGCCCGCAGGTTCAGCTTTTCATGTAGGATAAATCCGATTTCCATCCACGTATATCCCGGCTTGTAATGCTTGGTGACTGGGTCCTGCTCAACCAATCCGAACTGGATCATGGATTCGAGAAAACGGTGGAGCGTACTGATTGGTAGACCCGTTGCGCTCGCCAGCTCCGAAATCGGCCAAGCATGTTTTTCGTCTGAAATCAGTACCCGAATAATTTTCATCGCCCGTTCGACTGATTGAACCATCCTTCTTTCGTCCTCCATGACAAAAAGTTACGCTGCCACGCTACTATTGTCTTTCGTTTGTTTTTTGGGGGCTTTTCCTGTAGCCAGCCGCGCTTCCAGCTTGTTAACAAAATACGAGAAGATCATGATCAGTACGAGATAGTACAAACCGACAACCATGTACGTCTCAAGCTGCTTGTAGTTGGAAGCTGCTTCACCGAGACCGGTTCCCCATAAATCTTGCATCCCTACGTAGGCGACCAGCGATGAATCCTTCAATCCGATAATAAATTGATTGCCAAGCGATGGGATCGCCCGACGGAACGCCTGCGGTAAAATGATTCTGCGCATCGCCAACGGGTACGACATTCCGAGTGACCTAGACGCTTCCATTTGCCCGCGGTCGATTGACTGGATGGAGCCGCGGAAGATTTCCGCAATATACGCACCGTTATGAACGGCCAGCGCGATGGCCCCTGCCCAAAACTGCGACAGCGTGACCATATTCGCCAAGCCAAAGTACAGAATACAAATTTGTACGATCAATGGCGTTCCGCGAATGACGGTAATGTAGGTGTGCGCGATGTAGTTCAATGCTTTGGAATCGGATATCCGGAAAAAGGCGATGACAAGACCTACCACACAACCGAGCATCAAGGCAACTGCCGTTAACTGAACCGTGAGCCATGTCGCTTTAAGAAAAAGGGGATAACTGGATAGGAAAATATCAATGATCACGTTCAATCCTCCTCACATGAAGCGTTAAAAGGGGGGCGTCCATCACGGACACCCCGTTGCCCACTTACTGTTTTTGCAGGATATTGCGACCAAACCATTTTTGGCTGATCTTCTCATAGGTGCCGTCTTTGACAATCTCATCCATCGCTTTGTTAATCCGATCCACTGCCTCCTGGTCACCCAAGCGCACAGCAATCGCTTGCTCGTCAAAGCTGAGCGGTTCGCCTACATCAATCACTTTGCCCCCGCCTTCTTTAATGAATCGCAAGCCAACTACCTGGTCCGTAATAACCGCATCGAGACGTCCTGTCGGCAGATCGAGCAAAGCGGTGATATCGCTATCATATTGAGTGATTTTGTCTTCATCGGTCAGCTTTTTCGCCCAATCCAAGTAGTTGGATGCTTTCACGACGCCGATCTTTTTGCCCTTCAAATCCTCTTTGCCCTTGATCGTTGTATTACCATCTTGCACGAAAATTTGTGAACCGGAACGATAGTATGGATTGGTGAACAGAACGGCTTTTTGACGTTCTGGTGTGACGGTCAAGCTCCCAATGACAGCGTCGTATTTTTTCGCGTCCAGACCAGGGATGATCGTTTCGAATGGATTGGTGATCGGCATTGCGTTCATGCCCATTTTCTCTGCCAGCGCTTGTCCGATCTCTACATCAAAGCCAGTCAGTTGCCCGTTTTCCTTGAAGCTAAACGGCTTGTACACCCCACTCATCGCGTACGTAAAATCTTTCTTTCCCCCGTCTCCAGAAGCTTGTCCACCTGCTGCCGGTGCACTTTCCTGTGATCCACAAGCAGAGAGCAACAACGAGCCTACTAGAACAGTGGACAACAAAATTCCGGACCATTTTGCACGTTTTTTCATTGGTGATTCCCCCTGTTTTTCATCTCTATATTTAGCGGATTTTACCGGATGCTGCCTAAAAACTGCTTGGTACGATCATGCTGCGGGTTTTCAAAGAATTCTCTCGGCGGTCCTTGCTCCAGGATTTGCCCATCGTGCATGAACACTGCCCGATCTGCTACTTCACGAGCGAACCCCATTTCATGCGTCACGACGATCATCGTCATTCCTTCTTTGGCGAGCTGCTTCATGACCTGTAGCACTTCACCAACAAGCTCGGGATCGAGTGCGGAGGTAGGCTCATCAAACAGCATGATTTTCGGTTTCATTGCCAGTGCCCGGGCGATGGCAACCCGCTGCTTTTGTCCACCGGAGAGCATGTCCGGGTAGACATCGGCCTTATCCTGCATATTCACTTTTTTCAGGAGCTCGTACGCTAATTGTTTGGCTTCTGCTGCATTCATCCCTTTGACGTGAACAGGTGCCTCGATCAAGTTTTCCAAAACGGTCTTGTGCGGAAACAGATTGAAGTGCTGAAAAACCATGCCGACCTCGGCGCGGAACTGATTCAGATTCGTCTTGTGTGGATCAATCTGCTGACCACCGATTCGAATCTCTCCGCTGTCATGAAATTCCAGAAAATTCAAACATCGGAGCAAAGTACTTTTGCCTGAACCACTGGCTCCAAGCAAGACGACAACTTCCTTTTCTTCCACCGTGAGCGTAACGCCCTTCAACACGGTTAACGGGCCAAAAGATTTGACAAGCTGCTTAACCTCAATCATCCTGCTATCCCCCATTTATCTCCCGGATGAATTGCGTATTAGTTTTTCCGAATACCGGAAATGATTTCTGATTTAAATTATAATTATATATTTTCTGATATTCAAGAAAAATATGTTTTATTGAATAAATATTCATGATAGGAATATGGAATAGTTTTCCTTCCCGCGTGGAATGAATAAACGGGAGTGTTTTATACATCAAGGAGGACCGTGATGAAAGTAGCAACATACTTCTATGTAGGTCTCATCATTATTTTTCTGCTCTCCGCCTGTTCGCTGCCAGGTCCACAAGCAGCACCACTACCACAGCAAGCGGCTCCATCTGACCCTGAGCCGGAAGTGAAAAGACCGACAACCGATGAGATCAAAGGTCGAACCATAAACAATCAGTTCAAGGTGCCGATCCCGATCACCGAGACATTTTCGTTTACCATTCCTCCCTCTTGGACAGGAAATTACATCGTGGAGGAGTTCTCATCGACGACGAAGCGTCCCCCTCGCCAACAGCCACTGGAGGGCAAGCTGGATGTGCCGACGAAATACGAAGCGCATTTTATGTTCGCTCCTAATCAGCGAAAGGAAGGGCAATCCTCAATCCTCACCATTTTTGTCATGACGGTACCACATTGGAATCACCTGTCCAAAATGGAAGGACCTCCGCTGGGTGATGTACTAGCACAAACACATGGGCTCGTCTACGCTGTCTCCTTGCCCCAGTCCAATCCGTATGACCCCGCAACTCCAGACGGCAAGCTGTATGGGCAAATGGTCATGTCGCTTGATCAGGTAAAAAAGGCATTTTCCGTTCAGTAATAAAAAAAGTGGTTAGCAGCGCAATGTCTGCTCAACCACTTTTTCGCGTAAAGACAAATATCTTCCCATCCGCGTTCAGCACTTGTGTCCCTTTAGGGAACCTGCTCGACGGGTTCTTCTCCGATTTTGGTAATCTGGATCACGAACGCAGCTTCTCCCTGACTGCCATCAATGCAAAACCAAGCAAGTTTTCTCCCCGCCACTTTTCGGGCTGTTCTGCATGCGGATGATCTTGGGCCATCCCGATCCCCCATACCCGATCATAAGGACTCGCTTCGACAAGAATGCGGTCACCTGTGTCCACGAGGTAAGCTTTCAAATCGGCATGCTGGCTGAATTTTAATAGGTTTGCCTGGCGTACAATCGCCGTCTTGTTCGCATTCCACACAGTATCGTCAAAGGAATGAACCTTTCGTCCCAATTCCTTCGCTTGTTTTGGATGGTTCTTTCTGAGTATTTCATCACGGATGGCAAGATCACCGAACAGTTCAGCCTTTTTCGCCATCATGTAATGCTCAGCGGTCAAGTACGTGATGCCATCCTCTACAAAAGCAGCCGGATACCATTGGCTGAAGCATGATTTGTCGATAGTGCCTGTCTCCTTCTGTGAATGTCCCCAAAAGAACAAGTATTTCACTCTGGTCTTTTGCGATTCTTTGAGTAAGCTTTGGACGTCATGTATGTGCTCCATCGTTGTATCCCCATCTTTCTTTTATAGACAATCCCATGTATATGAAACCTTTGAAAAATCCAGACGAAGTAGATCCTCTGTGCGAATGAAGAAGTTGCCCACTCCGCTATCTCCCCACGAGACATAGTAATCGTAATTGTCGCCTTCCATATCCAGTTGAAGGAGCAGCTCCCAGCCATTCTGATTCACTTTTCCTTGGGTAAAGTAGGGATATCCTCCGATCCGAGACCCGCTTGCATCGGCGAGGTCCCAATATTTCGAGTAGGCCACTTCATCCTCGTCGGTAGGTAGCTGAAAATTCACCGCCTGTGGATCTCGATGAGGGACGTACTGCGACTCTAGCTTTCCTGTCAGTTTGTATGGCCCACCTAGTACCGGACTGTACACGTCAGGGTCCTCTGGTTGAAATGGGTCTATTTCCTGCGTGTCAATGACCTCTTCAAAATGAAGCACTTGAAAGGATTGGTCCATCAATCCGAACGTGTCATCCTCCTTGACAAAAAAACTGGTCAATCCACTAGCGGGGTAGCCATCGAGTCGTGGCATTTGCGCCCAGTTGATTTGTGCGATAAACAAGTAGTCGTTCCCATCTTCATCCTGTGGGTATGGCATTTGTGGCGGCAGCCAAGGCTTTCCGCCTACCTTGCTATCCGTTAAGGAAGCCCCTTCTTTCGTCAGTGTGAGCTTGATGGATGATTTTGCGGATGTTTGGATGTGTTCCAAAAACTCTGGGGTCCATTGGTTATTTGCATCTAAGAAGTTCATGAAAATCACCTCGGATATTGAAACATATGGAAAATGGTTACATTCATTTTATCTGAACCATCTACCTATCCGCAAATTTCTTACATCACTTGCGCAGAAGGATGCCTGCCTGTGGTAAGGCTAGCCAGAAGCCCGATACAGGCATGGCAATCACCCCGACCACGCATATGCCAAGAATCGTCCACCCGAAGGTAGCCGGCGGCTCCATTCCCTTCTTTTTCATCAGCCAATCCGCCATATATCCGAGCAAAATCAACAAAAAGCCAAACATCATAAACCAGAAAGCAGCATCTTCCTCTCGCCCTACCGCATTCCAAAAGCCGTTTGCGACGATCTGCTGAAGTGGCTCCGCGTAGAAAAAGAGGCCGACAACCGTATGCAGCAGTCCTGTCAGGATAAGAGTGAAACCCATTTGGCGCTTGATCCCACTTACCATTTCATTTCTCTCCTCTCAAGTTGGCTTATTCTTTAGAAATGTTGATTTTATGAGCTCTCGGACGGTCTTGTTCATCCTGTAACGCATCGATCACGCTGTCGATCACTGACCGCGATGCGAGTAACCATTCTTTGCAGGCGTTTTTCACATGTCGCTCGGTTCCATGCTGCTCCATGTTCCCGAGAATCGTCAGCACCTTATTCAATCCAGTACGTCTCAATGCTGGGTAGCTCCTTCCCTTGCGCTAAAACGAATGATCAGCCGATCTTCCGCATACTTCGCTCCCGTAACCTGTCGTCCCATTAATACTCGTGGCAAGATGACTTTTCGCTTGTAGGCACCCGCATTTACGGTCAATTCATCCCCTGTTTGTGTTAAATCCAAGGCATCTTTATCCACAAAAGGAATCATCAGCTCCAAATGTAGCTCGCCGTCCACTTCTCGAATCAGTTCCGTTCTGCCCTGATAAAGCATGGCGGATGGGTCTTCTGTTCCAAAAACGATATCAGCCAATTCTTCTAGAATGGCTAGCCCAATCACTTCTTTTGGCATCATCGGTGCTTTCAAAATCGGCAGCGGCTGAAAGTTTTCCACGATTTCGTTCTCATACTTTCGTTGCAGCTCTCGCCAGTGGGCAAAAAATCCCTCTCCCGCTTCATCCGGAAGCACCCGATTCACGATGATGGCATCGGTATTAAACCCGAACAGATTCAAGTACGTAAATGAGCGCTTTGCTTCCGCAAGCACCATTTTTTCTGGGTTTACTACGATCCTCACTGATGTAATCTCCGGGTCCAAAACAATTCGTTGCATTTCCTCTAGCCCTCGAGCGAGCTGCTCGACACTGTCTAGTACATCATCAGAAGGAAGTTCTACTTTGTTGACGATCTTGGCCACTGGGCGAACGAGTTTGATCAGCTTGCGCTCCGTCGGAAAAATTTTCTCCAACCACCAATTCAATACGTTCGGATAACTGAGCAGACGCAGTGTTTCCCCAGTGGGGGCACAATCCACTACCAGGACGTCGAACTGCCCGCTCATGGCGTGTTCCTTGATCTGCAGCAAACTGAACAATTCCTCCATGCCAGGAAAAACGAGCATTTCCTCCGTTGTTATATCAGTCAGCTGTGCTTTGTCGAGCAGTGTTGTCAGCCATCCCTGTACTGCCCCCCAGTTGCGCTCGGTTTCCCGCAAGCTGTTTACTTCTTGGCCCCATAAATTTTCGCTGATTGATACCGGGTCTGGTCCGATCACAGTCCCCAATGAATCAGCCAAACTGTGTGCGGCATCCGTACTGAGTACGAGCGTCCTCTTTCCCTGCTTTGCCAGCTTAACAGCCGTTGCTGCTGCAACACTCGTCTTCCCAACCCCACCTTTGCCGGTGTAGATGATGATTCTCATCTCGACTCTCTCCTTCACGATCCATTTAATACGATTTCGTAGTAATTAGACAAAAAAAGAAGCAGGCTCGAACGGACTATTCCTCAATGTTGATCTTGATGGAACGAGCCTTTGTTTCACGAGGCTTGACAGGGTCTCCCTCCTGAAATACCTTGGCTGCCTTGAGTAATAGGGTAGTGAATTGCTCCATTTCTTCCGGTGTAAATGCTTCCTGAAGCCTGCCCAGCATCGTCAGCATCATTTGCTCCGATTCTTTTGCGAGCTGTTTGCCTGGTTGTGTCAGTGTGACGAGCTTCACCCGTTGATCCTCTACAGAGGTAGCCCTCGCGATGTATCCTTTACGTTCAAGCCGTTTCGCGATGCTGGTCATCGAACTAAGCGGCGCCCCCATCTCTGCAGCCAGCTCTGACATGGTCAAATCTCCGCGGAACAGCAATATGAGGAGTGTCGACAAATCAGAGCGAGTCAGTTTTTCTTCCAGCTGCATCGTATCAGACATAAAGGCAAACGGGCGCAAACCGGTTTTCAGAAAGAGGTCGTATAGTTGCTGCATACCGGTGACTCCTTTTAGTACGATTTCGTAGTAATTTCCCCTTCAATTTATTACATATTTTAGGGAATGTCAACAGGCGCAAAAAGTATACCTTGCTGGGTTGACGTACATATTAATGCTGTTACGAATGACAGGAGGAATTAAAATGAATAAACAGCGCGCGAAAGAAATCGCCGCTTCACCCGTTATGGCGAATGTTACCTGCGATGGAATACCTGTATACATCCAGCACATCGATGATGACAACGACATGGCGAGGATTTACCCGCTCAACCAGCCGGATCAGGAGATGAGTGTGCCTGTAGCCAGCTTGCGGGAGCACGGTGAGTACTGATTTTCATCCCTTTTCATGAATGAAGGAGGGGACCTGTAGCGAATCACAGGTCCCCTTTTGATTTACAGCAGACCTTGGATAAACGGCTGCTCCAAATTCTCCATCATCTTTTTTTGACTGGCTGTTATTTTTGCTGCGATCTGCTCCCTGCGTGCGATTGCTTCCCAGGTACAGATGAGAATTCGGTCGCCTAATTGTGGTTCGTCTGTTGAGACGAGGAGCTCTGGTAGATCCAAGGAGTAAGCGAAGTCGATACTTTTGATGCGATACGCTAAGCAGACGAACGGAACTCCGGCAGCGGCACTCAGCACATTGGCATGCAGCTTAAAGTTAATCGTCGCCTGAAAACCTTTCATCAGCTCCAGCATTTTTGAATGGTCGTGCAGCTCCAAGTCGAGGATCGTATGCGTCGGATCGCCGATTTTTTTGTGCAGTCTTTTTATGGCCTCCCGATCCGGTCCCCACATCGTCAGCAAATGAATATCGTAGCCTAACTTGATGAGCCTCTTGGCTGCATGCACCAGCGCATCCTCTACGGCGTTCTCGTTTTTCCCATAGATGCGATTATAGGATGTCCCCCAGTTGATACCAATGGTTAATCGCTTGCTTTTGTCTGCCTCTGCTGCTGATGATGCAGGGAGAAGCAGCATCCCCGGGTCTCCGCTGATCCATGCTTTGTCGCCTACTCCCGCTTGCTGAAGGTATTGAAGAGTAACCGGTCCTCGTACACCAAAGAACGTAGCGTGTTCGGCGATTTTTTTCAGCATCTGGCTCATCTTTTCGTTGCCTGTCATGAGCTTGGTAGTCAATGTGCCAGAGGAATCGAGCTGCACCTTATCCTGTGAGTCGAATCCGCTCCCCCAGATCCATAGCCGCTTTTTCTGTTCAACAGCACGATAAGCTACATCCACATAACCAGGAACGAGAAGCGAGCCTCCCCCCAAAACGACGGTGTCATATTCGCTTAAATCGTTGAGGTCAACCCCTGGCAGCGAAGGAATCACCTTGTATTTTGCTGGGTCGAGATATTTGCGGGACAAATCGTGAAATGCATCCCACATCAGTTCGTCACCCAAATTTTTGAACCCTAGCCAACCTACATACAAAACTTTTTTCATACTCGTCTGACCTCCCCCACTCTTCACTTGAGCGTAGATGGTAAGCAAGGAGGCACATTTCTGCGTGATATGAAAATTGGATTGGACCCACGCTCTTCCTAGACCTCCTATTTCCTTCAGTTGACTCCGGTCGCGGCATGCTTGACGCAGAGCACTGTCGATCAACTGAGGAGACGGCTTCTGCACAGAGGAATGGTCGCCGAAGTAACAGTCCCAAGCCAAATCGTAAGACGAAGGCGCGACCAACCCAACGTAGCCATGATTTCCGATCGCAAGCACAGGCTTTTCGCACGCCATCGCTTCGAGTGCGACCCTGCCTGTTCCAATCACCAAATCACTGATTGTGTAATACGGTCGGACATCGGTCTGCTCCCCCACAATGTGGATATAGGGCTGCCCTGCTGCTTTATTCAACGCTTTTGCCAGCTCATGTACATGAATGGACTGAGCACCCGAGCCCACCACCACGATATGCAAATTGGGGATTTCATTGCGCAACGTTTTGGTTGCTCGCAATACCATGTTGCACACCGTCGCTTTTTGCCAAGCCAGCCTGCTGACATACGTAACCACTGTGGCATCAGACGGCAAGGAAGGCAGCTTCACCATTTTTGCAGAATCAGGCCGGAATTCATCCACATCAATCCCATTGGAAATGAGTGTGGTTTTCACCCCTAGCTTTTCCCAGAATAGTTGGACAGGTTTGCTCACACTGATGACAGCGGAACAGAGCTGCGCCACTTTTATCGCTTCATCCTTTGGATAGTACGTGCCATGCAAGGTAAATACGACGGGTATGCCCAACTCACTAGCGGCAGTAGCGGCGAGTAAACCTGAAGGAGTCTGATGCACATGGACGATGCTAATGCCATGCTTCTTTATAACCCCCTGGTAACTCTCGATCAAATGCTGCCTGCCTACCGAGAGGGGTTCCCGTGCGGATTCGATTCGTTCAACCAAAAAACCTGCATCGACAAACTCTTGATAGAGGGGGCCGTTCCCGCCAGCATAAAACAGTTGGGCGCCCTTTTTTTGCAACGCTTTGCCTATGCTGAGAACATGTGTCTCGGTTCCGCCTGTCCCCAAATTATCCAGCACCATCAAAATGCGATCATTACTGCTATTCAAATTTTCACACCCCCTTTTTCCGATAATATTGCGCCGAACGCTGCTCAGCGTGGATTCGGTAATAGTACAACGCTTCTTCGATATTGTTGACGCCTGCTCTCGCATTCAAGGCTTTGGCGATAAATTCGTAGTCTTCTGCACCATCGATCCGACGAGTTGGGCCACCAACCTGATCAAACAAGCGCCCCCGAAACATACAGGTTCCGTGACAGACACAGTGTCCGCCGCTCCCATATACCTTGCGAATGTCATCGCCGTACCTGATCCATGTTGCAAGCTCCTTTTGTTCCGGGTGATCGGACGAAAATGCGTAATAATTCGTACCAACCAAATCAATCTGGGGATGACTTTTTAAATACTCAACCTGCCGCGAAAGGCGCAGGACATGAGAGAAATCATCCGAGTCCTGATTCGCGATGAACTCACCTCGGCTCATGTAGTGTCCGATGTTGATGGCACCCGCAAAGCCAACATTACGAGGGAGCGCATGAATCAGCACCCGATTGTCTTCTGGAAAATACCTTTCATTTTGTTCTAGCCACTCTCTGGCGATTTCTACCGATTGATCCGTCGAAGCATCATCAATCAGGACAATTTCCCAATTTTCATAGGTTTGCTGAAGGATGCTGTTCAGACACTCTCGTATATAAGCAGCCCTGTTGAAATTGGTAATGACGACACTAACGAGACCCTCTATTCGCTGTTTTGCCACTTTCATTCCCTCCTTCCAGTCTTCTTGTTTTCACATCGCATCCTCGCTACCGTCCTTTCGCCAGAAATTGCAAGGCTTCCACGTGGTCACCCACAATCTGTTCGACGGCAGGGGGCATTCCGGAGCTAGCGAAGTGTTTTTCTGGCCGGAGTCGGTTGGAGGTGAAGCTGTTCACCTGATGAACCAATTCCATCTTTACACCTGCCTGTGCGTATGCTGCTTGTGCTTTTGGCGGGCAAAGCAGTATGTGCCACCCGTGCGGAGCAACCGCTTCCCTGCGTAAGGCAAAGGGGACGGTCACCATAGACCCGATCCCCAAATCCTTACGATTCAAAGCCAAGTTGAGAGCTTGGCGACAAGCCACAAAGACGTTGTCTGGGCAAGGGTGATTCAAAAATGCGGAAACATCATTCAGGGCCACATCCACGCCGCACTCGCACGCGAGAACAAATGGGTACAGATCATTGGCGGTCATGATCATATCCGCATCGACAAACAGCAGAATGTCGCCTTTCGACAGACTTGCCCCAATTGCTCGTCCTGTGTCAACGCCCAATGCATATGGGAACTCTACGGTCGTCGCGCCACATTCACGGGCAAGCTGTGCTGTTTGATCAACCGAGCCATTGACGACCACGATAATTTCAACTGGCTCCAGTCGAAGAACTTCACGGATCACTTGCTGGATCGTCGCTGCCTCGTTAAGGGCTGGAATGATCACGGATACCGTTTTCCCACCGTAAAGAGTTGTTTGTCGCAAGGGCCTTTTCCCTACCTGCGTAACAGGCATACCACTGTTTTTACCGCTCACATTCTCTGCTATATCTCTTCGCCTGCCTCCATCGGACAGTCCGCCGCGAAAAGGAAGACGCAAGACGAGATCAAGCTGTTCGGCAATCACCAGCTTTTCATACAAAGAGAGCTCTTTGAGCAACGAACCGTGAAGCTGGGGCAAAAACAACCGATCTTCCGTTCCCATTCCAATCGTTTGTGTTGTAATGGATAGCCCGCTCACAACCGCCCGCTTGTGCGCTTGGACAGGCTGTGCCAACTGTTCCACTCCGATTTTGGAAAGTGCCTCTCTGGTCATCGCGTGAGGTGTGTCCAGCAAGGAAGCTTCACGCAGGTCAGAGCGACCGAAGAGGTTATTTACCAGCAGGGAAAAACTGTGGATGGGCCGTGGTTTTGTCATCCTCCTGTTCCGAGTATCATGCTGTGACAAAACGACCTGTGCATTTCCATATAAAACCGGGAACAAGAAGCGCTGCAATCCAGACAGCGAATCGATTTGCTCTTCGCCGAGAAAAAGTAGGACACTCCCTCTTGCATGCTTGGCAGCCTCTCTCCGCCATGCGAACAGATTCTCATCTGCTTCTGCAAGAACGACGCGCACACCTGAGCCAAGTTCCAGGGTCCTTTTCGAAATTACGATGATCTCCAGAGGTGCAAGCTGTTTACATGCGGCAATCAGCTTTGGCAGATGAGCTGTCCCAAGCATGGCAGGAATGAGAATGGATAGGGGCACTTGGCCCCTACTCCCATGCCGCCCCACCATTAGACGACGCGCACATACGTGATACGGTCCAGTTGAAATACCACTGTTTGACCACCGCCATAGCCTGGCTCACTTGCTGCACGCACGGTTAATGTCGAATTGGTCACGCCAAGCAACTCACCGGAGATCACATCGAATCCAATTACGACTTGTACACTATCGCCTATAAACGTTCTCAATTTCTGTACATAGTTCATTTGTCTTCTCCTCCTTACACCGCATGAACATAATTAATTTGTGTGAAACGAATCAGCACACGTGTGCCGCTTGACTCTATGATTTCGGCATAGTCCCGGCCAACCTCATCCAGGACCCCTGTAACACTCCCTGCATCTGTTCCCAGCTCGACTGTTTCATGCAAATAGCGCAGCAGCACTTTACGAAAAGAATCGCTTTGCAAATTACTGTGGTTTTCTTGCAGAAATGCGGCGAATTCCTCTGTGTACAGTTCTTTCCGTAGCGAACTCCGAATGGCATCTTCCTTGTCATGTCCGCATCCTTCGTCTGTTTGCTCCTTGCCCCAGACGAGACGCCGTAGTCCTTGAAAATACTCTTTCAACTCTTTTTCATTCACAATTAATTTCATCTGGTCACTCTCATCTCCTTGATCCTACTCTTTTGATTTATTTTTCGCCGCTTGTACACGGTATACAAGTAAGTTGAAAAACGTACTAGGACAACGGTGCAATTTTTTGATTTTAATGAAAAGTTCACGTGATTTTTACCGAAAAGCAAAAAAAGACTGCGAAAAGTATTCGCAGCCCTTCCTTCGATATTCTACAACTCTTTCATTGTTACGTACTGTTGCTTGTCTAACTCTTCGCCCCCTGAGCATTTTCGTCCCTGTTTTTGCCTAGCTCATGCTTGATGAACAAATAGCTCTCAATCTCTCGAAGGAGATAGAACAGCGAGGCACGCGTCTCGAATTCCTCTCGCGTTCGCGGCAAATCTGCTGCCTTGATCTCCTCTTGCATCACACGCAGTTGGTCGATAAAGCGGTAGGCGGTATTACCCGGATGTACCGAGTCGCTGATTCGCGCAAGAAAATCTGCGATCCGATGGCTCTCTGCCACCTGATTGTCCAAAGAAGAGACAATCGGCATCATGCGTTCCAATAACTCGAACTGCTTTTGCCGCATCACAAAATACTCGTAGTACGAATCGTTACGACGGCCCAATCGATTGCCAACATCTCGTGAGGCTAAGCGAATCGCCGTTTCCAAGACACCAGCTGTTTCGATCAATTCTTTCCCGTCCCAATCACTTTCCCCGTGACGCAAGTAGTAACAGAACTCCCGTAAGATTTTGCTGAACAGCTTCTCTACCTTTACTTGCATCCCTTTTAGCTCTTTATCGAGACTCGGCATGTACAGATTGACCAGTAGGGCTACGCCCACACCGATGACGAGCAATGCGACCTCATTTAGCAAAAGCATCCCGTCGATTCTCTTTGAAGAATACAGGTGCAAAAGCACAACCATGCTGTTGACGAAGCCTTCCTGAATGCCAAAACGAACCGCGAGCGGCAAGAAAAGCAAAATGAAAAGGAGAATGGCAATCGGCGTATAGCCCATAAGGGAAAACAGGCAGACACCCATTCCTAGACCCAATAAACTGGCCAGAATCCGATTCCACGCTGTCTGAAACGATTGCTTCACTGTTACCTGAATACACAAGATCGTAATGATCCCCGCAGAAGAAGCATACATCAAGCCTAACTGCTGGGCGATCAAAATAGCGATAGCCGTTCCAATGGCTGTTTTTAACGTACGATAACCAATTTTAAACTTGAGAAAGCCCAGTCTTGTTCCCCTCCGCTGTCAAAAATGCTTAGCTGTTTCATCTCACTATACTGTATCAAAAAGTACCGGGGAACCAAAGACAAGGTTTCGTTAATTTTCGCAGGAATGTCGGTGCGGGTACTCATGCGGTCTGGCTCGTGTCACCCACTGGGCTACTGCTTTCGTTCCCTGGTAAAACTGTGCCACTTGCCATCTGCTGTGACGAGTCCCTTCTCTCCAATATAACGATAGACGAGGAGCGGCTGTTCAAGCATCTTTTCTATTCCATAATTCCCATCAACTTTTGGTTGAAAGTAGGTGAGCATAAGCTTCTTGTTATCTTTGACCACTTTTTTCGCCGTATTCAGATCGATAACCTCTTCATTTTTTGGGGGAAGAGATGAATCACCCCAAGGTACATCGTTATACTCATAGTTATACAGATCCACTACTTCCCCTGACTCAGCGTCAACATCGACTTGAAAGATGGTATCATCTACCGGTATGCCGTTTATGAGATAGCCAAATTCGATTTCATACGGTTCATCGTTTTCCCAGATTTCTTTGATCCTTTTCTCTCGCGGAACGTAATCGACCGCATAAATTTTTCCTACCTGATCGGGGTAGAATGTTTGCACGAATTTTCGTGCACTCTCCTGTGCTTCTGACCAGGTAATACCCTTTTCAATTTTCTTGCTCGCTTCCTTGAATCTGATTTTTGCATTTAAACCGAAATAGACGAAACAGCCACTGTCGT
Organism: Brevibacillus sp. NPDC058079; assembly: GCF_042885155.1. Classification (NCBI taxonomy): domain Bacteria; kingdom Bacillati; phylum Bacillota; class Bacilli; order Caryophanales; family Paenibacillaceae; genus Brevibacillus; species Brevibacillus sp. NPDC058079. Next base: position 45,193 of record NZ_JBHVSO010000019.1, read on the forward strand.
CAATTATTATGTGTACAGTATCTGACTTTTTGCCATCCCCTGTTTGCAAAACATACTCGAAAAGCCAGCTCTTTTTATCCGATTCTGAACTTGATTCATTGATCTTGCCATTCAAATTGTATATTCCGGGGAGTTTTTTGATATGTTGCTCTGCTATTTTTTGCGCCTCGTCTTTCGTAATAAGCTTTCTTTCAGTGGTAGCTGGAGGAATCGTTTTCCCTAACGGCTCTATCTTCCTTTCTTTGGCAACCTGTCCGTACGAATCAAGCATTTTTCCTGTGATAGCATCGACAACTTGTGGGTCGATTCTCTGGAATTCATAAACGAGCTGGTATGATTCAGGTTCCTTACGAAAGTTGGACGCCATATTTTTGTACCAAAATGTTGGAAATGCCCCTTCATCCCATTTCTTTTCTGCTTCTGTTATCTCGATGACTTTCGAAGCATCTGGAAGTTTCCCCTCGGACCAGCGCCGCTCAAAATAGATCACTTCCCCATCATAGCCCACTATCAGTCGAAACCCATTTTCCAGAAAAGGAATCCCGTTTTCGATACGAGTAAAGTTGACATCTATTCCCGGTTTAGCACGCTTATAGAAAATGTCCGAATCTGGATATTCATTGGGCTTGGATAAACGGCTCCGTTCTTCTTCTGTCGCTACTTGCTTAAGAAATTGAGTCGCCACTTGGAACGCCTGATCTTCTGTAAGCTTTTTTTGATTTGCATCCAAGTCCCGTTCTTCCCCAATATACTCATATTTCCATATTTCCCCTGAAGTTGCATCCTGTTGCACACCAAAGCTTCTACCATTTTCTTTATTCCATCTGGTATACCATATTGATTTTCCCCATAACATTTCAATGCCGTCTACGAATTGGGCATCTCTCAGATTATACTCACCCAGAATCTTCAACTGCTTCTGGGCAAGTGCGATGGCTTCTTTTTCCGAAAGGGTCTTCTCAGCCGCATGTACAACTGGCGCCAGATTTCCTCCCCCTACTGGAGCAAATACAGTTGTCATCAAAAGGGTAGATGACACTCCTAGTGAAAGTCCCCACGATGTAGTACGTTTTATCACAAATCAACCTCTCCTCTCCATTCACAAACTACCTAATTTTACCATTTTTGAATAACAAAGGCTCAAATAAAAAATCCGCCAATGCGACTACCTCGCACAGCGGATTTTTGGGGATGTTGATTATACTTCCAGCTTTTTCGCCAGTGTTTCTACGTTCAAAACGTTTCCTACGAGGAAGTTGCCGAATTCACCGAAGCGCGCACTCACTTCATCAAAGCGCATTTCGTAAACGATATGCTTGAATTCCAGCGGATCGTTGGCAAACAGGGTAACGCCCCACTCCCAATCGTCGAAACCAACGGAGCCACCGATGATTTGCTTCACGCGGCCAGCGTAGGAGCGACCGATCAAGCCGTGGGAGCGCATCATTTCTTGGCGCTCCTGCATGGAGAGCATGTACCAGTTGTCTTGCAGATCACGCTTTTTGTTCATTGGATAGAAGCAAATGTGCTCCCATTTTGGCAGGATCGGATAGAGGCGATCGCGCACGTGTGGATTCGCTTTTGGATCTTCACCTGGGTTATGTACATAGTTGCTGAGCTCTACTACGGATACATACGAATAAGGAGCTTCTGTATAGGCAGCAAAGCGGGTTTTATTGAACGCTGTTTTGATCTCATCGAGTTCTTGCATGGTAGGACGCAGGAACATGAACACGAGGTCTGCTTTGTGTCCGAGGATGGAGTAGACAGCCGTGCTGCCTTGGTTCTCGCCCTCATTCGCTTCCCATGTGCGGATCAATGCATTCAGCTCGTCCAACGCTTCTTGGCGTTCTGTTGCGGACGCTGCTTTCCACTTTTCCCAATTGATGGTGCGGAAATTATGATACGTATACCAACCTTCTAATGTAAGCAACGCTTCGTTTGCGCTCATTCTAAATCAGCTCCTTTGAAAAATCTGGTGACCTTCTTGCAACATTCCCAGTATAGCATAAGGAACAAGTGCGTATTCGGAACAGATTGGTGAACAAGAAAAATGAAAACCAAGCGGTGCATTAGCTGCCGCTTGGTTTGGTTCCTGCCAGTACAGAGGTTGTCAGCTTGCTCGCTGCTTCCTGATCCACAATCACTGTTACATTTGGATGCAATTGCAATAAGGAAGCTGGTACATCTGCCGTAGACTCACCCTCCAGCATCAATCGCACTGCCTCTGCCTTTGCCTCTCCACTTGCGAGAAGTACGACTTTTTTAGCGCCAAGAATCGTCTTGATCCCCATGGAAACTGCCTGAGTCGGAACCAGGTCCACACTATCAAAATAGCGGGCATTTGCTTCGATCGTACTGTCAGTGAGCTGGACCACGCGTGTCAATGAGTCGGCAGGGGAGCCCGGCTCGTTGAAGCCAATGTGGCCGTTATTGCCGATCCCCAGCACCTGGATGTCGATCCCACCTGCCAAACGAATCGATTCCTCATAGCGTGCACACTCTGCCAAATGATCTGTCGTATTCCCAACTGGCACATGTGTTTTCTCCGCAGGAATGTTGATGTGATCGAACAAGTTTTCTTGCATATACGTGCGATAGCTTTGCGGATGAGATGAGGAAAGTCCGACGTATTCATCCAGATTGAAGCTGCTCGCTTGCGAAAAATCGATGCTCTCCGCTTGCGACAGCTTGATCAGCTCACGGTACATCCCTACTGGCGTGCCTCCGGTTGCAAGGCCAAAGACAGTCTTCGGATTTGCTTTTACTTCACTTACGAGCATTTCAGCAGCTTTTCTGCTGAGCTCTGTGTAATCTTTCACGATCACGAGCTTCATTTCCAACCACTCCTATTCAATATAAGTTCAGAATGCTTTTAGTATTTTCTCTCCAGTACAGCCTTCGCTGTTCTCTCTTTATATAAAAGGGCCTTTTCCTTGTTGCGCATCGTTATTGTCGTACTAATGACATCCAGTACATGCAGCTGTGCAATTTTTGCTGCGAGAGAGCCTCCCTGCAACGGTCCTTCTTGCGCTGCGGTCAGAAGCGTAATGTCCGCTACATTCGTAATCGGTGAGCGTCGATAGTGCGTCAGGCAAATGCAAGTTGCGCCTGCCTGCTTGGCGACTTTCAATGAATCGATAGTGTCTTTCGTACTGCCTGATACAGACAACCCGATCGCGACATCCCCCGGTCCCAGAGTCGCTGCAGCCATCGCTTGCAGATGCGATTCATTAAAAGCGTCCACTCGAAGCCCGATCCGCAAGAACGTGTACTTGGCATCCTGAGCTGTTACCGCTGACGTACCTACCCCATAAAAATGGATCGTGTTCGCTTTTTGCAAAAGGTCAACACAACGCTCCAGCTGTTCGATCTGAAACAGGGCCGAGGTATCCCCAATCGCCTGTTGATTGGTTGCGGTTACCTTGTGCGTGATGATGTCCAGCGAATCGTCTTCTCCTACTTCGCCATGCAAGTTTTTGACTGGATTGACCAATTCCTGCGCCAATGCCAGCTTGAATTCCTGATAACCATGAAAGCCTATTTTCCTGCAAAATCGCAAAACGGTCGTCTCGCCCACTCCCGCCTTTTCGGCAAGATCAATCACCGATGAATAAATCACGCTGTCTGTCTGCTGTAAAACGATATGGGCAACCTTTTGCTCCGATTTCGTAAAGGAGGGAAGGAGACTTTGAATATGCAAAAGCGTATTTGTCTTCGTGATGGTAGCTGTCAATGGATGGGACAGCTCCTCTTGCTGTTTCACCATATGGCTCGCTCCCCCTTGAATATAAGTCATGATTTCACAGTTGTTTTTACCCAAAACAAAATAGCTGCATTTCTACAGCTATTATATCAAAAAAGGAGTTCTCCGCCATATTTATTATTTTTAGTGGAGCGTTTCTCCAAACTGTCAGAATGGGGTAAACAAAATGGTCGGACATGTTGCGACCCGAAAAGATCCGCTCATTGCTGCTGGAAGCAGAGCCAGATCGAGCGTCACGATTTCCCCTGCACCCAGCGTCACTGTCCCTCTCGCTTCTCCACTCCCCATCGCATTGGCTACAACCAAGTAGGTGCCGGGAGCAAGACCAGTCACCTTGTACCTGCCGAAGCTGTCTGTTTGGACGACCACAGTCGTTCTGTTTGGTTGATTCACCGTTTGCACATACACGGTCGCTCCAGCAACTGGCAAACCTGTCAAACCGGATCGAACCGTTCCTTGTATCGTACCCGCTTGAGAAAGGCGGATGATGATAAAGGTTGTTTGGTTCGGCAAAACGACTGCTTCTGCCTGACCGGTACCAATTCCCGGGATGGTCCCGATAACGGTATACGTACCCGGAGCCACATTGACAAAATGGAATGTTCCATCCGGCTCAGCCAGGATATTTTGCAGGCGAATCTGGTTTGAATTGAATAGGGACAATTGAATATTGTTTCCGCTGGCTTGACTTCCGTCTGGCAAGAGGACAATCCCGGATATTGTTCCGACGAATGGCAATAGCTCAACTGTCGCCACGGTCGTCTGCCCGCTTGCGACCGTAACTGTACGGTAATGTGTACCGAAGCCATCTGCGCTTGCGATGACATTGTACTCTCCAGCCGTCAAGCCATTCACCTGGAATTGCCCACTCTGGTTCGTAACGGTGTTGGCAACAAACAAGCCGTTAGAAAACAGCTGAATCGCAACAGCCGCCCCTGTAATCGGGAGCCCCGTCAACTGATTGGTCACCTTCCCGAAGATGTTGCCTGGTAGAGGAGACATCGTCAGAATGACTCCACTAAGTGTCTGTCCAGCAGTCACGGTGATGCTTTGCGTTGCCGCTGCGTAGTTGTCTTCACTTGCGCTTATGAAATACGTTCCTGGCGGCAGATTGCCAACAGCGAAGTTGCCCAGGTCATCTGTAATCGCACTGCCGAACAATGTCCCGTGTGAATCCTTTACTTGTATCAATGCATTGGGAACAACTCCTCCACCAGCAGCCTGTACCTGACCTGTTACAGTAGCCGGAAAAGGAGGGAGCCCCACTTCAATCGTAGTGGTCTGTCCGGAAAAGATCGTCGCACCCACAGGCTGGGTGGTGTAGTCTTGAGCGCTAATTGCAAGTGTATAGGTTAAGGGAGCCAAGCCGTCGATTTTAAACTGACCGAGACCGTCCGTAATCGTCCGAGACAACAAGTTGTTTGTGCCTGGGAAAAAGATCAACACTTCCGCCCCTACCAGTGGCGTACCATCAAGCGCATCCCTGACAGTGCCCTGCAAAACACCAGGATTCGGGTCCAGTGGGATATTGACTGTAGCTGTTCCACCAGGTGCTACATCAAAGGAGACACTTTCCCGCTGATAGCTTTCGTTCCTTGCCAAAATGGTGTAATTTCCAGCCACAAATCCATCCATGAAGTATATCCCCTGAGCGTCTGTCTGGGTTGAAAAGAGGATCGTGTTATTGTTGCCTAGCAAGCGAACGAGCGTATTCGGCAAAGGATTGCTGAGAAGGGCGTCACTAATTTCGCCTGTGACACTTGCAGGCAGATTCGGCAAAGAAAAGTCAAGACCGGTAGTCGCGCCCAATCCGACCATAGCTGTTGAAGCCTCAGCAGCGAATCCCGTAGCACTTCCGATAAGTGTATAGGTCCCAGGAGTCAGTCCACTCACCATATACTGACCCTGCGCATTCGTCAGGACAATAGCCAGTATCGTTCCAGACGGACTTCCCTGTCGAACAGTAATGACCGCACCGGCAATCGGCAAGGCCGTACCTTCCTCTCGCACTGTACCAGCTATCCCACCAGGCAACTCGTTTAATGCAAAGCTTAATACGGACGCCGCCCCTGCTTGTATCTGTGCGCCAGCTACATCGCTTGCATATCCAGTTGCATTGACATTGACGGTGTACCCTCCAGGGGCCAGCCTATCAAGCGAAAAGTTACCAGTTGCATCTGTCAGTACGGAACCCACAGCGGCACGGGTGCTGTCGAAGACGATTACCGTCGCGCCAACGATCGGCAAGCCCGTCTCCAGATCAGTCACAACGCCGGATAAACTGCCGGGATTGGGAACTAATGCCTGCTGAAAGTTGGTGGTAATACCTCCTTGCAAAATAACGGCCTGCGAGACAGATACAAAATTCGGCGCAGAAACGGTTACATTTACGACACCCGACGGAAGCTTCTCAGCCAAAAAATTGCCTTGATCGTCTGTCAATAATTGAGTAAGCACAACACCATGGTTATCCGTAATGAGCACGGTGCTTCCTGGAATCCCGAATCCCGTCATCTGATTCGTCACCACACCCGAAATAGCCGCAGGCAAGTCAGGTAAAATGACAGTCGTTGAAGTTGCCGTATTGGCCGTCACGATCACACCAATACTTCCTACGGCATAGCCAGGCGCTGACGCGATAACGGTGTAAACGCCGGGAGAGACACTCCCAATGAAAAATACACCCGATTCATTCGCGAGCAAGCTCTGTATGACGGCTTGATTGCTATCCATCAGCTTGATGTTGATTTCGCTTCCTGTAACAGGAACACCCAAGCTGTTTATGACACTGCCCACGATGGACCCAGGCATTGGCAAGAGCGCCACACTTGCCCCCGTTGTTTCTCCACTGACTACATTGGCCCCTACTGATTGATCCGCATAGCTAGGCGCACTTACCGTGACGGTATAGGCACCCGGCAACAGATGTTGAATCAAATAGCTGCCCGTCTGGTCGGTACTTGCTGTAGCCACTACATTTCCGTTACTTATGGAACGAATCAGTACAACGGCGCCTGCAATGAATACCGCGGGATTCGTCGCGTCCGTCACCTGTCCACTAATCCCGCCTGCATTCGCCTCAAGAGTAAAGTCTACTCCGGTCTTATTTTCGCCGGGTCCAAGTGTAACACCAACCGAGCCTGTAACATATTCCGGGGCACTTGCCACCACGACAAATGATCCTACAGGCAGGTTGCCAATTGTATAGGCACCGTTTGAATCCGTATAGCCAAAGCCTATTGTCGTCTCATTCAAATCTAGAATACGGACCACGGCATTGACAATTGGCTGCATACCCGTGTCTTGCACCGTTCCAGAAATACTGCCCGGATTCGGGATAAGCGTAAATGAAACGTTGGCCGTCTGCCCAGGCTGTACGATCGCCCCAACAGATTGAACAGCGTAGCCAGGAGCGGTAGCTATAAGGATATAAGAGCCTGGTGCGACCCCTGAAAATGAAAATGCCCCGTTCCCATCTGCGATGACAGTACCGATCAACAAGTTATTGATATCAAACAATTGAATGGTAGTTCCCGGTACGACAGGTGCTACTGTACCACTAATAAAACCGAAATCCTGATTGAGCTGAAGCTGGACAGGAGTAGTTGTATTCGCGAATACAATGGCTCCGACATGATTGGACTGAAAGCCATCCGCTGAAGCACTGATAACGTATTGACCTTTCGCCAAGCCGGTGATAACAAAGCTACCTTGACTATCGCTGTATACTGAATGCACGACGGAGCCATTGAAATCGAGTGCATTTACTTGTGCACCAGCAATCGGCTGTAACGTCCCTGCAGCAAGCACCTGTCCTTGGATCTCGCCAGGACTCGCAAACACCGCCAAGCTGACAGGCGTATTTGTGTTGGCAAGTACAGTAGCGGAAGCACTGTTCGTTTCATAATTGGTTGCACGGGCGGTAATGGTATAAACTCCGGGTGTAAGCCCTGTGATCCCGTAATTTCCCGACAGATCGCTATTTGCATGGCCGACGATTGCCCCTGCTTGGTTCAACACGCTAACCTCTATCGAAGCACCTGTTATCGGCAGTCCCGAGATAGCATCAAAAATCGAACCTGATATGCTTCCAGGCAAGTCTGCCAGCTGTACATTCACCGTTGTTGTCGTCAATGAGGTGACCATTGCTCCTGTGATCACTGTCGTTTTATTCGGAGCAGATACGATGACAACATACGCCTGCGGTAGCAAATTAGGTACCACATACTGTCCGTTCCCATCAGTCAATACAGTAGCGACAACAGCACCTGCTGCCGTATTTTCCCTAATGATGACAGTGGCACCCTGAATCGGCTGATTGCCGCTGTCGACCACCTGTCCTGCGATTGATCCCGGAGAAGCTTGCAGGACAAAAGCAAGGGACGCTATTTCCTGAGGCTGCACAGTTGCCCCCAACACAACAGTGGAATAACCAGAAGCCGAAGCGGTTACGGTATACGTGCCTGGGGCCAAGTGCGGGAAGGAAAAGGTGCCAGCGCTGTCGGTAATGGTCTGCGCGACAGGAACAATTCCCTTCATAACAATGACAGCGGCATTACCAAGCGGATTGCTCCCTGTGTCCGAGACAGTCCCATTCAATACTCCTGCCAGTTTTTCCAATTGGAGGTCAACCGGTGTAGTTGCTCCAGCAATGATTTCTATCCCCACTGTTTGGCCCGCATACCCCTCTGCAGCAGCCGTAAGGATATAGGTTTCCGGCCCTAGCAAGGATAAAGAGTAGTCTCCATTCGCGTCGGTTAATGTCTCTCCTACAGCAATTCCTGAACGAGTTACCACCTTGATGCTCGCATTCGGGATTCCCTCACCCGTTTGCGCATCGGAAATGGTTCCACTTACCGTTCCAAATGCAGTCGTCAAAGAAAAATCAAGTACTTTGGCATCGCCCGCTTGCAGGCTGATTCCAGCTAATTGTGTGGAAAAGCCTGCGGCACTGACGCGGATTTGATAAACACCCTCTGCGAGCTTGGTCAGCAGATACGTGCCAGCTCCATTTGTTGTCGTTTCCGTCAGCGTAATACCTGTCTGGTTCAGCACTTCCACCAATGCCCCAGCAATCGGTATGCCACCCGGCCCTGTCACCAGACCAGATAGCTGAGCAACTGATGTTTGGAGCACTACATTTTGTGTAGTCGTCTGTGCTCGAATGACATTGATCGCGACTGTGGCTGGCTGGAATGTATCCGCACTGACTGCAAGCGTGTAGGCACCCGGCACGACATTGGTAAACTGATAGGTCCCCCCTCCCCCTGTCACTGTCTGGTTTACGGTCACGCCTGTCGTATTAATGAGCTTTACCACTGCCCCTGCTATGGGTGCCAATCCGGTATCTGTTATCGTCCCATTCACTTGACCCGGACTCGGAGGAAGCAAAATGTCTGCTCTTGTGGTCTGCCCTGCCAAAACGCTCACGAACTGGATTTTGGGGTCATAAGTTGGCGCGGTCACCGACACAGAATACAGACCAGGAGCCAATCCAGTAAACGAATAGGCACCATCTGTGTCCGTTGTCGTCGTACCGATTAGTACGGGAATCGAATCATACAGCTCGAGATGCGCACCTGCCACAGGCAAGTTCGTGGACTGGTCAAGCACTACGCCAGCAACACTTCCAGCCAAGTTAACCGTGATGACAATATTATCCTGAACAGGAGAAAGCATTCCGCCAGAAAAGCTGTCTACGCCCGTGACTGTCGCTGTGTTTAACCGCCGCGTTCCGCCTGGAGAGACCGCGAAAACCCCATTGACCGTAAATGACAAGCTGGCAGTAGAACCAGCAGCTAAATTGCCAATCGTCCAGCTGAGCACCTTGGTGAGGGGATTGTAGACGACAGAGCCGATATTTGTTGTGTTTACCGTAAAAGCCGTTACCTGATCCAGCTCGATCAAATCGTTGACAACGACTGTCGTTGCCTGGCTCTTCCCGGTATTGGTGACAGTGATCGATCCCGTCCATTGCGATAGTTGTCCTGTGGTAACGACTGCCGGTCCTGCTGTTAGCTGCTTGTCGATTGCGAGACTGGCCCGTACGTCTCCCGTCGCTATCGTAGTCGTATTGCTCAAGGAATTGACAAAGCTAAAGCCTTCACTGGTCCGCAGAGAGTCCTTGTTGTAATTGTTGTCATTGGTAGACGTAAACGGAAGGAAACGAAGGGAGGTAAGAGAGGTAACACCGATCGTTGAAAAAAACGTAGCAGCCGACATGACGAGATCAATGAAGTAATCAGGATTGCCGCTAAAATTTGAACCGTCATTCGTCAGCCGCACACGAGCGGTGTCAAAATTGATAATCGGCGCTTGCCAGTTGGGCGCTCCACTGCCGTTTGTGCCCTCTGCCGGATCGTTCCAGGAGTTAAATTCAACAACGGTGTTTTGAATCAAGGCAATACGGTTGCGCAAGCCTTGCACGCCCAACATCCATTGGTATGTGCCAGCCACTCCCGTTGTATTGATCAAATATCCCCAGGCAAAATTTTGAAACCCTGTTTTTTGCGAATTTCTTGGGTCTTCATTGACTCTCATCCGAAAGTAGAGATTCGTTCCATCATACGCCAAAAAGGCAACGGGAAACGTAGAGTTTCCTACCATGTCGGCAGAGCCGGGACTTTCATCGTTTGGGACGTCTCCGAATGGACTTCCGCCGAGTGTAAACGGGATGAATTGACTGTCAGAAGGATAGGCCATTTTTCCTCACCTCTCCCCTCTAACATATGTGCATAGAGTAATATGGCCCCGGCCCTCCCTTTGCTAATTGGCTTGTCCGTGCCCGTCCCAACAAAAAAAGGGCTTTCGCCCGCAAATATTTCTTGCGAGGAAACCCTCTTCCTTCCTGTATTGCCTATCTTACATAAATACGCGATAGCCAAGCAGAATAACCAGCACCAAAACGACAATACAGCCGATGAAAAAGCCGATGCTGCCTTCTTGTCGCTTTGCTTTGCCCAAGGACATTTCCATCAAACCAAAGGCGATAACCGCGATGATGCCCTTCACGTAGTAATAGAAATCTGTTGCGTGACCCACGAAAAGCATCCAAGCTCCCGATACAAGAATGATGACCATCATGAGTCTGAGCAGCATATGTACGATCTTGCCTGCTTTTGCTTTACCCACGCGATACAGGATGTAGGCAACGATCAAGAGCACGAATGCGACTTCCCAGCTACCCACATGCGCTTCAATTAACGCTTTGTACGGCAAAAAATTCAACCCCTTTACTCCTAAATTCAATCTTGTCCATTATACCAGAAGAAGGGGAAAAATGCTGATGCCCCAATGCGTGGCAGTATTGTGACCAGGCTTTTTTGGGGGATGAAAAAGAGGCTGCCTGTGATCGGCAACCTCTTTTTTCTAGCAAACGATCCTATCGCAGTAAAAATCCGTCTTTCAGCGGGTCCGTAGGGTCAACGACAAATTGATGCAGACCTGTGATGAACGCCTTGCCTTCTATGCTCGGAATGACAGCCGGATAACTCCCCACCTGTGTGGTTGCTACCACTTTGCCGATAAACTGGCTCCCAACAATTCCTTCATGGACAAACGATTCTCCAGCAGCCAGCTTGCCTCGCGCATGCAAGGTGGCTACGCGAGCCGCAGTCCCTGTACCGCATGGTGAGCGATCGATCTGCTTGTCGGCGAAAATCGTCACGTTGCGCAGGTCTGATCCTTCCACTCTCGGCTTATCCGAGATAATCACCCCGTAAATTCCTTTAAGCTCAGGCTCCAACGGATGAGCAACCTCCATTTTCGCCTCGATTTGTTCCTTGACTCGCTGGCCCCACTCTTGCAGCTCGGCCAATCGCTCAATTTCTACCTGAACCCCGATATCTTCTGCCTGTACAACTGCATAGAATGCTCCGCCAAAAGAAATGTCTACTGAAAAAGTACGTCCTCCCCACTCAATGGGAACGTCTTGTGCCAAAACAAAGGAGGGGACATTTTCAAACGAGACGGAATGGACCAGCGATTCTTCTACAGTGGCGTGTGCAATGATTCTTCCTGCCGGACTGTCAATCACAATCCGCTCTGTTGGATCTCCCAGCCGAAGTATTCCGGTCTCAATGGCAGCCGTCACAACCGCAATGATTCCATGCCCACACATGGTACTGTAGCCCTCGTTATGCATGAACAGCACGCCAAATGCCGCATCTGGGCTGACGGGCTCTGTCATGACACAGCCGTACATACCATGATGCCCGCGCGGTTCATACATGAGTACCCGCCGGATATGGTCCAGCTCCTCCCGAAAGTATCGTCGCTTCTCCAAAATCGTCTCGCCCACGAGCGGTGGGATCCCGCCTGTTATGATGCGGAGCGGCTCCCCTCCGGTATGGGCCTCGATCGTCGTAAACAACTGATTGATGTGCATGACATCCTCACCTTTTTATGCGATTGGCGAAAAGCTTGATCGATCACCACGCGTATTTGATCGCGCATGTTTTCGTCGTACTGTAGAAATCAAGCGCCGCCTGACCCTGCTCCCGTGTATGTGAACTGGACAGCTTCATGCCACCAAATGGAGCCTGGTATTCCACACCTGCCGTCTCCTGATTGACCCGAACCATCCCCGCCTGCGCCACATCCAAAAAGCGATGGGCACTCGTCAAGTCTCGGGTGAACAGTGAAGCACTCAGTCCGTACACAGACTGGTTGCACAGCTCCACAGCCTCGTCAAATCCGTCTGCTGTCAAAAGCACAGCCAATGGTCCGAACACTTCCTCCTGAACGAGGCGATGATTGGCAGCGACACCCTCGACAATTTGGGGACGGATATAATAGCCTTGCTCCTCTTTTGCATATGATGGGCTTTGGGCAATGACTGTTGCTTCAGCGTTAGCCAATGCGATGTATTGCCCAACCGTCTCATACTGTGCAGCCGAGGCAACAGGACCCAAATACGCCTCCAGATCACTGGCATCTCCTACTCGGCACGTCTCCATAGCCGATTGCAATCGCTCGACCAGTGGCTGGTAGATCGCTTTTTCTACAATGATCCTGCTGGTAGCCGTACATTTTTGACCAGCCGATCGAAACGCGCCGCTGAGCAAAATCGGAACCGTTTTATCCAGATCAGCATCAGCCAAAACGACTGCCACATTTTTTCCGCCCATTTCGGTTTGATATTTAATATTGCGACCTGCGCACGCGATGGCAATCTGTCTGCCTGTTTCCGATGAGCCTGTAAAGCTGACCGCATCGATTTCAGCTTCATTCGTGAGTGTATTGCCGATCTCTCGGCCCTTGCCAATCACCAGATTCAGAACACCCGCAGGTAGCTTCGTTTCCGCAAATATTTCAGCTAGTCGTGTCGCTGTGAGCGAGCCATTTTCCGCTGGTTTCCAGATGACCGTGTTCCCGCAAATGAGGGCAGGGGCGATCTTCCAGATGGGAATCGCAACGGGGAAGTTCCATGGTGTGATGGCCGCCACAACTCCGAGCGGTACACGACGGCTGTATTGCAGGACGTTCGTATCTGAAGAAGGAATCAGGTTGCCGTTGGAACGCATCCCTTCTCCGGCATAATAGCGCAACAGACTGACCCCACGCGCCACTTCACCGCGCATCTCGCCAAGCTGCTTGCCCATTTCTCGGCTTGCCAGCTGTGCCAAGCTGTCTGCATTTGCCTCTAATGCGGCAGCCATTTGAAAAAGGATTTCGCCTCGAGCTCCACCCGTTTGTTTTGCCCAGCCGATCTGTGCCGCACGAGCTGCCTGTTCAGCGGCAAAAACATGTGACCGATCAGACAGGTGAAGAACGCCAACTTCTTCTGTGATACGCGACGGGTTTTTGACCGTTAGTTCCTTCCCTGACGGCGTCATCCATTCGCCGCCAATCCAGTTTTTGCTGTGCATTCTGGCCGTCCCCCTTATCGTCCACTTGCAGCGCCGACAGCGTAGTCAAACGCCTTTTTTATGCCTGCGTAGTATTCTTCAGACAGCGGCAGACGCGGCGGACGAGTCGGTCCTACTGGGAAATTCGCCAGCTCCATCATGTATTTGATCGACTGTACCAATTGTGGACTTGCATCATAGTGGAACAATGGCAACAAACGGCGATAAAGCGCTTGTGCTTCGCTGAGCTTGCCTGCCCGTGCCAGACGGAACAGCTCCACTCCTTCTTTTGGCAGCGCATTTGGCACACCCGAAATCCAACCTGTCGCCCCGATCAAGCCGCCCTCCATGACGAGATCGTCTACACCGACCATAACTTCCAAATCCGTCTGCGCGAGAATATCCTGCATGCGGCGTACGTCACCGGAGAATTCTTTCACAGCGACGATATTTTCGAACTTCGCCAGTCTTGCCAAAATGTCCGGTGTCAGGTCGATTTTGTAGTCGTGAGGATTGTTATAGGCAATAATCGGCAGCCCGACAGTGTTCAGTGCCTCGTAGTGGGCAAACACTTCATTTTCCAATGGCTTGTAGTTAATCGGAGGCAAGGCCATCACCCCTGCTGCTCCCGCATCCTTGGAGAATTGCACCCATTCCACTGCTTGACGGGTAGACGGAGCAGCAGAACCTACGACCACCGGAACTCGACCTTTTGCGGCAGCGATCACGGTTTGAATGACTTTTGCCCGCTCTTCCCCTGTCATTGTCGCGTATTCTCCCAGCGAACCGGACGGAACCAGTCCGTCTACGCCCTCCTGAATCAACCAGTCACACAATTCTGCCAAACGTTTGTAATCCACCTCATAATCGTTAGTAAACGGCGTGACAATCGCCACGTACACTCCTTCAAATCTTGCCATTTTCATTCTCCTCTCACATTTGGGTTTTGTTTTAATGATCCGTTGCGGCTGGTATGAGCAAAAAGCCATTCGCCAGCTCGTCTTCCGGATTGTAAAAAATCGTATGCTTGCCCATCAGCCAGGCCGAGCCTGCAATTCGGGTGATGACAGCAGGTAGCCCCCCTTCCTCCGTCACCTGCAGCACTCTTCCTGTAAACAGAGAACCGACGATGCTCTCATGCACAAACGGTTCGTCTATCCCGATCTCCCCTTTGGCAAACAAGACTGCCAGCTTGGCGGAAGTGCCTGTTCCACATGGCGATCGGTCTATTCCGCCCGGTGGTACGACGACGGTATTTTTCACATCCGCTCCCGGATTGTCAGGGGCCGTATAGAACTCCACATGGGTCAGTCCGCGAATAAACGGCTTCTCCGGATGAACGATCTCCATGGCCTGATTAATCGCTTTTCGAATCGTGACGGCCGTATCGACAATGGTGGATGCATGGGCTGGCGTCAGTTCGAGATTGAGCTTGCGTGCATCTGTGATGGCATAAAAGTTTCCACCGTACGCAATATCGCAGGTCACCGCTCCAATCCCTTCTACTTCTACAGTCACATCTTGCTGATAGAGGAAGGCTGGAATGTTCACAAATGATACTTCCTTGGCTTTCCCTCCCTCTACCTGTACGGCTACCTCGACCAATCCTGCTGGCGTATCGAGCGTTAGCTTTGTCACCGGCTCAGTCACGGGGATCATGCCTGTCTCCACCAGCGCGGTACATAGACCGATCGTATCGTGGCCACACATCGGCAAGTATCCGCCTGTCTCGATATAGATCACCCCTACATCTGCATCAGGATGGCATGGATCAACGATCAAGGCCCCGGACATCACATCATGCCCCCGCGGCTCATACATCAAAAACGAGCGAATCCAGTCGTACTCGGCCTTCATCTGGAGCATTTTTTCTCCCATCGTGGCTCCGGTAAGCTTTGGCAGACCACTGATTACCGTGCGGGTAGGGTTTCCCCCTGTATGCGTGTCAATGGTGGTAAACACCCTCGTTGCTTTCATGGATGCAACACTCCTTTTTTCGTAAACCGCTCCAAGCGTAGCGGCTCTGTCGGAATGATGGTGTCTGTCTGATCGACTAGCATCTCGGACACCAGCTTGCCTGTGACGGCAGCCAGACTGATTCCATCTCCTTCATGACCAGCCGCGATAAAGTAACCGGGAACTTCTTCTACGCGAGAAATAATCGGCAAGTGATCCTCTGTCCATGGGCGCAAACCGCAATACGTGCGGATGATGGCAAAGTCGGCGATCTTCGGATAAAAGCGCAGCGCTCTTCTCGCCATGCACCTGACGACATTCAGATCAATCCGCGTATCGAAGCCTACGAACTGACGACTGGAGCCAATCAAGAAGTTCTGGCTCTCTGTCGGTTCAAATACGAGCGCGACTCCATACTTCTCTGTCTCTTCGTCTACTTGTCGCACTCCACCAAACTTCGAGATGAGATAGCCAAACTCCATCACCTTACGCACGCCGACCGGCATCTGCCGCGAGGCGACGATCAAGTGACCTTTGCGCGGAACGATCGGAATATCCACCCCGACCATTTTGCCAATGACTGGCGCCCACACCCCCGCGGCGTTGACGACCTGCTTAGCTGTCATGCTGCCGGTACCAAGCCCGATGTGAAACGTTCCCGTCGCCTGATCACGTCTAAGCGACTTGACCTCTGTACGGCGCATGATCCTCGCTCCATGCTTTTTCGCTCCTTCAAACAAGGCAAAGGTCAGCATGTACGGATTGACGGTAGAATCGGTGGCGCACTCCAAGCCTCCCAGCAAGTCGTCCGCAAAGTAAGGCGACTCCTGCCGAATATCCGCTCGGTCCAGCATCCGAAACGGCAGTCCGACTTCCTTTTGCCGTCGCACCCATTCATGGGCGGCTTCCATCTCGGCCTCTGATTCGCAGACGAGAATGCTCCCCGGTGCCCGATATTCAAACGTATGGTCCAGCTCCCGGCTAAGCTGATCAACGAGCATCTGGCTTTTCAGGGACATCTGACTGTCAAAGCCGGGGTCCTTGTCGATCGCCAAAATATTCCCGTCACAGCGCGAGGACGTCCCTGATGCCAGCTCGCCTTTTTCCAGGACAACGACATCCAATCCAGCCTTTGCAGCGTAATACGCAATCGCCGCACCGATGATGCCACCGCCGATTACCGCAATCTGCGCATGAGTTTGTACTGTCATGCTGATTCTCCTCAAATGCGTATTCTGCTACTCTCTTACTCTTTTTGCAAAAGCCATGCCAATCGTTCCAAGCGTGATTTCCAAAATATTTCGTCTAAATTCTTTGACAACCGAAAGAGCGAATGTATAATAAATGAGAAAATGTTCAAAATTTTATACACTTGAACTACCTCTTTTAAAAGGGATGATCGAGTTGAATCACAAACTTCCTGCCTTAACCGAGTTGATACAGACAAACATGCGGATTTTCAATGATCAAGAGCTTCTCCCTCCTCCGTTGGACGAAACCATTCCTGTATTTGCCCAGCATCAAACCAGCTGGTATGTCGCCGATTCCTTCCATTTAACCATCAACTTGACGATCGATTGCACACAAGCCCCATGGGAACCAGCTACTGTGATGACACTGGATTCAACATTGGCCGACGCCATTCACCTGCTAGCTACTCACAACTATCTCCTGATTGAAAAACAGCCCGGAGTCCCTGTCGGCTACCTTCATCGCGGTGCCGTCATACAAGCCATTTTTTCCTCGTATGAGATCTTGGAAGCGTATTTCGAGACGATGATTAAGACCATGGATGCATCCATATCCGTCATCGATGAAAAAGCACGTGTGATGGTTTGGACAGAAGGTGCTGAACGAATCTTTTCCTTGAAAGCAAAAGAAACGATTGGTCGCCCGATCACCGAATTTTTCCCGCTCGAAATGCTCGAAACACTCAAATCGCTCCAAAGTGGACAGTCTCTCTACCGTCATCAGCATCAGCCGCGAGAGGATCTCGTTGTGCTCATCAATACCAATCCGATCTATTTGCATGAAAAAATCATCGGTGCTGTCGCGGCGGAAACCGATATCACGAGCCAGGTCCGACTGAACCAGGAGCTGTTGAACGCCAATAAAAAAGTGAATCATTTGCAGCAGGAAATGGCAAAGCTCAGTCCGACCCCTGATCCATTTGCACAGATCAAGGGAACGAGTCTCCCCATTCGCCATATCAAGTCCATGATCCAAAAGCTCAGCGCTACACAAGCAACCGTCTTGATCACAGGGGAAAGCGGCGTCGGTAAGGAGCTTTTCGCCAAAGCCGTACATGATGTGCGGGAAGGCTCCAATGCGCCCTTTATCGCCATCAACTGCGGTGCGATTTCGCCTACTTTGTTTGAAAGCGAGCTGTTCGGGTACGAAAAAGGTGCCTTCTCTGGTGCGGATCAAAAAGGGAAAAAAGGAATGATTGAGCTGGCACGTGGAGGAACACTGTTTCTCGACGAGGTAGGAGAAATGCCGCTCGATATGCAAGTGAAGCTGCTTCGCGTGCTTCAAGAGAAAAAGTATTATTCGGTCGGAGGGACCAAGCAGATTGAGGCGGACTTCCGCGTAATTGCCGCCACGAATAAAAATTTGGAGGAGTTAGTGAAGGAAGGGAAGTTTCGCCAAGATCTGTTCTATCGGCTCAATGTCGTGACGCTGAAAATTCCTCCGCTTCGAGAACGCATTGAAGATACGATTGAACTCGCCCACTTTTTTCTCTATGAATTCTCTTTACGTTACAACCGTCCCATTCATGCTATCTCACAAAATGTAATGCAAAACCTGCTCCAATACGACTGGCCAGGCAACATTCGCGAGCTGCGAAATGCCATTGAACGATTGGTGGTATTTGCGACGGACGGTATTATCAAAGAAGAGGATTTGCCGTATTCCTTGCAAGGTCAGGCGAAACAGGTACCGATTGAGCTCCCTCCCGATCTCTTTTCCCTGCAAGAAGAAATCGAAGCGCATGAGCGACGCGTCATATTGCGAGCCATCGAGCTGGAAAACGGCAACAAGCAGGCCGCTGCCAAAAGACTTGGCATATCGCGTGCCACGCTCTATAACAAATTGGGGAAGTAAAAAAACGTTGTCCTTCAACGGTAGTGCATGGGGGAGCCCTGCCACATGTTTTCCAGTCGCCTGTATCCTCTCTACGTTCGGGCGGTCTCCTTACAAACATGTGACAGGGCTTTCGAGCTGTTAGGTGTTCATCGAGCTTTTCAAACCGTTTTTGGGGTTGGTCAAGGTAGATTTCTTGTGCTAGCTGATCATCTTGAGTTATCGAATTACGACAGTGAAGCATTAGTGGTTCGTTTTACGACTCAATGATTGCGCGTTACCTGCTTGGATCGACTTACAATCATGTTTTACAAAAGCCGCTTCTTCCCTCCACTACAGCTTCTTTTTAAATATCGTACGCCACCTCGAGCAAAAATCAGGAAAACTTCGCCCCTCTTTGGGAGGCAATACCTCAGACAAAATACGGATCAATTCCATGGTTGATTCCTCCTTTGTCGTCGGGCACGTAAGCAGTGCATGCGGCCTACGCGCCCAAATACGCCTTGACGATTGAATCGTCGGCCCGAAGCACGTCTGCCTCATTTTCCATGACGATGTGCCCTGTCTCCATTACATAGCCGCGATGAGCAAGCTTCAACGCTGCCTTGGCATTTTGTTCGATCAAAAGAATCGTCGTGCCTTGCCTGTTTATTTCTCTAATTATATTCATGATCTCAACCACAATAATCGGGGCAAGCCCCATCGACGGCTCATCTAGCATCAAGAGCTTTGGACGTGCCATGAGACCGCGGCAGATTGCGAGCATTTGCTGCTCGCCTCCGCTCAGCGTTCCTCCCATTTGTTCACTCCGCTCCTTCAATCGAGGGAACAGCGCGAATGCCTGCTCAATCCCCTCTGCAATGGCCGCCTTCTCTTTTCTCTGTGTAAAACCACCTAGCTCTAAATTTTCACGCACAGTCAAGCCAGCAAAAATCCGCCTGCCTTCTGGTACATGGATGATGCCAGCCTCGACAATCTGGTGAGGAGCCCAGCCTACGAGACTCTTTCCATGAAGCAAGACATCTCCACTGCTTGGTCGAACGATTCCAGAAATCGTTTTGAGTGTCGTGCTCTTGCCTGCACCATTGCTGCCTAGCAATGCGACAATCTCTCCTTCATGCACATGCAGGTCGATACCTTTGAGCGCTTCAATTTTTCCGTAAAACGAATGAATGCCGCTGATCGTCAAAAGTGGTGTCATATCGCCTCCTCCTCCTTTCCAAGGTAGGCCTCTACGACACGCGGATTGCTGAGTACATCCTCGGGAGTTCCCTCTGCGATCTTCTGTCCGTAGTCGAGGACGATTACTTTTTCCGATATTTTTTTGATCAAACCCATATCGTGCTCGATGATCAGCACTGTCAACTCGTAATGGGTGCGGATTCGCTTGATCAAAGCAATCAGGTCTTCCTTCTCCTCATAATTCAGCCCCGCAGCAGGCTCATCGAGGAGCAACACTCGCGGCTTGGTAGCTAAGGCCCGCGCGATTTCCAAATAACGCTGAGCGCCATACGGCAAGTTTTTGGCAATGCGCCAACAACTGTCTTCCATCCCCACGAAGCGAAGGCAGTCCCTTGCCGTATCCTCAATCAACTGTTCCTCTCGTCGCTGTGCCCTAGTCTGCCATAGTGCTCCCCAGACGGTTTGGCTCGTGCGGCTGTGCATGCCTGATTTGACATTATCCAAGACCGTCAAATTCGGAAACAGCCGCAGGTTTTGAAACGTTCGCGCCATGCCGAGTTGTGTGATTTGGCTTGGCTTTTTTCCCACGAGCTGGTTGCCTTCAAGGATGATCTGCCCCGCTGTTGGACGGTAGAATCCGGTGATCATGTTAAAAACGGATGTTTTCCCCGCTCCATTCGGGCCAATGATACTGCTGATCGAGCCTCGGCTGATAGCAAAAGACAAATCGTTTACCGCAGTCAGACCGCCGAATTTAAGCGTTACATTTTTCACTGTCAAGCTTGACGTCATTACCGCTGCCCCCTTCCGTAGCCTCCTCGGTCTCGCCATGTCTAGCGCCTCGTTTCAACTCATAGCGGGCAGGCCACAGTCCTTGGGGGCGAAACAGCATCATCGCGACCAGCGCGGCGCCGAAGATCAAATACCGCCAATCTTCCACTGAGCGCAGCAGCTCCGGCAAAGCAATGACCAGCACGGCGCCCAAAACGACGCCAGGAATGCTGCCCAACCCTCCCAAAACCACTGCCAGAAGTATCATGATGGACTGGGTAAAGCTAAAGCTGAGCGGCGCAATCGCACTCATTTTGACAGCAAAAACAGAACCAGCCAAACTCCCGATGACAGCTCCGATCGAATACGCCATCAGCTTCATATTAATCCGGTTAATGCCCATCGCTTCGGCAGCATCCTCGTCCTCGCGGATATACATCCACGCCCTCCCGATGCGTGATGTGCCCAACCGTTTTACAGCCACGACCGCCAAAACAGCAATGATCAAGATCAAATAGTAAAAGTCGATCTGGCCGCCAAGAACATAGCCCCCAATAGAAGGACGCGGGATTCCGTAAATGCCTGAAGCTGATCCGGTAATAGTAAGATTAATCGCTAAAATACGAATGATTTCCCCAAAGCCGAGGGTGACGATTGCCAGGTAGTCACTGCGTAGCCGAAGTGTCGGCGCCCCGATAATCACACCCACAATAGCCGCAAATACCATGGCCACAGGCAAGGTCAGCCAAAACGACCATTGATAGACCGTCATTAGAATGCCTGTCGTATAAGCGCCTACGGCAAAAAATGCAGCGTAGCCCAAGTCGAGTAATCCGGCAAAGCCGACTACCACATTCAGCCCCTGGGCCAAGACAACGTAGAACAAGGCAAGTGTCGCAACATCCAGCCAGTAGTTATTGGACAGAAACGGCAGTACACACGCGACGGCGAGCAACAGGACAACAGCGATTTTTTTTCGAGATGGATTCATCCGCTACATCCTCTCTGTCACTTTCTCACCCATGATGCCCGTTGGCTTTAATACGAGAATCAAGATCAACAGGGAAAACGCCACGACGTCCTTCCATGAACCGCCGAAAATAAATGTTCCGGCTGTCTCCATCATCCCGAGCAGCAGCCCGCCCAGCATCGCTCCCGGAATGCTGCCAATTCCACCCAAAACCGCCGCCGTAAATGCCTTGAGTCCAATGATAAAGCCCATCATGAAATTGACGGTTCCGTAATAAGCACCTGCCATCGTGCCTGCACCTGCTGCCAATGAAGCACCGATGAAAAAGGTCAAGCCAATGACTTTATGCACATGGATGCCCATTAATTGACAAGCCGTCTGGTCGAGCGCAATCGCCCGCATAGCCTTGCCGTACAGCGAGCGATTGATGAATAGATGCAAGCTCAGCATTAAAAGTGCCGAGACGACGACAAGCCCGATTTGGACATATGTGATTTTGGCCCCTAGCAGGCCAATGCCGTCGTGAGAAAGCTGCAAGGGATACACTTGATACTGCGCCCCCCAAACAATCATCGAGCCGTTTTCCAAAAAAAGAGAGACACCAATTGCCGTAATCAGGATCGAGAGTCGTGGAGCCAACAGGAGGGGCCGATAAGCCACCCTCTCAATCCCCATCCCGATGACGCCGACAATCACCATCGTCAGCAATAAGACAATCAATATTCCCATCAAGCCTGCCCCAGAAGAGTCTCCGCCGAGCACGCTGAGCAAGGTATAACCGACAAATGCACCGAGCATGTACAAATCGCCATGCGCGAAGTTAAGCAGCTTGATAATGCCAAAAACCATCGTGTAACCCAATGCGATCAAACTGTAAAAAGCACCGATGACCAATCCGTCCGCCAGTGTTTGGACGAGAATATCCATTCCTCCACCATCCTTACTTGAGGCAATGATTGACGTATGCCCTACTTCGCTAATGTGAACTTGCCACCCGTCACTTTCAAAACGGCGAAGTTGGAGGTATCCAGCGTATTTTGGGCGTTGAACGAGATCGTTTGTCCGAGCGCCTTGAAATCCTTTGTTTCTTTGATCGCTTTTTTGATGGCGTCACGATCAGTCGAGTTCGCCCGCCCAATCGCATCTACCAGCAGATTGACCGCATTGTAGCTCAACGCTGAGAAAGGCCCCGGTGCCAAGTTGTTGTACGTCTGCTTGTACTCAGAAGTGAACGCTTCTGCCCCCTCGATGAATTCCGATGTAGGGGTCGCGGTAATCAAAAGCCCTTCCGCATTGTCTGTGCCTGCAATCTTGATGACGTCCTCACTGAATGATCCATCGCCTGCGAAGAACAGACCGGAAACGCCTTTTTGCTTGAATTGCTTGACCATAAGTCCGCCAGCCGCATAATAGCCGGTAAAATACGTCGCGTCAGGCTGGAGACCTTTTATTTTTGTTACCAGCGCACTGAAATCTTTTTCTTCGGGGTTGATCGCTTCGTACGCAATGACGGTTCCGCCGGATTTCTCAACGGACGCTTTGGCAAAATCGGCCAGGTCTTTGGCGTAGGCAGAATTGTCATGGATGAGCACGACTTTTTTCGCCTGGTTCGCTGCCATGTAATCTGCTGCGGTTTGTGCTTGATCTGGGGTTAGGCCATTGATCAAAAAGAGGGTGTCATAGCCTTGAGCGGGTAATTTGGCTGAGTTGGCTGCGGGAACGATCATGGGAATGTTGGCGTTTTTGAATACACCCGATGAGGGCAATGTCGCACCTGAGCAGTAGCCACCGACGACAGCTACTACGTTTTGAGAGACCAGCTTATTGGCTGCTGTCGTCGCCATTTGTGGATCGCAGCCATCATCAGCTACTTCGATCTTCAATTTTTTTCCAACAACTCCGCCGCTGTCGTTTATTTTTTTGACAGCCATTTCGATGGCGTTTTGCATGTCTTTTCCATCCGTTGCATTATTACCAGTTATTGGTAAAATCACACCAACGAGTATCTCGCTAGCGTCTGCACCTCCAGTAGAAGCTCCTTGATTGGCACATCCCGCTACAGCAAGCGTTAGAGTCAACATCGCTGCAACTATCACGCTTCCCCACTTTTTCATAGCCCATCCCCCATTCGAATATTATTCGATTGATGCCCATTTCCAGTCGATTGCGCCTAGACCATCCTGGAAGATTCCTTTTACCTTGTCATTCTTCACCCATGTATGCGTATAGAAGTAGATCGGCATAATCGGCATTTCATCCATCATGATTTGCTCGGCTTCACGCAGAATCGCCTTGCGCTTTTCCGGATCACTCTCGGTGGCGGACTGATTCAGCAGCTCTTTGAATCTCGGATTCTCCCAGCGCGTGTCATTGTTTCCCCCGTCCTTTTCCTTGAACAGCTCCAGGAAGTTGATCGGATCGTTGAAGTCACCCGACCAGCCGAGACGCCCGACCTGATAGTTGCCCTCGTGCATGGTCTCGAGGTACACCTTCCATTCCTGATTTTCCAGCTTCACTTCTGCACCAAGGTTTTGACGCCATTGGTCCTGAATCGCTTCTGCGATCTTTTTATGCCCTTCCGACGTGTTGTAGCTGAGTTTGATCGGCGGCAGTTTAGAGATGCCCAGCTCTTTCATTCCTTCTTCTAACAGCTTGTTGGCCGTTTCTTGATCATTATCTTTGAAATAGCCGCCCGTATTGAGTCCCATTGTCGGAGGAACTGCTGCCATCGCTGGCTGCTGATTCGCTTGGAGTACGTTGTCGATCAAGATTTGACGGTTAATGGCGTAGGCAAAAGCTTTACGTATCTTCACGTTATTGAACGGAGGTTTCTCTGTATTGAACTTGTACCAGTAGGTAGCACCGACCGGCTTCACTTGTAGCTTTCCGCTGTCTTTAAGCGCTGGCATCGCATCTGTTGGCAGCGAGCTTAACGGACTGCCTGCCCAGTCAATCTCGCCATTTTCGAACATGGACAGCTCTGTGTTTTCATCCTCCACCATCGAGAACTCGATCTTGTCCAGTTTGACACTATCTTTGTCCCAGTAGTTGTCGTTTTTCACGAGTACCATTTTGCTTTTGTGTTCCCAAGACTCCATTTTGAATGGACCATTTCCTACATGTGTTTTGGCTTCTCCGGCCCACTTTTCATCTGCCTCGATTACCTTTTTATTTACCGGGAAATAAGTTTGGAAGGCGGTTAGCTCCAGAAAAAACGGAGTTGGATTCGTCAACTCTACTTGGAGGGTCTTGTCATCCAATGCTTTTACGCCGACATCATCCAAGCTGCCAGTCCCTTTGTTCGCATTTTCCGCATTCTTGATGTAATAGAGCTGGTAAGCGTAATTGGACGCTGTCTTCGGATCGAGTGCTCGCTTCCACGCGTATTCGAAATCGTGCGCTGTTACTGGTTCCCCGTTGCTCCACTTGGAGTCTCTCAGCTTGAAGGTGTATGTTTTCATATCACTCGATACTTCAATCTTCTCGGCTACTGCTTCCTCTGGCTTGCCCGAGGGCCCGATGCGTGTCAGTCCATCAAAGACTGCTTTGACGATAGCAGCAGAAGTCGTGTCTTCCGCAAGTCCAGGATCACCTGTAGGTGGTTCGGAGTGAAGATTCCAGCGTAGGACTTGGGCTTTTCCTGGTTCTTTAGCCGTGGTGGCAGGTGCTGGCTGCGTGCTCGACTGTCCACTCTGTGATGCTTGCTCGGCTGGCTTTGCTGCTGGCTGTCCTCCTCCACATCCCGCTAACGCTAATCCCATGACTGCTAGGCTACTCATTACCGCGAACATACTTTTTTTCATTTGATCAACCCCCATTGTTCAGTCGTTATATGTTTGTTTTCAGAATTATCTGAATGCAAGAGATGTGCCAAAAATAAAGGCGGCAGTGGCTTCGTTCTAGAGTTGGTTGTTGTACACTTTTTTGTACACTGTATTGCTTGTTGTGTTTCAAATTTTAGACACCGCTGGTAGACAAAAAAAGCCTCAGCCCACTTACTCGGCCAAGGCTTTTATCTCTCAATTTACAAAATGATCAATTCACGCGGTGAATGTGTCAGCACCTCATTGCCACTCTCTGTGACAACCAGATCGTCTTCGATACGGACTCCACCAAGCTCTGGGATATAAATCCCCGGCTCCACGGTCAAAATCATGCTTTCTTGGAGAACAGCGGTGCAACGTGTGGACATAAATGGCTCCTCATGAATATCGAGGCCCACTCCATGCCCCATCCCATGTCCAAATCGCTCGCCATAGCCGTGCTCCGTGATGTAGTCCCGTGCGAAAGCGTCTGCCTCTTTCCCGGTAATGCCAGGACGAATGCCTGCAACAGCCCGATTGCGTGCTTCCAAAACGATCTCGTAGATGGCTTTGAGCTGTTCATCAGGAGTGCCAACAGCAACCGTACGGGTAATATCAGAGCGATACCCTTGATACAATGCGCCAAAGTCCAGCGTGACCATATCCCCGGCTTCAATCATTTTTTCGCTCGCTACGCCATGAGGAAGTGCGGAACGATAACCAGAAGCAACAATGATGTCAAAAGCAGAGCCCGACGCCCCTTCCTTTCGCATGAACATTTCCAATTCATTAGACACCGCAAGCTCTGTGATACCAGGACGCAGGTAGGAAGTAATATGGGAAAATGCCGCATCGGCGATTTGCGCAGCCGTTCGGATGATCGCCAGTTCTTCCTTTGTCTTAATCATCCGCAATCCCTCAATGACACCTGACGTCGGAATGAATGCTGTTTGGCCGGCCTCGCTGTATTTACGATGCAAAGCAAATGAGACATTCTCCTCCTCAAAGCCGAGATGGTTGATCCCCATCGCTTCCGCCTGGCGCGCCACTTCACTGTAAACGGATTCTTTTGTCGGCAAATAAACGATCTCAAAGCCTGTTGCTTGTGCTTTCGCTTGGGCTGTGTAACGGAAATCTGTGAAAAGCTTGGCCTGTTCCCTAGAAATGAGGACAACTCCGTATGTACCTGTAAAGTTTGTGAGGTATCGGCGGTTTTGTCCATTGGTGATCAAAATCCCGTCAATCCCAAGTGAATCGAATTGCTCACGAAGTCTTGTTACTTTTTCCATCTCTGTCATCCCTCTTTTGTTTGTCGTGATTGGGCTCGTTCTTTGAGAATATTCAGCAAGTATTGTGCCAGCCAGGACGATCTCTCTCGCTTTCCCATGGCATGACACTTGCATTTTTCATCAAGCAAGAATGAAAGGAGGCTTCATCATGGAATCGCATCCATTGATTATTTGCCGTTGTGAAGATGTAACTCTCGCTGAATTGGTAGAGATCGCCCAAACCTATCAATGTACCGCACGCGAGCTGAAGCTACGGACCAGAGCCGGCATGGGCTGCTGCGGTGGGAGAACCTGCCGTACATTGATCGATCAGGTCATTCAGCAAGTAACTGGCCAAGCGCCTTCACATACTGTACCTCTTGGATACCAACCGCCCATCCGTCCTGTCTCATTTCAAACGCTTGGGGGGCAACGGGCATGAGTCAACGGATTGATCACCATCCGGTCCTCGGTTCACACGGTGACAGAAAACAGCTACCTTTTTATTATAACGGCTCTGTCTATACGGCTTACGAAGGTGAGACGATTGCGGGAGCCCTATTGGCTGCAGGGGTCCGTACGCTTCGGGTGCATGAGGAAAAAGGAACTCCGCGAGGAATTTACTGCAATATCGGTCACTGCTATGAATGTCGTGTCCATGTAGATGGTGTTCCTACCGTGCGTGCTTGTATGACGCTTGTGCAGGAAGGTATGCAAGTGAATGCTGGTTCTCTCCTTCCTACTCCCTTGAAAAAAGGAGGGCATGGTGCATGATCGACCTTCTCATCATCGGGGCTGGACCTGCGGGCTTATCTGCAGCAATTGCAAGTGCTAGGCAGGGATTGGCTGTTCGTGTAGTCGATGAGTTTTATCGCCCTGGGGGCCGCTTGCTTGGACAGCTTCACGAAGAACCGGACGGTGTGTGGTGGAATGGGCTGGATGAGGCAGCCCGACTCACGGAGGAAGCGAAACATCTCGGTGTAGAGATCTGTTGCGGCGTCTCTGTCTTTCATTTGACGCAATCCCAGAATGGCTGGGTCGTCTCTACGACACAGGGGGAAATGACAGTCCCATTGCTCCTGATCGCAACGGGTGCTTCTGAAGCAGCCGTACCCGTGCCAGGGTGGACGTTACCTGGCGTGATGTCCATCGGAGCTGCTCAAGTCATGACTAATGTGCAGCGCGTGCGAGTAGGACAACGTGGGATAGTCATTGGGATCAATATCTTATCGGTAGCGATATCCCGAGAATTGCAGTTAGCTGGAATTACCGTGGATCGAATGATTCTCCCATCTTGTACGACTGTCAGTGGCACTGCGGGGCAACCACAAGAAGTGATGCAATCCTTATTGCGGGTCGCCCATCTTGCGCCTTCTCTGATGATTCGGCTGGGGAGCAAACTGATGGGAAGTTCATGGATGCAAAAGCTGGCAGTGTCTCTCTACCCCTCAAACGGGTTTTCTATGTGGGACATCCCGATTCAACTGCGAACAGCAGCACTGGAAATCGTCGGAACCTCTCAAGTCGAGGGTGTCCGTATCGCCCGCGTTGCAGCCGATGGTTCCCCCATAGCTGGTACCGAAAGAGTCATTCCAGCTGATTTCGTCTGTATCGCAGGCGGATTAAGTCCACTCGCCGAATTGGCAGCGATTGCCGGGTGCCCGTTTGCCTATGTTCCCTCCTTGGGCGGGCATGTCCCCTTACACAATGAAAGCATGCGAACGCCAGTCCCTGGACTCTATGTTGCCGGCAATATCACGGGAATTGAAAGTGCCAAAGTAGCAATGGCTCAAGGCACGGTCGCGGGACTTTCTATCGCAAAAGCTCGAGGGAGGCTGACGAATGAACAGCCGTTATCGGATGCCATTCAACAGGTGAAAATCGTCCGCCAAAACGCAACGATTCAGTTCCATCCAGACATTGTGGCTGGGCGTGCACTGGTGGGACAAATGACAGCAGAATGGATCGCGCACTAATTCATTCCTTCAATAGAAAAAGGCAGCCTGTCATTCTTTCACGGCAGGCTGCCTTTGTTTTTCTGAGTCTAGAGCAAGCGTTCCGTGTATTTCCTCTGCCTGTTCTCGATAGTAAGCAATGAGCTCAGGGTATTCTGCGATTTCTCTCTCTCCTGTCGGAGTGATCGCATACAGCCCTCGTTGCACACGGGTAAACCACCCATAATGATTTTGGATAAGAATCGACGAGGCTTTCTCCCCCGCCCCTTTACTCTTAAGTAATTTAGGCGATAACGGTCCATACTGCTGAAGCAACGTCGCGATTTGAATGCAGCTCTGCTTGTAGGCCGTCATGAGCTTGGTTTGATAGCTGCCGCCAACATTGTAATCGCCGTATCTTCCCCGCATCTCTTCAATGATGCGGTTTCGCTTTTTTTGGTTGAATTGCTTGCTTTTTACCCGATCAAATGGTCCCGGTGAAATATTCACTTCCATGACTGCGGGCCCTCTTTTTGGAAAGGACACAAGAATGAGACCGAGCTCGAGACGTCTAACCAAGTAGCATATATCTTGCCATTTTTTCGAAAACAATTTGTATTTGGGCTTCGGAATTGCAATATAAACAAAATCGGTATAGCGCTGTCGTTTGGTTGCCTGTATGAGCAATTCCACACTTAGGTTGCGCTTGAACTCAACAATGATCAGGTCCTCGCCTTTGATGGCCGTTAAATCGCAATGCTTGACCTCGCCAAAAACGTCATATCCTTGTGCGACAAAATAATTCCGAATCGGTTCGTACATGTCAGCTTCATATTTCTTCTCTGCTTTTAGTTCCATGTGCTCCCCTTCTCTTATAGGAAAAAGAGCCAATCCAGTGGATTGACTCCTCTCTTCGTTATTCCTTCAAAACTGAATACGCATGATTGCTAAGAATTTGTGGATAAGTCCTCGACCGATTAGTATTCGTCAGCTCCACGCGTTACCGCGCTT
>NZ_JBHVSO010000020.1:0-71626 GCF_042885155.1 Brevibacillus sp. NPDC058079
TCCAATAAAGTTTGTTACTGGTTCAAAGCTGGCAAATCATTTAATGATAGACTCATTAACGCTTTCGCTGTTCAGTTTTCAAAGAGCATTTTTTGCACTACGTTCAGTGCAGATCTTTAATTTATCACATCCAACTTCCGAAGTCAACAACTTTTTTAGTTTTATGTGATTTGTTCTACTCAGTTAAACTTGTGTGTTCGTGAGTAGATTTCTAATATAACACATTGTTTTTCATTAATCAAGAGGTTTTTTTAACCTCATTTAAATTAATGGTGCGGTCGGCGAGACTCGAACTCGCACGGGTCGCCCCGCCACCCCCTCAAGATGGTGTGTCTGCCAATTCCACCACGACCGCATGTAAAACGTCTCAGGAGAGGTTCGAACTCCCGACCGTCCGCTTAGAAGGCGGATGCTCTATCCAGCTGAGCTACTGAGACATATTGTAGTTATAAAAAAATGGGGCGATCGATGGGACTTGAACCCACGAGTGCCGGAGCCACAATCCGGTGCGTTAACCCCTTCGCCACGACCGCCATAATGTATACGTTTTTAAAAATGTTCCTTGGCAGGGGCAGTAGGAATCGAACCCACACCAAAGGTTTTGGAGACCTTCGTTCTACCGTTAAACTATGCCCCTATGGTAGCGGTGGAGGGGATCGAACCCCCGACCTTTCGGGTATGAACCGAACGCTCTAGCCATCTGAGCTACGCCGCCATAATTATTCGTAATAAAAAGAAGTGGCGGAGGGAGAGGGATTCGAACCCCCGTGAGCTTGCACTCTAACGGTTTTCAAGACCGCCCCGTTATGACCACTTCGGTATCCCTCCGCAAAATATGGAGCGGGTGATGGGAATCGAACCCACGCGACCAGCTTGGAAGGCTGGAGTTCTACCATTGAACTACACCCGCTTGAATATGGTGCCGGTGAAGGGACTTGAACCCCCACGGTTTCCCTCACGATTTTGAGTCGCGCGCGTCTGCCATTCCGCCACACCGGCATATTCATTTGAAACATGGTCGGGAAGACAGGATTCGAACCTGCGACCCCTTGGTCCCAAGCCAAGTACTCTACCAAGCTGAGCTACTTCCCGATTATAGTTCTTCACTTTTTAAGATGAAGATGCGTGCCCTGAGAGATTCGAACTCCCGACCTTTTGATTCGTAGTCAAACGCTCTATCCAGCTGAGCTAAGGGCACATGTTATGGAGCGGACGAAGGGTCTCGAACCCTCGACCTTCGCCTTGGCAAGGCGACGCTCTACCAATTGAGCTACGTCCGCATAAGAAGGAATCTCTTGGTGCGGTCGAGAGGACTTGAACCTCCACGGTGTTGCCACCACTGGCACCTGAAGCCAGCGCGTCTGCCATTCCGCCACGACCGCATATGAAGATCAATCTCTTGTTTTAAAAACTGGTGAGCCATGAAGGACTCGAACCTTCGACCCTCTGATTAAAAGTCAGATGCTCTACCAACTGAGCTAATGGCTCTCGAAAAATGGCTGGGGTACTAGGATTTGAACCTAGGAATGACGGAGTCAAAGTCCGTTGCCTTACCGCTTGGCTATACCCCAATAGCCATGAAGTAAAGATGGTGGGGAGAGACGGATTCGAACCGCCGAACCCGGAGGGAGCAGATTTACAGTCTGCCGTGTTTAGCCACTTCACTATCTCCCCAAGCTTGTCCTTCAAAAGCAAACGTTATTCAACTTTCAAAGAAAAAGTGGTGCCGGCAATAGGACTTGAACCCACAACCCCCTGATTACAAGTCAGGTGCTCTACCAATTGAGCTATACCGGCGTGTTTTGTATAAATGGTGGCTCGGGACGGAATCGAACCGCCGACACGAGGATTTTCAGTCCTCTGCTCTACCGACTGAGCTACCGAGCCTCAAGCGTAATTATTTCGCCATCGCTTGAGAAAAATGGCGGAGCTGACGGGACTCGAACCCGCGACCTCCGGTGTGACAGACCGGCGTGAACTCCAACTTCACCACAGCTCCATGAAAACATTCAGTTGTTAAAAGTGGTGGAGGCTGACGGGATCGAACCGCCGACCCTCTGCTTGTAAGGCAGATGCTCTCCCAGCTGAGCTAAGCCTCCAGGACCCCTGCACTTGCAGGGCGTTTTGCTAGGTGACCCGTAGGGGATTCGAACCCCTGTATGACAGCGTGAAAGGCTGCTGTGTTAAACCGCTTCACCAACGGGCCATTTCAATGGCTCCTCGGGACGGACTCGAACCGCCGACCGATCGGTTAACAGCCGATTGCTCTACCAACTGAGCTACCGAGGAATAATCGTATTTTAGAATGGTGGAGCTGAACGGGATCGAACCGATGACCTCCTGCTTGCAAGGCAGGCGCTCTCCCAACTGAGCTACAGCCCCATTCTAGCGCTTTCATGACACAGGTTGTCATATCAGCTATGTAAGTGGTGGGCCTAGGCTGACTCGAACAGCCGACCTCACGCTTATCAGGCGTGCGCTCTAACCAACTGAGCTATAGGCCCGTGATTACTTCCGGAATTTAAATCTAGCATACTTTTTAATTCATTGCAATAGAATTTTTGATTTTTTTTATTGCGTGGGTGAACTTTTTTTGTGAAACGAACTCAACAAAAGCACAATCTATTATAAGTCATGTTCATACTATATTTCAAATGTGTTTTGATATTTTCATTAAGAAAAAGCTTGCCCGGTAAAGGACAAGCTTTTCTTCGTTCCAACTTAAATATCAAGATCGCGTACGTTTGCCGCGTATTGCTCAATAAACTCCCTGCGAGGCTCTACTTCGTCTCCCATCAGTGTCTCAAACACCATATCGGCATCCATAGCATCCTCGAGATCTACCTGAAGCAGTGTACGAACTTCTGGGTCCATCGTAGTCTCCCACAATTGATCCGCGTTCATCTCACCTAGTCCTTTATAGCGTTGGACGTTAGGCTTCGGTTGAGCCTTCAAGGTAGCGAGTACCTGATCACGCTGCTTGTCAGTATAAGCATAATGTAACGTCTTCCCTTGCTTGATGCTGAAAAGAGGCGGCTGCGCAATATAAATATACCCCGCTTCAATCAACTGTTTCATGTAGCGGAAGAAGAACGTCAGCAGAAGCGTACGAATATGCGATCCGTCAACGTCGGCGTCCGTCATAATAACGACTTTGTGGTAGCGTGCCTTTGAAATATCAAAGTCTTCGCCAACACCCGTTCCCAAAGCCGTAATAATGGCACGGATCTCGTTATTCCCGAGAATTTTGTCCAGACGTGCTTTTTCTACGTTCAATACCTTCCCGCGAAGAGGAAGAATGGCTTGGAAATGTCGATCGCGTCCCATCTTCGCAGAACCACCCGCAGAGTCACCCTCTACAATGAACAGTTCAGATTCGGATGCGTCCTTGGAAGAGCAGTCCGCCAGTTTACCCGGCAAAGCACTTACTTCCAGTGCACTCTTGCGACGAGTCATTTCACGTGCTTTACGAGCTGCCTCACGGGCACGAGATGCCATGAGCGCTTTTTCCACAACTTTTTTG
The DNA here is from genome assembly GCF_042885155.1 of Brevibacillus sp. NPDC058079. Classification (NCBI taxonomy): domain Bacteria; kingdom Bacillati; phylum Bacillota; class Bacilli; order Caryophanales; family Paenibacillaceae; genus Brevibacillus; species Brevibacillus sp. NPDC058079. The sequence continues at coordinate 3,524 of NZ_JBHVSO010000020.1, forward strand.
GCTACACCCGGGTTTTCTTCCATGAAGGTGTTAAAACGGTCACCGAAGACAGACTCGGTAATGCTACGCGCTTCCGAGTTGCCCAGCTTCGTTTTTGTTTGTCCTTCGAACTGAGGCTCTTGAATTTTTACGGAGATAATCGCGGTAATGCCTTCACGCACATCGTCCCCGGAAAGATTCGGATCCTTTTCCTTCAGGAAGTTAAACTTGCGGCTATAGTCGTTGATAACACGTGTAAGAGCTGTTTTAAATCCGGTTTCGTGAGTACCACCCTCATGTGTGTTGATGTTATTAGCAAAAGAGTAGATGTTGCTCACATAGCTGTCGTTGTACTGAAGGGCAACCTCCACGACAAGACCTTCTTTTTCCCCTTCGCAATAAATCACATCGTCATGCAGGGCTTCCCGGTTTTTATTCAAGTATTCTACGAACTGGATGATACCGCCCTCGTAGTGGAAGGATTCTTCCTTCTCATGATCTGGACGCGCATCTTTCAGCGTGATGCGCAATCCTTTGTTAAGGAACGCCAGCTCGCGAATACGTTTTTGCAAAATCTCGTATTCAAATACCGTTGTTTCGGTAAAAATAGTCGGGTCGGGCTTGAAGGTAACTTTTGTTCCCGTCTCTTCGGTCTCGCCCACAACAGCAAGATCAGCATCCGGTGCGCCTACTTTAAAGCGCATGTAGTATACCTGGTTATTTTGTTTAACCTCGACTTCCATCCATTCCGATAGTGCGTTCACTACCGAGCTACCTACCCCGTGAAGACCGCCGGACACTTTGTATCCGCCACCGCCGAATTTACCACCGGCGTGCAATACAGTCAAAACGGTTTCAACAGTGGATTTCCCAGTCTTTTCATGAATGCCTGTCGGGATTCCTCGACCGTTATCGGTTACAGATACGGAGTTGTCTGGATGAATGACCACCAAGATCTCGTCGCAATAACCAGCCAGCGCCTCGTCAATGGCATTGTCGACAATCTCCCATACCAGGTGATGCAAACCCCGGCTGCTGGTCGACCCGATGTACATGCCGGGACGTTTCCGAACTGCCTCTAACCCTTCCAGTACCTGAATCTGACTCGCATCGTAGTTTGTATCTTTCGTCGTCACTTGATCCACTACTCTGTCAACTCCTCCACTTCAGCTTGTACAAAGGGAAACTGATCCAAGCTGTCCACGAACTGAGCGCGTCGCTTCAGCGTCAGAGAAGAAATAGGTGAACAGTAAATGGCGTTCTGGGTGATTACATAAGACTTCGTTTCTTCCTCGCTATGGTCAACAACTGTCTTACTTTTTTCGAGTAAGAACGCTTTATTGATTTTCGAGGATTTCACAGTCTGATGATCAAGAATGGAAATGACTTCCTTCGTGCTCACCACAGTATCTCCACCAATGTGAATAAACATCCCTGTCTTCCCCTACCTTTCTCCGGAGATTTTCCCTTCCCTCACGTAAAAACGAGAGGCTTGCTGGAGAACCTGATGCTTTAAGCCTTCCACACCTGTGGTACTTACAAACGTCTGTACCCGATCCTGAATGGTTTCGAGCAGCAATGTTTGCCGATGTTCATCCAACTCTGACAAGACATCATCCAACAACAGAACGGGGTATTCTCCCACCTCTTCTTTAATCAGCTCAATTTCAGCTAATTTAATGGACAGCGCACTGGTACGTTGCTGTCCCTGGGAACCATACGTTTGCACATCCATGTTGTTCACTTTAAGTGAAAAATCATCACGGTGTGGCCCAATAAGGGTGCTCCCCCGCATGATTTCCCGGTCGCGAACCTCTTCGTAGGCAGCAAGCATTTTATCTACAGCCTGATCTATCGTCATCTCTTCTGTAACGGGCGATGAGTTTACGTAATGCAAAGAAAGTCTTTCCCTGCCATCGGTAATGCCGGTGTGGATTTCCTGTGCCCACGTCTCCAGCTTCCGAATGAACTCAAAACGCTTCCGTAACAATTTTACCGCTAAATCGGCTAATTGGGTATTCCAAATTGCCAGCATTTCCAGCGAGTTACTTTTTTTCATGGCCAAATCCTTTAAAAGCTGATTTCGCTGGGCCAGCACTTTGTTGTAATTGCTCAAATAATAAAGATACGTAGGTGAAACCTGACCGATTTCCATATCGATGAAGCGTCTGCGCTGGGCAGGTGCGCCTTTGACAATGGAAAGATCCTCGGGTGCAAACATGACGACATTCAATGCCCCCACATAGGCGCTCAGCTTCTGCTGTTCCATTCCGTTGATTTTGGCCCGCTTTCCCTTGGTTGTCAACTGCAGCTCTAAACGAACAGAACCGTAGCGACGAAGAACATCACTACGGATCGTGGCATAATCGGCATCCCAGGAAATAAGCTCCTTGTCGCGGGGCGTTCGATGGGATTTGGCGAGTGCCAAAACATAGATCGATTCGAGAGCATTCGTTTTCCCTTGAGCGTTGTTGCCAATAAACAACTGGATGGGACCGTCAAACGACAGGGACATCGTTTCGTAGTTGCGATAATTGGTTAGCGACAGGTTCTTGAGAAACAAGAATCACGCTCTCCTCTCAGGGGCGTACCACTTGATAGCGACCATAGCCTTCAATCGCCACTTCATCGCCAGGATATAGCTTGCGTCCACGTCTGTTGTCCAGCTCTCCATTGATCTGGATCGGAACCTCAGCCAAAAAAGCTTTGGCCATTCCCCCCGTGTCAATGATTTCAGCCAACTTCAAAAACTGGCCGAGAGCAATATAGTCTGTGCTAATGGAAACCTCACGCATGGCTTGGCTCCTTTCTTTTACGTAAAAACATTTTAGTACGTACGAACTGGCAAAATCAGATGGAGCATCCAGTCATGATCGGTCGGACGAATCACAAATGGACTCATCGGGCCGCTGAAGCTCGCTTTGATTTCCGCGCTATCGATTGCACGCAGCGCATCGATCATGTATTTGGCGTTGAAGGAAATTTTCAATTCTTCGCCATTCATTGCTTTTGGCATCAAAATGTCCGTTACTTTCCCGATCTCAGGTGCATTGGACGTAATTTCGACGGTTCCATCAGGCATTGTAACGAGCTTGACTACGTTCGATTTACCTTCGCGGCTCAACAAGGAAGCACGCTCGATGGATTGCAAAAACTCCTTGGTGCTTACGGTGATCTCCGTTTTGCTTCCTTGAGGAATAATTCTGGTTGTGTCCGGATAGGTTCCTTCCAAGAGACGGGAATAGAACAGGATATGCTTAGACTTCACCAAAATTTGATTGTCCGCAACAACGATATCCGCGAGATTTTGGTCGTCATCTAATATTTTTACCAATTCATTGCAGCTTTTACCCGGAACAACCACGTTATGGAAAGAAAGATCCTCTGGGCATTCGACCATTGCGTTACGGCTAGCCAAGCGATGGCTGTCAGTTGCCACAAAACGCAATTTGCCTTGATCAAGCGACCACATCAAACCGGTCAAGATCGGACGCATTTCGGATGTAGAGACACCAAAAACAGTCTGGCGAATCATTGCCTTCAGTAAATCACAGGGAACACTGAAGACTTTCTCTTCTTCCAGATGCGGTAGCTGTGGATATTCATTGGCATCCATTCCGTTAATGGTGAACTCAGCTTGTCCGGAACGAATTTGGGTTACGAGACGATCATCCACTTGAATATCGATTTCATTGCTTGGCAGCTTGCGCACGATTTCGCTGAAAATACGTGCAGTCAACACAATGCTACCAGGCTGATGTACGGTTACTCCCCATTCTCCGGCTTCTTCCAGCGGGATCTGAACTTCAATAGACACATCAGAATCGCTTGCTGTCAGTGTCAAACCTTCATCGTCGGTTTTGATTTTAATCCCGGTCAAAATTGGAATCGTAGTTCTACTAGAAACAGCTTTGCTAACATGCGATACGGCGTTCGACAGCTTTTCACGCTGAACGGTAATATGCATCGACGTGAGCCTCCCTCTCCGGCGCCATTATTTTTGGTTGGAATCTGCATAATGGCTGCGCCTTTATCATAACTTATTAGGATAGATCTTTTTAACAGAAGTAGTAATAGGGCCTGTGGATTTGTGGATATGTGGACTCAACACGTAAAAGAGAGCCTATACACATGTGGGTAAGTTGTGTATAGGCTTTTTGCGTTATGCACAGGTTTAATGGTTTGCTTTTAATTTTTCAATGAGCGACTGAATGGTTGTTTGCATATGAGGGTCATTTGCCAGTGCACGAGAGATTTTCTCATGGGCATGGATGACTGTCGTATGGTCACGGCCGCCAAATTCATCACCGATTTTCGGCAAGGAGGCATCTGTCAGCTCTCTAGAGAGATACATCGCAATCTGACGTGGGAAAGCGACGGTTTTTGTCCGTTTTTTCGCCTTGAAATCTTCTAGTTTCAGGCTGAACGCTTCTCCGACCGTTCGTTGGATGTCCATAATGGTAATCACGCGTGGGCGGGAGGAAGGAATAATGTCTTTCAGTGCCTCCGCTGCCAGCTGCGTGTCGATATCGCGATTAATCAAGGAGGAGTAGGCAACGACACGAATCAGTGCGCCTTCCAGCTCGCGGATGTTGCTGTCGATCTGGTTGGCGATATACGCCATTACCTCATTAGGGATATCGAGATTTTCTGCTTTCGCCTTTTTGCGCAAAATCGCAATCCGCGTTTCGAGGTCTGGCGGCTGAATATCAGTAATCAGTCCCCATTCGAAGCGTGAGCGTAGGCGATCCTCCAGTGTCGGGATCTCCTTAGGAGGTCGATCGGAGGAGATAATGATTTGTTTGCTTTCTTCATGCAAGGCATTGAACGTATGGAAAAACTCTTCTTGTGTCGATTCTTTGCCTGCCAAAAACTGAATGTCATCAATTAAAAGAACGTCAACACTCCGGTATTTATTGCGGAATTCGACGGCTTTGTTGTCACGAATAGAGTTGATGAATTCATTGGTGAATTTCTCAGACGACAAATAGACCACTTTCGCCGATGGGTTGTGCTGAATGACATAATGGCCAATTGCATGCATTAAGTGGGTTTTGCCAAGTCCGACTCCTCCATAAATGAAGAGGGGATTGTAAGCTTTCGCAGGAGCTTCAGCAACCGCAAGCGATGCGGCGTGAGCGAATCGATTCCCTGAGCCGATGACAAACGTGTCAAAGGTGTATTTGGGATTTAAGATACTGGGTGGCTGGTCATCCGCGACTGTTGGCGGTTCGCTCATTTTCACCCGTGGGGCAGGTTGTTCGTCGGCAAAAGCCGCATCAGGATTTTGCATCGCGACGAACTTTACTTTCATATTGATACCTGTCACTTCATATAGTGTATCGGTAATCAGTTGTGCGTACCTGGTTTCTAGCCAATCACGAGCAAAGTCGTTTGGTGCGACGACGATCAGTGCATCCTCTTCTAATGTAGTTGCCTTTGTCGCCTTCAGCCAGGTATCAAAACTGGGTTTGCTTAGCGATTTTTCTATCTTGGCGAGTACTTTGCGCCATAGTTCGCTAATCGCTGCATCCAACCAGAATCCCTCCCTCTGGACCATCCGAAAAATTGATGAAGCACCGATCCATAATGATCGAGAAAAAGTGCAAAAATCTGCTATGTTGTGACCTAATTGTCAACACAGCCGTTTGAAGCGACTGTGGATAAAAAAAGTCGAAATATAGGGATTCCGCTCGTAGAAGTGAAAAAAAGCAGACGGTTATCCTCAATCCTGTGAGTAACGACATACACATAGGAAAGAATCTGTCCACAAACTTATCCACACCCTGTGGAAAAACCGATTTACGTATCGGAGTTATTCACGCTTCAAAACAAAAACATAATAACAGATATAAAGCGTGGTATCAATGGTTTTTTCATACTTATCCACAAACACAACTTCTGGTACTCGCCACATATTCACATCCCTATATTTTGTGTACAAGCTGTAGATAAACTTGTCGAAACCTGTTTTTGTGGATAAAATGATATCCACAGGTCTGGGAAATAGTTTTATGGGGATATTTGCCTTGGTAATGAAATTCCACTGTTACTTGACTTTTTAGGCATATGTTCTTATAATGCAAAAGAATGTCTTTGCAAGACGGAGGTGTATACGTAATGAAACCATCTTTCAATCCTAACAACCGCAAGCGCAAAAAGGATCATGGATTCCGTAAGCGCATGAGCACGAAAAATGGCCGCAAAATTTTGGCTGCTCGTCGTCAAAGAGGTAGAAAAGTTCTTTCCGCTTAGGCCACACTTTCAGTGGCCTTTTTGTTTGTCTACATGTGTCTGAAAATTCTTTGTTCTTATAAAAAGAGGAAGGCTTTCTCCGATGTGGAAACCTTTTGAGGGATAATCGTTACCTAGCTATCGAAAATCCTACTACTTATTGAAGAGACAGGAGGAGGCCGATGGAGCAAAGCAAGGACGTAACCGACTTTTTTGTATCGTTGGCACGCGAGTTTCTTGATGAATGGCCTCTAGCCAGCTTGGTATGTGCCTATGCTGGTGGATCTGTCGGGAGGGGAGAAGCGGACGCATATAGCGACCTCGATTTACACATCTTTGTGGAGGAAGAAGGTGATCCTTCCTGTGAAAATCGCCTGTTTAGAGGGCATGTGATACAACTGCAGGTCCAATCTCCTCCTACAGATGAAGAAGTATACGAGAATCCGTGGGTATGGCGTTACTTAAAGGAAGCAAAGGTTGTTCTGGACCCAGAGGATCGTTTCACTTCCTGGATGAATGACATGTGTGCCTATATGGATTCCCCGGCTGGAAAAGCGAAAATGTTCGCACAGGCAAAAGCGGAGGTAGATTCCTTCCACGAGGAGGCGCAGGCTGCCTTAATGGAGGGCTTTCCTTACTCCGCTTATTTGGCTGGATGGGCAGGATGGATCGGGGCGCTGCAAATGAGTGCTGTCTTCCAGGGGCATTCATTGAGTGATGCACAGTTGTATCAGTTGGTTCTAAAAGCAATTCGTTCGGATGGTATGGATGGCTTTTTTCAGGAGACATACCGGAGTAATCAAGATGTACAGGATGCGCTCATGCTATTGACGGACTATCGGGCTCATCTACGGTCAATAAATGAGGGGACCCGGTTTGCGCTGGCGGCTGAAAATGATTGGTTAGTAAAGAGGAAGGTTCAGAGATTGCAGGAGAGAAATCAGCTTGATATGGCCAGGTTTTTATTATTTTCAGAGGCGATCTGGTTATATCATAGCGTCGATTCTGATGAATGGCTGGAGAATCATTGGGCGGATCTGCCTGCCAAGCTTGCCTTGTCCCTTCCAAAATTGGGATTTTTCCAAGCGGATGATCAATTGCTCTCTGACTTGCGCTATGCCAGTGCAGAAATCATCACAGAAATTGGCTGATAGCCTATATTTTTTCGCTGAATTTTTGATTTTGTTCTAAACCGAGTATACTTAGGGAAAAAAGTGGACGAAACAAGGATATACTGGTAGATGCTGTGTACGTTTTCTACTATAATTGTGATGTTAGGGGTTGTTTACCTTTGCATCGTTCACACCGGCTCAAAAAAAATGAGCAATTCCAAGCTGTGTTTCAACGAGGAAGTTCTGCTGCTAATAAGCAGTTTGTCTTGTATTCAGCAAAGCAAGAGGGACAAGCGGCTTTTCGCGCTGGAATTTCCGTCAGTAAAAAAATTGGCAATGCTGTTGTCCGCAATAGAGTCAAGCGGCTTATACGCGAAGCAGTAGCTCGAATGGAGTCTGATATTCCAGTCGGTCTCGATCTCGTCATCATCGCCCGTCCGGGTGTGGAAGCGATGACGCTTGAAGCCATTGAGCAATCTCTGTTACATGTGATGAAGCGAGCCAAAGTGATCAAACAGGCACCCGTACATAATGGAAAAAGAGATGGAAAAAGAGGGTGAAACGATGATGGTGAAGATCATGGTTTGGTTGATTCGGGGATACCAACTGATGATTTCTCCGTATAAACCACCTTCATGCAGATTCGCGCCGACCTGTTCTCACTACGCCATCGAGTCGATTCGTCGATTTGGAGCGTGGAGGGGAGGCTGGTTGGCCCTTCGTCGCATCTTGAAATGCCATCCGTTCCACCCGGGCGGGTATGATCCAGTCCCGGATCAGCACAAATAAGATTACCTCAATTGAAGCGGGGAAAAGGAGGATCACCCTTGAGTAGACGTACACTCAGCATTCTTATGCTGACTATGCTGGTTCTAGTTTTGTCGGGCTGTAACCCCCAAGCTGCTGCACCAATTGGCCCTGACGCAACCGGCATTTGGGACAAGTATTTTGTCTATCCACTGTCCTGGCTAATTAAAGAGAGCGCATTGATACTCGGAAACAACTACGGTCTGGGTATCCTGGTTGCAACGATCATCATTCGAATCATTGTGCTTCCATTGATGGTCAAGCAAATCAAGAGCTCCAAGAAAATGCAAGAGATTCAACCGGAGATGCAAAAGATCCGTGAAAAGTACAAAAATGATCCACAAAAAGCGCAAGCGGAAACAATGGCTATGTTCCAGAAGAGCGGTGTCAATCCGTTGGCTGGATGCTTGCCAATGTTGGTACAAATGCCGATTTTGATCGCGTTCTACCATGCGATCATCCGTACGACCGAGATTAACTCGCAAACGTTCATGTGGCTGACATTGGGACAAAAGGACCCGTACTACATCTTGCCAATCATTGCTGCGATTACGACGTACCTGCAGTCCAAGATGATGGGTCAAGCAAATCAAGGAAATCCACAAATGCAAATGATGATCATCATGATGCCGCTGATGATTTTGGCGATTGCTGTCACGTTGCCATCAGCGCTGTCTCTGTACTGGGTATACGGTAACCTGTTTACCATTGTACAAACTTACTTCCTGTATCGTGATAAAGGGAATATGCCTACTCCTAAGGGGGGAGCCTCCAAGTGAAAAAGGTGGTAGCTACGGCAAAAACGATCGACGATGCTGTGCAAAAAGCTTTGCTGGAATTGGGAGTGCCGCGTGAGCGGGCAACGATCCAAGTTCTAGAAGAACCAAGCAGAGGATTGTTTGGACTGATTGGGGCAAAGGACGCTAAAGTGCAAGTAGAATTTCACTTTGATCCGGTTGCACAGGGACGTGACTTTCTTCAAGACGTTTTGTCGAACATGAAGGTGAATGCCAAAGTGGAGACGCGTACAAATGAAGAGGGCATGCTGTTTGACATCCAGGGAACCAATCTGGGAATCATTATTGGCCGCAGGGGACAAACTCTTGATTCATTACAGTATCTCGTAAACGTCGTAGCGAACCGCCATGCGGACAAACATGTACGCATCACTCTGGATGCCGAAAATTACAGGCTGCGTCGCAAGGAAACATTGGAGCAGCTCGCAGATCGTGTGGCGAAAAAAGCGTTATCGACCAAACGGGATGTACGTCTGGAACCAATGTCTGCTGCTGAACGGAAAGTAATCCACGCCTTCTTGCAAAAGAGAGCGGATGTGGTTACCTTCAGTGAAGGAGACGAGCCAAATCGTTATATCGTGATTGCACCGAAAGAAGCCTCTCGCTAGGCTTCTTTTTTTTGCCCGAATTCAGGTGAGCAAGCGACGACATTTTGAACAATCTCTTCAAAAAGTTGTCCACTGTGGATAATTGACCAAATGGTTGAGGATTTGCGAAAATGATTATACTGTGGATAACCAAAATGGACAGCAACCTTGGAGAAAGGGTTGCTTTTTCCTATTGGGTGTTTAGCCAGATGAATTGGCTGCACTTTCTTTTGGAATTTTTCTAGACGATCTGTTATGCTAGTAAGTTAGTGGCTGACTTGTAAGAGTGGAAAGCTTGAGGTGAACAGCATGAAATTCGATACAATAGCGGCGGTCGCAACACCGATGGGTGAAGGCGGTATTGCCGTGATCCGAGTAAGCGGTACGGAAGCGATCGAAGTTGTGGATAAGATATATAAAGGAAAGCAGCGGTTGTCCACTGTGGACAGCCATACGATCCATTATGGGCACTTGTATGAGCCAAACACAGGTGAACGAGTGGAAGAGGTACTGGTTTCCGTAATGAAGGCTCCCCGTACATTTACGAGGGAGGATGTAGTTGAGGTAAACTGTCACGGAGGAATCGTTTCCGTTGAAAAGGTTCTGGAGTTAATCTTGGATAATGGAGCAAGATTGGCGGAGCCGGGGGAGTTCACAAAGCGTGCGTTCTTAAACGGACGTGTCGATTTGTCTCAGGCTGAGGCCGTCATTGATTTGATCCGGGCGAAAACAGACAGAGCGATGAAGGTCGCATTGAATCAAGTAGAAGGGAAGCTGTCCAGGCTCATTCGGCAGCTGCGTCAAAACTTGATTGAAGCGATGGCTCATATAGAAGTAACACTGGACTATCCAGAGCATGACGTTGAGGAGTTTACGCAAAATTTCTTGCGAGGAAAGTGCCTGGAGGTTAAAAGTGAAATACAACGACTGTTGCAGACCGCACAGCAAGGGAAAATTTTGCGAGAAGGCTTGTCGACTGCGATCATTGGACGTCCGAATGTAGGGAAATCCTCTCTATTAAATAGTCTGGTCCAAGAGGAAAAGGCGATTGTGACTGACGTTGCGGGAACGACACGCGATGTCATCGAAGAGTATGTCAATGTGCGCGGGGTTCCTTTGCGACTTATCGATACCGCAGGAATTCGCGATACAGAGGACATCGTGGAGAAAATCGGGGTAGAGAAGTCCAGACAGCTGCTGCAAAAGGCTGACCTCGTGTTGCTCGTGATCAACTACAACGAGCCTCTCTCCGCTGATGATTACGCGATTTTTGAAGCCGCAAAAGGGTTCCATGTGATTGTGATTATTAATAAATTCGATTTGCCGCAAAAAGTGGATTTGGAAGAGATCAAGCGTCATTTCCCTCAGCAGCCGTTGATTATGACGTCTGCGCGTGAGGAGACGGGAATCGATCTTCTGGAGCAGGCTATTGGGGAGATTTTCTTCAGTGGCCGTGTGCAGCAGGATGACTTGACCTACGTGAGTAACGCTAGACATATTCAACTGCTTCGTCAGGCAGAACGAGCCATAGATGAAGCGCTGGGTGGAATCGATGATTTGATGCCAGTAGACATGATTCAGATCGACATTAAAAAGTCGTGGGAGTTGCTTGGGGAAGTCATCGGAGAAAGTGTCGGCGAAGATTTGATTGATCAGATTTTCTCCCAGTTCTGTCTGGGTAAGTGATAGAGGAGGACAAAAAATGAACGTTGTACCTGCATATGAAGCGGGCTCGTTTGACGTCATTGTCATTGGTGCGGGTCATGCCGGTGCGGAAGCGGCTTTGGCGGCTGCACGCATGGGCTGTAGTACATTGCTGTTGACGATCAACCTGGATGCTGTGGCGTACATGCCATGTAATCCTTCCGTAGGTGGTCCGGCAAAAGGCCACGTCGTACGCGAATTGGACGCGCTTGGTGGAGAAATGGGACGCAATACCGACAAAACCCATATTCAAATGCGGATGCTGAATACAGGTAAAGGACCTGCTGTGCATGCCTTGCGCGCGCAAGCAGACAAATTTGCGTATCAGCATGAAATGAAGAAAACGATTGAAAATACTCCGAATTTGATCCTGCGTCAAGCGATGGTGGAAGAGCTGATCGTGAACGATGGAGTCTGTGAAGGGGTTATTACGCAAACTGGGGCGCGATACATGGCCAAATCCGTTGTATTGACGACCGGAACCTATTTGCGCGGAAAGATCATCCTCGGAGATCTCCAATACGAAAGTGGACCGAACAACATGCGTCCGTCCATTCGTCTGGCACATCATTTGAAGGAACTCGGTTTTGAAATGACACGCTTCAAGACGGGGACGCCTCCACGTGTTCATAGCAGCAGCGTGGATTTCTCCAAAATGGAGATTCAGCCTGGTGATCCGGTACCACGTGCTTTTTCTTATGAAACAACGGAATTTATTATGGATCAGCTTCCTTGCTGGCTGACATATACAAATGAAGAAACGCATGGACTCATCAATAGCAATCTGCATCGTGCACCAATGTATTCGGGAATGATCGAAGGAACAGGCCCGCGTTATTGCCCTTCGATTGAAGATAAGGTAGTTCGTTTTAACGATAAACCGCGTCACCAAATTTTCTTGGAGCCAGAAGGACGCAATACCGAAGAAATGTATGTACAAGGCTTGTCGACCAGCTTGCCGGAGGATGTCCAGCTTTCCATGCTGCGCTCTATGTCTGGAATGGAAGAAGTCAAAATGATGCGCCCTGGCTATGCGATTGAGTATGATTCGATCGTGCCGACGCAGCTCTGGCCTTCTTTGGAAACCAAAACCTTGCCTGGCTTGTTCACAGCAGGACAAATCAATGGTACCTCTGGCTATGAAGAAGCAGCGGGTCAAGGTCTCATGGCAGGAATTAACGCAGCACGCCGCGTTCAAGAGAAACCACCAGTTATTTTGGGGCGAGAAGAGGCGTACATCGGTGTCTTGATTGACGACCTTGTTACTAAAGGAACGCATGAGCCTTATCGTTTGCTTACTTCTCGTGCAGAATATCGATTGCTGCTGCGTCATGACAATGCGGACTTGCGTCTGACGGATATCGGCCATGAAATTGGTCTGATTAGCGAAGAACGCTACAATCGATTTAATCAAAAACGCGAGCTGATCGAACAAGAAAAAGAACGTGTGACAAACACGCGCGTACGTCCTGAACTGGCACATGTCCAAGAGGTTTTGCGCAACGCAGGCTCTCCTGAACTGACAGATGTCATCGAGCTGGCTCAATTGCTGCGTCGTCCGGAAATCAACTACAGCCACATTGCTCAAATGGTCCCTGCACCAGAAGCACTGCCAGAGGATGTGACCGAACAGGTTGAAATTCAGATTAAATACGATGGCTACATCAAAAAGTCATTGCAACAAGTAGAGCGGATGAAAAAAATGGAGGAGCGCCGCATCCCAACGGATATTGACTACCACCAAATCTCCGGTTTGTCCAAGGAATCCCGCGACAATATGACCAAAATTCGTCCGTTGAATATCGGGCAGGCGGCTCGTATCGCAGGAGTTACTCCAGCAGACATTTCCGTGTTGATGGTATATCTGGAGTACAAACGCGTGGGAGTAGCCGAGTAAGGAGAAAAGCTATGACGAAAGAACAGTTTGCCGAGGTACTTGCAGCCCAGGGGATTTCTTTGACGGATCGTCAGAAGGAGCAGTTTGATCATTTTTTCCGCCTGCTGGTTGAATGGAATGAGAAGATGAACCTGACAGGGATTACCGAAGAGGGGCAAGTGTACAACAAGCATTTTTATGATTCGATTACGCCGGCTTTTTACTTCCCATTTGATCAGGTGCAATCAGTTGTTGATATCGGTGGGGGCGCAGGGTTTCCGAGCATTCCTTTGAAAATTTGCTTCCCACATCTGAAAATGACGATCATTGATTCCTTGAACAAGCGTATGAGCTTTTTGCAGCATGTAGCACAGGAGCTGGGTCTGGAGAACGTGAATCCTGTACATGGGCGTGCTGAGGATCGTGGGCAAGAAGCGGTTTATCGGGAGAAATTTGATCTCGTAGTGGCACGTGCTGTTGCGAGACTCAATCTGTTATCGGAGTTCTGCCTTCCTTTTGCCAAAGTCGGAGGAAACTTCGTCGCTCTCAAGGGAGCGGAGATTACTCCAGAGCTTGCTGAAGCGAAAAAGGCAATCAAGACGCTTGGTGGAAAGACGAGAAAGGTCGAGACATTCCAGCTTCTAGAGGAAGCGGGAGAGCGTAACATCGTCATCATGGAAAAAATAGAAGCGACGCCGAAAAGCTATCCGCGCAAGGCAGGAGTTCCTGCGAAAAAGCCGTTAGTGTAGGAGTCAGTCAAAAGAGAGGGTCGTAGCCATGTGCTGCGGCCTTTTTTTCGTATTGAAAGTTTAAGTGAAACTTCGCGTTCCTGATGAAATGGAAAGTATGCCTCAAAAGTAGTCTCTCAGGTTTGCTTCTTGGATCATGGAGTCTACAACTCGGCATATACATAGTACTAGCTCCTTCGAAAGAATGACATCGTATGAGAGGGTGATTAGACTATGCAAGCAGCAGTACTTTCCACCTTTTTTCCGCCAGAACTCCCGACCATATTGCTTCGGCTCTTTCTTGCTTTTCTAGCAGGTGCCATCATGGGATGGGAGCGAGAGAGATTTATAAAGGATGTGAGTAGGCAAAGAGGTGCTGGTTTTCGAACGTATAGTCTTGTTTGCTTTGGTTCATGTCTTTTTGGACTAGCTTCCATTTACGGTTTTTCTTCGAGCGGTGTAAATCATGATCCAGGTAGGGTAGCTGCACAAGTCGTGACGGGCATGGGATTTTTGGGAGCTGGAGCTATTATTAAATTCAATGGTTCGGTGAAAGGCTTGACGACGGCAGCAGGGATGTGGGTTGCTTCAGCCATTGGTCTAATGTTCAGTGCAGGGATGTATGTCGCTGCGATCGTTGCCGCGATTTTTTCGTACCTGACGTTAGACTTTCATAGACTTTTCCCTCGATTGTTTTCTGTCACCAAGATTTCACATCCTACAGATGAGAGTATTGGAAGTGATGAGAGGCCAAAGCACCGTGACGATCGCGATTTTTATGACGAAGATCACGATTGATGTTTCACGTGAAACGTTTTTCGTTAGCAGGAATTGGACGAATCTTGCAGAATTACATATATATAAATGAACCTGAAGAAAGCGTGTAGGGAAAGAAGATTAGGTCAAAGGCAATTTTACAAACCGACCGGATGGGCAAGAAGAGTCTGTTAAGCAGTATGTACTATAGGGCTTGTGAAGCTTTTTTTAAGTAGATGCATGCTGTCTTTAACGATGTAAGAGGAGGACCTATGTAAAAAGAGTAGGACTGGACTCACTTACGACGCCAATATGCCATTTTTCCTTAGCAGCAACAATCAAAGAACATATTCAATCTGTCATATCCGGACAATGGATGGGCGAGGGATACAAAATGTTTCGAGGGAGATTCTGTCGTTGATTGGACAGGACCTTTTTCAGTTTCTAGGACGTATTCAAAAAGTTGTCTTTTCAGCACCAAGAAGGCGGCGAAGAGCTGAAGAAGGAGGTGCTGAATGTAGGGGAGCTACATGAGCACCGGGATTTCGAAGGTGAACGCTTGTTTCGTTGTTGCGCTATTCTTTCAGGATTACTTCGTGATCAAAAATGACTTTTTGAACACCTCTTCAAAGACTTTAAAATAGCACGGATGGAACGGGTAGAAGTGGGGGATTTTTCTATGGCAGTTAAAGATTCATTTTCTCGGATTTTTGGCTTGACGGACAAGACAGATAACGAAGAAATCAAACAAATACCAGTTGAGGACATTGTACCGAATCCATATCAACCTCGTACTGTATTTGATGACGAGAAAATTGATGAGTTGTGTCAAACGATACGAACTCATGGGCTCATTCAACCGATTGTCGTGCGGGTTCGCGATGGTCGTTATGAATTGATTGCTGGAGAACGACGTTTGCGTGCAACTAGAAAATTGGGCATGGAGAGGATTCCTGCGATTGTCAAAGAGTTTAATGACTCGCAAACAGCCTCTATCGCATTGATTGAGAATTTGCAACGAGAAGGTTTGACAGCCATTGAAGAGGCAGTCGCATATCAAAAGCTGATTGATTTGCACAATTTGACGCAAGAGAGCCTTGCTCAACGTTTAGGCAAAGGACAATCGACAATCGCAAACAAATTGCGCTTGCTCCATTTACCGCGAGAAATTCAAGATGCATTGTTGTCCAGACAAGTAACAGAGCGTCATGCAAGGGCTCTGATTCCGTTAAAAGATCCAGAATTACAAAATAAGGTCCTGCTGGAGATTTTGGAGCGGGAATGGAATGTGAAACAGACGGAAGTGCGCGTGAAGCAGCTTCTAGAATTGGCTGAGAACCCTAAATCGGAAAAAGATGCGAAGCCTCGCTGGAAAGCATTTTCAAGAGATACGCGGATTGCAATTAATACAGTTCGACAATCGATCGATATGGTGATCCAGACAGGCCTACCTGTAGAGACAGCGGAAGAAGATCATGATGAATTCTATCAATTCACCATTCGTATTCCGAAAAACAAGGAAACAGGGAAATAAATGTGATGGTAACTAAAATGGCGACAAGGTCGCCTTTCTTTTTGGGCAAATGCTGATTATTTATAGGAAAATGAGACTTTCGGTAGTGTTTAATTTCCAGAAATATGCATTTTTCATAAAAAAGCTAGGAAAATCGGCATTTTCGGGACAAAAATCAGGCTTTTTTGTCTCACTCTCTAAAAAAAACAGCGTACGACTAAGCTGCAAATCTGATAACATGGAGAGTACCAACCTGTGCATACTTGCAGGTTTACTCGATAATAAATGAGGATAACTTTGCAGAGACTTTATTCGTCTTATCATGTACAGGCCCATGTAAAGGTTACTGTATGGCAACGAACGAAGGAAATTGTATAAATATCATCGTTTTACAAGAATACGAGCAAATCGTAAATAGACTCGAATGACTAACTAGATGAGGATACAGAAGATGACTTTGAAAGACGTACTGGAGAGTGTACTGGTCAAGCCACAAGCTTTCCTACACGACAAAAAAGAGGTGGAGAAGTTGGGAAAAATCATTGCGGTTGCGAACCAGAAAGGCGGCGTCGGGAAAACGACTACGTCCGTCAATCTAAGTGCATGTTTGGCCGCATTGGGGAAAAAGGTTCTGCTGGTTGATATTGATCCGCAAGGAAATGCAACTAGTGGGATCGGGGTAAATAAGGCAGATGTTAAGTACTGCATTTATGATGTCCTGATCAATGATATCAACCCCGTCGATGCGACTTTGCCAACTGAAATTGAAGGATTAATGATCATTCCTGCCACCATTCAATTGGCAGGTGCGGAAATCGAGCTGGTTCCTACGATTTCTCGTGAGGTTCGTCTGAAAAAGGCGCTGGAAGTAGTCAAAGACAAGTACGATTACGTCATCATCGATTGCCCGCCATCCTTAGGGATTTTGACCGTTAATTCTTTAACAGCATCTGATTCCGTCTTAATTCCAATCCAGTGTGAATACTATGCGCTAGAGGGATTAAGCCAACTGTTGAACACCATTCGTTTGGTCCAAAAACATTTGAATTCACAGCTTGCTATCGAAGGTGTCGTGCTGACGATGCTCGATGCACGTACGAATCTCGGTTTACAAGTGATTGAAGAAGTGAAAAAGTATTTTCAGGACAAAGTATACAAGACAATTATTCCTCGAAATGTTCGCTTGAGTGAAGCACCGTCACACGGACAAGCCATCATTACGTACGATCCACGCTCACGAGGAGCGGAAGTCTATACTGATTTGGCGAAGGAAGTGGTCGGGGTATGAGTAGAGGATTGGGAAAAGGGCTGAATGCACTTATTACTTCCAATCTCATCGAAGAAGGGGAACAGGTAAAAGAGGTTTCCATCAATGAGATTCGTCCTAACCCTTATCAGCCCCGGAAAGAATTCGAACAATCAGCTATCGAGGAACTAGCACAGTCAATCAAAGAGCATGGGATCATCCAACCGCTAATTGTTCGGAAAAGCATCAAAGGTTATGAGCTGGTAGCTGGGGAAAGACGATTGCGTGCTGCAAAGGTAGCGGGGTTAAAAGAGGTTCCGGTAGTAGTAAAGGCGTACACAGATCAGCAATTAATGGAGATTGCCCTGATTGAGAACTTGCAGCGGGAAAATCTGAATCCACTCGAAGAGGCTGAGGCTTATGACAAGCTGATTTCTCACCATGATTATACGCAAGAACAGCTTGCACAAAAGATAGGGAAGAGTCGACCGCATGTAGCCAACATGCTGCGTTTGCTGCAACTGCCAGAGAAGATCCGAAAAATGGTCTCGGCAGCCGAACTATCCATGGGACATTCGCGTGCTTTGCTTGGGGTAACGGATAAGAAAGTACAACAACAGCTTGCAAATGACGTGGTGGAAAAGGGATTGAGTGTTCGTCAGCTGGAAGAGCTTGTGAAGCAGCTCAATGTTTCACGTGAAACAAAAAAGAAAAAGCTAGCGAAAAACGAGCCCGTTTTGATTGAGATGGAGGAACGGCTACGCAGTCGTTTTGGAACATCGGTCAAGATTAAAAAAGGATCGAAGCGCGGCAAGATCGAGATTGACTTCTATTCACAGGAAGACTTGGAACGAATCATCGAAATGTTGAATATAGAGAAGTAAGTCCAGGAGGTAGTCATGGCGATCATCTATTTGGATAACGCAGCTTCTACATGGCCGAAGCCACCAGCAGTCAAAGAAATGATGGCAGAGGTCATCGAGGATTTTGCTGCAAATCCTGGCCGAGGTGGACATGCACTGGCGATGAAAGCGAGTAAAGCTGTGTTTCGGACACGGGTGCAAGTGTCACGGTTGTTTGGGATTCAAAACCCGAATAACCTCTTTTTTTATCTCAATGCTACTCAAGCGCTTAATCAGGCCATAAAAGGATTCTTACAAGCAGGCGAGCATGTTATTTCTTCGTCTGTTGAGCATAATTCGGTAAGACGTCCCATCGAGTACATGCGCAAAAACAATCAAGTAAAAGCTACTTTTGTCGAGCCGAGAGAAGACCATCAATTCTATGTAGAGGATTTTGCCAAGGCAATTACGCCCGCGACGCGGTTAATCGTTGTGAGTCATGCCTCCAATCTGACAGGTGTCATCCTACCTGTAGCCGAACTGGGGAAACTGGCAAAAGAGCACGGAATTACGTTTTTGGTGGATGCTTCTCAGTCTGCTGGTGTTTTGCCTATCGATGTAGAGGCAATGAATATTGATATGCTTGCTTTTCCTGGGCACAAAGGGCTGTATGGTCCACAAGGTACAGGTGGTTTGTACGTGAGTAGTGATATTGACCTCGAGCCCTTGATTCATGGGGGGACAGGCAGTCAGTCTGAAGCGATCGATCAACCGACAACTCGTCCAGACCGATACGAAAGCGGGACACTCAATACGGTTGGTTTGGCAGGGCTGCAAGCAGGCGTTGATTTTGTCATGGAAAAAGGTGTGGATAACATTCGTCAGCACGAATGGGAATTGGTGAAACAAACGATCCTTGGGTTGCAGCAGATCGAGGGTGTACATGTCTACGGACCAGGGATTGAGACCGAACGTGTAGGCGTGGTTGCTTTTAATATCGGAGAGGTGGATGCAGCAGAGGTATCGTTTATCCTGGATCAACAATACGGGATTGCGACCAGATCGGGTTTTCATTGCACGCCACTGGGTCACCAGACTGCCGGTACCGAACAACGTGGAGCGGTTCGAGCCAGCTTTGGAATTTTCAACTCAGAGAAAGATGTAGAAGCGCTTCATAACGCTGTTAGGGAAATAGCAGCAGCGTTTGTGTAAGGGTAAGGCATCTGTAGGGGGACAGCGCAAGTGATCTTGCTGGGAACATTGGTCAACGCCGGAGCAATCATCTTAGGGGCATTGTTAGGCAGAATGTTGAAGCGAATTCCGGAGTCGATGCGACAAACCGTCATGCAAGGAATTGCTCTGGCCGTATTCGTATTGGGCATTAAAATGTGCCTGGGTTCGGATAATTTTTTACTTGTGATTATCAGTATTGTGCTAGGAACAGTACTAGGTGAATGGATTGGGATTGAAAAAGGCTTAAACAATCTGGGACACTGGCTGGAGAGAAAAGTTGGGGGTAGCCAAGGTAGTATCGCCACTGGTTTTATCACGACGACGCTGGTGTACTGTATTGGAGCTATGGCTGTACTGGGTGCGCTGGACAGTGGTTTGCGTAACAACCATGAAGTACTGTTTATGAAAGCATTGCTAGACGGATTCTCTGCGATCATTTTCACATCGACGCTAGGAATCGGTGTCATCTTTTCGGCAGTGCCTGTGTTTTTATATCAAGGCATGATTGCGTTATTATCTACGAGCATTTACAGTGTGGTGAGCGAAACGATGTTGGATGCGATCCTAGTAGAAGTAACGGCGGTAGGTGGCTTGATGATTATTGCTATTGGGTTAAACATTTTGGAAATCAAACAGATAAGGGTAGCCAACATGATGCCAGCATTAGTGATCGCAGCAGTCGGAGTTCCCTTTATAGATTGGATTTCAAAGCTGTTTTCTAGTTGACACAGAGGCTCTTCCTTCGGGAGGAGTCTTTTTTTATGAAAAATCAACTATCATCGATAAAAATAGCATGCGATAATATGATACAAAAACTTGATTTGTGAGCAAGTATGGATAAGTGGGACGGGACAGTACAGTACGACAGCATGTTGGGGAGAGAATGATTATGTTGGGTGTAATCGTCAATCCTGTATCGGGCAATGGCACAGGGTTGAAAGTATGGAGGCAAATTGAGCCGACGCTACGACGTCTAGGAGAGCCTTTTCATGTCAGGTTGACATCAGGAGAGGGGGACGCCGAAAAATTATCAAAAGAGCTGATCCAAAAAGAGGGAGTAAATAAAATCATTGCTGTCGGAGGGGATGGAACGGTCCGAGGCGTGATAAACGGGATATACGAATCGAATGAAGATTGTCGATTTGGAATGGTACCGGCTGGTTCCGGGAATGATTTCGCTCGCGGACATGGAATTCCGATGAAACCGTTACAGGCATTAGAGAGAATTCTGTCGGAAAAAGGGGAAAAGCGAATCGATCTGATTTTATTGAATGGAAAGGTAGCTGTGAATTCAATCGGGGCCGGATTCGATGCACAGGTAGCAAAGATAACGGATCAAGCTGTGTACAAAGCTTGGCTGAATCGGTACAAGCTAGGAGCACTCGCCTACATTATATCGGTGATTCGCGTCGTATGTACGTATCAGCCAAGTGACATCGTACTGAACGTTGATGGTCATGAGGTTCGTTTAGAGGCTGTCTGGCTAGTTGTCGCTGCCAATATTCCGAATTACGGAGGCGGAATGCTAATCTGTCCCGATGCTATACCGGACGATGGCATTGCGGACATTTGCGTAGTAAGTGGTATGAGTCGACTCGGCTTGTTAGCTGCTTTTCCGAAAATATTCACAGGAGCTCACCGTCATCATCCGGGTGTCCGTTTTTATAGGGGCAAGCAGGTAACGATACAAGCAGCAGGACAGCTGCCTGTCCATGCAGATGGAGAAAGCGTAGAGCCAACGCCGATCAGTGCTCAAGTGATCGAAAAGCGCCTGACGATTTTTGTGTAAAATAACCTGTATCGAGGTCATCTCATTGAGGAGCGACCGCGTTTTAGTAGAAGGTTATTATGCGTTCCAGAAAATTTATGGTCGTCTTTACAAGGTGAAGTACCTAAATTTCCCTACACGTAAAAAAAAATAGACCTGTCATCCGTTGAGGGAGAGAACAGATCGAAAAGCAAGTTTTCCAAAGAGGGATGGAACCTTTTGCAGGGAAAAACGGTCAATCATATAGGACACTATCGAATCGACTAGGCGTAGAAGCCAGTGTTACGGCTTTTGCCAGTCCGGAAGCTATGATATCTGCCATGTTCATGACGATGGAGAGGCGGGTATTTTGAAGGACAAAATACTCCATGAATCCTCCTACGTTGACAATCCCGGTAATGTGGAAGGAACCAACAGGAGGCAGCTCTTTTTTTACACCAGCCCCTGGTTTTAGTGGACCATTAATCACATTGATGTTTCCGACGTGACTAAATTGACCTAAACAGGCATCGACTGCAATGAGTGTAGCTGTCGGATGATTCGCGTGGATGAGCTCTAATTTTTCCTTAAGATTCATGGCGTGTACAGGGTCCTCAAGCGTTCCGTACACTTGCAAAAAACGAGGTGACTGTGCGATGAGCTTGGTTCCTACTAATGGGCCTAGAGCATCACCAGTAGAACGGTCTGTCCCAATACATACAATGACAAGGTCGTCATCGAACCGATTTAAGCGAAAGCGCTGTGCAAGGTGACCAGCGAGATGCTCGTCTGCGTTTTCACTGCGGTATTCCACTTTAAAAGGTGGCAAAGAATAATCCTTGCGATTATCGGATGTACTCATGGAAACCCCCACTCTTGCCGACTTGGCTTAAACCAACCTGTAAAAGGTTATATAAAAGTATTCACAGTATCGTACCGATATGACATTTTTATACCTGCTAATGGGAAAGTTACGTAGGTTTTGAAAACTCAGCAAGGCTGGCATGCATGAAAACGAACAGGTAAAATAAGAGGAGCCTATGGTAGTTTGTGTGAAAAAGATGAGGGGGAGTGAAATGGGAGGAGAGACGGTGCTGATCGCGTTTGATTCCACGCAGCAAGCCTTGCGGGCAGAAATGCTGCTGGAGTACGAAGACATTGAGATCGATACAAGACCAACGCCGAAGGAAATAACGGCAGGCTGTGCCCTTTCCATTGAGTTCCCACTGTCGGATTACTCACGAGCGAAAACAATCATGATGGAACAACAAGTGGTAATACGAGGATACTTCCGTCAGTTTTTTGGCCAGTATAGCGAGGTCGACGAAAACGGGGAGCAGAAGGAGCGGGAGGAATGAAGCAAGCTGGTTTTTTTGAGAGAATTTATGCCCAAGTATATGCGTATGTGGCAGATGCAGATATGTGGGTAAATATAGGGATGGCTGTACTGAAAATCGCAGCGATCATCCTGCTATCTCGAATTGTCGTTTCCGTTGTGCAATCAGGCGTAAATAAAGTGTTCCAGCACCGCCATGGAAGCAAGATTCAAATGGATCAACGTCGAGTAGACACGATGCGGGTTCTTGTCAACAATGTCGTGCAGTACGGCATTTACTTTTTGGCGATTCTCATGATTTTGCAGCTGTTGGGTATTGATTTGCGCCCTGTTTTGGTAAGCGCAGGGGTACTGGGGCTGGCAGTTGGTTTTGGGGCGCAGAGTCTCGTTCGTGATATCATTACGGGATTCTTCATTATTTTTGAGGACCAATTTGCTGTCGGAGACGTCGTAACGATCAACAATTTGACGGGCACGGTGCAGGAGATTGGTCTGCGCATTACAAAGGTGCGAAGCTGGACGGGTGAGGTACACATCTTTCCAAACGGCACGATTAATCAAGTGACCAACTTTTCTTTGCAAAATACGTTAGCTGTTGTCGACGTATCTGTAGCGTATGAAGAAGATCTGAACCAAGTTGAGTCTGTGCTCAAAGAAGTGTTGGCATCGGCTCAAACGGAATTGACGGATATCGTAGCTGAGCCACAGATTTTAGGAGTGCATGCACTGGGACCTTCCGAAGTCATCATCCGGGTTACGGCTGAGTGTAAGCCGAACACGCATCACGGGGTCAATCGAAATTTGCGTGCGAAGATCAGAACGGAATTAACCAACCGAGGCATTCAAATTCCGTATCCAAAAATCGTCGCGGTGTCTGGAAAGGGAACAGTGTAGAGAGGAGAAAGAGAAATGGAACGCAAGCAATTTGGGCTGGGGGATGTCGTACAGATGAAAAAGCCACATCCATGTGGCACGAATGCGTGGAAGGTCATACGCATGGGCATGGATGTGCGAATCAAATGTACGGGTTGCGATCATAGTGTGATGATTGGACGACTAGAATTTGAGCGCAAGCTGAAAAAGATACTGATTCGCGCGGAGGAAGAACCGCAAGCATAGACCATATTTCTTTGATCAACCCATCTGTCTTTTTCTACAATGCCTGTAAACGATGAAGAGACGCGCTTATCTGCTTCATTCAAGGAGCGGCTTTGTCGTTTTAGACGGGAGGGGTTCGATGAAAAAGATGAGTGTTCGGTGGTTGCAATGGGTAGTAGTGCTTGCGATTTTCCTACTTCCATCACAGGGAGTGTGGGCAAAGGCGGTAAACGAATGGGGAGTGAGAATATCCCCGGCTGACAAATCGGCGGAAATAGACCCGGATCAAATCATTACACTGACGTTTTCGGGGCCGGTTTCGTTAAAAAATGGGCAAGAGCTCTCTGACAAGTCTGGTCTCTCGATCATTTCGCTCACGGATGCGAAAAAAAAGAAGGTTCGTTTTACGGCAATATGGAACAAAACAGATCGAAGCATGACGATTGATCCGGTAGGAAATCTGGAAGCTGGGGCGTCCTATCGAGTAAGCTTGCTGGCCAAAAAAGTGAAGGATCAGCGAGGCAATTTGAATCCAGAGCTGACCAGCACCTTTCAAACGAGAAAACCTGTGGATAATATCGCTCCACAAACAGTCATATTGCCAGGTCACGGAGCTAAAAATGTAAAGCTCCAGGATAAAGTGACACTCCAGTTTGCAGAAGAGATTGCTTTGGTTGGTGGTGGAGTCCTCTCCAGCAAAACGGCCGGGCCATTAGTTCGTGTGACAGATGAAAAAGGGGCTATCGTTCCGCATACGATTACGTGGAACAAAAGCAAGCGGATGTTGTCTGTGAAGCCAAAAGGAAAATGGCAACCACATACGAGATATCAGGTAAGTCTCATTGCGGGTTTGGTAAAAGACACAGCAGGTAATGTAAATCAAGTGCAGTGGATAACTTTTCAGACCGGGTCGAAATAGTCCAAGCATGTGGGTAAAAAAAAGGATGCAGCCATTAGAGGCGCATCCTTTTTCCTTTTGTACGATCAAATGTATCTCCCGGTGATGGTACTTAGGTTATGACTGATCATTATCCCTAGGCTGCATTGCCTTGGCTATGATCTATGTGGAATTGGAGAAGGTAAGGCTGCTGAGGATGCAAGCTTACCTTCAGATAGGCTAGATGGCAGCGGAGTAGGTTAGTCGCAGTCGCAACCTACGATAACGAGAAGGATGAACAGAACCAAGATCAGCGCAAAATCGTCGAAGCCGTTAAAGATACCCACTTGCTAACACCTCCTACCGTAGTTTCAATACTCATGCTATGTAGGAACCCACTACGAGGTATAGGCGGATGCCCCAGTTCCAAAGAAAATAAGTTATTCACAGCATATCCACAGAAAATGTGGACAACTTTTTGCGGGAAAAAGGAGTGTCTGCAAACGCTGTGGGGAATAAAAAGTTGTTAGTTAATACTTATCCACAGACTTATCCACAAAAGGGGATTTTCTCTGGATAAATTGACGGTTGTTATTGAATATTTGAAAAATTTTTATTAGTAAGAAGGAATTTGGCAGGTGAAAATATAATTACACACTTATAATTTGGCAAAAATAGATAGAAGAAAAGGGGCGATTGAGATTTGAAGAAGCAAGTATTTGCATCAGTTACGGCTTTGGCCATTGCATTGTCGACAGTATCCGTACCATTCATTCCTTACAGCACGCAGGCGGTAGCACTTGCTGCTGAGAAACCTTCTTATCAAACTCGCGCTGAGATCCCAGATGCGTACAAGTGGAAGCTGGATCATATTTATCCGACTGTTAAGGAATGGGAAAAGGATGTTGCTAAGGTTGAATCTTTGGCAAACGCTTTCACAAAGCACCAAGGCAAGCTGGGTACATCTTCTGCTGCGATGCAGGCGGCATTCGATGACTATGTTGAATTGATGCGCTTAAATGACAAAGCATACGTGTACGCAAACATGTCTCTCGATGTAAACTCCGCGAATCCTGATCTGCAAAAGCTGGGAGACCGTGCTGAGAAAATGTACACGCTTGTCACAGAAAAAACCTCGTGGGTACAGCCTGAAATCGTTGCGATTTCCGATGACAAAATAAAGAGCTTGCTGTCCGAAAAGGAGCTTGAGCCTTACAAGCTGTTTATCGAAGACATGCTGAGAACGAAGCCGTACTCACTCTCTGCAGATATGGAGCAGCTCTTGGCAAAATCATCTCCGTTGGGTGGTGCACCGACTAACATTTACAGCATGTTGTCCAAAGACGTGAGGTTCCCTAAAATTAAAGATGAGACAGGCAAGGAAGTTCAGTTGACGCGTGCGAATTTCATTTCCTATATGGAAAGCAAAGATCAAAATGTGCGCAGAGAAGCGTTCAAGGCATACTATGGCGCTCTGATCGATTTCCAAGACTCGTTTGCATCGACATTGGCTGCCAAAGTAAAGGGCGATAATTTTTACGCGGCTGTACGCAATTACGATTCCGCTTTGGAAGCAAGCCTGACACCGAACAACGTACCGACGAAGGTGTATGATGAGCTGATTGACACGGTGAATGACAATCTGCCATTGCTGCATCGCTACATTTCCTTGAAAAAGAAAATGCTTGGCGTAAAGGAATTACACATGTACGACATTTACGTGCCGATCGTTCCATCTGATGACAAATATATTTCCTTCGACGAAGGAAAGAAAATCGTCGTTGATGGGCTACAGGTAATGGGTGATGACTATGTGAAGGCAATGTCTGACGGCCTGGATGGCGGCTGGGCAGATGTCTATTCCACTGATGACAAGCGCACGGGTGCTTACCAATGGGGTGCCTATGACACACATCCATACGTACTGTTGAATCACCAAGGTACGCTCGATGATGTGTATACCATCGCCCATGAGATGGGACATGCCATGCAGTCGTATTACACGAACAAAAACCAGCCTTACATTTCGTCCAACTACCCAATCTTTACGGCAGAAGTGGCTTCTACCATGAATGAAACCCTGCTGTTCAAGAGCATGTACGCGAAGGCGAAGACGAAGGAAGAGAAGATGTATCTCTTGAATCACTATCTGGAAAACTTCCGTTCCACGCTGTTCCGTCAGACGCAGTTCGCGGAGTTTGAGAGAGCGATTCACGAGAAAGAGCAAGCTGGGGAATCTCTGAATGCGGAAGCGATCAAGAAGATCTACCTCGACATCAATAAAAAGTACTACGGAAAAGACATGGTTTCCGATGAGGAAATCGGTATGGAATGGGCACGTGTGAGCCATTTCTACAACTATAAATACTACGTCTATCAATACTCGACGAGCTTTGCTGCTGCACAAGCATTAGCGAAGCAAATCATGGATGAAGGTCAGCCAGCAGTGGATCGAGTTCGCAAAAACTTCCTCGAAGCGGGTAACTCTGCTCCGCCTATCGAGGTGCTGAAAGCAGCAGGTGTGGACATGTCCACGTCCCAGCCAATCGAGCAAGCAATGGAAATCTTTGAAGAGACATTAAATGAGCTGGAAAAGCTGGTAAACGAGAAATAAAGACACAACAGAAGCAAAACAGGCTCCCTTCCATTACGGATAGGAGCCTGTTTTTTTTCCTGTATGTATCAATAGGCAATGCCGACTCGCGCCCGAATGTATTCGGAACTAGAAAGCTGTTGATACGTAAACTCCGCCGTATCGGGTACGGAAATTTGCATCCCATCTACAGGCAACTGATGAGCCTCGACCCGGTAAG
Source organism: Brevibacillus sp. NPDC058079 (assembly GCF_042885155.1). Classification (NCBI taxonomy): domain Bacteria; kingdom Bacillati; phylum Bacillota; class Bacilli; order Caryophanales; family Paenibacillaceae; genus Brevibacillus; species Brevibacillus sp. NPDC058079. The sequence goes on from NZ_JBHVSO010000020.1 coordinate 30,809, forward strand.
TGCCTGTATACTCGCCATCAGGTAAATACGTCGGACATACAATAGTCCAATCGAGTTCGGACTGCTCCAAGAGCGAGTATGCCTTGTGATGTTCCTCGGCAGCACGCGTCAATTTTTGTCTGGACTCACTGGATTGATAGCGGAGCAGGTCAGGGGAAACTCTGCTTTGCAAGATGCCGGCGGTGCCCACAGTAATAATGCGTGAAACGCCTTCTCGCTTCATTGCTTCAATAATATAGGGAATTCCCTCGGATAACGTCGTTGCCTTGTCTGTCCCGAGTGCGCTAATGACCGCGTCAACTCCACTGATGGCGGATGCAACATCCTTTTGATCGAGAACATTTCCGGTCAGGACACGGACATTTTCAGCAGCCAGTTGAAGGAGCTTGTCTGCTGAGCGAACAAGAACGGTTATATCATGACCATCCTTTAATGCATAGTCGAGGATATGGCTTCCTACACGACCAGTGGCACCGAGAAGTAAGAGCTTCATTTTTGTAGTCACCTCGTTACCTTTCCTTTTACCGTAGCAAACAGATTCTTTTTTCTAGTCTAGCATTTCTTTTTTTGTCCCACCACCTGAAGCTATGATGAGCATAGGTGGAGACAAGTAAAAAAAAGCTTCCACAAGGAGACAATTGTAATCTGAAAACCAAATCTATATACTTAAAAGGATGTCAGGATGATGATAAGGGAGTGTATATAGATGGGTGCATCATGCGGGATTGTAGGTCTTCCTAACGTAGGAAAATCGACGTTATTTAATGCTATTACACAAGCGGGCGCTGAATCGGCTAACTACCCGTTCTGTACGATTGACCCGAACGTAGGGATCGTAGAGGTACCAGACGAGCGTCTGGAAAAGCTCACACAGATCGTTGTACCAAACAAGGTAGTTCCAACCGCGTTTGAATTCGTAGACATTGCAGGCTTGGTAAAAGGTGCGAGCAGAGGCGAAGGACTTGGCAACCAGTTCCTTGGGCACATCCGTGAAGTGGACGCGATTGCACATGTTGTACGTTGCTTTGAAGATGAGAACATCACGCACGTAGCAGGTCGTGTCGATCCTTTGAGCGATATCGAGACAATCAACCTGGAGCTGATTTTTGCTGACCTGGACTCTGTTGATCGTCGTATTGACCGAATTGCACGCAAAGTGAAATCCGGCGACAAGGAATCCAAGCAAGAGCTGGACGTGCTGGAGAAATTGAAAGCAGCATTTGAAGAGGGTCAATCTGCTCGCAGTGTTGAACTCGATGACGAAGAGCGCAAATGGATTCGCGATTTGCATCTGCTGACAATCAAGCCAATGCTGTACGTGTGCAACGTAGCGGAAGACGGCATTAACGATGCAGACAACAACCCGCATGTGCAGACAGTTCGTCAGCATGCAGCGGATGAAGGCGCAGAAGTGGTTGTGATCAGCGCGAAAGTAGAAGCAGAAATCGCTGAGCTCGAGGGCGAGGACAAAGAAATGTTCTTGGAAGAGCTGGGACTTACTGAGTCTGGTCTCGATCGCTTGATTCGTGCTGCTTACAAACTGTTGGGATTAGTAACTTATTTCACTGCAGGCGTACAAGAAGTTCGCGCATGGACTATCCGTCAGGGTACAAAGGCTCCAGGTGCGGCAGGCGTGATTCATACCGATTTCGAACGCGGATTCATTCGTGCCGAAGTGATTGCTTATGATCATCTGGTAGATGCTGGTTCCGTAGCAGTAGCCAGAGAACGTGGGAAGTACCGTCTTGAAGGGAAAGAGTACGTAGTGGCAGATGGAGATGTTATGCATTTCCGCTTCAACGTTTAGTACGAAATTCTTGATTCATTATAGGCGTTTTGCTATAATACGATAATGCGAGTATTTATGGAGTGCATGTTGTGTGCGTTTCGTTTTAGCACTCGCTCCTTGCCCGAACAGGGCCGCTAAAGTCCATAAGGAGGTGAAAAGGTATGCGCCAATACGAAGTAATGTATGTATTGCGTCCAGACCTTGAAGAAGAGAAAGTAAAATCCAATGTAGCTCGTTACAGCGATGTTGTAACTAACTATGGTGGCGAAATCTCTAAGCTTCAAGAAATGGGTAAACGTCGTCTTGCGTACGAGATCAACAAGTTCCGTGAAGGTTACTACGTTTTGATGAACTTCAAAGCGAACTCCGATGCTGTTGCGGAAGCTGAGCGTCTGATGAAAATCAATGACGACGTAATCCGCTTTATGTTTGTTCGTGATGAGAAGTAATCATTGTCGCGATCAGAGGGGGAACCAAGATGAATAAAGTCATTCTCATCGGCAACCTGACGAAAGATCCTGAACTTCGCTACACGCCAAATGGCGTTGCCGTTGCTACTTTTACTGTGGCCGTTAATCGTCCCCGCACCAATCAAGCGGGAGAAAAAGAAACGGACTTCATTAACATTGTCGCTTGGCAAAAACTTGCCGACCTGTGCGCAAGCTATTTGCGTAAAGGTAGACAAGCAGCCATCGAAGGACGTATGCAAACACGCTCCTATGATAATAAAGAAGGTAAAAAGGTATACGTGACGGAAGTCGTTGCGGAGAACGTTCAATTTTTGGGCGGTCGAGGCAATGAATCCGGCGGAGACAATTCAGGATACGATCCAGGACCAGGCATGGGTGGCGGTAACAAACCATCCGGTCAACGAAATAATGACTATGATCCGTTTGGTGATCCTTTCGCGAGTGCAGGCAAGCCGATCAACATTTCAGATGATGACTTGCCGTTCTAGTATCGTATAACTTTCACATTCCTAAGAGGGAGGGACTATCATGGCACGCAAAGGACGTCCTAATAAGCGTCGTAAAGTATGCTTCTTTAAAGTGAACAAAATCAAGCACATCGATTATAAAGATATTGATTTGCTGAAAAAGTTCATCAGCGAACGCGGCAAAATCTTGCCACGTCGTGTAACTGGTACTTCTGCGAAGTATCAACGTGCACTGACAATCGCAATCAAGCGATCCCGTCAAGTAGCACTGTTGCCTTACACTGCTGAATAATTTTCAAAAGCTATACAAAGAGGGGCACAATTGCGTGGCCCTCTTTTTTCCATAGTTTTCTATGGGAAGTGTACATGAGACATGAATAATGAGGTGCTGACATGCCGTCCAAAACGAAACACTTGGCTGAAAATGCCCTTATGCTGGGTATCGCACTGGTGCTGCTGTTTCTCAGTACATATACCATACTGGGAGGACTCGTCAGTTTCTTGATACCTCTGCCTTTTATCCTTTTGGCAGTAAATCGAACAGTACCTAACATGGTTTGGATCTCCCTTGCCTTTACGTTTCTGGGCTGGATCGTTACTGGTCCGTTTGCGGCAACACTTGCTTTTTCGAGTGCGGTTTGGGGTTCAGCCATGGGGATTTTTTATGCGAAAAAAGGAGCGGCTCTTCCGGCGATTGTGGCGGGGGCAGGCGTTGCCTTTTTGAGTGTCGTTTCCATGCTGGCATTCGCGGCATTCGGAATGAACGTTGATTTTAATGCCATCGTGCAAGAAGTTGCTAAGATGCGTCCAGCAATGATGCCAAAAGAGCAGTTTGATCAGTTGCTTGAACTGGGTAAAATCGTTTTGCCTACGAGTCTTATCATGTTCAGCTTTTTATCGACCGCCATTATTCATGGATTGGCGAGTCTGATTGGGCGACGTCTGCGCAGACCGATTCCAGCATTGAAGCCAATTCGGGAATGGAACTTCCCGCGATCATTGATTTATTACTACTTCATTGCGATGATCAGTCTTTTGTTGTTTGCTGAAAGCATGCAGGGCACGTTTTGGGAAATCGCCTTGATGAACCTGAAAGTCATGCTGGATGTTATTTTTGTTTTGCAGGGCTTGAGTTTTTGTCTATTTGCTGCCTATTTGTATGGCTGGAAGAGATTGACTCCTGTGCTCATTGTCTGTCTATTTATTTTTCCACCCCTAAGTACTATACTTAGTCTAGTAGGGATATTTGACCTAGGAATTCGTTTGCGTGAAAAACTGGAAACAAGAGTGAAGAGGGGCTGAGGAAATGCCCAAGTTCCTGTTAAAGCGTTGGTACGGGATGCACATGGTCCTGGCACTCAGCTTTAGCTTGCTGTTGTTGGGGATTTTGACCTTGTTCCATTGGATGTACGGGGCGATCGGCATGATTTGCCTGATTGGCTTGGTTCTTTACGCTCTTCAAGCAGAAAAGGGGTTCCAACGAGACTTGCGCCTGTATTTGGCGACGGTCACCCATCGCGTGAAGAAGGCGGGAGAAGGCGTTATCCAGGAACTGCCGATCGGAATTCTTTTATACAACGAGGAAAAGGCAATTGAGTGGGTAAACCCGTATATGACGCATATGTCCGGGGATGAATCCATGATCGGGAAAAGCCTCCAAGAGGTATTCCCCCAACTGGTTTGGAAGCCGGAGCAAAAACGGCTGGAGTTCACTTATAACGAGCGGGTATACGAGGTCATTGTGCGGTCCGATGAGCGCCTTTTGTATTTCAAGGACATAACGGACTTCAAAGAATTGACGACTCGTTACCATCGAGAAAAGGCTGCACTTGCCATCATTCACCTCGACAATTTGGACGAGGTCGGACAAGTCATGGATGATCAGAGCCGTACGCTGCTCTCTACAAGCGTGGCTGGTGTGATTACAGAGTGGGCCAACAAACATGGCATATATCTTCGCCGAATCACGGCCGACAAGTTTTTGGCTCTGATGGAACGGGAAGCACTTGATAAATTGGAAGAATCGCGATTTGACATTCTCGATGTAGTACGGGAGATGACGGCTGACAACAAAATTCCGATTACGCTTAGTATCGGGGTTGGAGCAGCCGCTACCACTTACATTGAGCTGGGACAAATGGCGCAATCAAGCTTGGATATCGCATTGGGGCGCGGTGGCGACCAGTGCGCTGTCAAGATTGGCAACAAGCTCACTTTCTACGGTGGGAAATCGAATGCGGTTGAGAAGCGGACACGTGTCCGGGCTCGTGTTATTGCACATGCTTTGCGTGATCTCATTCATGAGGCGGAGCACGTCATCGTCATGGGGCATAAACAGCCTGACATGGATTCCATCGGGGCATCACTTGGTGTATTGAAGGCTGTGCAGCTGCACAACAAAACGGCTTATATCGTCATGGACGAGGGCAATCATTCTGTCGAGCGTCTGATGAAAGAGATTTATGCCAATGAAGAGCTGGCAGAGACCTTTATCACGCCAGAACAGGCGATCCGACTCATCTCCGGTCGCACGTTGCTGGTAGTCGTCGATACACATCGACCATCGCTGGTGATTGAGCCGAAGCTGTTGACGGAAACAAGCCGAATTGTGGTAATCGACCACCATCGCCGTTCGGAGGAGTTCATTGAGCCAGTACTCTTGTATCTGGAACCATATGCTTCTTCGACGGCCGAGCTTGTCACGGAGCTCTTGCAATATCAGAGCGAGCGATTGAATATCGACAATCTGATTGCAACGGCACTGTTAGCAGGGATTGTGGTGGATACCAAAAGCTTTGCTTTCCGCACAGGTTCGCGGACCTTTGAAGCGGCGTCTTTCCTTCGTCGTAACGGGGCCGATACCGCGGCTGTCCAGCGCCTGTTGAAGGAAGATCTGGGGCAGTATGTGAAGCGGGCAAAAATCATCATGAATACGGAAACGTACCGTGACAACATGGCGATTGCCATAGGCGATCCGTCTGAGGATTACACGCAGGTACAGGTGGCGCAAGCTGCTGAGCAGCTACTCACTTTGTCAGGTATCCAGGCGTCGTTTGTTGTTGCAGAGCGATCCGACGATACGATCTTGATCAGTGGACGTTCTCTGGGCGACATCAATGTTCAGTCCATCATGGAACTGCTGGGTGGAGGCGGTCACCTCACTGGTGCTGCGACACAAATTCAAGGCATATCAATTAAAGAAGCTACACGTCGTTTGAAAGAAGCGATTGACTCGGTCGTATAGGCCAAAATATAAAGGGGGAAACGATGATGAAAGTCATTTTTCTTCAAGATGTAAAAGGCCAAGGGAAAAAAGGCGAAGTTAAGGATTTGTCAGAGGGCTATGTACGCAACTTCTTGTTGCCAAAGAAGCTGGTAAAAGAAGCGACAGATAGCAACGTGAAAACGCTCGACGCTCAAAAGCGCAGCGAAGATAAGCGCAAGGAGCAAGAAAAACTGGATGCTCAGGAGCTGGGCAAAAAGCTAGAAGAGCTGACAGTGAAAGTAGCAGGAAAAGCAGGCGAAGGTGGTCGCTTGTTTGGGGCAATTTCCAGCAAACAAGTAGCGCAAGCGCTGGAAGATCAGTATAAAATCAAAGTAGACAAGCGTAAGCTCGAAATGGATGCAATCCGTGCTTTGGGCGTGACGCAAATCAAAGTAAAACTGCACAACGAAGTAACCGTGACTCTGAAAGTACACGTTGTGGAAGAATAATGTCTCAATTGTGGGGGGTGTGACGTGAGCGACCTGTTTTTGGATCGTGTGCCGCCACAGAACAAGGAAGCGGAACAATCGGTACTGGGTGCCGTGTTCTTGTCTAAGGAAGCTTTAATCACGGCCATTGAGATTCTCCGTCCGGAGGATTTTTACAAGACAGCGCATCAGCGCATCTTTCAAACGATGGTGGACCTATATGAAAAAGGCGAACCTGTCGATCTGGTTACTGTTACAGCGGATCTACAGGACCACAAGCTGTTGGATGAAGTCGGCGGGGTTACGTATCTCACGGAAATCGCCAGCTCAGTTCCAACGGCTGCCAACATCGAATACTACGCAAAAATTGTAGAAGAAAAATCGCTACTTCGACGATTGATTCATACAGCTACCAAGATTGCCAATGACGGATACTCCCGTGAGGATGATGTCACGCAGATCATTGCGGATGCGGAGAAGTACATCATGGAGATTGGCCAAAATCGCAACAGTGGCGGTTTTACACCGATTCGTGATGCCCTTCTGGAAACGTATGAGCGGATTGAGTTTTTGAGTCAGCGACGCGGTGATATTACGGGGATTTCTACGGGGTATACGGATTTGGATAAGATGACAGCAGGATTGCAGCGCAGTGACCTGATTATCTTGGCAGCTCGTCCTTCCGTAGGGAAGACGGCTTTTGCCTTGAATCTCGCGCAAAACGTAGCAGCCCGTGCAGGTGAGACTGTAGCCATCTTCTCCTTGGAGATGGGTGCTCCTCAGCTGGTACAGCGTATGATTTGTGCGGAGGGCAATCTGGATGCGTCCCGGATGCGTTCAGGGTCACTGGAGGAAGATGATTGGCAAAAGCTGACAATGGCAATTGGTACGCTGGCGAAAGCGCCGATTTACATCGACGATTCACCTGGGGTTACTGTACAGGACATCCGGGCGAAATGCCGTCGCCTTCAAACAGAGAAGGGCTTGGGTTTGATCCTGATCGATTACCTTCAGCTGATTCATGGACGAGGCAAAGGAGATAACCGTCAGCAGGAAGTATCTGAGATCTCTCGTACGCTAAAAGGGATCGCGCGTGAGCTGAATGTGCCGGTTATCGCTCTGTCGCAGTTGAGCCGTGGTGTAGAGCAACGGCAGGACAAGCGACCGATGATGTCCGATATCCGTGAGTCGGGGTCGATTGAGCAGGACGCCGATATCGTTGCCTTCTTGTACCGTGATGACTATTATGACAAGGAATCAGAAAACAAGAATGTCATCGAAGTCATTATCGCCAAACAGCGTAACGGCCCGACCGGAACGGTGGAGTTGGCGTTCTTGAAAGAATTCAACAAATTCGTTAACTTGGATCATCGCTTTCGAAATCAAGCAGGTTAATAGATGGAATGAACGAAAAGCCGGAGAAATTCCGGCTTTTTTTTCTATATTGAATTGCCGAACATATTAAGAACTAACTATATGAATGTTCGTATTTAGCGTTGACATGGGGAGCCTCGTTTAGTAAACTTAGATTGTTTCAGGCCCGAAAAGACATGATAATATCAGGAGGTGTTTTTCGATGTCAACAGTCGTTGTCGTCGGAACCCAGTGGGGCGATGAAGGTAAAGGTAAAATTACAGACTATCTAGCTGAAAGTGCAGAGGTAGTGGCTCGTTATCAAGGCGGTAACAACGCAGGCCATACCATTATTTTTGATGGTAACAAGTATAAGCTGCATTTGATTCCATCCGGAATTTTTTATAGTGATAAGACCTGCGTAATCGGAAACGGTATGGTAATCGATCCGAAAGCATTGGTAAAAGAGCTGGAGTACATTCATAGCTTCGGTTTTTCTACAAGCAATTTGAAAATCAGTGATCGCGCGCATGTGATTCTGCCGTACCACATCAAGCTGGATGGGGTAGAGGAAGATAGCCGTGGTGCTAACAAAATTGGTACGACCCGTAAAGGTATCGGACCTGCTTACATGGATAAAGCTGCGCGTATCGGTATTCGTATCGCTGACTTGTTGGATCGCGAAGAGTTTGCTCGCAAGCTTGAGCGCAACCTGGCAGAGAAAAACATGCTGCTGGAGAAAATGTACAACACAACTGGCTTTGAGCTTCAAGAAATTCTGGATGAATACTTGGCTCTGGCAGAAATCATTCGTCCTTACGTAACCGATACATCTGTTGTCCTCAATGATTCCATTGATAGCGGCAACCGCGTATTGTTTGAAGGCGCACAAGGCGTATTGCTCGATATTGACCAAGGTACGTATCCTTACGTAACGTCCTCCAACCCAATTGCGGGTGGTGTGACTATCGGTTCTGGTGTAGGACCAACTAAGATTCACCAAGTAATCGGGGTTGCAAAAGCTTACACGACGCGTGTAGGTGATGGTCCGTTCCTGACTGAACTGACTGATGCAACTGGCGACCATATTCGTGAGGTTGGTTTCGAATATGGTACAACAACAGGTCGTCCACGCCGCGTAGGCTGGTTCGACAGTGTAGTCGTTCGTCATGCTCGTCGTGTCAGCGGGATCACCGGTTTGGCGATCACCAAGCTGGATACATTGTCTGGCATTGAGACACTTCGTATTTGCACAGCGTACAAATACAATGGAGAAGTTATCGAAGCGTTCCCAGCGAACCTCAACCTGCTGGCGAAATGTGAGCCAGTTTATGAGGAGTTGCCAGGTTGGACAGAGGATATCACAGACGTTCGCAATCTGAACGACTTGCCAGAAAACGCTCGTCACTACATTGAGCGCATCACGCAACTGACTGGTATTCCAATGTCGATCTTCTCCGTAGGACCAGATCGTGAACAAACGGTCATTGTTCGTGGCATTTACGGATAAGCTATTGACTATATAATAGAAGAAAGCTGTCGAGCATTCGGCAGCTTTCTTTTTTTTGCAAGGGACAGACACGAAACGACACCCTCTGGGCATATGGATAGACATAGGGAGAAATGGAGAGGTGAAAAGTGATGATGGGTTTTGGATTTGACCAAAAGGCCATGAAGCTGCTGGGCAAAAATGTACAGGTAAAGATGATCAATGGCGTCGTCATCAAGGGAACCATGACTCATTTCAACAATGGCTACCTATGCTTTATCACCACATACAAACAACCAAATGACGCCGAGAAAACGAAAATACGCAGACTTGCGTTAAAAGACGTTACCTCGATGCAAGAGGTGTGAGTTCACAGATGTCCATAACGAAATAAGCCATCTTTCCTAGTCAGTTAAGGGAAGATGGCTATATTTATTTTAGATCATGCCTCCATACGATCGGATGATCTCAGTCGCAAGATCACCTTGTTCCTCTGGTACCACTGCCGTTAACAAGACACTGCGATTCAAATTGTCATCGCCCCGATCGGCCATGCCACTGGCGTCTGGATTTACTGCGGCCATGATGCTTGCATCCCTGCCGCTTGGGAAGTCAGCTGCCAGTGTAAGGTTCCCCAAGCTGGAAAAATCACCGGATATGGGATTCAAAATATGTTCATTCCCGTCACCAGGGAATTGTCCGATTCTGTCGATCTGAATGATGGAAAAACCAGCTTGTCGAAGTGCTTTTTCTGCCTTTTGGGCACCATCTTCGGTGTGAAATCCTGCAAGAATGTTACGTTCCTTCACGTATATCAGCCTCCAGATATGATAAATACTACCAATTGTTTGTACATATAGTGACTCTACGTCTATTTTTTTATTCGACAGCAATTTACACTTGATGTTGTCGTTAATCTTATGGTAAAGTCGACATAGTTGGTTTCTTTAGGCAATTTGGCAGATAAATGGAAACTAAATTATGGGATTTACGAACTAGTCGATAAATTAAAAATTTTCAGGAAATGGAACGAGCAAGTTGTATCTGTTTTCAGGAGGGACAAGTTATGCATTGGTCGGAATGGAAGGCCAAGCTGCAGGAACGGTCATCACGAATCGTTCGGGATTGCAGTGATCTGGCGAAACGTACTATGAAACGTACAAGCTCTTACATCCAGTCGCATAAAAAACAATCACTTTCAATTGCGGCAGGTCTAGTATTGACGATTGCTGTTGGAGCATCGGCACAATACTATTACACAAGCAATGTCAATTCTGTCTACCATGTCAGTGTAAATGGCAAAGAGATTGGCGTGGTAAATGATCCAAATGTGATACATAACTGGACTGCATCCAAGCTGGAAGAGGAAAAGGCAAAAACAGGCCTCAACTTGCAATTGGCTGACTATATCACATTCGAAGAAGAGCGTGAATTCAAGGCACCGTTCAATAATGATGCCGCTGTACAAACTCTGGCATCCGTAGCGGATATCAAGGTTCAGGGCGTTAAGCTGACGATTGACGGCAAAGTGGTAGGTTACCTGCCAGACCAGCAATCGGCTGATGAAGTACTGGCTGAAGTGAAACAAAAATATTCCGGAGTTCCTGCAACGACAGGGAAAAAGGCTGTTGTAGCAGCAGCGTCCACAGTCCCAGTCAAACCAAATCCGGTAAAAGAAGTCGCATTTAAAGAAAATGTAGAGATGCAAACCGAAACAATCGATGCATCTCAAATTTTGTCTGCCGATAAACTCGAGGAGTTGCTGGTAAAAGGCACCTTCAAGGATATGAAGCACACGGTCGTAGAAGGCGATTGCATCGGTTGCATCGCGAAGAAATACGGCATTACATCAAAAGATATTTACGCCAACAACCCAGGTGTTACGGAAAATACCGTCCTTAAATTGGGACAAGAAATCAATGTAACCGCAGTGCGTCCACTGGTTACTGTACAAGTCAAAGAAGAAGTAGATCAGCAAGAGGTCATTGCTTTTAATACCCAAATTAAAAATAATGACAAGGTTCCTAAAGGCGAGACTAAGGTCGTACAAGAAGGTAAAAACGGCAGTAAAACAGTTAAGTACGAAGTTGTGAAAGAAAATGGACAAGTAGTTAATCGCAAAGTCATCAAACAAGATGTAACTGTGCAGCCTGTAACCAAAATTATGGAGCGCGGTACAAAAGTAATTCCATCGCGCGGTACAGGTCGTTTGAGCTGGCCTGCTAGCGGGTATATCAGCAGTGGCTTCGGCAAACGCTGGGGCAGCATGCACAAAGGAATTGATATTGCCGGTGCTGGTTCTGTCATGGCGGCAGACAATGGACGTGTCACATTCGCTGGTTGGAATGGTGACTATGGAAAATCGGTTATCATCGACCACGGCAATGGAATGAAGACATTGTACGGTCACATGAGCAGCATTAATGCGAAAGTCGGCGATGTTGTTAGCCAAGGAAAGAAAATCGGCGTAAAGGGTTCTACTGGACAATCGACCGGCGTCCACCTGCATTTTGAGGTTCTACAAAATGGACGAAATCAAAACCCGATTCGTTACTTAAAATAGACAAGTAATTTCTGGATAAGAAAGGGCAACTCTTAGGAGGGGCCCTTTTTTTGTTGGCAGGGATTGAATGCCAAGCCCTTCTTTACACGGCGTACATGGTGTATTGTAGAGGAATAGTGACAGTCAAAGTGGAATCCTTGGAGAGGCAGTTTGCAAGGAAACAGGCGACTGTTGGAACACGTACTTATAGAAAAAGGAGGGCGCAGGATGGCAAAACTCCTCGTAGTTGACGATGAAAAACCGATTGCAGATATTTTGAAATTCACGTTTGAAAAAGAAGGATATCAGGTTGTGTGCGCCTACGATGGTGATGAGGCACTTGTCGTGGTCAAGAATGAGCGACCGGATCTGATTTTACTGGATGTTATGCTTCCAGGCAGAGACGGAATGGACGTATGCCGAACCGTCCGTCAAACGTATGATGTTCCGATCATCATGCTGACTGCCAAAGACTCTGAATTGGATAAAGTACTCGGGCTGGAATTGGGCGCGGATGATTACGTGACGAAGCCATTTAGTACGCGTGAGCTGGTAGCACGTGTAAAGGCCCATTTGCGCCGTAACCGCTCGAAGGTGGAAGAGAAGGATAGCCAGCATGTACTGCGCGTGCATGAGCTGGAAATCGATTTGAACTCGTATACTGTCGAAAAGGTGGGAGAAGCGTTAGAGCTGACGCACCGTGAGTTTGAGCTGCTGGTGTACCTCGCTCGCCATCAGGGACAAGTATTGACGCGAGAGCATCTCCTGCAGTCGGTCTGGGGATTCGACTATTTTGGCGATGTGCGGACGGTAGATGTGACCATCCGTCGTTTGCGGGAAAAAATCGAGGATGATCCGAGCCAGCCGAAGTACATTATCACGCGGCGTGGTTTGGGCTATACATTACGCAATCCCGGCATGGGAGGCCAGCCTGGATGAGGCGGCTGTTCAAAACCGTTCAGTGGAAAATGGTCATCATTTACATGCTGTTGATTTTGCTTGCAATGCAATTCATTAGCGCGTATTTTGCCCGGGAAGTCGAGAGCTACTACATCAACAACTTTTCCGAGGCCTTGAATGGACAAGCTAGTTTGTTAGCGAGTTTGCTGGAAAGCGATTTGCGCCCGCATGACGGGAAGGAATCCAACACCGAACAAAACCGACAGTACATCGACAACCTGATCAACAACCTGGTAAAAATTAATGGAGCGAATGTACAGGTCATCGATCAGACAAGAACGGTGGTTGCGACGACAGAGGACAAAAGTACAATTGGACAGCGGACCTCGCAGCCTGAAGTGACGGTTGCCTTGCTCGGGACGCGCAGTGAATCGATGCGGATCGATCCGAAGACAGGGGCGCGGGTGAAAGTATTGGCACTACCTGTTAAGGGCGATCAAATCGTATACGGAGCGGTCTACATGATCGCTTCGATGGAAGGCACTTATGCGACGATTGGTAAAATGAACGGGATCTTGGGGACAGGTACGATGATCGCCATGGTCATTACGGCGGTGCTCGGGGTCGTGTTGGCCCGCACCATCACCAAGCCTGTGAAGGAGATGACCCGTCAGGCACGATTGGTGGCAGACGGGGATTTTAACAGTAGTGTACGTGTCTATAGCGATGATGAAATTGGCCAGCTCGGTATGGCCTTTAATCATATGACCTTGCGATTGCAGGAAGCGATCTTGCAGCAAGAGGAAGAGCGTGAGAAGCTCGCAGGAATTTTGAGCAACATGACGGACGGTGTCATTGCCGCTAACCGGAATGGACAGATCATCCTGTTTAATCGAGCAGCAGAAGATATGTTGCAGGTGACGATGGCTGACGTCCTTCTCAAGAGACGCACCTTGTACGATCTGCTGGGTCTGCCGCCAGAAGATGAGATGTCGCTCTATGCGCAGGAAGAACCACTTTTCATTGAGATGACGCTACCGAATAAGGAAGAAGTGATCCTGCGTGTGACGTTTACGCCCTTGCAGCACGATAGCAAAAAAATGGGCGGGATCATCGCTGTCGTAGCTGATGTGACGGAGCAGCAACGACTGGAGCAGCAGCGCCGCGAATTCGTGGCGAATGTGTCACATGAGCTGCGGACACCACTGACGACCATTAAAAGCTATGTGGAAGCGCTGCTGGATGGCGCAGTGGAAGAGCCAGAGCTGTCCCAACGGTTCTTGAAGGTTACGTCGTCGGAGACAGAACGCATGATTCGCTTGGTAAACGATTTGTTGCAGCTATCGCGTTTTGATTCGCAGGGGGTTCGTTTGCATTGCAAGGAAGCGGACATCAATCGATTGCTTCGCTATGCTGCTGATCGTTTTTCCATGTTCAGTGAGCAACAGGAGGTTCAGCTCAGTCTGGATATGCCGAGCAAGCTTCCACCGGTTTATATTGATTTGGATGCAATCAATCAAGTATTGGATAATCTTTTGTCCAATGCGATCAAGTATACGCCTCAAGGAGGCACCGTGGTTCTCATGGCAAAAGAGAATCACAAGCAAAAGCGGGTACAAGTCTCCATCACCGACACAGGAATCGGTATTCCCAGCCGGGATTTGAAGCGAATCTTTGAGCGCTTCTACCGCGTGGACAAGGCGCGTTCGCGCGGTCAGGGTGGAACGGGTCTGGGATTGGCGATTGCTCGCGAATTAGTACAGGCACACGGTGCAGATATCGAGATTACGAGCGAATGGAACGTGGGAACGACAGTCACGTTCTGGGTGCCATTTGCCCAAGGGGGAAAAACGGGATGAAGCGGATGCTAGAGCCTGCCAAGACCGTCTTACTCAATCTGCTAGTGCTAGCCAGCTTTGTTTTGACAGCGATGTTGTGGTCGAATCAACCTAACCTTCAATTTATTGAGCCGGCAGAGTACACGCAGTCAAAGCCAGTTCAGGAAAAACAACTCGAACAGCTCGTTACGCCGGAATCTGTTGTTTTTCACTATGGGGAAGATCGCCATACGAAAGCATCCGCAACCGATGCTCCTTACAGTTTGATCGTGCGAGAAATGTCGAAATGGATCTTCCTCGATTTTTCTCCGCTCACCATCTCCAATGAGAAATGGGAAGATATTGCCCGGGAAAAGATGGGTTTGGAAGTGCGCTTTCGGAGCACGGTTCCCTTGTCAATTGTAGGTCGGCTGGTAACCTTTCGGGATGAGTTTGACAACCGAATGAAAGGGATTGACCGATTGTGGTTGTACTACGAGAAGGACGAGGATGTCGTCTACGCGTTATTTTTGTCGACTGAGGAAGGTCGAATGATGCGTTCTCGAACGTCGATCAGTCCTAAGGATTTGCGAGAATCGTATCTGGCTTCTGGTGATTTAATGCCTGAGCAAATCATGAAAATCGTCAAACCAGAGCGAAGCTTCGTAGATTTGGAAGGCACTGCGCTGATGTGGAGCACTTACTATTTGCCTAAGAATCAGATGCGCATGCAGCAATTCCGCTACAGCTACGTACCTGTTACGAATGATAGACTAATCGAGTCCTACTTTATCGATCAGTCGCTCGTCAGACAGATCATGGAGCGGGACAAAACGGTTATTTTTACAGATGGCAGCAGATCGATTCAATTGAGATCGGAGCAGCAGGCGTTCACGTTTACTGATCCGGCGTACCAACAGCGGGATCAGGAGCTGTCTGATGAAGAAAAAGTGCAGAGTGCAGTTACCTTCATGAATAAGCACTTGGGCTGGCTTGATGATTATCATTTTGAACGAATTAAGAAGAGCTACAATGAAAAAGACTTGATCACGTTCCGCCAGTACCTGGGGGCGTATCCCTTGATCAGTGAGGGGGAGGCCAAGCAGATCGATACGATCCAAATTACTTCAGAAGCAGGCCAGGTTGTGACGATGAGCCGATCGCTGCTGGATTTGGACAAGTATATCGATAACAAAGAGTGGACGGTTATGTCTGGTCCAGAGCTGTATCAATATATCCGCGACAAAAAGCTGGCGGACACAGAAAAAATCACCAACGCTTATTTGGCTTACCATACCAAAGTAGGTGAAGGATACGTAGACCTGATGCCAATCTGGGTGGTGGAATTGGCGAATCAGGCGAACTTGTATATTTCTGCGCACACCAAGCAGGGAGGAGGAAAGGCGCATGGATTGGAGTAGGACGAAGACGATTCTGATCTGGGCCTTTCTTCTCCTCGATTTGTTTCTCCTGTATCAAGTGTATGTGACGCGCATTAATCTGTGGAATGACAAGGAAGTCGCACAGAGCGAGAAATGGAATACAGAGCTATACTTGAATCAGCAAAATATCACATTGGATACAGAAGTGCCGCAGGATACACCGGAAATGTCCAATTTGGATGCGGAGTATATCGGAATTAATCCGATTTCCTTGCATGAGATATCAGGTCTTCAGGCGACGGTAGAAAAGATGGCGCTGGCTGCCAAGCTAGACCCACCGATACAGATTCGTGGTCAACTGAATCCTCAGGAGCTCTTGCGTCAAATTGGTCCAAGGCTGATTTATTCCGATCAATACGTAGCCGATCCGTATCAATCGAATCAAGCGCGGCTCTTATATTGGCAGGTCTATGATAAAATGCCAGTATTCGTCGCGCCGTTGGAAATGTATTTGGACAACGGAACGATACTCGGATACAGGCAGACCTTTTTCCACCTTCGCAAGCAGCAAGGGGAACGACAGGTGATCTCTGGTTATGCGGCACTACGCTCTCTGGTGGACAAGCAAATCATTTCACCAGGGGAACGGATTGAGAATGTGAGTCTGGGTTATTACGGTTCTTACGATGCGGATATTCAGACGCTGGTGCCTGTATGGCGCGTGGTTCACGATGGCAAATGGCATTTTGTCAACGCGATTACAGGAGCTTTGGAGCGTCCGATGGTAACGCAGCGCTGAATAGATAGACAACCTGGGAAAGATACGGGAAGAGGGATGTTCGGTGAGATTTAGTGTGTTGGCAAGCGGGAGTACGGGCAATGCCATTTACGTGGCAACAGACCGTATTTCCGTATTGATCGATGTAGGCATTACAGGAAAGCAGGCAGAAGCGGCACTGGAGACCATTGGCGTCAATCCAGCAGAGCTCAGCGCCATTCTCGTCACCCATGAGCACGTCGACCATATTAAAGGAGTCGGCGTCATGGCGCGGCGATATGGCTTGCCGATTTACGCCAATGATAAGACATGGTCGGAGCTGGATGGGCAAATCGGGACGATCAAGGAAGATCAGCGACGCTTCTTTTCTGTGGGGGAAAAGAAAGAGATAGAGGATTTGGGCATCGAGTCATTCGGAATCTCGCACGATGCCGCCGAGCCGATGGGCTTCTGTTTTTATCATGGCAAGAAAAAGCTCAGTGTCGCGACTGACCTGGGGTATGTCAGCGATCGGATCAAGGAGACGATTCGTGGAGCAGATGCGTATGTGTTCGAGTCCAATCATGACGTTGAGCTGTTGCGCATGTCCCAGTATCCTTGGAGCATCAAGCGACGTATCTTGAGTGATGTCGGGCACTTGTCCAATGAGGCGGCGGGCGATGCTTTGCTTGATTGTCTAACAGGTGGGTCAGAACGTGTATACCTCGCCCACTTGAGTAAGGAAAACAATATGATTGATTTGGCCCGACTGACGGTCAAAAACATCTTGGAGGAGCGGGGGCTGTCTGTTGGTGACGATGTGCATCTACGCGATACGTACCCGGATCGACCTACCAAGCTGGAAGAACTATAAGATTGGTTTGATCCCCGCTTGACGACTGGTCATACGCTCTGTGAGCTTCGCGTACGTATCGATATGGAAAGTTAATTGTGTATCGAGCTCATTCACTTTGGCAGTCAGCTCGTCATGTGTCAGCAGTCCTTTGGCTACTAGCAGCTCGATAAGGGCATGTAGGACAAGCGTATTGTGGTAGTCTACTTCCTGAAGGTCAGCCAGCTTGGCGATGAGGTGGACTTCTTTCAAGTCTATCAATCCTTTCTATTTGGTCTGGTAGGAAAAAGCTTTTAATCTATCATATCCGTGCTCTCGGAGAAATATTCCGGGAGCTTTTTTCTATTCCACAACCTTTCCATAATTCTCACGCCATTTTGCCGAAAGCGGGTCGTATACTAAGGGTGTCAAAAGGAAACAGACATCAACGAAATCAATCATGCAAACCAATTAAGGCGCATGTCATTGTGTATACGAGCATGAAAAACCTGCAAAACTAGTAATGGTAGAAGATAGAAAGGAGAGTATGAATCATGGGTTTTTATGATGATTTAACTCACGTGGAGCGAAAGAAACAACGCGGTTCTGGCATTGGACGTATGGTCGTGACGTCGGTAACGTCCGCGGTGATTGGAGGGATGGTCGTCCTGCTCACGCTGCCGACTCTCTCCAATGCGGGATATATTAATATGGTTAAGCCTGGAACAGAAAATGCGATAAGCAATAATTCCTCCGCTTCTAGCCTGTTTGCTAAGCCAGTATCTGTAAGTGTGGGATCGGGTACAGTAGATGCGGTGAAAAAAGTGGAAAATGCGATCGTTGGGGTAATCAACATCGGTCAGCGCAGAAACAGTTGGATGCAGAACTCGATGGATGTAGAGCAGGGCCAAGGCTCTGGTGTCATCTTTGAGAAAAAAGGCGGAAAAGCCTACATTGTTACCAACTACCACGTAATCGATAAGGCACAAAAGCTGGAAATCGCCCTGCCAACGGGTGAAAAAGTATCGGCAAAAGTGGTCGGCGCCGATGGTTACACCGATCTGGCTGTATTGGAAATCGACGGGTCCAAAGTTACGGACGTTGCTGAGTTTGGTGATTCTTCTACCTTACAGGTGGGCGAACCGGCCATTGCCATCGGGAACCCATTGGGTATGCAGTTCTCCCGGACCGTCACACAAGGCATCATCAGTTCCAAGGAACGCTCCATGCCAATGGACTTTAACGAAGATGGCCAGGACGACTGGGAGCTGGACGTTATTCAAACAGATGCAGCGATCAACCCTGGTAACAGTGGTGGCGCCCTCGTGAACATCGAGGGTCAGGTCATCGGGATTAACACCTTGAAAATTTCGAAGGCAGGTGTCGAAGGGTTAGGTTTTGCCCTCCCGATCAATGATGTCAAAGTGATCGTCGACCAGCTGATGGAAAAAGGCACGCTGGCACGTTCTTACCTTGGTGTTCAGCCACTCGACCTAGCCAATGTTCCACGCTACGAATGGCAAGAAACCTTGAATCTGCCTGACAATGTGAAAGCCGGTGTCGTCGTGCAAACGGAGGTAGGCAAATTCTCTCCTGCGGGTGAAGCAGGCTTGAGACAATTCGATGTCATCGTCAAGCTGGATGACAAGAACATTTCCAACAGTGCTCAGCTGCGTAAGTACTTGACGATGAGCAAAAAGCCGGGCGATACGATGGACGTTACGTACTATCGTGACGGTATCCAGAAGACTGCCAAAGTGAAGCTGACCGCTCCGCCACAGCAGTAAGAGGTACTGACCTTTGCGGGCAGGCATGTGAAGGAAACAAACCTTGACGGGCAATTCCGGGATGCATTTTATCCCGTTTGCATATATGCAGCATCTGAAGTTCCCCCCCTCTATCTATTTTTAAATAGATCCCTTCTTAAGAGCGCCGAGCTGATACGGCGCTCTCTTTTTTTCGTTAGACGGGTTTTCGGTGGAAGAGAGAAAAAAGAAGAAAACGCTCAAGTTCTTGGGCTACCTGCTGGGAGGCAGTTCTGCCCAGCTCCATGTAAAAAAAGAAACCCGCGTCCAAAGTCGCGCAGCTACGCAGTGTCTCAGAGGTGGACGCTAAAGGCAGGTTTCTTTTTTTCCATTGCGCTTCGGATGGTATCCCAAAGACTTTCGCCGTTTTCTTCTTTTTTCTCTCTACTGAGGCTTATCTGTGCAAACTCATCGATGTCTTTTTGGCGGATTCATTTGTTTTGTTGCTGTTCTGGGGTAGAATAGGAAGCGACATTATTGAACGGAAAAGAGGCATTTGATATGGACATGAAGATGAAAAGCTTACAAATAGAAGGCAAAGAAGTTGAACTGTTGGTGGAATATCCGGTGCGATTTGCTTGCATGGAGCATTTGGAGCAGGAGTTGGATGATTACGTAAATGATTTTGAAGCGGCGCCGGATACGTATGCGGCACAGGCGATTGAGGGCGAGGGAGTAGACAAGCGTTGTCGGGAATGTGGGGAGCCTGGGCAGATTGCGCTTTTGAAAGAGAAGGGAATGTAGGATCATGCAAATTTCGATTATTACAGTAGGGAAGCTGAAGGAGAAATATTTGCGTGAGGGCATTGATGAATACAGCAAGCGTCTGTCTGCTTACTGCAAGCTGCAAGTGATCGAGGTCAATGATGAAAAGGCGCCGGAAGAGATGAGTGCGGCGGAGATGGAGCAAGTGAAGCGCAAGGAAGGAGAGCGTATCCTGGCGCAGATCAAGCAGGATCAGTATGTGATTGCATTGGCGATTGATGGGCAAATGTGGTCGTCGGAGAAGCTGTCTGCGGAGATGGACAAGCTGGCTTTGCATGGGCGTAGTCAGGTGGCTTTTGTGATTGGCGGGTCGTTGGGGTTGTCGGATCAGGTGTTGAAGCGGGCGGATGCGTTGCTGTCGTTTTCGAAGATGACGTTTCCGCATCAGTTGGTGCGGTTAATACTACTTGAGCAGGTTTATCGGGCGTTTCGGATTAGTCGGGGGGAACCTTATCACAAATAGTGGTAAAGCAGCCGATCGAGCTAGAAGTATAGTTGATAAGAAAGTAGTATTTACTTGAGAAAAGAACAAAATGACCGGAGGGGGCAGGGAAGACTCCATTCGGTCTTGTAAAATAAGAGAGGATACGTTGCAAATCAACGTAATATATAAATGCGCGTAGATCGATTACTATCCATGTTACTCATTATCTCAAAAAAAGGTACGGTTACAGGTAAAGAGCTTGCGGAACATTTTGAGGTGTCCATACGAACAATTTACAGAGATATAGAAAAGTTAGGTGAAGCAGGTATCCCAATCGCATCCATTGGTGGTAAAGGTGGGGGCTATTACATTATGGAAGACTATAATGTGGACAATCTTTTTTTAAACAAAGATGAAGCTTCTACTTTCATGGCGATAATGAATAATCTAAGTTTTCTATTTGGGAAAAACACAACGTTTCATGATATTGTTTTAAAGATCGAGAATACGCTTAAACAAGAAAAGAATACAAGCAAGTTAGACATTAATCTGTCTCATTTCAGTATGGAAAATGAATTAAAGGAATACCTGCTTCTATTAAACAATGCTATTGAGAAAAATAAGCTAGTGGTATTCGAATATATCAACAGAAGTATGGAATATTTCGAAAGAACAGTAGAACCGTTTCAAATTACATTTTCCGCCGGTCAATGGTATTTGGTGGGCTTTTGCAAAGAAAGAAATGACTATAGAAGGTTCAAGCTAGTACGGATCAAGAATTTGAAAATGGGTGAGAACTTCGAAAAAAAGGATATCTCAAATGAAGAAATCCAGGAAATAATTAGGAATAGCTATCTTACGCGAGGCATAACGGTTACCTTAAAGTTTGCTCATAAAATGGGAGAGCAATTAACTGAGTATTTTCAAAAAGAGAAAATAACTAAAACACATAACAATCAATATATCGTTGTGGATCAATTTCCATATGAGGAGGGATTACTGAAATTTATTTTAAGCTTTGGTAAGGAATGCGAGATATTAGAGCCCTGTTATTTGAGAAATGAATTACAAGAATATATAAAAACAATATTGCTACCATACAATGACTGACATACAGGTGTCAGTTATTTTGTTTTATAGTAGGGGTGTAAGTAGTCCGGAAATAGCGTATATTCAAGGGGATGAGATAGTTGAGCAATACAAGGATGAAACTCATGATAGACCTGCAAAGAATTGAAAAGGAACATTACCAGCTTCGTGAAGGTGAGCGGACACAGGATTTTTTAACTCTAATGCTGCAATTTATCGGGGATCCTCAACCGGAATTACGTGATGAACTGATCTATCCGACACTGTATAAATGGATTTATGAAGAGAATCGGTTTACGGAAACGGAATTGAGCACTCTTCTGGCAATTCTGACCGATGAGCATCACTTGTTCTATCATATTGGTAGCGAAGGTGATCAGTCTGTATTTACAAGGACGTTCTCTGTTCTGCCAGTAGCTTTAATAGTACGGCTTCACAGCAAGAAGCCTTTTCTGGATTATGCTGAATACCAGAATCTTAAGCATTCACTGCTCCGCTATTATAAGGAGGAAAAGGATCTGCGCGGCTATCTGCCTGAAGGAGGCTGGGCTCATAGTGCGTCACACGGTGCGGATGCTTTGCTGGAGCTGGTCAAGTGCCCGGAGAGCGATACAGCGGTACAGCTTGAAGTACTTGCTGCTATTGAGGGGATGCTCCATAATGGGAAACAAATTTTTAGCGATGAGGATGATGAGCGGATCGCCAGTATCGTGGATACCATGATTGAAAAGGGTCTGCTTCCACAGCAGGAGATCGCTGACTGGATAAGCGGTTTGACAAAATGCGTCGACTGGCCGAGAAGCTACGTTCAGACGATCGCCCGTGTGAACAGTAAAAATCTTTTGCGTAGTCTATATTTCAGAAGAGGACAGGGCAGCCGCGGAAATGTTCTTGCCGCTGTCATACTTGCTGCAGAGACGAAATTGAACAAGTTTGCGACTGGAAGATATTGAATTCATCCTTTCCGAAAGCTGCTTTTTTGCAAATTTCAATGAAAGTGCCGTCCCACAAAGGATCGCCGTGACTGTTATAGACAACGCGGAGGAACCTTACCATAAGTAACAGCGAAAAATCGTAAAAGGGAATCAACTATGGCTAATATATACTGATCCATATGTTGCATATCTCAGATAAACAAAAGGGAGAATGACCTCTATGGCGTTCTCCCTTTTGCTTTGCGGGATGATAATATGTTTTTTTCGAGCCCGATTCTACTCATATATAGCCCCTCTTATTTTCCATTTGTGCATAAGCCTCACCCAAGCCAATTGACTTATGATACTCCCTCTCTACTTCTTGCATCCTAAGGATTGAGCTTTAGCCGATCCCAGGGAGAGGTATACAGTTTCAACAAGGTTTCCCATTTCCATAGTATGATTATGTTGAGAAAAGATGGAACACGCGAAAAGGCGGGAGACAATGAACGAATTGCAGAAAGAAGCGCTGGGAGAGATGAAAACGGCGATTCATAAATGGTTTGACGAACAGGAGAATAGAAAGGACGCAGAGGAAGTGGTCTTACGCACCACGCTGCAAGTAGGCATCTTTAACTTTGTCATGCTGGATTATCGGCCGGGCAGGACTAGGGTTGACAGTTCAAAATCTGTGGGGAGTGCCGCAGGCAAAAAGTCGATGAAAGCTTCACCCTTTACGCGGGAGCAGATATTGCATGAGGTTCAGCCCCTGCTGGCGGAAATCGTAAGGGAGAGGCTGGACAAGCTGGAAACATCGCCGTTGATTAACTACCGTTTTACCTTCCAAGGAACCTTCGCAACGATGGACGGGCTTGTGGAATTAACGGTGCTGGAAACTGTATATGAAGAGAAAAAGCGGCAGCTTCTGGAGCGAATTCAGTCCTATATTGAGGAAAAACTGGAAAAGGGCTCTTACCCGACAAACAGGCGGGGAACCTTCTTTTTGGCGCGTCATCTGCTGGATCCGTATTTGTTCCCCGAACCGGAAGCTGCAAAGACGATAGCTTTATTTGACCGGATTCAGGAGTTGAATAAAGAACGGGTTGAGGCTCTCGCGGAGCATCGAAGAGATATCATTAGGGCTTTGACCGGCTGGGTCGAGAATGTATTTTTGCCGCATTACTATGACGTCACCCGTTCCGAATACAGGACCAATGAGTATGTGATCAAGCCGGATGCTGTTTTTGAGAATAAGGATGAGCCGAATCAGCCTATCGACCTTCTGTTGTACGGAGCAGTGATGATTATTCGTTACGAGCCGGACTTCAACAAATTCATGGGCCAGACTTTTCTGGAGCTGGCGAAACAGCTTGGCAGCGGTAAAGCCGCGCGTATGTTGAAGGATGGCAGCGACAGCTTCTCGCAAGAAGACGTCCATATGCGCCATGAATTGGTCGAATGCAAGGCTAACGATGTTTTCTCCCTCTTCACAATCGTTATTCGCAAGGAAGAAGCCGGGGCGTACGAGCGGGCGATTTCGTTTATTCTCTCCCTGCTCCGAAAGGACTTCCCGAAAAGCTACAAAATCAAGTTAAAATCCAGCGTGAGAGAGTATTTGCCCATCAAGGGGCTAGCCAAATCGGACACGCACCGTTTTTTTGCGAATGCTCTGGCTTATTCCGAGCTGCATCCTTTATTGGAGGAATACGCTCGTGAGGCGATGGAAGAGTATGAATGGTACGAGGATACGGAAAGCGAAAGAAGCGTAATGCCTGGCAGTTATGCTGTGTTCGGGCTGGGGCTTTCGTCCGAGCGGTATTTTCCGCTTGTTGAAGCTTACATGGACCTTGTGGATGATGAGCATCAGCTGGTGCATGACAAGTTCACAGCCGTTTTTGCCGAAACCTATGGCATAACGGAACGCTCGACTCCCACCTTGATCGCCTGCCTGCTGCGCTCCCACGATTCGCTAAAGCTGAAGATTCAGCCGGAGCTGGAAAGCGAGGACAAGCTGTCGCTATTCGTACAGCAAATAGAGACTCTGTCGTATGACGAGGCCGAGCGGGTACTGTACCCGATCTGGGGCAAGGCGGAGAAGCTGGATGCATTGGCTCGCAAGGCGCGGGGACCGCACAAGGAGCTTATAATTCGTCTGCAAAAGGCGGCGGGTATAGCCTGACGGTGGCTCGGTGAAAGTGGAATTGATAAGTATGCTTTTGAGAGGTAAGCGTAGTTAAAGTCTATGACCTCTTATATAAGGAAGCTGAAAGAGGGAGACTTGAAAAACGGCGGAAGAGTTGGATTTGATATGAAAAATGCTAACGGCACGTTTCGAGTAGAACTTGATATTGCCTGCTCAGCTCTAATCGATCTTTCAGCCATTGTGTTGGAGTCTCAAAAATCAGGCTATGTCGACTTGCATGATTTGGATGAGGATAGGCAGCCGTGCAAACTTTATATAGATGCCTCCTAAGAAAAAAGGAACCTGCTTCGGGATGAATTGTACAAGTTTTCCCGTAATCCACTGGCTTACGAATTAGCCGAGTTTGTTCCCGCCGATGATATGAGAGAGCTTGCGGAAAAGGCAAAAATGATCGCAGATGAGCTGGCACCGTCAAGCTGAGCCGTATCACAAGTAAAGGAAATCTTTTACAGAGTCTGGGGAGAATTTGTCTCTCCAGCACATACCGTTGTACTCAAAAAGGCCCCATTTTAGCAAGGGGCCTTTGAGTTGTCTATTCACATCACCGCGTTTTGGAACCAAACGTGCCTGCCTCGTCTTCGTAGTATCAGAAGTTTTCTAAAACAATTTTTCCAATGGTCCGTCCAGATTCCAACTTCTCATGCGCAAAACGTAGGTTTGCTGCATTGATGGGCTCTAATCGTTCAGTCAGCGTAGTTTTTATTTTTCCATCATCGATTAAGTCCGCCAGTTCATTCAACAATTCGTGTTGTTTGATCATGTCATTGGTATGAAACAAGGACCGTGTAAACATGAACTCCCATACAAACGTTACACTTTTAGAAAACAGCACGTCCATTTTCAAGCTCCCTGCCCAGGTAGTTTTATTTGCAGGTACGATAGAGCAAATTTTACCTTGGGGGACAATGACTTCCGCCATATTTTCAAGATGTTGAACAGTATCATTCAAGCAAAGGATATAATCTACGGCGTCAATACCAACTTCCTTGAGTTGAGGGTGAAAAGGTTCGTTGTGGTTTATGATAAAATCCGCACCGAGACTGTTGACCCATTGAATTGACTCTGGACGTGAAGCAGTACCGATGACGGTCAAACCTGCTAATTTTGCAAGTTGAATAGCAATCGATCCTACTCCTCCAGCTGCACCGATAATCAGTATGTTTTTGTTTTCGCCTGTATTTACGCTAATTCCTAAACGATCAAAAAGGCCCTCCCATGCAGTTATCGAGGTAAGCGGTAATGCAGCCGCGGCAGCGAAATCCAAACTTCTCGGCATATTTCCCACAATTCGTTCATCAACTAAGTGAAATTCACTGTTACTGCCCGGTCGAGACACACTGCCCGCATAATAGATTTTGTCCCCAGGTTTAAACCATTGGCAGTCAGGACCGACTTGTTCTACGATTCCAGCGGCATCCCAACCAAGAATTTTCGGTGAATCGGCTTCGTAGTTATGACTTTCGCGGACGCCTACGTCTGCAGGGTTGACGGAGATTGCTTTTACACGTACAAGCAAATCACGGCCTGTAGGTTCCGGTTTATCCAAGTGCAGATCAATAAGGCTTTTCGGATTGGATATAGGGAGGTATCGGTGTGCACCGACAGCTTTCATCTTTTGGTGAGTATTCATGGGTATCCATCCTCTCAAATAGGAAATATTGTACAGTTGCATTGTAAATCGATTCAATTACTTTAAGTAAGTACGCATATTTTTATGGTATAGTATTAAAAATCAAACCATTGGGGGATAAGCTGATGGGAGACCGAAGAAAGAAATATGGAGTAAGTCCAGATATGCAAGCATGTCCGGTTGAAACAACGCTGGATGTTATTGGTGGAAAGTGGAAGGGGATCATTCTCTATCAGCTCCTGAATGGAACGAAAAGATTCAATGAATTCAGGCGGCTCAATCCGGGAATAACGCAGTTTATGCTCACATTGCAGTTAAGAGAGCTTGAACGGGATGGCATCATTCATCGCGAAATATATAAAGAGGTTCCTCCAAGAGTGGAATACTCCCTTACTGATTTCGGAAGGACTCTGGAACCGGTCATTATGTCAATGAAAGCATGGGGCGAGTCTTATAAAGTGCGGCTTAATGAAAATCCAACGATACAAGTGGAGGAGAGTTAAAGGAAAGTTAAAGGAAAGTTGGGTAACAAGGCGGTGGGTACAGGGCCATAGCTACAAGAAGTAAATAGAATATACAATGCATGTCATGTTTTATAATTACGGACAACGGGGAGAGTCTTATCATAAGTGATGGCGAAAAATTTGTGAGAAGAAGGGTGTAGAGGTGTGGAGGAAGGTGCTATAGAAATAGGCTTACGATCGGGACGGGTGTCGTCCGACGACGAAGCCACAACATAGGCCAAGGAGGATCTTGTTACTTCTTTTGATCCTCCCCCCCCCTATTTTTGAAAACATCCTGACCTGATGCCGCTACCCGGCGGTTTGAACACTAGCTGGGTAGCGGAATTTTTATTATTCATATAGATTGACAATGATAATCATTATCAATAACCTGAAAATAGGATGTACAACAATCTATCTCAGGATTACCGGCAAACTACTATTGAAATGAGGTATGCAATGTGAAAATCGACGTTGATCAGTTAGCAGAGCATTTTGCACACATTCCTTTCCAAGTAGAAGGAATATATCGATATGCGAAAAATCCAGGTGTGCCTTACGCTGACTATACAGATTCTTTTCCTGGATTTGTGTTTCCACTTACAGGGAAGGTACAATTTCAATTTAATGGCACGCCTTATATCCTTTCGCCAGGAAAAGTTGTGCATGGCGGTGCAAAAATGAAACTAGCTCAAAAAATGTTTGGTAACACCGACTGGGAATATATTCTTGTTCTATACCGGATATGTAATTCAGAACTAGAAGGGTCAAGCTTTTCTCATCAGCATTTTGAATTATCAACAGGACAATCCCCTCGTCTGATTGAATTAATCATGCGTCTTTGGCATGTGTATAATCAGCGCGGAGGCCTTTCGATGTTTCAGACCGAAATGCTGTTTCGAGATGTACTGAATGAAGCCTTATTATGTGTTGTTAATAGGCAAAATAGCTGTGAATCACATGCTTTATTCGAACGGGTATCTACTTATATTCATGAATACTATTATCTAAGCCTTACAATAGCATCGCTTGCAGAACAATATAACGTTAATCGAAATCGACTTTCTTACGTATTTAGAAGACATGCAGGGATGGGACCAGCAGAATATTTATTAAAATATCGTATAAAGATGGCGCAAAACATGCTATTTACAAGTGATGTGCCCGTACAGCAAATTGCGCAAACTGTTGGAATTGCTGACCCCTTTTATTTTAGTAGAGTGTTCAAGAAACAATTTGGTATTTCTCCTACTGAATATCGAGAGAAGTTCATCAATAATCCATGCTAATTTCAACAGGCATCCATTTTAAACGAAAAATGACTTTACTATACTGATGGCAAGCCAAAGAAAACATCATGTCGGAGGAATTGCGTATGCACAAGATGAAAGGCTTGCTAATCTCCATGCTATTATTAGCAGGCATACTAGCAGGTTGTAATGAAACACCTGCTGAAAATAAAGGATCAGCTACAGAAAGTACATCTACATCAGCAGTTAAGGCAGATGCACCTGATTGGCCAAGAACATTTAAGGATGCGTTAGGTAAAGAAATTGTTATCAAGCAGAAACCAGAAAAATTGGCTGCACTATGGTATTTTTATCCTGAAATATTAGTTGCATTAGGTGAGCCGCCTGCTGCTTCTACTGAAAAAGAGTATCTATCTTCTTTATCTTATTTAAGTGGAAAGCTGGATTCAGCTGAAGAATTAGGAGACAAAGTGTCCCCTAGTATTGAGAAAATTTTATCTATTGAGCCTGATTATATTTTAGCAACAGAACAACATGAAAAAATGTATGATGCACTAGAAAAAGTTGCGCCAGTCATTACGTTAAACTCCAAGGACATCTATGAAAATTGGCAATATGGACTTCGTACAGTAGCCGAGATTATTGGGAAAGAAGACGAAGCGGAAAAGGTCATTGATAAAATGATGAAAGAAATTACAACTGGGCGTGAAGCATTAAAGTCAATTCAAGGAGAGTCAGTAGCTCTTATTTTGTCTTGGGATGGTAAAACTTTCAATGTTCTAGGTGAAGGAAATCCTGTCTATGCACTTGCGATTGATAAAGAAAAGGGACTGGGGCTTACACCAGATGATACATTTAAAGGTACGAATAATAAATTTACTACGTTTGAAGGGATTTCAACTGTTCAAGCAGACCACATCTTCCTTATAGGTGACATTACAAAAAAGGAAATATTAATGAATGACTTAAAGCAAAGTAAGGTATGGAATAATCTGAATGCCGTGAAGAAAGGCAATGTCTATTTAATGGATAGTTCCGCTATTACTGGAGGGCCATTAGCTATCGAATACGCTTTGCAAAATATAACAAATGCCTTGCGTAAGCTCTAAATCATGCAGGTTAAAAAATAAGGAGGGATTACTATGCATTACCAAGCTATCAATCTGAATGAGGAGCTATCTACATTCACCGATCTCTGGTCCCCGAAAGTCATTGCTGAAATGAATGACTATCAATTTAAGCTCGTTAAGATTGCTGGGGATTTTATATGGCACGAGCATCAAGGTACGGATAAGGTGTTTATGGTGCTCGAAGGAGAGATGTTCATTGATTTTCGAGATGGTCGGGTGAAAATTTCCAAGGGTGAGATGTTTATTGTCCCGGGGGGAGCCGAGCAGAAGCCCTTCGCCGAAAAGGAATGCCATATCATGTTGATGGAGCCTAGAAGCGTAGTAAACACTGGCGGTACTGAGCCTGAATAACAGCAGCCAATAATACTTGGATCGATCTAGTGTATGTTATTAGTACGAACTCAATGTTTGAGAAAATGGTTCACGTAAGAAAAGTAAACAGAGGATGACAAGTGGAGTTGAAGCAAATGGAACAAGAGCTCGTTGCCCTTGCATGTGGGGTATGCAAAGGCGTATCAGAGCGCATAAGGATGGAAAGTGAACTGTTTGATATTGCTGGCTTCGAAAATGATATTATGGAATGGTCAGATTATGAAAACGAAGTGCCCTCGTTGGATGAGCGCCATTGGCTGCGTTCTAATCGCCTGCCTGAGAGAGGTCAGGTTAGAACGGTGAAGGTCTCCCATCCCTTCCATATGAGGATTGGAGAACCCTTTTGGATCATGTACACTCCGGTACTCTCCAGTTTTAATGGATGGGATTCGCATCCCGAAGAGATTGAACTATCTGCTTTTGTACAGTGTTCCATTGAACGTGTCATTGAGCGGAATGAGTTTAAAGCATGGTTGTGTGCAAAGATTTTAGATGTATGGATGATTCAGGATTACAACGAGAGATTTCCAGAAAGAGATGGAAGAGAAGGTTATTTAGAAGGTTTTGAGATGTTCGGAGATCCTTACATATTCAATTATCGGAACTGGCTATTTATCAGTGCTGGTGCACAGGGAGATCTCGGCGAATGGGGACTCGTAAAACAATTAAATAGTCAGTACCATATGCTCGTATATGGAGATTGGGGCCTTCATAAGAATAATGCTTATGGAGGAAACATCCTGCTCCCTAAGGATCGGATCGATGGATGGATCAAGCAAGCGATGGAGAATAATCGTTATGAAACGATAGAGTAGTAAAATGAGAGCGTGAAAGAGACTTCATGGAAAGCATATGAATGTATCATTGCTTGGGGTACCGAAATAATGATTGAATATGAAAGGAAGGAGCTGACCGCCACAGCCCCTTCCTTATTTTTACATTTCATTCGCACATACTGGAATTCGGGAATTTCCCTTGCAGGTAGCATTCCCACAGGCTATTGATAAATTCAATATCGATCTTGTTTTCAAACGCTTTGGAAATGAGACCAAAGTCGTCTGACGCATACCCTGCCAGCTCTGAATTCTGTGTTATCCGAAAAGTTTGCTTGAACACAAATTCCCTAATTTCTCTGATCACGGTATTTTCAGAGGGGTCAATTTCATCAACTTTTTTGTAACTAGAACTCCATGCCGTATCAAATTCAACAGAGTCCCTAGCGTCTAATTTAGCGTCCCAATCAACATCATTATTGAAGACATTCTCTAAAAAACTGTCATTACTGATTATCGAAAGTATCTCACTCGCTGTTTTCAACGGAACCCTACCCCCTTCCATCATATACTAATGGGGATCACTTTGTAGCACAATGGGATGTGCCTCAGTTTTTTGCAAAAAGGCTGACGTTTCGCAGCGCCTTGGCACCGGAATCGCCAGCCTATCGTGCAGATTATCCTACACCATCACTTTCTAACAAGGAATAAAAATTATCACGGTCTTCGTTATCAAATTTACCAAGTGTCCGTATCCTAACAAATTCATGTCCGCCATACATGTCTATTTCCTCACCATGCATATTGTAGAGCGCGATCATATTGCCATCCTGATTCAACTCCATGTACCCGAAACATTTTGCTTCAGGCGCTTCACCGTAAAAGAGCGTATATCTGATCTTGACCACTTTGTGCATGCAGATCCTCCTTTACTGTCTTTCGTATTGGCTTTGAATATATACAGTATCCTCCATAAAATGTCAACTGATAAACTTCCCACGTGATAACGGCGGAGAAGTTGCCTTATACAGGGGCCAGATCAATTCACAAATGGTTGTTGAAGCTCCGCCTGATGGAAGAGGCGGAGCTTTTTTTATGTTCCTTTTATAGAAACGACCAGTTGGAGAAAAGCCTGTTGCCTCCATTCATGTATTTTTTAACGTTAACGGTATAATAGAACGGAAACATAAAACACATTAAAGAGAAACTCTGCGAAAGCTTTACATATGTGGAAAGTAAGTCAGGCTTGGCTCCGAGCCGTACCATGAAATCAAAGGGGAAGATCCATCATGTCGAAAACAATCGTTGAGAAGCTGAACCTGCAAAAATATCAAAAAACGGCTGTCTTACATACACCGGAGGGTGAGGAGAGCTTAGCGGTTCTTAAAGAAGCGGACTATGAGTTGAAAGACGTTCAATATGACATGATTTTTGCTTTCGTACTGGATATGAAGTCCTTGCAGGAGCTCATGAAGAAGGTAATCGACCACAGCTATTTATTGGAGGGAGGACTTCTATATGTTGCTTATCCCAAGAAAGGGAACAAAGTCTATCCGACTTATATCCATCGGGATGAATTATTCGATGGATTAGGAGCCGACGAAGATGGCTACATCGGGACAAGCACTATCAAATTTAATCGAATGGTCGGTATGAATGAGGTTTTTACGGTTGTCGGGTTTAAAAATGAGAAAAAGAAGGCGGCAAAAGCTTCATCTAAACCGAGTCAATGCGTCGATGATTATATTGACTTTGTGCCGAAAATAGAAGAGGATTTGCGCCATGCGCCAAAAGAGCTCGCTTTTTACCAATCTCTTACGCCCGGGTACCAAAAGGATTGGGCTCGGTATGTATATAGTGCCGTACAAGAGGGGACACGGGCAAAGCGCCGAGCTGAAATGACGGCGGTCTTGGCTGAGGGCTTTAAAAGCATCGATCTCTATCGCCGGAGTAAATGAGGCGCTGTTTGAAGTTGTGAGGAGGCCTATATAGATGAAAGACAAGAAGAGCCCGCGTCGAGCGTGGGCTCTTTGTTGCTTGCATGAACCGGGGTTACCTTACTGGCAAAGCAGCCGCCGCAGCGTATCGTCAAGGTGCTTGTCTTAGGTGACGGGGTTGTAGTTGGCCCACCGGTCTTGGACGACGTAGCTCTTGCCTTCCCGGCCCTTTTCGACGTCTTCTTCCCGGTCTGCAGGGCGAGGAAAATACGGTCTCCAGCATACTGGGGGATGTCCTCCAAGCGAATCTCGTGTCACTTAAGAGGAATTAGGAGTCAGCCTTTAAAACGGTTGATCAGAGAGCTCTTAAATAAGAATACATCTTCAATGTATATATTAGCCTAAGGGCAAAAACACTATTACAGCATATATTAATATAACGATGATTTTCTTTATTTGGGAGTGAAATATTGTGAAAACTCCATGGATAAATTATACGAAGATGGGGCAGATAAATTTAAAACAAAAGAATAGTAAAAACATTACGGTACCGAATAAAAAGGGTAAGGGAATCTATCTCAAAAAAAATAAAAAGAATGATGGCAAACAGCGAGTGGATGTGAAAAATCGCAGAGCTGGTAACTATCATTATTGTCAAATAGATAAGCATTTAGATTGTAACCATAACTGTCAAGACGATGAGTTTTCTGTTTCTGATAATGTGATAGAAGTGAAGGATTCCAAAGATATTGAGCAAGTTTCTCAGATTGAGCAAGTCGATGAACCGACTAATGATCCGCAAATCGAATCGCCTAAACGTGGAAGAATCTATTCGCTAACAAACAAAAGCCTATTCTCGACTATTGTAAAAATTAAGGATTTTCTTCATCCCCCCATTTTTGGCGGTATAGATCAAAATACAATTGAATTTATAGACCTAAATAATAAACAACAACCTCAATTAGATACAAAGCTAGTCAATAGCACAGCTCATTATCAGGAGGAGATTTTTGGTCGTTTAATTCATTCTACAATTTCTGGAAGTATATTTTTAACCACTACTGTTCATGCGTGTAATATGAATAAACAAGATAATCTATATCATACTTTTGCAGCTCCCATTCATGACTCGCCAGATACAATTTCAGCAGAAACAAATAATATATCCTGTCCTGCTCATCATTTCATAAATATCAGGGTCCCAGTTATAGTAGGAGAATATAAGGTTGAAATACCTCTAGATGAGGATATTATGTTTGAAGAAGAGATACGGGGTATTAAAGGAATCTCAAATGAGGTAATCCTTAAAGAGTGCAGATTGGTTCCTACTCAATTTTATTCATCATTAGGGGAAGGAACTAGAAAAGCTCGTGAAGGAGATTTATTCCTGGAGGGATATATACAACAAAATATCGAGTATTCTGTCGCCGACAAAACAAATGGTACTACCATTCAAAAAGAGCCAGTAATGAATTTTTATCAATTACATCAAAAAATTGCAGTAGAATTAATTGTTCACATACTACAAATTCAACCGGTTCGAATCAGTTGTGATGGCACTAAAATTTAGGCAATAACGGAATCAAACACCGATTCATGTAAAATGGGTATGTTGTCTAAGAGAATTGCCCTTACTTAAAAAGGAATGCGGAATATAGTGATAGCGAGTTTAAAAAACTCAAATTGAAAATTGGAGTTGATTTCCAATTATGAGCACTAGCAATCCAAATCAAGTGACCCCCGCATGTCCAGTGTTTTCGGCAGAACAAAATCCATTAACAGTCGAACCAACCACGATCATTTCTCAAGCAGCTTTACCAACCATTAAGGTTCCAGTGGTACTTGTAGAGCCAACACTTCAAATCGTTGTAGAAGCAAATATTCCACTTAACCCACCAGCAACTGAGATTAAGAGAGTGGTAAAACATGTATTTCTCAATCAGGTTAAACTTGTTCCTGTCGCATTTCAGCGTATTGGTACTACTGACTTTTTCAATGTTACAAGAGCCAAGTTATTTGTAGCAGGATTCATTCGTAAAAACATTGAATATGCTGCTGCTGGATGTAGTGGAGCACTTCAAGATACAATTGCGGATGTTTCTTTTACAGGTTTTGCTGACATCAGAACATTTTTAACAAGGCCAATTATTGGTGTCTCTGAGGCGAGTAAAGCATTTTTCCTTAATGAGACGGATGGCCAGATTCCACGTTTGGATAAAAATTTCTTCCAAAATCTCGTTAAATACAACGAACAACCATTTGGTGAGTTGGTAGCTGCCAACTTCTATGAACTTGATTTTTCACCGGTTATCGCAGCACCTGAGGGAACGTTTAGTAGCCTGACTGAAAAAATTGTCCTGGATCTTACTGTAAAAGTGTTACAAACACAACAGTTATTGGTTAATGCTACACAACAAATTACAATTCCTCCTGCAGGTACAGTTGGTTGTGACGAATAGGTTTATCTAAGAAGGTTATTCCCCATCGGCCTAAACGGTCGGGGGAATGACCTTTTTTCATTTTCGTAAATGAAGAGAATCTATGATATACGCCCATCCAATCAGCCCACATAAAACAAACCCAAACGCATGCAGCGATCCGTAAATCGGAATGAAATCGTGTATGGTTAAAGAAAACATGTTTTTCAATAACGGATAGGAAATGGAAACTACGACAATCGTGTAAAAGGCAATGTAGGAAAGGACTAAAAAGAAATTGGACTTATTGAGAAAAGAGCCTCTTTTCAAGTAAGCAAGTAGATAAGTCGTGTAAATTGCAATATTACAAGCGAACAAGGTGACGCCAATGTACTCAATCGGCTTCGAGAAAATAATACCGATAGCGATCAGAATAGGTCCAATGATATCGACAGCAACGACCCAAGGATACCAGCTTTTCTTCGTCATGACCCGTCCCAATAGACCGATAAAAATCGGAACAATGGCAGATGAGAAATGAAAGTGGACTGAACTCAGGGCGTGCGTTGCGGGCTTAGCCTGGAAGAGGTCAAACTGAAACTGATAGAGGGTGAACCAAATGCCCCCGATAAAAAAGTAAACAAGCCCTGCGCCAATCGCTATTTCCTCTGTTCTTCCCTTGCGATTCACAATAATGGTCAGGCCATAGATGCCGAGCAGGAATGTGAACAGTAGCCACCCGAGCGAGAGGGTCCCTGGTATGGGGGTGCTTCCCAGACCCCACGTCTTGCTACCCATTACAGAGGCTAAGGCGAGAAGCGCTGCGGGAAATTGAAGCAGATTTATAGCACCATAAATACCCCGTTGATGTTTATTCTTTTCGTCATAGCGCAAAAGTAAAATCACTAGAGGTACAATGACGAAAGCCGCAAACATGAGAAATTTTTCGACAAGGTTAAATGGGAAGTAATCCAGATAAAAGATAAGGATGGTTATGATTCCACCGGGAATCGTCCGTACTATCAATGGTTTCATCACTTGCCCCCAAGAAGCCATTCATGGATATTCATATAACTGGTTGCTTATAGTAGTGTAACACATTTTGTGAGGGCTATTCTGTTACAAGGCATGTGCCGTTACCAGGTCTAGTGTCCCCACATAGGAATAAGCAGATGAAAAAGCTTACTTCATGAACGAGGTGGGTGAACATTCGATGGCACAAAAACGGAAAAAAGCAGGTACCCGATTGACCGGAAGGATCGTGTTGCCGGGTGACCGGTCTTACAATGCGGCCAGAATGGAGTTTAATAGGCGCTTTTCAAAGTTTCCACGGGTCATCGTTTTTTGCAGACGAACGCAGGATGTAATCAACGCAGTCAAATGGGCTCGTGAGCGGGGCGTACGGCTGCGGGCGCGGAGCGGGCGGCACAGCTATGAAGGCTTTTCTGCTGTAAATGGCGGAATTATCATCGATGTGAGCGAGATGAATAAAGTTAAGGTGGATCGCAAGAATTTGGTGGCCCATGTACAGACGGGCAATCCGCTTGCCCGCGTGTACAGGCAGCTGTGGAATGAGCGTGTGGCACTTCCGGCTGGGACTGCACCCGACGTGGGCGTTGCGGGCCTTACTATGGGCGGCGGGATTGGACTTTTGTCGCGCAAATATGGCCTTACCTGCGATAATCTGAAACAGGTGAAGATGGTGGTAGCATCGGGACGGCGTGGGGCGAAGACGATCGTAGCAAATAAGAAGAAGCATTCCGATCTGCTTTGGGCATCACAAGGTGGTGGAGGAGGGAACTTTGGCATTGCTACAGACTTTACGTTTCGGGTACGGCCCATCCAGGATGTCTCCATCTACAGCATTACCTGGAAATGGCGCGATCTGGAGAAGGTATTCCCGACTTGGCAGCGTTGGGCGCCGTCTGTCACGAACCGCTTAACCTCAACTATCGAGGTGTCCGCCAAGCAAGTGGGTACTATCGTGTCTACCGGGCAATTGCTGGGCGGTGCAAAGGAGCTGCGGCGATTGATCAGACCTTTGCTGCAAGCAGGAACTCCGGTGAAGGTGATGGTGCGGACAGTGCCTTTTATCGAAGCAACCAGATTTTTTGCCGCAGCGGACCTGAATCTGGAGCCGAAGTTTAAAATAACCGGGGCTTTTGGTTTTAAGCCTTTGCCTCGTCAAGGAGTACGGATCATCCGCAATTTCCTGTCGAAGGCGCCCAACAGGCATTCTACCGTGTGGAGTCAGAGCTTGGGTGGTGCAGGAAGCGCGGTGAGCCGGGTATCCCCGATTGCCACGGCCTATCCTCATCGGAAGGCAGAGACGATCTATGAGCTGTCGGCGCGATGGAGGAACGACAGCGAGCAGCAACGGAGTATCCAGTGGGTGAAAAGGTTCCGCAGAGCGCTACGTCCCTTTGTCGTAGGAGATTATGTGAACTTCCCTGATTTGCAGATCAAGAACTGGCCTGAGGCGTATTATGGTGTGAACTTTGCCAGATTGAAGCAGGTGAAACGAAAGTACGATCCGCATAATGTGTTTCGTTTTGCCCAGAGTATTCCGGTGGGGAAGTAGTGAGCAAAATCATAAGCAAATCAACAAAAGGAGCATGCTGCGGCGTAACGCTACTTCACTGGCCGCACCGATGGTCTTTCACTGCCAAGCGGAGAGGAGTTCCTACTAGCTACTACATGACTTGGTAGGGCGTTTATGAACCGGAATAGGTCGCTATTCATAGAGAAACTGCATTTTGATAAGCTACGGTATTCCTCAGATAACCGTAGCTTTTTCCATGGCAACTGTCTTTCTCTGTCATACCTTGTGTGGTAAATTGTGGATAGATTCTGTTTGAATGTCATAGAAGAAAATGACTAGGAGAGGAATACTTCTTGGCAAATCATTCACCTAAATACCAAATGAAAAAGAGCCATATCCTACTATTACTCGGGCTATTAGTCATCATCTTATCCGGTGCGCGCATTTTGTGGATGGAATCGTTTCGTGATCAACAAGCGGACATTAAAAATGGGCAATTTGATTTACGTGATTGGAATGCAGAGGATGGCGACACTCTCTTACTCGATGGAGAGTGGGAGTTTTATCCCTCCCAATGGTTGATGGATGGCAGACGGCAACAGGGTGTAAACGAGAAGGAGCCAGCGCTTATTCAGGTTCCGGGAAGATGGAATGAAGCTTTGCATGCAGACAAGTCCACTCCCTATGGATTTGCTTCTTATCGCTTGCGTTTGTATGTAAATCCGGAAAAGGACCTGAATTATAGTATTCGTGTACCCAGCGTGCGCACGGCATCGGAATTATACGTAAACGGCCGATTGCTTGCGAAATCGGGGCGGGTGGCGGAATCGGAGGATGAATACATTGCGAAGAATCTGCCTTATTCTACAACCTTTACGGCAGACGAAAACGGTGTAATCGAAATCGTCATTCAGGCGGCAAATTATGTGGATGGTCGAAGCAGCGGCATTGTTCGATCGATTAAATTTGGTTCAGAAGAAGCCATTGCAAAGGAAATAAAAGTCTCCGTTTCTACGCAGCTTCTGGCAGCTATGATCTTTCTCATACATTCTGCTTATGCGTTTATTTTATTTTTACTAGGAGATAAGAAAAAGAATCTGCTGTATTTTTCTTTGCTGACATTATGCATAGCGCTTACTAGCGTGTTAAGCAACGATGAGAAGTTGTTCCACCAATTATTTTACATCGGCATAGATTGGGATTTCCGGTTAGCGAATATTGCTCTCGTCATTGGGGCCTACGCTTTGTTGGAGTGTATGAATCATCGCGAACTCCCTTATTGGAGCAGGATGTATCCTGTTTACAGGGTGATGAATTTTGGGACTGCTGGCATTACGTTGTTTTTAGACCCTGATCAGGTGACGATGCTCTTTCCGGTTTATTTTCTAGTGATAGGTATTGCCGCAGTGATCACGTTGATTTCCATCTTTAAAAAATTGATCAAAGACATCATGAGCAATCTTTTACTGCTTTTTTCTTTTCTTGCGTTGCTTCATCATTTTATTTGGTCGTTAATTTGGCGGGAAAGCGGCTTGAGTCTTGTCTACTATCCGTTTGACCTGATTATTTCGATGGGTTGCTTAGCCACTGTATGGTTTAAGGGTTATTTCATCATGCATGCCAACACAAAAGAGATTGCTGCAACCTTGCAAAGAATGAATGACCATAAGGATCAATTTCTGGCCAACACTTCACATGAATTTAAAAATCCGCTACATAGCATTCTGAACATGTCCCAATCCGTTTTAAATAGGGAACGACATTTGTTGCAGGAAAGGAGCATCAAAGAGCTTGAAACGGTTTTATCTGTAGGACGACGTCTGACTTTGATATTAAATGATTTGATTGATGTGATGAGTTTACAGGAAGGCAACCCGCGCCTACAGAAAAAAGCCATATGGATTCAGCCCATCGTGACCGGGGTACTTGATATGATGCAATTTAACGCAGAAGTAAAGTCTGTAAAAATCGTAAATCAAATCCCTGAAGATTTTCCTCCCGTACACGCAGATGAGAACCGGGTGATTCAAATCGTTTTCAATTTACTTCACAATGCTGTGAAATATACGAATGAAGGGATCATTTCCATTCAAGCTTTTACCAAGGATGGAAGAGCATTTATTGTGATTCATGATACAGGGATTGGAATGGATGAGGACATGCAAAAGCGCCTGTTCCGTCCGTACGAGCAAGCCAGCTCGAGCGAGACCATGATTGAAGGTGGATTTGGGTTAGGTCTGAGTATAAGCAAGCAGCTGGTTGAGCTCCATGGAGGTACGTTAGATGTGTCCTCAGTCTTAGGGGAAGGCTCAACATTTACATTTTCGTTAAAGCTGGCACATGGGGAAGCGGAGGAAGAGGTGGCTGTTTCTCACTCATTCGAACCGGAAGTCGTACAACCTATCCCTTCGGCTACGAAACCAACAACTTTATTAGAAGTAAATCGCGATCGTCCGCGCCTATTAATTGTGGATGATGACCCTGTTAACCTTCAGGTGCTGGAAGCTATACTACCTCCAGACGAATATGAAGTAACAATGGTGACGAGCGGGAAAGAAGCGTTGGCTATACTGGATACAAAGGAATGGGATCTCGTTATTTCCGATATTATGATGCCGCAGATGTCCGGTTATGAGCTGACACGAATAATTCGCGAGCGGTTTACACTCACGGAGCTCCCTGTTTTGCTCCTTACTGCAAGAAGCCAACCAAAAGATATTCAAAGTGGTTTTTTAGCGGGAGCCAACGATTACGTGACCAAGCCAGTAGAAGGGATGGAAATAAAATCGCGGATTGAGGCGTTAACTACGATTAAACAATCCGTTCGGGAACAACTGCGATTAGAAGCTGCGTGGCTGCAAGCGCAAATCCAGCCTCATTTTTTATTTAATGCGTTGAGCGCTGTAACGGCTTTAAGTGACATTAATTTGGATAAGATGCGTGATTTGCTGTATGAGTTCAGTAATTTTTTGAGGAATAAATTCAAATTTGAAGATATGGACGGGCTTGTTCCGATCGAAACGGAGCTAAGTCTGGTGCGCTCTTACCTATATATTGAAAAGGTTCGGTTTGAAGAAAGGATGCAGGTTGTTTGGGAGATAGATGACTATGAGGATGTAAAAATTCCCTTTCTTACGATCCAGCCTCTCGTTGAAAATGCGATCAAACATGGTGTGATGAACCGCATTCGTGGGGGGGAAATTAAGATTCGGATTTCTGTCCAGGAAACGCATGCAGAAATAACCGTTGAAGACGATGGGATCGGAATGGAGGAAGATCAAGTACAACGACTTTTAGAAAGAAAAGCAGATAGCAGTTCAGGAGTCGGATTGATCAATACGGATCAGCGATTAAAACGACACTTCGGAACAGGATTGCTTATCGAAAGTACGTTAGGTACAGGGACAAAGGTAACTTTTCATGTACGGAGCAAGATGAATAGCAAGAATATGAGTGAAAAACACCCCGGTTCCTTATCGGGACTGACCCCTTAAAGTGAGACAAATCAAAACACCTTCAAGAGAACTAAACCATGTCGTAAGATATGGGGACAATCTTGGAGGTGTTTTTGCA
>NZ_JBHVSO010000021.1:0-63623 GCF_042885155.1 Brevibacillus sp. NPDC058079
GGTTCGGTGTGGAAGCGCGGTAACGCGTGGAGCTGACGAATACTAATCGGTCGAGGACTTATCCACACACTTAGCAATCATGCGTATTCAGTTTTCAGGGAATGAAACCAACCTCTTTACCCCAGAATGGGTAAGGAGGTTTTTCGTTTTTATAGCAAAAAGACAAACTCGCGATTATTTTGTCGATAAGTTAGGCCGAATGACCGACAAGTTCCCTCTTGCAGACGGGTCTTGGGGTAGACTAACATGAGAAGGTACCTGATCCAGGCGTTGGAGTAGGCGAGGTTATGAAGGAGAATCGTTCATGAA
Organism: Brevibacillus sp. NPDC058079; assembly: GCF_042885155.1. Classification (NCBI taxonomy): domain Bacteria; kingdom Bacillati; phylum Bacillota; class Bacilli; order Caryophanales; family Paenibacillaceae; genus Brevibacillus; species Brevibacillus sp. NPDC058079. The sequence goes on from NZ_JBHVSO010000021.1 coordinate 310, forward strand.
AAAAATTCTAATCTTTTCCGCTTCCATCGGTAACGGACACAACCAGGCAGCGCGAGCCATGCAAGAAAGCTTGGCTGAGAATGGTTGCACATCAATGATCATCGATACGTTGGAATATATTAGCCCCACCTTTCACAAGATTTTGCTGGAAAGCTATATGAATCTGTTAAGGCTGTCACCTAAGATGTGGGGAAGAATTTACCATAATACAGAAAAAACCCGTTTCTTCGATATGAATGTGCTGATGAATAAATTATTGGCAAACAAACTGAAAAAGCTGATCAACAGTGTACAGCCTGATGCCTTTATTGCTACGCATCCGTTTGCAAGCTGTATGCTTTCCGTACTGAAAGGAAGAAATGATTGGAAGGAACCAATCTATACGATCATTACTGACTATACCATCCATCCTTCATGGATTAATCACCATATCAATTATTACTTTATCGGCCATGAACAACTGTATTACCTGTTAGACGTTTATCGACAGGACCATCAAAAATTCATTCCGATGGGCATTCCCATCATGAAAAAATTCAGTTTGCCATTGGAACCCGAACTGATTCGGGAAAAGCTGGGCCTCGCTCCTGGACAAAAGAGCATTATTCTTTCAGGGGGTGGATTGGGTCTTGGCTCGATGGAAAAGGTATTAGATGGGCTAGAAGAGATTAACATTCCTCTGAAAACCTTTGTGTTAACAGGGACAAACGACAAGCTGTACAATAAAGTGATAAATCGTACGTATCGACATGAAGTCGTTCCACTAAAATTCATCAATAACTTCCACGAATACTTGGAGACAGCTGATTTAATTGTCACCAAATCAGGCGGACTTACATCAGCTGAAGTAATGAGTAAACGGGTACCCATGATTGTTTACAATCCTCTGCCTGGACAGGAAGAGAGGAACAGCCACTTTTTGCTCAATAATGGATGTGCGGTACATGCGAATCTGTCAGAGCAATTGATTTACTTTATCGATGAACTATTGCATAGCCCGTCCAAGGTGGATTATATGCGTAGAATGGGACAGAAAATCTCAAAGCCAGATGCTGCACAACGAATTACCGAGTTCATCATGGATGATATGAATATGTTGCCAGGAGAAGTAGAATAGCTGCCTAGCCAGACAAAATGGAGGAACCCATGACTGTACCATTCGCCATATTATTTGATATGGATGGCACGTTACTACAAACAGAAAAGCTGTCGACCCCCGCATTTATTCGAACGTTTGACCAGCTTCGTCAAAAAGGGCTATGGCAAGGGGAAACCCCCGACGAACGTGAACTGATCAATGTACTGGGAATGACGATCGAGCAAATCTGGGACAAATTACTGCCGGGCGCGAGTGAGGAAGCCATTCGCTCAGCCGACGCCTTCTTGCTAGACAATGAAATCCAGTTACTCAAAGAAAGAGTGACCGAGCTATATCCGGATGTAAAATCAACCTTGGAAACGCTGCGTGAGAAAGGATTTGCTTTGTTTGTAGCAAGCAATGGGCAGGAAGAGTACATCGATGCCATTTGTCAGGAATACGAGTTAAAGCCGCTGATGACCGATCTGTACTCAGCTGGCCGTTTCCGCACGCATTCCAAAAATGACCTAGTTGCAAAATTGTTGTCTGATTACAAAATCGGGCAGGCCATCATGGTAGGAGATCGTCACTCCGACGTGGAAGCAGGCAAGACAAACGGTTTATTTACCATTGGATGCGACTTTGGTTTTGCGAAACCAGGCGAGCTTGATGGGGCAGATGTCATCATCACCAGCTTCTCTCAGCTACTGAATCATTTGCCAGCAATCGACACCAATACACAAGAACAAACATAAACCATTCCTCAGGGAGTGGTTTTTTTGTTGATCATGTCCAAGTTTCAAGCGACCCTCTTTTGCCCACACTAGAATGTGTAAGGGACACTTGCGGGCACGCATTAAACCCATTATAATTAACGTCAAAGATAGTCAAAGTCAATAGGTAACCTCATAAGAACATACACAGAGGAATAGGAGGCGATGACTTGCGTAACATCTCGGACATCATTGAACATCACTTAAAAGGCATCATTACAAACAGTCCCAATGGATCGATCGAGATTCAGCGTAGTGAGCTTGCCGACCATTTTCAATGTGTGCCGTCTCAGATCAACTACGTCATCAATACGCGCTTTACCGTTCAAAAAGGATACATTGTAGAGAGTAAGCGCGGGGGCGGCGGGTATATTCGCATACGCAAGGTGCAGATTGTCAGCAAAGCACGCTTGCAGCAATTGCTAACAGAAGAACTAATTGGTGAGAGCATCAGTCAGAGCGTGGGAAATGCGATCGTAGAAAGACTATTTGAGGAAGGATTAGTCAACATCAGAGAAGCCACCTTGATGAAAATCGCTACCTCGCGAAACGTATTGACGCTAGAAGCTGAATTGCGGGATCGTTTGCGGGCAAATATTTTAAAGCAGATGATCGCAGCAATCTTGTTGAAGTAAGAGGAGGTATGATGTTATGAACTGTGAGGAATGCGGAAAACGACCGGCGACACTTCATTTGACGAAAATCGTCAATGGCGAAAAAACCGAATACCATATTTGCGAGCAATGTGCTCATGAAAAAGGGGACGTCTTTACCGGCTTTCACAACTTCAGCATCAACAATCTCCTGTCAGGACTTTTAAAATTTGATCCCATGCAAAAGAATGGACGCGAAACGGCAACGAATAAGCCGCTTCAATGCGAAACATGTGGACTCACATATTCTCAATTTAGTAAAAGCGGCCGATTTGGCTGTAGTGATTGCTACACCTTTTTGGGTGATCGACTGGACCCCCTTTTCCGCCGAATTCATGGAAACACACAGCATAGTGGAAAAGTACCAGAGCGGACCGGTGGCAAACTGAAGATCCGTAAAGAGCTGGAGCAACTAAAGCAAGCGCTGCAAAGTCATGTCGCCAGTGAAGAGTTCGAGAAGGCAGCAGAAATGCGCGATCGAATTCGAGCATTGGAACAAAAAATGGCCCAATCGTAGCAAGGGAGGTTAGCTGGTTATGTCCCAAAAGCAGTTTATGCAAAACCCGTGGAGCAATTGGATGAAAGGAGAAGGTCCTGATTCCGACATTGTCATTAGTACACGGCTGCGTATCGCCCGTAACCTGCGCCAGCACCCCTTTCCGTTATTGGCAACGGACTCGCAGGGCGAGGAAGTCGTCAGAAAGGTAACGGAAGTAAGCGATTCGGAGGCAATGCGCAAAAGGCATCAGCTTCAGGTCATCCATATGGACCAAATTAATCCGTTAGAAAAAAGGGTGCTCGTAGAAAAGCATCTGATTAGCCCTCACCTGGCAGAGGAATCTCGCAAAGGTGCGGTATTACTTCGTGATGATGAGTCTGTCAGCATTATGGTTAATGAAGAAGACCACATTCGAATACAGGTACTATTACCCGGGTTTCGTTTGAACGAGGCATGGGAAATAGGTACGAAGATAGACGACATTTTTGAGAAAAGCTTGAACTACGCTTTCGACGAAACTCGAGGATATCTTACAAGCTGCCCAACCAATGTGGGTACGGGAATTCGTGCATCTGTGATGCTGCACTTGCCAGCTCTGGTGATGACGCAGCAGATCAGCAGAATTTTACAGGCAATTAATCAAGTTGGTCTAGTCGTTAGAGGAATTTACGGAGAGGGCAGCGAAGCTCTAGGGAATCTTTTTCAGTTATCCAATCAGGTCACACTGGGGATGTCTGAATCGGATATCCTTTCCAATCTCTACGGCGTAGCCAGACAGATTATTGAGCAAGAGCGTGTGGCACGTACTTATTTGCTGGAGCATACACGGGTTTCTTTGGAGGATCGGATTTTTCGGTCGTATGGCATCTTGATGTACGCCCGTACGGTAGAGTCCAAGGAAGCGGCTCAACGCCTGTCCGATGTACGTCTGGGAATTGATCTAGGCATCATTCCGAATGTATCTCCGCTCGTCCTAAACGAACTGTTGGTCACGACACAGCCAGGGTTCTTACAGCACCACGCTGGACAAAAGCTCACTCCGGACCAACGCGACGAAAGAAGGGCAAGGCTGATCCGAGAGCGTCTGCGCGTAGTAGAATCACAAGAGTAATCGTAATGGTATCACGCAATTGTTAACCATATAGAGAAAAAACACGGTTATACGGAGGTGTACGATATGATGTTTGGACGTTTTACAGAACGAGCACAAAAAGTACTGGCGCTTGCCCTGGAAGAGGCGGTTCGTCTCGGACACAAAGATATTGGGACAGAGCATGTGCTACTGGGACTTATTCGAGAAGGCGAAGGGATTGCGGCAAAGGCACTGCAATCACTTGGGCTTGGCCTCGATAAAATCCAGAGTGAAGTGGAGTCGTTAATCGGGCGAGGAACAGAGCAGTCCGGTAGTAATTACACACCAAACTATACACCTCGCGCCAAAAAGGTTATTGAACTTTCGATGGACGAAGCCCGCAAGCTGGGTCATACCTATGTCGGGACTGAACATATTCTGCTTGGCTTGATCCGTGAAGGAGAAGGCATTGCTGCGAGAATCATGAACAATTTGGGCGTTAGCCTGAACAAGGCACGTCAACAGGTACTTCAGCTTCTTGGTAGCTCAGAAATGATGGCATCTCATCAACCGTCTGGAGGGAATCCAGCGGCGAATACGCCGACACTGGACGGCTTGGCAAGGGATCTGACTGCAATCGCTCGTGATGGCGGGCTGGACCCTGTCATCGGTCGCCAAAAGGAAATCGAGCGTGTGATCCAAGTACTTAGCAGACGCACCAAGAACAACCCTGTTTTGATTGGGGAGCCTGGTGTCGGGAAAACAGCTATCGCAGAAGGACTTGCCCAAAAAATCGTGAACAACGAAATTCCGGAGACCCTTCGTGATAAACGAGTCATGACACTGGATATGGGAACCGTTGTTGCGGGAACCAAATATCGCGGTGAGTTCGAAGATCGTCTGAAAAAAATCATGGACGAAATTCGCCAAGCAGGAAACATCATCCTGTTTATTGATGAGCTGCACACCCTGATTGGTGCAGGTGGAGCAGAAGGCGCAATTGATGCCTCCAACATTTTGAAGCCTGCTCTGGCACGTGGCGAGCTACAGTGCGTAGGTGCCACAACGCTGGATGAATATCGCAAGTACATCGAAAAAGACGCGGCACTGGAGCGTCGTTTCCAACCGATTCAGGTTGATGAACCGACAGCGGAGGATGCTATTCGTATCCTGCATGGCCTTCGTGATCGTTACGAAGCCCACCATCGTGTCAAAATTACCGATGAAGCAATCGAGCAGGCAGTAAAACTGTCTGACCGCTATATTACGGAACGCTTCCTGCCTGACAAGGCCATTGACTTGGTCGACGAGGCGGCATCCAAAGTTCGCTTGCAATCCTTTACGGTTCCACCAAACCTCAAAGAGCTGGAGGGACGTCTGGAAGAGGTGCGCAAGGAAAAAGACGCTGCTGTGCAATCACAAGAGTTCGAGGAAGCAGCAGCACTTCGCGATCAGGAGCAAAAACTGCGTGAAGAACTGGATAAAACGAAAAAAGACTGGAAAGAGCGCCAAGGTCAGCTGAACATGGAGGTTACGCCAGAAGATATCGCACAAGTAGTAGCGAGTTGGACGGGTATTCCTGTGTTGAAGCTGAAGGAAGAAGAGACAGAGCGCTTGCTGAAGATGGAAGAGATTTTGCACGATCGCGTCATTGGTCAAGATGAAGCAGTCAAATCCATCTCACGTGCGATTCGCCGTGCCCGTGCTGGTCTGAAAGACCCAAAACGTCCAATCGGCTCGTTTATCTTCCTAGGACCTACTGGTGTGGGTAAAACTGAATTGGCTCGTGCCGTGGCAGAGACGCTTTTCGGTGACGAGGATGCAATGATTCGTGTAGATATGTCCGAGTATATGGAGAAGCATTCCACCGCTCGACTGGTAGGTGCCCCTCCTGGCTATGTAGGCTTTGACGAAGGCGGTCAGCTGACCGAAAAAGTGCGTCGCAAGCCTTACTCCGTCATTTTGCTGGACGAAATCGAGAAGGCTCACCCAGACGTATTTAACATCCTCTTACAAGTACTGGATGATGGTCGTCTGACAGACTCCAAGGGACGTACCGTCGATTTCCGCAACACGGTTGTCATTATGACTTCCAACGTCGGAGCCAACATGATCAAGAAAAATACGACGCTCGGCTTCACAACCAACGATTCGGAAAGAAAGTATCAGGATATGAAAGACAAAGTCATGGATGAGCTGAAGAAAAGCTTCCGTCCTGAGTTCTTGAACCGTATCGACGAAGTCATCGTGTTCCACTCCTTGGAGCAAGAGCACATCGAGCAAATCGTATCTCTCATGACAGACGAGCTGCGTAAACGTTTGAAAGAGCAAGACATTGATTTCCAACTGACCGAAGAAGCTAAGAAAGTATTGGCAAAAGAAGGCTTTGATCCGGCTTATGGTGCACGTCCTCTGCGTCGTGCTATCCAGCGCCACATCGAGGATAATTTGTCCGAGGAATTGCTCAAGGGCACGATCAGTAAAGGCGATACCGTCAATATCGAAGCCGAAGAAGGCAAGCTGGTTGTCAAGCGCCTCGAAAAAACGAAATCATAAGCTAGGTTGAAATGTAATAGAATGCCTCCTGATTTGGGAGGTATTCTTTTTTTGGGTGCGTAATTATGATAAAAGTAGAGAAAGAAATCCAAGTGAGGGTGCGATTATGTCAAAGTATAAAACGAAATACGCGTGTCAAGAATGTGGCTATGAATCACCAAAATGGATGGGAAAATGCCCAGGCTGCAGTAGCTGGAACACCTTGGTGGAGGAAGTGACGGTAAAAAATGCACATCGTCACGAAGGGATGAGCGGCGGCCAGCGCCAATCTGCGATTCCATTGACCCAGGTAGCCAGTGAAGAAGAGCCACGCATGGATACGACAATCGGAGAATTGAATCGTGTACTTGGTGGAGGACTTGTTCCGGGTTCACTCATTTTGGTTGGGGGAGACCCCGGAATTGGGAAATCGACATTGCTTTTGCAGACATCTTTTGCCTTGGCTCATCAAGGGGCGAAGGTTCTCTATGTATCTGGAGAGGAGTCGGCAAAGCAAATCAAAATTCGCGCGGATCGACTCCATTTGCAAACGCCGCCGATGTTTGTATTGGCAGAAAATGATTTGGATTTGATCGAACAGCATATTAATCAAGTAGACCCAGATGTGCTGATTATTGACTCGATCCAGACCGTGTTTCACCCGACGATCCAATCGGCTGCTGGAAGTGTCGCACAAGTGCGGGAGGCGACTGCCCAATTGATGCGGATTGCAAAAGGGAAAGGAATTGGTACCTTCATTGTCGGTCACGTTACCAAGGAAGGATCTATCGCCGGTCCGCGTATGCTTGAGCACATGGTAGATGCTGTTCTTTATTTTGAAGGAGAGCGCCACAATACGTTTCGAATTTTGCGCGCCGTCAAAAACCGTTTTGGTTCGACAAATGAAATCGGTATTTTCGAGATGAAGGATCGCGGTTTGGAGGAAGTGGCGAATCCATCTGAGATATTTTTGGCAGAGCGTCCATTTGGTGTTGCGGGTTCGACAGTCGTAGCCAGTATGGAGGGCACACGTCCCGTCTTGGTTGAGCTGCAAGCTCTCGTTGCCCCGACCAGCTTTGTAACCCCTCGGAGAACGGCAACAGGGGTCGATCATCAGCGTGTGGCGATGATCATGGCAGTGTTAGAAAAGCGCATGGGCATGATGCTGCAAAATCAGGATGCTTATGTAAACGTAGCAGGTGGGGTCAGATTGGATGAGCCAGCGGTTGATTTGGCGATTGCCGTAAGCATTGCAAGCAGTTTCCGTGACCACGCTACCAATCCGCATGATGTCGTTATCGGAGAGATTGGTTTGACTGGAGAGGTGCGCGGTGTCTCCCGTATCGAGCAACGAGTACGAGAAGCACATAAGTTAGGGTTTAAGCGTGTCATCATCCCGGAGAAAAACATCCGTGGTCTGGATGCGCCAGCTGATATTCAAGTAATTGGTGTAAGCAATATTGCCGATGCGTTGAATGAGGTGATAAGGAGGTAGGAGTGGGCATGCAGGGGAACATCAAAAGAGCTCCGCAATTCGGTGATGTGCTTCGTCTCGTGGCACCCGGCACACAGCTTCGTGAAGGGTTGGAAAATGTTTTACGGGCCAAAACCGGGGGCTTGATCGTCATTGGGTGCGGTCCAGAGATGAAGTCGATTGTCGATGGCGGTTTTTCCATCAATTGTGATTTTTCTCCTGCCCATTTGTATGAATTAGCGAAGATGGATGGGGCGATTATAGTAAGTGAAGACGCAAAACGCATCCTGTACGCGAATACGCAAATCTTCCCACCCTCCTCAATCCCCACGAGCGAGACGGGGACACGGCATCGTACAGCGCAACGGACAGCCATTCAAACCAATCATCTGGTCATTGCTATCTCTCAGCGCCGCAATGTGATCACGCTGTATCAGGGGAATTTCCGGTATGTCTTAAGCGAAATCAGCGTCATTTTGGCCAAGGCGAATCAAGCTGTATCTACCCTTGAGAAATACAAGGCCGTGCTTGATCAAACACTGACGAATCTCGGTGCGTTAGAATTCGAGGAGCTCGTTACGTTACATGAAGTTGCCTCGGTTTTGCAACGGATTGAGATGGTATTACGTATTAAGACAGAGGTCTCCAAATACATATGTGAGCTAGGGGTAGAAGGAAGGCTCGTCAGTATGCAGTTGGAGGAACTGGTCTCAAACATTGAGGAAGAGGCCCATATGCTTATTCGGGATTATTCCCGAGATCCATCCTATTCACCTGATCTCGTGCTTCGGGATATGAAAAAATTGAACTCGGAGGAAATGCTGGAGCTCACTTCCTTTTTGCGAACGCTGGGATATTCCTCCAATGCCAGTATGCTGGATGAATCCGTTTCCCCTAGAGGATATCGGATCCTGTACAAGATCCGGCGGCTGCCCGTTACGATCATCTCAAATCTGGTAGAGCATTTTCATCATCTGCCGCGAATTATGATGGCAACGATCCAGGAATTAGACGAAGTAGAAGGCATTGGCGAGGTCCGAGCGAGAGCCATTAAAGAGGGGCTGAAACGAATTCAAGAACAAGTGTTCATTGACAGACACATTTAAAGTAGAATAGGATAAAGGCATTATTTGTATTCAACATTTGCCTAGGGGACTTGGATAAAAACAAGGTCGACAGGATAACCTGCTCCTTACGCAAAAGAAATCAGGAGGTAGTCTATGTTCGTGAAATCGTTACCGAACATACTAACCGTAAGCAATTTGTTTCTGGGAGTTTTAGCAATTATTCTTGCGTTTCGAGGCGATCAATACGTCGAATATGCAGCGATCACAGTGATCATTGGTATGCTGGCAGACGGGCTGGATGGACGTGTAGCTCGTATGCTGAATGCCCAAAGTGAGTTCGGGAAGGAATTGGATTCCCTTTCTGACGTCATTACATTTGGGATTGCGCCAGCGTTCATCATGTATGTTGTCGTCTTGCAACACTTTGATTTGCTTGGGATTCTCATTACAGCCATTTTTCCGATCTGTGGTGCGCTGCGTTTGGCGCGTTTTAACGTACAGGCCGGGGTTCCGGGGTATTTCATCGGTTTGCCGATTACGGCAGCGGGGGGCGTACTGGCTACGCTCGCACTCTATCACCAAGTTTTCACTCCGGTATTGCTTGCCGTAAGTATGTTGCTGCTTGCCTTTTTGATGGTATCAAAGGTCAAGTATCCTAACTTTAAAAAAGTGGGGATTCCAAAGTCTGCTTACTGGATCACACCCATTATCATCGCGATTGTGGTTGTTGTAGCGATTAAGTATCCGCAGCAATTTCCAAAAATCGTCTTCCTGCCACTTGCTTTTTATGCACTGTACGGAATAAAAAAAAACGTTGACTTTCTTGTCAAAAAATTACGCAAGCGTAAAAACAAAGAGGAAGAATCCGTTCCGTTCGAATAGTTACGGCATAAAAAAACCCACACTTCAATGTGCGGGTTTTTCTTTTTTGTATGCAACTTTTTTTAGGGTTCATTCGTAATACGAGTAGCGGACTTTTAAGACAGATTGAAGACACCCAAAGTATTCAGTCGGTTGGATTCTTTCTGAAGCACATCTTCTAGCTTAATGTCAGTAATATTGCACAAGGCAGTGAGGTAAAAGAGGTTTTTGCCAAGCTCAGCAGTAACTACATCGCGACAATGCTCGCACAGCGGACCGTTAAAGTGGGTGTCCAAATGGGACTTGTTGTCCTCCAGATTCTTGTTCGAATCATATGTCTGTTTTTTGGCAACCACTTCGACACAGCCGCATTCGGTGATGGCTTTTGTCAGTGAACGGTTAATGCGGGATGCCGTTTCCTGAACTTTGGACATGACGTCCAGTACGCTACGATGTCTGATCAAAAGCTCGGATACTTGCGTTTGAAAGTCGTCTATGTTTCGATTGTCCATCTGGGTTCACCTCTGCTTTAGGCTGTTGGTATCGTCATAATTTTCTCTCATTACGATACTGACATTATAAGAAGGGAGCCAGCTCTCTGTCAATTTATCATCGAAGGAAACGAGTGTTCCCGGGTTGACGAGAAAATGACAACTATGTTAAAATTTTTGGCTATTTGACATGGCAAAATCTTTTTTGCTATAGTGAGGGAAAGTAAAATGAAGCATTATAATGATTTGGAAAAAAATAGGGTTTTACTCTTAGGCTTCTGTCTATATTAGTAAAAGGAGGTGAAGGCATGTTACGCCGAGTAGGAAAATTCATTTTTGTTTTGATTGGTGGCGGATTGGGGTATCGATTTGGTGACGAATTGTTCTCGTTGCTTGATCCACTGTTAAACTTTGGTGTAGTAGCCGGATCGCAATATATTGGAGCTATACTGGGTGCCATCTTGTTTTTCTTTTTAGCGAATTGGGTTGTGGATTATGTTCTGCGCATCGTTCGATGGGGTGAAGAGACACTCGTCAAAATGCCGGTTGTCGATGTGATGTTCGGAGCGATGGGGTTGATTAGTGGTCTTATTGTTGCATTCTTATTATTCCTGCCCATCAGTAAAATTCCGATTCCATTTGTAGGAGATCTTTTGCCGTTAATTGTTTCCGGGTTGCTCGGTTATTTGGGCTTCCAGGTAGGGTTTCGCAAGCGGGACGAGATTATGTCGGTATTTTCGATTGGACGTAAGGATAAGAAAAAGGAAAGTGGAACATCTGCCACTACCTTGGAAAATAAAATTCTCGATACCAGTGTCATCATTGACGGACGCATTGCAGATATTTGCCGTACCGGCTTTCTGGAAGGGGTACTGGTCATTCCGGGATTTGTGCTAGAGGAGCTGCAGCATATCGCCGATTCCTCCGATGTACTGAAGAGAAACCGCGGTCGTCGTGGTCTGGATATTTTGAACAAGATTCAAAAAGAAATGAAGGTAAAGGTCCAGATTTGGGAAGGCGATTTTGAAGAAGTATCCGAGGTGGATAGCAAGCTGATCAAGCTCGCAAAGCTCATTAGCGGAAAGGTCGTAACAAACGACTTTAACCTGAACAAGGTATGTGAGCTGCAAGGTGTTGCAGTCTTGAACATCAATGATTTGGCGAATGCAGTCAAGCCAGTAGTTCTACCTGGAGAAGAGATGAATGTTCAGGTCATCAAGGATGGGAAAGAGCACGGTCAGGGTGTCGCTTATCTGGACGATGGCACGATGATTGTTGTAGAGGGCGGACGAGAGTACATCGGAAATGACGTCGATGTTCTCGTAACGAGTGTGCTGCAAACTTCAGCAGGACGTATGATCTTCGCCAAACCAAAGTTGCTGGAACGAGCGTTATAGAAAAGACAACAGGAGAGGGATGAATCAGTGAGTACGGGTGTCGTGATCGTTGCAGCCGGTTCGGGTAAACGAATGGGTGGACAACGCAACAAGTTGTGGTTACCGCTTGCAGGCGAGCCGATCTTGGCTCATACGGTACGTCTTTTTGCTACTCATCCCGACATTGATGAAGTCGTGCTAGTGGTGAGTGAAGCAGACCACGCAGAAGTAATGACCTTGATCTCGGCTGAAAAACTGACGGCTGTGGTTACTCTGGGTGGAGCAGAGCGACAAGACAGTGTGAGAAATGGCTTGGCATCACTATCCGCAAAATGCGATTACGTACTGGTTCACGATGCAGCTCGTCCTTTCGTCACTCGCAAACAGATCAGTGACATGATCAAACAGGTGCAACAAGATCAGGCAACGATCATGGCAGTACCTGTCAAAGATACGATTAAAGTGGTGGGGGCAAAAGGACTTGTAGAGTCAACCCCGGCACGGGAAAGCTTGTGGGCGGTTCAAACCCCACAAGCTTTTCGTATGTCTTTATTGCGAGAGGCACATCAGGCAGCGGAGGCAGCGGGGAAGCTGGGTACGGATGATGCGATGTTGGTTGAGTGGCTGGGTCATCCGGTATCGATTCTCCACGGAAGCTATGAGAACATTAAGATTACTACGCCAGACGATCTGTGGTTTGGTGAAGAGATATTGCGGAAACGAAAGGGAGAGTAGCTCATGCGTATTGGACAAGGTTTTGACGTGCATCAATTAGTAGAGGGGCGTCCATGCATTATCGGAGGCGTCACCATTCCGTATGAAAAAGGCTTGCTAGGGCATTCTGACGCAGATGTTCTCCTCCATGCGATTAGTGACGCGATTCTTGGAGCGATTGGTGAAGGGGATATTGGCCGTCATTTCCCAGATACAGACCCGGCTTTCAAGGATGCGGATAGCGTAAAGCTGCTGGAGCATGTATGGAAGTTGGTTCGGGAGCGCGGCTACCGCTTAGGAAACGTGGATGCAACGATCATTGCCCAAGCGCCGAAAATGGCGCCGTACATCCCGCAAATGTGTGAAGTCATTGCACGCGTGCTGGAAGCAGACGATCTCTCGCAAGTGAATGTGAAGGCGACGACATCGGAGAAACTCGGTTTTACAGGCAGAGGAGAAGGAATCGCTGCACAGGCAGTATGCTTGCTTGTCAAGTAGAGGGGCAAGGTGTAACATAAAGCCTTAGATACGTTTTTACTTAGGTCAAGGTTATAGCCTTTTACATTCATAAGGATGGTGCTACCAATGGCGAAAGAAATTCGCACTCGTTATGCGCCGAGTCCTACGGGGCATTTACACATCGGCGGTGCGCGAACAGCGCTCTTCAATTATCTTTTTGCTAAACATCACGGTGGTTCGTTCATCGTTCGGATTGAAGATACGGACCAAACACGCAATAAGGAAAATGCGGACGAAGAACAAATGAAAAACCTGAAATGGCTCGGCGTAACTTGGGAAGAAGGTACAGACGTTGGTGGACCATATGGACCGTACCGTCAAACAGAACGCCTGGACATTTATCGGAAATATATCGATCAACTGCTGGCAGAAGGCAAAGCGTACTACTGCTACGCGACAAAAGAAGAGCTGGATGCAGAACGTGAAGAACAGCTTGCGCGTGGAGAAACACCACGCATTCTGGAAAAGCACCGCCATGTAACGGACGAGCAGCGTGCTCAGTACGAAGCAGAAGGGCGAGTGCCATCCATTCACTTCCTCGTTCAGGATAATCGCGAGTATGTCGTGAACGACCTGATTCGTGGCCAGGTAACATTCGACTCCAACGAGATGGGCGATTTCGTTATTTGCCGTCCGGATGGAATTCCTACATACAACTTCGCTGTTGTAGTGGATGACTATTTGATGAAAATTAGCCACGTCATTCGTGGAGAAGAGCATCTGTCCAACTCGCCTCGTCAATTGATGATTTATGAAGCGTTTGGCTGGGAAGCGCCTGACTTTGCTCACTTGGCACTGATCCTCAACCAAGATGGCAAAAAGATGTCCAAGCGCGACGAGAGCATTCTTCAGTTCATTGAACAATACCGTGACCTCGGCTTCTTGCCAGAAGCAATCGTGAACTTCCTTGTTCTTCTGGGATGGTCTCCAGGTGGCGAAGAAGAGATTTTCTTAATGGAAGATCTGATCAAGCTGTTCTCAATGGACCGCGTGAACAAGTCGCCAGCTGTGTTTGATGCAACGAAGATGAACTGGATGAACAACTTCTATTTGAAGCGTCAACCGCTGGATATGATTACAGACATGTGTATCCCGCATCTGCAAAAAGCTGGCTTCATCGAAGAGAATTTGTCTGCTGAGAAGCGCGAATGGGTTCGCAGTATCGTAGGCCTGTACCAAGAGCAAATGTCCTACTGTGCACAAATCGTTCCGTTGGCAGCTCTTTTCTTCCTCGACGAAGTGGTGTACGATGAAGAAGCAACTTTGGTGCTGAAAGAACCACAATTGCCGGAAGTACTTGCTTCCTTTGTGAAACACCTTTCTGCCCAGGATGCATATAATGTGGATGTTATTAAAGCGGTACTCAAAGACGTGCAAAAGGAAACGGGTCACAAAGGCAAGGCATTGTTCATGCCGGTCCGCGTAGGAGCAACTGGTCAAGCGCATGGTCGCGATCTGGCGGAGACGTTGTATCTGCTTGGACGCGACAAGGTGATTGCACGTGCAGAGCAAGTAATTACAAACGGTCAGTAAGTGTTGGCTGATTCTCTATTATAAATAATGAATGCAACGATCAGGAGAAGTACAACAGTCTGCACATCTACAGAGAGGATGGATAGGTGAGAGCCATCTGGTGTGCCCTGTATGGAAATGCCCCTGTGAGCAATGAGCTGAACCTATCTTTTTGAAAAGATATCAGTAGGCGCCATCGGCTTCCCGCCGTTATCGGGATATGAGCGAGATTTGCTCATGACTGTTGTGAGTTTTTCGTGACAGTGATGACGATCTAAGCAGAGTGGAACCACGGTAAACCCGTCTCTGTCCCTTCGTGTTTGAGGGGATAGGGGCGTTTTTTATTTTTTTGATCGCTATCGTTGAGCAGGTAAATCAGGCAGGAGGTGCCACCCAAAAATGTTAGCACAGATGAGAGATGACATTCATGCTGTTTTTGAACGAGACCCGGCTGCGCGAAGTACGCTGGAAGTCGTTATGACCTATTCCGGTTTGCACGCGATATGGGGGCACCGGATTGCCCACAGGCTCTGGAAGGCTGAGCTGTGTACACTCGCCCGAATTGTCTCTCAAGTATCCCGTTTTTTCACGGGAATTGAGATTCACCCGGGCGCAACAATTGGCCGCGGCCTGTTCATTGACCATGGCATGGGTGTTGTGATCGGAGAGACGTGCGAAATCGGAGACCATGTAACGATTTATCAAGGGGTTACACTCGGGGGAACAGGTAAGGAAAAAGGAAAGCGTCACCCTACGATCGGCAATGATGTCATTATTGCGACGGGAGCAAAGGTGTTGGGCTCCTTCAAAATTGGCGATAATTCAAAGATAGGGGCTGGTGCCGTTGTCTTGCAGGAGGTACCGCCTAACTCGACCGTAGTAGGAATCAAGGGACGCATCGTCATCCAGGATGGCAAACGGGTCAAAAATGATTTGGACCATGTAAACATGCCAGACCCGGTAGCGGATACGATTCGTATGATGCAAAAGGAAATTGATCAATTACGTAAAGAATTGGAGCTTTTGAGGGAGGATAAAAAGAACGATGGGCATTCAGCTGACTAACACGATGACGCGGCGAAAGGAACCGTTTCACACATTGGAGCCAGGAAAGGTAAAAATGTACGTGTGCGGCCCGACCGTGTACAACTACATCCACATTGGAAATGCGCGCCCTGCCATTGTATTTGATACACTGCGCCGTTACTTGAAATATCGTGGATACGAAGTGACGTTCGTGCAAAATATTACGGACGTAGAAGACAAACTGATTCGTGTGGCGAATCAGGAAGGTGTCACTGTCAAAGAAGTGGCTGATCGATACACAGATGCGTACAATGCTGATCTGAAATCACTGAACGTATCGCCACCGGATATTCAACCGCGAGTGATGCAGACAATTCCGGAGATCATTGAATTCGTGCAAGGACTGATTGAAAAAGGCTTTGCCTACGAGAGTGAAGGTGACGTCTATTTCCGCACAGGACGTTTTCAGGAATACGGAAAGCTATCGCATCAACCGCTGGATGATTTGCAGGCAGGTGCTCGTGTAGAAATCAATGAGAAAAAGGAACATCCCCTGGACTTCGTACTTTGGAAAGCGGCCAAGACCGGAGAAGTTACCTGGGACAGTCCGTGGGGCGAGGGAAGACCAGGATGGCATATTGAGTGCTCGGCAATGGCCCTGAAGTTTTTGGGTGAGGAAATCGATATTCATGCGGGCGGAACAGACCTTGTGTTCCCGCACCATGAGAACGAAATTGCCCAGTCGGAGTGCTTTACGGGTAAAGTCTTTGCTCGCTACTGGCTACACAACGGGATGCTCAATATCGATAACGAAAAAATGTCCAAATCCCTCGGGAATTTCTTGCTTGCACGCGATCTTTCGGAGAAATTCGGCGGTCAATTAATTCGCTTCTTTATGCTTCAGGGGCACTATCGCAACCCGATCAATTTTAGCGAAGAGTTGATCGAACAGGCGGCCAATGGTATGGAGAGAATCAAGACTGCATATACGAATCTGTCCCATCGTCTGGATACCGTGCGCGCAGAAGAGCCGAATGATCAGGCGCAGGAGCAGGCACGAATCATTGGAGAGCTTCGCGAGCGTTTCGTTGCTGAGATGGATGATGATATTAATACAGCTAATGCCATTACCGTTATTTTTGACGTCGTGAAGGAAGCCAACCTGTATTTGCGTCATCAAAATGTAGGCGAAACCGAAGTTCGTGCGTACATGGATTTGTTGGTGGAGTTGACGGAGGTTCTTGGTCTTGAAATTGCAGAAGAGCAGGAGCTGTTGGATAGTGAGATTGATGCGTTGATCGAAGAGCGCACAGAAGCTCGCAAAGCAAGAGACTTTGCCCGTTCTGACGAAATCCGCGATCTGCTCGCAGCAAAAGGAATCGTGCTGGAGGACACGCCACAAGGTGTTCGCTGGCGTCGAAAGTAAGGGGCCGAAGAAAATAGATGCAAAAAGAAGAACTAACCCGAGATCCTAATCTGACAAATCCACTCGTGCTTGCCTTCCTCGGGGATGCTACCTATTCGCATTGTGTCAGGTATCATTTGATCGCCAAGGGGCTGGTTAAACCAAACCAGCTCCACAAGGCGGCCAACCGCTATGTTTCAGCGAAAGCACAGGCCAATGTGTTGTTGACGTTAATGCCCACACTGCCGGAGGAAGAATTGAATGTAGTGAAGCGGGGGCGGAATGCCAAATCCGGTTCCAGTGCCAAAAACGCCGATATTATCGACTACCGTCATGCAACGGCTTTTGAAGCATTGATCGGGTACCTGTACTTGAGTGGAAAAGAAGAGCGGATCGCTGAAATTGTGCAGCAGGCTTTTGCCATAGTGGAAGGAGAATCATGAAATGAGTGAAGAGTGGATTCTGGGGAAAAACCCCGTTATCGAGGCTCTGCGATCAGGCCGTACGATCAATAAGATTTGGATTGCAGAGGGAACGAATAAAAATCTGATGGGACCTGTCTATGCCTTGGCAAAAGAACAGGGTGTCATTGTGACGACGGCGAATCGTAAAAAGCTGGATCAGCTCGTGTCGACGGACAACCATCAGGGTGTAGTGGCTTCTGTTGCTGCTTATGATTACGTAGAGATAGACGATATTTTGAAGCGGGCAGAGGAAAAAAACGAGGCGCCGTTCATTTTGCTGTTGGACGAGCTGGAAGATCCGCATAACCTTGGTTCCATCATGCGGACAGCCGATGCAGTCGGTGCTCATGGTGTCATCATTCCAAAGCGCCGTTCTGTCAGTCTTACGGCAACGGTGGCAAAAGCTTCGGCAGGGGCGATCAACTACGTGCCAGTAGCGAGAGTGACGAACTTGGTTCGTACCATGGAAGAGCTCAAAGAACGCGGTGTTTGGATCGCAGGAACAGACGCAAGTGCCAAACAAGATTTCCGTCAGGGTGACTATACGATGCCACTCGCGATTGTCATTGGCAGCGAAGGAAAAGGTATGAGTCGCCTCGTGCGGGAAAACTGTGATTTTCTGTACAGCCTTCCGATGGTGGGCAATGTTACCTCACTCAACGCTTCTGTAGCAGCTGCCTTGTTGATGTATGAAGTCTATCGCTCCAGGAGTCCAATTCCGACTCGGGTGAAATGACATGGCAAAACGAAAAGCCAAGCAGCTGTTGATCGTAGATGGATACAATATCATCGGCGCCTGGCCCGATCTGCGCCTGCTGAAGGATCAAGAGCGGATGGACGAGGCACGTGATCAATTAATCGCAAAAATGGCAGAGTACCAGAGCTACACTGGTGTGCAGGTCATCATTGTCTTTGATGCGTACAACGTTCCTGGCATTGGCCGTCAAATGGAAGACTTCCAGGTTGAAGTTTATTTTACGAAGAAAAAGGAGACGGCTGACGAAAAAATCGAGCAGTTAGTCTCCCAATTTCACAATAAAAATCGACAAATTTACGTGGCAACTTCTGACTATACGTCGCAACGTGTCATATTTGGGCAGGGAGCTTTGCGCAAATCTGCCCGGGAGTTGTTGCTCGATATGGAAAATGCGGGGAAAGAAATCAAGAAACAAGTCGAAAAAACGCAAGAAGACGGCTTCTCCAGGCGGATTGCGCTGAATGATGAAATAGCGAAAATATTCGAAAAATGGAGAAGGGAATAACTTGGATTCGGTTGACGCTTTTTTACGGCATCATGTATAATAGCGCTATCTATTGGAGAAACCGGTTGGCGGAGGGATCATTTGTGAGTGTTGACCTCAAGGAGTTAAAACATGCCCAATATGAACTAATGACCGACGAAGAAGTAGTCGACCTGGTTCGCGATAATGACGCCGAAGCTTTGGAGTATTTGATCAACAAATACAAGAACTTCGTCCGTGCCAAAGCGAGATCCTATTTTCTTATTGGGGCTGACCGCGAAGACATCGTGCAGGAAGGGATGATCGGACTGTACAAGTCTATTCGCGACTTCCGAGGAGACAAGCTCACGTCGTTCAAGGCATTTGCCGAGCTGTGTATTACCCGTCAGATCATTACCGCGATCAAGACGGCGACACGCCAAAAGCACATCCCGCTCAATTCTTACGTCTCATTGGACAAGCCTATATACGATGAAGATTCTGACCGCACACTACTCGATGTGATCTCGGGAACCAAGGTGACCGATCCAGAGGAATTGTTTATCAATCGGGAAGAATTCGATGACATCGAGGGCAAGATGAGTGAAATCTTGAGTGACTTGGAGCGCCAGGTTCTCATGCTTTACTTGGACGGACGATCCTATCAGCAGATTGCTGTTGAACTGAAGCGTCATGTCAAGTCTATCGATAATGCATTACAAAGAGTCAAGCGCAAGCTAGAGCGCTATTTAGAAGGAAGAGAGATTCATCTGTAAGAGAGAATCTCTCTTTTTATTTTGGAAGCAAAAGGACTTCAGGTTGTCAAGTCATTTTGTTTGACATGGGTATTTCGGTATGATAAATTTATTTAGGTAGCCATAGACTCTTATCTCTCTGTTCTATGGTTACTTAGGTGAATGAAATGGTCTGGAAAAAGTAGCGGTTTTCCCGTACTATTTATCATCGGGGTACTTTTAACTAATAGCAGGTTTGAAATGAGATGGAGGTGGCAATAAATGCGAGTAAACATCACGTTGGCGTGCACCGAGTGTGGCGAGCGTAACTATATCTCCACAAAGAACAAGCGCACCACTACTGAACGTGTTGAACTGAAAAAGTATTGCTCCCGTGACAAGAAGCAAACCCTTCATCGCGAGACGAAGTAATGGTTGATGCGACGAAGTCAGGGGGTGGCAAAGTGGGTTTTTTATCACGAATCGGAGCCAGTTTTCGCCGTACCGGTGGTTTTTTTAGTGACGTAATGTCCGAGCTAAAGAAAGTCCGTTGGCCTAACCGTAAAGAATTGACGACCTATACGCTCGTTGTTCTTGTTACGGTTATGCTCCTGGCAGTATTCTTCTTCGTCGTTGATTTGGGTATCTCGCGCTTGATCGATTTGATTCTAGGAACGTAATTATGCAAGTCTTAGGAGGGACGGACGGTTATCGTCCTGTTGGATATGGAAAAAGCATGGTATGTACTTCATACGTACTCAGGTTACGAAAACAAGGTGAAAACCAATCTGGAGAAGCGACTCGAGTCGATGGGCATGGAAGACAAGATCTTTCGCGTTCTTGTTCCCACTGAAGAAGAGGTGGAAACCAAGGATGGTAAGAAGCGCACCGTCACGAAAAAAGTGTTTCCTGGATACGTCCTTGTTGAAATGGTGATGACGGACGACTCTTGGTATGTCGTGCGCAACACCCCTGGGGTTACCGGCTTTGTCGGATCCACGGGTGCTGGCTCTAAACCGACAGCGCTGCGTCCTGAAGAGGCCGATACGATTCTCAAGCAAATGGGAATCGAAATTCCCAAGATCAGAGTCGATTTTGCTCTCCGCGATATGGTGCGCGTCACAGATGGTCCGTTTTCCAATCGCACCGGGGAGATTATCGAGATTTACCCGGACAGGCAGAAGGTTCGCGTGTTGGTGGACATCTTCGGTCGCGAAACACCGGTAGAGCTAGACTTTACACAAGTTCAACAATTGGATTAGGATTCAACTTGAAAAGTATCGCGCTATGTGGTACATTTCATTTTGTTTTAACAATCCCACAACACTAATTGGGGTTTCTTGCACTCTCACTATAGATCGAAAGTCTTTTACTAGACTTTCAAAAAACGGTGGGAGGGGGCATTCCCCCGTAATAACCACATGTGAAGTAAGGAGGTGTCTTACGTGGCTAAGAAGGTTATCCGCGTAATTAAATTACAAATTCCAGCAGGTAAAGCGAATCCTGCACCTCCAGTAGGTCCGGCTCTCGGTCAAGCTGGTGTAAACATCATGGGATTCTGTAAAGAATTCAATGCTCGCACTGAAAGCGAAGTAGGTATGATCATTCCGGTGGAAATCACCGTGTTTGAAGACCGTTCTTTCACTTTTATCACAAAAACTCCTCCAGCTGCAATTCTGTTGAAGAAAGCTGCTGGTATCGAGTCCGGTTCCGGCGTACCAAACAAAACAAAGGTTGCTACGCTGAAGCGTGATAAAGTTCGTGAAATCGCAGAACTGAAGCGTCCTGACCTGAATGCTGCATCCGTAGAAGCGGCTATGCGCATGGTAGAAGGTACAGCTCGTTCTATGGGTATCGTAATCGAAGACTAATTGTCTTGAGTGCAAGGGGGCACAGACGTTGTGCCCCCCTGTCTGTGGGAGGATCAACCGCTACGACCACATTGAAGGGAGATTTAATCATGGCGAAAAAAGGTAAGAAATATCAAGATGCTGTAAAGCTCGTTGATAAAAACAAAGTATACGAAGTAGCAGAAGGTATTGAGCTGGTTAAAAAAGCAGCTACTGCTAAGTTCGATGAAACTGTTGAAGCGGCTTTCCGTTTGGGTGTAGACCCTAAACGTGCTGACCAACAAATCCGTGGCGCTGTTGTATTGCCACATGGTACTGGTAAAGTACAACGTGTTCTCGTATTCGCTAAAGGCGAAAAAGCAAAAGATGCTGAAGCAGCTGGCGCAGACTTCGTAGGCGATGCAGACATGATCGCGAAAATTCAAGGTGGCTGGTTCGACTTTGACGTTATCGTAGCTACCCCTGACATGATGGGTGAAGTAGGTAAATTGGGTCGTGTACTCGGTCCAAAAGGCCTGATGCCAAACCCTAAGACCGGTACTGTTACTTTTGACGTAACAAAAGCGGTTAACGAAATCAAAGCAGGTAAAATTGAGTATCGTGTAGACAAAGCAGGTAACATCCACGCTCCTATCGGTAAAGCGTCCTTTGATGCTGACAAGCTGGCTGACAACCTGGCTGCTCTGACTGACGCACTGAACCGTGCGAAACCAGCTGCAGCAAAAGGTGTTTACATGAGAAATGTAACCCTGAGCTCCACTATGGGCCCTGGTGTTCGTGTATCTGTAAAATAATGACAGTTGACTTCCGATGTGGGAGTTGTTAAGATAGTTCCTGTTGATGAAAAGAATATGCCGTAGACAGAAGGCGCGGTGCTTGTGAGAGTAACGCTTAATTTCCCTCCGAGGCGTGTAATGTACGAATGAGGAAACGCTGTTTTCCTTTGACGATATAGCATTATGCCCTCGTGAGTCTGCGAGGGCATTCTTCATTTTCTAGGATTAGAGCACGGGAGGTGTAATCAATGGCAGAAATTCGTCCAACCGTTATTCGTGAAGAAAAGGTACAAGCGATCAACGAAATCGCAACTAAGCTTCGCGAAAGCCAAACTACAGTGGTAGCTGACTACCGCGGTTTGACAGTAGCACAAGTAACTGAGCTCCGTAAGCAATTGCGTGAAGCTGGTGTTGAGTTCCAAGTGTTGAAAAACTCTTTGACTCGTTTGGCTACTGAGAAGGAAAGCCTGACTGAACTGGATCAATATCTGACTGGGCCGAACGCTTTGGCGTTCTGCAAAGACGATATCATCGCTCCAGCGAAAGTTATCGCTGAATTCGCTAAGAAAAACGAAAAGCTGGAAATCAAGGGTGGCGTTATCGAAGGTAAAGTAGTTGATGCTGAGCAAATTAAAGCTCTGGCTTCCCTGCCGAACCGCGAAGGTCTCTTGTCCATGCTTCTTTCCGTCCTGCAAGCTCCAATGCGCAACGTTGCACTGGCAGTCAAAGCAGTGGCAGAACAAAAAGAAGGTCAAGGCGCTTAATCGTCTGACCGGTTAATGTTTTACAAATACTATTCCTTGAATGGAGGATTTACAAATGTCTAAAGACCAAATCTTGGAAGCCATTAAAGGCATGTCCGTTCTCGAACTGAACGATCTGGTAAAAGCAATTGAAGAAGAATTCGGCGTAACTGCTGCTGCTCCTGTAGCTGTAGTTGCTGGTGGCGGAGCAGAAGCTGCTGCTGAGCAAACTGAATTCACTGTTAACCTGGTAAGCGGCGGCGCTTCCAAAATCAACGTAATCAAAGTTGTTCGTGAGCTGACTGGCTTGGGTCTGAAAGAAGCAAAAGACCTGGTAGACAACGCTCCAAAAACACTCAAAGAGGGCGTTTCCAAAGACGAAGCAGAAGCTCTCAAAGCAAAACTCGAAGAAGCTGGCGCACAAGTAGAAGTAAAGTAAGTTAGCTTCCTTTAGGAAATCCCCTTGCCTGCGGCAGGGGGTTTTTCTGTAAGGTTTTGATGAATGCATGTTGAAACGATGAGGAAGGGTGAATCACACGTGGCAGACCACTACTACACCAATCGACCGGGTGCTGCACATGACGAACAGCAATTTACGTTTATGCTCCGTGGCAATGAGCTTCGTTTCATTACGGATGCAGGCGTTTTTTCCCGAGAGCGGATTGACTTTGGAAGTGTATTGCTCATCGAGAACATGGAAATCGACAGTCATGCGCGTGTGCTCGATGTGGGCTGTGGGTATGGTCCGATGGGCTTGACGGCTGCCAGACTTGCTGAACATGGTCGGGTAACGATGATCGATGTGAACGAGCGTGCGGTGAACCTGGCTCGTCGTAATGCAGAAGCAAATGGAATAAAAAATGTCGAGGTTCGAGTGAGTGATGTTTATAGCGGCGTGCAAAGTGAGCAGTTTGACGTCATTCTGACCAACCCGCCGATTCGCGCGGGCAAGGAAATCGTTCATCGCATTTTCGTGGAAGGTTACGATCTGTTGGTTGATGGTGGAGAAATGTGGGTTGTCATTCAAAAGAAACAAGGCGCCCCATCTGCATTGAAGAAACTACAGGAAATGTACCGTGAAGTGATAGAAGTAGATCGGGAAAAGGGCTACCACATATTCCGTGCAATCAAATAAGCAAGAAGAAATCATTAGAAAAGTTTTCTTGACGTGAATAATTGAATGTGGTAGCATTATAAAATGTCAATATGGGATAAATGTCTATTTTTCAGCAATTCCCTGTCTGTCAAGCGTTTCTACTTTTTTCCTTAGATAGGAATGTTTGCGTGAAAACATGGGAATTCTTTTAAAATAGAGTTTCTCTGGGTTAAAAATGGTTGAAACTACTTTAACCCATTTTTATTTTTAGGCATTCGTCTGCGATTTTAAAGTTGCCGAATGCCGAGTTTCTATGTGTGAAAACACAACCTGAGGGGTGAATAAGTTGGCAGGTAAAGTGATTCAAAGTGGCCGACACCGCCAGCGTCGTACGTATTCACGTATTAACGAAGTGCTGGGCCTTCCAAATCTCATCGAGATTCAACAAAAGTCCTACCAGTGGTTCCTTGATGAGGGGCTCCGTGAGATGTTCCAAGACATTTCGCCAATCCAGGACTTCACAGGTAATCTCGTGCTGGAGTTTATCGACTACAGCTTGGGAGAGCCGAAGTACGATGTTGACGAGTCGAAAGAACGTGACGTCACCTATGCGGCGCCTCTGCGTGTGAAGGTACGTTTGTTGAACAAAGAGACGGGAGAAGTGAAGGAACAAGAAGTCTTCATGGGGGATTTCCCGCTCATGACCGAAACGGGAACCTTCATTATTAATGGTGCTGAGCGCGTTATTGTCAGCCAGCTTGTTCGTTCCCCCAGTGTATATTACAACACCAAAGTGGACAAAAACGGCAAGCAGACGTTTACAGCTACAGTAATCCCGAACCGGGGTGCTTGGCTGGAGCTGGAGACCGATGCGAAAGACGTAATTTATGTCCGCATCGACCGTACGCGAAAAATCCCGGTAACGGTTCTTTTGCGTGCGTTGGGCTTTGGTTCTGACATTGAGATTCTCAACTTGCTGGGTGAAGATGAATACATCAAGAACACGCTGGAAAAAGACAATACCGATTCTACGGAAAAAGCGCTCATCGAAATCTACGAGCGTCTTCGTCCGGGCGAGCCGCCAACAGTTGAAAATGCGAAGAGCCTCTTGATCTCTCGTTTCTTCGACCCTAAGCGCTATGACCTGGCTTCTGTTGGTCGTTACAAAATGAACAAGAAGCTTCATCTGAAAAACCGTCTGTACAACCAACGTTTGGCTGAAACATTGATCGATACCACTACAGGTGAAATTTTCGCCGAAGCCGGTCAAATGATTGACCGTCGTGTATTGGAGCGCATTGTGCCAGCTCTGGAAGGCAGCATCGGATTTATTGACGTTCGCACGCATGGCGGCGTTCTGGAAGATGAAGCAATCCATCTACAATCTATCAATATTTTCTCTCCGATTGAAGATGGCAAGATCATCAAAGTAATCGGAAACGGAAATGTAGATAAGTCCTTCAAGCATATTACGCCGGCGGACATCGTCTCGGCGATCAACTATTTCATGAACCTCCTGCACAGTGTAGGTTCCACAGACGATATCGACCACTTGGGTAACCGTCGTCTGCGTTCCGTGGGTGAGCTCTTGCAGAACCAGTTCCGTATCGGTTTGTCCCGTATGGAGCGTGTGGTTCGTGAGCGTATGTCCATCCAAGATCAAAATCAAATTACACCGCAGGCTCTCATTAACATCCGTCCAGTGATTGCATCACTGAAGGAGTTCTTTGGTAGCTCGCAGTTGTCTCAGTTTATGGACCAAACAAACCCATTGGCTGAGCTGACGCACAAACGCCGTCTGTCCGCACTCGGACCTGGTGGTTTGACGCGTGAGCGCGCGGGCTTCGAAGTGCGCGACGTTCACCATTCCCACTACGGTCGTATGTGTCCAATTGAGACGCCAGAGGGACCAAACATTGGTTTGATCAACTCTTTGTCGTCCTTTGCACGCATTAACGATTACGGATTCATTGAAACACCTCGTCGTAAAGTAGATCCAGAAACAGGCTTCGTGTTGACTGATATCAGCTACTTGACTGCTGATGAGGAAGACGTGTTCAACGTGGCACAGGCGAATCAGCCACTGGATCAAGATGGCCGTTTCGTAAACGACATGGTTATCTGCCGTCGTAAAGGTGAGATCTTGAGCGTACCGCGCGACAAGGTTGACTTCATGGACGTATCGCCGAAGCAGGTTGTATCTGTTGCGACAGCGCTGATTCCGTTCCTCGAGAACGATGACGCCAACCGCGCACTGATGGGTTCAAACATGCAGCGGCAGGCCGTTCCGCTTTTGATTCCACAAGCACCGTTTGTCGGTACTGGTATGGAACATAAAGCAGCTCAAGACTCCGGAGTGGCGATCGTAGCCAAAAATCCGGGTCAAGTAGAGCGCGTAACGGCTCGCGAAATCTGGATTCGTCGTTACCAAGAAATCGACGGCAGAAAAGTTGCCGGCGATCTCGATAAGTACAAAATGCACAAGTTTATTCGTTCCAACCAAGGTACCTGCATCAACCAGCGTCCAATCGTAAGCACTGGAGACTGGATTGAAAAAGGCGATATCGTTGGGGACGGCCCATCCACTGAAAAAGGTGAATTGGCTCTCGGTCGTAACGTAATCGTAGCGTTTATGACGTGGGAAGGATACAACTACGAAGACGCGATTCTTCTGAGTGAAAAACTTGTTAAAGATGACGTGTATACGTCTATCCATATTGAAGAATATGAGTCCGAAGCTCGCGACACCAAGCTGGGTCCAGAGGAAATCACTCGCGATATTCCAAACGTCGGGGAAGATGCTCTGAAAAACCTGGACGAACGCGGTATCATCCGTGTTGGTGCGGAGATTCAGGACGGCGACATTCTCGTTGGTAAGGTTACTCCAAAAGGGGTTACTGAGCTGACAGCAGAAGAACGCCTCCTGCATGCCATCTTCGGTGAAAAAGCTCGTGAAGTTCGTGATACATCCCTGCGCGTACCGCATGGCGGTTCCGGTATCATCGTAGACGTAAAAGTATTTACGCGTGAGAATGGCGACGAATTGCCACCAGGCGTAAACCAACTCGTTCGCGTTTACATCGCCCAAAAACGGAAAATCTCCGTGGGTGACAAAATGGCCGGTCGACATGGTAACAAAGGGGTTATTGCCCGCATCATGGCGGAAGAAGACATGCCGTTCCTGCCAGATGGCTCTCCAGTAGAGATCGTACTCAACCCGTTGGGCGTACCTTCGCGTATGAACATTGGGCAGGTATTGGAGACTCACTTGGGTATGGCAGCGAAGCTTCTGGGTATCCACGTAGCAACGCCAGTATTTGACGGTGCACGTCAGGCAGAAGTATTCGAAACGTTGGAAGAAGCAGGCCTGGATCGTGACGGAAAAACGATCTTGTTTGATGGTCGTACAGGTGAACCGTTTGATCGCCGTGTAACAGTTGGTTGTGTATACATGCTGAAACTGGCTCACTTGGTTGATGACAAAATCCATGCTCGTTCTACTGGTCCTTACTCTCTTGTTACGCAACAGCCATTGGGCGGTAAAGCTCAATTTGGTGGACAGCGTTTCGGGGAGATGGAGGTTTGGGCACTGGAAGCATACGGTGCTGCCTACACTTTGCAAGAAATTCTCACTGTCAAGTCGGATGACGTCGTGGGCCGCGTGAAAACGTACGAAGCGATCGTTAAGGGTGAAAACGTTCCAGAACCAGGTGTTCCTGAGTCCTTCAAAGTATTGATTAAGGAACTCCAGAGCTTGGGTATGGACGTGAAGATTCTGTCCGGTGATGAGAAGGAGATTGAAATGCGTGAAATGGAAGACGAGGATGAAGGCAACGGTGAAAAACTGAACCTCGTACTCGAAGGCGGAAGCTTGAACGAAGAGTAAGATTCCGGTACCAAGGGAGGTAACGCCCTGTGATTGACGTGAACAACTTCGAATATATGAAGATCGGCTTGGCTTCCCCCGATAAGATCCGTTCGTGGTCTTTCGGGGAAGTGAAGAAGCCAGAGACGATCAACTACCGCACATTGAAACCGGAAAAAGACGGCTTGTTCTGCGAACGCATCTTTGGACCAACCAAGGACTGGGAGTGTCATTGCGGTAAGTACAAGCGCGTTCGTTATAAAGGTGTAGTGTGCGACCGTTGTGGCGTGGAAGTGACCCGCGCCAAAGTACGGCGTGAGCGTATGGGGCACATTGAACTGGCTGCCCCAGTTTCTCACATCTGGTACTTCAAAGGGATTCCTAGCCGCATGGGCTTGGTACTCGACATGTCCCCTCGTTCCCTGGAGGAAGTAATCTACTTTGCTTCTTACGTAGTAACTGATCCAGGTGACACTCCTCTCGATAAAAAGCAATTGCTCTCCGAAAAAGAGTATCGCAACTATCGTGAGAAATACGGCCACTCCTTCCAAGCGATGATGGGAGCAGAAGCGATCAAACGCCTGCTTGCAGAAATCGATCTGGATAAAGACGTGGAAACGTTAAAAGAAGATTTGAAAACGGCACAAGGCCAGCGTCGCAACCGTGCGATCAAGCGTCTGGAAGTACTCGAGGCATTCCGCAACTCCGGTAACCATCCGGATTGGATGGTTCTCGACGTACTGCCGGTTATCCCGCCAGAGCTTCGTCCAATGGTTCAGTTGGATGGTGGACGTTTTGCCACTTCCGACCTGAATGACCTGTACCGCCGTGTAATTAACCGGAATAACCGTTTGAAGCGCCTGCTCGAACTGGGTGCTCCTGACATTATCGTACAAAACGAGAAACGCATGCTGCAGGAAGCAGTAGACGCGCTCATCGACAACGGTCGTCGTGGACGTCCGGTAACAGGACCAGGTAACCGTCCTTTGAAATCTCTCAGCCACATGCTGAAAGGTAAACAAGGTCGTTTCCGTCAAAACCTGCTCGGTAAGCGTGTTGACTACTCCGGACGTTCCGTTATCGTTGTAGGACCTAACCTGAAGATGTATCAGTGCGGTTTGCCTAAAGAAATGGCACTGGAACTCTTCAAACCGTTCGTGATGAAAGAGCTGGTTTCCAAAGGCCTCGCTCACAACATCAAGAGCGCAAAGCGCAAGGTTGAGCGCGTTCAGCCAGAGGTATGGGACGTTCTCGAGGACGTTATTCGTGAGCACCCGGTACTGTTGAACCGTGCCCCCACCTTGCACCGTCTGGGTATCCAGGCATTCGAACCAGTTCTGGTTGAAGGCCGTGCGATCCGTCTGCATCCACTCGTTTGTACAGCGTACAACGCGGACTTTGACGGTGACCAAATGGCGGTTCACGTTCCGTTGTCTGCTGAAGCACAGGCGGAAGCTCGTATCCTCATGCTGGCAGCGCAGAACATCTTGAACCCGAAAGACGGTAAACCGGTAGTAACACCATCCCAGGATATGGTGCTTGGTTCCTACTACCTGACACTGGAACGCGAAGGTGACAAAGGCGAGGGTACGATTTATCGCGATCCTCACGATGCGATTGCCGCTTATCAGCAAGGCTTTATCAGCCTGCATACGCGCATCGCTCTGCCAGCGAAACGCCTGAACAAAATCAGCTTTACTGAGCGCCAAGAGAACGCACTGATCGTAACGACAGTTGGGAAAGTGATCTTCAACGAAATCTTCCCTGCAGATATGCCGTTTATCAATGCACCGACTAGAGCTAACCTGCAAACGATGGTTCCAGATGAGTGCTTTGTCTTTGATAAAGGTACGAATGTTTCTGAGTTCATTAAGAACCTCCCGGATCCAGGTGCTGTAAAAAAAGGCTTCCTAGGAACCATTATTTCCGAGTGCTTCCGTCGCTTTGGTACGATGAAAACGTCCATGATCCTCGACAAGATCAAGGAACTGGGCTTCACGTACTCGACGAAAGCAGGTATCACGATTGCCGTAGCGGACATCGCAGTACCAGGAAAGAAAAAAGACATCCTTGATGCTGCAGATGAGAAAGTTGCAACTGTCATGACGCAATTCCGTCGCGGTTTAATTACCGAAGACGAGCGTTATGACCGTGTAATCTCCATCTGGTCCAAAGCGAAGGATGAAGTAACAGAAGTTTTGATGAAGGCGATGGATAAGTTCAATGCGATCTACATGATGGCGAACTCCGGTGCCCGCGGTAACGTATCCCAGATCACTCAGCTGGCAGGTATGCGCGGTCTGATGGCCAACCCATCTGGTCGAATCATTGAGTTGCCGATTAAATCCAACTTCCGTGAAGGTCTGACGGTATTGGAGTACTTTATCTCCACGCACGGTGCGCGTAAAGGTCTCGCCGATACGGCCTTGCGTACAGCGGACTCGGGTTACCTGACTCGTCGTCTGGTGGACGTAGCTCAAGACGTGATTGTACGCGAAACCGATTGTGGAACAGATAAAGGTATCCGTGTAACAGCGATCAAGGATGGTAAAGAAGAGATCGAGAAGCTGTCTGACCGTCTGACAGGACGTACTTGCTTCGAGACTTTGCGCCACCCTGAGACGAAAGAAATCATCGTGCACCGCAATGAGGAGATCTCTGAAGAGGTTGCCGAGTATATCGAAAAAGAAGGTATTACTTCCGTCTATATCCGTAACGTACTTGCTTGCCGCACCAGCCATGGTGTCTGCAAACTGTGCTACGGACGCAACCTGGCGACAGGTGCCGAGGTGGAAGTGGGAGAAGCGGTTGGTATTATCGCTGCTCAGTCCATTGGTGAGCCGGGTACCCAGCTGACCATGCGTACCTTCCATACCGGTGGGGTTGCGGGAGACGATATTACCCAAGGTTTGCCGCGTATTCAGGAGTTGTTCGAAGCGCGTAATCCTAAAGGGCAAGCAGTCATCTCCGAGATCGATGGTGAAGTCGTCGACATTCGCGAAGGGAAAGATCGTCGCGAAATCGAAGTGCGTGGAGAAGCGGAAAACAAAGTGTATGCAGCACCGTATGGCTCTCGCATCAAAGTTTCTGTTGGTGTGAAGCTGAATGCTGGTGATGAGCTCACGGAAGGTTCCGTAGACCCGAAAGAAATGCTCAAAGTTCGAGGCATGCGCGGCGTTTCCAACTACATCTTGCAAGAGGTACAAAAAGTTTACCGTATGCAAGGGGTAGAAATTAACGACAAGCACGTTGAGGTTATGATTCGTCAGATGCTGCGCAAACTGCGCGTTATCGACAGCGGAGATACAGACCTCTTGCCAGGCTCCTATGTTGAGGTACCAGAATTTGAAGTAGCGAACACAAAAGCCCTCATGGAAGGCAGAAGTCCAGCAGTAGGTCGTCCGGTTCTTCTCGGGATTACAAAAGCATCTCTTGAGACGGATTCCTTCTTGTCGGCAGCTTCTTTCCAAGAAACTACCCGCGTTCTCACCGACGCAGCGATCAAAGGAAAAGTGGATCGCTTGCTAGGTTTGAAAGAGAACGTTATTATCGGGAAGTTGGTTCCAGCAGGTACCGGTATGTCTCGTTACCGCAATGTAAAAGTTGCTAGTCAAGTAGATTACGAAGCAGAGTTGGAAGCAGCAAAAGCCGAGCAAGAAGCGGTTTCTGTAGAGTAATTACGGGAAAAGCGCCCATCACCGATTGGTGGGCGCTTTCCTAAATAAAAATTTGAGATGGGCGTTGACAACAACTAGCCCACCTGATATTATATTCAAGTGTGCCTGACATCTGTACTTTGGAGGATATGAGAATCATGTCTTATGAAAAAGTCGAGCGGGCCAAGGACTTGACTATCGGCATTAAGCAGACGATCAAGGCTGTTGAAAACCAACAGGTAGAAGCGGTGTATATCGCTGTTGATGCAGATAAGCGTTTGACCCAAAAAGTCGAGCTCCTTTGCAAAGAGAAGGGTGTTCCAGTCATTCATGTAGATTCCATGCATCGCTTAGGCAAAGCGTGCGGAATTGAAGTGGGAGCGGCTACTGCTGCGATTAAAAAAAGTGGTTAACGATGTTTTTGTCTGCGGCTTACACGTTGCGTAATGCTGGACAAGGACTTTCTATTTGACCTAAAAATGACTCACCTGGATCTGTGGTCTTGAAGATTGGGTATTAAGAAGGGAGGTAACATCATGCCTACAATTAACCAATTGGTGCGTAAAGGTCGCGAGGATAAGGTTGTGAAGTCGAAGTCCCCAGCTCTTCAAAAGGGGTACAACAGCTTCAAGAAAAGCCAAACTAACCAAAGCTCTCCTCAAAAACGTGGTGTTTGCACTCGTGTAGGTACCATGACTCCGAAAAAACCGAACTCCGCGTTGCGTAAATACGCTCGTGTGCGTTTGACTAACGGAATCGAGGTAACAGCTTACATCGGTGGTATTGGCCACAACCTGCAAGAGCATAGCGTCGTGCTGGTGCGCGGCGGTCGTGTAAAAGACTTGCCAGGGGTACGCTACCATATCGTTCGTGGTGCACTTGACACTGCTGGTGTGAACAACCGTAAACAAGGTCGTTCCAAGTACGGTACTAAGCGTCCGAAGCCAGGTCAAGCAGCAGCTGCAGCGAAAAAGAAATAAGAAAACGCCTGTGAAGTGGCGTGATTTTATAACGAAAAGAAGGAGGGAATACGATGCCTCGTAAAGGTCCTGTAACCCGTCGTGACGTGCTGCCTGATCCTATTCACAACAGCAAGTTGGTTACTCGCTTGATTAACCGCCTGATGTTGGATGGTAAGCGTGGTGTAGCTCAGAACATTCTCTACAACGCATTTGACATCATCCAGGAGCGCACAGGTCGCAACCCGATGGAAGTGTTTGAAGAAGCACTGAAAAACGTAATGCCAGTATTGGAAGTTAAAGCTCGCCGTGTAGGTGGTGCTAACTACCAAGTACCAATCGAAGTAAAACCGGAGCGCCGTACCACTCTTGGCCTGCGTTGGATGGTTAACTACTCCCGTAACCGTGGAGAGAAAACCATGGAACAACGTCTTGCTAACGAGATCATGGACGCTGCTAACAACACCGGTGCAGCAGTTAAAAAGCGTGAAGACACGCACAAGATGGCTGAAGCGAACAAAGCGTTTGCTCACTATCGCTGGTAGGAATTGAATCGGGTGTCCGTATTGGATACCCGTTTATTCTCAAACTCGAGTATGGAAGGAGCATACCTAATGGCTCGCGAGTTCTCTTTGCCGAATACGCGTAATATCGGTATCATGGCTCACATCGATGCTGGTAAGACGACGACTACTGAGCGTATTCTGTTCTACACTGGTCGCGTTCATAAAATTGGTGAGGTGCACGAAGGTGCAGCAACCATGGACTGGATGGAACAAGAGCAAGAGCGTGGTATCACGATCACTTCGGCTGCTACTACTGCTCAATGGAATGGCCATCGAATCAACATTATCGATACGCCAGGCCACGTAGACTTCACTGTAGAAGTTGAGCGCTCCCTGCGCGTTCTTGACGGTGCTGTAACCGTTTTTGACGCAAAAGGTGGCGTTGAGCCGCAAACCGAAACCGTATGGCGCCAAGCTGACCGCTATGGCGTACCACGCATGTGCTACATCAACAAAATGGATATCATGGGTGCTAACTTTGATATGTGCTTGGGTCAGATCAAATCTCGCCTGGGTGCAAATCCAGTAGCTATCCAATATCCAATCGGTGCAGAAGATCAATTCAAAGGTATGGTTGACCTGATCGAAATGAAGGCAATCGTATATACCGATGATTTGGGTAAAACTTCTGACTCCGCTGAAATCCCTGCTGACCTGCTCGCTCGTTGCGAAGAACTTCGCATGGCGATGGTAGAGGCAGCTGCAGAACAAGACGAAGAGCTCATGATGAAGTACTTGGAAGGCGAAGAGCTGACCAACGACGAAATCCGTGCTGCTCTGCGTAAGGGTACTATCGAGTGCAAACTGACGCCGGTAATGTGCGGTTCTTCTTACAAGAACAAAGGTGTTCAGCCTATGCTGGACAACGTAGTTACTTACCTGCCGTCTCCGGTAGATATCCCTGCAATCAAAGGTACATTGCCAGATACTGAAGAAGAAGTTGATCGTGCTGCTGACGACAACGGTCCGTTCTCTGCTCTTGCGTTCAAGATCATGACTGACCCGTATGTAGGCCGCCTGACTTTCTTCCGCGTATACTCCGGTGTACTGAGTTCCGGTTCTTATGTTCTCAACTCTACCAAAGGTAAACGTGAGCGCGTAGGCCGTATCCTGCAAATGCACGCAAACCACCGTGAAGAGATCCAAACGGTTTACTCCGGTGACATTGCTGCAGCTGTAGGTTTGAAAGATACAACAACTGGTGATACTCTGTGTGATGAAAAGGCTCCTGTAATCCTCGAGTCTATGGACTTCCCAGAGCCAGTTATCTCTGTTGCGATCGAACCAAAATCCAAAGCAGACCAAGACAAGATGGGTATCGGCCTGTCCAAGCTGGCTGAAGAGGATCCAACGTTCAGAACTCGCACAGATGAAGAGACTGGTCAAACAATCATCTCCGGTATGGGTGAGCTTCACCTGGAGATCATCGTAGACCGTCTGAGACGCGAATTTAAAGTCGAGTCGAACGTAGGTGCTCCACAAGTTGCTTACCGTGAAACATTCCGTAACGCAGCAAAAGTGGAAGGTAAATTCGTTCGTCAGTCCGGTGGTCGTGGTCAATACGGTCACGTTTGGGTGGAATTCTCTCCACTCGAAGCTGGTCAAGGCTTCCAATTCGAAAACAAAATCGTTGGTGGTGTAGTACCACGCGAATACATCCCTGCTGTTCAAGCGGGTATCGAAGAGTCCATGAAAAATGGTGTTATCGCTGGCTTCCCGCTGGTTGATATCAAAGCAACTGTCGTAGACGGTAGCTACCATGATGTTGACTCCAACGAGATGGCATTTAAAGTAGCAGGTTCTCTCGCTCTGAAAGAAGCTGCGAAAAAATGTGGCGCTGTACTGCTCGAGCCAATCATGAAAGTAGAAGTTACAATGCCAGAAGAGTACATGGGCGACGTTATGGGCGACCTGAACTCCCGCCGCGGTCGTATCGAAGGTATGGAAGCTCGTGCAAATGCACAAGTAATCCGTGCAATGGTACCACTGTCCGAGATGTTTGGTTACTCCACAATTCTTCGTTCCCGTACCCAAGGCCGTGGCGTTTACTCCATGGTGATCGACCACTACGAAGAAGTACCTAAATTTATCGCTGAAGAGATCATCAAGAAATCTAAAGGCGAATAATTACAGGTTACAGCTTTATCTTGCAATCAGAAAGGTTTACAATATTGAAGGGACAACCATTCGTAAGGTAAACCTTTCTTCAAACCATAAAACCCTTATCTATAAGGAGGCTTTTCTCTCATGGCAAAAGCGAAATTTGAACGTAATAAACCACACGTTAACATTGGTACTATCGGTCACGTTGACCATGGTAAAACTACCCTGACTGCTGCTATTACAACTGTATTGGCACAGAGCGGTAAAGCACAAGCAATGAACTATGCTGCGATTGACGCTGCTCCAGAAGAAAAAGAGCGCGGTATCACAATCAACACAGCACACGTTGAGTACGAAACTGACAACCGTCACTATGCTCACGTTGACTGCCCTGGTCACGCTGACTACGTGAAAAACATGATTACTGGTGCTGCTCAAATGGACGGCGCAATCCTGGTTGTATCCGCAGCTGATGGCCCTATGCCACAAACTCGCGAGCACATCCTGCTCTCTAAGCAAGTAGGCGTACCTTACATCGTAGTATTCATGAACAAATGCGACATGGTAGACGATGAAGAGTTGTTGGAACTGGTTGAAATGGAAATCCGTGACCTGTTGTCTCAATATGAGTTCCCAGGTGACGACACTCCAGTAATCAAAGGTTCTGCTAAAGAAGCTTTGGATAACCCAACTGGTGACTGGGCTAAGAAAATTGTTGAGCTGATGGAAGCTGTAGATTCCTACATCCCAACTCCTGAGCGCGCAACTGACAAGCCGTTCCTGATGCCTGTAGAGGACGTGTTCACGATCACTGGTCGTGGTACTGTTGCTACTGGTCGCGTAGAGCGCGGTGTAGTAAAAGTTGGTGACCAAGTTGAGATCATCGGTTTGGCTGAAGAAACAAAAACAACTACTGTAACTGGCGTTGAGATGTTCCGCAAATTGCTGGATTCCGCTCAAGCTGGTGACAACATCGGTGCTCTTCTGCGCGGTGTAGACCGTAATGACATCGAGCGTGGACAATGCTTGGCGAAGCCAGCTTCCGTTAAGCCTTACACTAAGTTCAAAGCAGAAGTTTACGTTCTGTCCAAAGAAGAAGGCGGACGTCACACTCCTTTCTTTGCTAACTACCGTCCACAGTTCTACTTCCGTACAACTGACGTAACAGGTATCATCCAACTGCCAGAAGGCGTTGAAATGATCATGCCTGGCGACAACACTGAGTTCACTGTTGAACTGATCGCTCCAGTAGCGATGGAACAAGGTACTCGCTTCGCGATCCGCGAAGGTGGCCGTACAGTAGGCGCTGGTGTTGTAGCTTCTATCGACGCTTAGGATTTACTGATACGCAAAAACCCGACAACTTTGGTTGTCGGGTTTTTTTATGCGCTTTTATCGAATTTTTAAATAACTCCCATCAAAATCATTCAATAAGCTGCTCGGAGTAATATGCTACAATACCATCAGGATTGGATGGGGGATACTATAGATGAAAAATAATGAGCGATTATTGTTTCTTATGCTTGCAGGTGTTGTCACGCTGTGGGGCTTGAACGTGGTCATGGTCAAATATTTAACGACGTTCCCTCCATTATATGTGGCCGCTATACGCATGACTGTTGGTGGGATATGTTTATCGCCACTCATCTTCATATACAGAAAGAGTTTGCGATTTAGCAAAACAGATTGGTTCTTGTTAGCTGGAGTCGGTGCTAGTTCTATCGCGCTTCATCAAATAACGCTTGCAGCAGGTGTTCAATACACGACGGCAGGAAATGCATCGCTTATACTTGGATTAAATCCTTTGGCAACTGCTCTCTTGGCGATGCTTTTCTTAGGGGAAGGCATGTCGTTGAAAAAAGGGCTTGGCATTGGAATGGGTTTTGCAGGAGTATTGATTGTCGTCATCTCTCAGCACGGCGGCCTTCATATGAATGGCTGGGGAGATGCCATTATGTTTTTCTCCATGCTTATGTATGTAACGGGTGGTTTACTCATTCGGAAATTGGTCGTAAGAGGTGTACCGGTGCTTTTAATTACGGCTTTATCGCAAATGTTTGGGGTCATCTTCTTATGGGGAGTCGCATTGACTGTCCAACCAGCTTCCTATTATCTATCTTTGGATGTTTCATCCTTCCAGTGGCTTGTGATTTTTGCTTCAGGTGCGCTGTCAACTGCGCTCGGTTCGATCGGCTGGAATTATGGGATACGTCAGCTCGGAGCGAGTCGAACAGCTGTTTTCTTAAATGGAATGCCAATGGCCAGCTTGGTATTTGCGGCGATATTCCTGGGAGAAAGCCTTCAACTCGTACACTTGCTGGCGTTGTGTATGATCGTAGGCGGTGTTTATTTGGGATCGCGTAGCTTAGTGAGACCGAAAGCTACACGTGCAGCAGCAACCTCTGATATAACGACAAAAGCGTAGGACAGTAAATTGCCCTACGCTTTTTCTTATTGATCCCACTTATTGACCATATGATGAGCAGTTAAGCGCAAGCGATCAAAGATTTGCTTTCGAATTTCGCCTTCCAGTTCAGTCAGGTCCATGGCTTTATCCATACAAGAGAGCCAAGCTTCTGCCTGTATAGGTCCAATCGGGAATGGCATGTGTCGTGCTCGCAGCATCGGATGACCATGGGCGTCCGAATACAGGCTTGGACCACCGAGAAACTGTGTTAAAAACTGATATTGCCGTTCCTTCACATGGGTTAAATCTTCAGGGAAGAGGTCGTTAATGTCGGGATGCTGCTTTACCAGATCGTAAAAAGTATCGACAAGACGGGCCAAAGTATCTGCACCGCCAATGATTTCATAAGGGGTTTGATTCACATCAGACATTGAGGAAAACCTCCATTTCATAACGATTACAACCATTAGTATAACGTTTTCCTTCTATTATAGATAGATGACTTAGGGAGTTGGCAGGTAATCCCGCTTGCCTTTCTTCCCGGAAATCTGTAATATGTTCAAGGTGAGCTATTCAGTAGGCACACCATGTACAAAAAAATATGCGGAAACCCAAGAAAAAACTTGCGTTGCCCAATTCTTTTTAGTACAATATTGAATGTTGGTCATGGACTTGCGATGATGTGGGAGGTTGCTGACACACCCGGGCCCTTTGCCATGACTGGGGTGCAGGATATTTCCACGGAGAAATGTCTGTTTAAAAAATGGGCGAAAAAGGAGGGACTTCAATGGCAAAGCAAAAGATTCGTATTCGTTTGAAGGCGTATGATCACAAAATCCTGGATCAGTCCGCAGAGAAAATCGTGGACACTGCGAAGCGTTCCGGTGCTAACGTATCCGGTCCAATTCCACTTCCTACGGAGAAAGCAATTTACACGATCCTGCGTGCGGTTCATAAGTACAAAGATTCTCGTGAGCAATTCGAGATGCGTACACATAAACGTTTGATCGATATCTTGAATCCTACACCACAAACAGTAGATGCTCTGATGCGTCTGGATCTGCCGTCTGGTGTGGACATCGAGATTAAACTGTAAGGTCCCAAAAAGCGATACACGCGCAGACGTTGTCTTGATAAGCGTGTTATACCAAGCAACAAACCCTTAAATGGCACCCCTGCGCATCGATGGGGACTTGATACAACATAAAACGTTTTACTGAAATAAGCACAGGAGGTGGCACAAATGACCAAAGGAATCTTAGGGAAAAAACTTGGAATGAGTCAAGTTTTTGGTCCAAACGGAGCAGCGATTGCTGTAACGGTTATCGAGGCAGGTTCTAACGTAGTTCTTCAGAAGAAAGACGTTGCGAACGACGGTTATGAAGCAATTCAAATCGGTTTCGACGACAAAAAAGAACAGCGCGCTAACAAGCCGGAAAAAGGCCATGCAGCAAAAGCTAACACTGCTCCTAAGCGCTTCGTTCGCGAAATTCGCGGAGTAAACCTCGCTGACTATGAGGTTGGTCAAGAGTTGAAGGCTGACATTTTTGCTGAGGGAGAATTCGTTGACGTTGCCGGTGTAACCAAGGGTAAAGGTTTCCAAGGTGCAATCAAACGTCACAATCAATCCCGCGGTCCTATGGCTCACGGTTCACGCTACCATCGCCGCCCAGGTTCTTTGGGTGCTGTCGATCCAGGTCGTGTATTTAAAGGCCAAACCCTGCCAGGTCAAATGGGTGGAGACAACGTTACCATTCAAAACCTGGAAGTGGTTAAAGTTATCGCAGAACGCAACTTGATTCTCGTGAAAGGCTCCGTGCCTGGTCCGAAAAACGGCTGCGTACTGGTTTCCACGGCAGTCAAGAAGAACTAGTAAGGAAAGGAGGAACTGACATGCCGAAAGTAGCTCTTTATAACCAAAGCGGTTCTCAAGTTGGCGAAATCGATCTGGCAGACAGCGTATTTGGGATTGAGCCTAACAGCGCAGTTCTGTACGATGCGATCGTGATGCAACAAGCATCCCAACGCCAAGGTACACATGATGTAAAGAACCGTTCTGAAGTACGTGGTGGTGGCCGCAAGCCATGGCGCCAAAAAGGTACAGGACGTGCACGCCAAGGTTCCATTCGCTCTCCGCAATGGAAAGGTGGCGGCGTTGTATTCGGTCCAACTCCGCGCAAATACGGTTACAAACTGAACCGTAAAGTTCGTCGTTTGGCACTGAAATCCGCACTCTCCGCAAAAGTACAAAGCAATGAAATGTTGGTTTTGGAAGCTCTGAACATTGCAGCTCCTAAAACAAAAGAAATGACAGTTGTTCTGAACAACTTGAAAGCAGATCGCAAAGTTCTGATCGTTACTTCCGAGTACGACCAAAACGTAGCTCTTGCTTCCCGCAATATTCCAGGTGCAAAAATCGTAGATGCTGCAGGCATTAACGTTCTTGATCTGGTAGCGCATGACAAAGTAATCGTGACGAAAGAAGCGATTGCGAAAGTAGAGGAGGTGCTCGCATAATGAAGAGCCTTCATGATGTCCTTAAACGCCCTGTCATTACCGAGCGCACCACTGATATGATGGCTGAGAAAAAGTACGTATTCGAAGTACCTCTCAAAGCCAACAAGACAGAAATCAAACAAGCAGTTGAAAAAGTATTTGGCGTAAAAGTAGAAGCAGTTAACACAGTTCGTGTACCTGCTAAACCAAAACGCTACGGAAAATACTCCGGTTACACATCCGAGTGGAAGAAAGCAATCGTTAAGCTGACTGATGACAGCAAAGAATTGGCCTTCTACGAGGGAGTATAACCTCGACGACTACCGAAAAGGAGGGTATTAACATGGGTATCAAAAAGTTTAAACCGACTTCTCCTGGTCGTCGCCAAATGACGGTTTCTACTTTCGAGGAGATCACCACGTCGACTCCCGAAAAATCCTTGTTGGCGCCTCTCAGCAAAAAAGCTGGTCGCAACAACCAAGGTAGAATTACCGTTCGTCATCAAGGTGGCGGTCACAAACGTAAATACCGTATTATCGACTTCAAACGTAACAAAGATGGTATCATTGGTCGCGTAGCAACCATTGAATACGATCCAAACCGTTCCGCTAACATCGCGCTGATCAACTATGCAGACGGTGAAAAGCGTTACATTATCGCTCCACAAAACCTGAAAGTGGGCGACCAGATTGTATCCGGAGCAGATGCCGACATCAAAATCGGTAACGCACTGCCAATGGAGAAAATCCCGGTAGGTACTACCATCCACAACATCGAGCTGAAACCTGGTAAAGGTGGCCAATTGGTTCGCGCTGCTGGTACTTCTGCTCAATTGCTTGGTCGTGATGGTGAATTCGTAATCGTACGCCTGTCTTCCGGTGAAACTCGCCGCATTCATAACGTATGCCGCGCTACCATCGGTCAAGTAGGTAACCAAGATCACGAATTGCTGAACATCGGTAAAGCAGGACGTTCCCGCTGGTTGGGTATTCGCCCGACAGTTCGCGGTAGCGTAATGAACCCTAACGATCACCCACACGGTGGTGGTGAAGGTCGCGCTCCAATCGGTCGTAAGGCTCCTGTTACTCCTTGGGGTAAACCAACCCTGGGTCTCAAGACTCGTAAGAAGAAGAACAAGTCCGACCAGTACATCATCCGCCGCCGTAAAAAGTAAGGTAGGCTGATACTATAACCGAACGCCTATGGCGAAGGGAGGTTCACTAATGGGACGTAGCTTAAAAAAGGGTCCTTTCGTGGATGACCACTTGATGAAAAAAGTTGACGAGCAAAATGAAAAGAACGAGAAACGCGTGATCAAAACATGGTCTCGCCGTTCCACCATCTTCCCTGATTTCGTAGGACACACGTTTGCAGTTTACGATGGCCGCAAACATGTACCTGTATACGTATCGGAAGACATGGTTGGTCATAAATTGGGTGAATTCGCACCAACTCGTACCTTCAAGGGTCACGTCGACAACGACAAGAAGTCCAAGAAGCGCTAATTTTCTCTTGACAGAGAGGAGGTACAAAGATGGAAGCAAAAGCAGTTGCACGCAATATTCGCATCGCGTCTCGTAAAGTCCGCCTGGTGGTTGACTTGATCAGAGGCAAGCAAGTAGGTGAAGCTTTGGCGATCTTGAAACATACGCCTAAAGCAGCTTCTCCGGTTGTTGAAAAGCTCCTGAAATCGGCTATTGCAAACGCTGAGCACAACTATGAGCTGGATCCAAACGGCTTGGTAGTGGGCAAAATCTTCGTAGACCAAGGTCCTACGTTGAAGCGTTTCCGTCCGCGCGCTATGGGTCGCGCTAGCCGCATCCATAAACGCACGAGCCACATCACAGTGGTACTAAACGAGAAATAAGGAGGGATTACGTGTGGGTCAAAAGGTAAGCCCGGTAGGTCTTCGGATCGGTGTCATTCGTGACTGGGAGTCCAAATGGTACGCTGACAAGGACTTCGCAACTCTGTTGCACGAAGACTTGAAAATCCGTAAGTATGTAAAAGGGCGTCTGAAAGATGCTGCTGTATCCACGATCGAAATCGAACGCGCAGCTAATCGCGTGAACGTTACGATTCACACCGCTAAGCCTGGTATGGTAATTGGTAAAGGTGGTTCAGAGGTTGAAACTCTGCGCAAAACTTTGACCGAACTGACTGGCAAACGCGTTCATATCAACATCAACGAAGTAAAACGTCCGGATCTGGATGCTACTCTTGTAGCTGAAAATATTGCACGCCAATTGGAAAACCGCATTTCTTTCCGCCGTGCGCAAAAGCAATCGATCACTCGTTCGCTGCGCTCTGGTGCTAAAGGTATCAAAACCTTGGTAAGCGGTCGTCTTGGCGGCGCGGACATCGCACGTTCTGAAGGTTACAGCGAAGGTACTGTTCCGCTTCACACATTGCGCGCTGACATCGACTACGGTACTGCTGAAGCACATACCACTTATGGTCGCATCGGTGTTAAAGTGTGGATCTATCGTGGAGAAGTCCTTCCAGCGAGAAAGAACGTCGCTACTGAGGAAGGAGGCAAGTAATCATGTTGACGCCAAAACGCGTGAAACACCGTAAACAACACCGCGGGAAAATGGCAGGTAACGCAAAAGGCGGTACTACTGTTGCGTTCGGTGAATACGGATTGCAAGCAATGGAGCCATCTTGGGTAACTAACCGTCAGATCGAGGCAGCTCGTATCGCGATGACTCGTTACATTAAACGTGGTGGTAAAGTTTGGATCAAAATTTTCCCAGACAAACCAGTAACACAAAAACCGCTCGAAGTACGGATGGGTTCCGGTAAAGGTTCTCCTGAGAAATGGGTAGCGGTAGTGAAGCCAGGCAAGATCATGTTTGAACTTGCTGGTGTTCCTGAAGAAGTCGCTCGCGAAGCTATGCGTCTGGCTATGCACAAACTGCCTATCAAGTGCAAGTTCGTGAAGCGTGAAGAAGTGGGTGGTGACGCACATGAAGGCTAATGAGTACCGTAATTTGACCACTGCCGAGCTCGAACAAAACGTTACTTCTTTGAAAGAAGAGTTGTTCAACCTTCGTTTCCAGTTGGCAACGGGTCAACTCGAAACCACATCTCGTATTAAACAAGTGCGTAAGGATATTGCTCGTGCGAAAACCGTCCTGCGCCAGAGAGAATTGGGAATCGGCTAATTATAGGAAGGAGGTTTGAACGATGACCGCAGATCGCAATATGCGTCGAACCGTTGTAGGTCGCGTCGTTTCCGACAAGATGGATAAAACCATTGTTGTTCTTGTTGAAACTTACAAGACACACCCATTGTACGGTAAACGCATGAAATTCTCCAAAAAGTTCAAGGCTCACGATGAGAACAACGCAGCAAAAGTTGGCGACATCGTAGAAATCATGGAAACTCGTCCATTGTCTAAAGACAAGCGTTTCCGTATGGTACGTATCGTTGAAGAGGCAGTAATCGTATAAGTCAGATTTTCGGATAGATAAATCCGAAAGGAGGAACAGTAAATGATCCAAACTCAAACGAGATTGGCTGTTGCTGACAACTCCGGTGCTAAGGAACTCATGTGCATCAAGGTTCTGGGTGGTTCCGGTCGCAAAACGGCGAACATCGGGGATGTTATCGTGTGCTCCGTAAAATCCGCTACACCCGGCGGCGTTGTCAAGAAAGGTCAAGTAGTTAAAGCGGTTGTAGTACGCACAGCAAGTGGCGTTCGTCGTAACGATGGTTCTTACATCAAGTTCGATGAGAATGCAGCTGTAGTTATCAAAGACGATCAATCCCCTCGTGGTACTCGTATCTTTGGACCTGTGGCTCGTGAGCTCCGCGACAAGGATTTCATGAAGATCATCTCTCTGGCTCCAGAGGTTATCTAATTGAACGGAAAAACTCAGGCAGTTTGTTCGATAGGAGGTGCACCAAGCGATGCACGTTAAAAAAGGCGACACTGTTATCGTAAATGCGGGCAAAGATAAAGGCAAAAAAGGTCGCGTTCTCGCTGCTTATCCAAAGAAAGAACGCGTTCTGGTTGAAGGTATCAACCTCGTGAAGAAACATAGCCGTCCGTCCCAAGCTAACCCGCAAGGTGGCATTGTGACTCAAGAAGCAGCTATTCACGTATCCAACGTGTCTTTGATCGATCCGAAGTCCGGAAAAGCTACTCGCATCGGTTACAAAGTTTTGGATAACGGCAAGAAAGTTCGGTACGCGAAAAAGTCTGGCGAAGTACTCGACAAGTAGTCAGGTTGGAAAGGAGGATATCCTAGATGGCAACAAGATTGAAAGAAAAGTATACGAGCGAAATCGTGCCTGGTTTGATGAGCAAGTTTAACTACACTTCCATCATGCAAGTGCCGAAAGTAGAAAAGATCATCATCAATATGGGTGTTGGCGAAGCGGTAGCGAACGCTAAGTCCTTGGATACTGCAATTGAAGACCTGCAAATCATCGCTGGTCAAAAGCCTGTAGTAACAAAGGCTAAGAAATCCATCGCGGGTTTCAAATTGCGTGAAGGTATGCCGATCGGTGCGAAGGTTACTCTGCGCGGCGAGCGTATGTACCACTTCCTCGACAAATTGATGAACGTATCTCTCCCGCGTGTTCGTGACTTCCGTGGAATTTCTTCCAAGGCTTTTGACGGTCGCGGTAACTACACACTTGGTCTGAAGGAACAACTGATCTTCCCTGAGATCGAGTACGATAAAATTGATAAAGTTCGTGGTATGGACATCGTTATTGTTACTTCCGCGAAAACGGATGAGGAAGCTCGTGAGTTGCTGACTCAAATGGGTATGCCATTCCGTAAATAAACCCACTCGTAAGGAGGGAAGAATGTGGCAAAGAAATCAATGATCATCAAGCAACAGCGGGAGCCGAAGTTTGCAGTACGCGCGTACACTCGTTGCGAGCGTTGCGGACGTCCTCACTCCGTATTGCGTAAATTCAAACTCTGCCGTATTTGCTTCCGTGAACTTGCTTATAAAGGTCAAATT
Organism: Brevibacillus sp. NPDC058079; assembly: GCF_042885155.1. NCBI lineage: Bacteria > Bacillati > Bacillota > Bacilli > Caryophanales > Paenibacillaceae > Brevibacillus > Brevibacillus sp. NPDC058079. The sequence continues at coordinate 45,283 of NZ_JBHVSO010000021.1, forward strand.
CCAGGCGTGAAAAAAGCAAGCTGGTAATTTGAAACGGGAAGGAGGTTTTCTCTCATGGTTATGACTGATCCAATCGCAGATATGTTGACACGAATTCGTAACGCCAACATGGTTCGCCACGAGAAAGTGGAAATCCCGGCGTCCACCATCAAGAAGGAAATCGCGCGCATTCTGAAAGAAGAAGGCTTCATCCGCGATGCGGAGTTTGTTGAAGACAACAAACAAGGAATCATCCGCGTATTCCTGAAATATGGTGCGAGCAACGAGCGCGTCATCACAGGTCTGAAACGTATCTCCAAGCCAGGACTTCGTGTTTATGCAAAGAACAATGAAGTACCTAAGGTTTTGGGTGGTCTCGGTTGCGCGATCATCTCTACATCCACTGGTGTAATGACTGACAAGCAAGCTCGTCAAGCACACGTTGGTGGAGAGGTTCTCGCATACATTTGGTAATTAACAGATTGTAAATAGCACAGGAGGTGCACCACATGTCTCGTGTCGGTAGAAAACCGATCGTGGTCCCTGCAGGCGTTACCCTCACTCTGAACGGTACTGAGCTGACGGTAAAAGGCCCTAAGGGTCAACTCGTTCGTAGCTTCCATGAAGATATCAAAATCAACATCGCTGAAAACGAAGTAGTTGTTGAGCGTCCAAGCGATAACAAACTTCACCGTTCCCTGCATGGTACGACTCGTGCGCTGGTATCCAACATGGTAACTGGCGTATCTGAAGGCTTCACTCGTACCTTGGAACTGGTCGGTGTAGGTTACCGTGCTGCCAAAACAGGCAACGGCGTTACTCTCTCTCTTGGTTTCTCCCACCCAGTGGAAGTTAATCCAGAAGAGGGTATCGAAATCGACGTACCTAACCAAACGACTCTGATTGTTAAAGGTATCAACAAAGAGCGTGTAGGCCAAATTGCTGCTGAGATTCGTTCCCTGCGCAAACCTGAGCCATACAAAGGTAAAGGTATTCGTTACAACAACGAAGTGGTTCGTCGTAAAGAAGGTAAAAAAGGTAAATAAGCTTCTAGCTTCATGAGAAAGGAGGCCGCTTAATGTTTACGAAAGCTGATAAAAACAAAGCTCGGAAAAAACGTCACCTGCGAATCCGCAAACGCGTGATTGGTTCAACCATTCGCCCGCGTCTGAACGTATTCCGTTCTTCTAAGCACATCTACGCTCAATTGATCGACGATGCAACTGGCGCAACATTGGTATCTGCATCTTCTTTGGATAAAGAGCTGGGCCTGAATAATGGCGCTAACGTGGAAGCTGCTACAGCTGTTGGCACACTGATCGCTAAGCGTGCACAAGAAAAAGGTGCGACTGAAGTGATTTTTGACCGCGGTGGTTACATCTATCATGGACGTATTAAAGCACTGGCAGAAGCAGCTCGTGAAGCTGGTCTGCAATTCTAACAACAAGGAGGGTAAGGAATGCGTATCGACCCTAGCAAATTAGAGCTCGAAGAAAAAGTAGTCGCAGTTAACCGTGTAGCAAAAACGGTTAAAGGTGGACGTCGTATGAGCTTCAGCGCCTTGGTTGTTGTGGGAGACCGTAACGGCCACGTAGGTGCTGGTATGGGTAAAGCTCAAGAAGTTCCAGACGCCATTCGCAAAGCGATTGACGATGCTAAGAAAAAATTGATCCGTGTACCGATGAGAGGAACAACAGTTCCGCACCAAGTACTGTGCCAATTCGGCGCAGGTAAGGTTCTCATCAAGCCTGCTGCCCCTGGTACAGGTGTTATCGCTGGTGGACCTGTTCGTGCCGTACTCGAACTGGCTGGTGTAGGCGATATTTTGAGTAAGTCTCTTGGTTCCAACAATCCTATCAACATGGTCAACGCTACGCTGGAAGGCCTCGGCCGTCTGAAAACAGCGGAAGATGTCGCGAAATTGCGCGGTAAGACTGTTGACGAGTTGTTGGGTTAATAAGGAGGGAATGAACATGGCAAAATTGCAAATCACCCTCAAACGCAGCTTGATTGGTCGCACTGTTGACCAACAAGACACTGTAAAAGCTCTGGGTCTTCGCAAAATCAACTCCACTGTAGTGAAGGAAGATAACGCTGCAATCCGTGGAATGGTTTTCAAAGTGAAGCACTTGGTTGAAGTGAAAGAAGTAGAAGCTTAATTGATCATCTCAATTAGTTAGGAGGTGCAACGTATGAAATTGCATGAACTGCAACCTGCAGAAGGATCCCGTCACACTCGTAAGCGCATCGGTCGCGGTATTGGTAGCGGTACTGGCAAAACTGCTGGTAAAGGTCACAAAGGTCAGAACGCTCGTTCTGGTGGCGGTGTTCGCCCTGGTTTCGAGGGTGGTCAAAACCCATTGTACCGTCGTCTGCCTAAGCGTGGTTTCACTAACATCAGCCGCAAAGAATTTGCGATTGTTAGCTTGGACGCGCTGAACCGTTTCGAAGAGGGCACTGTAGTAACACCTGAGCTGTTGAAAGAAACTGGTGTTATCAGTGCGCTGCGCGATGGTGTTAAGGTTCTTGCTAACGGTGAACTGACTGTGAAGCTGACTGTAAAAGCTCACAAGTTCTCCGGAGCTGCTGCTGAGAAGATCGCTCAAGTCGGTGGAACAACCGAGGTGATCTAATGTTAGCGTCCTTAACTAACATTTTTAAGATTAGCGACTTGCGTAGTAAGATCCTTTTTACGCTCATGATGCTGGTTGTTTTCCGTATCGGAAGCTATGTGCCAGTTCCTAACGTAAACGTCGAGTTGTTTCAGCAGAACACAAACCAATTACTGGGCTTGTTGAACACCTTCTCGGGTGGAGCACTGCATAACTTCTCGATTTTTGCCATGGGTATCATGCCGTACATTACGGCATCGATTATCATGCAGCTGATGTCCATGGATGTTGTGCCTAAGCTTACGCAATGGGCTCGTGAAGGGGAAGTTGGCCGTCGCAAGATTGCCACCGTTACCCGTTACGCTACAATTATCCTTGGTTTGATTCAGTCTGTAGGGATGACGATTGGATTCAACAATATGGCGCCTGGTTTGCTAAACGACACGTCGGCTAGCAGCTATGCACTCATTGCGTTGACTTTGACAGCTGGGACCGCATTCATGATGTGGATGGGGGAGCAGATTACGGAGAAGGGTATCGGTAACGGGATTTCGATCCTGATCGTTGCCGGGATCGTTGCTGGACTGCCTAATGCGGCTACGACGATTTACACCACGATGTTTAGTGACCCATCTGTAAACATCTTCTTCAGCATCGTCAAAGTTCTGCTTATCCTATTGGTGGTCCTCGCCATTATTGTCGGGGTTATCTTTATGCAGCAAGGTCTTCGTAAGATTCCAGTGCAATATGCGAAACGAGTGGTTGGACGCAAAATGTACGGTGGTCAATCTACCCACATTCCGCTGAAAATCAACTCTGCTGGTGTTATTCCTGTTATCTTTGCGGTATCGCTGGTAATGTTCCCGTCAACGCTTGCTCAGTTCTGGGTGGATGCATCCGGACAAGGATTTGCTAACTGGATTTATCAGAACTTCCAAGTCAACAAACCATTAGGAATGACGCTTTACGCTATCTTGATTCTCGGATTCACCTACTTCTACACATTCGTACAGATCAACCCTGTACAAATGGCAGAAAACATGAGAAAAAATGGTGGTTACATTCCTGGTATCCGACCTGGTAAAAACACTGAGGTATTCATTACTCGTACATTAAACCGGTTAACATTGGCGGGCGCTTTGTTCTTGATGCTGATTGCGATTTTGCCATTCTTCTTCGGTAGTATTGCAAACTTGCCGCAATCCATTTACATCGGCGGTACATCGCTGTTGATCGTGGTTGGGGTATGCTTGGATACAATGAAGCAGATTGAAAGTCAGATGATCAAACGCCACTACCAAGGGTTTATCAAGTAATGACTTAGATGTTTACAGAGAAGCTTCTATAGCTTTTTTGATGGGACGGAGGGAATGGACGTGAATATAATTCTGATGGGACTGCCTGGAGCCGGTAAAGGGACACAGGCAGAACGTATCGTAAAAGAGTTTGACATCCCGCACATTTCGACTGGCGACATGTTCCGAGCTGCGGTCAAAAACGAAACGCCGCTCGGACTAGAGGCTAAATCCTACATGGATAAAGGTCATCTCGTCCCAGACGAGGTCGTCATTGGTATTGTGCGGGAGCGCCTTTCGATGGATGACTGCGAAAAGGGATTCCTCTTAGATGGTTTTCCGCGCACAGTTCCTCAGGCGGAAGCGTTGACAGCTACAGTAAAAGAGCTGGGACGCGAAATTGACCATGTAATTAACATCAACGTTCAACGCGAGCAATTGATTGAACGTCTGACCGGTCGCTGGATCTGCCCTGTTTGCGGTGCTAGCTATCACACGATGTTCAATCCTCCAAAAGAGGCTGGCGTATGTGATAAAGATGGTGGTAAGCTGTATCAGCGTGATGACGACAAGATCGAAGTGGTAACACAACGCCTTGACGTAAATATCGCTCAAACACAGCCACTTATCGACTACTACTCCGCACAGGAACTTCTGCGAGATATCGATGGAGAACAAGATATCCAGGTAGTGTTTGCGGAAATTAAGTCTTTGTTGCGAGGGTAATTGCGAATGATTATCCTAAAGTCGAAAGCAGAACTTGAGGTTATGCGCGAAGCTGGTCGTATCGTCGCACTCACCCATCAAGAACTGGCCAAGGCGATCAAGCCTGGTGTCACGACGAAGCAGCTAGACGAAATTGCCGAGACCTTTATTCGAAGCATGGGAGCAATTCCATCGTTTAAAGGCTATGGTGGCTTTCCAGGAAGTATCTGTGCTTCAGTCAATGAAGAACTCGTACACGGGATCCCAGGTAAACGGGCGTTGCAAGAAGGAGACATTATCAGTATCGACATTGGTGCCCAGTTTCAGGGTTACCATGGCGACTCCGCTTGGACGTATCCGGTCGGTAAGATTTCAACAGAAAACCAGAATCTGCTCAGAGTAACGGAAGAGTCGTTGTACAAGGGGCTTGAAAAAGCTGTTCCGGGTGGACGCTTATCCGATATCTCTCATGCGATTCAGGTTCATGCAGAAGCTGCCGACTTCACACTCGTTCGCGAGTATGTGGGGCATGGGATCGGGCAAAACTTGCACGAAGATCCGCAGGTTCCTAACTACGGCCCTCCTGATCGAGGACCGCGGTTAAAACCAGGCATGGTGTTGGCAATTGAGCCAATGGTAAATGCCGGCGAACGTTATGTCCGCACATTGGAGGACAATTGGACGGTAGTAACAGTGGATCGGAAAACTTGTGCTCATTTTGAACACACCATCGCGATTACGGAAGATGGCTATGAGATTTTTACACGGATATAAAAACGGTAGTTCCGAATGATTCGGGATTGTCGTCCAACGTGTCGACGATAAGTTCGTTGTGTGATCATTTCGCAAAACTCATGGGCCGACTGAAGAGCAGAAGAAAGGAGAGTTTACCATGGCAAAAGATGATGTAATTGAGGTGGAAGGTACGGTAATCGAACCTTTGCCAAATGCTATGTTTCGAGTAGAATTAGAGAATGGACATAAAGTCCTTGCTCACGTCTCTGGAAAAATCCGCATGCACTTTATCCGTATCCTGCCGGGGGATAAAGTAACTGTTGAACTGTCGCCGTACGACTTAACCCGCGGACGTATTACGTACCGCTATAAATAGTAAGCAAAACCCCTAGAAAAGGGAGGCAAGAACCATGAAAGTGAGACCTTCGGTTAAACCGATCTGCGAGAAATGCAAGGTTATCCGTCGCAAAGGTAACGTAATGGTTATTTGTGAAAATCCGAAGCATAAGCAAAAACAAGGGTAAACAAGGAGGTGCTTTTGACACATGGCACGTATTGCAGGCGTAGACTTGCCGCGCGAAAAACGCGTTGAAGTTGCTCTTACCTACATTTTTGGTATTGGCCGCCCCACGTCTCAAAAAGTTCTGTCCGCCACTGGCGTAGACGCTAACACTCGTGTTCGCGATCTGACAGAAGACGAAGTAAACAAACTTCGTGAGTACATCGACAAAACTGTGAAGGTGGAAGGTGACCTCCGTCGTGAGATCTCCCTCAACATCAAGCGTCTGATGGAAATCGGTTGCTTCCGTGGCATCCGTCATCGTCGTGGACTTCCAGTTCGCGGTCAACGTTCTAAAACAAATGCTCGTACGCGTAAAGGTCCACGCCGTACAGTAGCAAACAAGAAGAAGTAAAGGAGGGTAATCTGACATGGCGAAAAGAAAACAAGCTACAGCAACTCGTACCCGTCGTCGTGACCGTAAGAATGTTGAAGTCGGCGTAGCACACATCCGCTCAACTTTCAACAATACGATCGTCACTATCACGGATCCACACGGTAACGCGATCTCTTGGTCCAGTGCTGGTTCCCTCGGCTTCAAAGGCTCCCGTAAAAGCACGCCATTTGCTGCGCAAATGGCTGCTGAAGCGGCTGCACGCGTTGCTATGGAACACGGTATGCGTTCCCTTGAAGTATCAGTAAAAGGCCCAGGTGCTGGTCGTGAAGCTGCGATCCGTTCCCTGCAAGCAACTGGTCTTGAAGTGAACATGATTAAAGACGTGACGCCAATTCCGCACAACGGTTGCCGTCCACCAAAACGTCGCCGCGTGTAACTGGTTTATATCGTTCAGAACATGTCCATACTAGAATGGTAAATTCTGATTTATAGCTTGTCATGCACGCAAACGGTAAACCGCCGGGGAAATTCCTGAGTGGGCACGTATGCGGCCCACCCAAGGATTTCGACGTTTTGAAGGAGGGTTTGTTTAATGATAGAAATAGAAAAACCAAAAATCGAGGTTGTGGAAGTTAGCGACGACAACTCGTATGGAAAGTTTGTTGTAGAACCTCTAGAGCGCGGATACGGAACTACCCTTGGCAACTCGCTGAGACGAATTCTTCTTTCGTCCTTGCCAGGCGCGGCAGTTCGTACTGTTCAAATCGATGGGGTTCTTCACGAATTCTCCACGATTGAAGGCGTCGTTGAAGATGTAACCGAGATCATCCTGAACATCAAAGGCTTGGCGCTGAAGATCCATTCCGATGAAGAAAAAGTAATCGAGATCGATGCAGAAGGCGAAGGCGTTGTCAAAGCGGGAGATATCCGTGCTGACAGTGATGTGGAGGTCTTAAACCCTGATCTTCATATTGCAACGTTGGCCAATGGCGGTCGTCTGCATATCCGCATGACAGCTGGACGTGGTCGTGGTTATGTTCAATCTGATGGAAACAAATCTGAGGATCTGCCTATTGGTGTGATTCCGATTGATTCGATCTACACGCCGATCAAGCGCGTTAACTATCAAGTGGAAAATACCCGTGTAGGGCAAATGACCAACTATGATAAGTTGACACTTGAGGTTTGGACTAACGGTAGCATCAGTCCGGAAGAAGCCGTAAGTCTCGGCGCTAAAATCATGACGGAGCACCTGAACCTGTTTGTCGGTTTGACTGACGAGGCGAAGGATGCAGAAATCATGGTAGAGAAGGAAGAGGACAAGAAAGAGAAAGTCTTGGAGATGACTATCGAAGAGCTTGACCTTTCTGTTCGTTCCTACAACTGCTTGAAGCGTGCCGGTATTAATACCGTGCAAGAGCTGACGCAGAAGACCGAAGAGGACATGATGAAAGTACGCAATCTGGGGCGCAAATCTCTTGAAGAAGTTCAAGAAAAGTTAGCTGAGCTGGGCCTGTCCCTGCGCAGCGACGACTAGAATCGCAAACCAAGAAGCAAACTTTTGTTCTCTCGATTAAGAGGGAGGTAAACCACATGGCACAACGTAAATTGGGTCGTCGTAGCTCAGCTCGTAAAGCGCTGTTCCGCGACTTGGTAACAGACCTGATCATCAACGAGCGCATCGAAACTACAGAGATGAAGGCGAAAGAACTGCGCCCAATCGCTGAAAAAATGATCACGCTCGCGAAACGTGGCGATCTGCATGCTCGCCGTCAAGTTGCTGCTTTCGTTCGTAAAGAAGTTGCGAATACTGAAGGCCGCGATGCTGTTCAAAAACTGTTCGATGAAATCGCACCTCGCTTCAAAGAGCGCAACGGTGGATACACTCGTATCCTGAAAACCGGCCCTCGCCGTGGCGACGCTGCTCCAATGGCGTACATCGAATTCGTTTAATACATGTAAGCTGGTCGTTTACTCAGGTTTTAAGCCTGGTAGATTACCGCGAAAAGGGTGGGGGCAGATCTGGTCATAGGCTGGACTCTGATTCAACCCTTTTTTCCTTTCTCATCGAAATCCTGCTAGTCAGTTCCCTGTGAAGGCTGGGGAGGTTGTGAATGCCTCATGAATGAAGATAACCTGCTGGCATTGCGAGATGTTTCTTATATCTACGATGGTGAGGATGGCCAACGGGTTCCGGTATTACAAGGTGTTGACCTTACCATTCAAAAAGGTTCCTTTGTATCCGTACTGGGTCACAACGGTTCCGGCAAATCAACGATGGCAAAGCTGATGAATGCCCTGTTGCTTCCAGAAGGCGGCACAGTACTTATCGGTGGAATGGATACGAAAGATGGGGAGCAGCTTTGGGAAATTCGACGACATGTGGGCATGGTCTTCCAGAACCCGGACAATCAGATTGTTGGGGCTACCGTGGAAGATGATGTCGCCTTTGGCCTAGAAAACATGGGTGTGGACCCCAAAGAGATGCGAAATCGTATTGATGAGGCGCTCGTTTCTGTAGGGATGGAGTCTTATTTACAGGCACAACCACATCGTCTGTCTGGAGGTCAAAAGCAACGAGTGGCGATCGCAGGGATTATGGCGATGCGTCCTTCTGTCATCATCTTGGATGAAGCGACAGCGATGCTTGATCCACAAGGGAGAATGGAAGTGCTGAATCTGGCTCGTCAACTGAACCGTGACGAGGGACTCACGATCATTAACATTACCCATTTTCCGGAAGAAGCCATCTATTCGGATAAGGTCATTGTCATGAATGCCGGTGAAGTCCTGATGGAAGGTAAGCCGAGTGAAGTGTTTAATGAGGTAGATCGATTGAAACAGGTGGGGCTGGATGTGCCATTTGCCGTTCGACTGCGACACGCACTTCATTCCAACGGGATTGATTTACCGTTTGTCCTGCATCAAGAGGAGCTGGTGGAGCACGTATGCAAATTACTTTTGACCAAGTAAGCCATATCTACGCAAAGGGAACACCGTTCGAACGAGTTGCCTTACACAATATTTCGCTGACGATTCCATCCGGTTCGTTTGTCGGAATTATTGGCCACACGGGCTCGGGTAAGTCAACGCTGATTCAGCACTTGAACGGGTTGCTGATGCCTAGTACAGGGCAGATTACCCTGGGTGATGCGGTCATTACTCCAAAGCGGCGATTATCTCATGCTCAAAGGCGCGATATTGGGCTCGTCTTTCAATATCCTGAACATCAGTTGTTTGAAGAAACGGTTGCGAAGGATGTTGCTTTTGGACCGCTCAATTTTGACTTGCCAACGGAAATGGTGGAAGCGCGCGTAAAGGAGTCCCTTGAAATTGTCGGCTTGGATTATGCCACGATCAAGGATCGTTCGCCGTTTCATTTGAGTGGCGGTCAAATGCGACGTGTTGCTTTGGCTGGTGTTCTTGCCATGCAGCCCAAGGTTTTGGTATTGGATGAACCAACTGCGGGTCTTGATCCTGCGGGACGAGTAACGATTCTGGAAGGGATCTACCGGATTCATCGGGAACAAAACCTCACGACACTATTGGTAACGCACAGCATGGAAGAGGCAGCCCGCTACGCAGACTATTTGCTTGTGATGGCACAAGGACAAGTAGCTTTGCAGGGGAAGCCGGAGGAAGTATTCATGCAAGTGGATCGTCTCCGAGAGCTGTCTTTGGATGTACCGGAAACGGTGGCTCTCGTATCGCAAATGAATCAAATGCTGCCGGACAAGGCTAGTCTGCCGAGCTCCCTTTATCGGGAGGAAGAGCTGATTGCCCATCTGCTGGAACGACTGTCCGTACCAAAGGAGGGCTAGGCATGCTGCAGAATATCGCAATTGGTCAATACGTACCAGGGCAATCTTTTTTACATCGTGCAGATCCGCGAAGCAAGCTTCTCTTCATTATCCTTTTTGCTACCTTGATTTTTTTGGCTAACAATACGATAACGTACGCCATACTCATTGGTTTTACCTTGTATGCTGCACTTCATTCTAGGCTTTCATTGTCCTATATATTAAACAGCTTAAAGCCAGTCTGGATCCTGATTTTGTTTACCGTCGTCTTGCATATTTTTATCACGAAAGGCGGAACGGTCTACTTTCAGTGGGGATGGTTTACAGTAGAAGAACAAGGAGTTCGCCAGGCGATCTTCATTTCTTTACGCTTGGGACTTTTGATTCTCATTAGTTCCTTGCTAACACTGACCACCTCTCCAATCGATTTGACGGAAGGTTTGGAGCGTTTACTAGGACCACTAGGGAAGATCGGCATACCGGTTCATGATATAGCCCTGATGATGTCAATTGCACTCCGGTTCATTCCGACCCTGATGGAAGAAACGGATAAGATCATCAAGGCGCAGACCGCCAGAGGAGCCAATTTCACCAGTGGAAGTCTCGTACGCAGAGCCAAGAACCTGATTCCGATCGCTATTCCATTGTTCGTTAGTGCGTTTCGGCGTGCTGAAGAGCTGGCTTTGGCGATGGAAGCGCGTGGCTATCGCGGGGGAGTGGGTAGAACGCGGCTGAATAAGCTGACGTTCACTTGGCGTGATGGAATCGTAGCTGTTGTGAGTGTGATCTTGGTAATTGTGATTGGATGGTGGCGTACATGAAGCGACTGCGATGTGTATTAGCATATGACGGGACTGACTTCAGCGGTTTTCAGGTACAGCCAGATCAAGTAACGGTCCAGGGTGAAATTGAAGCCGCTTTGAATCGGGTTACCGGAGAGGATATCCAAGTCTTCGGTTCAGGCCGGACAGATGCGGGTGTTCATGCGCGCGGTCAAGTGATTCACTTTGACACGTCGAGTAACATTCCGATGGATAAATGGCGGTTTGTGTTGAACAATCAGTTGCCTGATTCTATTGTCATTCGGACAGTCGAAGAGGTCGATGCCTCTTTTCATGCGCGTTTTGACGTGCAAGTAAAAGAATATCGATATTGCATCGACAATAATCCGGTGGCAGATGTATTTCGACATCGTTACGCCGACCATATCCGGTTTCCGTTAGATGTGGACGCGATGCAGCAGGCTGCTCATTATTTGGTGGGTGAACATGATTTTACTTCCTTTTGCTCGGCAAAGACATTCGTCGAGGACAAGGTTCGGACTGTGTACGGGCTCACCGTGGAAAAAATCGGAGACGAGGTATGGGTGACATGCCAAGGCAACGGTTTTTTGTACAACATGGTTCGAATTATTGTGGGGACTTTGGTTGAAGTAGGGCAAGGAAAAAGAAACCCTGCTGAACTGAGGGAAATCCTCGCCGCATGCGATCGGGAAAAGGCAGGTAAGACAGCACCAGCCAAGGGTCTGACCATGTGGGAAGTTGTCTACTAGTTCTCTGATTTCCAACTATTAGACGAACGAGCAGCACTTGACTATAGGGCTTCTATGTAGTACGATATTCCTTGGTATTTTAACCCCGCCTAGCCCCACTCTAGCCCCGGGATTGAAAGACAAGATCGTGATTACATGGAACACCTGGAAGAGTTGCTCACCCGTAACAGCAATTATCTTCCATTGCAAGTTTCGGTTGTTTTGGTTATAAGTGTGTTAGGTAAGATATTTAGGAGGGACAAAAATGCGTACCACATATATGGCGAAACCGCTCGAAGTTGAGCGCAAATGGTACATCGTTGACGCTGAAGGCCAAACGCTGGGTCGTCTGGCGAGCGAAGTAGCTTCTATCCTGCGCGGAAAATTGAAACCAGAATTCACTCCTCACGTTGACGCTGGCGATTTCGTAATCGTAATCAACGCTGACAAAGTGAAATTGACTGGTAACAAACTGAATGACAAAATTTACTACACTCACTCCCTGTATCCAGGTGGTTTGAAAAAGACCACTGCAGGCGCAATGCTGAACAAGAGACCAGATCGTATGTTCGAACTGGCGGTAAAAGGCATGCTGCCTAAAAACAGCCTGGGACGTCAAATGTTCACCAAGCTGAAAGTATACGCTGGAACTGAGCATCCACACGCAGCACAAAAACCAGAAGTTTGGCAAATTCGCGGTTAAGGTAAAGGGAGGAAATATACGTGGCACAAGTACAATACTACGGTACAGGTCGTCGTAAGCACTCCGTAGCACGCGTTCGCCTGGTTCCAGGTGAAGGTCGCATCGTGATCAACAAGCGTGAAATGGATACTTACTTTGGTTTGGAAACACTGAAATTGATCGTAAAACAACCACTCGTTTTGACTGAAACTCTTGGTCGTTACGATGTATTGGTTAACGTAAACGGCGGCGGAACCACTGGTCAAGCTGGTGCAATCCGTCACGGCGTTGCTCGCGCTCTGCTGAAAGCAGATCCGGAACTGCGCGGCGCTCTGAAACGCGCTGGCTTCCTGACTCGCGACCCTCGTATGAAAGAGCGTAAGAAATACGGCTTGAAAGCAGCTCGTCGCGCACCTCAGTTCTCCAAGCGCTAATTGCTGTTCGATACAACCCCTTGTCTGTTCGCAGGCAGGGGGTTTTTCCTTTTCATAAACGGGTATATTTGTCCATGTTTGTCCATATGATGGAACGAGAATGGGACAAAGGGGACGATACACTGTGACACGAAAAGGAGTAGGCTGGATATTGGCTTTTGCGGTACTTATGCTGTTGTTCACCTACGAAACGCCTGATCGCTCTTCCTGGCAGGCATGGTCGCTGCCATTGACGGGAACGGTCATAGCCATTGACCCTGGGCATGGGGGAATAGACGGCGGTGCCGTTTCCAAAGCCGGGGATGTGGTTGAGAAAGAAGTGACTTTGGCCATTAGCATGTACTTGCGGGATTTCCTTCAGCAGTCAGGAGCATTTGTAGTTATGACGAGGGAGGAAGACAAGGATTTGGCGAGTCCAGATGCGGCGCAGGCACGCAAACGAAAATCTGAGGATATTCGAAACCGAGTAAGGCTGGTCAATGATAGTACACCGGATTTTTTGGTCAGCATACACGTCAATTCCATCCCTTCTCCGAAATGGTCGGGAGCACAGACTTTTTATTCTCCTAGCTTCAAAAAGAGCGCAGAAGTTTCTTATTTGATACAAGATGAGATCAAACGGGTGATCGGTCATACAGAGCGGGTACCGAGTAAGACGAACAATGTGTTCCTGATTCGGGAGGTTAACTGCCCGGCCGTTTTGGTAGAAGTAGGCTTTGTCAGCAATACGGAGGAGGCAAAGCGACTTCAGAGCGTTGAATACCAAAAGGCTATGGCGAATGCCATTTATCAGGGGATCTTGCGTCAGTACTCGGGAGAAAAAGCGCCAATTACACCTTAAGAGGGCGGTGGTCGTGTCCCAACTGCCCGAATATGCTATAATGAACGCGCATACGCTGTCGTTATACCAGCATGAAAATGTTTGAAAAGATCATAGATGAGGTGAACCAGAATGTTGACCAGAGAACAGGTTCTCGAAGCACTACGCGATGTAAAAGACCCTGAAATTAATCGTAGCTTGGTCGAGCTCAACATGATTCGGGATATCCATATTGAAGGCAAGACAGTAAGCCTTACGGTCGTTCTGACGATTTCGGGCTGTCCACTCAAAGCCAAGATCGAGGACGATGTTATCGCAGCCGTGAAAGCGCTAGGAGCCGAAGAAGTACGCCTGCAATTCGGTTCGATGACAGACGAGGAACGTGCGGCTCTGTCTGCCCAGCTTCGCAAGAGCCAAGGTGGACAAACACATAACATGACACCGGGACAGGCTCCCCTCTTGAACCCGATCTTGGCGAAGGATTCGAATACGACCTTTATCGCGGTCACTTCCGGAAAAGGTGGCGTTGGAAAATCGACGGTGACAGTGAACCTGGCCGTTGCGCTCGCGCGTTTAGGAAAAAAAGTGGGCATTATCGACGCAGACATTTATGGCTTTAGTGTGCCCGATATGATGAATATTGAACAACGTCCAACCGTGATTGGTGAAACCATTCTGCCTGTTGAAAAGCAAAACGTAAAGGTTATGTCCATGGGCTTTTTTGTGGAGGACAACTCTCCGATCATTTGGCGTGGCCCTATGTTGGGTAAAATGCTTCGTAACTTTTTCACGGAAGTACACTGGGGCGAAGAATTGGACTACCTCTTGCTGGACTTGCCTCCAGGAACGGGAGATATGGCCCTCGACGTGCACACCATGATTCCGCAAAGCATGGAGATTGTGGTAACGACTCCGCATGCTACTGCAGCGTTTGTAGCAGCTCGCGCAGGCGCAATGGCAAAGCGAACCGGTCATGAAATCCTCGGTATTGTGGAAAACATGGCGTGGTACGAAGCAAAGGATGGTTCGAAAGAGTACGTATTCGGGCGTGGTGGAGGAGCTAAGCTTGCCGAGACATTGACATGTGAGTTGCTCGCTCAAATTCCGCTGGGCCAACCGGATAATCATCCGTCTGAACCTGATTATTCCCCATCCATCTATGGAGAAAAGACGGAAATTGGTCAGCTTTACATTGATATGGCCAAACGCGTCATAGAAAAATGCGGGGAAGCTGTCAAACAATAATATCCAAGAAGATGAAAAAGGTGGGCTCTGCAATAGAGCTCACCTTTGCTTTTTAGGAAGAAGGGTTGCCGCCACCACCGCCGCCGGATCCTCCTCCACCTTCTTTTCCCTTTCCTTTTTTCTTCGGCTTCAGTTCCTTTGGTTTGGTCATGTCCTCGGATACTTTGGTCATGATCTTCATGAGTTCAGCCTGGAATAAAGGACTTTGCAAGGATTCCTTCATCACTTGCATGGTTTGTTGTCGATAAGCAGAGCTTTTCATCAGGTCCATCAAATTTTTCTCAAACTCAGGGTCTTTCATTACGCTTATAAGCTCTTTTTGGTATTCAGGGTCCTTCATCAGGTCCTTCATTAGCGTTTTTTGTTCGTTTTTCATGGATTTCGCCATGGCGCTTGCAAACTTAGGGTCCTTAAATGCTTCTTTAATGTGCGTGCTATTGGGATTCGTCATGCTTTGAATCAAAGTTGTCCGCACTGTCGACTCGTCGAGCACCAGGTTTTGTTTAAACTTTTCATCCTTCATCATCTTACTTACAGATTGCTTCGCTTCGTCCGTCTGCAATATGTCCAGCACCATGTCTTTGACGTTTTTATAATCAGGCTGAGACGAACTTTGCGCTTGTCCGCTACCCCCGCAACTGGTCAGCACCAGACAGACAAGAGCGGTTAACCAAAAAGACATCGTCTTTTTTCTCATGGGGTGGACACCTCCTTCTTTACTCTGCCTACAAGTAACGTGTGCATTTTGTTTTGTTCTTACGCTAGTATTTTCTTGTATCCATTGGTACAATCATATTCGATGTGGATGGGAGGGAATACTTGGTGAGTTTGCGTAAGTATGGTTGGCTTTTTATTACCACGCTCTTGCTTGGGGGATTAGGTGGGATCCTGGTTGCCCTTATTTTTGATTTGGACAAGCTGCTCGTAGGAAGCACCGGAAACTTTTTTGTCGGCTTGTTCATGTATCTACTGTATGGAATGACCATTAGTATTGTGGCTCAGATGGGTTTTTTTGCGTATATGACGATTAATTATTTCGCTAAAACGATATTTAAAACGGCTTCCCTGTGGAAAAGTGTCCAAGTATTTCTTATTTTGTTTGTCTTTTTCGATATGATTTATCTTCGCTATACGTCCTTCGGTGAAGGAAAAGGATTTGGTACGTACTTTATTGAGCCAACGCTATTATTGATTGTCGCTATTGTTACCGCATATGGAAAAGTGAGTCTGACCAATAAATCTGCATGGATACCTACGACGTTCTTTATGTTTGTCGTTACGGCACTGGAATGGATTCCGGCATTGAAGGAAGATAATGTGCGTGCCACTCTGTCCATGCTCGTCCCACTATTGTTTTGTAACGTCTGGCAAGTCATGCAATTGCATCGTCTGGTAAAAAGAGAAAGCTGACCCAATGAAGGTCAGCTTTTTTGTTTTAGTGAATTTCTTTGCTGTCTACACTTGTACCCGAAATAAGTTCAGATACCGTAACGAATTCATAGCCATCCTTGCGAAGTTGATCAATGATCACAGGGAGGGCAAGATGTGTATCTTTCGCAGAATCGCTCGCGTGCATCAGGATGATGTCTCCTGGATGAGCTTTCGATAATACATTATTGATGATCACATCAGTCCCCGGATTGGTCCAATCTTTTGAGTCCGTATCCCATTGGATGACGGTATAACCCATGCGATTCGCGATTTCCAGCACGCGTTTGTCAAAATCACCATTTGGCATCCGAATGAGCGTAGGTTTTTTTCCAGTCATTTCGGATAGAATGGAGTCGGCTTTGGCCATTTGGGAGCGAATTTCTTCATCGGAGTATTTAGTGTAGTTATCGTGCTTGTGACCGTGCGAACCAATTTCTAAGCCATCTTCTTTGATGCGTTTCAATATGTCCGGATGTCGTTGACTCCAAGGGGAGGAGAGGAAAAAAGTCGCTTTGTTTACCTTTTTTTCTTTTAACACCTCCAGTATGGGTAATGCTCGTGTCTCTCCCCAGCTAATGTCAAAGGTAAGGGCGATTTTCTTTTCTTTGGTGTCTACCTTATAAATAGCTTGGGGGGCTTGCGTGCTGGCACCTTCAGCAAAGGCAGAAATTGAGTCTCGTTCCGCATAACCAATTCCAGCTGTGAGTAAGATGGCCGCGACAATAATTAAGATTTGCTTTAATCGTTTCGCGCTGATCACGTAAATGAATTTCATGGATAAGCACCTCCTTTGTCCGATAACAGTTTATGCAGGTAAGACAAGGATATTCTTTGGCCTGTTGGCTATTGTTGAGGTACAATGCATATAGTGAATGAAGAGGCAGTAAAGGGGTGTGGTGCATGGGCAATCGATTGCGGCATTTATGGCTTGATAACCGAAAATATTTCTTCGCCGCATGCTTATTATTTTTTGGTGGTGCCTTGATTGGTTATTTTCAAGCACCGCTTGTCGAAGATATGGTCGATAAAATGATGGGCCAATTAAAGGAAATTGCTGAACGGATAAAAGACAACGGCGGCGGACCTTTAGCGGTGTTCTGGATGATTTTTTCCAATAATGTTTTCAGTGCATTGATGATGATGGCGCTGGGCATATTGTTTGCATTCTTTCCCATAATTGGATTACTCGCAAATGGAGTGCTGCTTGGATTTATCCTTTTCAAATACAGTGCGGCGGGAGTAAGTCCATGGCTTATTTTTAGTGCAGGTATTTTGCCACATGGAATTTTTGAGCTTCCAGCTATCCTGTTTGCAGCGGGAGTGGGTATCCGTTTAGGGGTGCTGAGTTTACGATCAGTGGGAGTTCTAATCCAACCACACAAGCTGGCACGATTGAAAAATGACTGGTACGATACGCTCAAGCAATTTCCAATAGCGGTTCTTACTGTAATCGTTCTGTTATTCGTCGCTGCCATTGTGGAGAGCACGATTACGCCAACTATTCTCAAGGAAACAGTGGGCCAACAACTGCAGCAATTGAACTTACTGAAATAATTCAGATTTGCGAACAAATTGAAGCCTTCCTAAACGGAGGGCTTTTTATTTTGAATAGGGCTGAATTTTGATGGAAAGGATAGAGGAGAGACTCGTAAGGCGGAGGGCGATATCGTTGCTAGGGTTTTTGTTTAATACGAAAGAAGTACAAGAACTAGAATACTTGTTAAAACGTGAGCTGGAAGAGATGCTCCTTGATTTTAGTGATAAACGAATTGATCATCTAGTGAAGCGGGCTATGGAGGAGAGATACTCCATTATGTTTCGCATGTATGCAAGAATCGCCTCTCCCAATGAGTTATCCAAGTATGTCAGACGCAGAAAACTCGGAGAGGAGCATTATACTTAAAAACTTTTTTAAAAAACATATTGACTCAAAGATAGGTAACGTGATAGATTAATTCTTGTCCTTAAGACGCCATCACAAATAACGATGAACATTGAGGACAGGAAATTGCTCCTTGAAAACTGAACAGCGAAAGCGTTAATGAGTCTATCATTAAATGATTTGCCAGCTTTGAACCAGCAACAAACTTTATTGGAGAGTTTGATCCTGGCTCAGGACGAACGCTGGCGGCGTGCCTAATACATGCAAGTCGAGCGAGTCTCTTCGGAGGCTAGC
>NZ_JBHVSO010000022.1:0-58146 GCF_042885155.1 Brevibacillus sp. NPDC058079
TTTACAACGAAGAACGTCTTCAACTGAAATTAAAAAAACTGACGCCTAGTGAATTTAGGCGTCAGTTAGCGGCCTAACGGCCGGGGTTTTTCTTACTGTCTACGAAATGGGGTCTTGACCAATATTCCAAAGGAGGGCTTTTCAATTATTTTTGGATTCCTGCTTCATCGGCTGCGTAATGTGCAGCATCTCTTACTTTTGTGTCAGGGCTTGCTGTCCAAAGTGCGCCAAGAACTCCGGGCACTCCGACAGTTTTGCTCCAATATTCGCAAAAAATCCAGGCATACACCCATGCCTTTTTCGTTCATTTCGATCTTACCTACGATCCCCACTTCGGTAGTCATCAAAATGTTCACCCATCTGTTTTTCCAAATGGATCGCCTAAGTTGGTCATAATTTCACTGCGAACATTGAGCGTCACAATATCTAGCAGATCCCGCGCTGTCCCCCTGATCCGATAGACAGGAAACCGTTCCCATCGTAAGCGACTCCCCTTCTATAGCGTTTTCACCATATAATAGCGATCGTTTCCACTACCATATTCCGCAATCCGTCTCTCGATAACCGCAAAGCCTGCTTTTTGATAGAGTCCGACTGCTCCAGTATTATCAGGGCTTACGGTCAGGCAAATCTGACGAAACCCATCCTCACGCAGCTGCTCCAGCAATCGGTTCAAGAAAGAGAACCCATACCCCATCCCTTTACGATCTGCTCGGATGTAATACCCATACATGTAGCACTTGTCCGGCTGACGGAAATCCCTCAAAAGCTGGCATACTCCGACAGGATACTCCTCCTCCGCTTCCATGAAAAGTGCAACGCAGCCATGCCTCGCGAGTGGTACGAGCACCCATTCATCAATCGCTCCATGTACGCCAAAAGCCTCCTGCTCCATTGCCTTGATCATCTGAAGCTGGCTTTCTGTCAATGTCTCTACGATTTCTATGCGCGTATTTTGCATTCAGTCCTCTCCCTATACGGGTTGCCGCTTCGCTCCGATGACCTGCTCTGACTTATCCGTTATGTCGGCAAGCACCGCTTCATCTAGCTCTACACCTAAGCCTGGCTGATCTGACACGACAATTTGGCTTCCGTGAATCATGAGCTCGGCTACATCCCGCGAAATGATCGTCGGTCCTGCCAATTCGTTGGAAATGATATTCTTTTTCGCAAGCGACAAATGTGCACCAGCCGCACTGCCAATCGAAGACTCCAGCATCGAACCAATCTGACACTCCATCCCGGCCATCTCCGCCTGATTCACCAATTTGAGAGCAGGATAAATCCCTCCACTTTTCATCAATTTGATGTTTACTTTATCCGCAGCTTTCTTCGCGATGACTTCTCGCATTTCCTTCGTCCCGTGCAATCCCTCGTCTACCATGATTGGAATCGTTGTTTGCCTGCGGATTTCCGCGAGAGCATCGAGATCATCTGCAAAGACAGGCTGCTCCATCCAATCAATGTGACAATCCTCGAGCTGTTTCAAAACATGCAAGGAGTTCCCACGATTCTCCCAACCTTGGTTGGCGTCCACCCGCAGCCCTACGTCAGGGCCAACTGCCTGCCGAACAGCCCGGATTCGCTGGATATCTGTCCGAAGATCAGCTCCCACCTTTATTTTGATCGAGTCATACCCAGCTGCCACTGCTTGCTTAGCTTCAGCTGCCATGACCTCTGGCTCTAAAATGCTTAACACATATGGGAAGGAAAGAGTCGTGTGATATTTTCCGCCCAAGAAATGATAGACCGGTTGACCAGCCGCCTTTCCCATCAGATCATAGCAGGCGATATCGAGGGCGGCTTTTGCTGCTGGGGCTCCCCAAACAGTCTGGTTCATCTTCTCATGGATTCTCTCGATATCAAACGGATTCTCACCGATCACAACAGGCGCCAGGTTTTGAACGAGCATCGTATAGGTAGATTCCCACGTCTCTCCGGTGACATTTTGATCCGGTACTGCTTCACCTAGTCCGACCAGACCATTGTCTGTCTCCACTTTTACAATAATGGACGGCATATCCTCATACGAGGCGTACGCGATAATAAATGGGCGTTTTAGCGGCAGCCTAATGGCATGAACCTTTACAGACGTTATTTTCATACGCGACTCCCCTCCGTAGCTGCTACTCGTGGAATGATTCGATAATAAAGGGACATGGCTTTTACAGAGCCGTCTTCGCCTTTTACAAAGCCAACTGTCAGCTCACTTCCCTCTCTATCGGTGATAAATTGATTCTCTCCAATTGGTCGCAATAGATAGTTCAGTTGTTTTCCACCAAACGCATCCGACGTCTTATCTATCATCATCAGGACATCCTCTACCACATATACGATGATATCCATTCCTTCCCCACTAGCGTATCGACCGACATACTCTTCTAATTGGGCAAGAGGGACGCTATATGTCTCGAATTGGTACTGTGGCGTATTCAATGGACGCCCTTCTACGGCATGGAGTGCTGTCAGTGAGGCTTTTTCGACGGGGCTTCCCGTCAAATTGGCCAAAGCCATAGAGGTAATCCCCCGCTCCGGAACAATCGCTAAATGGGCGGCGACACCTTTGATCGCTCCACCGTGCTTGATCAAGGTACCCCCATAGTAGTCGGGTTGAATGGATAAGCCATATCCGTAGTACCTGCTGTAGCTGTTCTGGACATGCGGATAGATCATTTGTTTGACGCTCTCCTCGGATAAAATCCGTTCCTTACCCACACATCCGCCCGTACGGAATATTTCAGCGTAGTTCAACATGTCATGCACTGTTGAATTCAAATGCCCCGATGCTGCTACGAGTAGCCCATCCTCCCAATTTGGATCAGGGTAAATCTCAGATACGCCATTGCTCTCTTTAAAATGATAGATGGTGGTCACATCCGGTAGGTGTGGCAGATCGCTCAGAAGAAAGGTACTGCTCTTCATGTCTGCTGGTTCCAAAATATGCTCTTTCACATAAACGTCATACGACTTCCCACTCACTCTGGCTATGACCGCTCCCAGGAGAGAATAGCAATCATTCGAATAGCTGAACAATTCTCCTGGAGAGCCCACCAGCTCATATTCCACCAGGGCAAGAGCCTCCATCAGCTCTTCGAACGTGTAGATCGGTTTCTGGTACTCCTTTTTCAAGTAACGGTGAATCGGGTTATTCTCTTCAGCCATGTCTTCGAGCATGGAGTTGCGGATCGCCAGGTGATCAATCGGCAGGGGCGGAATGCCCGTCGTGTGGGTCATAAAATGATGAATCGTCATCTGCTCCGTTTTTTGACGATCCGGGGTACGAAACTCAGGGAGGTATTTGATCACTGGATCATGAACAGAGAGCTTTTTCGCTTCCTGTAGCTGCATGATCGCCATGCATGTAAAGGTCTTCGTAACGGAGGCCAAACCCATCACGGTATCAGGAGTGATTTCGAGTTCCATTTCACGATCCCGGTAGCCAAAGCTTTTGCGAAACAGGCTCTGCCCATCCAGATTCACACCCATAACGAAGCCCGGAACTCTGCCTTCCCTCATTTCTTTTTCAACCAGTTCTTCCCACTCTACTAACCAGCCGTGCTGTCTCATTTCTTCCACCTCTTTCGAATGTTGTCATGCCATGCCCTACTCGTTCACCCACATGTCCTGAATAATCAAGGATGCTAATGGATTTGGCTTGACGCCTTGAATCCGGTTGCTGACGACCACGAATGTTTTTGCGGAATAGAGTGGAATCCAATAGGCCTGTTCCACGATTCTTTTTTGAATATCTGCAAAAATCTTTTGGCGCTGTGCTTGATCTGTTGTTGTTCGTCCTTTATCTAGCAGGTTATCGAGCTGTTGATCACTGAGGCGAAAGAAATTCAAGCCCCCGATCTGACTCGAATGCAGTAACAAGTTCAAAATATCTGGATCGACGCTGCCATGACCCGTTGAGAATAAATCGAACTCGCCCTTCAGTACCTGTTCATGAGCTGTCGCCGATTCATACTTTTGGATATGCAATTCGACACCAATCTCTTTGAACATGCTTTGCACCAGCTGATGCCCGGGATTTGTATTTTCGATGAGCATTGTCAGGCTAAGCGTTTTCCCATCCTTTTCCCTTATCCCTTGCGCGTTCAGATTCCATCCTGTTTCATCCAGCAGTTGTCTGGCTTGCTCAGTATTGTACTTGTAGCCGTACTGCTCTACTGCCGCATCGTATCCGATCATCGTAGGCGGGATCGGTCCGTATACAGGCACCCCCTCTCCTTGCAGATCCGCTATGATCAATGCATCTTTGTTGATCGCCAGGTTCAGTGCCTTTCTCACGCGGACATCCTGCAGGATTTCATTTTCCAGATTCATCCCAATAAAGTTCTCCGTAGGCTGCATCCCTTCCAACACCGTAAAATCTTTGTGATCCTTGTACTTCTTCGCGTCTTTCGGCGGCACAGCGGCAATATCAATCGTCCCACTGTCGAGAGCAGCCATCATGGTCTGGTCGTCTTGAATAAATTTCAGAACGAACTTGTCGGGTCTCACAGGTCCTTGATTCAGAGCAAAAGGAGCTGCCCACTTGTACTCGTCGTTACGTACCAGTGTGATCGATTCGCCTGTTTTCCAGCTCTCGAATTTCCACGGACCTACCCCGACAGGATTGCGTCCGAGCTCATTTCCGAATTTGTTTCGTGCCTCTATGGAAATCGGTTGCTGGTAGCCGCTATATGATAAGTTAGAAAGTAACGAAGCGGAGGGCTCATCCAAATGAAAGATCAATGTGGAATCATCAGGAGCTGAAATGGATTTGATCGAAGATACATCCGGTCCTGTAACCGGTGAGGCTGTTTTTGGATCGAGTGCGCGTTCATAGCTTTGTTTAAAAACTTCCGCAGTGAGCGGTGTTCCATCATGAAACTTCACACCAGGACGTATCTTGAACGTCATGGTCTTGCCGTCGTCCGAGATCGTGTACGATTCAGCGAGATGCGGTTTCAACTCAAACGTAAAGGGATCGAGGATCAGCAAAGCTCCCCCCAACATGCCCCCAATAAAATTCCCCGCTGGCATTGACGTCTTTTGCGGGTCCAGCGTATCAGGCTCCATTTGGTAGCCCATAGTGATCGTCCCTCCCTTTTTGGGCTGGGAGTTTTTTACTGGTTGACTTGCTTGCTTCTCGTCTGTAGTCGGAGTGGGAGCAGAGCTGCAGCCAACTATGGAAAAGACGAGCACACACATAAGTAAAATGCTGCGTATTTGGCCTTTTGAGCGTTCTGATAGCATGTCGCGACCTCCATTTTTCGAGTCATTTCCATTCGAAGCCTGCTTACGTCGGTATATAGTCGCTAATTAGATCGGATTGCTTCTTAGATGAGGGATATGGGGGTCCCGGGTTTTCTTCGCAAACAGAAAAACCGGGACAGGTAGATGTGACATGAGGAGAATCATGGACGATTAAGGCGATACACAGCCCGAGGGCGTCCTTGCTGATACGGCTGTTCTTCTCCGACGACCTCTACGACCTGGTGCTCGATCAGCTTTTTCAAGGTTCTTTCCGAGCTGCGGCGACTGATCTGGAGGTACTCGGCTAAATCTGAAGCGGTGAAGCGGTTATCGCGGCGAAGCTTGACATACTGCATGATTTTCGTGATGGTAGCGACACTTGCGCCAGTCTTCTCGGCGATCTCCAGCACTTCCTTGTTCTCGCTTTTTAATTGGAACGTCTTCGATTCGGTATTCAACGGACCGATCACTTCTTTTTCATCCGTCACCAGATACGCACTGCTTTCATTTGTTTTCTGAGCATGATAAATCGCAATGCGTGCGTTCGCTTCGGCCTCTTTCGCGGTTAGGCCAAAACCAAACCCGATGGCAACCGTCACTTTGGCAAGCAGATCGACATTTCCCACTACTTGCATGATCTTCCCGTATTCAATCATTTGCTCGATGCTGCCTCTCGTGCCATAGATGATGAATTGATCCAGTCCCAATTGTTGAATGGAAGCGTCCGTCTCTTTGACGAGCTCCAGCAGCTCTTGCAGCAAAATGATCGTCGCATCCTGCCATTGTGTTTCTACTGGCGGACCATCATTTTGCTGGATCGCGGCAATTCCCACAGCTATCTGCGAATTTTTGCTAATTTTCAATTGACCATAAGCAACGGCTTGATTGACGGCATCGCGAATAGTTTTATCGGGACTGACGAGCGATGCAGAAGGAATGTTCATCTCACGCAATCGACTGTATACGTAGTCAACGCCAGTCAATGCAAAATGGCTCTTTTTCTGTTCCCAGTGCTCCTTGTGGAATTGAATAATCTCCTCCACGTCAAATCTCGTCCCGCCTTCTTCAATAATCTCACTGTAGTCTTTTACATACCAAGGCGTAGAAGTAATGCCCAATTCTTCCGCAACCTTCTCAATATACTCCGCTTTTGGCAGATCTATCGAGATGCAGTCCAGTCCTCCTGGTACGTTTAGCAAGGTATGAAACAACGAGAGGGAAATGGTATATTCATCGATCGGGATGTACACCGCAGGCAGCTTCTTTTGCTCTACCTTTTCCTTGGCAAAAAAATAAGGAAGTGGGCCAGCAAATAGCAGCACGTCGCAGTCATGGATTTGATCAAGCAACGCAGCGCTCTCTTTGGGGTTCTGGTATGTATACGAAGTCAGTTGAATGCAATCGATAGAATGGGTATGCTTCAAGATCCTTGGCAAAAATTCTTCCGAAGAGATTACCGCTATCGTAATGGTCAATGTTCCACTCCCTCATCTCTCTATGATTTCCACACGTCCTTAAACACGCGAATGAAGTTTTTACCCAAAATACGTTCAATCGCTTCTTCCTTGTACCCTCTTTTGGCAAGGGCACGCGCAAGCTCTGGAACCTTGGTATGTCCTTTTACGATATCAAACTCTTTGCGTCCTGCTTGGATAGGCATATCTGGAGAATCGTATTTCATAAATGGCTCGATAATGTCCAGACCCAGTCCGACGTGCTCAACCCCAACCAGTTTCACGATGTGATCGACGTGGTTGATCATGTGCTCGATATCAGCCTGATCGTTTGTGTCCGCTACAAACAGATTGACGCCATTGATGCCGATTACGCCGTTGGTGAATGCGATCGCCCTGATTTGCTCATCTGTCAGATTGCGCATGGAGCCTGCTAATGTCCGGCAATTGGAATGAGAAGCGATGATGGGCTTACGCGCTACCTCAATTAGATCCCAGAAGCCTTCGTCATTCAGATGACTGACATCAATGATGATGCCCATTGCTTCTGCCTCTTCGACGACGCGGATGCCGAACTCGGTGAGCCCACCCTTGCGCCCTTCTCGTACCGGACTAAAATGACTGCCGTCTCCAACGAAATTCCGCCTGCTCCACACAAGTCCCATAAGGCGCACGCCCAGCTCGTAAAAAACGCGGAGCATACTCAGATCATTATATAACGGCTCCGCGCCTTCCAGAGAGAGCACAAAACCAATTTTCCCCATTCGCTTCGCGGTCTCGATGTCACTCACGCTTTTGCAAACCATGATTTTCTCAGGCGATTCATCTGCCTCTGCGTGCAACGCGCTGATTTGTTGCAGTGCTTTTCTCAAGCCCATCTCCGGCAGGAATTTGTTGTCGATATAAATCGCTGCGACAACCGTCTGAACCCCACCCGCCACGAAATCAGGTAAGTAATCCGATTCTATTACTTTTCGCCTACCATGCTCGCGTTGAATAGCAACATCCAGCAAAAGGTCAAAATGCCCATCGATTACGTGTGTCATGCCTCATGCTCCCCCTGTTATTTCAGGTTTTCCGGGTTAAGTGGTGCAAGCTCCGGTAAAAGAAAACGTCCGTCTCTGCGAATCAAGTGGTCATCGAACCAAATCTCACCGCCACCGTACTCTGGGCGTTGAATCATGACCATGTCCCAATGGATGTTCGACTTGTTACCGTTGGATGCCTCGTCATAGCATCGTCCCGGGGTAAAGTGGAAGCTGCCGTCGATTTTTTCATCGAATAAAATATCCTGCATGGGCTCCCGAATGAACGGGTGGACCCCCAAAGCAAACTCCCCAATGTACCGGGCACCTTCATCCGTATCCAAAATGTTATTCAAGCGCTCCGTGTCATTGGCTGTGGCGCTAACGATCTTCCCGTCCACAAACTCCAACCGTACCTTTTCAAAGGTAAAGCCTTGATAAGGCGAGGGCGCGTTAAACGATATGACGCCGTTCACCGAATCACGAACAGGGGCCGTAAATACTTCACCGTCTGGTATGTTATAGTGCCCCGGACACGGAATCGCTGGAATGCCTTTGATTGAGAAGGTCAGCTCTGTGCCAGGTCCCGTGATTTTCACGCGGTCAGTTCGCTCCATCAGCTCCTTGAGCGGCTGCATGGCTTTTGCCATTTTGGCATAATCCATTGTGCAGACATCGAAGTAAAACTGTTCGAACGCTTCTGTACTCTTATTTGCTAGCTGTGCCATGGAAGGCGTCGGATAACGGAGATAGACCCATTTCTTTTTGAGACGCACGATACTTACTTCTTTGAAAAAGGACGTGGCCAGTTTCATCTGCTCATCAGGGACATCTGACACTTCATTGATGTTCAGCCCACCCTCGATGATGATGCACGCTTGCATTTTTTCCATTCGCTCTTTGTCCATCTCTGCCTCTAAACGGAATTGCTCCTCTGTTCCCGCTAGAAATAACTGACGGCTAATCGAGGATTCACGCAGGTTCACATAGGAATGTCCGCCTGCTCGCGAAACTGCTTTGACAAGCTCCTTTATCAGAGCGGCGTCCACCTCCATCGCATCGATCAGCACGTTATCTCCCGGCTGCACATTCGTAGAGTAATTTACTAGCACATTCGCCAGCTTCGTAAGACGTGGGTCCAACATCTATCTATCACTCCTATTCCCTTATTTTTCATAGAGATGACACGCAACCAGTCTGCCATCTGATTCTGTTAATGGAGGGGTTTCTGTCTTGCACACGTCCATGCACGCCCAACAGCGCGGGTGAAACTTGCAGCCCTGCGGCGGATTGGATGGAGACGGCAGATCCCCTGTTAAAATGATCCGCTCTTTTTTCTCGTCAGGATCAGTGATGGGAATGGCGGAGAGAAGCGACTGTGTGTAGGGATGCATTGGACGTTGAAACAGCTCTTCTTTATTCGCCAGCTCAATCACTTCTCCCAAGTACATCACCGCTACTCGATCGGCGATATGCTCGACGACACTCAAATCATGCGAGATAAAAAGATACGTGAGCGAAAACTGCTCCTGCAAATCCTGAAGCAAATTGAGAATTTGCGATTGGATCGATACATCCAGAGCGGACACAGGCTCGTCAGCTATGATGAGCTTTGGCCTGAGCATCAAGGCGCGAGCGATCCCGATTCTTTGCCTTTGTCCTCCGGAAAACTCATGGGCATATCGCGACAAATGACTTTTGTTCAAACCGACGATCTCCAGTGTCTCTTCGATCATGGCTGCTCGCTCGCGCTTTGGGATACCATGGGCAATCAATGGCTCTGACAAAATGTGCTGGATCGTCAGCTTTGGATTGAGGGTATCAAATGGATTTTGAAACACCATTTGCATATCACGCCGTAGCTTCTGCATGTCTGCCTTCTGTAAGCTGCGGATATTTTGACCCTCGAACACGATCTCGCCGTCTGTCGGCTCGATCAAGCGCAAAATGCATCTGCCCAGTGTTGACTTGCCACAGCCTGACTCCCCCACGATTCCCAACGTTTCACCTGCGTTGACAGTCACGTTCACTCCATGAACGGCATGCACGTAACCCGGTTGCTGGAACCACCCTTTGCGGACAAGGAACTTCTTATTCAGGTTCTTCACTTGCAAAAGAGGTGTCTTCATCCATTCACCGCCGTGCTTTCCCTGTTCTCTTGATACAGCCAACAACGGCACTCCGACTGTTGATCCACATCCAGCAACGGGGGATTTTGTTCCAAACAGACAGGCATCGCCTTCTCGCATCGCGGAGCAAAGCGGCATCCCTTCGGATAATTATCGGGGGTCGGCACACTTCCCGCGATACTGTGCAATCTCTTCTGGCCTTTGGCATTATGTGGCGTAGATTTGATCAAGCCCATGGTGTACGGATGCTTGGGGCTTCGAAGCAGTGTGCGAACATCAGCCGCTTCAATGACCTGCCCGGCATACATCACCAGTACCCGGTCACATGTCTCGGCGACGACGCCCAAATCATGTGTGATCATGATGAGCGACATGCCCAGCTCTCTTTGGATTTTTTTCATGACATCCAATATTTGCGCCTGGATCGTTACGTCTAGTGCAGTCGTCGGTTCGTCCGCTATCAATAGCTTTGGATGACAGGCAATCGCCATCGCGATCATCACGCGCTGTCGCATCCCCCCGGACAGACGATGCGGGTATTCGTGATAGATTTCATTGGCACGTGAAATGCCTACCTGCGTCAACAGCTCGAGCACTCTTTCTCTCGATTGGACTCGATTCATGCCCTCATGCTTTTCCAGTCCTTCGCTCAATTGCTTGCCGATGGTCAGTACGGGATTCAGCGAAGTCATCGGCTCCTGAAAAATCATTGCGATCTCTTTTCCTCTGATCTTCTGCATCTCTTTTTCGCTATAGTGCAAGAGATCAGCTCCGTTCAGTTGAATACGGCCTGCAATGCTTCCGTTTTTACTGAGCAAGCGCATCATGGATAGAGAGGCAACGCTTTTTCCACATCCTGATTCTCCAACGATCCCGACCGATTCACCTCTTTTGACCTGTAAGCAAAGATTGTCCACCACTTTGAAAGCCCTTTCATTTTTCGAAAACGTGGTAGTCAATCCCGTCACTTCCAACACGTTTGTCACGTTACTCACTCCTTTTTTGGGAACGGAAGCTCGTAAACTATGATTTGGGATCAAAGATATCGCGCAATGCATCCCCAAGCAGATACACCGTAAAAACGACTGCCGTAATCGCAAGACCGGGAAAAGTAGCGAGCCACCAAGCTTCTCGCAAGTAATTTTTCCCTTCATTCAGCATCGTTCCCCACTCCGGTGTAGGAGGCTGGGCACCCAAACCGATAAAGCCCAGTGCCGAGGTTCCCAAAATGGCACTACCTATGAACATAGTCGTATAGACGATCAGCACGTTGGAGATGTTCGGAATGAACTGGCGCGTAATGATCCACCAATTCGAGCTGCCGATGGAGCGGCTTGCTTCCACATAGCCGGATTGCTTGATCGAGAGTGCTGCACCACGAATCAGAATCGAAAAGGCCGGAATCGATGATATTCCTATCGCGATCATCGCATTTTCCTGACTCGGTCCGAGCACAGCTACGATTGCTAGTGCAAGCACAATACCGGGCAACGCCAGCATGATGTCCATGATTCTCATGATCAGATTGTCAACAATTCCTCCGAGGTAAGCACATGTCACACCAATCAGCGTTCCTGCTACAAACGTCATGACAGACGCCAGCACAGCTACGGTCAGTGTCACTCTTGTTCCGTACAGCATCCGGGATAAAATATCGCGGCCAATCGCATCTGTCCCTAGCCAAAAATCTTTCGACGGCCCTTGCATAAATGCTTCGTAGTACGTTTTCGTAGGATCATGCGGAGCAATCCACGGCCCGATGATTCCCAGCAAAACAATGCAAAGCATCATCAAGAAGCTGTATTTCGCTTTCTTTTGCTGCATGATCTTCTCCCATAATTCCAAACGAGGCATGGACCATTGCTTGCTCCAGAACACGCTACACCCCCTCCTTCGCGGCATAGTCAATACGAGGATCGAGAAGCGCGTACAGGACATCAATCAAAATGACAACGAGGACATACACAGCTCCAATAAACAACGTCGTTCCTTGAATCATCGGAAAATCCCGCGAGCTAATCGCTTGAATCGCCAAAGTACCCACTCCCGGCCAGCCAAAAACCTGCTCGACAATCACAGCCCCGCCCAGCAACCCGGCCAGTTCCAGGCCAATGACAGCCACAATCGGAATCATCACATTGCGAAAAGCGTGCCGCAGCAGCACAATTCGTTCATTCATCCCTTTCGCACGTGCTGTTCGGATATAGTCATTGGACAAAACCTCCACCATGCCAGCACGAGTGAGTCGGCTGAGTGCGGTCGCCATCAATGTCCCCAAGGTAAACGCTGGAAGAACCATGTCTTTTAGCCCCGTTCCCCCCGCTATCGGAAACCAGCCCAAATGAACGGAGAACACAAGGATGACGAGCAAGCCTAACCAAAAGCCGGGTATGGACATCCCAAAGGTGGAAAAGGTCATGATCGCTCCGTCGATAGCTGTATCCTTGTATTTCGCCGCTAGGACACCCAGCCCGATACCGATCACAACTGCCACCACGAGGCTGGCTATTGCCATTTTTGCTGTCGCGGGAAAACGATCAGCAATTTCTGTGCTGACAGGCCGTCCCGTTTTCAGGGAAGTGCCGAGATCCCCTTTCAAAACGCCAGAAGCATAGTCGAGATACTGGACGACCAAAGGTTTGTTCAAGCCCAGTTCTCCGCGAAGCGACTCGATTTGTTCGACAGTCGCCCGCTGCCCCAGCATGATCCGCACAGGGTCACCGGGGATGAGGTGAATGAGAAGAAATGTAAAAACGGAGAGTCCAAACAGGACAATGATGCCCGACAATAGGCGCTTCACTATATATTGCTTCATGAGGTCTTCACCCAGATGTGAGTAACGGTATAAACTAGCCTCTTCCTGTTGCGTTCCTGCACTTTACTCTCCTCCCTTTTTCTTCACTAACGACACTTGTCGTTATAGTGTCGTTATTAGTTAAAAATAGTCTATTCCAAATTTACAGAAAGTTCAACTCGTTTTTTTCTTGCCCTATTTAAAAAGAGCATGGTCCCTTTCTACCATGCCCCTTCTGAAGAATCGCTCCGTCTTCATTCCTTACCCTGCCTCATCTGTAGCAATACGTTTGCCGTTAGCTGCGGGTGACTGATCGGAAAATGATGAGGAACGGAGAGCCTTTCGATCTCTACATCTGCTTTCATGAAAGCATCCTCTGTTCCTTTTGTCAGCTGATACGTTTTATCCTGTGTTCCCCATACGATCTGGGTTGGAAAAGGGAACGGCTGTGTTGGTACCGCCATTTGCCGGAATTCATTCATAAAATAGCGCAGCACGTCTGTATGCGTCTTGCTGATGCGCGGGGATTGCAGGAGCTTCCCTACCTTCTCTACATAACCCATTGGCATTTCTTCCGTGGACTGAAATACCCCTTGCTCAAGCAGTGCTTTTTCCATTTTGGTTGGCGTTAACTGCTTTTGCAAAAAACGCTGAAGAAGGGCTGGACTTTTTCCCAATCCCGCCAGCAGCAAAGAATACTTCGGCGCATGCAGGGGCGGCTGCAAAAGGTATAGCTTCTCGATTTTTTCCGGCACTCGCTTTGCTGCCTCCCACGCCAACAACCCGCCAAATGAATGTCCTGCAAGATGAACCGGAGACGGCAGTTGTCGCAATGCCTCTGCCACTGCCTCGATAAAGCCCTCGATCGGTTTTTCGTGATGGTGATAGGGCGATCTGCCAAATCCGGGCAAATCCAGTAACCATACTTCCTGTTCACCCAGCTGTTCAGCGAGCGGGAGTAAATCGCTCATCTCACTGAAAAGCCCGTGCACGAGCAGCCACGGAGTACCCGAGCCTTCTTTCTTGTACGCGGCCATGCCTGCGATTTGTTCTCGGTGAAAGTAAGGAGGGACTTTCTGATCCTTGACCGACAAACGATAGTCCAGATCGGCAATCACACTGGGAAGATACGCGGCTACGTCGTATGCCTTGATGCCTTTTTTCGTTTTCATTTGCTGAAAGGGAGCGAGTGAAAAGTCTTTGTTTACGATAAAATCCATCGAATTGGCAGGTACCCCGAGCAAGCGGCTGCCGCCGTTATGCAGGATTTTTTTCAAAACCGATACCGGGAAAGGAATGGCTGGTGGCTTCATTCGTAATTCTTTGGCCATCAACGAAATCAGCTCCGAAAAAGATGGCGTGGCGCTCCGCTCATTTAAGGCGTAATACGTTTGATGTTCGATGTGATTTGCCTCTACCATCCCCACAATGACCTCGGCCAAATCGTCGACGGCAAGCAAGGGCAGCCACCATTCCTTGCCACCGGGAAGAACAGGGAACTTACCACGCCGCATGGAGCTGATCACGAGCCCCAAGCCATCCGTTTGTTCTGTGTTCCCGGTGCTTCGCGGGCCTATGATCGTACTCGGATTCACCACGACCAGCGGCATTCCTTTTTGATACGCCTCTTGTCTGAGATATAGATCGGCCAGAAATTTGTATTTCTCGTAGCCCCCTGCCTCCCGGAAAAGATCGTTTGGCGCAAAAACATCCGTCAACAGCTTCCCGCTCTCATCGTCAAACGGACTCATGTAGCCGACGATATGAATCAGCTTTTGCAGACGCTGTTGTTTATGCAATGTGTTTGCTACTGCTGCGAGGTGACTTGCTCCTTGTAAAATCACGTCCCTGCCCACCGTTTCATCCATCGAAATATCCATCGGGACACCTGCATGGATGATGACAGTAGCGTGCAATACCTGCTCGTAATCGCTCGCCGATAATCCCAAGCCCTCCTCTCGCAAATCACCCCGCACGGCCTTGCAATAAGCCCTCTCTTTTGGAGTCATCTGCATCAGCAATTCATCCCACTTCTCAAGCGAACGAACCAGCGCCAGTACGGTATGACCAGCCCTCGCCAACTGCTTTGTTACCTCCTTGCCGATAAAACCAGTCGCGCCTGTTAGAAAAACAACAGCCATTGTTGCTTCCTCCTTCATGTTTTTAGTACTACTTAGTGCTAATCCACTCCAAAAAAATCCTACACTTGAATCAAGTGTAGAAGTGTCTGACCAGCGTTTACGAGTATCTGTGCATGGCCTTGAGATTCAGCCATGAGCATCGCTCCTTCCACAATGGTCACGAGCAAGACTGCCGTTTGCGGAATCGAGATATTTTCCTTGAATTCTCCACGAGCGATTCCCTCCACGAGTAGCTTTTCCGCTAGATTCTGCCATTCGATCAGGAACTCGTTGATTCGCGCTTTGACTTCTGGTATTTGTGCCGACAGTAAGGAAAGAATCGGACAGCCTCCTACGCAGGAGCGCCCCTCCAGTTCCTCTGCGATGGTGGTAAAAATCAATTCCACCTGTGCGGAAACAGACAGATCTGTTCGTTGCAGGATGGCTTCCAATGCTCCTCTCAGCACGTTCATTCTGTAGCTGAGCACAGCTACGACGAGCTCTTCCTTGCTTTTGAAATGGTAATAAATGTTGGACTTGGAGACTCTGCTATGTGCTACGACGTCATCCATGCTGGTATTCATGAGTCCTTTTTGCAAAAACAAATCGGATGCAGTGACGATGACATGATCACGGTTCGAGGTTCGTTTCATGATTAGAACTATATAGTACTAGTGAGTGATTGTCAATCGTTCGGGTGTAGTGGAGAAGAAAAAGCGCAGTTCTCTTCGACTCTGACACGCCAGCAGGGGGGAATTACTGTCCGTCTATACTTAAAAAAGGGGACCGTCGAGCCAAAGCCACCCTACGGGCGGAAGTATCTCGAAGAAGAAGTGTTCGACAAGCTGGTCCCCTTTTTTAAGTTCCGACTGGGTAGGCGTTGTCAAGGTCTACGAGCCCTGCGCTTTTTCTTCTCACCAGCTTTATTGGTTGACCGCTACCTTTTAAACTTCATATAAAAAGAAAAGGTTGATGCCGTCTGTCACGGCATCACCCTTCACCCTCACCCATTAACTGATCGCAAACCTGTTACATTTCGTTACGGCAGCAAGCAATGTAGCCGCAAGTTCATTCTTTTGGCTATCTCGTTCTCTTCTAAAATAGAGACAGCGCAAAAAGTTCTTGCTGTTCACTCGAGCGATGACCTGGGTACGACTTTTCGGCAGTTCTGCACAGCTTGCCAAGCCATTGATCCAGTCAGCGAGCTCCTGCTCTGGGAGCAAATCTTTATCTATCATCGTATCGACAATGCTTGCCAGACGTTCATCTTCTTCGTCATTGAAAATATGCTTTCTGTTATCCAACACGCCCTGGATCGCACGAAGGATGTCTCGCTGTACGGCTTCGTCGCTCTCTGGGCACTGCACTAGCTCTACGAATACGTCTGCCCCGTGTGCCGTACTGTGCGCCCAGCCTCCTTCTGACAAATAGCTGCGCAAATCCTTTTCCTCTTGAAAATAGCGGAGCATGGCATTCTTCACATGCTGGAAATCAGCGAGCTCCAAAAAAGGCTTCTGCCTGTGACGTCGCATGATCAAGGCAATCGGCAATGCAGAGAATGTCCTCGTAAATACAGATTGATCACCCTCGCTGCCGATCTGATAGAACAAATGCGTATCGTCCGTCAGTTCTCGGAGAAGGCTGCGCAATTGCGCCTCCGTCAGATGTTTCTCATCAAGAATCCAGTAATAAAATGCCGGGTAAATGAGATTATCACGCAGCTCCGGGTCAGGGTCCCCGATGTATTGCAGCAATAGCCCGACGAAATCCTGTAGTTGCTCCCCTTCACGAATCAGGTATTGTTCCTGCTCCAATCTTTGCAGGTCCAGTATGAGTTTTGTTCTCGTATCCCTCACGTTTTCATCCGCCTCAACATCATCAAAATTTCCTCGACCACGATATCCGGTTCATCATGATGAATATAATGCCCGCTGCGACCGGCAATTCTTTGCTTGCTTGATGTAGATAGCCGCCTGAAATCGGTTTGCAGATTTTGTTCGATTTTCAAAATTTCCTCGTTCGGCCATTTCTCGTCCCATATGTCCGTTAAGCCTCTCGTAATAATTGAGACAGGTATGTCGCTTTGCAGAAAATGGTCAACAATTTCTTGGTAGCTCCGTATCTTATCGATCTTCTCGCTGTTTCGCATCGGATTCTCGTAATATTCTCGATTGGCTGCGATCAGGTTATCAGGCAAAACCTTTTCATATGCGAGCTCCTTATATTCGGGAGCAGCGTCAACCAAAACCATCCCCGAAACAAGCTGCGGATATAGACTAGCAAACAGTCTAGCGACCAGACCGCCAAAAGAATGTCCGACCAAAATGTATGGCGGCTCCACCCCTATCTCCTGCAGCAAATCATATAGCTCCTCTACGAGATCACGACAAGTCCGCGGTACGACTGCTGCCGCTGGGCTCCTGCCAATCCCCGCACGATCATAGGATAAAGTCGACGCTTCCTGCGAGATTCGATCTTGAACGATCTTCCATGTCTCACCGCTATCGCCCATTCCTGCTAAGAAGATGACGCACGGTGTCCCACTTTTTCGCGAATACAGCCTATGTATCCGTCGACACATGATCCCAGTCATCCTCCATGTAACGAACCAGCCAATTCAATGCTCTGTGTCTTTCAATAACCACTTCGTCATTCAAACCGCCTACAACCGTGCGATTGTTGATGCGAGCATCCACGCATGCCCAATCATAGCGGTAGATTAAATCTGCTTGGTCGAGAATCTCTTGTTTGCTTCTCACAACTGCATTGCTATAGAAGGTGTCATAGTCACCTGCGCTTCTGAGAGCATCAATCGCAGTGCTCACATCACAAATCTCATCCGGGAATTCGAGCTCTTCTACATACCCGAGTGCCCACAGCAGTACCCAGTAGCATTCGTACATCCAAGCCATCTGAATCATATCGGTTCGGTCTGGCTGTGGATCATTCAAGAAATCTCTCTCTTTTTCCGTAAAAAATTCAGCAGCGCCAAACTGCTCAATAATTCCTTCGATGAACTCCCGCTCTTCCCTGATTTGCCCGTTTTCGGCGATCCCTCCGGCATATACCGCAATCAAGCACAGGGCAATCGCTCGCTGAACCATCTCGTCCTTGCTCCTGATAACAGCGTCCTCGTCCCCTACGATAACAGGAAGATGCGGGATGTACGGAATGCCTTGCTCCTGCAATAGCTTGATGCTCCGCTCCTTGCGCGCTTCTCCTGACTGAGAAGGCTGAATATGTCCATCGATCAGGTCTACGCTGACCGTCACTAGAAAATCGTCCACTTCCGATTCTCCTGCCGTATTGAGAATCAGCCTTCCTTGTTTATCGAGCATGTCTCCGGTAGGGAGAAAGACAATCCCGTGTACTTCTTCAGCAATCGCCATAATGGACGCAAACGTCTTCTGATCGATTTCCTTGCTCGCCACGATTCCTACCGCCACATTGAGCGCTGTAATTTGGTACAACAGCTTTTGCTGGACTTTCTCGTTGGCCGTTTCAATCTGTGCAAAGTAGCCGTACATCCCTTTTTTCATTTGGAGAAAGGCTTCTTGGTCATCGTCCTCACGCATAAGATTGAAGGTGATCTTGCTCTTGCTAAACCATTTTTTATCTGTCACGGTCACCGCCCGCTCGTCTGCGGATACCTCTACCAATTGATCACGAAAAGCCTCGACAATGGCAGCGACGACTTTCTCGCATTGTTGGATGGAGACATAAATGGTGCATTGATTCATCTGGCAACCTCCTTTGCTGAGCAAACATTTTCAAAGCACTGAATTTTGTAATCAATAGTCAATTATGGTATTCTAACCCTGTTTAATCAAGCCCAAATCTTTATAGTTATCGGCGAATCTATCACGATGATTGAAGGTGAAACCTATGAAAAACATCCTATTAGAGGAGTTCTCTCCGATTTGTCCGATTCAAGCTTTTGTCGAAGAGGATGAGAACGGCGTCTTTTTTTATTTGTGGGATTATCCCGGTGAGGAGCATGCTAGCATTCGCTCTTGTTGGGTAAGAAATTACGGACCCGCACCGGATTCGATCGATTTCGATGCCATGCAGGATGGTCAAGCTCCCATGCTTCCACGCGATTGCTGCGCTCATCAAGATGGAGCGGACAGGCTGGACCCGGAGCAGCTCTCGATCGTCTGGCTGGAGGAAGGCGATTCAGCGGCACTTTTGTATGGGGATGAGGTACTGTGTGTGATTCCCAGCTGGGCTGGCCCTTCCCCGGACGGCTCGCACTATCCTTCGTATGCGCGAGATTGCACCGGAGAATCTCATTTATGCTTTCCGCTGGGAACATCAGAAACGAACGCCATGTTTGCCCGCATCGAGGCTGCCCAGCATTTTTGGGCGGTCTGGGATGGCAACCCTTGGCCTGACATCCAGCAGCAGTTCATGGACGCGATTACCTCGACTCTCGGCCCAGTTAAACAGTATTACGGCATCGACGGCGGTCACTGGCCCCCGAAGGCATTGGTGACCATCGAAAAAGGCGACGTTACCTATGCGATGACCCTCGGGGTGTCCATATTGCGTCAGCCAAAAGTCGAGCAGTATACAGAAGAGCCAGAGCAATTACGCCGATTCGAGCTGGCCTTTGCCTGCGAAACGAAATGGCTCGCCCAAAACGAGCAACAATTGCTGGCCTACATCAGCGGCCAAACCTCTCTGCCGTGGTCGTATATGACCTTCCTCGCGCAAGGTCACACCATTCCGTGCCAGGAAATCAGTCAGATCAACAGCCGCTTCTCCTCCATGCTGCTCGCAAAACCTGAGGATGCACCGAGCATTCCTCTTCCGCTCATGGCGGGAGATCCTGTGAATCTGTTATGGATGATTCCGATTACCGCAGAGGAACAGCAGTATGCAGAAATGAACGGTTCTGAGCAATTGATTCAGCGCTCCGCGGGAGATGGTGCGGATTGGATTTTTAACGGGGTAGCGAAATTTATGAAGTAAGCGTGATTTTGAAGACAGTTTTCGCGGAGTAAACTTTGCGGGGACTGTTTTTTTATTATCTCCACCGTTGAAGAGATTTTTTAATTTTGTCGTTTACAACTTGCGAATCGACTTTTAAGTTGGTGTACAAAAGTTGCGCTTCTTCCCCCACTACAGCTACTTAAAAGAGAAAAGACCACCCTATTCAGGTGGTTCCAATCACTACAAATCAAGCAGCTCCATTCTCTCCATCTCCTTCTTCCTCTTCGCCTTCATCGCCCTTCTGCCTTTCGACCAAGCCAAAGATAGAATCGCGATCCCACCAACTGCTACCAAGATCAACGTCAGTTCACTGCCATCTTTAAATAAACCAGTAACATAACCGTAGACCAGGTACACAAGAAAGATGCCTGGGAAGATTGCCCCCCAATAAGCGTGATTCAGTCTGCCGAGTAAATTTTGCATCCCCACAATACCGAGCCCAACCAAAAATTGAATCATCCCCGTACTCATCTGCTTTCATCTCTTTCTTGTTTGTATTTTTCAATAATGAGCTTGGCTACCTCCAAACTCATCCGTTCGTCAATGACCAGGTTTTTGATCATTTGCACGAACTCTACTTCCGCTTCCTTGCTATGTAATTCGATCTTTTTAATGATTCGGTCGAGCTTGGCCCGAACTGTTGGGTACGATACACCGTACTCATCAGCCATCCCCTTGAGAGAGCCCGAACTGATAATAAACTTCCTGATAAATTCGAGGGTCTCCTTGTCCAGAGCTAACACCCAAGATGGAATTTCGTCGCGTTCCATGAATAGCATCGCCTCCTATTTTTAATTATATTAATTAAAACTTTAATTTTATTCAAGTATTTTTTGATAAAATGAAAATTAACCATAAAAAAGGAGCATCCTCACCTGATGCTCCCTCTCTGGTCCTCATCCTTCTACTCAACCTTCGTTAATCGAATATCCATCCAATGTGCCCAACTCTCATCATTGCCCAGCAATTCCCCCCGAGCGAATAAAAAGGTTATCAAATGCCGAACGAAACTCTCAGCAGATGATAACCTTTTTGGGTAGCGTATCACTGATTGAAATAGCTACCCTCACCATACATTATTGCCCAAATACATTGATTTCAGCTGCACTTGTCCATGGGTTATTGTTTACCTCGCTTAAGGCACGCAGTTTCATATAGCGACCTGTCTTGGCTGCAAAGCTGACTTCTTTCAACGTAGTATCATTTGCAAAGGTACCTGTGGCTACAGCTGTTCCCCAATTCACTCCATCACTACTGACGTAGAACTCATAGTTCTTGATCGTTCCGTTCACTTGACCATCTTGTCTTGGCAGGTAACTGAATTTGGAAAGGCTATACGTTGCACCCAAGTCAATTTGAATCTCGTGCGGCATTGGAGCTACGGGGCTCCATTTCGTGTGCCAAAACGTGCTGTTGTTTCCATCAAAGGCTTTCGGGGCTTCATTGTACAATTCATCGCTGTCTACATATTTTAGCGTCCAATTCGTTTTCGGAATCAGACTGGCTTCTCCTGCTGTAACTGCCACATTCATGGCGGAATTACTTGTGCTTGTCGTCGTAATCGTTACTCCCGATTTTTCTCCAGTATAGGTATTACTGTTCGGATTGGTGTCTGGACTAAAGGAGGCAGCATGATTATTATTCGTGTAATAGAATGGGTCTTGGTATTCGCTCACGGATTGCTCTATGTCAATGAAAGGATGAGGATCATTCGTGTTATTATTCATGGATTCATCAATGTGCCAAACCGCGATGCCTCCAGAAACTGTTTGCAAGCTAGCATCATATCCAACTTTTTCGCGATTCTCAACTAAAAAATACGTATTATCCTTTAAAGGAACCTTTAAAACATTATAATTATTCGGGATGGCTTGTAGCGTAAAATTGTTAGCGGCATTTACTACAGTTGGTGTGACAAATCCTAATTTTCCTTTTGACCAGGCATCCATATGAGTAGGTGTAGTTCCAGGATCTTCCCCTTGGAGATTATTCCAGGTTCCATTTGCCATTATACTTAGACCACCCACATGATTATTAGCACCATAGAGATCTGGAAGGCCCAAGGAATGACCCAATTCATGAGCAGTGATACCCATCGTTGCCATATGACCAAATTGTTTTTCACCCTGCGTCGTATACATACCTGATACTGTAACACCATCATGATTTGTGTTGGGAGCATACCACTGATGTGCCCAAATATTTGGCACTGCACCACCACTAGCCTCTTCATTACCAGCAAGAACAGTTACAATGTAGAAGCCGTCTTTGGAGTCGATGACTTGATCATTATTGATATCAAAACTAGCAAAGTTCACCTCAGAATCCGCTTTATCCAGTGCATCTGTTATAACCGTCCTAATGTCTTTTCCCGATGTATCCGGATGAGCGTAATCTAATTTTACTTTCACAACTCCATCATTTTGCGTACCAAATATTTCGGCTGCTGGAGTGATCTGTGCTTTTCCATTACTCACTTCATTATAGTAATGCTTTACTGACTTTTGATTTGCAGAAAAGAATTTGTTGCTCCAATCGTTGGCGCTATATGCGATATCAACATCTGTAAACCCAATTAACAAAACAAGCAATTTTGGGGTTCCTGAAACTGGCGTGACACTTCCGTCAATATTTTCTGGTGATCCCGAAAATTCTTGTTGTAGCTCATTCATGAACTCCTGTTTTTTATTCGCTTGAGGATCGTACTCATTTATCCATTTCATCAGATTTTTCTCATTTACCGCTTCGGAAGGCTTTTCGTCAATTTTATATTTTATCCCCGTAGATTGCAGATCATCTGATGTAAGTTCAGCGTAATTCCAATATCCCTCCTGATCTTGTAAAAGTACATCGCCATCCTTTGTGCTTGCCCAATGGAACCATTCATCTCCATGCATCACGGCTTGAAACGATTCTCCTGACGGTTGCTCCATTTTGACAACTCCATCGTATGCGGGTGCGGCAAAAACATCCGTTTGAATGTACAAAACACAAATCAAAGAAAAAACAGATGTGAATAGGTATTTAAAACTTCTTTGCATAAGTCTTCCTCCCGTTTTAGAAGTTGTTATCCTATAGGAATGGTTTCC
Organism: Brevibacillus sp. NPDC058079; assembly: GCF_042885155.1. Classification (NCBI taxonomy): domain Bacteria; kingdom Bacillati; phylum Bacillota; class Bacilli; order Caryophanales; family Paenibacillaceae; genus Brevibacillus; species Brevibacillus sp. NPDC058079. The sequence continues at coordinate 22,851 of NZ_JBHVSO010000022.1, forward strand.
TCTATAGATTCATGAAGATCACCCCCCTTTCTTTGGCATGCGGAAAATTCTGTTGATAACTGCACCAGATTCATACATAGGATGAATCGACAGATCATCTTTACAGAACCACCAGAATACCCTTACCTACAATATTGGGAAATTTTGGTAACATGTTAACTTTTTCTATAAATCGGGGACTTTTTTATAATTAGCCAATAAAACGGAATGGATGGAACATGCTTTCGGCACCCCATAAAGAAAAAATCCCGCCCTCATGATGAGAAACGGGATCACCTATGTTTATTTGAATGCCTTTCCTGTTACCGCATCCAGCCTAAAGCCAGAAATCGTGTCCACCGGGAGGTTACAAAATAAAAAAACCACCCTTTCAGGTGGCGGTTTTCATGACCCGTGAGCAGTAGATAGAGACTCTTCTGGTGCCTCTGTTTGAAAATGTTCTCCCCATTCTCGCAAATACTCAATGACAGGTCCCAAGCCTTGCCCTAGCTCGGTCAACTCGTACTCTACTTTTGGCGGAACGACCGGATACACTTCACGCTTGACGATTCCTGCTTCCTCCAACTCCCGCAATTGTTCTGCCAGCATTTTATGATTCACACCGATTATATTTTTCTTTAATTCTCCGTACCTTTTTTTCCCTTTGAACAGCTGACAAATGATTGATACCTTCCATCGTCCCGCAAAAACCGAGACGGCAAGCTCGATCGGGCAAGGATATTCCTTGCCATTTAATAGGTACCTCATCGCTAGTTTCTTCTTCATCCCACTCACTTCCCTTTTCGTAAGTATTAACCGAAAAAGTGCGTACTTACTTTTGTTTAGTGTATTCGGTATGCTCAGTTTTGTAAAACACTTTTAAAGGAGGGAGCTCATGTAAAAGTAAGTGCGGGTAGGCCCAGTCGACATCGCTTACGCAGTGGAGGGAAACGGTCCCGCTCTGCTATTGATCCACGCCAGCCCATTTTCTATCAACGGTTTCATAAACCTATTCGAAAGAAGGATGACATCATGCGTAAAGACCAAATCATAGAAGCCTATCAATTCAGACATGCCTGCAAGGAGTTTGATGCAGCTAAAAAAATTACGAATGAAGACTTTGATTTTATTATGGAGACTGCTCGCCTGTCACCTAGCTCCTTTGGTTTTGAACCATGGAACTTCCTCGTGCTACAAGATTCGACGCTTAGAGAGAAGCTGTTACCCGTCGCATGGGGTGCGCAAAAACAACTGCCGACCGCAAGCCATTTTGTCATCGTATTGGCTCGGACCAAACAAGAAATGGCCGCTGATTCCGAATATATCCAACATATGATGAAAGACACGCAGGACTTGCCAGAAAACGTCGTACAGCAAAAAGGCGCTGCTTACGATCACTTCCTGAAAAACGATTTCGCCCTGTTTGATGACGAGCGAGTCATGTTCGAATGGGCCTCCAGACAGACCTACATCGCGCTTGGCAATATGATGACGTCTGCTGCGATGATCGGCATTGATTCCTGCCCCATTGAAGGCTTTGCAAAAGAAAAGGTTGAGGATATCCTTGCAGCGGAGGGGCTTCTCGACAGAGAACGCTTCGGCATCGCTTGCATGGTGGCTTTTGGCTATCGGAAAAATGAACCCCGTGCGAAAACCAGACAAGCGAAAGAAGAGATTATTCGTTTTATCGGATAAAACCAGCGATTGGCTGTACGTAAAAAGCATTCGAATTCCGAATGCTTTTTGACGTTTACTTACTCATCCGTATACTGAAAGCCTACGATACGACCTGCTTCATCCACAGAGATCGTGATTCCCTTGCCTGTAGCTGGACGGAACGTCACCTCTACTGTCACAAAGCCATACTCATAGTCTTCAAAAATGGCACCGCCACCGCCCTGCTCGACCTTTGCCTCTACTTTATACTGACTTGCTTGATCGCCCACCAGCTGTTTCAGAAAAGCAGCTGCTTTCTCTATTGCCACCTTCTCTACTGGGAGCTTTTTCGACACCCAATCTAGATTTTGGATCATTACTTTACTCAATTCGTTTGTACGGGTATCCATGATAACGAAAGCTTAGACAGTGTGTACCGCCTCCTGCAGGAAACGGATGCCGAACCCATTATTTTGTATCCCGGCGATACGTGGACGCCACATGAAGCTCATGATCCTGAGAAGGCGCTCTCCCTCTACGCACAAGACTATGAGAAGATGGCTTCCTCTCCCACTCTCCTTCCTTCGGTCAAAATCGAATCGGACAAGCTCTTCGAGGCTGGCTTGGACTTCAAGGAACAGATTCGGAAAAATAATCATTCGCTGTTTCTCTCTATCGTTAGGCCCGTTACCTTTTATTTGTCAGACTCTCAAAAAACATTTCGCTTTTCCCTAGCAGATGGGTTGATCGAATCCCCATGCGATCCACTCGATTGTGATATGAGGATGGAGTACACTGCGCATCAATGGTAGACTGCAAGCGCCAAAAGGTCGGAATGACCGTTTCAAGCGCTTTGTCATGCTCGGGCATGTGGCACAGCTGAACAATTTCGGTATTTATATGGGGTGGAACGGGGCGTTTGTCCGTTTTGCGGTAAATTATTTGGGAGAGAAGATTCGCAACCGCTATATTACGACACACAATATTTGAAAATAGGAAAATACGCCCATTTTGTCGTTGTATGAATGGGTGTATTTTGTCCTAGACCCCTTGAGTATGTAAGAGAGCAGAGTTAATGATAGAATATTCACAATTAACCTCTTGTATTTCCAGTATTATGCACCCCATGATAGAATCGGTAAGGAAATTCCGTACATTTCCAATTATGTATAAAAAGGTGGATCTATTCAGATGAAAAAACTAGTATCCGTAGCTTTGTTGCTCTCCATGTTGGCTGTCTCTGCTTGTTCAAACAAGCCAGCTGATACTAAGCCAGCTGAGCAAAATGCAACACAAACCACAGAAGCCGCTAAACCAACTGAAGCTCCAAAAACAGATTCTGCTACACCAGCGCCAACAACAAACGACAAGCTGGAAGCGAAAAAAGTTCTGAACGACAAAGTGGAAATCTTGATTCCAAAAGGCTTTACTGTCATGTCTGATGAGATGGCAAAAGAAAAATACCCAATGGAAAATCGTCCTTCCTTGATTTATACCGATGAAAAAGGTTCCATTAACATTGCGTTTAGTCATACAGAAACACCTATTCAAGACAGCCTTCTCAAAGACATGAAGGATCCGATGAAACAAGCGTTCTCCAACATGTACCAAGATGCAACCTGGTATCGCGATGAAGTAATCCAAATCAATGGGAAAAACGTTGGTGTGTTCGAACTGCTGACTCCTGCTGCTGATACGAAAATTTACAACCTCATTTTCTTTACAGAGCTCGACGGCAAAATGCTGATGACCACTTTCAATTGCACCGAGGCACAAATGGAAGAGTGGAAGCCGCTCGCACAAGAAATTTTGATGTCTTATAAAGTGCAATAAGAAAACAACGCTTCCCCCTCATAAAGTAAAAGCACCCTCTCATGGGTGCTTTTTTAGCTTTTTCTTTTTGCTGCATCCAACTCTTTCTTCCAACGAAGCAGGGCCTCCCGAGAAGGATACGGATTGGGAAACTGCAATGCTTGCTCGATGGATTGAAAAGCTTGAGCATGCATTCCTGCTTTTCTTTGCGCGTCCCCCAGGTAGTACCAATACCTCGCCGAATCGCTCTCTTCAAGGACAGACTCATAGTAGGCAACCATCTTCTGAAAATAATAGGGATAGACATCGGCTGCGATTACCAGACTTCCTGCGTCCCACCTATACACCTCTACTTGAAACGCTTTTCCACTATCATGTAGCCACAGAGCAAGCTCAGCGTTGCCATCCATTCCATTAACCCCCGGCATGTCTTCCACCTCAACTCTGCTTGCTCGTGTCTCCTGATGGAGCATGTGCATAAATCCATTCGCCGACCACTGCAAAATATCTATGTTCGACCATACCCCGCCTATTTGCCACCCAATCAATAAGCTATTCATTTGGGCATCGACAATGGGAGCAGCCAATAATTCGGAAACCGTATAGCCTTGTCCTTTGAAATTGCCGATTGGATGCCAGCGATTCTCATCCTGCTTGGCGACCATGACGTACATTTCGCCATGGTTGCGATAAACACAGGCTATTTCCTGACGATTATCACCATCGAGATCAGCGACGATAACGGCTGGTTGATCGTGCGGCTTTGGCATGACCACTAGTTCTGCCGTAGGAGGTATCAAGCTCTTTATGACGCTCCAATGCTGCGTTCCGATTCGCTTCATATTGGTCTCACCCATCTTTCTAGTCTCACCAAAATATATGCTACTTTTTTCACCACATGCTCGCAGTATCCCAGATTGCACTCATTCACAAATATAAATAGACATTTAATTAAAATGTCTATTATAATCAAAACATTAACCAAGTGTGTTTGAGTTTCGTTTAAAGGAGGTATGTCATGAAGCAGTTTGAAAACAAAGTAGCGGTCATTACCGGAGCGGCCAGCGGTATCGGTTTCGCATTGGCAACACGCTGTGCTGAGGAGCAGATGAAGGTTGTTCTTGCCGATGTAGAAGTAGCGGCGCTCCAACGAGTAGAGCAGGAATTACAGGCAGCAGGAGCAACTGTCCTCGCCGTCGTAACGGACGTAAGCAAAGAAAAGGATATCCAGATGCTTGCACAGAAAACGCTAGACTCGTTCGGTGCTGTCCATCTATTGTTCAATAATGCAGGGGTTGGCGGAGGCTCGACAATCTGGCAAAGCACCTTTGCTGATTGGCAATGGGTCGTGAATGTGAACTTGTGGGGTGCCATTCACGCTACACAAATTTTCGTACCCATGATGTTAAAACAAGGGACTGAATGCCACATCGTGAACACCGCCTCTCTCGCTGGCCTAGAGTCCGGACCAGGGAATAGCATTTATCGTGTAAGCAAGCATGCGTTAGTCAGTCTGTCGGAAACCCTCTACCACGAATTGAAAATGATCCAATCCAAAATCGGTGTTTCCGTTTTATGCCCCGGATTTGTTCAAACGCAAATATGTGACGCCCATCGCAATCGTCCAGCCGAGTACAGCAAACCAGGAGATATCGTGGAGCCGTCACCGATGACCACCGCCATCGACCAGTTCATTCGTTCAGGTGTCGAGCAAGGAATTTCTCCAAAAGAAGTAGCTGATCACACCTTCCTGGCGATCAAGAGCAATCGCTTTTACATTCTGCCAGACCCCTCGTATAGAGAGACTGTGCGTCAGCGAATGGAAGATATTTTGAACCAGCATAACCCGACGTTCGTGATTCCCTCGCATATTTAACTCCGAACGAAAAATGCGATTCAAACAAAAAAGCCACGCTCTCAAAGGAACGTGGCTCTACTACTACCTATCTGTTAATTCTCGATCTCGTAAAGAAACCAAAATCACGAATCCAATCATCACCTCTGTAATGTTAAACGCTACCTGCTGACCATTCCATACTTGTGATTGCCACATAGCGAACCACTCTGCGCCCACAATCGCAAATCCGAAAAACCAGATGCAAAAAGCAACCATGTAAGCGATGTATGCGAATGTTTTCGAGTTATTGAACGTTTTTGCATCCTTCTTTACATTACGCAGCATATTTCCTGTCGCGATCCAACCAAAAAGGGAGAACACCCCTTCCTCAATGATGATTCCGATATAAGCTATAGTGTGAGCAGTAGGATCAGTAATGGCTCGCCACATAAGTGCGTTCCCCTCAAACGTGGTATCCATGGACAGAACATGTTGAACAAATTGATAATTGGAATGGTAGTCCATAAGATTCCCTAAGAAAATGGACGTCCCAAATGCTGCGGATAGTGCTACAACCAAAACCTTCAAATACCGTAACGTCAAATTACTCAATGATGATCACTCCTCCTTTCCCCTATTCCCATATAATGTCTTTACTCATTCTCGATCGGATTGGCACACCCTTTCTCTTTGTAAGAAAAATCCATCTATTTTTATCACGAGTATTCATCACCATTAGATGGAAACCTAATCATACTCATTCGGAAATGAAACCATCTCATTTATGATTTTTTTACTCATCCATGTTCAACAGTTTGGAACGATTTTGTCACATGTATTTTTCTTAACAATGTTATGATGAAATGGATTCCCCCCCATATAACAAACAATGAATATGTGCAAGGTTGTGATTATCATTTGGAAGCCTGATCGGTCGAGCAGTCAAACTCTATACCACCAAATAGCCGATGAGATTGAACGCAGAATTTCATATGGAGAGTTCCCCCCTGGGAGCCTGCTCCCTTCTGAGAGAAAACTGGCTGAGCAACTAGGAGTAAACCGAAGCACTGTTATTTTAGCGTACGAGGAACTTCGGGCATTAGGCATCATCGAGAGCAGAACAGGAAGCGGTACTCGTGTAAGTAAAAATAAATGGGAGGCAACTCCGAAGCATACACCCAACTGGCATCGATATGTAGAAGGTGGTCAATTCCTCCCGAATTTGTCTTATCTGCGGCGGATTAGAGAAGCCTTGCAAAAAGACAGCAGTCTAATCGACTTTGCGAGTGGGGAGTTGTCTTCTCAACTCTCTCCAGGTAAGGAAATCAGTACACTGATGAAGGAAAACCCCTTCACCGAATATTTGGGATACGACAATCCTCAAGGCTTTACGCCATTGCGTGAAGAGCTGGTCTCGTATTTGTCACGATACCGGAATGTGCAGACAACAGACTCTTCTATTCTGATCACGTCGGGTTCTCAACAATCTCTGTATTTGATCACCCAATGTCTGCTTGCACCCGGCGATGCAGTTGCCATCGAAGATCCCTCTTATTCTTACTCGTTGCCTATGTTTCAATCTGCTGGACTTCGCCTGTTCCGCCTTCCTGTCAGCCATAACGGAATTGATCCAGAAGATATTCGAGCCTTGTATAAAAAACATCGGATCAAGATGATCTTTATCAATCCCACTTTTCAAAACCCTACAGGAATTTGTCTTGATCCCACTCGGCGCACGCAGCTGTTGGATGTAGCAAGCGAACTCGGTCTGCCGATTGTAGAGGACGATCCTTTCAGTCTGACTTCCTATGACGGCAAGCCTCCACTGCCACTCAAATCATTGGATCAGCTTGGCTCCGTAGTCTACATTGGTTCCTTTTCCAAAATTGCTGCATCCGGTTTACGAGTCGGTTGGATGGTGGCGCCTCATTCCGTTGTCGAGCGTTTGGCAGATGCCCGCCAGCAGATGGATTTTGGCCTGAGCGTGGTACCACAAAAAATCGCAGCCCAGTTTTTGCATTCCGATAACTTCCTACCACATTTAGAGCGGTTACGTATGCATTTACAGTACAGAAGAGATTTGCTTGTGGAGGCACTGCAAAAAGAGTTGCCCAATGAGCTTTCGTTCACCATTCCCCAAGGCGGATTACACTTGTGGTGTAAAATTAACCCAGATGTGAACGACAACCAATTATTTGAAGAAGCCGTTCGCAGAGGCGTCGTTTTTGTGCCTGGCAGTGTGTATGGCTCAGACTCCGGCTACATTCGCTTTACCTTTGCGCGACCAAAAGAAGAGGAAATTACGCTTGGCGTCTCTAAATTTGCGGCTGCGTTGAAGGCTGTTTTGTCATAAAGATGGTGGTCCGACAACGATTGTGGTCGGAGGAAGCCCTGCCACATGTTTTCCAGTCGCCTGTATCCTCTCTACGTTCGGGCGGTCTCCTTCCAAGCATGTGACAGGACTTTCGTACAGTATTTGTTTATTTCAAGCTTCTAAACTGTTTTGCTGGTCAAGACAGGAAGCTTTAATTTTCTTTTTTTACTACTTGAATTTACCTGCAAGGAAGTTGCCAAAGCTACGTAGGAGAAGCGCATTTCCAGTCCAAGCGCCTCTGGAGCCCATCCCAGCGTAGGAACAAATGGCGGGGAATTTCAGCTTCACTTATGGAATACTTCATTGAAACTTCTACGTTTGAAGCGCTCCCGCCATTTGTTCCGAAGCGGTCAGTTTTAACCCCTTGCGGGGCGTAGGTTGAAGCGTAGACTGGAAATGCGCTTCTCCTCCGCTACAGCAATTAAAAGACCTCCACAGCTTTTATCAAGCACTGGAGGTCTTCTGCATTTTAAAAACGGACTTATTTCATCCACTTCACATTCTCTTTTTTCTCTTCATTCACCAACAACGTAAAAACATCCGGTCGCGAGTAATGTCCAACAACATCAAAATCGAATTGGCTATAAGCGATATCGCGAATGTCCAGATCAGCGTAGAGAATCTCCTCCCGACCAAAAACAGGCTCGACGATATAGTCACCCAATGGCCCCACAATCGCACTTCCACCTCTGCTCATCTCGTCTGGAGAAGAAGCCAGATCGTCGTAGCAAGCCAAATCAGTTGGATACATATCTTTTGTTACGTACTGATTGCTCGATAAGACGAAGCATCTGCCTTCCAATGCGATATGGCGGATGGTAGCTTGCCATGCATCTCTCGCATCAGCTGTTGGCGCGATGTAGATTTGAACGCCTTTTGCATACATTGCTGCTCGCGCTAACGGCATATAATTCTCCCAACAAATCAGGGCCCCGATCTTACCGTAAGGAGTATCGAATACCGGCAAAGTACTTCCGTCCCCTTCGCCCCAAATCAATCGTTCGGATGCAGTCGGCTTCAGCTTGCGATGCACGCCAAGCAACTCACCATCTGGTCCGAAAAATAAGACGGAACAATATAAGGTGCCACCGCTATTTTCATTGTCTCTCTCGATCACACCAATGACGAGATACACACCAGCCTTGCGCGCTGCCTCCCCGAGCTTGTCTGTCTCTTCACTCGGGACGACAATCGAATTGTCCCAATAACGAAACCAGTCTTTACGCCCCTCAGGGGAACGACTGCCAACTTTTGCTCCAAATGTAAGTCCTCTCGGATACGCAGGGATAAAAGCTTCGGGAAAAACAACGATTTTCGCTCCTTTTTCGCCTGCTTCCAATGTCAGTGAAACCGCCTTTTCCGTACTTCCATCACGATCCATTATGACCGAAGCAGCTTGAACAACTGCTACTCGTACGTTATGTTGCTGAATTGACATGTTACATCCCCTCCCAAATAGAGAATCTGTCTTTCCTATTATTCGGCGTACCCGACTGGCTCCCCTACTCCTGCAACGCTTTCATATCCTCGATAATTTGATTGTAAGGCACGTCCGTCATTCCTTCATAACGGTTAACCACTGTTCCCTTTTGATCAACCAAGTATAAAAACGTGTCGTGGATGATTTGATCGGAATTAGGGTCCTTTTCTATCGGAGTCTTGAATGACTTGAGAATAAACGTTTTGATCTCATCAAATCCATAGCCAGTCAATGCATGCCAATTGGAGAAGTCAGCATTGAATTTACCCAGATATGACTTCAATGCCTCTGGCGTATCTCTTCCTGGATCAACCGAGAAGGAAACAAACTCCACATCAACGCCCGCTTCTTTTGCTTTTTTCTGCAATTCAGCCATGTTTGCTGTCATCGTAGGACAAACGGTTCCACAATACGTAAAGACAAAGTTTGCAACCCATACCTTATTTTCCAGGTCTTTCGATGAAAAAGGCTTCCCTTCCTGGTCCGTATAAGCAAATTCATGAACCGGATAGTTGTAATCAAATCTTGCTGGACCACACGCAGTTACCAAAACCATCAGGATACTGAGCATGATCAACCAAGCTGTTTTTTTCATTGTACCGCCCCTCTCCTATTCTTTTTTCTCAGAGAGCCACTTCGCTAACTGGCCGATTTCTTCTGCGCTGAGTACATTTTCATAACCAGGCATGCCATTTGCGCCGACCGTAATTATTTCAATGAGTTTTTCCTCCGTCATTTTCGAGCCAACTTGCTGCAAGCCTGGACCTACCCTGCCGGATAAATCGTTACCGTGGCAGCTCATGCAATTATTTTTGTATAGCTTCATCGCACTTTTATCTGCATCTGCAACTTCTGTTTGCTCTTCTGTTGCACCACTTCCGCATGCAGTTACGAGCAAGAACAGAGAACCGATCATTAGATACTTGATAGCTTTCATGGAACTCCCTACCCTTCCTACGGGAATGACTATCCCTTACAAAAAGGGACGGCCTGTCGTATCCACTACCATGCACACAAACACAATCATCAAATAATTAATCGAGATGAAAAAATTCGTCTTCGCCCATTTTTCCGTATTCTCCGACACAATCCCAATAATCGTATGCCCCATCCATACCATTCCGAATAGGAAGGAAACAGCGAAAAAGATAATCCCTACGTACCCCAACACATACATAATCGTTACCGTTGGCAATAGCAACACTACGTACGGAATCATTTGCAGCTTGGTCCGCTTGATCCCCTTCATTACTGGGAGAAGAGGAAATCCAGCCGCTGTATACTCGTCTACACGTCTAATGGCAAGCGACCAGAAATGAGCAGGCTGCCACAAGAAGAGCAAAGCGAACAAAAGCCACGCTCCTGCGTCAATCTCATTCGTATAGGCACAATACCCCATCACAGGCGGCATTGCCCCGGACACTCCACCAATGGACGTGCTCCAAGTGGACGTTCTTTTGAGCCAGATGGTGTAAACGACTACGTATACGAACATCCCGAACAATCCGAGCCAACCTACTAACGCATTGACTTTATAAAATAGCACCAGCTCTCCCACAAGACCGAGAACCAGGGCGTACAGCAGTACGCCCCCAGGTTTCAGTCGTCCAGTAGCAAGTGGTCGGTCTTTCGTACGGGTCATTTTTTGGTCAAGCTGCCAGTCCCAAATGTTATTTAACACGCAGGACGAAGCCATTGTGAGTGTGGTCCCGATCATCAGCCATAACAAGAGCATCCAATCCGGCTCCCACTTACTCGCTACCCAATACCCACCGAATGCCGCTACCAGATTTAGTTGAAGAATGCGGGGCTTAGTGAGCTGTATCCAATCTGCTAGCATCTCCTACCCCCGATTGAATTTACGTCATTATAGTGCGACCATGTTGTACATCATGATCCAGATGGAACCAATCACGATGAGGAATACGATAAACAACCCGAGTAAAAGCGACATCAAGTTGTAGCGTGGTTTATCCTCTTCTTTCAGATGCATGAAGAAGAATAACTGGACAATAAACTGGAACAAAGCTGCTACTAAATAGATGATGAGTCTCTTATCACTATCCAACCATCCGTTCTCTAGGGCCAAGATGGGAATGATTGTGAGTACAAGCGACAAGACGAAACCGATCACATACGATTTCAGGGAACCATGACCGCCATGTTGTTCTGTCGTGCCATGCACAGATTGCTTGCTCAATTAATTCACCCCCATCACATACACGATGGTGAAGACGAAAATCCAAACAACATCAAGGAAATGCCAGAACAAGCTGATGATGTTTACTTTTCTTTTCGTTACGGGTGTAATGCCGTGCTTCGCGATTTGCATGATGACGATGATCATCCACCCTAATCCGAGCGCCACGTGCAATCCATGCGTTCCTACCAAGGTGTAAAAAGCAGTCAGGAATGCACTCGTGCTAATCGTAGCCCCTTCGCCTACCAGATGTATGAACTCATTGATTTCCAGGAACAAGAAGGATGCTCCCAAAAATATGGTAACTCCCAGCCAGTTCATCAAAGCAAGACGATTACCCTTATTCATAGCGAGAATCGCAAGACCGCTCGTAAAGCTACTGGTCAGCAAAATAAACGTACTCGCGTAAATACCATTCATCTGAAACAGATCTTTTGGACCTGGACCACCATCCGTGCTCCCTTGCAGTACGATATAAGTCGCAAACAAGGTAGCGAACAAGATAACATCCGTCATGAGGTAGATCCAAAAGGCAAACGTGCGCAATTCCTCTTGGTCTGGATGATGATCATGGTGTCCAGCATTCACATTAGCCATTACGTAATCACCCTCCCTGCTTCCGCCTCTGTACGTTTAATCTCTTCCACCGTGACGTAATAGTCCGTGTCGTAGTTAAACGAGTGAACAACCATACAACCAATCACACCGATAAATCCTGGTACAGCCATCCATAGCCAGTCAAAAATCAAACCGAATCCGACAAAGAACCAGAACATGGACATTACAATCGGAATACCGGAGTTTTTCGGCATATGAATCGGTTCTAGCTCTACTTTCGCCGGCTTTTCCAAGCCTTGCTCGATACGTAGTTTTCTTTCATGCCAATCATCTTGAGACGTTACCTGCGGCATTACGGCAAAGTTATAGAACGGAGCTGGAGAAGGAATCGACCACTCCAACGTACGAGCATTCCATGGGTCTCCTGTTGTATCTCTCTTCATATGTTTGATGCTGTGTGCAATGTCCCAAATTTGGACAAGGAATGCAGCACCCATGATTACGGCACCGATCGTCGATACCAGGTTCATTTCGAACCAGCCTTTGTCCCAGCCGTACGAATAAAGACGACGCGTCATTCCCATCAAGCCCAGCGCATATTGCGGCATGAAGCACAGATAGAACCCGATGTTCCACAGCCAGAAAGCCCAACGACCTATACGCTCATTCAGCTTGAAGCCGAAAATCTTCGGCCACCAGTAATACAAGCCCGCGAAGAATCCAAATACGACACCCGCAATAATTACCTGGTGGAAGTGGGCAACGAGGAAGTAGCTATTGTGATACTGGAAGTCAGCAGGTGCCACGGACAGAAGTACACCCGTCATCCCACCGATGACGAAGTTCGGGATAATCCCGACCATCCACAGCATCGGCGTTTCGAACGTAATTTTTCCTCGGAACATCGTAAACAGCCAGTTAAACACTTTCACACCCGTCGGAATCGCAATCAACATCGTCGTGACCGCGAAGAAGGCATTGACGTCCGCACCTGAGCCCATTGTGAAGAAATGATGCGCCCATACGAGGAACGAGAGAACACTAATGATGATCATGGCAAACACCATGGATTTGTAACCAAACAGCTTTTTCCGAGAGAACGTCGCCACGATCTCGGAGAAAATCCCGAACGCTGGCAGAACGATAATGTAAACTTCCGGGTGACCCCACATCCAAATCAAGTTGATGTACATCATCGGATTTCCGCCGCCATCCAATGTGAAGAAGTGTCCACCCAAATAGCGGTCGATAAACAGCAGTGCCAATGTAACAGTCAAGATTGGGAATGCGAAAACGATCGCGATACAACTCGACAAAACTGACCAGGAAAACATCGGCATTTTCATCAAAGTCATACCAGGAGCACGCACTTTCAAGATCGTCACAATAAAGTTAATCCCGGTCATCAAACTACCTATACCTGAAATCTGAATCCCCCAAATGTAGAAATCCTGACCTGGTCCCGGGTTAAAGGCTAACTCCGAATACGGCGGATAAGCCAGCCATCCTGCATCCGGGGAACCCCCAATGACGAAGGACAAGTTAAACAGCATCGCCCCTGAGAAAAACAACCAGAAGCTGAGCGAATTCAGAAACGGAAACGCTACGTCACGTGCACCGAGTTGCAGCGGCACGATGACATTGAACAAACCAAACATGAGGGGCATCGCCATAAACAGAATCATGATAACGCCATGCGTCGTAAAAATCTGGTTGTAGTGATCCCCACTCAAAAACTGCATCTCAGGCATGGCGAGCTGAGCTCGCATCAGGAGAGCATCTACCCCTCCTCGAAACAGCATGAGAACGGAAGCGAGAATGTACATGATACCGATCTTCTTGTGATCGACAGTTGTCAGCCATTCGCGCCAGAGCCATCCCCATTTTTTAAAGTAAGTCAGCACCGATACGATTGCGATCATACTGAGCACAATGCTGACGTCCGCACCGTAAATAAGTGGATCGCCTGTTACGAAAAATTCAGAGGCGAATTCTTTCACACTCTCCCACATCGTTGTCTCTCTCCTCCCTCTTTCAATTTCAACCGACTATTCTTTCACCCGCGCTGGCGGTTGCACTCTCGTAGATAAGCCGTGATTGTGTGAAGCAGCATACTTGGTCACAGTCATCTCGTACAATCCTTCAGGGAAAGCGGAGAAATAGCGTACATCCGATGTTCCTTGTTTGGTCAGCTCTTTGTAACCATCCAGCGTCAGCTCAGGGGAAGTATTTTTCACCTGATTCACCCATTGATCAAAGTCTTCTTGGGAAGTCGCATTCGCTGTAAAGAACATCTTCGCAAATTCTTTTCCGGTAAAGTTCGCACCAGATCCCATGTACTCACCCTGCTCATCTGCTTGCAGGTAGAGAGTCATAGACATGCCGGACATAGCATAAATCTGACCACCAAGCTGTGGAATCCAGAATGAATTCATCGGAGCGTCAGATGTCACTTCGAATCGGACTGGCACATCCTCTGGGAACTGCACATAGTTCACAGTGGCAATGCCTTGTTCAGGATATTGGAATAGCCACTTCCAATCCAAATTCGTCACTTGGATCGTGATCGGTTTCTTCTCGGATTCCAATGGCTTGGATGGCTCCAACGAATACGTATACCGAACTGTCACGATCCCAATTAACGTAATAATGATGATGGGAATGCCCCACCAAATGATTTCCAGTTTCGTACTGTGTTCCCAATTAGGCGTGTACTTCGCCTTTCTTCCTTTTCTGTCACGGTATCGCCATACAATGACAAAAGTAAGAATTAGTACAGGAACAATCACAATTAACGTTAAAAGCGTGGATAAAATCATTAAGTCCTTTTGCTGTTCACCAATGGGTCCTTTCGGATCGAGCACGATATAGTTATCAGCGCAACCGGTCGTCAAGAACAGCAGGATGAACATGAACAAAAATGACATACAGCGTACTGTCTTGGACGTCTTCATGTCCTTGTCCTCATCTCCTATCACCATGCACAGGGTGCTATTGAAACAAGTCTTACTCTAAAGCCGGACCAATAGAGTGTCACCAGCCAATGACAAAGTGGATCAACCAGCCATGTTCAAGAATCCGCTGCATTTTGGACACTTTTTGGACATAAAAAAGCCCTTCTCACGCAAGAAGGTCCTTATCTAGTCGAATGGAATTGGAAATCGATGGGTACCCTAAGATCACTTCCATCTCATTACTGATTAGGTGAAGCGACGTGATCAAAAAGTTTCGGAGAAAGCTATCCATCCATCAATTCAAACAGAACCAGGAACCACAAGAAACTCCCCTCCAGGAGGATCTTCAAGCAAATGTGACCACTGTTCGGAGTCATTTTGGCTTCACGAGTGATCTAGCCGTCCGAACCATTTGGCTTGGGACAAATCAGTCACACCAAGCATCTTTGCTGTTCTTAAAAGGCATGTCGAATCAAGACGTAATGGATCGGGATGTCATTAGACCGCTGATGAATACCATTGGCGATCTCAACGAGGACATGATTGATCATATGATGAATGCTGTTCTGCATGTCTCGCTGGCGTGGAAGGAAAACACACTTGAAAAAGTACTCGAGCAGCTTGCCCGCGGATATATCGTGCTTTTTATTCATAACCAAGCACAATGTATTATTATCGGAGCCAAATCGCTTGGACAAAGAAGTGTGGAAGAGCCTGCCAAAGAAGCAGTCATTCGCGGTCCACGTGAAGGCTTTATTGAAACGATTGACACAAATCTCTCACTCATTCGCAAAAGATATCACAATCCCAATCTCCAAATTGAAACCTACTGGATCGGTACACAATCGAATACAAGGGTATGTCTCGCCTATGTCCGAGGAATTGTGAAGGAAGAATTGGTCGATGAGGTGAGAAAGCGCCTATCTGTCATAAAAATGGATGCCATCTTGGACTCCGGCTATATCGAGCAATGGATCGAAGACGAACCGTATTCTATTTTCCCAACCATCTTCAACAGTGAGAAACCGGACATCCTGGTAGCCAAGATTTTGGAGGGGCGTGTCGCTATTTTAGTGGACGGCAGTCCAGTTGCCCTCATGGTACCAGCCACGTTTCAAGAGTTTTTTCAAAACCCGGAGGATTACTATTCCCGCCCTTTCTACGCCAGCTTTTTGCGCTTGCTTCGCTATGCAGCATTTTTTGTCTCAGCATTTCTCCCATCTCTCTATATATCTTTCGAAAATTTCCACAAGGACTTAGTCCCCCCCACGTTGTTGTTCAGTTTTATCAATGCCAGAGAAGGGGTTCCGTTCCCTTTACCCATCGAGCTGCTTCTTATGGCGATCGTGTATGAATGGCTGCGTGAGGCTGGGGTCCGCATGCCTCGCCCCATCGGACAAGCTGTCAGCATCGTAGGAGCTTTAGTCATTGGTGAGGCGGCCGTTAGTGCGGGATTAGTTGGGGCGCCGACCGTTATTATCATTGCCGCGTCAGCCATCACTTCGTTTATTTTCCCTGCCGTCTCTGACGTGGTGGTCATTCTACGATTCGTTTCGATTTTTGCCGCCTCTGCGCTTGGACTTTACGGCAATTTTCTCGTTTTTTATCTGGTTGCTATCTATTTGTGCGATCTGCGTTCGTTTGGGATACCTTATCTTGCTCCTTTAGCTCCTTTGAAACTGCAAGATTGGAAGGACTTCTTTATTCGCTTTCCTCTTTGGTTCATCAAACTAAGCTCTGGTGCTACCCCTTTCCCACTGAAGAAGCAAAAGGGAGAATGATTGATCATGAAGACGCTAACCGCTGTGATAGGCTTGCTGACTGTCATTTTAGGGGGTTGCTGGAATAACATCGAGCTCACTGAGACAAGATTTGTCACGGCAATTGGAATCGACTTGAACGAGGAAGGCCGTTATGTCCTTACTGTGAACGTCATGAAGCCAAGCAGTGGAAAAACGGATGGAGGCTCGGCGGAAAAAAGCGCGATTATCCAATCGACAGGCTATACCATGTTTGACGCAGCCCGAAACATGATCGAGTACTCGGGGTACAAGCTTAGCTATCATCAAATGCAATACGTAGCGATTGGCACGGACGCAGCCAAAAAGGATATCATCGGTCCCCTTGATTTATTTTTTCGCGATCAGGAATTATCCGGGCGTCACTGGGTCATTTATGTCGAAGGGAAAGCGGAAGCTCTCCTGCACACAAAAGGAAATACGAACGACATCCAGCCTCTGCAAATCAACGAAAAAATGTTAGCCAGCCGATCCATTGGCAAATATCCACCCGTACGTTCGCTCGACCTTATGCGCATGATGGCGAGTAAAGAGAAAATAGGCTATCTGCCGATCAGTCATCCCATCCAATCGAAGAAAGAAAGCCGTGAAGCAGGAGCTGTCATTATCAAAGGCGGAAAAGCTATTGCTTCGATCAATGAGACACAGGTGCGCGGATTACTGTGGACAACGGGGAAAATAAAAAGCACGATTGTCATCGTTCCACTCAAGAAACAGGGACAATACGCATCGATTGAGATTATAGGTTCCAAAACAAAAATCCGTCCCGTTCTCGAAAATAATCAGTTACATATCCAGGTGACTGTCCATCCACACGGATATATCGGAAGTCTCAATCATCCCATTCAAATGGACACAGAGACGTATAAATGGTTGCAGACAAAAGTCAATCATGTCATTAGAGATGAGATCCATGAGGCTGTAGCAGTAGCGAAGAAAAACAAGGCCGATATTTTTGGCTTTCATGAATATGTGCATCGCTCGTATCCACAAGTGTGGAAAACCCGGGAAGAACAATGGTCCGCTCACTTTTCAGAGCTAGACGTAAAAGTAAATGTTCAGACCAAGCTCCTCTTAAATGGTCTTCTGGCAGAGCAACTTGGCGAAAAATAAGGAGTGGGATGGTTGGACGTCCGCACGATTTCAAGATTTCAGTGGGTCTCAATCCATGCATTAAGTCTCCCCATAATGGGACACGTCTTCCTAATCGAACCACTGATTCATACCGCTGGCAAAGACGGCTGGATATCTGCTTTGATCAGCATTCCTTGTGGCATTCTATTCGTTCTGCTGTTGAGCATACTGCGAAGTAAACTTCAAAACACCTCGTTACTGACGGGAACAGAAGAAAAAGCCGGTAGAGCACCAGCTGTCATTTTGTGTTTGATCTTACTCTCCTATTTTCTGTATGCTTCTGCTACGACGATGCGCGGTATGGAGGAGTTCGTCAAAATAACCTTTTTGCCGGAGACGCCTCTCTGGGCAATCGGAACGAGCTTCATCCTTCTCATTTGGTTCAGTCTGCAAAGAAACATCGAATCCATCGCTAGAATGGCCGTCATCTTTTTTTTGATGACGATGATAACAGGACCGATAGTTGGACTGGCACTCATGCAAGAAAAAGATTATGCCCGCATTTTGCCGATCCTCGACAATGGGTGGGGACCTGCTCTGGAGGGCTCACTTTTCTATGTTGCCTTGTGGGGGGAACTGATCTTAGTTCTTCTGCTTCAGACAAAATGGGTTGGAGTGCGTCATGACTTCAATGGTTTCTCCTTTCTTGTGTTATTTAACGTCTTTTTGGGCGCATCGATGCTAATGGGTGCCATTGCTGTATTTGGGCTTCCTCTCTCGGAAAAACTGGACTGGCCGGTACAAAATACAGTCAGACAAATAAAAATGGGTTTTATAAGCCGGGGAGACATTTATGGTTTATATACGATGACGGCAGGCTGTTTCATCCGGGTATCGGTATTTTTATATGCCATCTGTGAATGTCTCGCCTTTCTCCTTTCCACCACTTACAAAAAGCTGAGCTTGCCCGTCTGTTTGGTTACGCTTTTGCTGTCTTTACTCGTGTTTTCCAATCATCAACAACTCTTGCAGACTAATCACACCTATTTTAAGTATGGATACGTACTCCTGTTGTTGCCGATTTTTTTGCTGATTCTCTTCCGGATCAAAGGAGGAAAGGCGGTAGAGAACCCTTGAGTAAGCAAAAGAAAAAGGCCACCCCAAGGCGGCCTTTCCTCCTATGATTCGCTACGGTTTAACGCAACAGCAATTTGTGCAGCGAGCTTTGCATTATTTTTCACCAGGGCAATGTTCGCCTCTAGGCTTTTTCCGCCTGTTCGTTCTTTTACATTCGCTAACATGAATGGCGTTACTTGCTTGCCAGTGATTCCTTGGCTTTTCGCATCATGCATCGCTTGAAGAATGATCGCTTCGATTTCATCGTAAGGGATTGCATCCGCTTCGAGGATCGGATTGGCAATCACCGCTCCGCCCTTCAAGCCGAGTTTCCATTTGGCATCCAGCATCGCAGCTGCCTCTTCTGGCGTATCCATGCTTACAGACACATCGAATCCACTTTTGCGGGAGTAAAAAGCCGGGAACTCGGTTGTTTGATGGCCAACAACAGGTACTCCGAGCGTTTCTAAGTACTCCAGTGTTCTTCCGATATCCAAAATGGATTTGCAGCCCGCACATACGACTGCCACATTTGTCTCTGCCAGCTCCGTCAAATCAGCAGACACATCCCACGTCACTTCCCCTTCACGGTGAACACCGCCAATTCCACCTGTTGCAAACATGCGAATGCCTGCCAACTCAGCACCGATCATCGTCCCCGATACGGTTGCCGCTCCTATTTTTTTCGAGGCTAAAATATACGGGATGTCCCGGCGGCTAACCTTGGCAACATTTTTGTTTGTCGCGAATTCTTCCAGCTCACTCGCACTCAAACCAATCTTGATTTGCCCATCCATAAAACCAATCGTTGCCGGAACAGCACCATGATTGCGAATAATTTGCTCTACGTCATTCGCCATTTCTACATTTTGCGGATAAGGCATCCCATGGGAGATAATCGTCGTTTCTAGTGCAACAATCGGTAATTGATGATCAAGGGCGTGTCTGACCTCTTCCGAAAAACTGAGATATTGTTTCATAGAATTCTCCTCCAATGCCTGGTTGTTTGGTTATTCCTTGATGACACGTATGGTTTGTAGCGTGGGGTCTTCAAAGCCTTGTACAGGTAATCCTGCCTCTAAGTTTTTCTTCGTATAGATGAGGTTCTCTTCCGAAATGATCTCACCCGGGATAAAAATCGGAATACCTGGTGGATATACCATGACAAACTCCGCGATAATTCTTCCCACGGATTGTTCCACAGGAATCATCTCTGTCGGTGCGTAAAATGCATCGCGCGGAGTGACAGCGAGTACCGGTATTTTGGGAAGCTGCATTTTTGGGCGGCTTTTTCTGTTTCCTTGATCCTCGGCCCCGGCAGCCAGCTCCTCCAAGGCATAGACAAGGATTTGCAAATCTTCTTTCGTATCACTTGGTGTGATAATACAAACGATGTTGTACAGGTCAGATAGCTCTACCTCAATGTTATAGCGATCACGGAGCCATTTTTCAGCTTCATACCCTGTAATGCCGAGGTCTTTTACCGAGATGACCAGCTTGGTCGGATCATGAGCAAACGCTCCATTTGTCCCGATAATTTCTCTCCCAATGCAGTACAAATGATTAATTTTATTGATTTGGGCTCGTGCTTCGTTTGCCAGCTGAATCGTTTGATCCAATAGCGCTTTCCCGGATGTCACCAACCGCTTTCTCGCCACATCGAGCGAAGCGAGCAGTAAATAGGAAGTGGATGTCGTAGTGAGCATGCTATAGATAGCTTGTACACGCTGAATGGAAACGAGATTTCCCTGAATGTTCAACAACGAACTCTGCGTCAGAGAGCCTCCTAATTTATGCATACTGCTTGCTGCCATATCTGCACCAGCTTGCATCGCCGATAGTGGGAGCTTGGGGTGGAAGTGAACATGTGAGCCATGCGCTTCATCTACGAGTACGGGCACTCCTCTGGCATGCGCAATTTGAACGATACTCTTCAAGTCACCGGCAATTCCGAAATAGGTTGGATTGATGACTAGAACTGCCTTTGCATCGGGATGCTGTTCCAATGCTTTTTCCACAGCTTGTGGTGTGATTCCATGTGAGATCCCGAAGACAGGGTCTATTTCTGGATGTAAAAAGACAGGAGTCGCACCGGATAAAACAATTCCGCTCATGATCGATTTGTGTACATTCCGTGGCACGATGATCTTATCGCCAGGATTACATACTGCCATAATCATGGTCATAATGACTCCGCTCGTACCTTGAACAGAAAATATGGTGTGATCAGCGCCAAAGGCTTCAGCAGCCAATTCCTGCGCTTGTTTGATAATTCCTTTTGGTTGATGCAAATCGTCCAATGGTTCAATGTTAATCAAATCGATGGAAAGTGCATTTTTTCCCATGAACCATCGAAATTCAGGATCCATCCCTTTCCCTTTCTTATGACCTGGTATATGGAATTGGATTGGATTCTTCTGGGCATGCTTTCTCAGCCCGTTAAAGAGCGGCGTTTGCCCTTGAATCAACATTTTTCCCACCTCACTATCCTTCCGTGTTGTTTGAATGAGTGGTGTTTCTGGGCTGATTATAAGGTAAGCGGCTCCTTCCTTCATGATCCAATCTTGACTTTTATGAACCATCCAATTTGTGTCCTACTGTTCGAAACTAATAAAGTATTAGACTATTCAATCCTTCCATTCAAAAAGGCCAGTCAAAACACAAAATAAAGTGTTAGACTGGCCTTGTTTATTGAGCTATCGATACCCGTTAGCGCCTTGTTCTAGAGTTAGAGCTGCGCAAGCAGTCTTCGGCGTATTTAAATAAATCAACAAAGCTTATGACTGAGACAAAATTCCTTTAACAAACAATGAGACACTGTACTTATAGAACTCTTCCCCGGTTACGAGTTGAGACTGATATTGCCGGTGAATCAGCTCGCTCATCTGAAATCCGTAGCACATCGAGAGAAAAGACATGGCAGCAAGACGTTCATCCTGTCTGGCTATAACTTTTTTCTTCTGCAGGCGCTCAAAATATTCAACCAGCAAGGAGTGCAGCTTCACTGGCGGATCGGCCAACACTCTATCCAATTCGGGAAGCATTCCTTTTTCGCGGATGCCAATCAAAATGATATCCGCATTTTTATGGAAAAACAAACGGTACTGCCGGCTTACATTCAGCAGATCGACTTCCGGATTATCGGTTGCGTCCTCTTTTAACAGTTTCTCAAATTGCGGGAAATCCGAATGGCTTTCAATGATGGCTTCCAATATGCCTTGCTTGCTTCCAAATTGCCGAAATATCGTAGATTCATTGACTTTAGCTTCCGTTGCAATGGCTTTGGTGCTTACTCCCCGATAGCCCTTCTTTTTGATGAGCCGTGTCGCGGCTTCAATGATTCTGTCTGAAGTATGCATTGTCTTTCTCCTTTTGCATATGTTAAACCTATTCTACTA
Organism: Brevibacillus sp. NPDC058079; assembly: GCF_042885155.1. Taxonomy (NCBI): domain Bacteria; kingdom Bacillati; phylum Bacillota; class Bacilli; order Caryophanales; family Paenibacillaceae; genus Brevibacillus; species Brevibacillus sp. NPDC058079. The sequence continues at coordinate 45,088 of NZ_JBHVSO010000022.1, forward strand.
CAAGTTTTGCATATTCAGCAGGGTCGGGGTTCATCATTTTCATAAACGTTTATTTAAAGTAGGATCAATCCAATACATAGTGCTTGAATAATAGAAAAACATCTGAACATTCCGTAAGATGGTTGTGCGACCAATCCAACTGTGGGGAATGACAGATGCACAATCAGTATACCGATTTTTTACTCCGACTGCCCGATGTAAAAACAAAACAAGTCTTGGAAATCCTGAAGCATGCCCTGATGCGCCAAAAGTTACTGTATCAACTAGAAATTCACCAAGGATTTTTGATGATCCGACCAGGGAATTCCACCTGACAAAACATAGGCCACCTATAAGCCATAAAATGGCTGCCTGGTACGGCCCTGTTTGAGTTTAACTAGATTTTTTACTTGAAAGGGATGATACCTGCTATATTTCGTATCCGTGTTCTTTTAAATACAACTCACCCGCTTCGCATAGCTCCTCGAGCTCTCGAATGCCCATATATCTATTGTTCCAGGGCGTTACCTGTTCTTCCGTTAGTGAATAGGAGTAGACCAAAGCAGTCCGTTCAAATGTCTCATCATCCGGATTTTCATACCGCTCACATAGGTCCATAACAGAATTGTACAACCCCAATGCACTCGCATTGTACTCTTCGGATGTATATAGTCTTAAATATTTGAATTGGTTCAGTGATGTAGCTCTTTCGATGGATTCAAGCAGAATTTTTCTTCCAAAGCCTTTGCTCCGCCATTTAGGCAAAACACCGTACCAACTGAGCCATGCGGAATCTCTGTCAGCTTCTACAGTATAAATGCCCGAAATCCCTATGGCAGTTTCATTCTCGTACACAATCCAATAAGCATAGCCCGGATCATTGTTATCAATAGAATTTTTGATGTGCAGAATATCAGGCGAATCCGAAAAGATTTCCTTTTGAATGGTATAGGCCAGTTTTAAATTCTGTTGAGTAACTTCTATAAAATGCATAATTGTAGCACCTCGATTAATTTCATTATAGTCGTTGAAATTAATTGTTCTCTTCTTACTTGGAAATTCTTCTCCAAAAGACTGTCCAAGCCGACTCCAGCTTCTCGTTAATTCGCACTGGACTTGAATCATAGAGTAACTCCAGCATCAAGGCATCAACAATCCCAGTAAATGCACTAGCCGGAATAGTGAATTACCATCGTTGTCGCTGGACGAACGCTGCCGTTGAGGGGCGAAACAACCGAATAAAAGCTTTTCAGCGTAGGCACTATTTTACTCGAAACCGCGAACGTTACGTGCAAGGTCTTCTCGTAGAATGCAACTATGCGCATTATGGTTAAAATTGAATCAAGCACTACCTTTGGGATTGAGCCTTAAAGTAAATCGCTTCTTTTTTCCCAGCGGCTTGGTTCCGTAATCTTTACATGATCAGGCACCAATTGCGTGAGCGTGCCTAATTTACCGAATGTAATCTGGATTCGGTCAGAGGGCAACAGCCATTGTTCAGTCTCGATTGAGCAGCAATCCGGTATCGTCCCCATTCCTATAATCGTGCCCGGGAGCGGCGTGAAAACTTTGAGAACCTCCTCCATCACTTTTACAGGGTGTGCAGAATACTCGGATGTGCTTCCCTTCCAGTGCAGTCTCTCCCCGATGCGTACATCCACATCCAGTCCCAGCGGGTTGTCAATTTCATCCGGCGTAACCAGAAATGGTCCTATTCCTTTGCTGCGATCAAAATCTTTGCATCGCGTCGGTCCGGTCAGCGCCTGGAAATCCGGCCACTGCACATCGCGGACTGTACTGTCGTTAAAAATAACATAACCTGCAATGCAATTCCCCTTCCCTGTAACAAAGGCCAGCTCCGGCTCGATATCCAGGTAGGAAGAGTACGAAGGCCAATGAATCGTATCCCCATCGCCAATTAATGCATTATGGTTACACTTGTAATAACTGAAAATTACTTTATTCGGGTCTTTCTGGAATTTTTCGGTAATTTTTTGTTTAAGCTCTTCTCTTTCCGGTCCTGTATATTCTCTTTGCAGCAGATTTACGCCAGCATTTCTTAGATGTCTTGGCGTCAGCCCGAAATCGATAAGCGCAGCCGGATTCGGAACCGGCGGCAGCAGTTTTACCGCTGCAATCGGGCAGATTTCATTTTCATTGAATTGGTGCGACTGTTCGACAGCATATTGCATCAATTCCTTAGCGGCATCATAACTTGCCGGCAAATAATGAAGATAGCTGTCCATACTTTCAAGACTGTCAAAGAATGTTCCCTGCTTTTTCATGATTGCAGCAAAAGACACAACAAATTCCTCGTTAACTACAAGCCCAAACAAAGGTTCATGGGATGTCTTGGTTTGAAAGGTTACTAGCTTCATGTTGCAGCGCCTCCATCCATGTAGTGTGATGTTGTTCTGTTACTATCATAAAGCATAGAGTAAATGCACGCAAGCACACGCTTGCATTTCTGTTTTCCATTCTCTATAATACAGACATAGTTCGTATGCCTTACCCCAAAAACATAGACGCAAAGGAGAATCTTCATGAAGTATGGACGTATTATCCAAAAACCTCGCGTTAAATTTTTTGAAGTCGCAGATGGCGTCTTCGCCGGTATTTCGCCGTATCGCGGCATCAGTTGGGCCAATGCCGGGTTCATCAACAAGGGTGAAGGGCTGGTGTATGACACGTTCTTCGATTTGTTCCATGCGCGGGAAATGCGGGAGGCTTTTATGGAAGTAAGCAACGGTGGCTCTCCCGCATATGTGGTGAACTCGCACTATAACAGCGACCATGCCTGGGGAAACAAAGTGTTTAAAGATTCTTGTATTATTATGCACAAGGAAGCGGCCAGAGAGCGTTTCACCGAAAATATCGCCTGGATGGACAGCGTCATCAGAAGAGGAAAGGATTCTCTGGAATCGACTTCGGGCGAGCGGTTTTTTGCAGCGGAATTTGAAGGATTCGACCTGGAAGGCGTAGAATGGGTGCTCCCGAATATTGAGATAAAGGACGATATCAACATCCGTCTTGGCGATACGGAAGTTATGATTTACAACGTAGCTCCGGCCCACTCTGACAGTGACTTGCTGTTGTGGATGCCAAAAGAAAAAGTGCTGTTCGCTGGCGATGTCGTGTTTAACGGTTGTACGGCATACAGCGAAGAGGGAACCCTCAATTGGGTTAAAGTGCTTGATCGCATTATTGATGAAATTAAACCCGAAATCGTTGTTCCAGGACATGGTGCCATCTGCGGCCTGGACTTCGTGAAGGAGCAGAGAGACTACCTCCTGAACCTGATCAGTGAGTTCAACAAGCATTACAATGACGAAATTGATTCCTTGTCCCTGACAAAGCAAATTGATATTTCCCGCTTCCTTCATTGGATTCAGCCAGAACGCTTGTATGTTACAGTGGATATCCTATTGAAAAGCAAACGAGGGTTACCACCCCTTCCAATTTGGAACGAGGTGCCTGCTAAGCTGGAAGACATGAAAGTTTTTTTGGCCGGAAAATATGGCGATCAGATCAAACAATGGGACCCTATGAGTGTTTGGCAAGAATAGCAATTTGAAGCTAGCGTACGAAAAACAAAAAACGGTCCTGCCGCAAATGATGCGAACAGCGGCCGTTTTTTGAATTGTTCCACGGAATTAAAATCGGCGCCTTAGAACCGACTATGTAGAAAAATGGAGATGGACTTATGACTTATTAGTAGAACTCTTCTAAAACGATATAACCAAATTTGATGTTTAGTGTATTTCTCTTCTTTATTGTGATTCCAAGACTTTTGGCGGTAGCCACCATCACTAAACTGTCCGTTAGTTGAATAACTGGCGCCAATCTAACACTTTATTTTTCGGTCTAGTACTTTATTTTACAGTCTACAACTTTATTTGTACGGAACACCTACCTCGTAATTGGTCTGTTTCATCTTTCGCGAATTGGCTGGTTACACTGCTGGAGATTTCACTTACAGTGTTGCTACCATGAAGTTTTGGAGGCCATATAGATGAAAAAACTACCCACGACACAATCGCGAAAAACATTAGAAAAGATACAATCCTATCAACCTGGAATGCCGATTTGGGAGATTAAAAAAATGTACGGACTCTCTCATATCATTAAACTAGCCTCAAATGAAAATCCACTCGGCCCATCCCCAAAGATCATCCGCGCCATTCTCGGTGCGCTCCCGGAGCTGCATCGTTACCCGGATGCCAATACAACGACGCTGAAAGAGCACTTGGCTGATCATCTTGAGTTAAGTCCGGAGCATTTAATCGTCACGAATGGCGGTGACGAACTGATCAAGCTCATTTCCGAAACCTATTTGGAGCCTGAGGACGAAATCGTCGTGCCTTCGCCGACCTTTAGTGAATATGAATTCGGCGCACATCTCATGGAAGCTGTCATCAAAACGGTTCCGCTTGAGGCCGATTATGCATTCAATGTTTCCGCCATTTTGGCAGCCATCACGAATCGAACAAAGCTTGTCTACCTTTGTTCCCCAAACAACCCGACAGGCACCTATTTGTCTCGTCAGGACTTGACGGCATTGCTAGACCAACTGCCAGATGGGGTGCTTATAGTACTCGACGCTGCTTACAGTCACTATGCAACGGCTGACGACTACACAACGGGAATTGAATTTGTCCGCCAAGGATACCCTGTTCTCGTCTTGCAAACCTTCTCGAAAATTTACGCGCTTGCCGGTATTCGAGTCGGATTTGGTGTCGCTCACCCTTCGGTGATCCAAAAAATCCTGAAAGTAAAAGAGCCGTTTAACGTCAATTCATTGGCACAAACAGCCGCCATTACCGCCCTTGCTGACGTGGAGCATTTTGAAATATCCCTCACGGAAAACACCAAAGGCCGTAAGCAGCTGTATGATGCATTCGCTGAAATGAATATCCCTTATACCGTGAGTATGTCTAATTTTATCTTGGCAAAATTGGGACCAAATGCGGGTAGGATTTATCAAGGGCTGCTGGAAAGAGGCATCATTTTGCGGTACGGAGACACTTGGGGGTTACCGGAGCATATTCGAATCAGTGTAGGTACGCTGGAAGAAAATCAAATCCTCATACAAAACCTCCGTGAGCTATTGCTTATCGTAGGAAAATGAACGAAAAACACTGGATAGAAAATGTCCGGTCGGGCTGTCGAGATAGTCGACAGCCATTTTTTTATTCCAGCAACAGGTCAAAACATGAAAAAGATAGCACTACACCTAGCAAAAGCAAGTTAGGTGCAGGCTCTTGCTCGGGTTTCGCGGCCATGCCCTCCACAAATATCATTGATTTGGCTTGCCCGAGGATAGGCAAGGAAGAGCGTACGGCTCGGAATACCTGTTTTCTATGCGGATGTAAATAGAGATTTGCCCAGGGCTTGTAAGGATTAAGTCACATCGGGAACGATCATAGCAGGACTATCCATTCTTGTCCTTACTATGTTGACGAATCGCCCCACGGGAACTTGTGACAAAATTAAATGACCGGTATTTGTCACATTGCTAAGAGTTCATCCGTCAGAATTTATATAGGCTTTTTTATTTTTGTGCGAGGGAGTTTAAATGATGAGCGAACAGGTTTGGTTGGCAAATATATTCGAATCACACCGAAAGCACCTTCAGGCAGTCGCTTATCGAATGCTTGGATCATTGAGCGAAGCGGAGGATGCGGTACAGGAGTCTTGGTTACGTCTTAGTCGTGTGGATGCAAGCGACATCGAGAACATGGGAGGATGGTTGACCACCGTTGTTTCACGGGTTTGTCTCGACATGTTACGCTCGCGAAAATCTAGGCGCGAAGAATCGATAGAAACTCAATTGCCCGATGCTTTCACAAGCCAAGAGAATATTATTGACCCCGAACAAGAAGCCATATTGGCTGATTCTGTCGGCATTGCATTGCTAGTCGTGCTTGGGAATTTGAACCCTGCGGAACGCATCACGTTTGTGCTGCACGATGTTTTCGCCATGCCCTTCAATGAGATTGCGCCTATTTTAGGTAAGTCGGAGGTCGCTACTAGGCAACTTGCGAGCAGGGCACGCCACCGTGTTCGCGGGGTGAAAGCAATGCAGGAAGTCGACCATGCTCTCCAACGCGACGTCGTTCAAGCTTTTCTTGCCGCAGCGCATGCTGGCGATTTCGATACTCTAGTAGCTGCGCTCGATCCGCACGTTATACTTCGTGACGATCGTCAAACAGGCTCTTCAAGAGTAACGCGAGGAGCGGTTGCTCTAGCGAAACAAGTTTCGGGACGTGCACAGAAAGCAGCACAACTAGCCCTCGTTAACGGAACAGTAGGAATCATTGTTGCTCCTCAAGGAAAATTGCTCTATGTACTCAAATTTACAATGAGTCACGGAAAGATTACGGAAGTCGACTTGATCTCCGATCCTGAGCGCATAAGTCATCTTGATCTGAAGACATTGAACACCGTTGAGCCACGGCATACAGATGATGTCGTCTAAAACCGCATGAAAAGACCCCTTTTTTGCGAAAGGGGTCTTTCTCTACATGCTGACCGGATAGAAAATATCCGGTGTTTTTGCTTTTGCAAAGTGTTTACTAAGCTGGATTCTCCTTGTGTTTACCCGTCGCCAATACTATACTGAATGCAAATTCCCCAGTCATTTCCACACGAAAGGATGACTGAAATTTCATAACTTCACGAAAGCTTTCTCTCCATAGAAAGGTGGATCAGATGTCACTCAAACCTGAAGATTTACAAAGCTACATCGACTCCCCAGATAAACAGCAAAGACTATACAAGCGAACGCTCTGGATCGTTGTCATCTCACAAATTTTTGGCGGTGCAGGACTTGCGGCAGGTGTCACCGTAGGGGCTCTCCTCGCTCAGGATATGCTCGGTTCGGAAAGTCTCGCGGGCATCCCTTCCGCATTACTCACGTTTGGCTCTGCTGTCGCTGCATTGCTGGTGGGTCGACTCTCTCAACGCTTTGGACGCCGTTTGGGTCTCGCTAGCGGCTTCTTAGCCGGAGGTATTGGCGCAATTGGGGTGGTTATCGCAGCCGTCGCAAACAGTATTGTCCTTCTGTTTGCTTCCTTAATTCTGTATGGGGCTGGCACCGCTACTAACCTACAGGCCCGCTATGCAGGCACAGACTTGGCAAAGCCTAAACAACGAGCGACTGCTGTAAGTATTGCCATGGTCTCCACTACATTCGGGGCCGTTGCAGGACCAAACCTGGTGGAAGTCATGGGACGATTCGCTACATCCATCGGTGTCCCCGCACTGGCTGGTCCTTTCATCTTGGGGGCCGCAGCCTTTATCCTCGCTGGTCTCGTATTTTGGGTTTTGCTTCGACCGGACCCGTTCATCGTTTCGAAAGCAATCGCAGAAGCACAACAGGTGGATCAGAGCTCGCCGTCCTGTCTGAATGAGAATCAGCTTGCAAGCAACAACCGTGGAATCATCGTGGGAGCCACCGTTATGATTTTGACGCAGATCGTCATGGTCGCCATTATGACAATGACGCCTGTGCATATGAAGCACCACGGACATGGTCTCTCTGAAGTAGGTATCGTCATCGGTTTTCATATCGGTGCGATGTACCTTCCCTCTCTCTTGACGGGTGTACTCGTTGACAAGATCGGTCGCTCCACAATGGCATATGCTTCAGGTGTCATACTGCTTGCAGCCAGCATGACTGCTGCTTTCGCCCCAGCCGATTCGATGCCGCTACTCATCACCGCTCTTGTGCTGCTCGGACTGGGCTGGAATTTTGGATTAATTAGTGGCACAGCGCTCATCGTAGATGCAACGCAGCCCGCCACTCGTGCGAAAACGCAGGGAACGGTTGATGTATTGATTGCCTTGGCTGGTGCATCCGGTGGAGCCCTATCTGGTATGGTCGTCGCAAATGCCAGCTATGCAACACTTTCACTAGCCGGAGGCGCTTTATCACTGTTGCTGGTCCCTGTCCTGATATGGTCCCACAGGAAGAGAAACCACAGTGTAGAGATCTCCCAAAACTAAAGCCACCCTTAGCAGGTGGCTTTTCCTCTATCCCAAGTATCCCGAAACAAAAAATAACACTGCCCACAGGCAGTGTCATTTTCCTCCAACCACTTTATTATCATGTCGCTCATTCGGACTATGCTCATCTACAATCTGTTTTAAGCTAGCGAAGCCAGGAGTAAATTTGCTGTTGGGAATCTTCTTCTTGGAAGAGAGATTTTTCGAGTAAACAGCAGTTTCGTTGCCTCTTTTCGCGAAGAACTCAGCTAATTTCATCGTATCCCACTCCTAACTAGCTCTCTTTAAGGTTTTGACCTTATTCACAAACTTGGTAACAAATCCCAATAGTAACATATACGTAGTCAACCGCTCGAACTCCTGCATATTTTCGGGAGTAAATGTGTCATTCTTGTAAACAGCGACCGCGAATCCAAGCCTGAACTTGCCGAAGTTTTTTACAATTGCAAATTGTTCAATATCCGTATTTTGAATACGTCCCTTTACTTGTTTATCGGCAATTCTGCAATCCTCTTGAAGCATGGAAGACAGTAATAAAGTACGTACTGTGTCAAAATCTTTCAACTCGGTTAAGTAAAACACTTCAAACTGCTTGTCATTATTCGTAGGTACGATCCAATAACAGCATAGCTCGTCCGGTTTCAATCCATAAATCGTCTTTACTTCCATTTCAAATGCCTTCATAAACGTGATCGCATTCGCATTAATAATAGCTGTTGATTGACCGCTGCCATCCAAACTGTAAATCGCATTAGCCAATTCTTTCTCACAATATTTCACTTCCATCTGGAACTCGATGTCGTTCCCTCTAATCTTGTCGCAGATGAACAAAACGATGAATACCATACCTGCCAAAATGGCGGAATACAAGATAGATAAGCCTAGAACAGAGCCTAATGACGCTAGTTTGTTTTCCTCATGTGGCGGTGCTAGGATAAGCAGCCATTCGATCGGTTGAAACATCCACTTATGTATGACTGCTATCAAATCTGGCAGCAAACCTTTTAACAATTCAAATACGAGCCATGAGACCAGAACGGACAAGATGCCAAGAACAGAAAAAACAATCTTTACATGGCTCTGCACGAGATTCTTTAGCACCTGTAAACCTCTCCTTCTGGTAAAGTTTTACATTATTTTAACATTATATTCAGATTCTACAAATAGGAAAAAACTACCTACATTTAGGTAGTTTTTTAGGCGTTTCTATCGTAATCGTACTGACTTTTTGATTCCCTATGTACTGTATCGTCTGCTGTACAATCTTGCTGTTTTCTTCGATTCTCTTTAGCGGTTTAAATGAACTCAACAATTGCATATTCCCCCTATCGGTATACTGGGTGTACTTCGTAACGGAATGCTCCCTTATTGGTCTGCCCATTTTTCACCTCTATCAAACACGAAATGATCATCCTGACCTTCATCCGTCTAGGTAATACCCCATACCTTATGCCGCTCTGATTTTGTTTATACCCCTCTTCTGGGTGCTGCTTTTCCACTGTTAGTGACGTTTTTGTTACAAACAATGTTGCTCCCATTGGCACAATAACCTTCCACAATCCTTGCCATAATAAAGGATAATGCAAACGAAAAGGAGTTAGTCAGAATGAATTCAGTGATTTCGAAGAATGAAACCATTCTTTCCTATATCATTGCCATAGCGCTTATCTTGCTCATGGTAGCGGCTTCCGTCATACTCGATGATCCCGAAGTCATTCTACCTGAAATAGCAGCGATGGCGATTGGTATATGGGTATACCGAGAACCGGGATGGATCAGACAACCTTCTAAAATTTTTGTGGCTCCGTCGATTACGGCTGCAATCGGATTTGCTATAAATCAAGTAGACTTGCCGTACCTTGGAAAAGTCAGCATCACACTCGTACTCATGATGCTCTTTTTACGAATCATCCAATCGAATTTTGGACCATCCCTTGCCACTGGCTTATTACCTCTGGTCACGAATGCAGTTGAATGGTCTTTTATGATCTCTGTCGTCATGCTTTCCTTCATCATCATGCTTGGCGTTCTCGCCTTCAAACTGAATGGCGGCCTGGAGAAGAAAGTGAAGATACCGTATCAGTATATGCTCGTGTTCTTGATTTTGACTTTCGTATGGATCGGTTTTTGTTGGATGGCTGGTTACCCACACTTAGCAGCAATTCCGCCCATACTCGTCGTTGTATATGAATCTCTTCACAAGCCGATGTTCAACGGCAAGATGGCCTTCAAGCTCGGACTAATGTTAACCATATCGGCGACAGTCGGTACACTGCTCTACTTTGCGATTGATTCGTGGGTGATTGTCACGCTGCTCGATATGCTTTTGATGTTTGTTTTATTACGCATCGTCGGCATGCGTGTCCCAGCTGCATACGCATTTCCACTTCTTCCTTTTGTCTTTCCGGACGAAATGGTAGTCATGCTGCCCGTGAGTGCGCTCATCGCTTCTATATTCATGTTTGGCTCCGTGCTCATGTACAAGAAGTGGGAGAGAAAAAGAAGTCAGCTTCATGCCACGAGAAATTAGCCCATAACAAAAGAGCCACCCGCCTTGGGGTGGCTCTTATCCTTACTTCGCCTTTGGGGTTACCTTTTCCACTTTGTTTTCGCCCCTCTTCACTTTGAATAGTTCTCTTTTATCACGATCGGAAGCTTGATAGTCGTAAAAAAAGATGAAATCTCCCCCGATGTTTATTGCTTGACTGGAAATGCTACCTAATGGATACAGCGGGGTTGTCTTGCCGTCCGCCATATTCATTCTGCCTACCGTATGTGCGTCCTTTATTTCTGAGATGTAGTATAGATGCTTCCCAGCGACAATGATCGGATTTTCTGCTGGAGGCAACCCTTTCTTGACGAGAGCGGTTTTCCCATCCTTTAGTCCGATTTTATAAACATCGACGACGCCTTTATCGTTTACCCATTTTGTGTAGTAAATGAAATCACCAGACAGACCGATAAGGGTCATCTCTTTTTCTTTGCTTACTACCTTTTTCTGCGTACCATCCCGCTTCATTTTATATAATTGACGACTTTCATTGGTATAGAAAAGCCAATCCTGATAGAAATAAACTTCATCATACTGGTCAAGCAGCTTCTTCTGATTTTTGCCATTCGTGTCCATCCGGTACAAAGGACCGTAGCCGTCTGCGTAGTAGATGATATCCCCCACTACATACATTCTGTATACGTTATTGCGATCCCCTTCCGCAAGACTACCGCTTTTGATGACTGTTTTCGAACTGCCGTCTGTCTTGATTTTCATGAGCTCCGTTACATCTTCATACGTACCATTGATATCGTAATTGGGCATCTCCAGCTGATAGATTTCTTTAAAAGGCTTATTGCGCGTATAGTAAATCCAGTCACCTACAACATTCACATTATCGGCCCAATCACTGCTCAACTTTTGAAGGGAGCTTCCATCCTTTTTGATTTTGTATAAGCCATCGTTGTTATAAAAAATCCACTCTCCTTGAACGGTGACAAAGCTTCGATCTGAATTGATATTGACAGGATCGCTGCCCAAAACATTTATCACTGGCTTTTTGGTTGGCGCAGTCGCCAATGTTTGTTGATTGCCAAAACCAAAGACCACAATCAGACATACTGCCATCGCGATGGTGATTATCCATTTCTTTTTATGTTGCACCATGCATTCCTCCCGTTCATAGCCTAATATAGCTACAGCGGAGATATCCTCCATTCCGATACAATCCGGCAACACTGATTTATATGTACCAAAACGAATTTGTTTTTGTCTACCTTTATATGGATATTTAGGAAAAATTATTTATATAACAACACGAACACATTTGAACAATGGGACGAGTTCTATTTATGATTTTCAGGAGGGATAACCGTGTCACAAGCCAATTTGCCAAATATTACTCCGACCATAACACTCACGCGTGCCGACGCGATTAATTTGTTATTGTCCTCAATCGCTATAGAAGAGCTAGGGTTAGGACATATCATTAACGCGGAGAGGGAAAAGCTTCCGTTTATTCTGGGTATACTTCCAGGGGTTACCATCCCGCCAGCAACGATCAGCGATCTTTTGAATGTCAATCAAAGTGTACAAGACACGATAAAAACCATCATGCAAAAGGAAAGCATCTTGCAAAGTAAACTTGATAGTATATTAAACACGCCTATTTCAATCGGACCAACTGGAGCTACGGGTTCTACTGGGGCTACCGGAGCCACTGGGGCAGCCGGAGCCACTGGGACAGCCGGAGTCACCGGGGCTACCGGAGCTACTGGGACAGCTGGAGCTACTGGGATAGCCGGAGTCACTGGGGCTACTGGGATAGCCGGAGTCACTGGGGCTACTGGGACAGCTGGAGCTACTGGGATGGCCGGAGCCACTGGTGCAACTGGAACTACTGGGATAGCTGGGACCACTGGGGCTACTGGGACAATCGGAGCTACTGGAACAACCGGGGCCACTGGGACAGCTGGAGCCACTGGAACAACCGGGGCCACTGGGATAGCCGGGGCCACTGGCGCTACAGGACCACAACTGACCAATAGTGCGCATGTCTATAATTTGACTACGGTTATAACAACCGTTGCTAATCAGCCTGTCGCCCTCAGTAACAACGGCGTCATAACGGGAACCGATATTACCCATGCTGCAGGCTCACCTGATATCTTACTGGCAGGCGGCCATACTTACTTTGTCACTCATTCTGTCAATATGACGAACAACACACCTTCTGCCATGTTTCTCGCACTGAATGGAGCTCCTGTTCCAGGTTCTGGATATACGATTATTGCTGAAACACCCCTAGCCTTTACCTATTCCGCTATCATAACGACTCCTGTCGGGGCACTAAGTGTCCTTAACCTCGTGGCGGCAATCATCGGAACAGTCTTTTTTGCAGAACCGTTCCCTCCACAAACAGCCAATGTCAGCATTACCGTTATCGAGTTATTTTGAGAATAGAAGAAGCCACCCATCATGGGTGGCTCAGGTTGTCGAGAAAGTATCGGCAACCTTTTTTTAGTTCGGATTACTTTTATAAATTACCGCGTTAATATAGTATAATATGATTATTAATATAG
>NZ_JBHVSO010000023.1:0-14313 GCF_042885155.1 Brevibacillus sp. NPDC058079
AAACTAAACAACCAGTCGCCGGTTGAATTCCGAGGACTGGCTGCTTAAACTTGTAAGGTGTTTTGATCCCTGTCCTAGAAACGGGGGTCAGTCCCTGTGCTTGCGGGAGGGCTTTTTCTTATCATTATGTATGTCTTTGGAGAGAGGGACTGTCTTCCGCTCTGAAAAATTTGATCGCTTGCTCTAGATCCTCAACGATATCTGCCAAACGCAGGGAGTCATCAAGAAATTGCTCCGATAAGGATAGACTTTCTTGATTGGCGGCTACGGCTTGCTGTGTACCTGATACGACTTGCTGTGCAGAGGCAGATAGATTGTCTACCCGCTGTGAAATGGCTTGGCTCTGTGTCGAGATTGTTCCTGTGAGCATTCTGATCGATTCAAATTGCGCAGTCAACGCTTCGCTGAGCTCGATCGTATTGTGAAAGATAGAAGCGGCCTGGTGCAAGGTTTGAATGCCATTGACAGTAGCATGATCGGTCGTTTGCAAGCAGGCGGCTACGTGCTCCATTCGTTCTTCGCCTGATTCAATTACCTTTTGAATACGGGCCGATGCCTCTTCGGTCTGGTCGGACAGCAAGCGAATCTCGTCTGCTACGACGCTGAAGCCGACTCCGGCTTGTCCAGCCCTGGAAGCTTCGATTCGGGCATTGAAGGACAAAAGCTTGGTTCGCTTGGAGATGGCGGAAATCAAACCGAGCATTTCGTTGATGTCGCTCATGCTATCTCTCATGGAGGACATGGCATCCATAGAAGCCTTCATATCTTCTGAGATACTGTGCATATTTTCTTTTAGCAAGTCAATGGAGGTTGCTGCTTTGGTATTTTGCTGACGTGATTCCTGGCTCTGTACGATTGCTTTTTCCATGGAGTCTGTGATCCGAGACATTTCTTGCGTGATGCCGGCCATTGTGGCGTGGATATCATCGATCTGCTCTTGCTGGTTGTCCATTTCTTGGGCAAGCCGCTCTGTTACGGATACGACTTCTGACTGCATGGCGTGAGAATGGCGGGAGCCTTTTCCCACATGATCGGCTACTTGTTTGACGTCTGAGATAACATACTGGATTTTACCGATGATTGTCCGGATTTGTTCACTCATTCGATTGAAGCTGTCAGCCAGCTGGCGAATTTCATCATTGCTTTGTACCTGCATGGTTTGCAGGAGATCGCCCTCGCTAAAGGCGGACATTTTTTGTTGTGCTTCCTTTATTGGCTTGATGATTCGACGTACGTACACATACAGCATTAGTGCGAGTGCAGCGAGTCCGACGAGCGAGACGGCCAAAATGGTTAGCTGAAGGCGACGGACCTCTTTTTTTACCTCGGATACCGACTGTGCGACGATCACTCCCCATTTCAAGGAGGGGTCAAATTGATAGGCGGCAAAAGAGTCTACTCCATTGATCCTGCTCGGTTCGTAGCCAGATTGACCAGCGATGACGTTTTGCACGATCGCAAGCTCCGAGAGAAGGGGACGCTGCAACGCGTAGGATTGATCGGGATGAGCGACCAGTTTGCCTTGTTGATCAACGATCATGGCATATCCGGTTTCCCCCAGTTTAATCTGCCCGATGGATTCGCTCAGCTTCGGGACAGAGACAAATGCCACGACGACGCCTACGGGCTCCTCGTCGTCATTGCGCAAAGGGAGTGAGACGGCGATCTTTGGAAACTCTGTCTCGGAAAACTGGAAGACATCTGAGACAAAAACCCCCTGCTGTGGTTGATTCAATGCGCCCTCATACCAGTCCATTTTTCGCGGATCGTAGGAACTGTCGAGGGGTGATCCCGGAAAGGTTAAATACCGTCCGTCTGTGGTGACGATCTGTAATTCGGAAATCGTAGGATTGCTGGCCGACATATCTGTAAAGATGCCAAAGATCTGACTGTTGGTGACCTTACTGTTTTTATAAGTGGAAGCAAATGATTGCAAGGCGGTTACGATGTCATAGACCCTGCTATGTACTTTCTGTAGAGCTGCACCTGATGCCTCGTGTAATTGCTGCTTTGTTTTTTCATTAAGTGTGGCTTCGGATTGATAGCTGATGAAGAAAGCGGCGATTGCCATCATGCAGACTACCATCCCCATAATGCCTGCAAACAGCCTGGTGAAAATTGAACGGTAATGAAACGACGAGTGACCCCATAGTTTTCTTATGTCTGGCATTCATTGTTCTCCCCTTATTCGTCAAAACGTTCAGTTTCATTGTAGGGGGTACCTAGAGGAGCGTATATGCTTTACCAGCAAGATTTACCATAACTTAATGTAAAATGACCTATGTAAAAAGTCCCAAAACAAAAACTTTATCGAAACTTAATAAACATCACACGGAACCCTAACATTGGTGCGCTATAGTGGGGAAGTAAAAGGACGTAACAACCACGAAGGAGCGAAGACCGTATGAGTGTTATTTCGGTGAGAGAGTTGAATCTCTTCTACGGTAATAAGCAAGCCCTCTATCATATAAATCTGGATGTAGAGCCTGATTCCATTACAGCCTTAATTGGCCCGTCCGGCTGCGGTAAGTCTACATTTTTACGGACGTTGAATCGAATGAACGATTCTGTACCGAACACCAAAATTACGGGAACGGTAAAAGTGTTCGATGAGGATATTTATAGTAATCGCGTAGAAGTGGAGCGACTTCGCAAAAATATCGGCATGGTGTTTCAGCATCCGAATCCTTTTCCGAAGAGCATCTATGACAACATCACGTACGGACCGAGACTTCATGGCATGAACGATCGTAACAAGCTGGACGAGTTGGTAGAGACAAGCCTCAAGGCAGCAGCGCTTTGGGATGAAGTGAAGGATGTATTGAAAAAGCCAGCAACAGGGCTTTCTGGTGGACAGCAGCAACGCCTCTGTATCGCTCGGGCACTCGCTGTTCAGCCACAGATCATTTTGATGGATGAGCCAACCTCTGCTCTGGACCCAATTTCGACAGCTAAAATCGAAGAGCTGTTGGAAGAGCTGAAGAACCGTTATACGATTGTAATCGTGACGCACAACATGCAGCAGGCAGCACGTATTTCCGATAAGACTGCGTTTTTCTTGAATGGAGAGCTAGTCGAGTTTGACAGTACCCCGACGATCTTCCAAAATCCTCGTGACAAAAGAACAGAGGATTACATTACCGGACGTTTCGGATAATTCAATAGGTATGATAGAAGAAGAGCGGACTTTTCGAGGTCCGCTCTTTTTGATTTTAAAACATTTATAAATGTAACCCGAATCTCTTTAACTCAATGAAAATACCTTCCAATCGTTTCCCTTTCTCCGTTAACGTATATTCCACGCGCGGAGGGACTTCCGGAAACACCTTCCTTTCCAATATGCCGTGCTCCTCCAATTCCTTCAGTCTGAGCGACAGTGTTTTCGGACTAATCCCATCCATGGATTTCAGCAGGTCGCTGAAACGCAGTGTTCCCTCGATAAGCAGGTCCCGAATGATTAAAAAGGTCCATTTGGTCCCTATAACGTCAAGCGTTTTGGCAATGGGGCAAGGTTGGCCCGGGGTTCCTTTGTTCAGTCCGATTGGCTCAAGAACGTTCATCGGAATATCCTCCAAAATTTTTTTGCGATTCTTTGGCCTAGTATATCGCAATACTATCTTTTCGGAAACTATATGAATTAAATATCACTACTTCCATAAATGAAGTTAGTGTTATTACAATATCAATGTGAACGATACTTCCACTCTAAATAAGGAGCTGATTAGAACAACATGATTCCACGTACCAAAACAATTAGTTCGATAGCTGGTATTGCTGTCATCTTCGGGACGATGCTGTTCGCAACAGCATGCGCTACTGATTCGAAAACGTCTGCTTATGATAATCAAACTGCTGTGTTGTCCTCCAAGACAGACATTCAACTATTGAAGGATCTTCCTCAACCCGTTTCAATGACGATTGACTCCTCATTGAACGCAACGCAAGCTACCGAAATGGTACAGGCTGCTCAACGTTTCTACGGATTCTGGAACACTGGGAATGAGGATCTCATTGCACAAACAGTTTCTCCAAGCTTCATAGATAACACGTTGCCGAAAGGAAGACCTCAAGGACCCGATGGCTTGTTATTCGCTTCTCGCAACTTTCGGAAAGCAGTTCCCGACTTGCAATGCAAAATTGAGGATTTACTGGTAGTGGGGGACAAGGTGACAGCTCGTCTTTCCTTTACGGGTACGAGCAAAGGCGAGTTTATGGGAAAACCTTTGACCGGGAAGCCTATTCAATTTATGGCGATCGATGTTTTACGCATCAAGGATGGGAAGCTGGTTGAAGACTGGCACCTGGAAGACAATTTAACTTTTATGCAACAAATTGGCGTTTTAGCGGAAAATTGAACGTCCTAACATAAAGGAGATGTAAAAAATGAAAAAAATCCTTATCATCAATGGTCACCAAAAATATGGCTCATCAGAAGGAAAACTGAACCAAACGTTGATGGATCATATGGTGAGTCTGCTCGAAAAAGAGAACCAAGTACGAACTACCATTATTCAAAATGGATACAAAATGGAAGAAGAGCACCAGAAATTTCTCTGGGCAGATATGATCATTTATCAAACCCCCATCTACTGGTTCAGTGTCCCTGGGTTATTGAAAACATATATGGATGAAGTATATGCGTACGGCTTGTTTTTCAAAGGTGCTAATCAATACGGAAGAGGCGGCTTATTAACCGACAAAAAATATATGTTCTCGACGACTTGGAATGCTCCAGAAAAAGCATTTAACGATCCGACCCAATTTTTTAAAGGGGAAAGCCTGGAAGATGCAATCAGCCATTTGCACCGCGTACAGGAATTTTTAGGCATGCAACCTGTAAAGAGCTTTGCTTGCTATGATGTCATCAAAAATCCGCAGATCGATCAATTTGCATCCGAACTCGAGGCGCATCTCAAACAAGTATTGAGTTTCTAAATGAAAATCTCAAAGGAAAGGGGAGAGATCCTATCATGTTGCACAATCAAAAGATAGTAATCATCGGCGGAAGCTCTGGAATTGGTTTGGAGACAGCCAAACAGGCAATAGCGCTTGGAGCAGAAGTGATCATTGCGAGCCGCTCCGAAGATAAATTGCAGAAGGCAAAAGATAGTCTAGGCTCCAAGGCCTCGGCGTATACGCTGGATACCACCGATGAGCAGCAAGTGCAGGCCTTTTTTGAAAAAGTAGGCACGTTTGATCATCTGGTTGTCAGTGCTGCGGAAACATCTGGCGGTTCATTCCTTCAAACGGATACAACCCAAGCGCGGAAGTTGTTCGAAAACAAATTTTGGGGTCAGTACTACGCGGCGAAGTACGGAGCGCCGAAGATTTCAACAAATGGCTCCATCACCTTATTCTCCGGGGTCGTCGCCTACAAATCGATGATTGGTTCGTCTGTGCTTGGCGCAGTCAATGCGGCGGTTTCGAATCTGGGGCAAACCCTCGCTTTGGAACTGGCACCAATCCGAGTGAATATCGTTTCACCTGGCATAATTGATACGCCATCACGCAGCAAAATGCCTGAAGATGTGCGCGAAAATTTCTATGCAACATTGGCAGACAAGCTCCCTGTGAAGCGAGTTGGACAAGCGAAAGACGTTGCACAAAGCGTACTATACCTGCTCCAAAATAGTTTTGTAACCGGAACTGTACTTCATGTAGAAGGTGGCCACATCTTACTTTAAAGGATTCCATTACCGGACGTTTCGGATCATTTCAATTTGTAGTATGGTAGGAGAGCGGACTTTTCGAGGTCCGCTCTTTTTGGTTTTTAGAAAGGAGATATTTGCAGTGGTTTGGATTTCATTCTTCCTTTTTCTGATCACGTTGACATTGGTCATCTGGCAACCGCGTGGGCTGTCGATTGGTTATCCGGCTGTCGGTGGAGCACTGTTGGCCTTGGCGATCGGGGTAGTCACGATCGGTGATGTCGCAGAGGTAACCTCTATTGTTTGGAATGCGACGCTAGCGTTAATCGGGATTATTATCATCTCGCTCGTATTGGACGAAATCGGTTTTTTTGAATGGGCTGCGCTCCATATGGCTCGATTTGCCAAAGGAAATGGTCGGCTTATGTTCGTTTATGTCATCCTGCTTGGTTCACTCGTATCCGCCTTGTTTACGAATGATGGGGCAGCCCTGATTTTGACACCGATTGTGTTGGCACAGGTGCGGGCATTAAGGCTGGATGGGAGAACGGTTTTGGCATTTGTCATGGCGAGCGGGTTCATTGCAGATACGAGTTCTTTGCCCTTTGTGATTAGCAATCTGGTGAATATTGTTTCCGCTGACTATTTTGATATTGGCTTTGCTGCGTATGCGGCCAAAATGATCATTCCGACTTTGTTTTCGATTGGTGGAAGTCTGCTGGTTTTGTACCTATATTTTCGTAAAAGCATCCCGGCGCAGGTTGACCTTTCCCATCTGAAAAATCCGAAGGAAGCAATTCGCGACCAGAGAATGTTTCGTCTGGCGTGGCCGATTCTTGGGGTCTTGCTGATTGGCTTTTTTATTAGCGAGTCCATCCATACGCCCGTTTCTATCATCATTGCGGGGGCAGCCATCATTTTTTGCCTGGCTGCAAGAAAAAGTGAAGCGATCGCCATGCGGCGGATTATAAAAGAAGCACCGTGGGTAGTCGTTGTTTTTTCGATTGGCATGTATGTCGTGGTGTGGGGGCTGCACAACGCGAGATTGACTGACTTGGTCAAGGACACCTTGGATTGGTTCATGGCGCATGGTTTATTGGCAACGACCTTGGGAACGGGCTTTCTCGCTGCTGTTCTTTCCTCTGTGATGAACAACCTTCCGACAGTCATGTTCAACGCGCTGGCAATTGCAGGGACCCAGGCAGACGGAGTGTTGCGGGAAGCAATGATCTACGCGAATGTGATCGGGAGCGATTTGGGGCCGAAAATGACCCCGATTGGATCACTGGCGACTTTGCTCTGGTTGCATGTTTTGGGACGCAAAGACGTGACGATTACGTGGGGGCAGTACTTTCGGACGGGGGTTATTTTGACCGTACCGACATTGATGGTAACCTTGCTTGGATTGTATTTGACGTTGGTTTATTTTTCATAGGGAATGAAAGCCTGCTGGTTAAAGTCAGCAGGCTTTTTCTATTCATCATGCTGCTTGCAGTGAAATAGGCAGAATAGGACCTGACAAGGACGGAAAAAATAGGCGCAACCTACATAAAAAGGAGGATGCTTCCATGTGGCATGGCTGGCCGATCGAACGCGTACTCATTCTTTTTGCTGGATTGGCGTTTGCCCTGATTGCGGTTCAGGTCACACTTTTTCACTCCAGACAAAACTTCCGACATTGGGCAATGTGGATTCCAGTGCTTGAGCTCCCTGTATTTGCGGTTACTGCTATTGTTTTATCGTTTGTGAATGCTGGGTGGCTACGTTGGGTGTTTGCCTTGATGATGGTGGTTGGCATGGTTGGGGGTTTGTACGGAGCATATTTGCATACGGTCGGGGTTGGGCAGCGTGTGGGAGGTTATTCACAAGGTCAAAATTTTCTCGTCGGTCCTCCTGTGATTCTTCCTTTACTGATCACGGCAATGTCAGCATTAGGGCTTCTTGCGCTGTTTTGGTAAAAATCGTTTTCGAAGGGGTGAGAGGACATGGAGAAGCCTGGACGTTACCCATCCTATGATGTTTGGGACCAGCATACAGAGTGGGATGCTCACACCAGGAAAGTAGTAGGGGCCAGAAAAATGCCCGCGATCGCCAATCAATTTTTTACGAAGCCTGAATCCTTGGTCTTGCAGACAGTTGTAGGCGTATTGGTCCATGATCACCGTTTGGAGGTGCTGACCTTTGTGGTGGAGCATCTGGATAATACAACGGCTAGTAATATCGGTGAGTCGCAACGAAAGGTCGGAGTTCCACCCAAAAAAGAGCTCTACCGCTCGGGCTTGAAAGGGATTGATGCGGAGAGTCATGCGGCTTATGGAACTGACTTCGTTGCGTTGAAGCTAGACCAGCAGGAAGCCGTTCTTCAGCACGTCGCGAATGGGGGTATCCAAAGCCATGAGGCGTGGACAGACTTAGCTCCCGTAGATTTTTTCAAGGTGTTGCTGCATGACACAGTTAGCGCTTACTATTCACATCCGTTGGTCTGGTCGGATATCGGCTACGGCGGACCAGCTTATCCGCGCGGCTATGTACGGGTGGAAAAAGGATTGACGGACCCATGGGAGGCAAAAGCAAATGACGAGTCATGACCATCATACGATTACTCATCGCCCCACTCCTGTGGATCAAAGAAAATACGCCGATGACGCAGATGTATGCATCGTAGGCGCTGGAGCGGCAGGGGGCGTGCTGGCTTATGAGCTGGCAAAGGCTGGGTTGCGAGTGGTCGTACTGGAAGCAGGGCCGTTTTGGGACCCGCAACACGATTTTGCCAGTGATGAGCTGTCGATGCGGAGATTGGCCTGGCAGGAAACGAGGCTGGTAGCAGGCAATGACCCGCTGCGTTTGGGACATAACAACTCAGGACGGGGAATTGGGGGAGGCACCGTGCATTTTACGGGGGTGTTCCTGCGTTTCCACGAGAGTGATTTTAAGACAAAGACCGTAGACGGCGTAGGGGAAGACTGGCCGATTACGTATCAGGATCTTGCCCCGTATTACGACAAGATTGAACGTGAAATTGCGGTCTCAGGTCCGAATCATTTTCCGTGGGGTTCCTTCCAAGGCCCGTATCCGTACCCTGTTCGGGAGCCAATCAGTGCCAATGCCCAACTGTTCCGGGAAGGGTGTGAGAAGCTGGGGATCGAGAGTGTGGTCGCCCCTCTGGCGATTTTATCGGCTCCCTTTGATGGACGTCCCCCCTGTATCAATCGTGGCTTTTGCAATCAAGGATGCATGCCGAATGCCAAGTACAGCGGGTTGATTCATCATATCCCCAAAGCGATAGCGGAGGGGGCAGAGGTGCTGTCCGACTGCATGGTGACAGAAATTTTGATGGCTGGCGACCGGGTCAGCGGTGTGTTGTTCAACCATAATGGTTTGACGCACAGGCAAATGGCTCGTGTAGTCATTTTGGCCGGATTTGTGGTGGAGACTCCCAGATTGCTGCTCAGTTCGGCGAATGCCCAATTTCCGCAAGGGCTGGCGAATTCAAGTGGATGGGTAGGAAAAGCTATTATGCCTCACTCCAGTCATGATGTATACGGACGACTCCCGGAGGAAGTGCGATTGTATAAGGGAACACCTGTCCTTGCTTTGACCCAGCATTTTTACGAGACGGATCGGGAACGAGGATTTGCCCGCGGATATACGTTGAGTGCACACGGGGCACGTCCGGTCGGAATGGCGGCTGCCATTGCTGCCGAGAGGGAAGACGGCTCGTATTTATGGGGAAAACAGCTTCGAGAGACCATGCTGGATTACAATATGTACGCGCGGATCACCTTGGTCGGGGAAGTACTGCCTCATCCTGATAACAGAGTGACGCTCTCTGGGGAAAAAGATGAATACGGAATGCCGATCCCTACGGTAACGTTCAGTTATCAGGAGAACGACAAACACCTGTACAAGCATGCTATTGGGCAAATGAACCGGATTGTAGAAGCGATGGGGGGACAGCCGGAGCATGTGGTATCTGATACCGCTCATCTCATGGGGGGATGTCGAATGGGGAATGACAGGGAAACCTCTGTTGTGAATGAATATGGGCAGTCACATGACATACCCAATCTTTTCATAGCGGGTGCTTCTACGTTCGTTACCTCGAGTGGCAGCAACCCGACAAATACAGTCATGGCGCTGGCTGCGCGCACTGCAGACAAGATCATTGAGGCGATGAAAAAGCAAGATGTATAAGCAGGATTCACATAACTTTTGCGTTCTATCTTCCCCATCATATAAGCCATATAGTATACTGATAAGCAGATATGTAAGGCAAAGGTGGGTATCCTTATGGAAATGGATTTGATGCAGGTTCTGTTTTTGTCAGAGACTTATAAGCTACTTGGTGACAAGACACGCTTGACGATCATGGCTCTCCTGCAAGTACAGTCCTTATGTGTCCGTGATCTCGTGGAAATTTTGCAAACTTCCCAGCCTTCTGTTTCCCAGCACTTGGCTAAGCTAAAAACTCATGGTTTGGTCAAAGAGCGCCGGAAGGGACCATGGGTTTATTACTCCGTCAATGCGGAATGCAGTCCTGAAGTGAAGCAAATTTTGTCTAACTTGCCGGACATGTCGCCAGTCGTCAAACAAAAATCAGTTACAAGTGAACCTTCATTTGGCTGATCAGTCGTAAAAAGCGTTGGATCAATTGAGATCCAACGCTTTTTTTAGTTCTTCCTTGTCAAATCCATGAATGACAATTTGCTCGCCGTTTTCCTTTTCAATGTAGGTTACAGGTGTCATGCTGGCGCCTAATTGAATGGCTTCCTGGAAATAAGCCTCGTTTTGACGGATGTCTCTGTCTTCGAAAGCAATGTTGTTTGAAGTCAGCCACATTTTTTCTTCCTGACAAGGACCGCAAGTGACTTGGGTATAGATAATAACCTTGTGAGCCATACAGAATCGCTCCTTTCAAAAGCAGAGTAGAAACCTTGCTCTTTCCAATATGAATGATCGGTCGCGACAAAGCAAGTGAGCAACAGCACGATTTGGAAAAATGAGGATGGATACGTACTTAGGGGGCTGTACAAATTATATTCAGTGACGTCGAGGAGGTGAAAGTAACGATGCCTAAACAAAACAAACAAGCGGGTATGGGCAAAGCGAACCAAGCTAGCCAAGCAGCAAACACTGCGACTGAATTCGCAAGTGAAACAAACGCAGCAGCGGTTCGTAGTCAGAACCAACAATCCGCACAACGCGCTGCTTCCCAAGGCGCTGCGACTGAGTTCGCGAGTGAGACAAATGTTGCGGAAGTTCGCCGTCAAAACCAACAATCGGCTGCACAACAATCTTCTGGCCAAGCTACTGAGTAGGAGCCAGCGGACAAAAGCCCTCGCAATTTGCGGGGGTTTTCTTATTTTTACGTAAAGTCTATGGGTGGAATGTGGTTTCTATCCTCGCACTTGCAAAAGCGTGGAAGTGGATGATACTGTGATTCGTAAATCAGCCCACTAGGAGGCAATTGCTCATGATCATTGGAACAGGCGTAGACATTGTGGAAATAGAGCGAATCGCTACTTTGATAAAAAGACAAGAGCGTGCGATCAAACACTTTTTGACTACAGATGAACAACAGCTCCTGCATGGAAAGGCAGAGACGAGACAGGCGGAAATGGTTGCAGGCAGATTTGCTGCCAAGGAAGCGGGAGCAAAGGCTCTTGGTACAGGCATTGGTGCTGTACTCAGCTTTTTGGATATGGAAATCCTCCCGAATGATTTGGGCAAGCCGATCATGACCATAAAGCACGAGGTGTACAGCAAACTCGATCTGGACCCTGCTCGCGTTCATATTCATGTGAGCATTTCGCATAGCCAGACACACGCGATTGCACAAGTAATTGTAGAAGAACGATAGATGTTTTGAACAACCTCGATAAACTTGTCTGCATATTGGGACGAGGATGGACATACATTTATATCGCGTAGATCAGGAGGGACTACCTGCTCTTACACAGGAAGGCTAAGTCTGTAGCCGATCCAAGCGATATATCGCCAACTTCGTATCCATTCGCAACCATTGACACGATATGCGCTGCATGGGCGAGAGACTGACAGATTTCCCAGGAAATAGACAGGGATGCCCTTCTTTGTCGAAAATATTGACAAGGAGGAGTTCATTGAATGAAACGGGTAGCTTTACCACTGGTGTTATTGTTGGTTTTCACCCTGTTCCTCGGCGGTTGTTTCGGTCAGAAAACACCAGAAGATGTGGTGAGCGACCTGAACGGTACGCTGGGAAAAATGTCTGGGTACAAGTCTCAGGCTGTTTTGACCATGCAGACAGGCTCTACCCCCATGGAGTACGATGTTCAGGTCTGGTATGAAAAGCCAACCAACTATCGGGTAGCTCTCACCTCGAAGCAGCGTGGCATTACACAAATCATCTTGCGAAACAATGAAGGAGTCTTTGTACTGACCCCGCATCTGAACAAGAGCTTCCGCTTCCAAAGTGGCTGGCCTGAGAACAACGGACCGTTGTATCTATACGAAACGTTGGCCAAGAGCATTATCGATGACACTGAGCGCCAAATGAAGATGGATGAAAAACAGTATGTATTCGAAGTGAAAGCGAACTACAGCGGCAATCGTTCTTTGACCAAGCAAAAAATTTGGCTGACAGAAGATTTCAAACCGACGCACGCTGAAATTATGGATGCTAGCATGAATCCGCTTGTACGAATTGATTTCACTGATTTTTCGTTCAACCCTATGTTTGACAAAGACGCCTTTGACAAAGAGCGCAACATGACAACAAGCTCGTTGACAACGATCCCAACAATGGCGCCAGCAAATGGACAGGTCGTGAAACAGCCGAACAGCCAATTCGGTGTCATCGTCCCTACGTATATGCCAGAAGGGGTTAAGCAAGGTGATATTGAGCCAGTTACCCGTGATGGGGAGAGAAGAGTCATCTTGACCTACAAAGGAGCCTACAACTATAAGGTAATCGAAGGACGCCCGACAGCAGCATCTGTGTCGTATGAGCAAGGTATGCCTGTGAACCTCGGCTTTACGGTTGGTGTGCTTGCGCAGACAGGTGAAAATCAGCGACTTCTGACGTGGGAGCTCGACGGCATCGAATATACAATCGCGGGGGATCTTCCTGAGGAAGAAATGGTGAATGTCGCACAGTCGACATATGGCCTCAGCGCGAAATAAAAGTGTGGGAGAGGGGACGGTGAATGCCGTCCTCTTTTGCTATTTTTGGGGGAGTGGCTGTAGCGGAGGGGAAGAAGCGCATTTCCAGTCTACGCTTCGGCCTACGCCCCGCAAGGGGTTAGACTGTCCGCTCCGGATTGAATGTCGGGAGCGCTTCAAACGTAGAAGTTTCGATGAAGTAGTTCATAAGTGAAGCTGAAATTCCCCGACATTCAATCCTTCGCTGAGGTGGGCTCCAGAGGCGCTTGGACTGGAAATGCACTTCTTCCCAAGCAGCTTTTGTCCCACTATATAAGAAAAATACCCCCCTGTTGATACTCAAAGGATGAACTTCCTAAGTTTTTAAAGAAGCGATGAATCAAAAAAGCTGGCGAAAAGAAAAAGCACAGGGCTCGCAGACCTTGACAAAGCCTCCCCCAGTCGTAACTCCAAAAAGGGGACCACGCTTGTCGAACACTTCTTCCTTGAGAAACTTCCGCCCGTAGGGTGGCTTTGGCTCAACGGTCCCCTTTTTGGAGTGGAGACGGCCAGTGAATCCCCCTGCAGGCGTGTCAGAGTCGAAGAGAACTGTGCTTTTTCTTTTCCTCCACTATGTTGACTCATCTCACAACTACTCCTCGATTTTCCCTCAAGTTTTCCTTTTTTCTCAAACGGGAATCTAAAAATACCCATGTACACTTGGTCTTGTACCAAAGAGCAAGCACACTACACGAGCAAAGACGAAAGGGTTGAGTGTATATGTTTAGCAAAGCGAAAATGGGAATGCTGATGGGAACGATGGCAGTGGTTCTGAGTCTGGGTAGCATAGGCGGAGCAATGGCAGCCGATTCAGCAAAACCAACTTCATTGAATAAACCGGCAGAAGTAAAATTCAAAACAGGCAAGATGGGCCACCACGGTGGAGTGGGCTTCAATGAAAACTTCAAAGAAAATACAGAGCTGCTCTCACTGTTGAAGCTAGATGCTGACAAGCTGAAAGAAGAGCTTGCGGCAGGGAAAACACTCGCAGCGATTGCACAAGCTCAAGGAGTCGACACTGCCGATGTAGTAGCACTTCTGGTTGAACAGCAAGAGGCCAAACTGAAGGAAGCAGTAGCAGCAGGCAAGATGAAGCAGGAGCAGGCAGATAAGCTGTCTGAAAATCTGAGCGATCGCGTAAAAGAACAGGTAGAAAAAGCGAAACCGGATAAAGGCTTCGGCAAAGGTGGGTTCATCGGTGGCTTCGAGAAAAACGAAGAACTGCTGTCCCTTTTGAAACTGGATGCCGCTAAATTCCAAGAACAACTGAAAGCAGACAAATCGCTGGCTGCTATCGCAGAAGTTCAAGGCGTATCTGTGGATGATCTGGTGGCTTTGTTGGTAAAACAACAGGAAACCAAGCTGAAAGAGGCGGTAGCGGCAGGCAAGCTCACGCAGGAGCAAGCAGACAAAATGAATGAGAATGCCAGTGAGCGGGTAAAAGAAATGGTGCAAAACACGCATCAAGGACGTGGACCGGGTA
>NZ_JBHVSO010000023.1:14409-42025 GCF_042885155.1 Brevibacillus sp. NPDC058079
GGTAAAGGAATGGGCTTCGAGAAAAATAATGAAGAACTGCTGTCCCTCCTCAAGCTGGATGCAGACAAACTGAAGGAAGAGCAAAAAGCAGGGAAATCGCTGGCTACCATCGCAGAAGCGCAAGGTGTATCCGTGGATGATCTGGTAGCGCTTTTGGTCAAACAACAAAAGGCCAATCTGAAAGAGGCGGTAACCGCCGGGAAGCTGACACAGGAACAAGCAGACAAAATGAATGAGAATGCCAGTGAGCGGGTAAAAGAAATGGTGCAAAACACGCATCAAGGACGTGGATCGGGTAAAGGAATGGGCTTCGAGAAAAATAATGAAGAACTGCTGTCCCTCCTCAAGCTGGATGCAGACAAACTGAAGGAAGAGCAAAAAGCAGGGAAATCGTTAGCAACCATCGCCAAGGAGCAGGGCGTAGAAGTGGATGACGTCATCGAGCTCTTGGTAGGTCAGCACGAAGCCAAGCTGAAAGAAGCAGTAGAGGCAGGTAAGCTCACACAGGAGCAAGCAGACAAGCGCAGCGAGGAATTGACAGCGATGGTGCAAAAGATGGTGGATGGCAGCTTTGAAAAAGTCGTTTTCCCAAGACATGAAAAAGGAAAAAAAGACCAGGGGGAAACCATGTAGAAAAGTCAGCAGGTGGGAGCTAATCCCATCTGCTTTTCTATTTTCTCGGGATTGGTCGATGAGGGCCGCTTTGTACATAAAAACCAACGTGCGAATGAGATGAAAGGACAATCCGCGAATTGACACACAGCGGGAAAACACGATACATTCAGAGTAACTTATTGAATGAGGTGGCATGCTTTACATGAAGAAACCGTCTAACGAAGTTTTGTACGAGGAAGCATCGACCTACAAAGACATGCTCCTGCGAAAAAGCTGGAAAATGCGCATTAACGAGACTGTCATGTTTGTGCTGGGGATGATGATTCTCGCTCAATTTTTCCCGACCAATGACACGAGATTCAAAGTGCTTGTTTTCGCTATTGCCATTGCTGTTGTTGGATTGTCTCCGTTTATGTACAAATCGGTATTACGTCCGGTGTACAAGCTGACCAAGACTCACCTGATCATATCTATGTCAGGGCAGGAAAAGAGCTACCCGCTGTCTGAAGTCGAGCAAATTTATGAAGGCCGTCATTTTTATCGTGTAGGCGGCAAAAAGGAATCACTGATGGTTTCCAGGCAATTTCTCAGTCATTTAAATGAACGCTTGTTTTACTATAAAAAAGGGAACAAGAGGAGATAGGAATGAAATCGTTTTGTCGTGACACTTGGGTAGAGGTTGATTTGGATGCCATCCGGGCGAACCTCGAGACATTCAAACGCCATTTGCCAGAAAAAACGGGTATTATGGCTGTTGTGAAAGCAGACGGGTATGGTCATGGCGCTGTCCATGTCGGAAAAGAAGCGTTGGCGAGCGGTGCAGATTCACTTGCAGTCGCATTGCTCGATGAAGCGCTTATTTTGCGGAGAGCAGGGATCACTGCGCCGATTTTAGTGTTGGGATACACACCTGTCGAATCCATTGTCACTGCAAGCGAGCTGGAAGTGGAGTTAACCGCTTACAGTGTCGAATGGATCACGGAAGCGAACGACATTCTTCAGAAAAACGATTGCAAGCCTGTCGGGATTCATGTGAAGGCCGATACGGGAATGGGACGTTTGGGCGTTCGGACAACGGAAGATTTGCTTGCGGTTGTAGGTGCCCTTGAAGAATGCTCAAAGCTTAAGTGGACAGGCATTTTTACGCATTTTGCCTGCGCGGATGAACCAGATACAACCCATGTGCGACGACAACACGACTTGTTTCAATCCTTTTTGCAAGCACTGCGTGAAGCGAATAAAACATTGCCGACCGTTCATTGCTGCAATACGGCTGCGGCTATCGCATTTCCCGATTGGGGGTATGATACGATTCGTTTAGGCATAGGTTTATACGGATTGTATCCTTCTGTGTACATGAAAGAACGTGCGGATGTTATTCTTGCCCCCGCCCTGGCGCTCAAGACCAGAATTGCCCACGTAAAGAAGGCAGATGAGCCATTCACGGTCAGCTACGGTGCTACGTATGCAGCAAAGCCTGACGAGTGGATTGCAACGCTGCCGATCGGATACGCAGATGGCTATTCTCGCCTTTTGTCCAATCGTGGTGAGGTATTGTACAATGGATCGCGCTACCCGATTGCAGGCAGAGTTTGTATGGACCAAATCATGGTCAGCCTGAATTCGACAGAAGCAGCGGTCAATGATGAGGTCGTCTTGTATGGCAAGCAGGGGGACGAGGAAATCTCCTTGGATGAAATTGCCGAATTGCTGGGAACAATCAATTATGAGGTTCCATGTATGCTGAATTACCGAATTCCGCGCCTCTATTTGCGCGACCAGAAAGTAACTGAAGTATTTCACCCATTGACGATGAAGCACTCGTCCCGTGAAAATGTAAATAACTAGCAAGGGAAATCAGCAGGAATTTTCCCGTGGAACACGAATACTAGTTAAGCGAAAAAGCTGGCTTTTTTGGGTAAACGAAGTCTTCACCTACACCTTTGGATTGTTTACACTCACGTTTTCTCACCGAAAAAGCGACAGTAGGTATATTTTTGCAATGGATTCGACATAATGGTATTGTTCATATTGGCTGTTCTTTCTAGAACCAGCATAGCGGATGGAAGTTACGGTCATGGTTGGAGGTGGATTTGTCTTGTCGAAGTCAAACACGAAACGCATCATGATCAGCTTGCCACAACACTTGCTTCAGGAAGTGGATGGCGTTATTCAAAAGGAAAAATCCAATCGCAGCGAGTTTATTCGTCAAGCGATGCATTTGTATTTGAAAGAGCGAAAAAAACGCACAATCCGTGAGACCATGCAAAAAGGGTACATGGAGATGGCGAAGATCAATCTGAATATGGCATCGGAGGCTTTTGGCGCTGAAGAAGAGGCTGACCATACTCTTGTCCGCTTAGTTAGCGGGGTGTGACTGGTGATTGTCAAACGTGGCGATGTGTTTTTCGCGGACCTGTCCCCGGTCGTTGGCTCTGAGCAAGGAGGCGTACGGCCTGTTTTAGTCATTCAAAACGACATTGGAAATCGATTTAGTCCGACGGTCATCGTCGCAGCCATTACGGCGCAGATTCAAAAGGCGAAGCTGCCTACGCATGTGGAAATTGACGCAAAAACTTATGGATTTGATCGTGACTCCGTTATTCTATTGGAACAAATACGAACCATTGACAAACAACGTCTAACTGATAAAATTACGCATCTCGATGACGAGATGATGGATCGGGTTAATGAATCCTTGCAAATCAGTTTAGGACTCATTGATTTTTAACGTGTGAAAAAAGATCAGACTAATTGATAGGAAAAGCCACTTGAGTGAAGCAAGTGGTTTTTTGCTGTCAAATTTGCAGGGATTTTATAGGTGCACAGCGAACTGTTCGAAAAGAGAATATAAGACAAAATGTGACACAATATGATTTATTTTTCGAGGTAGAGAAAAAACTCATTTCTACCTACCAAGCGAGGCGGAAGGGGTTTTTTTGGTTGTGGCAGACTATTTTCCTGAGACAATCAATATAGAACAAGAATCAGACATCGTGACGGCGCGGCAAGTGGGGCGAAATATGTCGAAGTTGTTTGGCTTTGGCACGATCACGCAGTCCCGCATTGCCACGTCAATCTCTGAATTGGCTCGCAATATTTATTTGTATGCGGGTACGGGGACGATCACCATTTCGCCGATTGAGCGCGAAGGAGTGATCGGCTTGCAAATAACAGCGAATGACAGCGGTCCAGGGATTCCTGATATTCGCCAGGCGTTAGATGATGGCTATTCGACTTCAGGTGCCCTCGGGGCTGGATTGCCGGGTGTCAGGCGCATGATGGATGAATTTGAGATCCACAGTACCCTGGGAGAAGGGACGCGTGTCGTTGTTGTGAAGTGGAGCGATCAAGCAAAGGAGGAATGAGATAAATGGTAACCCGGAGCTTCCAGGAAGAGTATGTAAAAATTCTTCGGGATTACCTGAGTGCTCAAGGGGAGGACCAGCTTTACGGAGCCCAGCAGTTGGGCAAATGGATGCTTTCTCAAGATATTTCGCCAGAAGAAATAACTGATTTGCATGCGCAAGCACTTGAGCAGCTCGGGGAAGTGCCAGAGTTTGTGCGCTCCTCCTTCTCCATTTTGACAGAGGTCATGATTGAATATGGGAATGAGCACCGATCCGTAAACAGCTGGCGCAATAGGCATCAGCAGATGGAATCAGAAATAGCCGTGGCAAAAGCGATGCAGCAATCACTTTTGCCAAGTGAGGTTCCAGTCTATCCAGAACTAGAGATTGGCGTAGTGAGTATTGCAGCGAAACAAATCTCGGGCGACTATTACGACTTCATTGAACAAACCGAAGGTCGTTTCGGCGTCGCCATAGCAGACATTACCGGTAAAGGAATGCCTGCTGCGATGTGTATGTCGATGGTGAAATATGCGATAGACAGCCTTGGACAAATGGAGCTGGGTCCCGAAGAAATGCTGCACCATTTAAACCGAATCGTGGGAAGAAATATTGATCCGAGCATGTTTGTGACGATGATGTTTGGCAGTTACGACTCGAAGGAACACTGTTTCCGTTATGCGATGGCAGGACACGAGCCAGGATTTTTGTACAGGTCGGCCGAAGGGAAGTTTTACGATCTCGATGGGCGAGGGAATGCACTCGGTTTATGCCCAAACAGTGAATATGAGGTTCAGGAGATTCGTTTAGAAATAAATGATGTTCTGATTCTTCTGACGGATGGTGTAACAGAATGCAAAAATAACCGATATTATTTGCAAAGGGAAGAGCTTGTACAC
Source organism: Brevibacillus sp. NPDC058079 (assembly GCF_042885155.1). Taxonomy (NCBI): domain Bacteria; kingdom Bacillati; phylum Bacillota; class Bacilli; order Caryophanales; family Paenibacillaceae; genus Brevibacillus; species Brevibacillus sp. NPDC058079. Next base: position 19,274 of record NZ_JBHVSO010000023.1, read on the forward strand.
CATTTGCAAAAAGAGGTGGGCGAATCTGCCCAAAAGATGGCAAACGGCCTGTACAATAGACTGCTTCTGCTCTCCCAGTTTGACCTGCTGGATGATTACACCATGATTGTACTTCGAAGAACCTAAGCAACGTACGGGGGGTAGACGCAGATGGACCTGCTAATTAAGACAACGAGCCTTGAAACTGAGCACCGAGTGGTCCTTGGTGGAGATATTGATGCTTTTACAGCACCGAAAGTTAAGGAAACACTCATGTCACTCGTCAACAAACCGGATATCAATCACATAACGGTTGATTTGGAAGCAGTAGAATACATGGACAGTACCGGAATTGGAATTTTCATCGGGATTATGAAAGAGTGCATCCAACGAAATCGTACATTTGAGGTGCACAAATTGTCTCCGCGTGTGGAAAGGCTATTTCGCATTACTGGCTTATACGATCATATTGCCATCCGCAAAGGAGAGAGCGAGTAATGGGTCCAAATCGACCTCAGGCAGACGTGATTCAATTGACTTTGCCAAGCAAGGCGGAGTATTTGGGAGTTGCGCGTCTGACTGTATCCGGTATAGCCAACCGTATGGGCTTTTCTTATGAAGAGATTGAGGATATCAAGCTTGCCGTCGGAGAAGCATGTACGAATGTAGTAAGACATGCATACAAGGAAACAGAGTATCCTGGCTCCATTCATATCCAATGCCACGTTTATGAAGATCGATTGGTGATCGAGGTAAGCGATCAGGGCGTTGGATTTTCAAATGAGCTCATTGCTGAGCAACTGACGCCGATTTATGCAGGGAAAAGCATAGAGGATTTGGATGAGGGCGGGCTCGGGCTCTATCTCATTCACACGCTTATGGATGAGGTGGAGACACGCTCTGAATCAGGGGTAGTAGTCTCCATGACCAAGTATGTTCGGCAGGATGGGGTGGCTGGCAATGACTGGACAATCTCGGAAGCAGAAATATAGTCCAGAGGAGTTGAAGGAGCTCATCCACCTGTATGGTGAAACAAAAGATCCTGCGATACAGGAACAACTGGTGAGGGCCTATACTCCTCTTGTGGAATCGTTAGCGAAGAAGTTTGTTCGCGGACAAGTCATGTATGAAGACCTCGTGCAAGTCGGACTAATCGGCCTGCTTGCTTCCTTTCGTCGGTTCGACCCTAGCTTTGAGCGGACATTTGAGAGCTTTGCGATCCCGACCATTGTTGGGGAGATTAAGCGCTATATTCGGGACAAGACATGGAGTGTCTATGTTCCGCGAAGAGTAAAGGAACTGAGCCCGAAGATCAAACGGGTGGTCGACGAGCTCACGATCAAGCTACAGCGTTCTCCCCAAATTGCGGACATTGCCAACAGCCTCGGCGTTACAGAGGAAGCGATTCTGGAAACCTTGGAGATGGGGCGCAGCTATCATTCTCTCTCTATGGACAGCGAGCTGGAAGCGGATCTGGATGGCAATACCATTTCTTTACTCGACCTAGTGGGGTCGACAGAAGAAGGGTACGGAGCAGTCGAGCAGAATCTGATGCTGGAGCGGGCCCTGCAAATTTTGGATCACCGTGAAAAAGAAATCATACAATTAACTTTTTATCAAAATTTGAGTCAGAAGCAAGCTGGGGACATCATGGGGATGTCGCAGATGCATATTTCCCGCCTTCAGCGCAGGGCGTTGGGCAAGCTGAGAGAAGCATTGAAAGTGGAACAGCTGGAAACCGCGACGTAGAGGGGCCAAGTGGCTCCTCTTTTTTCTTCCCTTTTTCCAGTCCTTGTTAGCAAATGTGGTACAATAAACGACGAAGAATGAGCGCAGGAGGACAGGTATGGAGCTTACGTTGATGATCCAGACAATCGCCCAAGATACGGGTGTCAAACCTCACCAGGTGGAGCGCACGGTTGCCCTCCTGGATGAAGGAAACACGGTTCCTTTTATTGCCCGCTACCGCAAAGAAATGACGGGGCAGCTAGATGAAACACAAATTCGAGCGATTGAGGAACGCGTTCGCTATTTACGCAACCTGTCAGTGCGGAAGGAAGAAGTCGTTCGGCTCATCGATGAGCAAGGCAAGCTGACGGACGAGCTGCGCGCAGCTATTGAGCGTGCGACAAAGCTGCAAGAGGTAGAGGACCTGTACCGCCCTTACCGCCAAAAACGCCGCACGCGTGCAACCATGGCCAAGGAGAAGGGACTAGAGCCACTTGCCAACTACCTCATGGGCTTACCGAAAACCGGGAATCCGGAAGAAGAAGCAAAACCATACATCAACCCGGAAAAAGGCGTAGAGACGACTGAGCAAGCTCTGCAAGGAGCAATGGACATCGTGGCAGAACTTCTGTCTGATGACCCAGAAATTCGCCAGTGGGTTCGCCAGCGCTCCGTGCAAAAAGGATTGCTTCTGACTGAGCAGAAAGCCGAAGAAGCAGACGAGAAAAATGTATACCAAATGTATTACGCATATAGTGAGCCTCTGAAAAAGGTCGTTCCACATCGGGTACTGGCCATCAATCGGGGAGAAAACGAAGGCATTTTGAAGGTTTCCATTGAAGCACCTGTCGCAGAGATTGTGGCTTGGATGCAAAAACGCACCATTCCTCGTGATACAGTAGCCCGCGATTTGCTGACTTTGACAGTCGAGGACGCATATAAGCGTCTGATTGCCCCTTCTATTGAACGAGAGGTGCGCGCCGAGTTGACAGAGGCAGCCGAGGAACGTGCAATTCACATCTTTGCAGAAAACCTGCGCAATTTGCTGCTTCAACCGCCTGTAAAAGGAAAAGTCGTACTTGGCGTCGATCCGGCGTTTCGGACAGGCTGTAAGCTCGCCGTTGTAGACGAAACCGGCAAACTGCTGGAGGTTGCCGTCGTTTATCCGACCCCTCCGGCCAATAAAGTGGCTGAAGCTACAGCGAAAGTGAAGCAGTTGATCGAAACCTATGCAGTTACAGTTGTCGCGATTGGCAACGGTACTGCTTCGCGCGAGACAGAACAGTTCATTGCCACGCTATTGAAAGAGCTGAAGCGAGAGGTAATGTACATCATCGTGAACGAGGCAGGAGCATCCGTATATTCCGCATCCACTCTGGCCAAGGAAGAATTCCCGGACCTGGATGTAGCAGAGCGAAGTGCGGCCTCAATCGCGCGTCGCTTGCAGGACCCGCTCGCTGAGTTGGTCAAAATCGATCCGAAATCCGTCGGGGTTGGTCAGTACCAGCACGATGTTTCCCAATCGAGGCTGGCAGACAGTCTGCAGTTTGTGGTTGAGTCTGCCGTAAACCATGTCGGAGTAGATGTGAATACCGCTTCTCCTTCTCTATTGCAGTATGTATCAGGGATCAGCCGTCAAGTGGCGGGGAATATCGTGAAAAAACGGGACGAGGTCGGGAAGTTCACGGAGCGCTCCCAGCTGAAGGCGGTTCCGCGCTTAGGTGCCAAAACGTACGAGCAGTGTATCGGGTTTCTCCGCGTGATGGATGGAGCGAATCCACTGGACAAAACACCGATTCACCCGGAATCGTACGATGCGACCCACCAGCTATTGTCGATGCTGGGCATTAACGCTCAGGAGATCGGCAGTGAGAACTGCAAGGAACGCGTGCAGTCTTTGGATGTAAAAGAGACTGCTGCGAAGCTCGGGATTGGCGAGCCTACGCTGCAAGACATTGTGGACAGCCTCTTACGTCCTGGTCGCGACCCGCGTGACGAGCTGCCAAAACCACTCTTGCGAAGTGATGTCCTCCAGTTGTCTGATCTGAGTGTGGGCCTGAAGCTGCAAGGTACTGTGCGCAACGTGGTCGACTTCGGAGCGTTTGTGGATATCGGTCTGAAAAATGACGGACTCGTGCACATTTCCCGTTTGAAGAAGGGCTTTGTGAAACATCCACTTGAAGTAGTGACCGTTGGCGATATCGTAGATGTGTGGGTAGTAGAAATTGACGAGAAACGTCAGCGTGTAGGGATGACCATGATCGCGCCAACGGAAGGATAACCGCTCCTCCTTCTTCAGGTTCTCGCCACTTTCTCGGTGCTGAAAAGACGACTTTTTGAACATGAACTAAAAGGCGGCCTCCTGTCAGTCAGGGCGGCCGCCATTTTTTTCTAAATATAAGAACCAGCAACTGTTGAGCACACGAATTTGGCGAACGTCCTTCCCATTAAAGGCACGTTGCAACTGCCTGCGCATCCAATGTGGCATGAAAGTACCTCCTGGAGAGATTCGTCTATAGGCAATGTATGCGCAGAGACGAGCAGGAGGTGCCTACAATTTTCATTTACTCTTCTTCTTCGTGCAAATACTCCAATTGAGCTTGTAGGGCACGGATCTCCGTCAATAAAGAGATGAGCGGATACTCTGTCTCTTGTAGGGCAGCGAAGCGGCGCTCCAGACCACTGACGTACTCCAAACCATCCACGATCGAAAGCCCGCTCTCTAACCGATCTACATCCGCACAGTCTGCCAGAAGCGTAGGCAATTCTGGGCGCTCTGTGATCGTCAATTTGTCAATTTCCTTGTAAAGTCGTTTCAATAGAGCGATTAGTTGGTACATATGCGTTTCTGGCAACGAGACAAACTGTAGTCCGTCACTGGACTGCAACAACAAATAGCGCATGAGCTCCTCCACCATTCTGTCTACCGTTTATTTGTGAAAAACGTCTCGACGTTTTTCATTAAACAGGATATGACCGCATGCGGTCGGCAAATAAACGGTCACAACCGTATATTTGCACTCAGTGTAGCCTATCTGTCTGGCACTTTTCAACTGGAACTGCTATGGTGAAAAGAAGGAAGCGGAGGAGATGAGATGACCGATACGGAACTGCAAATGCTGGTAGAGCAGCTATCCAGCGAATTTTTTGCCAAGCCCTTTCGCCATCAGGCCCGCTTTAACAGCAGATTGCGCACGACTGGCGGTAGGTACTTGCTGCGCTCGCATGACATTGAGTTGAATCCAAAGCATTTGCAGGAGCATGGTGTGGAGGAATTGATTGCGATCATTAAGCATGAGCTTTGCCATTATCATTTACACATAGAAAAGCGCGGGTATCGCCACGCTGATCGGGATTTTCAACTACTTCTGCGTCAGGTGGGGGGAAGTCGATACTGCCAACAGGTAGGAAACGGTCGGTCGACCCTGCCTTACCGCTACGAGCTGGTATGCAAGGCATGTGGCATGAGCTACAAACGCAAACGAAAGATGAACCCGAGCCGCTATCGTTGCGGACGCTGCAAAGGAAAGCTGCTGTTGCGCGAGCTAACGACGTAAAGAGTCAGAGGCGGTTGGCTTTCTTGCGCGTCTTTTGACAGCAGGGGTATAATGAACAGACGAAAAATGTTTTCCGCGAAGGAAAAGGAGCGTTTGAAGTGGCACACGACGAATTTTCCCTGATCCGGCAATGGACGAGTCGTTCTGCGGGGCAGGAAGGGAACGGTTTGACCGTCGGGATAGGGGATGATGCCGCTGTCTTCTCCCCAGCGCCAGAAATGGAAGTCGTGGCTTGTTGCGATGCGATGGTGGAGACGGTTCATTTTTTGAAGAAAACGATGAATCCTAGTGATATCGGATATAAGGCTGTTATCAGCAATGTGAGCGATGTTGCAGCGATGGGCGGGGTTGCCCGGTATGCGCTTGTCAGTATCGCGGTAAGTCCTCAATGGACACCTGAAGAATGCCAGCAAATCTATGAAGGTATTTACGAGGCTTGTCAGGCATATGGGGTTCGTGTCATTGGTGGCGATACCGTTTCTGCGCCTGATGCCCTACACCTGAGTGTTACCGTACTGGGCGAGGTGGAAAAAGGGCGTGCCATTCGTCGTTCACAGGCAAAGCCTGGGCAGCTTGTTTTTGTTACAGGGCATGTCGGAACTTCTGCAGCAGGACTACATCTTCTCCTGCAAGGCGAGACTGCTGAAAGAAGCGTCTCTTTACCTTGGGAGACATTGATGGATGCTCATCAGCGTCCCGTTGCCCAAATAAAAGCGGGCAGACTGCTCCTAGAATCAGGGGCATGCAGTGCGCTGAATGATGTAAGTGATGGACTTGCGTCAGAGCTGTGGGAGATTGCCGAGGCGAGCGGCGTATCGATTTTGGTCGATGCTGCAACGGTACCGATCCATGACGAAGTGCGGGAGTACGCACGGCACGTAGAGAAAGATCCGCTGGAATGGGCTTTTTATGGCGGTGAAGATTATCAATTGGTCGGAACGCTTGCGAAAAGTCACTACGAAGCCGTAAGCAAGCAATTTGCCGCTAGTGGTGTACCGTTTACTGTCATCGGTGAGGTGGTAGGGAAAAGGCAAGAACCAGAATTGATGCTTCAGCGTGATGATCAACAGCTCCCGTTGCCCAAAGCGGGATTCAACCATTTTAGGAGTGGATGAAAGAGATGAGCTATACATGGAGGCTCACGGGAGCGCAGGAGACGCAGCGCTTTGCCGAGCAACTGGCAAGTCTGCTTGTACCAGGTGACTTCCTCGCGATGGAGGGAGATCTGGGAGCGGGCAAGACGACTTTTACCCAGGGGTTGGCCAAAGGACTAGAAGTCCGACAAGTAGTGAACAGTCCGACCTTTACTATCATAAAAGAATATCAGGGGCGCTTGCCGCTTTATCATATGGATGTCTACCGGGTAGGCGATGACCCAGACTCTCTTGGTCTGGACGATTACTTTTTTGGAGAAGGTGTCTGTGTAGTAGAGTGGGCCTCTTTGATCGAGGATGTCCTGCCGACAGATCGGATGACCGTTTTCCTACGTAGAGAAGGGGAGGAACAGCGGATGATCGAGCTGGTTCCTCAAGGGAATCGTTATGTGAAATTGTGTGAGGAGTTTGATTTTGATGCGCGTACTGGCGATTGATACATCGAATCTGGTGCTAAGTGTAGCTGTGGTAGAGGAAGAGCGGGTCTTGGCCGAAATGACGACGAACCAGCAAAAAAACCATTCCGTGCGTCTGATGGACTGCGTCAGTGAACTGCTCGATGCAACAGGAACAGCGCCAGAGGAACTCAGCGGTTTCGGGGTGGCAAACGGACCGGGCTCCTACACGGGCGTAAGAATCGGCGTTGCCTCTGCGAAAAGCATGGCTTGGTCACTGAATGTGCCAGTCATCGGTGTATCCAGCCTGGAGGTAATTGCCATGAATGCCACAGGCTTCTCTGGATTGATTGTACCGCTGTTCGATGCGCGCAGAGGTCAAGTGTATACCGGCTGTTATCGTTCCGATGGCATGGAGGCGTTGCGAGCGCAGTCCACAGAACAAATCATCCTATTGCGAGAATGGCTGCCACTGTTGAGAGATCAAGCGCAAGGAGAGCCGATCTTGTTCTTGGGTGAAGATGTAAGGTTGCATCGGGAGACGATTGTGCAAGAGCTCGGGAATCAGGCGCAATTTGCTTCTCCAGCCTTCAATCACCCGCGTGCTGCCCATATCGGCTATGTGGCACTGCGCAAGCTTCAAGACGGCGGAAATGCGCATGAACTGGTTCCGGAGTATTTGCAACTGGCAGAAGCAGAAGCGAAGTGGCTTGCCCAAAAGCAGGCGGGGGCCGTAAAGGAGTAAAAGCATGAGTCAACCAATCGATTTGGAATATCGTTATATGACGATGCAGGACGTTGGGGCTGTGGCAGAGCTGGAGCGCTTGGCTTTTACAACTCCATGGCCGCATGATGCATTTGTCAACGAGCTGACGAGAAATCCAAATGCACGCTATGTAGTCGTCGCTCACCAAAATCGGATTATCGCTTATTGCGGCATGTGGATTGTGATCGATGAGGCACATATTACAAATATTGCCGTCCATCCATTATATCGTGGAAAAAAGGTTGGATTGGCACTGATGATAAAAATGATGGGTGTTGCCAAGCTGCAGGGTGCCCATAGCATGACGCTGGAAGTTCGACCTTCGAACACCGTTGCGCGGAACATGTATATCAAGCTCGGCTTTAAAGAGCATGGGCGGCGCAAGAGATATTATTCGGATAACAATGAGGACGCAATCATTATGTGGGTGACATTGTAATGAAAAAGACGTATACGTCGCGCTACGAGAAGCGCATACAGCAAAAATACGAAGCACATAGGGAATCAGGTGCTCCTACTTATATTTTAGGAATTGAAACAAGCTGCGACGAGACATCGGCTGCTGTCATCCGTGATGGCCGAGAGGTGCTGTCGAACGTCATCGCTTCCCAAGCCGATATCCATAAAAGGTTTGGCGGAGTCGTGCCGGAGGTGGCTTCTCGCAGACATGTAGAGAATATTACGCTTACCATCGAAGAGGCTCTAACCGAGGCTGGGAAAACGCTGGATGACATCCAGGCAATTGCGGTGACGTACGGGCCTGGGCTTGTCGGAGCCCTGTTAGTTGGCGTGGCAGCAGCAAAAGCTATTTCCATGGCCAGAGGCATCCCGCTAATTGGCGTGCATCATATCGCAGGTCATATTTACGCGAATCGTCTGGTGCAAGAAATGGAGTTTCCGCTGATCGCACTCGTCGTATCGGGCGGGCATACGGAGCTTGTCTGGATGAAGGAGCACGGTCAGTTCGAGATTTTAGGGGAAACGCGAGATGACGCTGCAGGGGAAGCGTATGACAAGGTAGCACGAGCGCTGAATATGCCATATCCAGGCGGACCTCATATTGATCGCCTCGCACATGAAGGGGAGGCAAATGTACCGCTCCCTCGTTCATGGCTGGAGCCAGATTCCTACGATTTCAGCTTCAGTGGTTTGAAGTCAGCTGTGCTCAATACGTTGCACAATGCAGCTCAGCGAGGAGAGACGATCGAACCGGCGAATCTGGCTGCGAGCTTCCAAGACTCTGTAACAGAGGTGCTCGTAGAAAAGACGATTCGGGCAGCTCGTTCTCATGGAGCGAAGCAGGTACTGCTGGCCGGGGGCGTCGCGGCGAATCGCGGATTGCGTGATCGACTGCAAGCAAGGTGCGAGGCAGAAGGAATTCCGTTGGTGATTCCACCGTTCTTACTATGTACGGACAACGCTGCGATGATTGCGGCAGCAGGCTTTATCAAGTATGAAAAAGGACAGTTTGAGGGGCTTGATTTGAACGGAGTCCCAAGCTTGTCGCTTTCTGAGCAATAGAGTGACCGGATGAAAAGCATCTCTGAGGTTGAATCAGAGATGCTTTTTTGTTTGTTTAAACGAGCGGCTGCAGTGGGGGAAGAAGCACATTTCCAGTCTACGCTTCGGCCTACGCCCCGCAAGGGGAGGGAGACTGCCCGCTCCGGAATAAATGGCGAGAGCGCTTCAAAAGTAGTTACCTCGAAGAGGTATTCGCAGAAGTTGAAGCTAAAAACAGCTAACAGAGGCAAAAAGCTTCAGGTGTTTCCAGCCATCTACCTTGATTTATCCACATCATAGGATAACTTTCTGGATTGTTCACATATACTCCTGTGAATACTGGTGATAACACGAGAAAATGACCGGGAAAACCGCAGGTACTCTGTGGATTGTTCTGTGGAAAATGTGGATAAAAAAGTCGAGTTATCAACAGGAGGGAGACTCATGAGGAAGAAACTCGCGCTGATTTGCTTTTCGTTCCTGATATTGTTTCTAGCTACAAATATAGGAAAACCATTGGTAGCAAAGGAAAAACAACAGGTCATCATGCTATTTGTGGAGGGGATGTCGTTTCGTGATCTGGAGCAGCTAAAAAAGTTATCTACTGTGGATAAATGGTTGGATGATGCAGGAGCTGGGGCTCTGTCCATAAGAACACCCGGATCGCGCACAGCCGCAAACGGCTACCTGCTCATGGGGAGTGGCGGTCAAGCGCTTTACTCCGAAAAGAGCGGGACAGGCTATCATCCGTATGAAGCGCTATCGTCCAGGGAAACAGCCGGTGAACGGGCGCAAGAGCTGGGCAGTGATCAGGCGCAGGCGGTGGCGCGCTCCTCGATCATTTTTCCGGGTATTTTCCGGCTCTTGGCAGATAATCGGGAGAAGCCGTATTCTGCGCAAATCGGGCTTCTTGGGACCGTGCTTGCTGCAAACAACATTCAGGTCGCTTTATACGGAAACGGTGACTATGAGGATATACGCCAGAGACATGCCGTTCTGTTTGCGATGGATCAGCAAGGAAGGGTTCCGACAGGGGATATTTCTACAAAAAGCATGGAGCTCCTTCGCGGCTATCCGTACGGGATCAAGACAAACTACACCTACCTGCTTAAGAAAATCCACAGCGAGAATCAAGCGGGCTTGATCATTGCTCAACTCTCAGATTTATCCCGGTTATACCAGTTGAGTGCGGATATGGACCCAGGTCAGTTTACCCGGCAGTATCAGCGTGTTTTGCGTGACTTGTCCCTTTTCCTTGATCAACTCCTTGTGGAACGTAAACCACACCAACGCATTGTATTGGCATCACCAGCCGTCAATCATGTGGCGACAAAAGAAAAGGCTCTCTTAACTCCAGTGTTCATTTGGGGAGAGAAAGCGAGTGGAGTTTTGACATCAGCTACCACGAGGCAGTCGGGATTAGTCAGTGGACTCGATGTGGTACCAACCGTACTGTCTTGGCTGGACGTACCCGTACCAAAAGGGTTGGCTGGTCATGTCATACGTATCGAAAAAGGGAGTGGTCTCACTGCCCTTCAGAATCAGGTAGGCGAGATTCATCATACATATGCGACACGGCCAGCAGTGCTCTATACCTACGTCATGCTGCAGATTGTCATTGTAGGGTGTGCCGTCGTTCTTTGGTGGTTTGGGCGGAAGCGGGAATGGGCAGGTCTTTTGCGGCTTCGTAGAGGAATACGTCTCGCGCTGCTGGCTTTATTATGGTTTCCCGCATTGCTTTTGGCAGAGAGCCTGCTAGGCTGGCAGGTTTCTGGCGCGGTTGTCTTGGGAGGGCTTATCATGACTGCCCTGATCGCGGCTTTTTGGCAGGAAACCCACGCTCTCCCGCGAATCGTGATGACGGTTAGCGGAGTGACGACAGCCATTTTGCTGGTAGACGGATGGACGGGCGCTCATTTGATGCGGCAATCGTACCTCGGGTATGATCCAGTAATCGGAGCGAGGTTTTACGGGCTAGGAAATGAATACGAAGGGGTCCTGATCGGCAGCACGATCATGCTTGTGGCTTCGCTGTACGAGAGAATGCGTGGGGGACAAAAGGAGCTAAGTCGGGAAAATAAATGGTTGCCTGCTGTCTCCGCAGCCATATACAGTGTCGTGCTTTATTACATGGTGGCACCGAACCTAGGAACGGACGCAGGCGGTTTTCTCGCGGGGCTGATTGGATTTTCCGTGGCATTGTCACGGCTTGAGGGCTGGCGAATCGGCAAAAAAGGCCTCCTGCTGTTGGCAAGCGGCCTAGTTATGGGAGTATGCAGTTTGATGGTGATCAGCCTCATGTCAGATCAGCCCTTGACACATGTCGGACGGCTTTCTCAGCAGATTGTACATGGTGAATGGTCCGAGGTAGGGCAGATGATTGAACGCAAGCTGGCGATGAATCTCCGTTTGATTCGCGTTTCCATTTGGAGCAAAGCATTTGTCGTCTCCCTGATTGCACTAAGCGTTCTCAGCTTGAAAAACGACCGCTTTTTGCACCATCTGGCGAAGGACACGCCTTACTTAGTCAAAGGCTTTGCTGGTGTCATTGTCGGTGCACTGGCTGGGTTGATCCTCAATGACTCAGGCATCGTCACAGCAGCCACCTGCATTACCTTTCTAGTGGTGCCTGCTCTCTATGCCGCCTTGGAGGAGCCTGTGCAGGAGCGCTGTTCTACATGAAGACGGGATTACTCCTCTGATAGCGCGCTCCACTCGTCATACAACTGCTCCAGTTCTTCTTTGGCAGCATGGATTTGATCGTTGCGTTCTTTTGCCTGCACATGATCACTATAAATTTCTGGGAGACATAGCTCTTCCTCCCATTTGACAATGTCAGCCTCTCGTTTTTGGATCGCGACCTCAATTTCTTCCAAACGGCGCTGACGTTGACGTTCGCGACGTTTCGCTTCCTTATCTAGCTCATAAGAGGATTTCTCAGGCTGTGCCCATACGGTACCGCCTTGTTTTTTTGCGGGCTGCGCTGCTTGTTCGGCTGCGAGCTCTTCCAGTTCCTGCTTTTTCTCCACGAAGTAATCATAGTTACCCAAATAGCTGGTTACGCCATCACCTGTCAGCTCTAGTACACGGGAGGCAATCTTGTTTAAGAAGTAACGGTCATGGGAGACGAACAGGATCGTACCCGGATAATCGTAGAGGGCATTCTCGAGCACTTCCTTGCTGAAAATATCCAAGTGGTTCGTCGGCTCGTCGAAGATCAGGAAGTTTGCTTGCTTCAGCATGAGCTTTGCCAGAGAGACGCGTGCACGCTCTCCTCCAGAAAGGTCGCTGATCTTCTTTTGTACATCATCACCGCTAAACAAGAAGTTGCCGAGTAAGGTGCGGACGTCCTTTTCCAGCATGTTCGGGTACTCATCCCAAATTTCGCCCAGCACCGTATTCCGTTCGTTCAGGTTACGATGCTCCTGGTCGTAGTACCCGATCGTTACATTGCTTCCGAAATGAATATCGCCACGCAGCTTAGGCAACTGTTCCACAATCGTTTTTAACAGTGTCGATTTCCCGATACCATTGGGACCGACCAATGCCACACGCTCCTCGCGCTCGATTTCAAACGTAAGGCCCTGAGAAAGGACAGCATCCGGGTAGCCAATCGCGACGTTGTTTGCTTTCATCACAATGGTGCCGCTCATTTTCGCCACATCAAAGGAAAAGTGGACGGATTTGTTGTTCATGATTGGCTTGTTCAAGCGGTCAATCTTTTCCAACGTCTTGCGTCGGCTCTGTGCTCGTTTGGTCGTCGTAGCCCTAGCGATGTTTCGCGCGATGAAATCCTCCAGCTTGGCGATCTCTTCCTGCTGCTTTTCGAATCGTTTCAAATCCTGTTCGAGCCGAGCTGCCTTTTCATCGAGGAAGCGGCTATAGTTACCGACATAGCGGGTAGCGCGTGTCCGTTCGATTTCATAGACAACGGTCACGAGCTTGTCCAGGAAGTAACGGTCATGGGAAACTACGAGAATGGCACCCTGGTAGTTTTGCAAATACGTCTCCAGCCAAGTCAGTGTCTCGATGTCCAGGTAGTTCGTCGGCTCATCGAGCAGGAGAATGGTGGGAGATTGGAGCAGCAGCTTGGCGAGTGCCAGACGAGTCTTTTGTCCGCCGCTCAATGTGCGGATCGGCGTCGTGTAATCGAAGTCCGCAAAGCGCAGGCCGTGCAAAACCCCACGTATCGCACCCTCGTAGCTGTAGCCGCCCTTTTCCTTAAAGGCTTCCGAGCGGTGAGAGTAATTTTCCAACAGTTGCTGGTAACGCTTCTCATCAGCGAGAATAGCCGGATCGCCCATTTTTGCCTCGAGCTCACGAAGCTCCAGCTCTTCTTTTTGCAGATGGGAAAATACGGAGAGCAACTCATCCCAAATCGATCGTTCCGATTCAAGGCCGCTGTTTTGTGCCAAATACCCGAGTGTAACATCCTTTGGAATGCGGATAATTCCTTTGTCGTAGCTTAGCTCGCCGGCGAGGATCTTCATCAGAGTCGATTTGCCTGCACCGTTTACGCCAACCAGACCAACCCGTTCCCCGGTTTGAATTTGCAGGGAGATGTCTTGTAGAATGGTTTCGATACCGTACGTTTTTTCTATATGTTCAGCTTGTAGCAAAATCATCGGATTCACCTCTTTATATACTAATGCCAGTGTAGCCTAGAGAGAGCGCATGGGACAAGCCTCGTGGGAATGTCCCATGCACGTTACGAGAGAGGGAAGAGGTTGTCATGGACCAAAAAACGAATAAAAAACAGCTGCGAAGCCATATTTTGGAGAGACGCAAGTCCATGTCTGCAAGGGAACGGGAGCAGCTTTCCAGAGAGGTATGCGATCAGTTGCTGTCTCATGAAAGGCTGGCTGATGCCAAAGCAATCATGGCTTTCCATCCTTTTGGAGATGAACTGGATATTCTGCCCTTTCTACATGAGGTAAAAAAGCGAGGCCAAGACATATGGCTGCCGCTCACAAACGTTGCCGAGAGACGTCTCATTCCCTATCGGTATACAGGACCGCACATGCTAAAGCAAGGAGTCTACGGGATTTGGGAGCCGGACCCTGCCTTGGCAGAAGTAGCGGACGTATCACACTTGGATGCGATCCTTGTTCCCGGCGTTGCTTTTGACAGCAAGGGCGGACGTATGGGGTATGGCGGTGGTTATTATGACCGCTTTCTGGCAACGCTGAAAAAGCTCCCGTTCTTGGTTGGAGTCGGCTTTTCTATTCAGGTTGTGGAGCATGTACCGCTAGAGTCTCATGATGTTTTGTTAGATGAAGTTGTCACCGAAAAAGGTCTTCTGCATTTTTGAATGTTTTGTGTCAGTAGCTTTTTCATGCCTTCTACTGTCGCGAATGGTGCTATCCGCCAAGGAAAAACGACGAGACGTTTTTGACAGAAAAGTGTACAATACTATCGAATGAGAAACCGGAGGAATGTATCGTGAGCAAATGGAAGGTAGGCGTTATTTCTGCAAGTGATTCGATTGCCAGAGGAGATCGTGTGGACGATCGTATGCCAATCGTTCGTCATCTGACAAGGGAATGGCTTCATGTAGATGTCGCTGTATACCGTGCCGTTAGTGATGATATGGAAGATTTGCAAGAACATATGATTGAACTCGTAGACCGCGAAAAATGCGATCTGTTGATTGTTACGGGGGGCACGGGGCTTAGCCCGCGTGACGTTACGCCAGAAGTGACAGCGTGGGTCATTGACAGACCAGTCCCAGGCTTGGCCGAAGAAATGCGCCGTGCTGGTTTGAAGCAATCCCGCCGGGCGATGTTGACCCGGGCAGTTGCGGGAACGAGGGGTAATTCGTTGATTATCAACCTCCCAGGTAATCCGAAAGGCGTAGAAATCTGTTTCAATGCGATTGGCGATATGCTATCCGACGCTTTGCACATTTTGCAAGGAACGGGAGAAGCAAACGAAGATTGGGGAGGATTGCATTGGTAGAAAAACCTCAGATGCGGGAAGTGCCAGTGCGTGAAGCGATCGGAATGATGCTTCCTCACGATATGACGCAAATCTTGCCTGGAGAATTCAAAGGACGCTTGTTTAAAAAAGGGCATGTTGTCACCGAGGCGGATATTGAGCCGCTGTTGTCGATTGGCAAAGAACATATTTACGTGCTGGAGATGCCAGAAGGCTACATCCATGAGGAAGAAGCAGGCATTCGTATCGCGAAGGCTGTATCCGGACCAGGCTTGACCTTGACGCCTCCTTATGAGGGCAAGGTGTCGATGAAGGCTGCGAGAACCGGTTTGGCCAAAATCAACGAGGAAGCTGTCCATGCGTTGAACAAACTCGAAGGAATTGCGTTCTCCACGATTTACGGCGATCAGGTCGTGCATCCGGGAGATACATTGGCTGCTACGAGAATCATCCCGTTAATTATGGAAGAGTCTCGAATCATCGAGCTGGAGCAACTGGCCAAACAGTTTGACGAACCGATTGTACAAGTAAAAACGTTTCAGGATAAAAGAGTGGGACTTGTTACGACAGGGGGAGAAGTCTTCTCTGGCAGGATTGCAGACAAGTTCGGTCCTGTGATTCGAAACAAGGTAGAAGCTCTCGGCTCTACTCTAGTAGATCAGCGTTTTGCGCCAGATGACAAGGAAGCGATCGAACAACAGATTCATTCGTTCCTCGATGAAGGAGTCGATCTGATCTTGGTTACGGGTGGCATGTCTGTCGATCCAGATGACCGCACGCCGGGAGCGATTGCAGGAGTAGGAGCGGAAGTAGTGCGCTACGGTACGCCGATGCTGCCGGGCTCCATGCTAATGGTTGCTTACAAAGGCGATGTGCCGATTCTCGGTTTGCCTGGAGCGGTCATGCATGAAACGTTTACTTCCTTTGATGTATTTTTGCCGCGCATTTTGGTTGGGGAGCGAATAGTCGCTTCCGATATGACAAGACTCGGATATGGTGGTTTACGAAAGTGCTAGCTGGTTAGACTGGCAAATAACGAAAAGCAAACGACTTCACAAGAAAAAGGAGTGAACACGTATGAGCTCAATCGGGATTCCTGGATTAATCTTAATTTTAGTTTTAGCCTTGGTGCTTTTCGGTCCGAAAAAGCTTCCAGAATTGGGGCGTGCGGTAGGTCATACTTTGAAAGAATTCAAAAATGCTACGCGTAGTCTGACGAGCGACGATGAAGACGACGATGAGGAGAAAAAGCGCAAGGAGCTAGCCTCCAAAGAAGCGTCTGCGAAAACAACGCCTGTTGTCACTGAGAAGGAAGCAACGGAGCGGGAGCGAATTGAACGCGAAGTTCGTGAAAAAATGGAACGCGAGCGCTTGGAAAAAGAAATCCGCGAGAAGCTGGAGCTAGAGCGCCTGCAAATGGAAAAAGAACAGAAGAACGCGTAACAGGTAAGGTTGGTGGTTACCATGAAGGATCAGGAAATGACAGTGGTAGAACACCTGACGGAACTGCGCAAGCGCATCATATGGGTGCTGGCCGTGTTTATTGTCGCACTGGTCGTCGGGTTTTTCCTCGCCGGTCCACTCGTGGATTATTTAAAGCAAGAACCGATTGCGGATGGCGTGCCCATTGTCTCGTTGCATCCGTCAGACGCACTTCGTGTTTACATGCAGGTTGCCTTCATAGTGGGCGCTGTCATCACACTGCCTGTAGCACTTTATCACGTTTGGCGTTTTGTTTCGCCAGGGATGGAAGTACAGGAAAAGCGCGGGACGCTTTATTTCATCCCGGCGGCTTGTTTTCTGTTTATCGTTGGTATCCTGTTTGGCTACTACGTCGTTTTCCCGATGGTCATGCAGTTTATGACCAGTATTACAGCATCGATGGGCGCAGACCCGAACTACGGAATCGCGCAATACTTTGGCTTCATGTTTAATATGGTCATTCCGTTCGGGATACTGTTCCAACTGCCGATTATCGTCATGTTCCTGACGAGACTGCGCATCCTCAATCCAATGAGGCTGGCAAAGGCACGACGCTACGCTTACTTTGCACTAGCTGTAGTCGGGATTACCTTAACACCTCCTGAGATTGTCAGTGATATTCTCGTGATCATCCCTTTGCTGTTGCTGTACGAGCTGAGCATTTGGCTATCCCGTGTTGTATATCGCAAGCAATTGAAAGAACAAGAAGCGTGGGAACAAGAATACGGCAGTCTGGAAACAAACGAACCCGTTCAATAATGAGCGTTGAAAAAAGTCTTCTGTCCCGAGTGGCAGAGGACTTTTTTGTATTTCAGCAGAAATTGGGAAATACTACGGAAGTTATGATCCGGGAGGTGCTGAATATGTGGCTGATCGTATGCTTGGCGTTGCTCTTTTCTGGGAGTACTGCTAATGCCGCCGGGCTAGGGGAGCCTATCGAACTGTTTGATACGGACAAGCAGCGCGTTGTGGCTAGCTTTGAAAATACATCTGGCTTTCAGGAGGAAGCCCAGCAAATTTTGCAGAGTGTGAGTGGGCGGGTCTTGGAGTTTAATCCATCGTTGGATTCCGCCATGATCGTGAAAATTCCGCTTGTCCCCCCAAAGCCGATAAAGCTAAAATCCGCTAATCTCGATGCGATGATTGCAGAGATGTTTGTCATCATGCCCAAAAAAGGGGAGCGTCGTCCGTGGCTGATTCTGCACACGAAAGAATATGAGACGGTCGTTGTGGAGTTTACCGAAAAAGTTGAACATCTGAGAGAGCAGGTGAAATTGCCGTAAAGTGGCGCTTCTTCTTGCAAAAACAAGCCCGGTCGTCCATAAAAAGCGACGAAACCGGGCTTTTCGATTATTTCATGGGAGTGAGGAAGGTTTGGGTGAAGTAGTCTGTATATACGCCCACTCCTAATTGGGTAAAGCCTTTTTCGAGTACGTTTTTGCGATGACCTGGACTGTTCATCCAGCCTTCATGGGCTTCGATGGCATCTGTGTAGCCTGCTGCAATATTCTCTCCGGCCATGCTGTAAGCGAGAGAGGCACTTTTCATGCGGTCAAATGGATTACTGCCGGTAGTCGCAGAGATGTGATCAAAGAAATTGTTGCCCTCCATGTCTATGCTGTGTTTTCGTGCCACATCGGCAGCTTTTTCGTTCCATTGAAGGGGCGGAAGCTTGTATCGGTAGCGGGAGACATTGACCAGATCGAGGATTTGCCGTTCAGATGCAGCATTGACCTGCTCTCGTTCACCGACACGAAGCGGCGGGGGATCAAAATTGGGTGCCTGACCTTGATAGGTCCATTTCGTTTCGTAAAAACTGCCGCGTAATAGCATTTGCGTATCCATCATACGTACGGCGGTGACTTTGTTGCCATTCTGCTTGTCCAAGTAATAAATGAAGGGCGTGCCGTCTTTTAGGACGAGAGGGCGTTGCTGCTTTTGATTGGTAATCTGGATTTGTGCCCCCTGAAAAGAGAAAGAAACAATGTTTTGTACATCCAACTGACGCTCGAGTGATTGCTGGCTGGTGCCAACTCCGATGTTTCCGAGCTTTGCTGTCGGAGCAAGAGAGTACACATCGACGACTTTGTCATCTGCGATGCCGACTTGAATGTATCGGGCAGGCTCACGATTGTACACCCACCATTGAAAGCCGAGACTGCTTGGCTCTTTGCGGGTAGGCTCACCTAACAGTTTGTGTACTTCCTTAGAAGAAATGCCAAGAGCTATATCGAAAATCGTGTTAGGCTTCTCCTCTCGAATGGGTGCTGTAGGTGGTTTGGTTGTTGCAGGCTTTTGGGGAAGCAACAGAGAGGCAGGGACTGCATCAGGTGTAGTCTGTTTTTCAGGCTGTCCGATGGAGAATACAGGAGGTTGACCGACCCAAGCAGTTTGGGAAGCTTCATCCCAACCGATAGGCTTATTCAAGTGGCGACTGATCATGGACAGAGGTACATATAGCGTTCCTTCGTATTCTAAGGAAGCTGGTATTTCCTTGCCATCCTCTGTGTAGTACTCGGGCTTTTCGTTTGCGACGATTTCACGGCCATCCCAATAGATGGAGGCTGGGTTAAGGTTGACACGTATAAAGGAAGTAGTATCCGAAGTGAAGAGACGGCTGATTCCCAAGACTCCCAGGGCAATTAAGCCAATCCAGAGCCATTTGTGCATGGAACAATTCCCTCCTTGGCGAGCTTGCCTGATTCTATGCTTCATTTATATGAGCGTGTCCGAATACTAGAACCTTTTTGCTAGAGAATGCAATTTGATAGGAGGAAGAGTAGTCAAGCAGTTGCATATGGAAAAAAGTGAGGGAAACTACTTGCAAAGTACATAGTGATTCATTATTATAGGAATTGGGTGTTAGCACTCATAACAGTCGAGTGCTAACAACAGAAATATTGTTTACCTACATTTTTTGAGGAGGGTGTTTTTAGTGCTTAAGCCATTGGGTGACCGTGTGGTAATCGAAGCTATCTCCAAAGACGAAACGACTGCAAGCGGTATCGTTTTGCCTGATTCTGCAAAGGAAAAACCGCAAGAAGGCCGCGTAATCGCAGTAGGTTCTGGCCGTGTTGCTGACAACGGCGAGCGCATCGCTTTGGAAGTAAAAGAAGGCGATAAAGTAATCTTCTCCAAATACGCTGGTACTGAAGTAAAGGTAGACAACAAAGAATACCTCGTGCTGCGCGAATCCGATATCCTCGCGATCATCGGTTAAGGCTCTTAACATAGGAAGTCGAACGAATAAACACATAACAGGAGGTAGAGATTAGATGGCTAAACAAGTCAAATTCTCTGAAGACGCTCGCCGCTCCATGCTCCGCGGTGTTGAAACTTTGGCAAATGCGGTTAAAGTGACCCTCGGTCCAAAAGGCCGCAACGTGGTTCTTGAGAAAAAATTCGGTTCTCCGTTGATCACTAACGACGGTGTTACCATCGCGAAAGAAATCGAACTGGAAGACGCTTACGAAAACATGGGTGCGCAATTGGTTAAAGAAGTTGCTACCAAAACCAACGACATCGCTGGTGACGGTACAACAACTGCAACTGTACTTGCTGCAGCTATGATCCGTGAAGGTCTGAAAAACGTAACTGCTGGCGCTAACCCAATGGTTATCCGTCGTGGTATGGAAAAAGCAGTTCGTGCAGCTGTAGAAGAAATCAAATCCATCGCGAAGCCGGTTGAGAACAAATCCTCTATCGCGCAAGTAGCTGCTATTTCCGCTGACGATCCAGAAGTAGGTAACTTGATCGCAGAAGCAATGGAAAAAGTGGGCAAAGATGGCGTAATCACTGTTGAAGAATCCAAAGGATTCGTAACAGAGCTGGAAGTAGTAGAAGGTATGCAATTTGACCGTGGCTACGCTTCCCCTTACATGATCACTGACACTGACAAGATGGAAGCGGTTCTGAACAACCCTTACATCCTGATCACTGACAAAAAAATCTCCAACATCCAGGAAGTTCTGCCTGTACTCGAGCAAGTCGTACAAAGTGG
Organism: Brevibacillus sp. NPDC058079; assembly: GCF_042885155.1. Lineage (NCBI taxonomy): Bacteria > Bacillati > Bacillota > Bacilli > Caryophanales > Paenibacillaceae > Brevibacillus > Brevibacillus sp. NPDC058079. The sequence goes on from NZ_JBHVSO010000023.1 coordinate 39,772, forward strand.
CAAACCACTCCTGATCATCGCTGAAGATGTTGAAGGCGAAGCGCTCGCTACTCTCGTAGTGAACAAACTGCGTGGTACCTTCACAGCTGTAGCGGTTAAAGCTCCTGGCTTCGGCGATCGCCGCAAAGCTATGCTGCAAGACATCGCTGCTCTCACTGGCGGTGAAGTAATCACAGAAGAGCTGGGTCTGGACCTGAAATCCGCTAAGCTGGAGCAACTGGGCCGCGCTGGCAAAATCGTGGTTACAAAAGAAAACACAACTGTTGTTGAAGGTGCTGGCGACAAGGCTTCCATCGAGGGCCGCGTAACGCAAATCCGTCAACAAATCGAAGATACTACTTCCGATTTCGATCGCGAAAAACTGCAAGAGCGTCTGGCTAAATTGGCTGGCGGTGTAGCAGTAATCAAAGTCGGTGCAGCTACTGAAACCGAACTGAAAGAGAAAAAACTCCGCATCGAGGACGCTCTGAACTCTACTCGCGCAGCAGTAGAAGAAGGTATCGTACCTGGTGGTGGTACTACTTTGATCAACGCAATCAAAGCGGTTGAAGCGATCAACGTAGGTGGCGAAGAGGCTGTAGGTGTACAAATCGTACTCCGTTCCCTGGAAGAGCCAGTTCGTCAAATCGCTGCGAACGCAGGACTCGAAGGTTCTGTAATCGTAGAGCGTCTGAAAAAAGAAGCAGTGGGCATCGGCTTCAACGCTGCAACTGAAGAGTATGTAAACATGCTCGAAGCTGGTATCGTTGACGCGGCGAAAGTTACTCGCTCCGCACTGTCCAACGCTGCATCTGTAGCGGCTATGTTCCTGACTACAGAAGCAGTAATTGCTGACAAACCAGAAGAAAACAAAGCTCCTATGGGCATGCCAGATATGGGTGGCATGGGCGGTATGGGCATGATGTAAGAAAGCGGCTCGCCGTTTTCTTCAAAGAGAGGCAGACAAATCGTCTGTCTCTTTTTTGTGCTTGGTTTAATGCTGCCAATGAAACTGGCGATTGTGGGGATAGTTCATCTGATCGGAGTGTGGGATGACTTCTTTTAGCCGCTTATCTATTTAAGCGAAGAATTTAGCACCATTCCGTTAGGCGTGCTTACACTATTTGGGGAGTACGACACAGCTCATCATTACCGATGATTTGCTTCCAAGCAATTTATCGAAGGACTTACGTCGGGGGCGATAAAATGAGCAAACGCTGGATTAGCTTTGATCTGGATGGAACCTTGATGCAAAACCCATTTGCAGCGTGGGTATTTCCGGAGATTGCGCGTGTAATCTCCGGTCAGTTAGGAAGAGAGCATGATATTGTTTCAGAAATGGTAACCGAGCATGAGCGGCGTATGTCCCAAGAACGCTACGTAGAAGCGTATGATTGGGATGATATCCTTCTTAGTAGATGCGATGCATTGTGTATAGAAAAAAAGATTGATATTGAATCGCTGGTTCGGAAACACTCTGTAATGCCCAAGGTTGATTTGCTCGAGGATGGAATTCCCCAGATGCTCGAGGAGATAAAGAGGCGAGGCTTTTCGTTGGCAGTGGTCACAAATGGCTTTTACAAGTTTCAGGCACCAGTAATGGAGGCATTAGGCTTGCTGGATTACTTTGATGAGATCATTACGCCAGAACGAGCTGGTACTGGAAAGCCGGATCCAGCTATTCTGCAAAAACTGCAGGGAGAAGTAATTGCTCATGTAGGAGATCGCTTGGATCATGACATTCAACTTGCTAACCGCAGTCATGTAACCTCTATATTAATAGAACGAAAATTGCCAGAGGAATTGTTGAGACTCCAACCGCAGATGCGCGCAAATGATCACGGAATGCGTTTGTTTTGCTTGGAGAAGTGGAGGAAGGAGTGCAAGAATCCTTTATTGTCAGAGCTTCCGGAGCTTTTCATGCCGCGAATTGTTGTTCGTTCTATGGGAGAATTGCTGTCTGCTCTGGATGAACAAGGGATGGGATAAAATTCTAGGTAATAATGCTTGCGTTTTTGCTTCCGGCTTGGTATGATAACTCTTGTCGCTTTTGAAGGGAATTTTAGAGAGAATGAAAAAAACTTCGAACTTCTAAAAATAACCCTTGCTTTTCAAAAGAAGATCTGATATAGTTTAAAAGGTCGGCGCCACAAGCGCTAACGACGAAAGAAAAGAACGATATGCTCTTTGAAAACTGAACAGCGAAAGCGTTAATGAGTCTATCATTAAATGATTTGCCAGCTTTGAACCAGTAACAAACTTTATTGGAGAGTTT
>NZ_JBHVSO010000024.1:0-41093 GCF_042885155.1 Brevibacillus sp. NPDC058079
CTCTCCAATAAAGTTTGTTACTGGTTCAAAGCTGGCAAATCATTTAATGATAGACTCATTAACGCTTTCGCTGTTCAGTTTTCAAAGAACATTTTCACAACAACCATTTCATCTTATCAGGTTGTCCAGGTCGTGTCAACAAGTTTTTTTAACGTGTTTTTCAGCGACCTCATTAATCTACCACAAACCCTGAAGGAAAAGCAAGAACTAATTTCACATCATTTTTCGTGATCGATTAAGTAAAAAAGAAGAACAGGTATTAATATAACACTTAACCTTTTTAAGTGCAAGTAAAAAATAAAAACCATCTGAGTTTTTCTCAGATGGTTCTATTCTGCAAGACTAATCGCGGTTACGCATATGAGGGAACAGCAGTACGTCGCGAATAGAAGGAGAGTTGGTCAACAGCATTACCAGACGGTCAATTCCGATTCCTAATCCTCCAGTTGGCGGCATACCATACTCAAGCGCTTCAATGAAATCGTCGTCCATATCATGCGCTTCGTCGTTACCAGCTTCTTTTTCCAATAGCTGTGCTTCAAAACGTTCACGCTGGTCAATTGGATCATTGAGCTCTGTAAATGCATTAGCATGCTCACGAGCTACGATAAACAACTCAAAACGATCCGTGAAGCGTGGATCCTGATCATTTTTCTTCGCCAATGGCGAAATCGCCACAGGATGACCGTAAACAAAGGTTGGCTGAATCAACGTATGCTCCAGCTTTTGCTCAAAGAATTCATTCACTACATGTCCGAACGTATGGTGAGGCTCAACGGATACGCCATGCTCTTTTGCCAAAGCACGAGCTTCATCGTCGCTCATTTCCTTCCAGAAATCGACGCCGAGATTTTCCTTAATCAAATCTACCATGTGTACACGACGCCATTTTGGTGTCAGGTCAATCTCGTTGCCTTGGTACTGAATTTTCATGGTGCCCAATACTTCCTGAGCGATATGAGCAACCATTTCTTCAGTCAGGCTCATGATATCCTGGTAGTCGGCATATGCTTCGTACAGCTCAATCATCGTGAACTCAGGGTTGTGGCGAGTAGAGATCCCTTCGTTGCGGTATACGCGACCGATCTCATACACCTTTTCCAAGCCACCGACAATCAGGCGTTTCAAGTGCAGCTCAATTGCAATACGCATATACAACTGCATATCCAATGCATTGTGGTGCGTGATAAATGGACGAGCAGATGCACCACCGGCAATCGCATGGAGTGTAGGTGTTTCTACTTCCAGATAGCCAAGGTTGTCCAAATAACGACGCATCGAAGTCAGAATGCGGCTACGAGTAATGAACGTATCGCGAACTTCTGGATTCACAATCAAATCCACGTAACGCTTACGATAGCGAGTCTCGATATCTTTGAGACCATGGTATTTCTCAGGCAGTGGACGCAGTGATTTGGTCAGGTAGGATAGTTCCTTTGCTTTTACACTGAGCTCGCCAGTTTTTGTTTTGAAAACAACACCAGTTACACCGATCATGTCACCGATATCAGCCAAATCAAATACTTTGCTCAGCTCTTCGCCAACGGTATCCTGACGAACGTAGATTTGAATCTGACCGGAACGATCCAGCAGTTGAGCAAAGCTCGCCTTACCCATTCCACGTTTCGCCATCAAGCGGCCTGCAATCGTAACCACGTTCTCTTCCGCTTCCAGCTCTTCCTTGCTCTTTTCGCTAAAAGCTTTTGTTATATCTGCAGCGTGATGCGTTTGCTCGAATTTTTTACCGAACGGATCAAAGCCCCACTCACGCAATTGCTTCATTTTGTCGTGACGCACTTGAAGAAGCTCGTGGAGCCCTTCCTGTTGCTGTTCTTCTTGTTGAAGGTCCTCTTGCTGGAGGTCTTGCTCGTTTGCCATTTCACTCACTCCTCTAGAAAATGCCTGCATTAACAATTTTGTACAGACTTTTATAATAGCGATACGGCGTACCTCGCAAAAGGTACGCCATAGATCGACTGCTTACAGGTTAATATCAAGAATCTCGTACTGAATGACTCCTGCCGGTACGTTTACATCAACAATCGAGCCTTTTGCTTTGCCGAGGAGCGCTTGCCCTACCGGGGACTCGTTGGAAATCTTGTTGTTCATCGGATCGGATTCAGCAGAACCTACAATCGTGTAATCCATAACATCACCGAACTCGAGATCTTTCAGCTTCACGCGGGAACCAACACTTACAACACCTGTATCTACATCTTCATTTGTGATGATGCGGGCATTGCGCAGCATTTTTTCCAGGGTCAGAATGCGACCTTCAATGAACGCTTGCTCATTCTTTGCTTCTTCGTATTCAGAGTTCTCACTGATATCTCCAAAGCTAATCGCTTCTTTAATACGAGCAGCTACTTCCTTACGTTTAACCGTTTTCAAATCTTCAAGTTCTTGTTCCAGTTTCGTTAAACCTTCTGGTGTAAGGATGACTTCTTTTTCAGACATGGTTCAATTCCCCCGTTTTAAAAAATGATTCCATTTATACTGGGTAAAGTACAAAGGATTATATGTAGATGTTCTATACAATATACAGCAGAATGCAATCGTCAGTGAGGTTCAAAGGTAAAGCTGCCAGTGTGGACTGGCAGCTCGACTCCCAATATTACGGAGTATTATAGGATATGAAGGAACCCTTGTCAATGTCTGGAATGAACCACCAATTTTAGTAGCTGACAGCCTCATCACTTGCTGTTTCCAGCGGTTCTTCACTGTCATCTGCATAGTTTTCGATCCAATCGACAAAGTTCATGAGGACGCTGCGAAGCTCCTCTTCTGTCTCAACCGCATTCACGAGATTTTTCGTGTGCGTCGAGCCCTTCAAGCCTTTTAAATAATACGCCGCGTGCTTACGCATTTCAAGAACGCCCACTCGCGGACCCTTCAGCGCGATTAAACGCTCTGCGTGCAATAAACAAATATTCATCTTTTCCCGTGCGGATGGCTCCGGTCCGAGCTCTCCCGTCGTCAAGTATTGAATGGTGCGATACAGCATCCATGGATTCCCGAGTGCAGCGCGTCCAATCATGACACCATCGCAACCCGTTATATCCAGCATGCGTCTCGCATCCTCAGGAGTAGCGACATCCCCGTTACCAATCACCGGAATCGAAACGGTTTCCTTCACCTGACGGATCCAGTCCCAATCAGCTTTTCCTTTGTACATTTGTACGCGGGTGCGTCCATGAACAGCAATCGCTTTGCCGCCTGCACGTTCTACTGCCTTGGCGTTATCCAGTACGTACAGATGATCTTCGTCCCAACCCAATCTCATCTTCACGGTAACCGGCTTGTCGACCGCGTCGACCACAGCAGATACGACTTCGTAGATTTTATCTGGATCGAGCAACAGACGCGCACCTGCATCACAGCTCGTAATTTTCGGCACAGGACAGCCCATGTTGATATCAATGATATCCGCATTCGTATGCTGGTCTACATATTTCGCCGCACTCACCAAGGTTTCCTTGTCTCCACCAAAAATCTGCAAACTTAGTGGCTTTTCGCGTTCGTCGACAAACAGCATATCCATCGTTTTTTTGTTTCCGTGCACAATACCCTTGTCGCTTACCATCTCGGCGCAAACCAATCCAGTACCGAACTCCTTGGCAATCAGACGAAAAGCAGGATTACAGACACCTGCCATTGGAGCGAGAACTACGTTGTTTTTTAACTCGATATTGCCGATTTTCATCTATTTTCGCCTCCTTATTCCCGCTTAGTCGGGGTCTTGGAGAGGACAATCCTATCCAAACTTCATTACATCACCTATTTATAGCACATAATTCATCGTAGTCTACCTGTAAAGTGCTGGCGATCTTCCGTAATACAGGCTCTGTTGGCATACGAGTTCCTCTCTCTAGTGATCCAACAAACGACAGTGACACTCCCATCTTGTCCGAAAGGGACTGTTGCGTATACCCTTTTAGCTTTCGGAAGGACCGGATTCGATTTCCCAGTTGATTGCTCCCCACTCACGTACCCCCTTGTGATCTTCTACCAATAAGGAAAGATAATGATCAATGGTCTGGTTATGCTCAGGTAAAACGCCGCCTTCCCAAACGTCTCGAAGCGGCACGAGTACAAAAGCACGCTCGCTCAGCCCAGGATGAGGAATCATGAGATTGTCTTGCGAAACACGCGATGTCCCGTACAACAGTAAGTCAATATCAATCGTTCGCGGTCCCCACCGAACCGTTCGCACACGACCTAGCTCTCGCTCTACTGACAACGCCGTCTCTAGCAGCTGATCCGGGCTCTGTTCTGTTTCCACAGCGATCGCCATATTCAGAAATGCGTCTTGTTCGACGTTACCAAATGGATCGGTCTCATAAACAGAGGAGACACGAAGCACGCGAATTCCAGGTTGCTCGTTCAATCTCTGTATCGCCCGGCGCAAGTTCTGTGCCCGATCCCCAAGATTGGAGCCTAACGCCAAATACGCACAAACTGTCATGAAGCAAAATCCTCTCTTCTACGGATCATCTCAATCGCAACCGACTCATAATGCCCATTGATCGGCGGATTCGGCTTGGTCACTTTTGCTTTAACTTCATGCAAAGGGAATTGCTCCAATAAGCGTTCTGCTATCACAGCAGTCAGTTTTTCTACCAGATGAAATCGTTCACCCTCGACAATTTTTTGCACACAAGTAAAGATATCGGCGTAATTGACTGTATCGTGAAGATCGTCACTTGCTCCGGCCTTGGATAAATCGAGCGATAGCTCCAGATCGACATAGAACCGTTGGCCCAGCTCAGCCTCTGCTCCAAACACACCGTGGTATCCGTAAAAAGACATGCCATTGAAGTAGATTTTATCCAAGGTTAAATGCCCCCTTTTAGCATCGCATCCATCATCTTCGTCACGCGCTTCATTTCTTTGACATCATGCACCCGTACCATATGGCAGCCTTTTGCCGCCCCGAGGGCAACTGTCGCTGCGGTACCTTCGACTCGCTCATCTACAGGCACGTCGAGAACATGACCGATCATCCGCTTGCGTGAAGTGGCAAGCAGAACGGGATAGCCCAGCCCTACCAGATCATCCAGCCTGCGCATCGTTTCGAGATTTTGCTCAACAGTCCTTACAAACCCGATCCCCGGATCGAGAATGATACGCTCCTGTTTTACCCCTGCCTGCAAGGCGATCTGTACTGACTCACGCAAGTCTTTGATATAGTTTGGGAAAAAGTCGTGATAGTCCGTGTCTTCCCGATTGTGCATCAGGATAATGGGCACATCGAGACGAGCAGCTACCTCTGCCATCCGCGGGTCACGCTTCGCTCCCCATACATCATTAATGATATGTGCCCCTTCTAAAATAGCCCGTTCTGCAACCGCCGCTTTGTATGTGTCAATGGACAGCGGAACAGACAATTCCTGCGAAAGTATCCGAATGACTGGTAGCACTCTGTCCAGCTCCGTCGCCTCATCGACTGCTTCCGACCCCGGACGTGTCGATTCACCGCCGATATCAATCAGGTCAGCTCCGGCCTCAACCATCGCACGCGCTTGTGCCAGTGCTGCCTCCACATCGACATAGCGACCGCCATCTGAGAATGAATCAGGTGTCACATTCAAAATGCCCATGACTAGCGTACGCTCCCCCAGTGGCAGAACATACTTACCACAGTTCAGCTCGCGCCGCGCACGAAGCTTGGCAGGCATAGCTAAAACTTCCCGTACCTCTGCCGCCAACGCTCGTAGTTCTTCTGTTTGGGTTTTCATATGATCCAACGCCAAATCCATCTTCGTGTGTGAAGCCAACAGCAGCACGTATTTTTTGTCGGAAGTACCTGGTTGGTCTGAAAGAATGGCTTCCGCATCAAAAGAGTGCATAATCTCTCTCACACTCTGTGCTGTTGCCACACTCATGTTTTCCGTGTGAATCTTCAGGCTCGTCCCTGCTTCCGTCATGCGTTCGGCTTCCGCAACAGGAACACCCCTTTTAACAAGCTCCGATACCATCTCAGCGAAGGTCGCAGCATGGATTCGAAATGAATTGTATTTCATGATCAAACTCCCTTTATCCGTCTTCGCACATTGAATAGTAGCATACCATAATTTACTCGCTAGCCGCTACAGACTGACAGTAGGCGCGGTGCAGTTCGCACGAATATGTACCATATGTCGAAGGGACGGATTGCCCGTCAATTTCGGCAATCGGAACGATCTCTTGCACGGAATTTGTCGTAAAGACTTCATCGGCGTTGAGCAGATCTTCCAAGCGATATCGACCTTCTTCGGCAGGCATCGATAATTGCTGTGCCAAAGTCAAAACATGTCGCCGCGTTACACCATCAAGAATGCCCGTATCAATAGAAGGGGTAAACAACTTGCCGTTCTTGACCCAGAACACATTGCTCACAATTCCTTCCGCCACGAAGCCATCATGCGTCAAAAACAGACCTTCCACATCGGGACGGGCGCCGAGTTCTTGACGTGCAAGGGCATTGTTTAAGTAATTGTGCGATTTAAAGCGCTGCTGGCCTTCCGCTGTCTGTCTAGCCAACGCCAATGTCTGCAATCCCTTAGGCGGAGGAGGTACTGCCAGAGGTGCTACAGGTTTGGCAAATACGAATAAGGACGGACGCTCGTACCCCCCTGCTACCAAGCCCACTCCTTCTGCGCCAGCCGTAATACTCAAGCGGACGTAAGCATCACGCAACTCGTTGGCATCTATGGTCATCAAGATGGCGCAAGCGAGCTCCTCCTTTGTCCAAGCAGGTTGAATCTGCAACGCAAAAAGCCCGGAACAAAGCCGGGCGTAATGAGCATCCCATAAAAATAGCTTGCGGTCGTATACACGTAACGTTTCAAACAAACCAATACCGTACAAAAACCCGTGGTCCAATACCGATACTGTAGCCTCGTGAGCCGGACAAATCGTCCCGTTAACATAAACGTGCATCTGCGCTCTCTCCCGATAATATAGTCGAGAGCATCATATCACATCTTTTTCTCCTCTTCATCCGGCGTCAAATCTTTCATCGACAGCTTAAATTCATTCAAAGTCTGTCCGACTGCACGACCAATCTCCGGCAGCTTCTTCGGTCCGAAAAGCAACAAGGAAATGATCAAGAGCAAAATCAATCCGGGAATACCGATGCTCGACAGCATTGCTGGCAACACTCCTTTTCCTGTCAATTACCCAGTCTCTTCAAAGGATGTGCATAAAGCACCCAATCTACTCCCAGCCCCAAGCGAAAAAGGCTACCACTGTAGCATGGTAGCCCATCACTCACGAAAATTTTACTCTCGCTTATTTCTTTCCACCCAGGATTTCGAAAATGACATCCGCGTTTTTAGTGTTGTCGATCAATCCAGATACTTTCTCTTTACCAGGACCATACGCATAGACGTTTACATCTTCCCCTGTGTGTCCACCTGTTGTCCAGCCAGTAAAGGAGCGTGTATCGATAATCGCTTCGATGGCATTATCAATTTTCACTTGGTCTTTTGTTTCAGCAGCTTTCTTCACAGACGCGATTTCTTGCGGAGTCAGCTCCAGGTCAATGTACTTCTTGAGTGTTTCCTCTACATTTGCACCTTTTGCAATTTCAGTCGAAATGAAATCAGGCGTACGTTTCACTGCTTTAATTGGCTCTACCAAGAAGTTGTATTCATCTTTAGCCGCTACTGACAATCCACCCGTGGAGTGGTCAGCCGTTGCGATAACCAGTGTATGGCCATCTTTCTTCGCGAAGTCAATCGCTGCTTGGAAAGCTCGCTCGAAATCTTCCATCTCGCTCATTGCGCCAACGATATCGTTGTCATGACCAGCCCAGTCAATTTGGCTTCCTTCTACCATCAGGAAGAACCCATCCTTGTCCTTGCTCAGACGATCGATTGCAGCATTTGTCATTTCTTCCAGAGAAGGTGTTTCCTTGGAACGGTCGATCATTTTGTCCATTCCGCCATCTGCAAACAATCCGAGAATTTTGCCGTTTTTGTCGTCCAATAGTTCGCTCTTCGAAGTAACGTAGCTGTAGCCATCTTTCTTAAACTCTTTCGTCAGGTCACGATCTTTACGAACGAAGTTTTTCAAGCCACCGCCAAGCATCACATCGATGGAATGCTCGCCGTTAATTTTCAAATCATAGTAATCATTCGCAATCGCATCCATGTTCTTGCGGCTTTCGTCATGAGCACCATAAGAAGCAGGGGTAGCATGAGTAATTTCGGAGGTAGCTACCAAGCCAGTAGATTTACCTACTTTTTTCGCACGCTCGAGTACGGTTTCTACTTCTGATTTGTCGTTGTCTACCGCAATCGCATTATTGTATGTTTTTTTACCAGAAGACATCGCCGTAGCAGCAGAAGCGGAGTCTGTAATGTTTTGCTTGTGGTCTTCTGCGTAAGTCATTTGTGCACCGACCAAATATTTATCGAATTCTGTTGGCTCCATCAGTGGAGTCGAAGGGTCGTCCTTCATGTAACGATGTGCAGTTGTGTAAGCAGTACCCATACCGTCACCGATTAAGAAGATTACATTTTTCACTTTTGCGTTGTTATTATTTTCTGCTGCTTTTACAAGACCTGTAGTAGGACCGAAGAACGCTGTAAAAGCCAGCGAGGAGATTACTGCAACTGGAACAAGCTTTTTGGGGAATGTACGGAACATCATGTACCTCCTAAGAAATGAATTATTATTTATTTTCAACTAGATTGTAATCTTCCAATATTGAGAAATGACGTGGGGAATGTAAAGAAGTTTAAGGAAACAGTAAAGATAGATTTACATTTGTCGAAGAACACAAAAAACCGCCCTCGTAAAAAGGCGGTTTTCCTGTCGTATCTATGTGTTAACCTGTCGTATGGCGCGCGTATGCAGTAAGGAAGTTCTTCAGCAATTGCTTGCCGTGCTCGGTAATAATCGATTCAGGGTGGAACTGGACGCCTTCAATTGGGTACTCCCGATGGCGCACAGCCATAATTTCGCCTTCGGCTGTCCGGGCGGTTACTTCCAGCTCACTCGGAATGGACGCTTCCTCAATAATCAAGGAATGGTAGCGTGCCGCCGTAAAGGGAGAAGGAATGTCCTGAAAGATAGTTTTGCCATCATGGAAAACTTCCGACGTTTTTCCGTGCATCAAGCGCTCGGCCCGAATGACTTTTCCGCCAAACACTTGCCCAATGGACTGATGACCCAAACAAACACCCAAAATCGGAATTTTTCCGGCAAAATGGCGGATAACATCCATGCTGATCCCCGCTTCATTTGGTGTGCACGGTCCTGGAGACACCATCAAATAATCAGGTGCCAATCGTTCGATTTCTTCCAGTGAAATTTTGTCATTGCGATACACTTGTAGCTCTTCCCCAAGCTCTCCCACATACTGCACCAAATTGTAGGTAAAGGAATCGTAGTTATCAATCATCAAAATCATCGTACACTCATCTCCTCTCAACTCATCGTTCTCTGCTCGCTCAACTCAAGCGCTTTCCACAACGCTTCTGCCTTTTTCAATGACTCGGCATACTCGGCCTCTGGAACCGAGTCAATCACGATACCCGCTCCAGCCTGGACATGAGCTACGCCATCCTTGATCACCATAGTGCGGATGGCAATGTTGACCTCGATATCACCATTGAAGCCAAACCAGCCGATTGATCCCGTATAGACGCCTCGCTTGACTGGCTCCAGCTCTTCGATGATTTCCATCGTGCGAACTTTTGGCGCTCCGGTGATCGTCCCTCCTGGAAAAGTCGCTTCGATCGCATCAAGCGCATCCTTGCCTGCTGCCAACTCTCCTTTGACATGAGAGACGATATGCATGACGTGGGAATATTTCTCCACGACCATGAATTCGCTGACCTCCACACTGCCAAAGCGACAGACACGGCCCATGTCATTGCGCTCCAAATCAACCAGCATGACATGCTCTGCGCGTTCCTTTTCATTATCAATCAGCTCACGTGCCAATGCATCGTCTTGCTCATCCGTTAATCCACGCGGACGTGTACCGGCGATCGGACGCGTATGCACTTCCTTGCCTTTTACCTTTACAAGTAGCTCTGGCGAGGCACTAACTAATTGAAATTCAGGGAAGCTCAGATAGCCCATATAGGGAGAAGGATTCAGCTTGCGAAGCACATCGTACACTTCTGGGGCAGTCACCTGCACTGGCTTACTTTGCCGTACCGACAGATTGACCTGAAAAACATCCCCTTGGGCGATGTACTCCTGCACCCGACGAACGGCATCCTCGAATTGGTCTTTGGCAAAGGATACTGACGCTGGCACTAGCTTGGCAAGCGGTTTTTTGCGCAAAGCTTCCCAATCTGTCTCATCGCGATCCATTGCCAAGGAAGCAATCGAGTCCATGCGTTTTTCCAGGTGGAATGCTGCTTGTCGATAGCTCTCTTCGGTCAAATTGTCCGCGCTCAAATGCGTCAGGCAAATGATCTCTCGGGTCTCATGATCAAAGACAAGAAGGTCTTGCATTATCATAACATACAGGTCTGGTAACTGTAAGTCGTCAGTCGCTATCTGTGGCAAGCTCGGCTCAAAAAAGCGGTTCATCTCATAGCTGATATAGCCTACGGCGCCCCCAGCAAAATCTGGCATACTTGGAAGCGCAGGCGTACGGTAACGAGAGAGCAGCTCTCGTAAAGCATTCAATGGGTTGTGAGTCTCTATGCTCTCGATTTTTCCTTCTGGGTACGAAACGATGGTTTCTCCTCGCTGACTGCGCAGCGTAGCGATAGGCTCATATGCCAAAAAGGTATACCGCCCAGCTCGTCCACTTTCCAACAGGACAGCATGTTGCAGAGAAGGCTGTAGTTTTGTGAGCACCTGCCACGGATCCATCGTCGAAGACCACGGTTTACGCAGGGCAAGGGGGACCAACGGATAAGATAAGGCATACGTCTGGCAATCAGCAAAGGTAGGGAACATTCTTCCTCTTCACGCTCCGGTTTTCACTATTTATCCGTTCATTATATAGTTGCCTGACACAAAAAGAAAAGACCACGTCGCCAACGTAGCGCTCCGTGGTCTTGCGTTATCTTTTTACAATTAATCTTCGAACTGATACAGAGGCGTGGACAAATAACGCTCCCCATTCGAAGGAATGACAGCGATCACTTTTTTGCCTTTGCCGAGCTTCGCTGCTACTTGCAGAGCCGCATGAATCGCTGCTCCAGACGAAATCCCGCCGAGAATACCTTCCTGACGAGCAACACGACGCGCCGTTTCAAAAGCGTCCTCGTTTTCTACCTTAATGATTTCGTCGTAAATTTGTGTATCGAGAATATCTGGAACAAAGCCAGCGCCGATACCTTGGATCTTATGTGGACCTGGTTTGCCGCCAGACAAAACTGGCGAAGCAGCAGGCTCAACAGCCACGATTTGTACATTCGGATAGTGTTCACGAAGAACCTGCCCTACACCCGTAATCGTTCCGCCTGTACCAATACCGGAAATAAACGCATCTACGCCGCCGATTTCCTTCGCTTGGTCCAACAGCTCACGAGCAGTTGTCTCACGGTGAATGGCCGGGTTTGCCAGGTTTTTAAATTGTTGCGGAATGAAATACGAGCTATCTTCTTTCGCCAGCTCTTCCGCTTTGCGAATCGCTCCGCCCATCCCTTCGCTGCCTGGTGTGAGAACCAGCTCCGCACCATAGGCACGCAACAGGTTGCGTCGCTCAATACTCATCGTCTCTGGCATGACCAGAATAGCACGATATCCTTTTGCAGCAGCAACCATCGCGAGTCCAATACCGGTATTTCCGCTCGTAGGTTCAATGATGGTATCACCCGGTTTCAGACTTCCATCTGCCTCTGCTGCCTCAATCATCGACAACGCAATTCGGTCTTTTACACTGCTGCCCGGATTGAAGAACTCCAGCTTCAAGTAAATGTCTGCAATATCTTCGGTGACAATACGATTCAGCTTTACAAGCGGAGTAAATCCAATCAAATCGGTAATGGAATTAGCCACGCGCATATGTTCTGCCCCTCCTATTTTCAATAACCGAGTAAAACGCTAGGATTTATTGACATAATTATATCAACGGTAGCCTATTTGGTCAATGAGGCATTTGCCCAGAAATCTGGACCCCTACCGATTTTCGCAATCGCTCCAGCACGACATCTAGCGACTCGACCTGGGCAAATGCGATTTCTCGGCGCAGCTCATCTTTTACCTCTTCAAACGTCCGTTGACTGGCTTCCCTGCGCTCTGTCAGTTGGTAAATGACGTAATGATCTTCTATTTTGATCGCTTCGCTATATTTGTCTTTCTCCAGCTTTTCTACAATGGGCTTCGCCTCGTCGGGCAATCGATTATCCTTGATGGAAACCCAGCCCACGTCGCCGCCGTTCACCGCTGTATCCGCATCAATCGAGCGCTCTTTGGCAATCGTCTGAAAGTCTGCCCCGTTTTTTACATCAGCCAAAACTTGTTCCGCTTCTTTTTGGGAAGCCACGACGATTTGTCCTAAACGCATCTGCATCGGTCGGGTATAACGGTCAGATCGGCTGTTGTAGACGTTTAGTACTTCTTCATCCTTGATGGTCATGTCCTTCGTTGCCAGGGTTTGCAGCAGGATTTGGTAAGAAATCTCCTGCTTCAGGGCTTCCACGGTCGTCCCCGCTTGTTTTAACAGCGCAGCCTCAAACTCGCTATCTGTCCGACTGCCGTAGCTGTCGCGAATCTGGGAAAGCTCTTGGTCCAGCTGCTTCGGATCAACCGTGATGCCGGATCGCTTCGCCTCTTGAAAAACGACTTCCCGATTAATCATGTCGTTTAGCACTTGCTTACCGAACTTTTGTTTCAGCGCCGTTACATACTCATCGTTGCTAATCGTCTTATCCCCTACGATGGCGGCAGGCTGCAGCTTGCCTGATGCCTGGTACCATGCCCAGGTAACGGCAAGCAGCAACAATACAAGCGCCCCAATGAATGCCCACAACCCTTTTACGTTGGTCATGCCAACACTCCCCTACTTGACGCCGCGCTTACATGTCTTTCAGGATGTCTTCCAACGCGGATCTGTCATAATGGTAACGTTCATTACAGAAATGACAGTGTACTTCTGCTTCGCCCTGTTCTTCAATCATACCTTCCATTTCTTCGCGTCCCATGCTGATCAGTGCCTGAACAACCTTATCCGCTGTACATTTGCAGCTAAATTGAATCTCCGTGCGGCTCAGGATTTTTGGCTCATCCAATACGCGGGCCAAAATCTCTTCAGGAGTCAAACCTTCGCCAATCATGCGAGAAACCTGCGGAAGCTGTCCGAGGCGTTCTTCAATTGCTGCTACAACCTCTTCTGGCGTATTCGGCAACAGCTGAAGAATAAATCCACCCGCAGCCAAAACAGAACGGTCCTCAGGGTTAACCAGTACACCCACGCCTACTGCTGAGGGCGTTTGCTCGGACATCACAAAATAATAAGTGAAGTCTTCCCCAATCTCACCAGAGACGATCGGCGAACTGCCTTGATACGGCTCCTTGAGACCGAGATCTTTCGTTACGTACACAAACCCGTCTGTTCCCACTGCACGCGCTACATCGAGCTTACCTTTATCGTTTAGCTCAAAGTGGACATGCGGGTTGGTTACATAAGCGATTCCTTCACCATGTGCGTTGGCTTCCGCCATGATCTGCCCGATTGGTCCTCCTCCTTTTACTTTGACATGGAGGCTCTCGTTTCCTTTTAACATAGCCCCCATCATCAAGGTAATAGTCAGCGTACGTCCCGCTGCTGCTGTCGCTGTATTCCACATGTCGTGACGACGACGCATTTCTTCGACAGATTCTGTCGTGCGTGCGGCAAATGCACGAACATGCCCATTAAAACCGGTTGCTCTTATCATATAATCGCCCATGTAGCGATCCTCCTTTTCAAACTACCTCTTTACATAGTGAAAAAAACATGAAGCTATCTTACCAGTTTACCACAAGGAGAAAAAGACTACGCTTCTCCCACTGTGAGTCTGACACTTTGTGAATTCGACCATTTCTGACAGAAAAGACCCCTCTGTAAGAAGAGGGGCCGAATTAACTAAATCCTATGTTAGGTTAAATAATCTTTTAATACGTGTGAAGCTTTTTGCGTACGCAATCGGTCAATCGTCGTCGCTTCAATTTGGCGAATACGCTCGCGGGTAAGACCAAACATTTTCCCCACTTCCTCCAGCGTATACACTTGATCATCATAGAGACCATAACGCATGGAGATAATTTCTTGGGCGCGGGGACTAAGTCGCTCCAACGCTGCGCGCATTTGCGAGCGAAGATCTACCTTTTCAATCCAGTCATCCAGAGAGGACAACCCATCATCCATGATTTCTGCGTAGCTCAAGCTCTCGTCTTCATGCCAAGCCTGCCATTTCTCACTATCCAGCTCAGCGTCGATGGACTCCATCTTCATCATTAAAGCCAGTTCGATGGCTTCCACCTTTTCTAGTGGAATATCCAAGAGTACGGCAATCTCCTGCCGATCAGGCGTACGGTTCAATGCGTGGACGAGATGTAATACTTGCTTCTGATACTGACGAATCTGCTCATGCATGTGGACAGGAATGCGAATCAAAGTTGCTTTGTCGTTGATGGCACGGGTGATCGCTTGAGAGATCCACCAGTGTGAGTAATGATAGAGACGCACGCCACGTCCCACATCAAATTTGTCAATCGCGGTAAACAAACCTATCGTGCCCTCCTGAATCAAATCCAGGAACGGCATCCCTCTTTTCAAATGGCGCAAAGCGGTACTAACTACGTATCGTAAATAGGCGCGCACTATCGTTTCACGTGCTTCAAGATCGTCATCCCTTTGATAGCGAATCAGGCAAGCAAGCTCTTCTTCTTTGTCCAACATGGGTGTTGCAGCGACGCTTTCCAAAAACAGTAGAGCAGAAGTGTCCGATCGAAGTGATCTAGGAACAACAATTCCCAACTGTGTCTCCACTTCCCGCCAGCGACGGGGAGTTGAATGGAACGAGGAGGTACTCAGAGTCATATGCAACCCTCACTTCTCTGGAATGGAAGTTCACGATGAAGTAGGTGAGTCACGGAATGTTTTACTGTATCCGTATTTCGACAAAACCTGTTTGATTCCTGCCAGTTAACAGAATATTAACAGTTCTCCTCTCCGAATAGTTGATGTAAGCCCTTTCATAGTTTAGAGTTAAAAGTTTATGAAGAAAAAGCCATCCCATTAACGAGGGATGGCAAAAAGACAATGTCGAATCTTCTGATAAAACAGAAGGCTACTGATACAAGTGACAGGCGACGAAGTGGTTGGTGTCTACTTCCTGCCAGATAGGCTTCTTTTCGGCGCATACGGCTTTGGCTACCGGACAGCGTGTACGGAATACACAGCCGCTAGGTGGATTGATCGGGCTGGGAACGTCACCTTCGATAATGGTGCGCTCACGGCTTTTCTCCAAATCGGGGTCGGGGACAGGAATAGCCGACAACAACGCCTGCGTGTAAGGATGCTTCGGTGATTCGTAAAGTATTTCACTGGCAGTCATCTCGACCATATTGCCCAAATACATGACGCCAATACGGTCACTGATGTGCTTGACCATCGCCAAATCATGCGCGATAAACAAATACGTCAGCTTTTGTTCCTGCTGCAATTTCTTCATTAAATTAACGACCTGTGCCTGAACCGAAACATCGAGTGCGGAAATCGGCTCATCGGCAATGATGAAGGTAGGATTGACGGCAAGCGCCCGAGCAATCCCTATCCGTTGTCGCTGACCACCGCTGAACTCGTGCGGGAAACGGTTGGCATGCTCTTTTTGCAAACCAACCATCTCTAACAGCTCAATCACACGATTCATTCGTTCTTTCCCTTTATATAGCCCGTTCAGATACAGGCCCTCCGAAATGATTTCCGCAATGTTCATTCGGGGATTCAGAGAAGCATATGGGTCCTGAAAAATCATTTGCATATGGCGTGTCAGCTTACTCCGCTCAGCAGATGATGCCTGATGGACGTTTTGCCCGTCAAAAATAACCTCACCTGTCGTCGGTTGATACAATCCGATGATTGTACGGCCTGTGGTCGATTTTCCGCAGCCAGATTCCCCTACCAGTCCAAACGTTTCCCCCTCGTATATATCGAAGGAAACATTGTCCGCTGCCGTAAGTGAGAGCCCTTTACCCAACGTAAAGGTTTTTGTCAGGTTCTTTACCTGGACCAGCTTCTTTCGTTGCATCTGGCCACTCCTCCCCGTTATCCGTTTACCAGTATCGTCTGGAGACGCAATGTTCCTTTTCGAGCTTGTAGCCATCCAGCTTGACGATCTCGATGGCGCTTCGTGAATCTGGAGAATGAATCATTTCGCCATTCCCCTTGTAAATGCCCACGTGATGGACTCTGCCTTTCCCCTCTTCATGGGCAAAAAACAGCAGGTCGCCCGGAAGCAAAGCATCTTTTTCCACGAGCTGTCCGGCTTTTGCCTGATCAGAAGCATCACGTGGAATCTGGAGACCGACAGATCGGTGCATGTTGTACGCAAATCCCGAGCAGTCATACCCGTAAGAGGACATGCCGCCCCATAAATAATGCAGGTTGAGGAATCGCTTACCCGCTTCTACGATTGCCTCTCCACGATTACCGGAAAGCTCAATGGGCTCGTTTGCTTTCACGATTTGGACGTCTGCTTTTGGCAAAAGTCCTGTGCCGTTCGGTGTCGCTACCGTTACCCAGTCCGCGGTTTCCTCGATCAGCGGCAGTTTGGTCAAAAACGCAAGCTCCATGTCTGGATTTTGGTCAGGTGTATGTAGACGGGTAAACGCCGCCGTGACCATCGCCAGCTTTTGGCCTTGCTGTACCTCAAAAGCATCTGACCACGGTGCTAGCTGACGAGACGGAACCCAGCCCGGATAGCCTGTTGCGTTTTTGTTCGTAGTCTGATCAGGAATCAGAATTTGTGACCATTCCCCTTGCTCCTCGACTACCTCTACGCGCGTACCGTACAGCGCTTGTGTTTGAATCGCGTTATTGTCGTAAAAACCAAGCTTCTCCTCAACAGTAAGGGAAGCGAGCCAGCTTCGTGCATCTACCGGCGATTGGAGTGCCACTTGGTCCATATCACGCGGCGACTCCGGCTTGGTCCACACAGTGGCGACAGAAACAGAAACAATGGCAGATTTCATCTTAGTTCCCCCCCCTCCCACAGGCTGACGGAACGAATACCGAGCCCAGACTCTTCTGGCATGCGCATCAAGCGTCCCTCGTACGTTACGCCACCTTCTATGCCATCGTGCAAAAGCATCAACGGAGCATCGAAATCAAAGCGGGTGATGTTCTTCTTACTAGCTGCAAAATGAGCTGCCGCTGATACAGCCAGACGCGATTCGATCATGCTGCCAACCATGCATGGAATACCGTACTCTTCAGCCAATTGGTTGATCAATTGTGCTTTGTAAATGCCGCCAGCCTTCATCAGCTTGATATTAATCATGTCAGCCGCACGGTTTTGCAAAACCTGCAGGGCCTGTGCTGGTGAAAACACACTCTCGTCAGCCATGATTGGCGTATCGACCGAATCTGTTACCCGCTTCAAGCCTTCCAGATCATGCGCTTTTACAGGCTGCTCAATGAGTTCGATGCCAAGACCCATGTCCTCCATTTTGCGAATGGATTGCACCGCTTCTTTTACATTCCATCCCTGGTTGGCATCAAGACGAATCTTCACCTGATTGCCCACGGATTTGCGAATTTCCTGGATGCGCAAAATGTCATCCTCGATATTGTCCTTGCCGACCTTGATTTTCAGTACGTTAAAGCCTTGCTTGAGATAGGCAGCCGCATCCTCACCCATTTCTTTCGGGGAGTTCACGCTGACGGTATAGTCAGTTTCCAATTGGTCACGGTAACCACCCAGGAATTGATACAACGGCATTCCTGCGCGCTGAGAAATGAGGTCGTACAACGCAATGTCAACTGCTGCCTTCGCACTCGTATTTCCTACCATGGATTGATGCAAGGTTTGGAAAACTCGTTCATAGGCAAGCAAATTCAAGCCGATGAGCTGAGGTCTCATCGTATTCATAATCGCCGACTCGATGCTCTCGATGCTGTCTCCTGTAATGACGACGGTTGCCGAAGCTTCGCCCCACCCGACCATACCGTTGTCGCAGGTGATTTTCACTAAAATGGACTCCAGACTGTGCACCGTACGCAAAGCGGTTTTAAAAGGCTTTTTCAATGGAACAGATATTCGTTTTACTTCGATGGCTTGAATAATCATGTTTTCCTCCATCTTCTCCAGTACTCGTGCTTTCTTTAGTTGTGTTTTTTCTAATAGACATACTAAATTATAGCACTATTAAAAATTCTAGCAAAAAAGGGGGGAGAGTCATTCCATCCGCCTGAAATGACTTCTCCCAACTCACTCTTTCTTACTTCACGACAGCTTTTCTCAGGTCTGTGTAGCTCAGTGAAGAGCTTTGAATACCACTCACCTTGTCGCTTGAGAGCAAGGAAGTGTTGTAGAAATAAAGAGGTGCGATTGGCGCTTCATCCAACAAGAGTTTTTCTGCATTATGGAGCAGCTTCAGACGTTTTGCATCGTCTGGCTCCTTGTATGCGTCTTGGATCAGCTTGTCGAATTGCGCATTGCTCCAGCCCGTACGATTGCTTGCTGCCTTCGATTGGAAAATGTCGAGGAAGTTGATCGCATCACCGAAGTCAGGCAACCAGGAAGAACGAGCAATTTGATACTGCAATTGCTTTTGCATATCCGTCAAAACTTTTCCTTCAACTTTTTGCAGCTTCACATCTACGCCCAGCGTCTGCTTCCACATTTCTTGCGCGGCTTGTGCCGTTTTTTCGTTAGCCGTTCCGCTACGGTACGTGAGTGTAACCTCTGGCAGCTTTGTGTAGCCTTTTTCTTTCATTCCTTGTTCCAGGAGCTTCTTCGCTTCATCTGGGTTGAAGTTCACCAATTCTCCGCCTACCTCACGGAATTGTCCTTCACCGTTGGCATCAGGCAAACCAAAAGATACGAAGCCTGTTCCCGGTTTTTGTTGACGCATCAGCACCAGGTCGACCAGCGTTTGACGGTCAATCGCCAAGCTAAAGGCTTTACGAATATTGGCGTTATCAAATGGCTCTTTCGTTACGTTGAAACGATAGAACTCTGTACCTGCTCCATCACGCACGAATACTTTGCCGTCTTTGAACAATTGGTCTGCCATGTCTGCAGGAACGGTTGTCGTTCTGTGCAGCTCTTCGTTCGTAAACATTTGATACTCGGTATTCTCGTCATCAATCATTTTCCAAACGGCACCAGGCAGGGTTACATTAGCCGCGTCCCAGTACGTATCGCTCTTCATTATTTTCAGTTCACTGTCATGTGCCCACTCTGTCAGCTTGAATGGTCCGTTTCCAACAAAGCTTGCTGCTTCTGCCGCCCATTTCGGATCTTTTTCTACAGTTGCTTTGTGTACAGGGAAGAAAGCTGGGTTGGATGCCAACAGGAGCGTCCAGGAAGCTGGTTGAGCGAGAACGACCTCTAGTGTCTTGTCGTCCACGGCTTTTACTTTTACGCCATCCGCCGGTCCTTTCCCGCTGTTATATGCCTCCGCGCCCTCAATAATGTACGCAAGGGATGCTGCCGGAGATGCTAGTGCAGGATCAAGCATGCGTTTCCACGCGAATTCGAAGTCCTGAGCCTTTACAGGTTCACCATTGGACCATTTGTTGTCACGCAGGGTAAAAGTGTAGGTTTTTCCATCCACGGAGATTTTCCATTCAGAAGCGGCCGCTGGTTGAGGCTTTTGATTTTCGTCCAGGCGAGTCAAGCCTTCCATCAAGTTGTTCAAAATGTTATAGGACGGCTCATCGAAGCCAATCGGCGGGTCCAATGACGTCGGTTCCTTGATATTATTCAGCAAGAGGAGCTTTGCCGCTTGATCACCCGGCGTCGGAGCGTTTGGCTGAGCCGTGTTGCCTGGTGCAGGCTCACTCGGTGCAGTTGGTTGACCCGATGTACATCCAGCCATGAGCATGGACACACCCAGCGTAGCCGTCAGCAACAATGTTGATAGTTTTTTCACTGTTTCTTCCCCCTTATTTTTTTGTTTTTGTATGACGTAAAAGGCTAGCGCCGTTAGACGACACCCTCTTTTACACGAATGAAGCCGGGCTTGACCACACTGCCCTCGACAGCCATGAATCAGGTCCCCGTTGGTGACTGCATCGACGCCAGCAACTTCTTCGCCCGTGGGTCCTGCAACCAACAGGAAACTGCGTGTTTGCTATGGACATGGGTCTCCGCAGGCTGGTAATTCCGACATACTTCCAACGCGTAGTCACAGCGCGCAGCGAATGCACAGCCAATTGGCGGGCTGAACAAATCCGGGGGTGTTCCAGGTATGGGGCTGAGCGGAATAGAGCGATCCGCATCCAAACGTGGCATCGACACCAGCAAGCCTTTGGTGTAGGGATGCTGCGGATTGTAAAAAATGTCGCGAACAGGTCCGGACTCTACCACCTTTCCGGCATACATGACATTGACCCGATCCGCAATCTTGGCGACGACTCCCAAATCATGCGTGATAATAATGATCGAGACTCCCGTCTTTCGTTGAATGCTTTTGAACAGCTCGATGATTTGCGCCTGAATCGTCACATCCAACGCAGTCGTAGGCTCATCCGCAATCAGAATGGACGGCTTACAGACTAGCGCAATCGCAATCATGATCCGTTGGCGCATCCCGCCACTGAACTGATGGAGGTACTGCTTGAGACGACTTTCTGGATTAGCGATCCCGACCAAGGTGAGAATTTCAATCGCTTGCCGCTTGGCTTCGCTTCTGGTTACCTTTTGATGGCGAACGATTCCTTCCATGATCTGTTCGCCAATCGTAATTGTCGGGTTGAGCGACGTCATCGCATCCTGAAAGATCATGGAGATTTCTTTCCCACGCAGCTCGCGCATTTGCTTTTCTGGCAGCTTTGCCAGGTCCTGCCCTTTAAAATGAATGCTTCCACCCGCGATTTTTCCGATATGCTCCGGGATCAGACGCATGATGCTCCTTGCAGTCACGCTCTTCCCACATCCGGATTCACCAACAATCGCCAGTGTCTCCCCTTTGTTCAAAGTAAAGTTCACGTCCCGAACAGCGTTCACTTCACCGCCATGCGTCTTGAATGTGACCCGAAGCCCACTGACTTCCAGCAGCTTTTCCGTTTTATCCATGTTGCCTACCTCCTTGACTTCGGATCGAACGCATCGCGCAAGCCATCACCGAGCACGTTGAACGCAAGCATCGTCAGCGAGATTAGGAAAGCAGGGAAAAAGAGCCGCCACCAATGACCGGACAAAATGGTGGGGAGTCCATCGTTCGCCATCACACCCCAGCTAGCCATTGGCGCCTGAATACCGAGACCGAGGAAGCTCAGAAACGCCTCTGCAAAAATTGCAGATGGAACAGATAACGTGACGTAGACAATGATGATGCCAATTGTGTTGGGCAGCAGATGTTTTCGAATGATGTAGAAAGGCTTTGCCCCCATTGTTTTTGCCGCCAGTACGTACTCCGAGTTTTTCATTTGCAGGACCTGACCGCGTACAGTCCGCGCCATCCCGATCCAGCCTGTCGCACTTAACGCGATAATAATGGTTAAAAGTCCGGGTCCCATGACGACCATCAGCAAAATCACAACCAACAAATAAGGAAGGCCGTACAAAATGTCGACGAAGCGCATCATGATATTATCGATTCGCCCCCCCAAATATCCGGCAATTCCTCCATACAAGACACCAATGAAAAAATCGATAAGTGCTGCCGTCAAACCGACAAACAGGGAAATGCGCGCACCATACCAAACACGGGTGAACACATCACGGCCAAAATCATCAGTACCAAACCAGTTCGCTTCCGATGGCGGTTTATTTTTCATAATAATCGACTGTTTGGCGTATTCATGACCAGAGATCATCGGTCCAATCGTAGCCATAACCCCAAGCAAGATAATAACCACCAACCCCATCAGGGCCAGCTTGTTTCCTCTCAGACGAAGCCAAGCTTCTTGCCAAAACGTCAGTTGAGGTCGCACAATCGCTTCCGCATTGAGGTTGTCTTTTCGCATGGGGATAAATAAATCATCAGAAACGATCATCCTTCGCTCTCCTTTCGATGCAGCTTAATTCGTGGATCAATGATGCCGTACAGTACATCGACGACAAACATCAGGAAAATCAAAAGTGCGCTATAGAAGACTGTCGTTCCCATAATGACGGAGTAGTCACGATTATTAATGCCAGCGACGAAATATTTCCCCATCCCAGGAATCGCAAATATTTTTTCGATCACAAAGCTGCCCGTTAAAACGTTGGCAATCAGTGCGCCTAAAAGCGTGACAACAGGCAAAATCGCATTACGCAGTGCGTGCTTCAACACGATCGTCGCCGGAGACAGCCCTTTTGCGCGAGCGGTTTCAATGTATTCCTGGGTCAACACTTCCAGCATGTTGGTACGAGTCAAACGAGCGATAATCGCAATCGGACCAAACGCCAATGCAAGCGCTGGCATAATCACATGCTGCCAAGACCCCCACGTTGCAGTCGGCAACAGCTTCCACTCGACCGCCAAATATTTGATTAATAAGGAAGCGACAACAAAGCTGGGAACAGATATCCCGATAACAGCAATAATCATGGCAAGGTAATCAATGAGACGGTTATGTCGTAACGCGGCGATCACACCAAGAGCGACACCGGTGACAATCGCAAAGACGACAGAAATCAGACCGAGTTGAAAAGAAACGGGGAATCCACGGGCGATCATTTTGTTGACCGTATCCGAGCTGTTGGCAATAGATGGTCCAAGGTCAAACTGCACCAGCTTTTGCAAGTACAGCCCGTATTGGACGAGTAGTGGCTTATCCAGGTTGTAGTAGGCATTGAGGTTGGCAGCAACCGCTTCGTTTAATGCCTTTCCTTCTTTTTCAAAAGGAGATCCTGGAACGGCATGCATCAGGAAAAAGGTGAGGGTAATGATGAGCCATAAAGTCACGATCATGGAGATAAATCTGCGGAAGACAAAAGATAGCAAGGACTCTCCTCCTTTTCATCAAAAATCCGTAAAACCATATTGGTGGCAGGGACTGAACTCTCGTAATAAGCAAAAAACCCAGCAAATGCACGCGATCATGGCATTTACTGGGTTTTACTTACGTGTATGCCGTGCATACGAATAAATAAAGCAGCGGGTGTATTCATTTGGTGACTGTAGCTTTATTTCTCGTGGAAACTGCTTGTTTGTACTTCTTTTGCGCGTCCTTGAACGCTGCGATCAATGTTTTTTGGGAAGATCCAAAATACCGAAAGCGAATCTCTTCGCCAATTTCCTCCGACGCCATAATTGAATGACCGATAAAGATCGACCGAGCAAAGTCAGACGTCAGTTGGACCGTGGAGGAACAGGCCGCATCTACGATCTTGTCGTTGGAAGTATCGACAACCAATCCGATAAAAAAAGCACTGAATTGCTGTGTAATCGGATTGTTCGAAGAGGACTGTGCATCGCCTACGATATAAATGGTATCTTTATCAAACAAATCAATAACCCCACTTTTACTATGCTTAACGGACCGGCAAACGGGATGTTCGGAGAGCGACTTCCTCACAATCGCAAGCTGGGTAAGCACTTTCCTACATAGTACCAGAAGAATTTGCAATTTGTAAATAAGTCTGACTAATCTTTCAGTTCTTCTACAGATACGACTGGAAACGAATGTGACGGCAGCATCGGCAGAAACGGTCGCTCGTCGATGTAGGCAACTACGACATGGGATGGACCGACCATTGTTTTCGGTGCTAGCTGTAGTTCCTCCCCACTCTCAGTTACGACGGTAATCTGCAGCATTCCGCCTCCCGGACGCGCTGGCCCCTTCGTTGCCCGCTCTGTCACGAGTGTTGTCCCATTGTACTGTAGGTGTAATTGGAGGTCATTACGCCACGAACGGAAATCCACATAATAACGCGAGAAAGGTATGGGATCAGTGGTCACACTGTCTGCTTGAGGGACGAACAAGGTTTGCTCACGACGGTATCCACCATTTTCGTACATTCTGTCATCAAAACGTTCAAGAGCCTCGTCTTCTAGCAGATCAATCACACCCTCTGTTTTCAATACAGGATCAACAGCAAAGGTGGCGTGATGATTAGACAACTCCAGGAGTATCTTCACTTCTGTTTTTTTCTGCATGGCGATGTCTGCATCTACAATAAACATACCTACCAGCAAAAAGAACAGCATCGTAGAAATAGATAAGATGTTTATACCCGTAACGATAGCCTCCTAACGGGAGCTTTTACAGATCGTAGTCCATGATGTTAACTGTTCCTATTCTTTGAACTTGCAAGGAATCAGCCGGCATTGGAATCCATGAGGTAAAGCGGGGGTATGGAATTGCCAGCTCCACAACAAACTCATCTTCGTGGCTCCATAGGACGGGATCAAGTGAACGAGTGCGAGTGACACTGACAGACAAGTCCTGATCTGAAACAGAAAACTTTTTCTCCCTCAGCTCACTAGCAATCAATGCCCGAACCTCTTGTTGCAAGTTGGCTTCACTCGTTCCCCCGTGGTTGCTGACGTATTTTGTAGCGGCCGAGCTCACTTCCAATAATTCGTTTCTGGCCTGAACAACCGTATGTACCTGTAAAAGCCCTAATGGAACGAGTAGCATAACCATAATGTTCAAAATCACAGCGATTAATTGACCCATTAGCCTGTACCAAAACGCGTTACTTCAGCGAGCAAATCACCGAAAAACTGCGTGCATGCCGATAGGAGATTTTGCGGACCGGTGAGAAGCAAACCTACCGTCAAAGGCAAAACAATAGCCATTACAGCCAAAATGCTAATCATTTTATTCATACACTACCACCCTGGATCAAAGTATTCGGACGGCCGACTTCCCGTAAAGGAAAAGGATGTATCCCCCTCCACAAATTTGTGCAGCCATTGGGTCACTTTTGAAGGCTGGATGGTAACCGACAAGGTAATCGCCTCCTGCCGCTCTTTGCGAGCTCGCTCGCTCTCGGTTCGAGGCCAGCTCCCGGCAAACACATCCCCTGTCACTTCCCAACCTAGTTCTTTCATTTTAAGGAGATAGTAATCTGCTAACGTAGGTTCCAAATACCCGATGTCCTGCATATCATCCAGTAAGTCAGCATAGATTCCACGGGCAATCGCCCTTTCCATTGCGTACAAGTGGTAAGCTCCCA
The DNA here is from genome assembly GCF_042885155.1 of Brevibacillus sp. NPDC058079. Taxonomy (NCBI): domain Bacteria; kingdom Bacillati; phylum Bacillota; class Bacilli; order Caryophanales; family Paenibacillaceae; genus Brevibacillus; species Brevibacillus sp. NPDC058079. Next base: position 25,227 of record NZ_JBHVSO010000024.1, read on the forward strand.
GTGCAGAAGTGATCAATAGAAGGACCAGTAGACAAATAAGAAAGACTTTTGCTTTCACCATCGTTTTAGAAACGCCAGCTCCTCTTTAATGGAAGATGACCGTCGCTGCTCGATACACCCTTTCCCGTTGCGTCTGTTTAAGCTGCTCCTCTGGCTGGAGATTCCAAAGCACCGCGCACAAGCTCCCTACCATAATCGAAATGATGAGAAGAACGTGGATGTGCAGCATCAGTTTGACGACGTATAGGATGTGCCGTTTTGCATCCTATAGTTGATGTTTTCATTTCGAGTATCGTAGTTCAGCGATGTGATGGATTGGTTAATGCTCTCGGCAGAATCGTTTGCCGCGGGGCTTAACTCATTGCCATAGCTGCTGACACCGATCCCTAACACCATGACGCATGCTAAAAATATAAAAAACATTTTCGACATCTCGAATTTCCCCTTTTCTCATACGTGATTTAAGGTATGGCTTTATCGATCCACCCAACTGCTCGATCTCTCAGCCCGTCTTCTCTCACTACCGATGTGTTTATTTCGGACAAGCTAGAAACGATTATTCCTAAAGAGAAAACGATGCACATGATGATAGATAATAGCTTGGTCATGAGTTGCTCCTCCTCAGGTCAAATATTTATCCAGAATTTCTGTAAGCAGCTTATACCAAGGAAACATAGCTACCAATAACCCCATGTAAAATGCCGGGTAGACAATGACCGTGTAGCCAATCCCCAAAGATTTTATCTTTTTTCGATGACGGAACATTCTTCGGTGATCGACAGCCCACTCCATTCGTTGCATAGTTGCACTTACTTGTCCTTCGCTCAGCGTCTCAATTGTACGCATGCTCGATACGAGGATAATTCCGTCGTCGACGCCAATTTTGCGTTTAAAGCTCTCAAGCGCCTCATTAGGGTCTCTGTTCCAATCAGATAAAGTAGGAATATACTCTTTTAGCTTTCTAGTAGGTCTTGCTGCCTTGACCATGGCATTGTAAATGGGCACCTGATTTTCTAGAAGGGTCACATAGCGATTGATAAATCTGGCGATATCTGTGCTCAGCATATCTTCTCTGTGATTTGCCCACATCTTCAAGCCCATGTACGGCAGCATGTAACTCCCAGCAGATGCCAGGCACATCGACAGAAGTGGAAATGATTCCATTCGGCTTACGACGACCCACATAAGAATCAGGATGCAAACGATACTTCCAGTCAACAATTGCAGAAACACCCACTCTGGTTTTCCCCATCCAAAAGGCCTTCCTGCTCGTGATAGTAACTGTTCCCATTTGTCGTCTTCGTCAGGCTTGAGTGCCTGCTCCCACTTTCCCCACCACACCCCGGAAACAAACAGCTTCGGCTTTTGCTTGTGAAACATATACTTCCCGATCATAAACGTTGCACTAAAAACAAATAGAGCGCCTAATCCAAGGTAGGTATACATGATTAGCATTGGCATTAGCGATATCTCCTTCCCCAAATAAACGCCAACAGGATCGAAAAGGTCCACACAGTCGTCGCAATCGCTAATATGGCTTGTCCATCTGGCGTGTAGAAATAGAGACGATAGGAGTCTTGAAGCAACCCTTGATTGTAGGGGATCAAACAAATACAAATGGCTATAACGATAAGCAGACTGATCCAAATGGAGTATATTTCACTATCACGCTCATGCTTTTCATCTTGTTGTACAAACATCTCATTCGTTAACCGATTTAGAGGTGATTGAATATCTTCTGTTTCTCCTTCCAAACCGCTGGAAATATACGTTGCAAAATCAAAAGCCCACGGATGGTCCAGTCTCTGCGCAAATTGTTCCACTGCCGCAACCGAGTTTCCCCCGTCCGAAAGGCTATTGTTCAGCAGAAGGAGGTCAGGCAATAACTCTTTGGGGCATTCCTCTATCATTTCGCGAAAGGTAAGGACGATGTTTTTGCGACTGTTATAATAACGGGCAAACAATTCTACGAAACGACAGAATGAGCTGATTTTTTTATTCATTTGGACGGTATAGCGTGCGTATAGAATCAGTGTTGGCAGCAAGAGGAATAAGAGAAAAAGCGACAAGGATACAATCATATTTCCTAGCAAAATACCTGAGATGAATCCCGCTATCCCGCCAATCATGGATAGTATTAAGTACCCTTCTGGTGTACCTCCCACGATTTGACACCAACGCTCAAAGCGTTCATACATCATACGCCGGGTAGAATGCCTTAAAAATTTCTCTCTCCATACCTCAACTGTACGCGGGAAGAACACGCGTGGACTTGTCCATCCCTTATACAAGTGTAAGCCGAGAAACAGAAAGCCAGAGAAGAGACATAGAAACACTGGGAAAAGAAATGTGTAAATCATAGCTGCCTGCCTATATCGGTAAGACGTAGCTCTTTCAACACTTCAATGTCTGCTTTGCCGACGTAACACATGTATTCAACTAAATGTGGGCTCAGTTGATTTCCCGTCCATTCATAAGCTCCCGTCTGCATGTTGCGACCTACGAGAGGAATAGATTCGACTCGGTTAAAAGATGAATTCCACTCCGTTGTATGAATGGCATCAATAAAACGGTGACCACTGTTGCGGTATGTAAGCGAATTGACAAAATTGACTGCCCTGCTAATCCGCTCCTGGGTCAGCTCGACACTCCGCCCTCCGTATTGATACACAAGATCGGTCAAATCATGTAACGCTCTATGAGCAAATCTTTCGTGCATCGCTCCGATTGTTGCGTCCGTCCCTCTGATTCCGGCATTTATAAAATGGTACGCTTCTATCGGCTCGCGAATTTCTCCAATCAAAATTGTATTCGCGGTTGATCGGTACATGTCTTTGAAGCAATGCCCCAATTCAATGCCGATTTCCTCCACGTTTTGGAGTTCAATCACTTCACCTGACCAAATATCACCAAATCGCATCTCATGTTCACTTTCAAAGATCGTGATATATTCTGTCCGAGGATCCTTCAGTTTCATCATACACATCATCAACGTTGTTTTCCCTGCAGCCATCGGTCCAATAACCAGTACATTGCTGCGTCCGTACACTTGCTGTTCCATTAGCCATTGAATTCTTTCGTCGAAGGCTGGCTGTTGCTGTGTACGAAGTTGGTCGAGTGAAAAAGTAGGCGTTGTAAATCGTCTAACCAGAATGGTCGGTACTCTGGAATAAGGGAAAGTGAACATAGTCAGTCTCGCTTTTAGAGAATGTAAGTATCCACTCAATCTAGGTTTTTTCTCGTTAAAAGATAGACCCGCTGTATTGGTCAACTTTTGTTGAAGGGTTTCAACCTCTTTCCAGCTTGGTGTGTAAGAGAGAAATTTTTTGACCCCTTGCTCCAAGTAGGCAATGTTGCGGTTTGCAGAAATTCGCACTTCCTCTACCCACGGAGACAAATGAAGGACGGCATCGAGTATGCCCCACCCGTATGTAGAAAAGGTGAGACCTTCGTAACCATTGACATGCGGCAAAATTTGTTCGGTTACTGGTCGTTGGAGGACTTCCTCAAAATAATGCTGCAAGCGAAGAATAATATGGTTGTGACTATCACGATCTCCCTGTTCTGCCAAAGCGAGAATTCGTTGCATCTCTAGCTTCTCTTCTCGAGTTTTGCCAAAATGATTTAAATACTCTCTTGCTGCTTGTTTAATGTCCTCGATCGTTTCGATGTCCGATCCAACTCGTTGTTCTCGTTGTTCTCGTTCTATCCCTCTCATCAGCAAAACACCGCACTTTTATCCATATATTGTGCCTTAGCAATTTCCTTCAAACTGCTGATGTACGATTTGGGAGCGAAAAACTCTTCTATTAATACACTGCAGCTCTGATGAGATTGATTGAGCCTGCTCTCTGAAATGCGTGGTACTACACCGTAGACCGAAACATCCTCCCCGATTCGAAAGGGTTGCCCAGGATCTAAATGACTGAGCAGAACCTCGCATTTCACTCCTCTTTCTCTCCATTTATGCAGCCACTCTCTGGCACTATCGATACTAAAGGGATCAGCTCTCACGAATAAAAGATTGCGGTCAACGGTATGAAGCAACCGCTGTAGAGTTTCAGACTCAGGAAAGCAGTAACCCCAATCGACGTATACATAGTCAAATTGCATGCGAAACACACGAATTAGATTGCTTAATTCTGAGCTTTTCCATTTGCTAGCAGCATGTGCGTAATACAAATTTGGCAAGTGCGCGCTCTGTTTGCAGACATTGCTCCAATTACGCTTGGCAGTTGTTTGTATATCGATAAAGTCAGGACGAAATAATGATAATTGATGTTGTTGGAGCTTGAAGAAACGTGTTAGATCCGGCTTGGCGTCATTCATATCAAGTACGACAATGCGCTTTTCAGGATGCTGTCTCGCTAGGATGACGGGATAATTAATACAAAAGGTAGTAATGCCAGAAGCTCCGTAGCTTAATAAAGCGTAAACGAGCCCATTTTCTTTTGACGATCCGATGTCTGTACACTCTTGCACGAAGCCTAGAATCAGACTGATTTGATGGCGTATTTCTTCTTGTGATAAATGGGCCGATAACAGGTATACATGCTCTAGCCCGGACTCCTCCGCTACCTTCTCAATCATCTTCTCATCCCGATAGAGAGGAACAATAATTAACGGTGAGTTTGGTGGGAGTTGTGCTTTCAAGGCCGGAAGCCATTCCCAAACGGGAGAGTTGAACATTTCGGAAAAGATCACGGTAGCTTCTGGCATATAAAGCTGTACAAGCCGTGAAAACTCCGCCGCCGACTCAGCTACCAGCACATCACTGTACACAGGCATATACGTCTTGGCGAGTGACTTCATCGGATAACAAACTAAAATTTTCATGATGCTTGCTCCTTTGAACCCATGATATGACCTACCTGAAGCATCCCATATGACATTGCCTCGCTTACGATCACATACTCCTCGTCTGTCAAATTAAAGCCGATAAAAGCAGGTAGTGCTGTTGGCTGAACCCGGTAGTCACGATATCGTTTTTCGCCATTCTGCAACGGCTTTTCTCGTGATCCATGAAAGATAGAATCCATCTGATCAGGAGATGGCAACAAGCTCGGCTTTAATGTATAGATCTCAATACCATTATTGTCCCTCACGCTTGCAAGCTGACTTTCAAATAACAAATCTGCCGTATCATTGGTTTTTCTAAAATGCAGTGGTGCAGGATAGTCTTGCAGCTCCGAGAGATTCTTGTATTTGACCCAAATTTTCACATGATCACCTTTGCGTAATTCCGTTAAAGGATGGATGGATAGTAGAGGGAACTCGTAGCGCGCCTCCCCTTTTTCCGGTAAAAGCTGCGAATCTGTCAGCTTTTCCACTAATAATTGCTCGCCTTCGTATATAGTCTGCGTGCTCCTTTTCCCCAAAACGGTATCCAAATCACGTGCTGAACCTGGAAGAATTTCATCCACTTCTTCCTGTACAAGTATCACATCATCTTGTGTAATCGGCTCGAAGGCTGCTATTTCTTTCCCTCCAGCTACCTTTACAACTGGGGCAAACAGCTTTTCTGCAGCCATCGCGTCAATATATTGAGTCGCCGCATAAAAGGACGACCCTGCTAGCAGAAACGAAATTAAGCAAATGACAAGCAATGTTTGCTTCTTCATAACATCCTTCCTTTATAAGCATGAATCAATGACTGAAACTCAATCTCTTCCTCCGGGAAAAGCTCCAATAGTAGATTAGCTTTGGCGCTTGCCATTGCTGTTTTCTCTCCATCCATCAACGGAATCATGTCAGTTACCTGTGTAGATCCAGGCTGCTGATCCCATAGGGAGAGCGTTCCTTCTACTTTTTTCATGATGCTTGCCCGAGACAATTGGCTATTCCACTTGTTTGCTATCATTTTTATTTTTCTTCTTTCTGTGTTCCACCAAGTAGGGGCTGGATCTACCAGGAACAAACGGGTAAGTCTAGCCAAATCTGCATCAAATACTACCCATATTTCGTCGGCATGCTCAAAAATTTGTTTGGAGTGGATATCATTCCAGTAGGAAGAAACATCAATGACAACAATGGGACTATCCTTACAAATCCGTAGTAACCAATTAGCTGTATCTGTTTGAGAAGATTCGTGCTGAAGTTGTGCTGGGGATTCTATCTGGATGCGAAGATGGTTATTCTGCATGAGGAGCGATGGTGTAGGAGAATCTCTTTCTTGTTGTCGAACTCTACGTTCAAAATCAAGTGCAAAATAATAATAGGAAGTCACTTTTGGTAACTCGCAAAGGGTGACAGGAATGCCTTTTCCTGACCATGCATACGCTAGGTTACTTGCAAGAAAACTAGCTCCAGCCTGTGCGTACAAACTCATAACAGCAATACATTTACGCTGATACAACTCCTGTTGCTCAACTATTGGTGGCGAAGCAAGCTTTTCTTTAAGCACTCTCCATTGCCGCTCTTCCTGAATAGACTGTGAAAACTCCTGCTGCTCCAAATCACGGAACCTGGAGACAAAGCGGCTCATTTGGTGAAACATGATTATCCCACCTGGGAATCATTTGATTTATTTTTACTGGCAATGTATTTCTCAAATTTCTCAACCATCTCTCGAACAGTGAGGGACTTGCGATGATAATAGTATATTTTGCGCAGTCGCTCTCGTTCCTGAGCTGTCATTTCTGGTCTCACTTTCATAGCTAGCTCGATTAACAGAGCAAGTTCGACGTTGTTAGGTCTTCCTCTTCTCGGTGGATTGGCAAATAGCTCCTGCTGCTTTTTATTAAATGCGTTTGGGTACTCTACCAGCCACATGTCTACCAACGTTTCAATATCTTCATGTGTACGTACACCGAGCTTCATCAAGTATTTAAAATATGTGGGGATGGGACGCTCACGTATCTGCCCATTTTGCCAACGGGCAAGAAATCCATTTGGCATAGTTAGATGCTTGGTTACGTCTCGGATGAGTGCTATCCGATTTGGCGATTGGTATTGAACGACTGCTTCCTTTACTAGCGTAAACAAAATGTCATGATAATTGACGCCTTTATACCCGCTTCCATACTCTGTGATGTACCATTCCTCAACTGCTCGATCAAAATCTCTCCGGCAATTCGATAACTGAAGCTGATTCAGATGCTCATAAAACTCTTCCAGATCATACTGAACCATAAACTCTTCCTGGTAATCTCCAAAAACAAAAGCAATAAAGGATTCCTTAAACTCTTCCAATGACAACAATGTCAGCTTGTTTGTCTCCTCATAGCAGCGGTTGACTAATTCGATTGCACTCTTTGCCAACACGTCAAGATACCCCCATTTTCCTTTTTATAGAGCGTTAGATATTCTCCAAAAGCATTCTCGACTCGTCGAATCTTATTTAGCCTGATAAACCAGGCATTTCGCTTTATGGGTCGCCTCACACGCACCCGTGCAAGGCGATTAAGAGAACCTACTCCGTTACAAAGTAAAGTTCTTCTCCGGTCGCGAAAAGAAGAGCGATCCTTCCCCCGCGCTCCATGACGGTTGGAGCATTCTCCATTACAATCAGTCCGTCATTGAGTACTACTCTCTCTCCAAATCGATGTACGGATTCGATCTGGAACGCTCCCTGCGGAACTCTTTCCACTGAAAGATATCTGCCGGGTTTGTGCTTCTGGTAGCGTACTTGTCGCCCTAGAAGCTGCTCCACGGATGCAGAGCATTTCTGGTGAGCCTCTACTGTTGCCATACGCAACGCCTCCTTCTCTCACCTGTAGAGTACGGCCGTTTCATCTGCTTATAAGCCTATGAAACTATCTCTACCGTAAAAAAAGACAGCAGGGTTGTGCAAATATTTTTATAACTCTTCCCAATAAGAGGGATCACTAAGTTCGGGATACATTTCAGTGACCATATCAAATGGTGAAAAGTAGAGTGTATCGACGAGAATTTTTAGTTTATATGTTTTCAGGAGCGTATACGCTCTCTCTGTTTTGCTGAAGATACTTGGCAGTTGACGCAAATCTGCCAGCTTTAGTAGATGCTTGCACATATAGTCGACGCATATTTTTGCCCGTTCCTCACCCTTTATGCTCTGAAAATAAGCTGGGGGAAAATGACGTCTTATGCCTGAAAGCACTTCTTGGTAAACCCATAGCACTCGTTGCTCTTCTGGAAGCCGAGGTAAATACGGATAAGCAAATTCTAAGAAATAATACACATCCTCAGCCTTCGCCTCGATAGGCGGCTCAATAAATTCTCTTACTAAATGCAGCTTCAATTCTTTTACATCTTGCAAGCTCAATTCACGTCGCGCTTGCTCTGGTGTCCATCTTTTTACATTCTCAATCGCATATCTGACAACCAATTGGACTTTTTGCTTACGGTACTGCACCTCTTCGAACTCATACGGGGAAAAACGCTTTTGCTCTCCGTTAAGAATTCGTTTGTACCGATCGACTATTTTTGAGGGCACTGTCATCTCACTCCTATCCCCATTTCTGGAATATACTACTAAATTACCATGCGGGATTAGGACAAAAATAACAGTGCCTTTGTTCAAAATTGTGACTTTATTCATAGACTCCAGACTGGGAGACTCTGTTCATTTTTACAAAAAGCTCATCCCAAAATACAGGTATATTCTTTTCAACCTTTACTTCTAAATGATAGATTCCTTGCAAGTACAAATAAGGCCGTTCACCTTTTTGGTGAATGATAGAGACCTCTTCACTTGTCCCCTCCAGATTCGGCCTGTTTAATCTCCAAAGAATCCCCGCTTCTTCACGTGCCCCGCGAATGATATCCGCATCACGCCGTTCAGCTTCTTCTGTTGTCGCAAACAATCTGATTTGCTTATCACCGTTTGAATCCACGTACTCCCATTTTCCAGCCACACGCGCTCCCTTGGTAATCAGATCGGCTGTATGTTGCATCCTCATTTTTAGATAATCTGTCTGCTCCAAAAATAACAGGATAGAGAGCAGGCTGCCCAAGCAGAAGAGAAAGAAGAGCACAGTAATCATTGTTGCCCCGCGCTCTTCCTTCACTCGAAACAAAAAATGGTGCAACAGATCATTCATTGCTTCTCCTCCGCATTTTCAACCATCATGTGATAGCTTTCGGTTATCTCGTATAATTCCCCCGTAGCGAGAAGCCGAAATGAAACTGTTGCTTCAGCTTTTACATGACTACCTTTTCTCCAGCCGTTCCCATCAAGCTCCAACTGCACATCTTTGTGAAGGACTCCGATACCTTGTGCTAATTCCGATGTACCTCGCTGTTTCGCATGGAATTTGGCCAAACCGAAATTGGGCTGCACTGCAGCAATTCTTCCTGCCTCATAAGCAGCCGCCAATGCCTTTTGCTTGTTGTACATCATGCTGAATTGGTCAAAGGAGAATACGATCAAGATCCAAACTAAAGGAAACACCAAAATAAACTCAATCATTTGGCTGCCTCGCTCATCATTCACCCTCGTACGTATCACTCGTCCCATGTGTGTGATCATCCGCTTGCTCCGATAACATCTCGTACGGATTGGAACACAAAAGCACCCAGCAAATATACCGCGTAGGGGAATGAAAAGGCTGTTCTTTCCCTGCCTGGAAGCCATACTTGTCGATGAGCCGACCATCCGGCTGCCATGATTTGAAGATTGTTGCGTAAGCGAGCCCAATTTTGCGGATAGAACACCATAACAATCAGGCACAAAATGATGGAATGTAAAAACAAAGAATACACCACACTCCAGCTCGTCCAAGCACCAACAGCCATCAGCAACTTTTGATCCCCCATCCCCATCCCTTTTAAGAATACGGGACCAACTGTCAACAAAAAGGCTCCTGCCACACCTAACAATGCTCCAGCTAATAATTCACCTTCCCACTGATACCAGAAGCCGATAGCAATCGCTGGAAAAACAAGAGTATTCGGTATTTTCCTTCGTCTCCAATCCATCCATGCTGCCGCTCCTAATACGCCCAGCAAGACTACGTTTGTCATTTGCTTATTTTTTCTTGCAGTTCCTTCAGCTTCTCGTCTTCGGCAGTGCCTAGTTGTGTCAGTGTCGGAATAAGCACAATCAAGATGACGGCAATGATAATGACCATTTCCACGATCGTAACACCGTCCTCCTCATACCAAAAACGCTTGACGTAATCTGCGATGGCTCCCATTCCATTCACTCCTCATTGAGATTTTGGTTCTATTTTCACTCTGCCAAAAGACAGTGCCTCTCGCAAAAATATTTATACGCGCTTATTTTTCTACAAGCTTTCTCCGATGCCAATGAATGCAGGACCCATCACCAAGAACAACAACGGTAGGCCCATTAACAAAATGACAAAAGGCAATAACCTGATATTTAACCGATTCATATGGGTAGCAGCCTCGTCTTCTTGTTGTCTCACTTGCTCCTCTACTTGGACAGACAACATTTGTGATATGCTAACCCCTTTTTTCATCGCCTCGTTCATCTCCAACGCGATGGTAGTCAACGAATCTACCTCCCATCGAAAAGCCAGCTCTTCAAGCGCCTTTCTCCAGTTCCCATGCCTTTTTTCTCCCATTTCTAGGCTCGCAAGCTCTCTGCCAAGTCTTGCATCAAATCGTCTCGCTGTCTGCTTAACAGCCTGCTGCAATGGCATGCCTGCTTCCACCAGTGATTGCACAATGCTGAAAAAAATAGGAACCTGCTCACGAATTTCAGCTTTTGCCCGCTTGTCCGCCCAATCTAGCAGCATGTTTGGCAACAAGTACAAAAATAAACTAAACGTTAAGGGAAGCCCATTCATCGTACCGATTTTTTCACCGTTAACCATGCTCATTGCCAATGAAGCTAGAGATGAAGCAATGAAACACATACTGATGAGCCGGAACAAGACAATCTCTGTCAGACTTATATCGATCCCCAGACGCGCCAATGTTTCCTCTATTTTTTTCTTATCGACACCCGTCCATTTGTAGAAATGCTGTAGCAGCACCTGGTTTTTCTCCAAGCCTCGAATCAGTGTCCACCTTTTTCGTCCTTGTTGAAACGATTTCTCAAGCTTTGCCTGTTTCTCAGAATCAATCCTGCCCAAAAGTGTGGCGGAGAAGGGTTCTCCCTTACTCACACAAGACGGCAAGCCGTACAGAAATATAGCAACACTCACCACTATACTTATAACGAGAACGAACATTGCACCCTCTCCTATGCTCCCCTGCTTATGCTTTTATGCGCAACATAACGAATTGCTTCTCCCCCAACCAAAATAGAAGCCAAGCTTCCTAAAATCAGAAACCGTCCCCCCATTGTGGCCGTTAGTGGATCGAAATGATTGGGATTGTTCACATACAAAGCAATGACAAAAACAAACGGCATGACACTTAGTAAATTCACTTGTGCAACGATCTGAGCCATAGCTGCTTTTTGTCTACGGAGCGACTGTCGGCGTCGCAATATCGAAGAGGCAGCCAAATCGAGCGTTTTGGCCATATCTCCGCCCATCTCACGTTGAATGTAGACAATGGTCGCTAAATATTTGACATCTGCTGATCCTGTACGTTCAAAGAATCGATTCATTACGTGCTCTAACGGGACTTGTGCCCGCAATAGCTCTACAATACGCTTGTATTCCTCTAATACGATTTCTGATAAAAATGGACTAGCCGCTACCTGTTCAAACGCATGTAAATACGATGGAGAAGTACGTAAAGAACTAGCCATGAGACGAATCGCTTTTACATTGCCTGCTTCGAAATCGTCCTTTCGACGAGCTCCCCAAACACTCACCAACCGTTCGGTAAACATAATCCCTGCCAGCAAAGCAGGCAATGCCATCCACCAAGACTGCAAGATCTGACTACTCACACCAAAGGACGCGATCCCCAATAAAAAAGAGAGGGTCACATACTGGTTTACCCCCCACCCTGAGCGCGATTTCGCCAACCTCTCCTCAAACTGCTTCCAAATTGTTTTTCGTTCCTGTTGGAGCACTTCTACGATTTCGTGCTTCCCCATCGGTTCTCGCATATAAAATTTGTTTGGCATGATCAATAAGAGGATGGCCATCCCCATCCCTACCGCAACAGGTAAGCTAATATCCATACCTTCTCCTCCTATAGAGGTATTGGAGTGGTGAAAAAGACTTGCTCAATCTCCTCTCGCGACAGTCCTTTCTCTAGCCATCGTTTAATAAGTCGCTCTGGGCGATAGCCTGTCCATTTGAAATGACCCTTTACTCTCCCATTCTCCATCCCAGTTGCTTCGTACACGTAAATATCCTGCAAATACACCCGATCAGGGAGAACCTGTTTAATGTTGCAAGCTCGTTTTATCCATTCTTCATGCGATTGACCCGTCCCCACTACCTCCGTTATCGCAACAACCTTGCGACTGCCATCTTCTTCAAAACGTTTTACTTGAACAATCAGATCCAGTGCTGAACCGATCATTAAATTGCGCTCTTCAGCACTATACCCTTCATCTGCTTTTCCAAATAAAATGGGCAATGTTGAATCGACCAAAGCTCGCGGTGAGTTTGCATGCGCTGTGCTCCAGCTACCAGGGTGATCCGTATTCATCGCCCAAAGCATATCTACGATTTCACCACCTCGTGTCTCACCGACCATAATGACATCTGGCCTTTTTCTCAAGGACAAACGAACACAATCCTTGATCGAAAACCCACCCTTGCCCTCATAATTCGCAGGTTTCGCTAAAAATCTGCGCACAAAAGGATGCTGAAGCTTCATCTCCAAAACGTCCTCGATCGTAATAATACTTAAATGATCAGGAACATACTGAGAGATGAGATTGAGCATGTGTGTCTTGCCTGAACCTGTTCCTCCACTGACAATGCCAGATGCACGAGATAAACGGACGGCTCTGTTTAAAAAGAGAAGCATCGGCTCGCAAATGGATCCATACCGCAAGTAGTCAAACTCGCTGAGTAGCTCACGGTGTTTTCTGATCGTGAGCATATGACCATCGGGAGAAATAGAGCGATGCGTAGCGGCAACCCGGGAACCGTCTGGAAGCTGTGTATGCAACTCTGCTTTTGTTTCATTAAACTCACGCCCCATTGTCGCTGCAATTTGTTCCAATAAGCGCAGCAGCTCCTCTTCATCGCGAAAAACAGCATTGTCCGGCGATTCAAGACGACCAGTACTTTTTCTTTCAATAACGAGATAGTTATAGCGGTGAAAAAGAATCTCTGTGATGTCGTTATCCTCTAATAAAGCGTCTAATGGTCCCCAACCGGTCAAAGAATGCAGTAATCGTTTTACTTCTGCTTCCATTTGTATGGATGTCAGGGTGGTTTGCGACTCCAGCAGCATTCGAATATCTGCCGTCAGCTCATCTAACAAGAGTGGGGACTGCTTTTCCTCCCATAATCGTTTTCCGTATTTCTCGACAATCTGGGTACGTATCGATGTTTCTCTATCTGTCCCGACCCATTTTTCATTCATCCGCTCGTGATCGGGGAATTGTATTTTTTCGTGAAGCGTCGAAGGAACTCCCGCCATTCCCCTCCCCGCTGATCGTAATTCATGCGCTGTACGGACTTGATTAGAAATGCCTAGTAACTGTTTTTTATCGAACATGACACCCTCCCTTATCCCCATAACCACTTAAAGAGAGATGTTTTCTCTTTTTGTTTCTCTTTTCCAGCAGCCTTCATTTGCTCCCCATCTACGGGAAACAGTGCTTTTCCTAATGTCTCAATGGCTTCCTTGGCCGGAATTCTCCCTGTCTGGAGCATGACTGGCGTTCCAGTGTTAATCGATTTTTTTACTTCCACATCGTCAGGTATTGAGAAGATTTTTTTGCTAGGATGAAGTTGGAAGTAAGCACGAATTTCATCTAGGGTAAACATTTCTTTCCGCTGCAAACGATTCATACAAATTTGAATGCGTTCTTCAGGGTACTCTGCTTCTCGCAATAGTTTTAGCAATCGTTGAATATTTTCAATGGAGTCTACCACCGGATTTCCCACCATCACGACATGCTCTGCAAAAAATAGAGCTTGAATCGTTGCATCTGTCGTATCAGGAGCCGTATCGATAAGAATGACGTCGTAGTTGCTTTGTTTTAACGTTTCGAGAATCAGATATAAATGGTAGTCACGGATTTCAAAGCTTTGCCGAATATCACGGGGAGAGGTAAGTACATGCAATCCCGTATCAGGATGAGCAACCACATATTTCTCGATTTGTTGAGGAGATAACGGCAAGGCTTGTGCGTATTCCTGCCATTCCTCACTGCTAATGGAATACGGGTCTTTTCCTTGACTCTGAATAAACGAATGCAACTGAGCATCAAGATCCTTTACCCACGTAAAAAGATTAGGGGTACGAGGGAGATTCAAAGTAGTCGCAAATGTACCGAGATCAAGATTGAAGTCTACAGCGATTACCCGCAATGGGAGACCTTCGTTTTTTTGCATGGAAAAGAAAATCGCTAGCTCACGAGAAATAAATGTTTTTCCTACGCCACCCTTTGGGCCGTAAACAGTAATAAGCTGTTTGGGATGAGTCATTTCAGGAACTAGTCTATCTATGATCGGCTCGGAGAATGAAGGCGGCTGGCTCGGATAGCCCTTGGATTGTTCCTGGACTACATACTGGTGTTGTTGTGGCGCAGTTTCTGCTACCATGCCTGAAGGCTGTATCATCATGGCCAACGCTTCGATTTGCCCTGGTTCAATAGGCTTGGCAATAACCCATAAGCCTAAGTTCCGGAAAAACGGTTCCCACACCAGTTCATTGCTTGAGCAAGCAGCAATAAATGAAAGATGAGGAAAGGCTAGCCGAAACTGCTGACACAACACCCCTCTTTCCGTTCCCTTAATACCACCTAGCAACACCAAATGGGGTTGGCTTGCCTGTAATTTTGCCCATGCTTCTTCCACCCCAATTGCTTCGCCGCACACTTCTATCCATCTACTGTTTATAAGTTGAGCCGTTAACAAGCGAACTGAATCTCGATCATCATCTACTATGAGCAAACGCCTCTTCACTCATGCTCCTCCTTTTGAATACCCCAGCGTGTTTTCGTCTTCATTAACTCTGCAGCGAATTTTGCGTCTCCTATTCCCGGATTTCCCCCATCCTTCACTGCCGCCAAGCCCAATCTGATTTTTCCATAATGAAGTGCGTGTGTTAGCAAGACAGCCTCATCACGTGTCAGGGAGAGAGTAACAGCTACCAAATTGGGATGATCACCTTCCATTTCGCGTTGAACTCCAATGATCGGCATGTTTTGCAATAGGAGTCCAGAATGTGCTCCTGTCTCATCTTCAAAGGAAGCATAGACGTGTACACTTTCTCCGCTTGATACATGTGGTGAAACTCCTGCTACATTGTCTACGGGAATGCTCATACCTGTCATTTTTTCTGATATCCCTCCGCTGCCTTGCGCCTTGCTTTTTTGTTCCAAATCACTTTGCAATAATGGTCGGCCTCCCTTCACTTGTCGTGTGAATGCTAAACCGACAAGGCTCTGTCCTTCTTCCCATGGAATCAAGCCTGGAATTGGAGCAATGGGTTGTTGAAAGATCCCTCCCAGTCTCAGTGTCAATGGCTCCATATCCCTCGCTTCAAGTAATTGGCCACTTTCTTTTTCCACTGTTGATTGCAATTGTATATAGGTCACTTGATGCGGCTTCAAAATGATGTAGGTCGCTACACCTATACATGTAGCGAAAAGCAATATAGCCAATAGTCGTAGCGGATGTATAGACATTCTCCCCCTCCTCTCCATTGTTTCTAGCGTAGGGGAGAATAGCGGGACAAAAAAAGAAAACAAAAAAACCGTGCAGAACAAATGCACGGTTACACTTATTACACAAAAAAAGCTGCATTCTCCATTACTTTTTACAAGTAATCGGGAATACAGCTTTTCGTCTCATTCCTTCAAAACTGAATACGCATGATTGCTAA
>NZ_JBHVSO010000025.1:0-40357 GCF_042885155.1 Brevibacillus sp. NPDC058079
GGAAACGCTATCTTATTTTTGTCCTTCGGACCTAACTCCACACAAGTCTAATTTTGTCTTGAAACAAAAAGTAGTGTTTATCTACAACCTGAAGACCAACATATGTTGGTCTTCTTTCTCTTTATCACTACAACTACAGTTAGCGCTCCAATTTAAAACGCTGCACCAATGACTGCAACTCTTCAGCAATGTTGGCAAGATGCCCTGCCGAAGCCGCCACTTCCTCCATCGAAGCATTCTGTTCTTCACTGGCCGCTGCGACTTGGTCGACCTCTTGTGCAGTGGCTTGGCTCATGGCGCTCGATTCACCAAAGGCTACAAGCATCGCTGTATTTGAATGCATCAACCCTTCGCTGACGCGGGCTACTCGCGCGAGGTGCGCATCAATGCGGTTAATGGCCTCATTCATCTCCGTAAAACGCTGCTCAACCGATTGTGTCAAATCACTTCCCGCTGTAGCAGAATCCACGCCTTCCTCCGTGCGTCTTACCATGTGAAGGACGCGATTCTGAACCTCGCCGATCAGACTGTCGATCTTTTCAGCAGCAGCACCTGTCTGATCAGCCAGCTTGCGTACCTCATCAGCGACGACAGCGAACCCGCGGCCTTCTTGCCCGGCACGTGCCGCTTCAATAGCTGCATTCAACGCTAGCAAATTCGTCTGAGAGGCGATATCTTGGATGAAATTCGTCACCCCGCTAATTTCTCCAGCAACCCGTTTCAACTCCTCCATCTCATCTTTTGAACGAGTGGAATGCTCCACGATCATATTCACCTGTTGTCTCGCCGCTCCAAGGGACTCCTCTCCGGTATTGGCCAGACTGGTGATGACCTGCGACATTTCCGTGCTCTCACGCAGGATGCGGATGGCTTCATCCAGCTCCTGTTGCGCTTGAGTCGCCGATTGCTTCACGGTATCTATACTCCGATTCATATCGGAAGACATGGACGCTATTTCTTGCATGGAAGTAGCCACTTGTTCAATCGTTTGCACGTTCTCCTCCGAATTCGCAGACAAATGCTGGGAGGAAGCAGAGATTTGTTCGGAATGATCGGTAATTTGACGCAGGACATCGGACAACGATTGCGACATCGTATTGAAGTTGGATTGCAGCTGCCCTATCTCATCCGTTCTTCCACTCTCGATAGACCGGACTGTCAAATCCCCCTGCGCGATCGAGTCGGTCAGTTGCTTCAATTGTAGGATTGGTCGCACCGTGCGTTTCATGAATATCCAAACGAACAGGGCAATGAGGGCAAGCAATAGTACGATGAACAAGAACGAAGTCCGCAACAGTGGCCCCGTTTTTTGATTGATTTCACTCCAATCAATCACGGAAACGACATTCAATCCGAGCGAATTTTGCTTGTTGAAATAATAATATTCACGAAGCTCGTCATCATCCATTTCGAAAGAACCCTGCTCTTGATCACGCATCACTTGGAAGCGCACGTCTTCAAGCGGCTTGCCTTGTGGGAATCGCGGATGCGACAGTGTCACGTTATTCTGATCGAACAAGCTGACATATCCCTTTTCTCCGATCTTGTACGTCTTTACCAGCTCGTTTAAGTGATCGATAGAAACGTCGATTCCCGCTACTCCTGTACCGTCCGAGAGCGTCTTGGCAAACGTAATCACGTAACTTCCGCTCACCGCGTCGATATAAGGTGGCGTCACAATGACCTGCCCCTTATGCTGCATCGCTTGCTTGTACCAATCGCGAGTAGTCGGATCAATTTCCTTTTTCGCCGAGTTGTAGTATCGATTGTCGTAGTACATGAACGCAGCCAAAACATTGTCGATGTCTTTCTCTATATTGCGGATGCGATCATAGATATACGTATCCGCATTTTGCCCCAGCGGAACTTGAACATCCGCAAAGCTATCGATCGTAACAGAATAATCCTGGTACGAATTATTGAGTACTTGTGTAATCATCGTGGTAACCGATTCGACTTGGGACAACAATTCGCGCTCTAACTGGTTGCGCGCCAGTTGTGTTAAGGTCAAGCTCAGAACGACAGAGGGAACAACAATAAGCAAGACGAGAAAAAATAGGATCTGCTTGGATAGCGATGCTTTATAACTAGTAATCATTTTCTTAATCATCTGTGATGACTCCTCTCTAGTGAAATAGAATAACGAGTTGCAGCCCAAACAACGCCTCACCGGTCGTCAGAAGGCGCGTTCCTATTAGGCCAGATTCATACCTATGCCCACCTTTTCCACATGGGCTTTTCTGCAAAGTATATTTTCCCTGTTAGTATCTATTTGAAACTTCACGGCATTAAATAAGTACTATCGATTGGTCGTTTTCAGAGGAAAATACCGGGAAATCCGGGGAAATGGCTATTCATGTGGCTGTTAAACAGTTGTTTGAAACTACCTAGTTGTTCACGATACCGTTTCATCCGCACTCGTCACAGCTGCATTTTTCATCATATAATGAATTATTGATATTTCAGTAACTCCCTACCTACCAAACATACGGAGCTGGTTAACCATATGAATATCCTTGTAACCGGAGCAACAGGTTTTCTCGGAAAAAAACTATCCCAAGATCTATTAAACGAGGGTCATACCCTTTACTTACTCGCTCGAAATGAAAAAAAGGCAAGCGATTTGTTGCATAGCTTTGCCGAAAAACACCGGGCACGGGTACATATTTTACTAGGTGATGTTTCGAAAAAAGGCTTGGGCGTCTCTGAAAATGATCTGGGACAGCTCAACCAAAAAATAGATGCGATGTACCATATTGCCGCATACCTGTCCTTCGATCCCGCTCAGAAACCACAGACGTACGAGGTAAATGTTGAGGGAACAAAAAATACATTACAATTCGCAGAAGCCATTGGCTCGCCCCGCTTTATCTATGTGAGTACGGCTTATACCATCGGCACCGAAACAGAAGGAAAAGAAGCGCTGTACAACCCGGAACGCTCCTTCGTAAACAACTACGAAGAGACAAAATGCTTGGCGGAGCATCTCGTCTTCTCCTACAGCGACAAAATGGAGACCATCATTGTCAGGCCGTCGATCATTATCGGTGATTCTAAAACGGGCGAAGCCGATACCAATTTTGGCTTGTATGGATTATTAAAAGGTCTTCGCGTGCTGAAAAGAAGAGCGTCCCGAGCAGAAGGCTGGGAAAATCAAAAGTACCGGATTTTGGTGGATGTCGACGTGAACTCGAACCTCGTTCCGGTTGATTATGTCTCTTCTGTCTTGCTCGCTGCACTTACCCATGGCGAGCATAAGGAAATCTATCACGCTACCAATCCTGTTCCCCCTACCCAACAGCTCGTAGTGGATTGCATCAAAGAAGTCTTGGATTTTCCGAATCTAGTTCCTGTTCCATTTGAAACAGACGAGCTGTTATCAGAAGAAGAGAAGACCTTTAATGCATCTATGAGCTTGTTCCATTCATATTGGAAGCGGAGTATCTCTTTCCCGAATCGCAACACCAAGAAACTGCTGCAAAAAGTGGGTCAAAGCGAATTGCAGATGGATAAAGAGATGTTGATTGGGATTATGAGTGGATTTCAGAAGCAGGCTGTGCTTACGTAGGTAGTGGCAGAATGAATAACCCTGTAACAGCAAGATGAGTTTGCCGTTACAGGGTTTGTTTTTGCTTAATCACACTCTTCCTTTTACTAGGTGTTGCTGTGCCCAACCGCCGTAACCGAGTTAGTCGGTGTGTGCGACGGCGCGGATTTCAATCAGTTGGTGAGGAAACGCAAGACCAGACACGCCGATGAGGGTACCGGCCGGACGATGGTCGCCCACATACTCTTTGTACAGACCGACGCACTGCTCGAAATGCTCTTGCGGATTAGTCAGAAAGATCTCCATCTCAGCGATGTTCGACTTCGTAACATCAAATCCCGCCAGCACGCGATCGAGGTTCTCCAACGTCTGCCGGGTTTGTGCCTCGAAATCGCCCTCGCCAACGAATGCACCCTGCATATCGTGAGAAAATTGCCCCGAAATGTAGATGGTACCATGGACGCTATAACCTTGTGTGAGGCCGAAACCTTCTTCCCAAGCGACACCGTGATTGTAGGTTTTGACATGAGTCATTTGATTCTCTCCTTTACTGAAAGTAAGGTTAGAATAAAAGGAGTTCACGCAAAAAAATAGTACGCACTTTATTGATAGCTACTACCAGAAAGGATAGTGAAAAACCAAAACCGTTAAGCTGCTGAACTCACAACCTCTTCTCAGGAAACGTTACTTCAAAATAAATCAACCGATTCTCGTAAAGTATCAGGAATCACTAATGTTAATTTTGGAGCTACAAGAACGATTTCAAAATCGACTCCGATTCCTCCAGGTTGGGTCATTACAACCGCTACATCAGACTTTTATATCCTTACTTATAAAGGATAGTCGTACTCAGATCTAACTCGCATAATAACAATGACACCCACCCGTGAGAGCGGGTGGGTTTTTTCAAAGATTCCGTCATTACTGGTTCAGTGCATCAAGCGAAGTGCGAACATTATTGGCAAACGAATAGTTATTTCTAGCATCCCAGTTGATAGACCAGGTCATAACTCCTTGGAACTGCGGATAACCAGCTGGATTTTGGAGTTTGTAAGTTCCTCCAAAAGACGTGCCCTTTACCAAATATTGAAGGGCTTTCTGGATATCGGCAGGAGACGTATACCCTCCCCCGGCAGCGCTTGGAGCAGAAGGCAACCCGATAGCGACTTGGTTCTCCCTCAAGGCTGGAAACATGTTGTTAGGATTACGCCCGATAGGGAATCCTTTCAATAGCATTTCTGCCATCGCTACTTGGAAATCAGCCGTTCCTTGTTGATACGTACGACCATCTAATGCTTCTAGTGCTCCAGAATTATAGTGTTGGACGTGGATATAATTCATTCGATCGCGAAGGGCATGAATCACAGGCAGATAAGCGCCCCACGGCCCACCATAGGAAGCGTAACCTCCTTGGACATAAGCCGTTTCTGGCGCCATTGTCAAAATGAAAGATGGGCCAAATGTATTCGTGATCGTCTGAGTCGCTGAGATTAAGTTTATAATTTTAGGCGTTGTCGGATTTCTAAAATCAGTATCCCCCGCATTTAGCGACAGGGAGCTTCCTTCCAGATCAATGTCCATACCATCAAAACCATACGTTTGAATGATCGAGGTCATCGAGGTAATAAAATTTTGTTTGGCAGCTTCCGTCGTCAGCTCGACTGTACCATTCGCTCCGCCAATCGAGATGAGGACCTTCTTCCCCTTTGATTTCAAAAAGGCGATATCCGACTTAAATTCCTCAATGGATGCATTGAACGGCACGAATCCCATTGTCGCATGATCGCTACCGACTGGTTCTGCGAACGCAACATTGATTACATCGTATTTATCTGAGACATCTCTTAGCTTGAGTACCGTAGATCCATTGTCAAAATTATGCCAGTAGCCAATCAAAACTCTTTTGGACACCGGTTCCGTTGGGGATTTAGCTAAAGTTGTTACCGTTATCGAGGCGCTGGGTGGGGATACATTGCCTGCGGCATCTTTTGCCTGTATCTTGAATGAATAAGTCGTATTTGCTAGAAGCCCAGTCACGGTATAGGATGTTGTATTCGATGTACCAGCGAGTGTATCTCCGTTGTAGACGAGATACTCCTGAACAGCTATGTTATCCGTAGAAGCTGACCAAGATAAGCTGACCGAACTACTTGATTTCCCTACTTCACCAAGATTTGCGGGGGACGTAGGTGGAATGGTATCGGGAGCAGAGGGACCTTGCAGTTGCCACAGTGTCGGTACGTTGGGCGGTTCCCATCCGACAAGCGATGTATGGGCAAATGTACATTTGTAATCTTGCCCTTGATAAGTAACCACGTCTCCTAACTTGTATACGGTGTTGGGAGTCCACGGTGTCATGGCGTTAGAAGACTGCGGGAATATAGAAAAGATTAAGATAAGCGACAGTACTACCAAAAATCCTGTTTTTCTTATCAAATACATCAAACAAATCCTCCTTCATTTTTACTTGTAATAAAAAAAGAGTGTCCTTTACATCTTTGCTTACCCCCTCATACAGATGAGCTAATATAAAGATATCCTTATATTTGGAAAAGATGTATTTTTTGATTAATATACACATAAAAAAACCTCCTTTCCGATTAGAAGGGCTACGTTTCAACGCGGAATCAACTATGTATATTACAATAACAAGCATCTTTCCCCGGCAAAGGAATTTATCGCTTTGTTGGTTATGGTAAAATAACCCAAAACAACATCATTGACAACGTTTTCACAGAATAATAGAATACACTTACGACAAGTTAACTATGATGGAGATTCGGAGACTCATACTTTTTGGCACTTTCATTTTTGAAAGCGCCATTAAGGTATGGGTTTTTTTACTGTATCGCCATCCTTGTTAGAAATGATTTAGGGGGAGGAATAAGATGCTCAAACTGTTTAAGCCTGCACCGCCTATTGACAGATTACCTGACGAACAAATTGATTCTGAGTATAAAAAGCTCAGGCTTCAGGTGTTTCTCGGAATCTTCATCGGTTATGCGGCGTACTATCTCATCCGCAAAAACTTCTCGCTCGCCATGCCTTATTTGATTGAAGAAGGATATACAAAAACAGAGCTCGGTTTTGCGTTATCCGCCATTTCGATTTCCTACGGGATCAGCAAGTTCGTAATGGCCATTTTTTCAGACCGAAGCAACCCGCGAATGTTCTTACCTGCCGGTTTGATTCTTTCTGCACTTATTAGTTTGCTGATGGGCGTTGTTCCGTACTTCACCTCATCCGTCACGATCATGTTTGTAATGCTGTTCCTGAACGGTTGGTTCCAGGGAATGGGCTGGCCTCCATCCGGGCGTGTCCTCGTACACTGGTTTAGTGTAAGTGAAAGAGGAAACAAAACAGCCATTTGGAATGTAGCCCATAACGTTGGCGGAGGCTTGATGGCCCCTCTCGCTGTTGCAGGTGCAGCGATGTTCACCGGGCTTTCGGGTAATACCGCTTCCGGGTATGAAGGCGTGTTTATCCTGCCTGCTCTGGTTGCCATTGTCTTTGCATTCATTACGTATTTCTTAATTCGCGATACTCCGCAGTCAGCCGGCCTGCCGCCTATTGAAGAATATCGCAATGACTATCCAAACAAGGCGAAGAAAACGTTTGAAACAGAATTCTCCACAAAAGAAATCCTTTTCAAATATGTGTTGAACAATAAATGGGTTTGGGCAATCGCGATTGCCAACATCTTCGTCTACTTCGTCCGTTACGGCGTTCTGGACTGGGCGCCAACCTATTTGAGCGAGGAAAAAGGCTTTGATATGAACAAGTCGAGCGTTGCCTACTTCCTGTACGAATGGGCAGGTATCCCGGGAACGCTCCTGTGCGGCTGGCTGTCCGATAAATTGTTCAAGGGCCGCCGTGGACCCGCAGGGTTTGTCTTTATGCTCGGCGTATTGATCGCTGTTCTGGTCTACTGGTTCAACCCACCTGGAAATTCCGTGGTCGATATGATTTGCCTGATCGCTATCGGTTTCCTGATTTACGGTCCAGTCATGCTGATTGGTTTGCAAGCCCTTGATTTTGTTCCGAAAAAGGCTGCCGGAACCGCTGCAGGGCTGACCGGTCTGTTTGGTTACCTGGGCGGTACAGTCACAGCGAATGCATTGATGGGGGTTATCGTTGATAAATCCGGCTGGGATGCAGGATTTATGTTGCTGACAGCTTCGTGCGTATTGGCTGCTTTTGTTTTTGCCCTTACGTGGAATGTGCGGGGGCAGGAAGTAGTTAAAAATCATTAAAATAGCAAAAAGAAGGATGAAAATCGTTGTGATTTTTATCCTTCTTTTTTTATGGCATGAATAACCAGTTTTTTCAGGACTCCTTCCTAGTATCCAGCTCACCGGATTACCATCCCCTCTACTAAATAGAGAAAAAATCTTACACTCTAAGGACCGTCACGATAGCTTTGCACATTTGCGAAGTTCTCGAGATCGATCCGAGGGAGATTGACGAGTGGAAAGACCGGCGGCAACCAAGTTAAGAGAGGTCAGACAAAATTACGTAACAATAAATAAAAAAGCCCAAATTTGTGGGCTTTGTGTTATCTTACTTTTTTTGAGTAGGTGCAGCAACAGCAGGAGCTGTCCTTTCTAATTTCTTTTCGACCTTCTTTTCTGAATGCCTTATTGGTCGAGCCATAAATTCAAATACGATGTACCCCATAAAAGCACACACCAATATACCAAGCTGACTAACGGCTTTTAACAAATACTCATTTGAAAGTTGGGTCGCTTGAACAGCAGAAGTATTAGCCCCAAGTTCTACATTAAAGCGGTAACTACTTTGTAAGCCACTGAGGTCTGAACCTGTTTTAAAAACCACTAATAGCATGACGATACGAAATAACCAGATAAAATAGCGCAATGATATCTCTCCTTATGATTATAACTCTACAGACCCTTTCCCTTTATTTTGGAAGTTTAAACGCATGCTAGTTATTATGGAGATTGCTAACAAATTAGCGTTACAATGGTAAATAAAAAAAGCCCACCTATCCATGTGATATAGTAGCTGATTACCATGTGAAACAATTCAGTCTATTACAGGGACGGTAAGCAGTGTTGAATCTGTTGAATTAGAAGAAACTATTGAAAACGTTCCCCTAATAAGGAGTTATGGTGAGAAGTGGATTTTTCCAGAGAAACAGTAGTAATTACATGGCTTCAGCTAAGTCGGCCACCAGTCTAATAGGTTACAAACACAACGTTCTACTGCTTGATTTGCTCAATAAAATTCCTTGCCGCCATGGAAAGGTAGTGATCCTTTAGCCAGATGATGCCCGATGCGGCACTCAAATGCTTGTCATCAATCCTGGTTACTTTCAGTTCATGTCCCTTGTGCATTTTCAGCACGACCTCGGGTACAATCGTCGCTCCGAAACCCGATGAGACCAGTTCCAACAACATGGGGATATCCGAGCATTCGGACAACAGATTTACTTCCAATTGGCGGCGGCTAAATTCCTCCAAGATCATGTGGTACACCCCTAATCCTTCGGTACTCGGCAAAATCAGCGGATAGGCTTGCATCTCTTCAAATCTGATCGCAGAAGAATGCCGATCATCCTGCGCAGACGAAACAAAGTAAAAAGGTTCTTTTTTCAATGGCATGACGGAAAAATCATCGAGTTCAAGCGGGAAGCGTACAATCGCCAGCTCTATCAACCTTTCCTTTACCATCTTGCAGAGCTGAGCTGACTCGTTTTGCTGAATTTTATAGGTGATGTGCGGATACCGCTCCTTATATTTCCGTAGTTCAGCAGCTAGTATGTCGGAAGAAAGCGTGTTGACCCCGATACTCAATTTCCCGCGCGCTCCCACACCGATTTCTTTCACCTCCAATCGTGACTCTTCCATATATTTCACGATTTTTTGTGCGTGCTTGTACAGGTTGACACCCGCTTCCGTCAACTCCAACCCTTTTGGATGCCGGATTACCAAATCAACCCCCAGATACTGCTCAAGGTTTTTCAGCTGTTGGCTTAAAGGAGGCTGAGCCATATGGAGTTTTTTCGCGGCTGCCGATATTTTTTTCTCTTCTGCAATTGCTATGAAATAGCGCAGTTGCTTGATATCCATTAGAAGCGACCCCTTTTTGATATACGAAAAACATTAGCAACACGAATATCATTAATATTTTTCATATAGATGCTCCCATAGTAGCATAGGGACATGCAGTACAAAAGGAGTGTAAGCATGCTCCGAGGAGGAGATCGCTGTGAAAGCAAATCCATTCATGCAGCAGGCAATCGAATTGGCGTACGAAAACACCTTGAAGAATAAAGGCAAACCTTTTGGCGCGGTCATTGTAAAAGACGGAAAAGTGATTGGAACGGGAGTAAACGATGTGCTCGCCACCCATGACGTGACGGCTCATGCTGAAATGCAGGCCATTCGGGAAGCATGTAAAACATTGGACAGCCCTTCGCTCGAAGGCTGCGAAGTATACGCCAGCGGACAGCCTTGCCCCATGTGTCTCGCTGCGATCTACTGGACAGGCGCTAAAACCGTTTATTATGCCTACACCGAGAAAGATGCCGCAGAGATAGGAATGAGCACCAAATACGTTTATGAACAACTGGCGCTTCCTTATGAAAAACAAGCATTGCCGATCTTGCACCTGAAGAATGAAGATGTGGCCAAAAATCCATTCGCAATATGGAAGCAAACCATGACGAACAAGTAAGGCGGACTGCTTTTTTCAGAAGCAAAGGAGAAAAAATTCATGTCTACCCATTCATCATTTCCACTGCTATTAGTTAACATGTTTCTCGCGATGCTCGGCATCGGACTCGTCATTCCGGTCTTGCCGCAGTTTCTGAATGAATTTGGCGCTGGCGGACAAGCAGCCGGTTATCTGGTCTCCTGCTTTGGGCTCACTCAGTTTCTTTTTTCGCCCATTGCCGGAAACATCGCGGATAAGTCCGGTCGAAAGCCGATGATTGTCCTCGGACTGAGCTTGTTCGCTCTTTCCAACCTCACGGCAGCCATCGCTGACGATTTGCTGCTTTTGTTCGTGTCACGCTTTATCGGTGGTGCCGGCTCTGCCGCTTTGGTACCATCCATCATGGCTTATGCAGCGGATATTACAACGAACGAGCAGCGTACCAAAGTCATGTCGTATATAGGTGCGTCCATGTCCTCCGGTTTTATCATCGGGCCAGGTGTCGGAGGATTGCTCGCTGAGTATGGCATGCGTGCGCCTTTTTACGCTTCTGCGTGCATCGGTGTTCTAGCGATGATCGGCAGCATGATCTTTTTGCCTGAGTCGCTTCCGTTGGAAAAGCGTTTGGCACGACAGCAATCCAAGGAAAAAAAGCCCAACGTTTTCCTGCAGCTTGCCTTATCAATCAAATCTCGTTTTTTTGTTCTGCTATTCCTTGTCTTCGCCATTACCTTCGGCCTTACCCACTTTGAAGCGATTTACCCTCTCTACGTTGTTCAGAGCTATGGCTTTACCACCCGTGACATCGCCATCTTGTTTACGGTATGTTCTTTGATTGGCACGTTCAATCAAATTATGCTGACGACTAGGCTCATTCGACGCTTCGGGGAAAAAACGACTATCAATTACACATTGCTGTTGTCTTCACTCTCGCTTGTCTTTCTGATATTCTCGGGCAATTTTCTGTATGTGATGTTCATCACGATGCTGTTTTTCACTTGTAACAACATCTTGCGGCCAACGATCAATACGCTTCTCTCCAAGAGAGCCGGGGAAGAACAGGGATTCGTAGCTGGAATGAACAACGCTTATATGAGTCTGGGGAATATTTTCGGACCCCTACTTGCCGGTATTCTGTTCGATGTTCAAATCAATTTGCCTTATCTGTTTGGAGCATTGGTTCTCTTGGTTGCCTACTTTGTCTCCGTCAAGTGGATCGAGAGGAAGAAAGTCGTTACAAGTATGGAAATCCATAATCAATGAAAACAGCGACGGACTAGGTCGAAAGAACCACCTAGACTGCCGCTGTTTTTCTTGAACGAACAACCTCTATCCTTTGTTCCCTCATAAGATTTTATCCTATTTGCTAAACTCCACTTTTACCGGTACCTTCTATCCATCCGTTAACTCAGCGACTTTTGCGGGGATCATATGTTGCAAACGATGAAATAAGATGTTATATTAATTGACGTATCAATTATTGATGCGTCAAATATTATCAAGTTATCATGCTCAACTGACTGTATGTTGTCATTGCTTGAGGATATATGACTGAGTTCCTATTCATATTGCCCCCGGGAGGCATTTTTCATGACACGCAAGGAATTTGAAGAGGAGCAAATACTGAATCTGCTCATCGGATTAACCAATAAAATAAGTCCCAAGTTCGAACGCTGTACCGGAATCAGCTCTACTCGTCTCGCGATCTTGCAAATCCTTTGTGAATGCAACGAAATCAATCAGTCCCAGCTACAAAAGCACATCAATATCGACAGTGCTGCCATTACACGCCACCTGAAGCAACTGGAAGCGGATCGCATGGTGACCCGACACAAAAATCCAAATGATAACCGCGAAACCTTCGTTCGTCTATCCGAAGAAGGACATCATCGGATTGAAGGGTACAAAAGCGAGAAACGAAATTTCATCCAGCAGATTCTGGAAGGCTTCAGCGAGGATGAAACGCAGGTCTTAACTGATTTTCTCAAACGGATGCAAAACAACATTTGATTGTTCAAGAAAGGAGTCTGTTTTTACATGATAAATACCGTACAAAGAACAAATGATTTTCGTGAAATCACGTTTGGTCGTCATTCCGTCAAACTTTATGATCCTGAAATAAAAATCAGCCGCGAGGAAATGATTGAAATTCTAGCGGGAGCCACACGCGCTCCATCTTCAGTCAACATGCAGCCTTGGCGCTTTGTGGTTATCGAAAGTCAAGAAGAGAAAGAAAAGCTTGCAGAGCTGGCACGCTTCAACAAAACGCAGGTACTCACCTCTTCCGCGGTCATTGCCGTCTTCGTCGACATGGATAATGCGGAATATATGGATGAGATATTTGGAAAAGCTGTCGAGCTCGGATACATGCCGCAGGAAGTGAAGGACATGCAGCTGAAAGCCGTAAAGCCTTATTACGCCAATATACCAGCTTCTGACCTGCGGGATGTCAATTTTATCGATGCCGGTCTCGTATCCATGCAATTGATGCTGGTTGCCCGTTCATTCGGCTATGACACGAACCCTATCGGCGGCTATGAAAAGGATCAAATAGCAGAAGCGTTTGATTTGGACAAGGATCGCTATCAACCGATCATGCTGATCAGTATCGGGAAAGCAGCCAAGGAAGGACACCCCTCTTACCGTCTCCCTGTTGAGACAGTGACAACCTGGAAATAATTCAAATTCGTTGAAAGAAAGGGAGAAAACCATGCTTATTATACATGCCCATCTGCAAGTGATACCCGCACAGGAAGAAGCCTTCCTTCAAGCGGCCAAAGTCCTAGTTGCTGCAAGCCAAGCTGAAGAAGGCAATGTAGGATACACCCTTCTGAAAAGCACAGAGCAAGAATATCACTACACCATGGTAGAAAAGTGGCAGGACGCTGCCGCAGTAGCGGCCCACAATGCAAGCGCTCATTTTCAGGCTTTTGTGAAGGAAGCTCCTTCCTTTTTTGCAGGAGCCATGGAATTGGAAGTATTCGCAGGAGAGCCTGTGAAGTTGTAATTTGTATTTCGTGATGACGGAAAAACAGCAAGGTTGGTCCTGCGATCAGCCTTGCTGTTTTTTGTAGGGAGGAAAGACGCTGCCGTGAAAGAGAAATTTTCGTTATGGAATATTAAATTTCTGCTTTAAGAGGGCAGCCGCCAACAATTTATTGACAGCGCTTTCTTTATCCCTTACATTAGTAAACAATATAATATTTTTGTGATGGAGATCAGGAGATTCACAATATTTCATTTGGTATGGTATAACCTACCAATGAAATTTGTGGATCTTTTTTTCATCCAAATGGAGGAGGAAGAACATGAAAAAACTGGTTACATCCCTGGTAGCCGCTCTCGCTATTACAACAAGCTTTGGAAGCATATCCTTTGCCGAAGCGGATAAGATTGTCATCGCCCACCGCGGAGCGAGCGCATACTTGCCGGAACATACGCTGCCCGCAAAAGCGATGGCTTACGCGATGGGAGTCGACTACATCGAACAAGACGTGGTCATGACAAAGGACAACAAACTGCTCATCATGCACGACCATTATCTGGACAGCGTAACCAATGTAGCGGAGGTCTATCCTGATCGAAAACGAAAAGACGGCAGGTACTACGTTATTGATTTCGCTCTTGACGAGATCAAGAAACTGAAAACAACAGAGGTCTTCACAGTGGAAAACGGCAAGCAGGTGCAAGACTATCCGGATCGCTTCCCTCTCTGGAAATCCAGCTTCAATGTTCACACCCTGGAAGAAGAGATTGAACTGATCCAGGGTATGAACAAAAGCACAGGTCGTAACGTAGGGATCTATTCAGAGATCAAAGCTCCTTGGTTCCACAGACACGAAGGAAAGGACATCAGCCTCGCAGTGCTGCAGGTGTTGAAAAAGTACGGCTATGTGTCCAAGAATGACAAAGCGTACATACAGACTTTCGACCCCAATGAAGCAAAACGGATTCGCACGGAACTCTATCCACAATTGAATATGAACGTGAAGCTTGTACAGCTCATGGCAGAAACCGGCTGGAACGAAACCATGATCTATGAAAACGGTAAGGCAGTTCCCTACAACTACGATTGGATGTTTGAAAAAGGGGCGATGAAAGAAATTGCGAAATACGCAGACGGCGTAGGGCCATGGAAGCCGATGATCATTAAAGAAGAGTCGACGAGAGACCACCTGATCATTACCAATCTTGTCAAAGAGGCTCATGAAGCTGACCTGGAAGTGCATCCATACACCTTCCGAGCGGATGAAGGACAAATCCCTGCCTATGCAGCAAGCTTCGAGGAGCTGCTCGATCAGTTCTACTTCACAGCAGGAGTTGATGGGGTGTTTACGGACTTCCCTGACCGTGCCGTTGATTTTTTACGAAGAGCGGAGTACCAAAGCAAAATGTCACACTGACACAGACTGCAAAGTAACTTAAAAACACCTCAGTAACACTAAAACGCCGGTATCTTGTACGCTAAGGATTACCGGCTTTAATATTGGGGGATTCTTTTTGGGACATAGCAGAGATACGAAATGAGGAGTTTTCAGGTGATCATCATACATCATTCTAATGGCGGGAAATTCATTGATATTTGCAAATCCAGCATTTACCACAGAGTCTTTTGCTACGTAGTAATGTCTTTCTCCATCTGGGCCCCCCTTGATTAGGATGTCTACTTACTCTTCCGTGTGAATATTCTCATTTCATATAAACTGAAATACCCCCCCCTTCGCTCACATAATTGTGAGGGTTGAGGTTTGTTTTTACTCTATTACTATCAATTTTTCCTGATACAATGACTTCATCCTATAAGAAAGGTTGGTGTGGCAGTAATGAAGAATGAAAGTCAACCTTACATGGATTTTAGAGAAATGTACCGCGATATCGATTTCGCAGCAGAAGCTTACTACAACGAGTTTTTCCATGCCTACAAGACGGATGGGCGATTCCCCGAAGTATATACGCTCGAGCAAACGAAAAGAGCTTCTAGTGCCATCCAACTTCTTCAACTCTTGGAATGGGAATGGAACCCGGTTCGTTTACTGGCATTATTATCGACAGTAGGTGCTGCCCTAGGAATCGGACGCCCTGTACCTGTTTATGATTTTTGTTCAATGATTCAAGGTATGAATCTAATAGGTTCTCCATATGCAGACTACTATATTGAAAAGAAAGACATTCTTATAGCTACGTTGGAGATGTTTGCAAATGAGGAACCATAGAAGTTAAAGAGTACGTTATACCGTTAAACCCCGCCTCGACTCTGATAGAGCTTGTGGCGGGGTTTGGCAATTGCAGAGTGCCTAATTTCCACTCTGGTAAATTTATGTAACAGACAATATTTCACCTAACACTTTGTTTCAATAAATATATGGCTTGAAAATAAAAATAAGCCGAGGAAAAACAGATGTGCATACCTGAATTTCACTCGACTTATTAACATGACTTTAATCGCAAAGAAAAACTTTATACTTTTTACCAAGTCTAATGTAAATTTACTTACTCTAATGTCAACTAACAACTGAACAGGATTGTTCGATTACATTAAAGTTGGTTCTTGAAAAATACAGTAATATCAAGCATTTTTGATTTTTTGTCCTCTTTTATAAGTTACATTATATTGGGTTCGCAAGAAAAACTCTTATAATTCCCTGTAACATTAAAGTTTGTACCTTGTAATGACATTAAAATTAATTACTAAAACCCAATTTTTGATTGCGGTTCCTGTATACTCAAGCTTAAGAAAAGAACTAAAAATAATTTCTCAGTAAGTACGAAATCGTTTATTCAATTCATTCATTACGAAGTCATACGCCTCTTGAGTAGTCCAAATATGGGAGCGGCTTTAATACATCTTTGCAGCGTGCGCTGACTGTCACTTTTCCGTTTCCTCAAAGACGAAAATGCTGTCTTGTCCAGCGTATTATATACATCAACTAAGCGGACACCATACTTAATCGGTGTATTCATTACTTTGCCAGGGGTCTGTCTATTCTGTTCATCATAACTCACAAAACTTATACCGCACCCTATTTTTGAATGGTATTTTGGTGACTTCATTCAACAACGACAGGTCTTCCTTTTCTATTTACACAAAGTATTTTACGCTCTCTAATAAAAAGCGGTAAAAAAGCTACTTCTTTTGTTTATTTATATCTTCTAAATAGAACGGAATCAATTTCTCTTGAAACCCTGCTTTGCCCGATATTTGTAATTCCTTTACTAAGTCATTTAACTCCTCGTCCGCTATCGTTTCTAAGAGATGGGGTTTATTTAATAGTGATGTATCCGATACAGCATGTTCATAATCCGCTTTATTCATTCTCCAATAGTGAATATGCTTCGAATATTTCTTTTTAAGACGGTAAGCCATCTGCAAACCCTTTACATCTAAATCTCCAGCATAATAAATTTCACAATCACTTTCTACTAAGCGTTCAACTAATAATATACCTGACAATTTAAATTCACCATGCGTACAAACCAGTGGAACTAAGTTATCTTTTAATTCATCCATTAAACCAGAATATACGCCTGAATTTTCTAATATAAACACCTTTTTCCCTACAGAGGGGTACACTTTTGAAATCTTCATCATTTCTCTTAAAGATATATTTTGCGTAGACCGTTCTTCGCAAGCATATCTCCATTGAAGCATATCTACTCCTTCTTTTTCAGCTCGCAATCCATAACACGTTACAAAATTATGCAAATCATCTTTTGCTAGTTTGAAAAAAGCAAGAAGTTCATTTTCTTCTTTCACATTTAGTTCTGAGCGATATTCGTCACATTCTAGCAAGCTTCTCAATAACTCTAATGTTGTGATGAGTTTTTGACTCCCGTCAAAGTAATGAGGATTGCCAGTCACTCTTTCAACAAATACAGAAAGCCTTTCCGCTTTTCCTGGCAAAAGATAAATACCTTTGACTAACAATTCTACTTCACCATATGATTCTTGATTATATAGCACCGTAAAAATCTTGGTACCTGTTATCTTGTTTTTAACTGCCTCTATAACCAATTCAACATTATCATGAGGATATTTGCTCTTTAGCGAGTCAAAAAAAGCAAGACGCATTTTCACTTCATTTTTCAATCGTTCTTTCTTTGAAATTAACGGAGCCCCCTGCACACATTCAATTAAATGCCACAATGAAACACCTTCAAATCTCGTTCCCTCAAACCGTTTTTCAAACTTTTTTAAACCCACTGTCATGGTTTTCCCTGCTTCATATTGAATACCCAACCAACGTCCTATTTTTTCTATTTCTATTTCCGTAGGATAAATTAGTTTAACAGTTCCACCAATTGCATTCAAACTCTCGATTTTTTCCTTAAAAAGAAGAAAAAGCCTAAGGAATCCTTTCTGCTTAAAATGTTCTACTGCTTCTTTGTAAGTACGTTCATCCATTTACATCACCTCAGCAGTTTTTCCCATTCCTTACGCATTTCTATTTCTTCCTTTTCATCTGGACTAAGGAAACTCTCATCGGTTAATCCATGTCTATGTTTCAATATTTTCTCGTTCTCAAATATTTGTTTCCCATTCCACACATAAGGCATCGGTGTAAGCTGCTTTGTAGTTTTATCCAAATCCAGTTGATAAATAGCTATTCCAGGTACGCTTGGATAATCTCCCCATAACGCTTGAGAGGTTAAGATGTAGTTGAATCCCATTTCTTCCATCAACGCAAACATCTCTTCAATGTTTTCCTCGTCAACACCGGCGAATGCTTCATCTAGTGCAATGATTTGTGGTGCTTCAAGACTTGCTTGTTTATATTTTGAACATACCGCCGAAAACAACGGGATATAAATTGCCATAGCTCTCTGACCACCGCTTAACTTGGAGAATTTATCTGTATCGAGAACAACTTCAGATTCTCCTTTTAGTGTGATGTATATCTTGAAATAATACCACTTTCTGTAGTCTACGGTATAACGGAGAGCCTCTTCTAACGTTCTTGTGCGGTTATCATCGCCTTTATTCAATTGCGTCTTCGCCTCTTCGATCTTCACCGAAAAATGACGCACTAATGCATCAAAATCCTCATCTTTTAATGTATCTACATCTCTATCCAAAAGACTGACCAACCTTCTGGTAGATAGAGTATCTTTCCCGTCAGACGCACTTTTCTCTTTAGGTTGCCAACTAATTCGAAGTTTTACTTCATCTTTTAAACTCATGATTTCATTAATGTCTTTTTCCCATTGTTTCGCTTTACTAATAAGATTCTTAATTTCTTTTCCTAAATCATCAATAACCAACCGCTTTAACATATCCTCTTCATCTCGACGAAGGATTTTCTGCTTACTCTCTACTTCTTTCTCTAAATATTCCTTAAATTCAAGCGGATTTCTTTTTTCACCATTTGAAATAACTTCTATATCTGAACGAGAGAGATCGTCTTCTAACAAGGTGATTTTATCTAGATATTTACCATTGTAGGCGTCTAGATAGTCTACATTGACATTTAAGTTTCTATCTATTTGTTTTAGAATGTAATCCTCTAGTCCGCTCGCATTTGCTTTAGAGTACTCATTCACCAGTAACGTCTTCGCTGAATTTACCGTATGCAGTTTTTCTTTCTTTTCAGGGTCCCCTTGGTAAAACACCTCTCCACTTCCCAGTATCTCATCCAATACATCTAGATGGTCTTCTGTGTTCCGACCAGATAATCGTAAATGAGCTTTAAATATAGCTTCTCTAGTCCGCAAGAATTGGTTGCTAAAAACCAATTCTTCCTCAATGTAATTGATTTCAGATGATGTATCAGTTATCGACGCCTCTATTAACTCCGGCTTAGCTTTTAAGTTATCTATTTCTTCTTCCAATGTTTCTATCTTATTTTCAAGATCCAGTATCTGGATTTCTATACTTTCAGCGTCTAAATCTCTAAGCAGGTCGTCAATCACTTTTATGTGGTGCTCATATTTCCGAATTTCTTTTTCTGTATCTGAAATTTCATCAATTGCTTCTTGTATTTCATGAGCAATGTCTTCCTCTCTATCTTTTTCCGACCCCAAATTGTTTTGCATATATAATGTGGCTTCTAATTTACTTTTGAACATCATCACTTCATTCTTATAGCCATCGCTCGTAATTTGGAATTTCTTAAATGTATCCAAATCAGGTTTACAAGAGAAATCTTTGGTCAATTGAATGCGCTCATTTTTTCTTCTACGATATTGGATATTAATGTTCTCTCTTTTCTTGTCTAACTTATTCCTGTCTTCGCGCTTAATTTTTATGTGGGTATTCTTTTCATCAATCTCCTTCTTATTATTGATAATTTCGCTGAGTGATGGTCTATTACTATACTCCTCAACCAACACGCTTTTACGAGCTTCTAATTCTTCCATTTCAATGGTTAGGCTTTCAAGCTCTTCTTCATTTCCCTTCAATACAGCTATTAATTCAGCGATTTTAGCCTCTTTGAAACGTTTCCTAGACTCTTTTCCGATGTACTTGGCATATTCATTTTGAACTGCATGGCCAATAACTATACCATGTTGATAGTAACCGCTCTTAGTTACAAAAGAGAAGTTTCCGTGCTCTTCCAATGAAATACTCTTCAAGACATCTTCTACTTCTTTGGTAGTAATTTTCGTATCATTCGGTAACACCACATCAAACACTTCAGTTAAGTTCTGTAATTGCATTGGCAGTTCTTTAGGAACAATCACGGAATCATTGTGCTGCACATGTCCTAAGTAATCATGAGGTACTATCAGACTATCAAGAATCCCCATCTCAATAAGGGCAGATTCAATGCGTTCTTTTTCAAAGTCAGAGAGATTTCCTTTGAAATCCACCGCTTCGTAAAACGGCACAAATGGCACCTGAGCTCTCGTCAACTGTTTACGAACTTCTTCCGTTTCCTTTCTCCTCTCGGGCTCAGGTTCCCTTTTATTTCCCCATTCGCTCAATTCTTTTTTTAATGCTTTTTGCTCATCACCCAAATTATTCCACCTGAATTTTAACTCACTTTTCTCCTGCAACATCTCCGATTTTAATTCATGCAACGTATTTTTTAGCTTTTCCTCAAAACGCTGCGGAGTAGACTCGGTATACTTATAGAAGTCATCAATATCTCCTACCATTTCACCGATATCTGTCTCATTTAATACATATTCATCGTTTTCGTTCAGCCATTCACCAAATAAGACTTGATACGTTTCTTTTGATTGGTTTAGCGCTTCTTCCAATTTCTTAACTTCATCTTCCATTTCCCCGATTAGATTATGGATCTCCTCGAATTCCTTATTCACAGTATTGAGCTCTTTTCTATAGTGCTCTTCATCGGAAATGACATTAATAATGTCTCTAATTAAGATAATATGGCTATCTATGCGAATGTTCCAACTTTTGAAGAAGTCCGTATCTCGCTTTTCATCATTCAACACGGCATGTACAGCCGTTTCAAATGTTACACCTTCTTTAAATTCCACTTCCTCAGCTGTATACTTCAGCTCCTCCAAATCCTCATAAGACTCCTTTTTATTTATATAGATAGAATCTTTTAGATACTTAACTTTATCTCTAATCCTTATTTCTTGTTCTTTCTTCTCTTCTAATCTTTTTTGTTTTGAAGAAAGCTTCGTAATACTATCTTGTCGAAGTCTTATATTCTCATTTTTCTCAGTTGATAAAGAGCGAACTTCGTGGCTAGATAACATGCTCAACTCGGTTTTACTGAGGTTCAATAATTCTTTCTTCTTATTAATTGTAGATTTTACTTTTTGAAGCTCTTCCTGATTCCTCTTCAATACCTTATGTTTGTCTTGAACTTTAAGTTCCAATTTGGTCTGGTCTTCTCTTGCTAACGAATACTTTTTCGTAACTTCTCTTAGAGCTACTTCCTGGAATACATTATAAGCATTAGCGAGTCCTTCTATTAATTTTAAATCTTTTTGATGCTTACTGATTTTTTTTTGCCGCTCATCAATATCTCTCATCGTTGAAGCGGTATTAGATAAATCTTTATGTGGTACTTCCGATAAAGACTCAGATAACAAATTACTTAATATCGAAGGCTTAAAATCATTTCCAAGCTTCGGCTTACGAACCTGTATGATGAGGTCAGTAAGGTCATTAAATAAGGAGATATCCTTAAATTTGAACATATGTTTATTTACATCTTCTGCATACTGTTTCGGGTTTTCAGAAAAGGAACCATTCAATTCTTTTATCACAGCCTTCAATTCTTCTTTATTTAATACAAGAAAGGTATCTTTGCCATCATAATCTTTTCCTGCTTCCTTCACCAATCTGAAATCTATATTGACTCGTTTGTTTTTCACAACATAACCCCATGACTCCATCTCGCTTTCATTTTTAAAGCGAATCCCAATCCCAGTCGTTATGTATTCATCAGAGAATCTCTTTTTATATTCCATGAAGATATAAGCAATTTTTGTGGTATCGAATTCTTCCCCATCTAAGAACATATAGTCTTTAATTCTTTTGTGTTTGCTACCAAATGGGTCCAATCGCCACGGGTCTTTTTTACCGTCCAATAGAAGTGGTAATAAGTGTTGCATAGTTACCGATTTTCCGTGACCGTTATTTCCACCAAACAAAATATTTCCTTTTTCAAAATCGTAGATTTCTTCCTCATAAAACCAATAGTTTATAAATCCTGCCCTTGAAGGTATCCACTTATCCGTCAACGTATTATTCACCATGGCCATAATCCTCCTCCTTTGCTTCTTTTAATCCCTCATCAACCTCTTTAGAGTATCTCCCTGTTCGACGAACCAACGGAGAGTAAAGTTTTACTTGATACGTTTCCTTATTAAATTGTGCAAGTTCCCATTCTTCCATAAAACCTAACAATAATTCCCCCAAACTTCTTAGAGTTAATTGGTTCAATTTATTAGACCATCCTAAACTAAAGCGCTCTTTTGTTTTCAACAATATTTCTTCATATTGAGAATAACTTAACTCTAAGACGTAGGAACCCTTTAGCAAACTACCTTGACTAACTTCCTCTTTCACAATCGTAGCAAGATGAAGAACAGCTATCCCTTCCGACGAAATTTGTGTCTTTGGAAATTGATGAACGAAATTATACGTATTCTCTGAAACGAGCAGCCAAACATCTCGATACCGTTCCAAATAAAAAAGTGTGTTTTCCTCGATAAGTTGTTCAATCCTTTCCGCTTGACCTCTCTCGGAGATATACTTCTTTTCATTTTCCGTTAAATCATCAATATATAATACCGGTTGAAAGTATAGTTTTCTCATTAAACTATGCTTGATTTCATCTTTGCTTAGTCCATCTTGGAGTAAATCTTC
Organism: Brevibacillus sp. NPDC058079; assembly: GCF_042885155.1. NCBI lineage: Bacteria > Bacillati > Bacillota > Bacilli > Caryophanales > Paenibacillaceae > Brevibacillus > Brevibacillus sp. NPDC058079. The sequence continues at coordinate 22,518 of NZ_JBHVSO010000025.1, forward strand.
ATAATGGAGATACTCTGCTATCGGATTAGATAACGCACGAGAATAGTACTTAATTAAATCTGTAGATCGATAGAGCACTCTCGCATCCTCCGAATCTTTGAAATCATCCTCAGAACCATCTAGTAATTTTACTAAATCTAAATTTTGGCATAACTTTAACGCCCAAACAAAACTTAAGCGTTGGCTTCGATTTTTCCAATCCACATCATATATCTCTTCGTCATCACTTTTCCCTTTCAAAAATTCCCTCACTTCTTCGGCAAGTTCCCCAATTAAAAACATTTCTTCTGGAGTTTTGTTTTCCAAATAAGAAAAAACCGCCATTAAGTACATATAATCCAAGGGGGACTTAAGTTCATCTTGAAAACCCATCCAACCTTTAACAGTAGCCGGCACTTTCTCAAGTTTGACACTCTCCGTGCCAACAAAGAACTTGTAACCAAAGTTTTCAGAGAAGAACTTCCTGATTTTTCGTTCATATCGTAAAATCGTTCGATATTCCTCAGGATAATATTTTCTTTCCAAAATATATTGTTCTAAAAGCAATGTTACCGCCTTATGATAAGCCTCACTCATCGCACTTGATTCTCCTTAAACACGATTTCAATATCATACCCTTTAAGTGTTCCGTCTGTGCTATTTAAAACCACACGGTCATCAGAACAATATCTAAAGGTATATTCAAGACCTGTTTGAGTTCTAGCGTATTGATTGGCGTGAGTTTGTTTTTTGAAAATAGGGTTGCAATTTCTTTTGATCCACTTCAATATGATTTTGCGCTGAAACGGCTCTATATTTTCTAATTCTTTTAAAAGGATTTTTCCATCTCGAATTAACTTCTTAATTTCTTGTTCTTCATATTTATAACGAGCTAACTTCTTCTCGAATATCTCTTTTTGTGCTTCTTTATCCCTGCGTATCGTACTCTTACGTTTTTCTTTTCTCGGACCCCTATTGGTTTGGTTGGGCGTTATGTATTCTCTATCTGGCTGATACCACAATTCTTCTTGTTCGCTATCCATGATTCGTTTATCCCCTTGGATTTTTCTACTGCCAGCTACCCCAAAAGCAGACGCATATATCCTATGTGCCTCATCAACATTAGTCGTTTCAGAAAACCATCTAGCAAGTGTCCTAAAGTCGTCCTTCCTACTTCTAACCACGCTCTGAATTTCACTTAATCTATTGGCGTAACGACTAATCATCGTGACAGCTTCTTTGGTCTTTTTCGATACCATTTCCACTTCACTAACCTCACCATCACGGCCTATAAACCAATACTTTAGTTCGCTCCACTTGTTTCGTTGGATAAGTTTGAATCGCTCTTCATCAAAGGTCTCATCAAACCAACTGTTTACTTTCCGTAATTCCACAATTTGCTCGACATATTTATTTACATGAGCATCATCTATTAATTTTAATTGTCGAACTATTCTTCCTCTCTGGCGGTTTAGTTCATTCACAAAGTTACCTAGGTATTGGATGAATTTATCTTTGAAATTCATGAAATATTCAACTTTAAACAGATCAAATTCTTGAGCAGATTGAAGAAGTGCTAAATAACTGCTAGAATTACCGCTTAATGATTGGAACGTTTTAAAAACCTCATTCCACCTTACTTGAACGTATTCAGCGCTTAAATATTCTGGCTCTGACTCTCTAAAGTCGGATAGCGCTTTTAATAACTTTTTAAAAGCATAACTGTCCAATGAACCAGTAATGGATTCATCGAATTCATCTATTTTTATAACAAATTCTTCAATAGATTTCCCTATCGTTGTAATTTGATATAGATACCTTTTATTTATGTATTCTTCAATAGTAGGTCCTGTGTCATTATCCTGTTTAACTTTTACATTTCCCCAACGTTCTAAACTTCTTAATGCTTCTTCTAACTCAGATTTGGTAAACTCTTCATCAACATATTTCTCTTCTTTTAACCAATCATATAACTGCTCAAGGCTAGTGTTAAAATACTGAATGCTCATTTGTTTTTCGTAGAGATGCCTCATAAGTGGTCGATAGAGTTCACTTTTTTGAGTATTTAAATACTCAAATGCTTCGATTTTCCCATACACACCTGCTGCCAAAGTAACTTCCCTCCTTATATAGTACGTAATGATTTTTTTCTATTATCGACCTCTAATTTATCCTAAATTACATTTTCTCTCACCATAAACAGCAATAACACCAATAAAGAATCAATCGTATAGTTTGAAACTGTGACCCGTCAGTTGGACACTTGTTTTAAAAGTATCCAACTGACGGGTCACAGTTCAGTATTAGCATTGCGTCTCTTTCATTACCTCTCAATAATGACTAAATCTACTTAGTTACCTTTTTAATTTTCATGTTGTAAGATATTCTAAAGAATAGATCGGTACTATCAATTTTAACCAACTGCATCCATTTCAAAGATTGAGAATGTGTTATGGGTAAAATAACGATATCAAAGTTGTTAAACAGTCCCAAAATTGAGTTATTTTAATCTTCTAACTGGTCAGGTGAAATTTTATGAAAACTAATCAAATTAAACTTTCATTTTCAGGTGGCGGTTTCAGAGCATCGTTTTATTGTCTTGGTGCATATCGCCGTCTTGTTGAGCTAGGCCTTCATCCCATAGTGACCCATATCAGTTCAGTTTCGGGCGGAAGTATTACAGCTGGTGCAATAATGTATGCCCTGTCGAATAGCCCTTTTACTGGTTTGGAGGATTTTGATCAAAGAGTAACCTCTCCAATGAAATCTCTAGGACAAGTTAATTTCAGGAATCAACTTCTAAAAACTGCTTTTTCTCCTTTTCGACTAAAAAATTATATTCCTGAAACCCCCAAAAAAAGATTCACCAGAATCTTTCCGAATTTGTTAGATAAACATATTTTTAAAAATAAATTAATGAAAGATCTTCCCAAATCTCCGGAGTGGAGTTGTAATGCAACATGTTTGAATACATTAAAAAGGTTCCGATTTAAACCCTCTGATATGTACGGATTTGAATTGGGATATTGTAAGGACATGGAAGGAATATCAATTGCCCTTGCAGTTGCTTCCTCCGCTGCATTTCCGTTAATGTTTGCTCCATTACGTTTAAATATCGAAAATAAATATTTTGATAACAAGTACAGTAAAACAAAATTTAACTACAAAACTTTACTTCTCACAGATGGTGGAGTCTATGATAATCTAGGGTCCGAGAATTTACTGAAAGAAGATATCCCTTTTATTATAATTGATGCTTCTTCTGTCTCTTCCCCTTGGCCTGATAATTTGCAGTTAAAATCATATAAACATATTTGGAGAATTTTGTCTGTTAGTTTAGAACAAATTATCCTTCTTCGTAGAAGATTAATTTATCAACATCCTAATAAAAATTGCATTCAGCTAATACTAAGTAAATCAATTAACGATCTTGTTGATTTTGAAACTGAATATAGAAAGCCAGATCGACCATTCCCAGTATTCTCAAACATTTCACCAGAAGTCGAGTTATTGATTGCGGGACTAAGAACTGATCTCGACTTCTTTCACAATATTGAAATAGATTTGCTAATGTGGGCGGGTGAAATTCGTATGGATCTTGCTATTAAATCATTATTTCCACATCTTATTAATAACGATTTATGGATAACTACACCAAAATCTCCCGACTATCCCCTTGATATGATATTAAATAAATTAAATCAAGGACAAAAAAGAATGATATTTAGAACATAATAAATTAATTAAGCAGAGGCACATATAATCGTCCTCTGCTTTTATACTTTTGTCCTTTGCTATACTATTTTTCCTAAATACCATGCAAATTCTCGCCGGTCTCCTGCTATCATCATTAAAGCCGGTTTACCTTCTGGTGACATGTGAGTTTCGAGCCAAGAAAATGCCCTTCGATCTTCAAGACTCGGTAAACATCCGTAACCAGCGGGATGAGAATGCCACTCTCCTACATACTCTAAACCGCCCGAAGTCAATTCTCTGATTTCATCAAGTCTCTTTTGCAAACCCTGGAATCCACGTATATACAATGTTGGCCATTCTCTGCTATCGGGAGGTGAAGATATTGTATCCATAACGTAAACTATTTTACGTTGCATATCAAAAGAACCGATGAGTACACCCCCTGTTTCTTTGGGCAATTTCCCCTCCCTCAATTCGTAAATACGGTTAATAAACCGCCTGTCTGTGCATATTGTCCATTCATTTACTCGGTACTTTATCATCGATTCTAAGGTATATCTACTATATTGAACACTAAAATCACTTGGATTAGTACGCCATATCTGGATGCTACCTTCATCCTCGGTAGGTATTTGCTGCAATGCTCGACTACAGATTGCAGACTGAAGAGCCACTAGATCTTGAGGAATCGTATTACTAACATCCCTGCAGGAATTGGAATATCTTATTTTCTCAGTCCCTCTAAGATGGTGATTATATTTTTCTGGGTAATGAATGATTACTAAATAATACAACATTTCTACATAATCCAGTGTTGTATTTCTCAAGGTATCCTCTGCTAAAACAACCACATCGTAGCCAACTGGGTTCATAAACATGGATAGCCTACGGCTATTGGATGACACGTCAAGAGCAAGATGACGGGCTACCGCAATACTCGTAGATATATCAAGTATAATATCAGCCTGATCTAGCCTTTGCTTTAATGCATCTTCTTCACTTGAAATAATTATATCCTTATTAAAAGCTTGAATTGACTGTCCATCATTTAAGAGAGTGGACACATATTGTTGCAATGCAACAGCCTTATTTACCCCAACATAAATTGAATGCAATCCATGTCTTGCTAGATTGTGGGGTAATAAAAAATCATTGTCTACCAAAGTCCAACTACCATACCCCATTCTCGCCATATTCAAAAGTACTTGAGATCCTAAAGCCCCAGTTCCTATCAGGACAATACCTATATCCTTATTATTTATACCGGATAGGCTACTTGCTAAATCCTTTGAAAAAGAAAAAATAGGTTTTGTAACTGCAACTTTAACAGTTTCTCCATTTGGAATAGTATTCCCAATCAATATGCCTGGGACGTTATTTATTATTTCCCAAGATCCTAAAGCATCACCAATCTGCAAAATGGTATTCAAGCAAATAAACGCCCATATGTCCGTCATTTCAACGGAAGTACCCGCCTTGCGAGTCTTAGGAAGTACCACAATAAGCAACAGTTTGGCATCATAATTCTGAGGGTTGGGCTTATTTTTAAGCCATTCTTTAAGAGAATCACGTAGGTTACCAACTAAATCAATATTTGCAGTTGATAGGATTGTGTGAAGATCTTGTAATGTTGATGGTTGTTTATGTATAATTCCATGCTCTTGGGGATCACCCATGAACATGTATCCAATAAACGGAATTAAGTTACTCTGTTCAGATAAAGGGCGACATTCCAAAAAACGAAGTTCTGCATCACGAGGATGGATTTCCAATAAAAGAGGCTGAAATTCTTTAATATTTCCTAATAAATCAATCGGAAGAATTATATGAGTTCCGCTGATGAAAAAAGGTTCCAGTGGCTGATCAATGGCATGAAGTATTCCGTGCGCCGTTTGTGCTAACCATTCTCTAATACGCTCAATAAACGCGATAGGTGTCCAACGTAACTTATGTTCTTTGAAATCTAATTCATACAAGCAAAGACTGCGTGGAATATCATACTCTCTCAGATTTAAATGTGGCACCGCGGGAAAATCAGTGCGAAGGACAAGTACCTCCGGAAACCTATTGTCCTCAGGATAGAATTCAACAGCAATTCGCTCGATCTGCCGAATATCATGAACCAAACGTTGGCCTAATTCCACTTCTGTTTCAAACACTATAATTTCGGTGGAGTTTTCTTTTCGTCGCGCTTCTAAAAAGGAAATATAAGGAAAGGAATTGGCCCGCATAATGCTTGCCAATTCCTTAGCCTTATCAATACTTAGATCATCAGGATGAATTAATTCCCCTTCTGGGATTACAAATAGTTCTTCCATTTCATACACCTACCCTTGGCGCAGATGTACTTGTTATTACAGATGCTCCAAAAGCTATTGATTTTTTTAACTTAGCACCTAACTCGTCGATTGTAATGACTAATGGCTCTGGCTTTGAAACTTTAGGATGTTCCATCGTCACAACAAATGATCCGGAAATATTAGAAGCAATTTCCTTATAGCAATTAGCAGCTTGCCGATGTGGTGGTTGTGTATCCGACCCACTAGTTGGAATTACATTACTGCTTGAAACTAATATACCCCTATGGTTCCCCTGTTCTAAGAGCCATTTCACATTTTCAACCGGCTCAGTTTTATCTTTTCCTTTATCATTATTCAATGCCAGATAACTACAATGATGAGGGATATCGTAAATATCCCATTCCAATCGTTCTTCTCGACCATGACTTTTAGTTATCTCAACAATTTCAGTTAATACCTCATGCTCTGAGTCACCAATCAACATAAATTTAGTTTTTTCATTACCATTGAAAAATGTTGCGTGAAAAATTAATGAAGAGCTGTTCCGATCAACCACGGTATCTTCAACATGTTTTGCAAAGGGAGAGTGTACAAAAAATTCAACTCCATCTTTTGTAGCCGAAATCCCAGGAACAAGCTGTCCAGCATCAGTTATTAAATGTTTTATGTCTTCTAAGTTCAGCCCTTCTGATTCTAACCATTCAATCAAAACATCAGGTCTAGAAAATACTCTAATTCCTTGGCCTTGCTTCAACCGATATCGTGCTTCCGCTCTAATAACAAATGCGTCACCTGATAGATTTCCCTCTATAATAAACGCTGCAGGTACCCATAACTCTTTTATTTTTATACGATCAGCACTTTGATATTTTTTAGCATGTTCCAGGTAAAAAAAATCAGAAGATCCACAAACATGGTCATCATCTGCATGGGTAAATGCAACTACATCATAATCATCCCGATTATCTGCTTCAAGATCATTCCGAAGTTCTGTCGCAACATCAATACATAGATTATCGTCGTTGTCAGGTTGATAAAAGTGAGCATAGTCAAATAACATTTTTTTCCCGCATTCTAAATCTATTTTACAGGTATCACCGTTTCCTACTGGATAAAACGTAATTTTGTGCATGCTAGCTCCCCCTCTATCATCAAACGTACGTTCCACTACATTAATAGTACTGTAAATAAATTGAATATTACATCTAAACATAATAGCATAAAAATAAAACGAGAATAATCATACTAGTATTAATCCGGTATATCCATCAATCTCACCCAACGAATTCTAAAAGTAGCACTAACTACTCCCTATTTTCTCAGATAATAGATTACTTCGTCATCTAAAATAATTCGACAACACAAAGAAATCCTCTGTGAAAATATCTATATACTGGATATTATCAAACAATACAAGTAGTAAGCAGGTAATTTTATTATTTAAATCTGTTTTTCATTCGATACTTCTTTAACTTTTCAGTTCACAGTAAAGTTATCAATTAGATCACTATGAATTTTAACATATTTATTACTTAGTCCAGATACCCGGATAAGTTCCCAGTATTTAATATTTGCGCAAGTTCCCTTCAATTCTAGTAACCTAAGATTTATCCGTCTTCTCTGAAAATCTTCTACAGTTTCCACTACATTCTCTAGTTGTTTAGCTGTTTTCGGGAGCTTATGTAAGTAGTTAAATAAAACCGGAAGGCCATTGTTCGCGGATATCAATCACCCCATCAAGCCATTCACAATAATAAAGATACTTTCTTTCAAGCTCAGACAACGTATGAATTATCCGATCGGTCTTCCATCTCTTATGTCTTGCTATCCATCCTTCAGATGCAACTTTGTTATCATGCGCTTGTATAAAAGGTTAGTAATCTAATCCATCGCCTTGACCACATCCTTTGTTTATATAACTTTGTTGAAGTTTACCTATACGTTTCCCTCTTCTCGACATGACAAACCCTCCGATTTTTCGAATAAATTATGTATTCAGTTAATTGGGTTTTGTGTAAATCATGCAGTTACCCCTATATACAACTAATGGCCTCGCCTATAAGGCGAAGCCATCAATTTTTAGTTAGTTTCTATTATAGCCGAATTGTAAATACAATAGTCTTATTATTGTTATAAAAACTAACCTTTTTGTAAAAGTACCAACTTAATTATAAAGTTACTAACTATTATGTCTAGGCACTAACTTTAATGTCACCAGACAAAGAATTGTTCTTATTCCTTCAACCCTACTCAACCGTCACACTCTTCGCCAAGTTCCGTGGTTTATCCACATCAAGGCCGCGAGCGACAGAAGCGTAGTAAGCAAGCAATTGCAATGGAATGACGGTCAGAATCGGTGTGAGCATTGGCAGTGTGGCTGGCATGTAAATAACCTCATCCACACTCTTCGCCAGGTCGTGGTTGCCTTCAGTCGCAAAGCCCAGTACATGAGCGCCGCGAGCTTTTACTTCCACGATATTGCTTACCGTTTTTGCGTAGATGTCTGGTTGCGTAGCCAAAGCTACAACTGGAACATTATCTTCAATCAGCGCAAGTGTACCGTGCTTCAGCTCACCAGCTGGATACGCCTCGGAGTGAATGTAGGAGATTTCTTTCAGCTTCAGAGAGCCTTCCAGCGATACCGCATAGTCGAGGCTGCGGCCGATGAAGAACAGGCTGCTTACCTCTTTTGTGCCCTCTGCAAAGCAACGAATCTGATCATCGTCATTCAGCATGGAAGCGATTTTGCCAGGGATCTCGCTCAGGTGATCAACGACTTCCGCAACCTCAGCAGCCGCCATGGTGCCTTTTACTTGAGCCAAATACAGGCTGAACAAGTACAGGGCAACGACTTGGGAGGTGTATGCTTTCGTAGATGCTACCGCTACTTCCGGACCAGCCCACGTAAAGATCACTTCGTCAGCTTCACGAGCTACAGAGCTGCCTACCACGTTGGTGATAGCCAACACCTTCACGTTGCTCTTCTTCGCCTCACGCAGTGCAGCCAGCGTGTCTGCTGTCTCACCAGATTGGCTGATGACGATCATCAGTGTCTTGTCTGTGTAGATCGGATCACGGTAACGGAACTCGGAAGCGACTGCTACCTCTACAGGTACGCGAGTCCATTTTTCGATAACATCCTTACCGACGAGACCTGCGTGCATGGAAGTACCGCATGCCACGATGTAGATGCGATCATATGTCGCCAGTTCCACATCGCTCATTTTCAGCTCAGGCAAAATCACTCGCTTATTGTCCTCGTCAATGCGGGCACCCATGGTATCGCGAACAGCTTGAGGCTGCTCGTGCATTTCCTTGAGCATGAAGGAATCATATCCGCCTTTTTCCGCTTGTACCAGATCCCACTCGACATGGAACAGTTCCCGCTCGATTTTCTCTCCGGTCTCTGCGTTCATCAGTTCCACACCATCGCGAGTCAACACAGCCATTTCGCCTTCGTTCAAAATGTACACGTCACGTGTATGCTCCAAAATAGCCGGGATATCCGAACCGATAAAGCTCTCGCCTTGACCCACACCAACTACCAATGGGCTAGCCAAACGAATCGCTACCAGCTTATCTGGCTCGTGCTCCGTCATGATTCCCAATGCATAGGCACCACGCATGCGTTGCACAGCACGACGCGCTGTAGAAACGATATCGCCATCGTACATGTCCGCGAGCAAGTGAGCGATAACCTCAGTATCTGTCTCAGAAGTGAACGTGTAGCCTTTTGCCAGCAGCTCTTCTTTCAATGGCAGGAAGTTTTCGATAATCCCGTTGTGAACGACTGCAAAAGCCGATTTCTCGTCTGTATGTGGGTGGGAGTTCTCGTCAGACGGTTTTCCGTGTGTCGCCCAACGTGTATGCCCGATTCCCATAGAACCAGCCAATGGGTTCGATTCCAAACGACCCTCGAGAACAGCCAGTCGACCCTGAGCTTTTGAGTACTCTAATCCGTTTGCATTCACGACAGCGACCCCTGCTGAATCATAGCCGCGATACTCCAGCTTGCGAAGCCCTCCGATCACGATGTCTTGCGCTTGTTTATTTCCAATATATCCAACGATTCCGCACATAAGTGTATGGTCCCCTTCCAAATTGGCGAGGGACTTCCACCCGAACAATGGTACGGGGTGAGTCCCCCGCCATTCCATGTTTTTTATATGATCATGCTGTTTCAACTATTTCGGCAATGGAAAAAAACGTATCACACACAAGGTTTTGTCCATCAGATCACCCTGATGTTTTGTCCCTGCGCTCTGCGGCAGTGATACTGCTGCCGGGAGGTATCCGCCGAATCCTTCGATAAACCTCCACCTCGTCCACTGGGCTCCATGTCGGGCAGCCTCAGTGCTGGCGCTTTTCAATGATATGCATTTGATTTACGATGCTTGTTCTTTTTTGCACAATCCCTCCCATTTTTCTTTCTTTGTGCTTGGGCACATGAACACTGTACCACAGTTTGTGAAGAGCGACAATATCTCGTCTTCGTATTTTAGTTGTATGCAAAAGGGAGCGGCATAGAAACCGCTCCCTGCAACTTTTTACACTAATTTTACACCAGTTCTTGTTTGACCACGTCCACGATCCGATTCACGAGCCCTTCCAATTGTGACGCATCTGGACCTTCTGCCATGACACGTACGATTGGCTCTGTTCCGGACGGACGAACCAGAACGCGACCATTGCCAGCCAAATCTTCTTCCACTTCACGGATGGCCTGCGCAATAGCTTCATTGCCATTCAGCTTTGACTTGTCCTCTACACGGACATTGATCAGAAGCTGCGGATACTTGACCATCACCTGTTTGAGCTCGGACAACGGCTTGCCAGACTCCTTGATGATGTTCAAGAGCTGCAGACCCGTTAACAGACCGTCTCCTGTCGTATTGTAGTCCAGGAAGACGATATGACCGGACTGTTCGCCACCGAGATTATAGCCGCCGCGCAGCATCTCTTCTACTACATAGCGATCCCCTACAGCAGTCTTCGTCGTATTGATGGAGCACTCCTCCATCCCTTTGAAGAAGCCCATGTTGGCCATTACGGTCGTAACAACTGTATTGTTGTTGAGCTTTCCTTTTGCCTTGAGTGCTCGTGCACAGATCGCCATAATATAGTCGCCGTCGATGATTTCACCATTATCATCTACTGCAATGCAGCGATCCGCGTCCCCATCAAAGGAAAGACCCAAGTCAGCTTTATGCTTCAAAACTTCTTCTACTAGACGTTCAGGATGCGTTGAACCGCACTGGTCATTGATGTTGATTCCATTCGGATTCGCACCAATCGTGATCACTTCAGCGTCCACATCCGCAAACAGGCGAGCTGCCAATGATGAGACAGCACCATTTGCACAGTCCAGGACTACCTTCAGACCATCAAATCGCTCAGATACGGTACTCTTCAAGTGAGAGAGGTACTTTTGTCCACCCTCCAGGAATTCCAGAACCGTCCCGATTTGTTCGCCTGTTGGTCGAGGCATAGTATCCTCTGCCGCGTCCAAATACTGTTCTACTTCAGCTTCCACTTCGTCGGACAGTTTAAAACCGTTGCTGCCGAAGAACTTGATTCCGTTATCCGGAAACGGATTGTGAGAGGCGGAGATCATAACACCCGCATCTGCACCAAGTGCACGTGTGAGATACGCTACCCCCGAGGTGGAGATAACACCCAATCTGACCACTTCTGCTCCAACCGATAACAGTCCAGCCAAAAGTGCGTTTTCCAGCATTTGACCGGAAATGCGCGTATCGCGCCCAATCACCACTTTTGGTTTCCCTTCCTGCTTGTGTCTGGTGAGAACGTAACCGCCAACACGTCCGATTTTAAATGCCAGTTCGGGTGTCAGTTGTGTATTTGCTACACCGCGTACACCGTCTGTTCCGAAATACTTCCCCATGATTGTCCCTCATTTCCTTCCTTGTGCACACAACAGCTTATGTCTACCTTTGCTTGTTCGTGATTTGAATTGTGACCTTTTTCGGTGCGCCCGCAGAAGTCTTGATATACTCCGACTGATTGAAGATGTAATTCAATGGTACTTCGTATACACCCGCCGGCATATTGCTGACATCTGCTACGACCTGCAAGTCTTCATGCCTCAACTGATTCAGCACGTCTGGTGCGCCGATCACGTCGAAGTCGATTGTAGACATCTCCTGGCCATCGGTGGATAGTACCTTTGCTTCCATGCTTTCTGATAGCCCGCTAATGCGAATCGGAATCTTATCCAAACGCTTGGTCGTTGATGGAACGACTTTCAGCGATACGGTCACATACTCCGGCTCGACCTTCACGATATTATCCATTAACGGTATCTTTAACTCTATGTCGCGATCTGATGTAATGTTGCCGAGATCGATTTCCGGGCCTGGGTATGTGTTGGATTTGATGCCATCAATGACTTCCTTCGGTCCATAGACCGTGACCTCTTCCACATTCATACCCATACTAGCCAAACTATAGCCATTCGGTAATTCATTCGTCAAGTTTAATTTGATTGGCACTTTGGCAAACGGACTCGTTACGGGGATGTTCACTTCTACCGTAAGTGGCACCACATCCGCCCCTTGAATCACGTTACCAGACTTGTCCACGACTTTGAGCGGAACCGTTGTCTTGATTGCCGAAGTAGCTCCTTCCAGGTCAACCGAAGCCTTAACTGCTGCTACCTTATTCACTTGGCTTTCAGGTACCCTTACAAGTGCTCTAAACGGCTTCACAATAGGCTCTCCAGCCGTGTAACCAGGGGCGACCTGTCCCAATTTCTCCACGGAAACTTCACGCTCAACGGTCTTTTTCTCTTCCAAGGTAATTTCCACGATATTCGGGATGATCCCTACCTTGACTTCATCCGGGAATCCTTTGTACTGGACAGGTACACGATGTGTTCCTTTGCCCAGGCTCGTCGCATCGACATACACTTCCCACGATTCCTCTGGGAAGAAATTGTGTCGATAAAAAGGATTATTGCTTTCCAAGGCGACCTTTACCGTTCGTTGCTGCTTAACCACTTGATAACGATCGGTATCGTATTTCACATGCAAATTGACACTATCAATAAAAGTTGGCTGACTTGCCTCAGGAGTCGTCGTTTGTTCGGCTTCCAGATTGACAATCATCCACGTCATGATAGCCAAAAGCAACGCAACAGCACGTGCAAACCAGTGACTGTTTAACCATTTATCCATGTTTTCGCCTCCATTGCCAACGACTTCCCATGGATTTGCCTTTGGACAGAGGCTGAAGCTGTTCTGTCAGCATCTCTGCCAGTTGCGCCTCCGTCAGATTACGATTCATTGCTCCATGTGCAGCAAAGGACACCTGACCAGTCTCTTCAGATACGATGATCGCAATGCCATCGGAAACCTCACTTAACCCTATTGCCGCTCGATGGCGCGTCCCCAACTCTTTGGAGATGGAATTGTTTTCAGACAGTGGAAGATAACAGGCAGCAGCCATAATCATGTCTTTTCGCATAATGACTGCACCATCATGCAACGGCGTATTCGGGATGAAAATATTAATCAACAGCTCTGAGCTGACTCGCCCGTTAATACCAATACCCGTTTCCACGTAGTCATTTAGACCCGTCTCTCTCTCAATGACGATCAACGCACCAATACGACGCTTGGCCATGTACGTAACCGATTTGCCCACCTCTTGAACCAAGCGGCTAACCGCCTCGTCATCCTGCGTACTGCTTGAACGGGAAAAAAGCTTGCCTCGACCAAGCTGCTCCAGTGCTCGACGCAACTCCGGCTGGAAGATGATGACGACCGCCAAAACCCCGAATGTAAAAGCTTGATTCATCAGCGCGTGTAGTGCCGTCAGCTGAAAATATTTACTGAGGAACCATGTGATAACGATGACCATAATCCCCTTCAGCAATTGTACAGCGCGCGTCCCGCGAATAAGCATAATGATTTTATAGAACACGTATGTAACGAGTAAAATATCCGTTGCATACCGTAGCAAATCCCCATAATCCATGGATATCGATATCATAACGAAGCCCCCATATCTCGCTCCATCTAATGAAGTCAGTCTATCTCCTGCGGAAAAAGCACGGCTCCACTGCCGTGCTCTGATAGCTGTACTCTCTATTTTCTCTTATGGCAAGATCGGAAGCAAGTCATTTCCAATATTTTTCACCTCATACCAAATCCAATCTACGATTGCTTCGATCGATTCGGTATTTCCCACGACTTGGGCGGTAGATGCCACGAACACTTTTCCTTCAATGGCCACAACATTTCCTGTTACATGGCCTCGAACATCTACGTTTCCGTTGCGAACAACCAAGTCTCCATCAATATTGGTTCCTGCTGGTACAACTACGACATTGCGTTCACGATCTATTTTTAATTTATCCAAATTAGCAGAGGATACTTGTAGTGTGTCATCCCGATCAAACCAACTGTTGAATACGCTGCCGGTCATCAAAAAGAGAAATACCGCTGCAGCTGTCAAAAACGGATGATTACGAAGCCATCCTGATAACAGATTCGCTTTCGTCGGCGCAGGCAATTGCGCAAGTACACGAGCTGTAAAATCAGAAGAGACATGAATATGTGAAGCGCTTTGAACAAAAGCGATGGCTCTCTGCAACTCATGCATATGCTGGCGACAACTCACACAAGACTTTATGTGTGTTTGCAATTGCAGATTGGCTAATTCATCAGTGTCCCCATCTAGATATTCGTGGATGAGGCAAATCATATCCCGGCATTCCATCGTGATTTTCTCCTTTCTCACATCAATCGCAACTTGCTGCGTAATGCTTCCCTTCCTCGGTGAATACGCGTCTTGATTGTCGTTATGGGAAGCTTTACGATATCGCTGATCTCCTGCAACGACAAATCCTCGATATAACGCAAGATCATAATCGAGCGATATTTGGGCTGTAAGTGAGACAAAGCATCTTGCACCGTCTCCTGCAGCTCCTGCGTTACGACTTTGTCCTCCGGTGTTCGCTCGTTAGAAGACAGGCGTGAATACCAGTCCAGGCCTTGCCCTGGTTCGGTTTCTTCATCCAATGAAAAGTCAGGTCGTTTTTTTCGGCCACGGTCGATACATAGATTGGTCGCGATCCTGTAGATCCACGTGGAGAACTTATAGTTGTCATCGTATGAATGCAAATTGGCATAGACACGCAAAAATGTTTCCTGCGCGATGTCCTCTGCATCCTGACGGTTTCCCACCATACGATATGCGAGCTGAAATATCTTGTCTTTATAAATCTCGATTAACTCCGCAAAAGCTTCACGGTCTCCGCGTTTTGCCCGCTGAGTCAACCGTTTCTCTACAAAATCCATGCGATCCTCCCCACAATACCGTAATCCTATATACGGATGATACTGCATATGGTTTCATTTTTAATCTTGTGTTTGTGCAGATAATTTGTTGGGAAATAGAGGAATAAGCGTTTGCTTTCCTCTATATATAAGTAATGATAGCTCATTTATCTCACGGGTGGAAAGGAGAGTGCAACGATTGTCAAAAAAAGACGTTCTCCTCGAGATTGAAATGCTGCGAAAAGAACTCAACGATCAGTACAAAAAACAAGCCTGCATTACTCCAGAATTAGTTACGCTGAGTGTACAACTGGACCAGCTATTAAATAAACTTCGACTCCATCCTTAGAATGTACAGCTTTCCCCCATCAATGTAAAGATGCGGAAAAACAAAAAAAGAGGGCCAAAAGCCTCTCTTTTTTCATGATCTTCTTCATTTATTTTACAGTAATTTATCACCAAAAACGGAACTCATCAAAGCGACTGCAACGCGAGCTGTCATGTTTTCTCGGTCAAGAATTGGGTTGACCTCTACGAATTCTGCAGAACAAAGAATATCCGCATCTGCTAGCATTTCCAATGAGACATGCCCTTCACGATAGGAGATACCACCTATTACTGGCGTCCCTACTCCCGGAGCATCGTGTGGATCAAGTCCATCCAAGTCGAGACTCAAATGCACGCCATCTGTGTTTTTGGACACATGCGCGATTGCTTCATCCATGACTCGAGCCATACCCAATTTATCAATTTCATGCATGGTGAAAACCTTCATCCCAATACGCTTGATCAATTCACGCTCACCTTGATCCAGATCACGCGCACCGATAATAACCACGTTTTCTGCCTTTACCTTCGGTGTATATCCCCCAATGTTCGTCAGACGCTCATGCCCATACCCCAAGCTCGCTGCCAAAGGCATACCGTGAATATTTCCCGATGGAGAAGTGGCACCCGTATTTAAATCACCATGAGCATCAAACCAAATCACGCCCAGGTTTTTTACGTGCTTAGCCACACCTGCTATGGTTCCAAGGGCAATACTGTGATCGCCACCCAATACGAGCGGGAATCGACCAGCAGTCATGATATCGCTTACAACATTGGCAAGCTTTTCATTGGCTTCCACGACTTCATCCAGGTATTTATGGTTTTCCGTCTCGGTGAAGTGGTGAGGACGCGTTACAAAAATATCTCCTCGGTCTTCAATATTGAAACCCATCTTTTCCAGGCGTGCTACAACACCTGCATAACGAATAGCGCTAGGTCCCATATCAACTCCACGGCGGTCTGCACCTAGATCCATCGGTACACCAACAATGCTCATGTTTTTGTTCATAGAAGTGCCACCCTTTCCTTCGTTCATTCATTCTCTACTCCTATATTGTAGCCCCGGAGAGCAAAATGACTCAACTCGACATGATTTTGCATAAATAACCTGTCGGACAAGCTTTGTCAAAAACACAAAAAAACGAGTAACCATGTCGGTTTCTCGTTTCTAAAAAGCATATGGAGCGGGTGATGGGAATCGAACCCACGCGACCAGCTTGGAAGGCTGGAGTTCTACCATTGAACTACACCCGCATAAAAAATGGTCGGGAAGACAGGATTCGAACCTGCGACCCCTTGGTCCCAAGCCAAGTACTCTACCAAGCTGAGCTACTTCCCGATAAGTGGCGTGCCCTGAGAGATTCGAACTCCCGACCTTTTGATTCGTAGTCAAACGCTCTATCCAGCTGAGCTAAGGGCACCTATTATGATTTTAAAAAACTGGTGAGCCATGAAGGACTCGAACCTTCGACCCTCTGATTAAAAGTCAGATGCTCTACCAACTGAGCTAATGGCTCGCAAAATGGCTGGGGTACTAGGATTTGAACCTAGGAATGACGGAGTCAAAGTCCGTTGCCTTACCGCTTGGCTATACCCCAACAACCCGCAAAATAAAAAATGGTGGGGAGAGACGGATTCGAACCGCCGAACCCGGAGGGAGCAGATTTACAGTCTGCCGTGTTTAGCCACTTCACTATCTCCCCATTTTTTATGGTGGAGGCTGACGGGATCGAACCGCCGACCCTCTGCTTGTAAGGCAGATGCTCTCCCAGCTGAGCTAAGCCTCCAAATCCCTGACAAAGTGACGAGTATGCTTCTTAGCATACTCTGGTAACTCTGCAGGTACCTTAACAGTCGTTAAGGTGTTTTTAGGTGACCCGTAGGGGATTCGAACCCCTGTATGACAGCGTGAAAGGCTGCTGTGTTAAACCGCTTCACCAACGGGCCATTTTCATAAGATTTCTTCAGGTGCTCCCGACAGGAATCGAACCTGCGACCTCTTCCTTACCATGGAAACGCTCTACCGACTGAGCTACAGGAGCATAATATGGCTCCTCGGGACGGACTCGAACCGCCGACCGATCGGTTAACAGCCGATTGCTCTACCAACTGAGCTACCGAGGAACATTGAAGGTTTGTTCCTTCAAAACTGAATACGCATGATTGCTAAGTGTGTGGATAAGTCCTCGACCGATTAGTATTCGTCAGCTCCACGCGTTACCGCGCTTCCACA
>NZ_JBHVSO010000026.1:0-28805 GCF_042885155.1 Brevibacillus sp. NPDC058079
TATTAATAATCATATTATACTATATTAACGCGGTAATTTATAAAAGTAATCCGAACTAAAAAAAGGTTGCCGATACTTTCTCGACAACCTGAAGACCAACATATGTTGGTCTTTTTTTGTCCAAGTTAATCCATATAGTTACCTAAGTAACGTAAGTGTAACTTCTATCGAATTATCAACAAATGATCGAGTTGGACGAGATTTCATGATTACGGTCAGTCCAATTAACGATACGATAAGCGCTTGTGCGGTAGCTTTCGCGTCTATACTCGAGTCGAGTTCACCTGATTGGATACCTCGCTCGATCGTTTCTTGAAAGATGACTGAGAGGTACATTTGGTGTTCCCTTGTCAAAATCTCAAATTTCTCATCATGAGGGGCTAGCTCGACCATGGTATTAATGCAAAAGCATCCTCGGCTGAGACCTTCCGTATATTCCTCATCGGCCACCTCTTTAAAAAAAAGGCGAAATGCCGCTTTTACGGATGGCTGGTTTTGAAGCTTCGTTCGTATCTCGGAAGCACGAGACATCGTGTATCTGCGTAGTGCGGCTTCGAACAATTCTTTTTTGTCCCCAAAGGTCGAGTAAATACTGGGGCGCTGGATACCCATTCGGGAAGTTAAATCACTTAATGAGGTAGCTTCATACCCCTTCTCCCAAAAGAGCTGCATAGCTGCATCTAGTACTTTTTCTTCGTCAAATTCGCGTGTTCTTGCCATAAAGAGTTCCTCTCATTACTCAAGTATTCGAATCTATGTAACGGTCAATAGATATTTTGTACTGAATGGTATTTTATATTTTATTGTTTTTTATCTGTTTTGTCAATTTATCGACGGTATATCCTAGTGTCAAAAGAATGCTGTTGACAGAAAAAGAAATAGTGGGATATATTTACTGGGCACAATAACGTACTGATCGGTATGTTATTTTGTTCTAAACGAAAAAATGAAAGGAGGTAAGGTGAAGTCAGATGGAGGAAGTTATTGAAAAAGTAACGGCTAAAGCCGATAGGAAGGCGGATTCAGTGCAAGGCTCTCCCATGCCTCGCTATGTAACACTATTGTTCGCGGTTGCTTGCGGGATGTCAGTTGCGAATATCTACTTCGCGCAACCACTACTTGATCATTTGTCGATTGAGTTCGGGATTGATTATTCCATCATTGGGATTCTCATTACCCTTACCCAAATCTTTTATGCAGTAGGACTGTTATTGCTTGTGCCGCTTGGCGATTTATTGAACCAGCGCCGCCTGATTATCGGTCAGATGTTTTTATCTGTGGTAGCGCTGGTTATCGTAGGGACTGCCTCCACCAGCACGGTACTATTCACAGGTATAGCTGCAATAGGATTACTTGCCGTTGTGACGCAGACGATCGTTGCATTCGCGGCGACAATGGCTGACCCTGCTGAGCGAGGGCGAGTAGTTGGAGTAGTTACAAGCGGAATCGTCATTGGCATACTTCTAGCGCGAACCATTGCGGGGATATTAACAGATCTTGCGGGGTGGCGTTCTGTATATCTAGTCTCTGCTGCATTTCTATTGGTAATGGTTTGCGTATTATTTCGGGTATTGCCAAATAGGGAGCGGGAGGTAAAGTCGCTATCCTATCTCCAGTTGCTTAGGTCGGTACTGATGTTGTTCGCACAAGAACGGCTATTACGTATTCGCTCTGTTCTGGCTATGCTGATTTTTGCTGCTTTTAGTATTTTGTGGACGCCATTGGTACTGCCTCTGAGTGCGCCACCATTATCTCTGTCGCATACGGCGATCGGGGCGTTTGGCCTCGCAGGAGTTGCCGGAGCGTTAGCTGCAGCAAGGGCAGGGAAGCTTGCAGATCGAGGCTATGGACAGAGAACGACGGGCTTTGCTTTGAGCCTATTGTTACTATCCTGGTTGCTAATCAGCTATACAGAACAGTCCTTACTTGCCTTGGCGATAGGTATAGTTTTGCTTGATTTGGCGGTACAGGCCGTGCATGTTACGAATCAAAGTATGATCTTCACCCTGGGTGCAGAGGCGCGGAGTCGGCTCACGGCGGGGTATATGGTTTTCTATTCGATCGGCTCTTCTACTGGCTCCATTGCCTCGACCTATACATATGCGCATTTTGGTTGGGAGGGAGTATGCTCGCTCGGAGCCTCTGTCAGTGCTTTGGCTCTGGTGTATTGGGCAGTGACCAGACGCGTTTCGTGAGCTGTTGACTGATATACATTTTTGCAAAAGGAGAGATGGTCTGTGGAGATTGGTATTACGTCGTTTGTAGAAACGACACCGGATGTTCAGACAGGTGAAGTGATGAGCCACGCACAGCGATTGCGTGAAGTTGTCGAGGAAATCGTCCTCGCTGATCAGGTTGGGCTTGATGTATTTGGCATAGGTGAACATCATCGCAAGGATTATGCAGCTTCTTCTCCAGCAATGGTGCTGTCTGCGGCTGCGTCACTGACAAAAAGGATTCGGCTGACCAGTGCTGTGACCGTGCTTTCTTCGGCTGATCCAGTGCGTGTTTTTCAAGATTTTGCTACACTGGATGGCATTTCGAATGGACGGGCAGAGATTATGGCGGGACGCGGTTCCTTTATCGAGTCTTTTCCCCTGTTCGGCTATGACTTGAATGACTATGATGAGCTGTTTGAAGAACATTTGGAACTGCTTCTTAAAATACAGGCGTCCGAAAAAGTAACCTGGAGGGGCGGTCATCGGCCAGCTATCCAGAATTTGGGCGTATATCCATGGCCCGTTCAGAATCCTTTACCCATTTGGATTGGCAGCGGAGGCAATCAAGAATCTGTTGTTCGTGCAGGTCTGCTGGGATTGCCACTGATGCTAGCGATCATTGGTGGAAGTCCGCGGCAGTTTGCACCACTTGTGCAGCTTTACAAGAAGGTGGCCATGCACGCTGGTCATGACGTATCTCGATTAACGGTTGGGTCACATTCACTAGGATTTGTTGCAGAAGATACGGAACTGGCGGCAGATACATTCTTTCCTTCTACCCAAGCAGGAATGAATAAAATCGGAAGGGAGCGGGGCTGGGCGCATTATAACCGTGCTAGCTTCGATGCCGCACGCAGCTTCGAAGGGGCATTGTATGTGGGTGATCCGGAGACGGTTGCTCAAAAGATCATCCACCTTCGCAAACATGTAGGCATGACGCGCTTTATGATGTATGTGCCAATATCCACGATGCCGCATGAACAGGTAATGAGAGCCATTGAGCTGCTAGGAACAGAGGTAGCGCCTCGGGTGCGAGAGGAAATAACCAAGTGGGAAGCAGAGACACAGCAAGAATCAACATTTGCTTAATGGAGGGATTCACGTGGATTTTCATCGTCGAGTATTGCCGGAATTAAGGCAAACATTAGCGCAATTCCCTGGTTTTCAACTCGAAGAAAATTTGGTGTCGAGCAGGGCCATGCTGAAGAATCCGCCTATTGTGAAGTCAGAGGACGTACGTACCACAAGTCGAATGATTCCGGGCGCAGCAGGAGAGATGCTAGCTAAAATATACGAGCCCGTCCAGCGAACAGGTAGTAAGCTTCCGGCCATGCTGTGGATTCATGGAGGAGGCTATGTGATGGGGCACCCTGATATGGATGACGCTCTATGCGAACGCTTTGTACAAGCGGCTAATTGTGTCGTCGTATCGGTCGATTATCGTTTGGCTCCCGAACACCCCTATCCAGCTGCCATCCATGATTGTTACGCCGGTTTAACGTGGATGACAGACGAAGCTGAGTCACTCGGCATCGATTTGGAGCGGGTTGCGATTGCTGGTGCAAGCGGGGGAGGGGGGCTGACCGCAGCCCTTGCTTTAATGGCTCGCGACAAAGGTGGACCAGCCCTTATTTTCCAAATGCCGTTGTATCCAATGATCGACAACCGTAATCGTACAGCGTCGAGCTATGAAATTGAGGCTGAAAATGCAACCTGGAACCGGACAAACAATTTGGCTGCGTGGAGTATGTACCTAGGCGAAGGTGCCGCCGACAGTCAGGTATTCGCATATGCGGTGCCATCGAGAGCAGAAAACTTGGCGGGGCTGCCACCGACTTATACGTGCGTAGGACAGCTCGATCTGTTCCGAGATGAGACGATCGAATATGTGGCGCGGCTTGCACAAGCAGGGGTAGACGTAGAATTTCATCTGTATCCCGGATGCTACCACTGTTTTGAAGTGTTTGTTCCCGAAGCGGAAGTGAGCCAGCGCGCCAGCCAAAGCTATGTAGATGCGATGGCAAGAGCGCTTAATCCTAAATAATCAATGAGACAAAAAGCACAACAACTGATCGAGGGAGATCTCGGCGATTGTTGTGCTTTTCTATCATGTAACCTAGTTTAGAAGAAAATGTTTTTTCAGTAATATATATTTGGTTATATTTTTCTTGAACATATCGATTTACAAATTGTTTATAAAGTGAATATAATAATTAACGTTAGTGAAATTTATTTTACAAATAAACAAACAATTCGGAAGTGAAGCACAACGTAAGAAAAAGGAATAATCTTACTAACGATTAGGAATGCTTTCTATGATGGCTTTCCTAAAATACCGCCAACAGCAGAGAGGAAGAAGAAGCTTACGTGGAAAACAAAGAACTGAAGAGAGGCCTGGAAGCCCGTCATATTCAGATGATTGCTCTGGGCGGTACGATCGGTGTTGGGCTATTTATGGGGTCTGCCAGCACGATTAAATGGACAGGACCATCTGTCATGCTAGCTTATGCAATTGTAGGAATTTTTATTTTTTTCATCATGCGTGCAATGGGTGAAATGTTGTATATGGAACCGAGTACGGGTTCATTCGCGACCTTTGGGCATAAGTATATCCACCCGTTAGCAGGATATATGACGGCTTGGAGTAACTGGTTCCAGTGGGTCATTGTCGGGATGGCAGAGATCATCGCCGTCGGACAGTATATGCAGTATTGGTTTCCGGATTTACCGCCTTGGATTCCAGGCATTATTGCCATGGTGATTCTCGGTGCAGCAAACTTGGTCTCGGTAAAATCATTTGGTGAATTTGAGTTTTGGTTTGCCATGATCAAGATTGTAACGATCGTTTTGATGATTATTGCAGGGTTTGGATTGATTTTCTTTGGCATTGGAAATGGTGGAAACGCAATCGGATTATCGAATCTGTGGGAGAATGGCGGATTCTTTACGGGCGGTTGGACAGGCTTTTTCTTTGCCCTTTCCTTGGTGATTGGGGCGTATCAAGGTGTCGAGCTCATCGGGATTACCGCAGGGGAAGCAAAAGACCCGAAAAAAACATTAACGAGTGCGATCCAAAGCATTATCTGGCGTATTTTGATTTTCTATATCGGTGCGATCTTTGTTATTGTAACCGTTTACCCTTGGGATCAATTGCAGGCAATCGGCAGTCCGTTCGTTGCTACTTTTGCGAAGATTGGTATTACCGCAGCTGCAGGTATCATTAACTTTGTTGTGATCACTGCTGCTATGTCTGGCTGTAATAGTGGGATTTATAGTGCAGGGCGTATGCTGTATACCTTAGGCGTTAATGGCCAAGCGCCGAAAGTTTTTACGAAGCTGTCTTCGAATGGTGTGCCGTTGTTAGGTACGATTGGTGTGCTGATCGGTCTGGGTATTGGCGTTATCTTAAGCTATATCGCCCCAGAAAATCTCTTCGTGTATGTGTACAGTGCGAGTGTGTTGCCTGGTATGGTACCGTGGTTTGTCATTTTGATCAGTCAAATCAGATTCCGAAAAGCAAAGGGTGCTGAGATGGACAACCATCCATTCAAAATGCCTTTTGCCCCAGTGAGCAACTATTTGACCATTGCTTTTCTCATCATGGTACTCATCGGTATGTGGATCAATGATGACACACGTGTTTCCCTAATTGCCGGGATTGTCTTCTTGGCGATTGTGGTCATCAGCTTTTTTGCACTAGGAGTTAGCAAGGCCGTACCACTGGACGAGCAATCAAACAAGTAGTAACGAAAGGGACCAACATTTGTTGGTCCTTTTTTTGTTCATCAAATCGCCTTTGTACGGCATACCTACTTCGTTTATCATTAGGATGACTGGACTGGTTAACCGTCTTCAGCTGCCAATGTCCGGGCTCGTCAATGGGTAGACTAAAGCGGGATACTCATTCATGATCTGAGAAAAAAGGAGCATAAGAATGAAACAACGCAACTATACACCAATTATCGTTATTCTCACCATAGCGATTAACACGCTTGTCGCCATCTTGTACTTCATGCCGAAGAACAATGATTTCAGCCATCTCGACCTGACGTTTCTGCCGTTTTTTAATGCGGTCATGAACAGTTTTACCTTTATATTTTTGATTGCTGCGCTTGTTTCCATCGTGAAGTACAAAAACATTAAGATGCATCGAGGATATATTTTTGCAGCCTTCTCCACAACAGCTCTCTTCTTGGTTTCGTATGTGATCTACCACGGAATGGCACCTAGCACTTCCTTCGGGGGAGAGGGAATTGTGCGTCCGATCTATTACTTCATCTTGATTACACATATTTTGTTGTCGGCGATTATCGTTCCATTTGCGCTGATTACGACTGCACGTGGACTCAACATGAAAGTGGAAAAACATAAAAAAATCGCCCGCTGGACGATGCCGATGTGGCTGTATGTCAGTGCGACGGGCGTTATTGTTTACATCATGATTTCTCCGTACTATTAATCAAAAAAAGAGCATTAGCTGCTATAGCTAACGCTCTTTTTTTTATGGACGAAGCCTTTATATTTTCTTTTCACGTTTCTTAAACCAGCGTTTGGGCAGGAAATAAATAAGCCCGGATACGACAAGAAAAGCGGTTAAGATGGAGATAATCTCTAACACAGTCACATAATTGAGGTCTTCCCATTCGCCCACATGCAATCCGTAGAAGAAATCTAAAATGGGATCTTGTTTCAAGGCTGTGATGTGCCCTTCGGAAGAAACAGTCAGCCGCAGAATTGGTTCTCTGCTAACGTACACTTTGAAAGAGTCACCTGATTTTGCGATCGATCTGATTTCATCCCAAGAATATTCCCCTGTTTCTACTAACTTCTCACCTACATAGGCAATAGTTAGCTTTTCTGGTTGGGCAGGTACCTCGATCATTGTCGTTTTCAAGTCTGTGGCTTTTTCCTGATACCATGGGACATTTAACAGGAGAAAACCAGTAATGGCCCACATCAGTAAGAAAAGGCTAACGATGAGTCCGATGTAACGGTGGAAGTTACGGTTCCACTTCTTAAAAAGCATGCAAGGGTTACTCCTCTCGATGACGTTCTTGATGATTATATAAACTTTGGTGATAAAAGGAGATGGCTCACATGAGCTATTTTACTTGAACAATTCGTGAACCAGAACGTAGTGCTATTACCAATCCCAGTGGCTTTGTTTGACTCCGAGATTTACGGCGAGTACAGAAGCAATCGGTTGCTTTTTGGGGGCAAGTGAATTTGCCGTGCAGCTGGATTCTGGCTGATAATTCAATTCCTGCGCTTTTTGGATATCAGCTTCGGCTAAATTGTTGGTTTTGTTTGCTTGCTCATAACAGGGAGGTGAAATATACGTCTTGTTTGTGTGCTCCAATATGATTCGTGTATCGGGTGAGGGGCCTGCCTCAACAGGGATGGAAAGCACGCCTGCTACTACGACAACAGCACCAATGCCAATAAGAAGTCCTCGCTTCATCATATTCACTCCATCTATTTAGTAAAGGATTGTCCAAATGAGCCGATTTATTGTAACACCTTATTTCCAAGTCAGTAATGGCTCATTGTAGCTATTTACTTAGAAAAACCACCGCCTCCAAACGGGGACGGTGGTTGGTTATCCATTAAGAGATCTCTTTGCCGTTTTCGTCGACACCTAGAGCTTGTCGTGCCATGATCTTGAACTCTTCCAGCCCTGATTTCAACGCGAAGGTGGCAAGAATGACGGGATACGCTGATGTCATTTCTGCAATATGCTCATGCATACGCGGCCATACACGGCCTCCTGCTTTCTCATACCGTTGGATGAAATCGACCAAGCCAGTATCTCCGAACAACAGGTAAAAGACCGTGAAATCAATAGCAGGGTCAGCGACCTCGGCCTCTGTCCAATCCAGGAGCCCCGTTACCTTTCCGTTTTCAGCAACCAGGATATGCCCCGGATGGAGGTCACCATGCACAAGAGCAGAGTGAGCAGGCCAGAATGTGTCATCCTCAAGCCATTTTTGCCAGCGATCCCATAGCGCCCCAGAAACGCCAAAGACGCGGTTGACTTCATTCATCTTTTCTCGAAGGCTTGCTCGTGCTTCGCTAGGCTGCTTGACGCGGACACCAGCATCGCGAGCAAGATCATGATGAATACCGTGTAATTCCACCAATGCTTCCGCCCACGTTTGTATGCACAGTTCAGGTAGAGATTCAGGGTTCAAATACCACTCATAATTTTTTGTTTCCATATTGATCGTCGCCATCGGTGTGCCACCCAGAATTGGATAAGCGATGAATTCAGAAGTGTGAACCTGCCAGTTCGGTACTTCGACACGTAGATGTTTGGCAACGAGATCTAGCACCTTTTTCTCATAACGAGCTGTCTCCACGACATCGTCCCGGCGCGGTTGGCGTAATACCCATGGAACGCCATCTATCGTACTTGCAAAAATCGCAAGAAAATCTAAGCCGGATTCATTCACCTTCACGGTAGTTGGGTCTACAAGGATTCCGTTATTTTTCGCGTGTGCAAGCATTTGCTCTACATTGTTTTTTGACATAACAAAAACACCTCATTCATGAATAGTTAGAATCAATCAAACACAAATAAACCCATCCCATTCCGTTTTTGAAAATGGTTGAGCCAACATGGGGTCTTGTCGATTTTAACGAAGTCTCATGAATGCGATGCCCATTGCAATGTCCATCATCGTAACCTCCTATAATTGAAAACAAAGATAGTGTACCATGGAATCTAACGAATAGCGACGAGGAGATAAGCGATGATGAAATTGATTTCCTGGAATGTAAATGGACTTCGCGCATGTGTAAACAAAGGATTCTACGATTACTTCAAAGAGGCGAATGCTGATATATTTTGCTTGCAGGAAACGAAGCTGCAAGAAGGTCAAATCGAGATGGAGATCGGCGAGGAGTATCATCAATATTGGAACTACGCAGAGAAAAAGGGGTATTCCGGAACGGCTATTTTTACAAGAATGGAACCACTATCTGTACGTTATGGCTTGGAAGAAGACCATGAGCCTGAGGGACGCATCATTACATTGGAGTTCCACGATTTCTACTTGGTAACGGTATATACCCCGAATGCGAAGCGTGATTTGTCGAGATTGGATTATCGGCTGGAATGGGAGGATCAGTTTCGGAACTACATATTGCAGCTAGATGCGAAGAAGCCCGTTGTGGTTTGTGGGGATCTGAATGTCGCCCATCAAGAGATTGATTTGAAAAATGCGAAGTCCAATCGCAATAATTCTGGCTTTACTCCTGAAGAGCGAGAGAAGATGACGAGTTTGCTGGCAGCTGGGTTTGTGGATACCTATCGATATTTTTATCCGGATCAGACAGATGCATATACGTGGTGGTCTTTCATGCCGAAGGTAAGAGAACGGAATATCGGGTGGCGTATTGATTATTTTCTCGCGTCTGAGCGATTGGCTCCGTCGTTGCTCGGGGCGGGAATTGACTCACAGGTGATGGGAAGCGATCATTGTCCGGTCGTATTGGAATTGGGGAAAATCGAATAAAGAGCAAGAGGAAGGGAAGGATATGGGTGAGTATGCTATGCCTGTAGTCAGCAATTGTGAGGGTGAGTGACCTGAAATAACAAAACTGCCTATAATCAAACAATTAAGACGAAATTGGATATAAGCGAACGTTGATGTGAAGGAGCTGAGTTTCGTACAATGAAAACGTAAGACTTCTAATGAAGAGGGGATAGGATATTGCTAACCATGAATTTGTTACTAATTGCTTTTCTGATTGTTGCTACTGCTTTTTTTGTGGCAACTGAATTCGCAATTGTAAAGCTTCGCCCAAGCCGTGTAGACCAACTGGTCATGGAAGGGAGAAGGAATGCTCTTGCTGTTCAGAAAGTAGTTAGTAACCTGGATGGATATTTGTCAGCGTGTCAGTTGGGGATTACGTTGACAGCCATTGGCTTGGGGGTATTGGGGAAACCGACGATTGAAAGTATCATTAGCCCAATTCTTACACCTTATTTACCCGAACAAGTCGTTGCAGTTCTGTCGTTTGTGATTGCTTACTCACTCGTTACGTTTCTACATGTGGTTGTCGGGGAACTGGCACCGAAAACAGTGGCGATCCAAAAGGCAGAAGCGGTTAGCTTACTGTGTGCGAAACCTATTATTTGGTTCTATAAATTGATGTACCCTGCAATCTGGGTGTTGAATGGCTCTGCTGCTCTGCTTGTGCGTTCATTTGGTATGAAACCGACCAAGGAGCACGAAGAAAGTCACTCAGAAGAAGAGCTGCGAATCATTCTGACGGAAAGCTATGAGAGTGGCAAAATTAATCAGTCTGAGTATGGATACGTCAGCAATATCTTTGCTTTTGATGAGATGCTGGCCCGCGAGATTATGGTTCCACGAACAGATATGAGCTGCTTGCACAAGGAATATACCCTTGAGCAAAACCTGCGAATCATGAAAGAAGAGCAATATACCCGTTTTCCGGTTATATCGCAAAACAAAGATCATATTATCGGGATGATTAACACGAAAGAGTTCTTTCTGAATTATGCCGATGATCCAAATTTGGATATGTCCAAGCTCATCCGACCGTTTTTGACGGTTTCAGAAGCTACTCCTGTAAAAGACCTTTTGAAAAAGATGCAGAAACAAAGAACGCATATCGCCATCCTGATTGACGAGTATGGCGGTACCTCCGGAATGGTTACGATCGAAGATATTTTGGAGGAAATTGTAGGTGAAATCCGTGATGAGTTCGACGCGGAGGAAAAAGCCGAAATCGAAATCGTAGAAGAGAACAGCCATGTGATTGTAGACGGAAAGGTACTTCTCTCTGAGGTTAACGACTTGCTTAACGCTAATATTAATGAAGAAGAGCTCGATACCATCGGTGGTTGGCTATACAGTCAAAATCCGACGCTCAAAGAAGGTATCCAATGGCAATCGGATGATCTCGTCTTTACGATTAGAAAGAAAGACAAGCATCGCATACGGAAAATTGAAATTCAAAAAGCAGCACAAGTTCTAACTCGTGAGCTGCAGGACGTAACGTAAATCAAAAGATGGGGGAGTCCCCATCTTTTTTCTATATGACAGAAGGTAAAGAAACGGGTCGAATAAAGCGGTCCCGTTTCTCTTATTAAGCGAGATTATATATAAACAATGTTGTAAGTAGGCTTCGTTACGCCGTTCGCGTACTGTTTCATGTCTACTAACTCGAGTTTGAGACGTGGCTTCGCACTTCCAAATAGAGGGATACCTTCACCGACCATCACCGGATTCACTTTCAGCACTAATTGATCAATCAGTTGATGTGCCAGTAACGCTCCTGCCAATTCACCGCCCCCACATAGCCACAGCTTGCCGTTTTCTTGCTGTTTAAGATTTTTGATAAATTCGACGGCATCGCCTTTGACCAGCTCGACTTCTGCATTGGACTCGAACTGCATGGAGTTTGAGAAAATATAATGCTTGATTCCCTTATAGCCTGGTTCGCCCGGCTTGGCACCGAATTTAAACCCAAACTCGTACGTTTTGGCGCCCATCAGCACAGCATCATATTCCTGAATTTCAGATAAAAAGTCCGGTACATGTTCTCCCTCAAATAAAAAGAGAGTGCTTTCAATATTTCCATCCATAATTCCTTGATCGGCAATGAAATTGTCTAACGATACGGCAACATGATAAATTAATGAGGCCATTTGGAAATCCCTCCTTTTTTCTCCACTTCATTTTATGTGAAACGATCTAGGGCTTGCACGCATTTTTATTTGAGCACTCATTTGATACAGTCTGATTCATAAGATAAAGAGGAGGAGCGACATGAAACAATTTTCAGTTTGTCCCCAACAGTTCTTTTAAGGTGTTATCAATAAACGCAGTATCGACAGGGTTAAGCCCAAATCCAGCCAAGTGTCCCCAGATTGATTCAATCGGCTTAAAGGTAGCGTTAGGGATGTGCTTCGTCTCATATTCACTGTCTTCTGGCGTGAAATACAAATCAGTCCGTACAGGCATCACAACCGTTCGTGCCTGAATGCTTCGTAACGCCGCCTCAAAGTCTCTCTTGTATCTATCATTTTGGCTAATGTCGGCATGCTGCCACGTCCACATCATCGACAGCAAATCGTTTGCATCTGACGGAACAAAGCTCTCCTCCCAAAATCCCGAGATAAATTCGGATAGTGTCTCATAGCCCAAAGTTTTATAGCATGCCTCGCGGTAAAATGGCTGTGAAAACCCCCAACTTGCATAAACGCGCCCCAAAGTACGCAGGCCAACCTCGGGAGACGCTGTATACTGCCCGTTATTCCAAGCTACATCGGCCTGCAAGGCTGCTCGGATGCCTTCGATCAAGACGATGTTATGCGGCCATGTTTTTGCGGTTCCGGCAAAAGGAGCCAATCGTTCGACCATATCTGGGTAGCTCGCCGCCCAATGAAAAGCCTGGATGGCCCCCATCGACCAGCCGGTTGCCAGCGCAATTTTTTTGATGCCAAACCTCTCCGTAATGAGACGATGCTGAAGTGCGACATTATCGTAGATCGTAACGTGTGGAAAATTGGCCTGATCATACGGGCTGGCTGTATTGCTCGGGGAGGACGATAGTCCGTTGCCGAGCATGTTGGGAATGATGATAAAATATTGATTCGGATTCAAAGCCTTATCTTCCCCGATGAGCCATTCGTTTTGGTAATGCTGGTCTCCAAACGATGTAGGAAATATAATGACGTTATCCTTGGCTGCGTTGAGCGTGCCATACGTTTTGTAAGCAATAAATGCATGTGGTAGTGTCACTCCGGACTGCAAGCGAACATCTCCCAAGTGAAAAATGTCGTAATCCATCTCACATTGCTCCTTTGTAAGCATGATTTTTTTTCAACTATAAACGTTCCCGTACAGGGGAAAGTCAAGGGAATGACAGATTGGGGTTTTTCCATGTTTAAGATCAGTGAATTTTCCCGATTGAGCAGAGTGTCCTTAAAGACGCTTCGTTTTTATGATCAAATTGGCATTTTGAAGCCAGCGGATATCGACAAAGAGACGGGCTATCGGTTTTATGTAGCAGAGCAATTGGTTACGCTCAATCGAATTCTCATGTACAAGGACTTGGGATTTACGTTGCAGCAAATTCAGCAATTGCTGCATGAAGAGATGTCCCTGGAACAACTCCAAGGCATATTCAGGCAAAAAGAAAGGGAAATGGAACAGCTACTTGAGGAGGAGCAAGCACGATTGAATCGAATCAAGGAGCGTCTGCTATGGATCGAGCAAAAGGGGTACGTAGAACAAGAGGTTGTTTTTAAACGAGTCGAAGCCCAAAAAGTTGTCTCGTTCCGTGCGGAAGGTACAGTGGAAGAGATTCCGATGCTTTTCGATCGGTTGGCTCATTATGCAGGTAAGCAGCAGAGAGGGATGCTTTCTCCTATCGTTTTGTGGAAGGAGTCGGAGAGAGACGAGACGGCATTCGAAATGGAGATCGGCTATGTACTGAAACAGGACATTCCCTTGCCATCCGCATCCGACATGCTGGACATACGTACGCTGCCAGAGGAGCCGATGATGGCCACCCTGGTCCAACGTGTAGAGCCATTCGTTCCTTCTACGGCCTGTATTGACTTGGCAAGCTGGATAGAGCGCAATCAATACCGTATTAAAAAAGATCAGCCAGGCAGAGAAAACTATCTGCAAACCCCGCATGGGGGCGATACGTATGTAGAAGTACAAATTCCCATAGAATCCCCATGAAGAAGGCCAGTACCTGTATAGACGACGAGGTACTGGCCTTTTGCTTGTGTTCATTTGACGCTGGTGGAAGGCAGGTAGTACAGTGGAGTTGACCAAAAATACAGAAAATTACAAAGCGGAAAGAAGGGAATCCTGCTATGAATAGAAAAGCGCGTCGGTTCATTGATCTGAGTGTGCCTCTTGATCGTCTGGCAAAAGAACCGTTTCCACCTGAGATTCAATACAATAGTCATGAAGAAGGGGCTGTCCAAGCTGCCCAGTATTTCGGTTTGCAACCAACGGATTTTCCCGAACAGAAGGCTTGGGCGAGTGAAACGGTGACACTCACGACACATACAGGGACACATGTAGATGCGCCTTGGCATTACTGGCCTACTTCAGAGGGAGAGCCGGCGAAAACGATTGATCAGTTACCGTTGGAGTGGTTCTACGGAGATGGTGTCCTGTTTGATTTTAGTGAAAAGCCGTCTGGCTATGAGATCACGTTGAATGACGTAACACAGAAACTCGCCCAAATCGAATACGAACTGAAACCGTTCGATATTGTCCTGATCAGGACGGACGCGGATAAAAGATACTATGAAGAGCACTATTTTCAATCACATGCTGGAGTATCCGCCGAAGCGACACATTGGCTGATCGATCAAGGAATCAAGGTCATGGGAACCGATGGGTGGGGATGGGATATTCCGTTTTCCGTTCAAGCCGCTGATTATAAACAAAATCCGCGCGATGGCGTTTTATGGGCGGCTCACTATGTGGGAAAAGAGAAAGAGTATTGCCAAATTGAAAAGCTGGCGAATTTGGAGCAATTGCCGAGGCCCTACGGGTTTACCGTTTCTGTGTTCCCTGTAAAAGTGAAAGGAGCGAGCGCGGGATGGGCGCGTCCTGTTGCGATTTTTGAGGAAGAGGAGTAGTTGTATAGGTATGAAAAAGAGAGCGAAGTTACTGTTCTTTGTCATCATCTTCGGTTTCTGTCTCATCATGCTCGCCAATGCTTTTCGGATTTGGTATCCTGCATTGCCATTCGAATCCAAGTCCAAAAGAGAGGTGACGGAGCTTTTGGACGAATACACGGGACCGATCGTCAAATTGACGACGGAGAATAACATTGATTGGTACGGGGCGCAATCCGATCAAGGTTCAGCAGCAGATGCTGTAAAACGAGTAATGACAGAAAAAGGCTGGACCTTTATTCAGCAAGATGGGGCCGGTTACTTCTTTGAACGGGGGAAAGAGAAGCTGATCATCACGTCACAAATGTGGACGGGCAACTATGTACTCTTTCGAATCCCCGCAGGTGTTCTATAGAAAGATCAGGAGGCAAAATGAACGGAATGGCAGGGATCATTGATCTACGCACGCATCGCTTTCCACAACAAATATTTCTCTCGTAAACAAACCGCACAAGGCCGATACCCCGCAGCAATAGCGATAGCTTCATCCGCAAAAAATACGCGATGGCGCACATAACCGCCTCGCGTAATGGCTCTGATGGCAGAGGGACAATCCAGCCGGCCATATATTTTGCGTGGCTGGTACCCTCCTAATGTACCCGGAGTATTACTTTGATAAAACGAGTGATCAGCTCCGAGCAGGGTGTATGTTTTGGCAGAGTCAGCATCTTGAGGTGTTGGCTTTTTTGGCGTAGGCATATGGCTCCCCCCATTATTGGTACGTGCGTCGGTTTCACTCCAACAGGAGGAAGCCACGGTCAGCCTACATGAAGTGCTTTTACATTACGAGAATTTTGGAATCGCGAAGTAGGCACTCAAGCGATGGTTGATCTGCTCTTCGGTAAGCTCAGGGAACAATCTCGCTTCCTTCACCATATCGTACAGACGCTCCATCGGCTCGCGGCCATCGGCTTTCTTTGCCTTCGCGTCGTTTTTGAGCAGATCCCAAATTCCAATCACATACTCGCGTCTGGTAATATCTTGTTTGCGGAAAAAGAAATCGAGGCGCTCCACATGGTCCATGAATTCGTCGCCGAAGCGCTTGTCCACTTCCCCGCGCAGGAGGGCGATTTCTGCTTCGTACATCGGACGCTCGTTGCCTTTATCTTTGCTGATCCAAGGTGTCTCCAGTACAAGCGGCAGGTGGCGGATTTTCTCGTGGTTCACGATGTAATTCATCGCATCAAAGCCGATGAGTCCCGCACCGATTGGCGCGTGGCGGTCTTTGCCTGCCCCGCGGAAGTTTTTGCTGTCATTCAAGTGAACGACGGCGAGACGATCCAAGCCGATTGTCCGGTCAAACTGTTCCAAGACGCCATCGAAGTCGTTGACGATATCATAGCCAGCGTCGTGAATGTGGCAAGTATCCATGCAGACGGTCAGCCTGCTGTTGTCTTCTACTTTCTCGAAGATGGACGAGATTTCCTCAAAGCTGCGACCGATTTCCGTTCCTTTACCTGCCATCGTCTCCAACGCGATGTTCACATTGGTGTCTTTGACGCCTGTCAGAACTTCATTCAAGCCTTCTGCGATTCGGGCAATGCCGTACTCCGCATCCTTGTCGGTGTATGCGCCAGGGTGCAGCACGATATTTTTGACGCCAATGTAGTCGGTCCGGCGAATCTCTTCTTGCAGAAAGCGGACAGCGAGCTCATAAGTATCGTCCTTGTAAGAGCCCAAGTTAATAATGTACGGGGCATGTACGACAATTTCATCCACGCCCTGTTTCGCCATTACTTCTTTGCCTTCCGTAATGTACTGGTCTTCAATCGGCTTGCGGCGGGTGTTTTGCGGTGCACCCGTGTAGATCATAAAGGTACTTGAGCCGTAGGTGGCTGCTTCTTCGGCGGCATTCAGCAGTCCTTTACCAGAGAATGATACGTGCGAACCTATTTTTAGCATAGGATAGAACCTCCTTTGATTAATAAAGAAAACGCCATAAATAAAAAGTAGCGTACGACTCCCAATTCGTCCAAGCCTTGGACAGCTCTCGTATTTCTGCTTTTGTCGGCTTTTTTTCTTTGCCTAGTAAAAATTTGATCGCATTGTGCAGGCCGACATCGTCAATGGGAAAAGCAGAGGGTATTCGCAGACAGCGCATGAGCACATAGTTGGCCGTCCACGGTCCAATCCCGCGGATGCTGGTCAATCGTTTCTCCGCGGTTTGATAATCTCCTCCGTCCCATAATAGCTCTTTCGATAGTTTCCCTTCAACGATGAGTTGTGCAACGTCAATCAAATACTCGCATTTCTTTGTCGTCATGCGCAATCCATCCAGATCAGCGACGGTCAAGCCGGCGATTTTTTCCGCTGTGGGAAAAAGCCAATACGTCTCACCTTCGAACTCTACCCGTCTTCCAAATGTCTCTACCAACCGCCGTTTAAGCGTGTACGCATAGGTCAGGTTAATTTGTTGTCCAATAATTCCCCAACTGAGCGCTTCAAACAGGTCGGGAATGCCCATGGTCCGCAGCCCGTAAAACTTTTCAACGGCCTGCTGTAGAAGAGCATCCCCTGCGGCAAGCTCATAAAACGGAACCAGGTCTCGATCAAGATCGAACCAATCGCGGACATAGCGTGCTACCTCTATCCGGACTTTTTCAGTGGGAAGCGAAGGGCTGAGAAAACGCACAGTCAATCCTTGATCGTTATCAGCGTGAATTTCGACCACTTGTGGATCTTGTTCCATCGGGATGGCTTTGTAGAGGTGCCCGTTTTGAATGTGAAACATGCATTCGTTGGATGCTCTGGACAAGTATTGAAGATTTTGCGTAAAACTGAATTCCGTAGGTACGGACAAGATTATTTCTTCTCTATTATCGACCCAAGCCGAGTGGGATAGACCGCTTGTCATGCGAAAACCTCCTGTCTGACTTCCTCCTAGTTTTATAACAAGAAAAGCGATCCTGTCATTTCGTTATCTTGCTATTTTAATCTTCTAGCAGTACGGATCACGTAGCGTGGGGGTATACTGTCGGTAAGAGCAAGCGATTCGAAAACGGCTATGACAAAGGAGATGACATGTCTTGGAGGAACGGGTAACCGATGAGCGATGGCAGGCCATTATTCATAACGATGCGTCTTACGATGATCAATTTTTTTATGCGGTAAAAACGACGAAGATCTTTTGTAGACCGTCGTGCAAGTCGAAGTCACCGAAGAGGGAGAATGTGCGAGTTTTCCAAAATGCAAGCCAAGCCCTGCGGGAAGAATTTCGTCCATGTAAACGTTGCAAGCCCACGGGAGAGAGGTTGCCTGATCGTGAGTGGGTATCACAAATTACACAGTACATTGATTCTCATTATAACGAAAAGCTGACGTTGGAGCATTTGGCTGATATGTGCCATGGTAGTCCGTTTCATTTGCAGCGGACGTTTAAGCGACTCATGGATATGACGCCCGTGGAGTACATCCAGAAAAAGCGGATAGAAAGGGCGCGAGAGCTGCTGGCTCATTCGAACAACCAGATCGCGGATGTTGCACAATTGGTAGGAATGGCGAATACGCCGTATTTTATCACGTTGTTTAAAAAAATGACGGGCAAGACGCCGAGTGAATATCGTCATCTGTACGTCAAACAACAAACGACATAAGCTGCTTGTGAAATGTGATATCTTTAGAAGTAAGAAGCATCTGCATCCGAGAATAACCACCACTTCCATAAGAGTTTTCTTGAAAACCGGACTGAGGGGTTAAGGGGTGAGCAAGGGAGCATTTTCATTAGACAGACTCGGACGCATGTATGACAGGCTGAGTGGCTATGTCGAGCGCGGAGAACTGCCAGGACTGGTCACACTGGTTTATCGTAAAGGCGAGGTGCATGTCGATGCGATTGGCAGGGACGGTGCTTTCCTTGATTTCTGGACCACTGCCTATCAAGCGATTGAAGATGACAAAGGAAAAGGAGCCCTGCCAAGATGAACGATACAAAAAGCTTGCGAGAAGTATTTAAAAAGACCACTTATCAAATCGCCGGACACAGCAAGAGAGACATCCATCAATTGCAGCAGGTCCTGTCCAGAGTGGATGGGAATGTGGAGGGTGATATGTACGGGTCAGGCGAACTCATCGAGAATTTCCAACGAAAGATGGCCGAATATTTGGGCAAAGAATCTGCCGTATTCTTTCCCAGCGGTACGATGGCCCAACAAATCGCGTTACGCATCTGGTGCGATGAGAAGGGAATCAAAAGGGTCGCCTATCATCCCCTCTGCCACTTGGAGATTCACGAGGAAGATGGGCTCAAGGAGCTGCATCAGATCGAGGCTGTCTTGCTGGCGGATAAAGACAGAGTGATTGAACTGGATGATGTGCTCGGCATGGACGACGATATCGCGTGCCTGTTGCTGGAATTGCCACAACGTGAGATTGGCGGACAGTTGCCTGCGTATGAGGATTTGGAAGCGATCTCCCGCTATTGTCGGGAAAAAGGAATTCGGCTGCATCTAGATGGTGCCCGGCTTTTGGAAATCCTGCCGTATTACCAGAAGACAGCCGATGAGGTATGCGCATTGTTCGATAGTGTGTACGTTTCCTTTTACAAAGGGATAGGCGGCATTGCCGGAGCGATCCTGGCTGGGGATGAAGACTTTACGAAGCAATCGAAGGTATGGAAAAGACGCCATGGCGGGGACCTGATTAGTTTGTACCCGTATATTGTCACGGCAGAATACCATTTTGAGCAGAGAAAACATAAATTCAGTCAATATTACGAGGATGCAAAAGAACTGGCGGGATTCTACAACAAATGCCAGGGGATATCCACGAGACCGGCCGTGCCTGTATCCAACATGTTTCATGTGCACGCAGATTTGCCGAAAGAAGAGCTCGAGCGTATCCTGGTCTCACTCAGTGAAGAGACAGGGATTGGCTTCACGCATTATGTCAGACAGGACGACGAGTCTTCTAGCTCCTTTGAGGTAAGCATTGGTGATCGGTATGCGATGATCCCGAAGGAAGAGCTCGGGTCAGCATTCGAAAAGCTGAATCAAAAAATAGGGGAGCAGAAATCAAAAGCCGAGTAAATGAATCAATTTCGGGGCGGTGGCAGTCTGGTGCTTACCGATTCATACCGGGCTGCCGCGAATTTTTCCGTAAGAAGAGAAAGGAACTAATATGTTCATTATCAGACCGTACGAAAAAAGCGACTCCCCTTCGATCATGGCTTACGATTTGCCGCAAGAACAAGCGATCTACACGTCTATGCCAGTCGATGTGATCGAAGCATCTCAAAACAATCCTGGTTATAAGCCCTATGTGGTTTTCGACCAAGGCCATCTGATCGGCTGTTTTGCCTTATTCACACCAGACACAGGCAATCCCTACACACCAAATGATCAGGCGATTATTTTCAAATCATTTTCGATCGATTCCCGCTATCAAAAGAAAGGCTATGCTTTGCGAGTATTCCATGGCTTGGCTAACATCGCGAGAGAGCATTACCCGGAGCGAGATGAAATCGTGTTGACGGTTCATCATACGAATACGCCGGCGATCCAACTGTATAAAAAGGCGGGGCTTGTCGATCAAGGATGTAGATTTGCGGGCGAGTATGGCGAGGAGCTGATTTTTCATCTTGATTTGACAGTATCTACATAAATGGTTGCAAGTAGTAGCTTTTATTTGCTCTCGACCGCTCGCTGTACAGACGCTCCCGGTCGGAACAGCTTATGCGGTATGGACAGGCATTGGCTCAGCAGGAAGCGAATTCTGTTCATTTCAGGGATTGTCATCAGTAGCGAAAAGCCCCTTTCTAGCAGCGTGTGCTGTAAGAAGGGGGCTTTTCGCTAGGTTTTCACTGATTCGCCTGTACGCCAAATCGGGTAAACAATTGCCAGATCAGCTCTCGTCTGCTGGACACCCCGGTTTTTACGAAGATGGATTTCAAATGATCCTGAACCGTATAAGCGGAGATGTGCAGTGTACGTGCGAGCACCTTCGTGGAAGCGCCGCGGACAATCTGGTCGAGTATTTGCTTCTCCCGTACAGACAGTCCATACGCTTCGGCGATGAGCGGTAGCATGTCAGCAGGTTTTGCGGGACCGAACAAGACAGCCAAGTGGACCGTGCTGCTTTGGCTGTTCATGGGGCTTGCCTGAATCGTCATGTAAGGGCCATCTGGCATGCGAATGCAGACTTTTGCCATGGATGTCGTGTGACCTGCTTCTGCCAGCTGAGAGAGTGCCCGCGAACAAACCGCTCGCACTGGTCGGGGCAAGGTATCGCGATCAATCGACTCCCATTGACGCAGCAGGCTCAGCCATTTTTCCGCTGTGGGATTGGCAGCGAGCAAGGTGAACTGATCCGACAGCATCAATATTCCCATCTCTTCTTCCATCCACGTATTCTCCTCAGCGGGTAAGGACAGACTCGTCTTTCGCAACTGATAAGCAATTAGCGGCGCCAAAGCCAAAATACATTCACGTTCTTGCTCAGAAAAAAAGGGAAGCCCCTGCGAACGAAACAACGTTAAATAGCCCCAGCATGCACCGTCGAACTTGAGGGCAGCACGCATTTCATCATGAAAGCCGGCGGGGAGCAGAACATTACGATAGCGATCACTGCGTTCAAGCTGGCCCCCAGTCGCTTGGCTCAGCGTAGCAACAGGCTCAGCCGCTTTGCACAGAGCATCATACCGGTTGAAGTCTTCGCGCAAGTATTCATGCTCAAATATGCCAGGATGAATGGCTTCTACCCCTTCTTCCGTAATGGCTCCGGTGGACAAAAGTGTTTGGGGATCAACAGCGGTACAGCAGGCCCCATCAAAAGGGACGAACTCACGCAATAGCTGCAAGAGCGCTGTCCGATAGTCTTGTGAGGAGTGAGAAAAGCGTTCAGCCAGTGCCATCACTTTTCGTTTGTTCGCTTCCTGATTTGTGCTCATCTGCATTCTCCTGTACGTCTATTGGCAAAAGGAAAATCCCATCTTTGTGGGATGGTGCTCTCCTCGTTCCTCTCTATAATTGAGAATAATTCTTAGTTTAAATTTACAAGATACGCGAGGAGTTGGAAAGACCATATGAGCCAGCGGCAGCGCTTTTTCATGATGATCGCAATTTGTCTGGGTGCATTCTTGTCTCATTTTACGGCGGGGATTGTCAATGTCTCGCTCCCTCAGTTCACATACATTTTCCAGACGGAGCTGGCGGTCGCACAATGGATTACAACGGGTTATTTGCTTGTCATTGCGTCTCTTCTTCCTTTCATGGGCAAGCTGGGAGATCGATACGGGCATCGTGTGCTGCACAATTACGGCTTCCTGCTGTTCACGGTAAGCTCTGTCTTGGTGGCATTCTCGACGACGATCACGATGCTGTTGGCGCTTCGAATCGTGCAAGCCATCGGAGCAGCTATGTTCCAGGCTACCAATATCGCGCTCATTGCGATTTTGCTCCCAAAAGAAATGCGGGGGAGGGCACTGGGGATCATGAGTACAGCTGTTGCGCTTGGCGGCATGACCGGGCCGATTGCAGGTGGGATGATCGCGTCGTGGTTGAGCTGGGAGTGGTTGTTTCTGATTCATGTTCCTGTCGCCATCTTGGCTACGGGGCTGGCTTTTCGTTACATTCCTTCCCATGAGCAGACGAAGAAGGCCAGTTCACTTGATCTCGTTGGGGCAGGTCTGTTCATGCTACTGGTCAGCTCAGTCATTATCGCGATCTCCAATGGAAACGGGTGGGGCTGGGCTTCAGAAGGGATGCTCATTCTTTTTGGGGGTGTACTCGTCTTGGTATGGGCGTTTGTCTGGTGGGAGCGGCGACAGTCAGTGCCGTTTTTGCCCGTGGCGGTCTTTCGCCTATCGGCTGTGCCCAGTGGACTGTTCATTAGCTTCACTTCGTTTGTGCTCGCTAATCTCGTACTGGTTGTCCTGCCGTTCTACTTGCTTGATCAAGCGCAGGTTTCCCCTTTGACGGCAGGGTATATGATGACTGCTTACCCATTGCTGCTGGTGCTGACGGGTCCTTTTAGTGGCTGGGCTTCAGACAGCTATCGGGCACGACCACTCATTTTTGCAGGTCTCGGTGCAATGGGGGCAGGGATGACCGTCTTGGCGATCTGGCTAGAGGCATTATCTACGGTAGAAATCATCGCGGTACTAGCTTTGGTAGGGGCAGGTATGGGGCTGATTGCTTCGCCCAACAACAGCTACATCATGCGCCACGTCCCGATGGAGCATGCAGGCGCAATCGGAGGCATGATCGCCTTGACGCGCAATGCAGGGATGGTGGTCGGCGCAGCGTTGGGACTGGGCATGATGAACGGCGAATCGAGTCAAGCTATGCAGCCGACAATCGATGCGTATCGTGCGGTTTTTGAAGCAGGAGGGCTGATTTGCCTGAGCGGATTGTTGGTCTGGTGGTATGCGGGACGTCTGGAGCGGCAGAAAAAGAGAGGCACAGAGGTGGAGCAGGCATGAGCAAGGATCGAATTGTGGTAGTCGGAGGGTACGGTCATGTAGGGGCAACCATATGCAAGAATTTGGGTGACGCATATCCGGGACGGGTGTATGCAGCCGGACGCAGCTGGGAGAAGGCTGAAGCATTTTGCCGAGAAGCAGATGGGAAAGTGCTGCCGTTGCAACTCGATATTCACAAGCCGTTAGACCAAAGCATGCTGGAAAAAGTAAAGCTGGTGGTCATGTGTCTGGATCAGACGAATACGGCTTTTGTGGAAGGGTGTGTGCGGAATGGAACACATTATCTCGATATTTCGGCGAATGGCCATTTTTTGACGCAAATCGAACAATGGGGGAGCCAAACTGAAAATAAGAACATAGGAACCGCCGTGCTCAGTGTAGGACTGGCACCAGGTCTGACCAACCTGCTCGCGCGGGAAGCTCATCGCTTGCTGGATCAGGTGAGTGAGCTGGACATATTCATTATGCTTGGTCTCGGTGATCGACACGGGAAGGCCGCGATTGAATGGACTGTCGATAACTTGTGCACGAGCTACGAGGTGATGAATAAGCATCAACGTGTGACCGTAGAGAGCATGACAGAGGGCAAGCTTGTTGATTTTGGGCCGGAGCTGGGGAAAAAGCACGCATATCGATTCCCGTTTTCCGATCAGCAGACATTGGCACGCACCTTGGATGTCCCTACAGTATCTACCCGACTTTGTTTCGATCTGGATGCGATGACGAGAATAGTAGCAGGCATGAGGAGCATAGGAATTTGCCGATTACTCCATCAACCATCAGTACGGGAAGCTGTGATTGAAGCGTTTGGGCGTTGGAAAATGGGGGAGGATCGGTTTGCCATCAAGATAGAAGCACGGGGAAAACGGGGAACGAACGAGGCGACAGTAGAGTGTCTGCTTTACGGGCGCGATCAGTCCAACATGACCGCAATGGTGGCGGCTGCCGTAGCAAAATCGCTATATGAAGAAGCGTTTCCTCCAGGAGTCCACCACATGGAACAACTGTTTTCATTAGAAAAAATGAGATTTTGGCTAGAGCAGGAAGCATCACTGACCATATTTGTCAGGGAAGCCGGTCTATGATAGAGCTATCGACGAACCAAAGAGGGGGCTTTATCATGACACACTATGCCAAAAACATGTACGACTTTCACGCGTGGGCGAATCAAACGTTAATGAATCGCTTGAAGGAACTTCCGGAAGGTGCTTACGAGCAGGAGGTCCAAAGCGTTTTCCCGACAGTAGCAAAAGTGATGGAGCATATTTATATGGTGGATCAAAGCTGGCTTCTCATATTGCAGGGGATGGATATGCAAGCGGCCATGAATGAGACATGGCAGCAAGAGAAGAAAATTACGGGAAAAAGCTTGGAGGAAGTAGAGCAGTTGTATGTCGAACTGGTCGAGCAATTCAGAGCTTTTCTCAGCCAAGAAGAAGACTTGGAGCGGCGCATTGTCCTTGATAATCCGTACACGAGAGTACGCGATACGAGCTTGGCAGAAATCATCATGCAAGTGGTCAATCACGGTACGTATCATCGTGGAAACATAACGGCGATGCTGCGCCAAATGGGGTATCCTTCTGTCATGACCGAATATGCTCTATACTGGTACGCCAACTGACAAGAGCCTTAGGCTGGAAGAGATTTCATTCTTCTGGCCTTGGGCTGTTGACAAGAGAGAATTTTAGTCCTATAATTATCTTAAATTCAAGATATTTATTTTTGTAACATCGTCATCCTACTTCCCCAAGCAGGAACATTTTTAAACGCTATTATCTTTAATTTAAGATATTCAAAAATGATTGAGATAGAAAAAATCGAGGAGGAAGTCCCATGAGTGAATTCACTACCCTTGTAAAAAACAGAAGATCCGCAAACAAGTTTCTAACGGACGTAACGATAACACCTACCGAGATCGATGAAATCATGTCGCTGGTCAAATTCGCGCCATCTGCATTCAATTTGCAGCATGCCCATTATGTAGTTGTCACCGATCCAGAAGCAATAGAGCGTGTATATGAAGCGGCATATAGACAATATAAGGTGAAAACCGCTTCGGCAGTGGTGCTTGTATTTGGAGACAAGGAAGCGTACCAAAGCGTAGAGCGCATCAATGAAGGTCTTCTTCATTTAGGGATCATGGATCAACGCGAGTACGACCACAACAATGCTTCTGTCAGAGCAATGTACGAGGGTGGAGGAGAGCAGTTCAAGCGTGATGAAGCGATCCGCAATGCAAATTTGTCCGCAATGCTGTTCATGCTCGCTGCAAAGGATAAAGGCTGGGATACGTGCCCGATGATCGGATTCGATCCAGTAGCTGTCCAAGAGATAGCAAAGGTTCCGGACAGCTTTGTGCCAGCTCTGATGATCACGATTGGAAAAGAAGATACATCCAGCCAGCGAGTCAGAGGGTACCGCAAGCCCGTTGGAGAGTTCGTGAGCTACAACACATTCCAAGCAAGTAAATAATAATTAGAGGAGGCTATTCAAAATGACACAGCAAACAGCAGGGATTCACCATATCACGGCTTTTGTTACAAGCGCCCAAAATAACGTTGATTTTTATGCAGGGTTTCTCGGATTGCGCATGGTGAAAAAAACGATCAACTTCGATGCACCAGATGTATACCACCTATACTTCGGGAATGAGGTCGGAAGTCCAGGTACCGCGATTACCTTTTTCCCGTGGGAATCTGGTCGCCGCGGACGCGTTGGCGGTGGGCAGGTGGGCTATACCACTTTCTTAATTCCAGTGGGGGCGTTTTCCTTCTGGGAGGATCGACTGAAAAAGTTCGGAATCGAGTACCGTCGCGTGGAGCGTTTTAACGAAACGTATCTGCAATTTACGGACAAAGACGGCTTACAGCTGGAGATTGTGGAACGTGAAGGCGGTCCAGCGAGCAAATGGTCCTTTGGCGGAGTGCCAGCTGACAAGGCGATCAAAGGCTTCGGTGGAGCGATCTTGTACAGCATGGCTCC
The DNA here is from genome assembly GCF_042885155.1 of Brevibacillus sp. NPDC058079. NCBI lineage: Bacteria > Bacillati > Bacillota > Bacilli > Caryophanales > Paenibacillaceae > Brevibacillus > Brevibacillus sp. NPDC058079. Next base: position 26,306 of record NZ_JBHVSO010000026.1, read on the forward strand.
AGCCCACACCATGGATGTTCTCGAGAGACTGATGGGACTGACTAGAGTTGGCGAAGAAAACGGCCTTGTCCGGTTCCAGGCTAACGGCGATTTGGGCAATGTCATTGACGTGAATGCTGAGCCGATACCAAGAGGAGAAGGTGGCGCAGGTACGATCCACCATATCGCATGGCGTGCCTTAGATGATCAGGATCACCAACTGTGGCAGCAGCGCGCGGCTCAATCCGGTCTCCATCCGACGGATATTATCGACCGTCAATATTTCAACGCCATCTACTTCCGCGAGCCGGGCGAGATTTTGTTTGAGATTGCGACCGATCCTCCAGGCTTTGAAAGAGATGAGCCATTTGACACATTGGGTGAAAAACTGATGCTCCCCGAGTGGTATGAGCCACGTCGTGCCCAGATAGAGCAAGGCCTGCCGCCGATTACAGTCAGAGTGTTGGAGGAAGATAAATAATGAATTTGAAGCACATTTTTCGAAAAGGAACCGATTCAGAAGCACCAACACTGTTGCTGCTTCATGGAACAGGTGGAGATGAAAACGACCTCTTGCCACTGGCCAATCGCATTTATCCAGGCGCTTCTGTTCTGAGTGTCCGTGGGAATGTTCTCGAAAACGGCATGCCGCGATTTTTCCGACGTTTAGCTGAGGGTGTTTTTGACGAAGAGGATTTGGTCTACCGCACGCAGGAGCTGCATGAGTTTTTGGATCAGGCGGCGGATACGTATCAGATCGAGCGAGACAATATCGTGGCAGTCGGCTATTCGAACGGGGCAAATATCGCAGGTAGTCTCCTGTTCCATTACCCGAATCCGCTAAAAGGGGCGATTCTTTACCACCCAATGGTTCCACGCCGTGGGATCGCTCTGCCTGATATGTCAGCTATTCCGGTGTTCATCGGAGCGGGCACGAATGATCCGATTTGTACTGCACAAGAGACGGAGGAGCTGAACAGACTACTGACAGGAGCAGGTGCTGACGTGACTGTGCATTGGGATTCATATGGTCATCAGCTGACGGTGAAGGAAGTAGAAGCTTCGGCCGCGTGGTTTACAGAGATGTTTCGTAAATAATTGTTGAGTAACCGAAGTGTAGCTCAAGTCATCGCCTGGTTCTGGGGGCGGGAGCGCTGGGTAGCGCCGCAAAGTTCCCGACGAAAGGCAGGCCGTAGGAACGATAGTCACACTGTGAGTGTCAAGGGATCTTGCTATGTCGAATGTATCCGTTAGCCTAATTACAAATTAAGGGAAAGGTAAATATTCACATACACCAGAGCTTTCTGTAAAATACAGGAAGATTTGGTGTTTCTTTTGTTATTGCTAAGGAGGAGTAGGTTTAATATGGGGCAAAGCAAGACAGTTCAACGATCGTTACGTTCAGAAGTTGAGCATCACCTAAAAGAGCGTGGTTACACACTGACTAAACTTGGCGAGATAACAGGTATTAATCAGGGAGTACTGAGCGATATTTTAAATCGAACTCCTTCTCGGGCTATGACGATTGGCCATCTGGATAAACTTGCTGTAGCTTTTAATCAAGCCCCTGGATGGCTATATGAGCTGTATGTAACGGAATGTATCGTCGAGGGGAGAGTGTCTCGTTCACGAGTTGTTCCCTATCTGGTTCGATGTGCAGAAATAGGAGAAAAAGAAATACGAAAAATCTTATGAGAAAGTTGACTTTAGATTTTCGTAAAAAATTTTAGAAGCGTTGACTCAATTTGAAAAAGATCACCCAAAAGCGACTGAAGATGAAATTAATGAATATTTTTTGGAACTGTGCGAAATATACAACGAGGATAACAAAAATATAAAGAACCTGGCTCCAAGCTCTGATGGTGATTGGGATGATTTCTATGATTATGCTGATGGAGTAGTTACACTTAATCCAAAAGAGCAGGCATTGTATGATCAATCGCCGTCAAAAGGATTTAAAGCTCTTATGGCAGGGAAAGGGGCATGGAATTATACAGAACTAGCTTTCGGTAGAAATGATACTGATGAAGAATCAGATGCTTTTCGACATGCACTATGGAATATGTGGATAGTATGGGCAGTGAATGATAGTTGGGCAGAAAAGTGGACGAGTGCACACGAAGATGGTGCTTCCTATCAAAACAAAAAATCTTTAACATATAAAATGGATATGCACAATAATGAAGAAGGACGATACAAAGCAGCACAAGAGGGGATAGACAGTGATAGCAGTCGTTCTGACGTTAAAATTGCGATTGATGAGTTATACAAAAGCGGAAAGCTTAAAAAAATAAATAAACCGAACATTAAAAAAGAGAGTACCTGGACACTAGAAAGATTTACAGGTAAAGAAGAGGATTATGTAGATCAAGATCTTCCCCCTATTACGTAAGAAAAAAGAGAATCAGGAATAATCATTCCTGATTCTCAGGTTGTCGAGAAAGTATCGGCAACCTTTTTTTAGTTCGGATTACTTTTATAAATTACCGCGTTAATATAGTATAATATGATTATTAATATA
>NZ_JBHVSO010000027.1:0-28416 GCF_042885155.1 Brevibacillus sp. NPDC058079
AAATTAAAAAAACTGACGCCTAGTGAATTTAGGCGTCAGTTAGCGGCCTAACGGCCGGGGTTTTTCTTACTGTCTACGAAATGGGGTCTTGACCACAGTGAGTTGAAATTTATTGTATTCTGACTTATGTTAAAAGACTGCTTTTCTCAGCAGGCCAAGCTGCAGCGTCCAACAAACGTTACGCACCATTGTGTCATATTAGGCTCGTGCAAGTCTGGTTTCACTAGATTTACAAATTTCACCTGTACATCTAAATCAAACAAATCTTGTTTTTGCATTGTTAGACCCTCCTAATAATATGGTTTTGTTTACAATAAATGGTAACATTAAATCGGTTTTTAGTAAAGTGCATGAATAGATATTTAGTTTTGTAGAGAGTACGGCGGGTGAAGCCGTTACTTCGAAATGGGAACACAACACACGATTTGATAAATGGGAGGGTGAAAGGAATGTCGTGGAACCTGATAAATAAAGGTAGATATTGATAAGCTCTTAGGAGCATTGGATGCGAAGCTTGAGATGGCTTCTGATTCCAATCAAACTTCATCGGTATCCCAACAAAACAGTAATTGACAAACAAACTACGAGATCAACTCATAGAGAAGAAAAGAAGGCAAAGAGTACGATTATAAATATGATTGGAGTGCTTTCGGGATGTAAAGGCCAATAACCAAAAGTAGAGTTTGATGTAGTGACCGCGGCTCGCTCTTCGCCTACTGAATATTTTATTGGTGAAGTTGAATCAACACTACCTACAGTCACATCCAAAAAATCCTGTGCATCCACGGTAACATTGTTCTTTATTTGGACTTTGTGCACAGAATATCTTGCAGAAAGGCCAAACAGTCCAACAGTACAAATAATCAAAAAAACCGCATTCATCAGGCGGGGGAGGAAGTGGTAGGGAGCATGGTCGTTTGAAGCGGTAGTTTCCAGTAGGATAATGTATATAACAGTACTCTGAATATCCCGTAGGAGACCTGGGATCTGGTTCGCAATATTCACAGGTTATGGGACAGTCTCGATTTAAATATTTGCAATTACATTGCCTTATGCAATCAGATCTTGCTTGTTTATTCTCCAAACGGAAGCATTCCTGAACGCAGGATAGGTGATTTGAGGAAACTTGCGGCTTCTGTATAGCTTCTATTGGCTGACTTGGAGCGCTAGCCATTTGATAGTTTTCACAAATTGGCGGTGCTGGATATCCATATTGTAAAGGATGAATTCGTTGTATCGAATTTATCTGTGAAACTTGCTGTGCTTCTGCTCTGGTCTTCCGATTATAATAATCGTACTTTTCTTGGTTCTTAATCATAAATACCTCCAATTGCCCAAGATTTAGAATAAATTATGAGCAATTAACCAAGATGGATTGGATAGGTGCCTATTTATTTAGAAAATATTTCCATCTGTGTGGATAGATCGCACCCGAATACGCGCTGCTCAATCATGGAACATAGGAGGTACTTGTTAATGGAAGCTAATATTGTAATTGAAAATACAGACAATCAATTTTATGAGTATCTGGTTTATAAACTTTTTGAAGAAGTGAATACCCCTATACGGCATCTTATAGACGTAGTTGAAAGTGAAGCTATCGCGAATGATGTTGCGAAGTCCTTCGTAAATTGTCTCCAAAAGTCAGTACGACGTTTAACATAGTAGTTATTAAGAAAACGGAGAGTCGAAGATATGCCAATACGGTCTTTTCGTTGCCCAGGTTGTAACGAGTACAACCATGTAGATTATACCGATTACGACACCGAAGAAGCTGTCAAAGAGAATAAAGGAGTTTTTGATGACTGGAATTGTATGTGCGGGAAGAAAATGAAAACCGTTGTATGGGTAGCAGTTGATGATGACGAACAGGAGCTAATCACGACAGTGTAAAAAGAAAAATAGCCCTTCGCTTAGAACGGCACTATCGCTGAGTAGTTACTGTTTAGGAGTCGGAGTGGGTGTAGTTGTAGGTGGAGGTGGCGTGGGTGTAGGTGTAGGGGTGTTACCCGCATCAGGTAATCCGCTTCCGCTGGTGGAGGTGTTGGTCTGGGTGTTGGATCTTGTCCGGGAACCCAAACTGGTCATTGAGGTTGGGTTGCGGATCCTGAACTGGGTTGGGAATTTCCGTTGCTGTTACCAGGGCTGTTGTTGTTTCCAGGGCTGTTGGTATTGTCGTTGGCCAAAAGTAGTGTCATCTCCATATACGTTAGTTGATTTTAATATTCTGCTCCAAATTAATATTTCTATTAGCGCTTTAGTTATGGAGGGAAACGAGAGTGGATGAAGCGAGATGGAAAGAAATTAAAAGTTCTGATCCGTTATGGTTTTGCCACTTTCTCAGGAAAAACACTGTTTTCGATGGGGACAATATCGAAGCGATGTGACGGGAAATGATTCAAGAGATAGAACGGTTCCGCGGCGAAACTGCTCGGTTCCGTGAAGCACTCGAATATATCGCGGATGTGTCATTAGATAAGCGTTGCGAAAAAGCGGCAAAGGATGTATTGGCTGGCGGAAAGATCATTTAACACAACGGTAAATAGGAATAGCCCATCTTAGGAGTATTCCAAAGGTAGTTTATTCAGGGGAAATTCTGCGACATGCGATTTGTGCTGCTGGTATAGCAGTGCCAGCAGCTATCAGCGTGTCAAGGGTACCCATAGTGTAAGGAGCGCTTGCTGACATACAGCCAGCAACAACAACTTTAGTACAGTCATCAAAATCAAAGCCTTCATATTTATCCGCTGTATCATCAGCAAGTTTTTGTATACCTTCACGTAGTTCCTCAGGTATATCAGGAAATTCTGGCCAAGAAACCACAACATCATCAGTTATTACGTTAGGTACATGTTTAGACAACATGATAAAGACCCGAGTCCCGGCATCGCTGACCATTGCTCAGACGATCCTAGAGAGCAACTGGGGAAAGAGTGGTCTGACGCAAAAGGCAAATAATCTGTTTGGAATCAAGGGCACAGGTACAGCTGGTCATGTGTCTATGCCGACCAAAGAGTTTTCAGCCGGGAAATGGATTACGATCGACGCCAACTTTAGAGCCTACCACAACTGGGCTGAATCCATTGCTGACCACTCAAAGCTGATCCTGAATGGTACACTACTCGCTATCATGGCGTGACTACAAAGCGGCAAGCTATGCCATCTGGAAAGGCGGCTATGCGACTGATCCTGGCTATCCTGGAAAGCTGGTCAGCCTGATCGAGAAGTACGAGCTGCACCAATACGATGTTGATAAGCCTGACAACTCTATGGATAAAGATCAGCCTGAATTAAATCTGGAACAATGGGAGCGTGAAGCAGGTTTGCAGGCAATTGACAGTCTTGCTGCAAAAGGGCTGTTAAACGACCCGGAAGATTGGAAGAAACGTTTGACCGACGATCCAGCAGGCGTGCTGAACGAATTGCCCTGGCTCATGTTTACGATGTTAGACCGAGTGGCTAAGTAAAACGCAAGCCCTCCCCCTCGCCCTTAATTGGGTGAGGGGGCTTTTCTATTTTCTAGGACATATGTATTATATAGAAAATGCTGACAATTAAACTGGTTCATTAATAAGGTCTGTTCTGTGAAGGAGTGATACCGATGTTCCAAAACAAAGAGCGTATTGGAGCACCTGAAAGTGTCTCTTCATCTGAGAAAAAAGCCATAGAGTACAATAACATTCAACCATTTATAGGATCATCATTAACTGCAACTGCGAGAAAGGCTCTTCAATTGCAACCGAAAATAGGGAACCGAAATGTAACCCAACTTATGAAGAGCGGGATAAGACAACAGAAAAAGCAGGGAGAAGGTCGGAGCATTACCGATTGGGTGGAGCAATTCAAAAGTGCAGATTCCTTTCGAGGGCAAACGGAACACTCAGGTTCGGTTGTACAAATGGCCGGGTTAGATGATGAATATGATAGTGAAGATGAACATGAGGATGATGGTATTATTAAACCAGTATCGTCGGAGGTACCAGAAACGACATTTACAGCCCCACCTTCCCCGACTACAACCACAACGAGTTCAGTAGAAAAGCCAAAAACACCTACATCATCAGCCGAACTATCACCAACAACAAGTGGTAACATAGAACGGACTTCTCCATTTTACGACTATTCAGATGAAGGGTTACATGGATGATGAAGACTACTATACTGACAAAACAAAGACAATAATTAGTGACTTAAGTCCAGAACAGTTAGAGGAACTAAAGAAACATGGAAAAACAAAAAAGCCTTTAGATTACAAGTTAAAATTGAATATTATGATAAAAAAAGGTAAAAGAGATGTAGAAGCGCTAAAAAATATGGATCTGGGAATGCATCATAAACTCGACTTAAGCGATCCAGGTAAACGTAAAGTTTATGCGATCAAACGAAGTCTATTAAATAAGTCGATAGGGGGAGCACCAGATCAAGAATTTCGTATTGGTGATCAGTGGCTAAGGGTATCAAATGGGACAGGCAACTTTATAGGTGACGGAACTAATAAACCAGAAAGGGAAAAGGTCACAGAAGTAACTAAACATACAATACAGCATCCACTGGGTGATTATAAAAATTTAATTACAAAAATGCAAGGAATGGGCTCTGATCCAGCTGTGGTTGAACTCTATAGATTAGCCAAGAATGACGGAAACGAACTAAAAGAAAAGGGTAAGTTGTCAGATAATGAACTTGCTACTCTTATGTTATTCTACTTGGATGAAAACGTTAGTGATAAGTACAAAGGAAGAACATCTTTGACCGAACATTTGCAAAAATTTGCGGCTATAGCTAGCATTGCAGAAGAGACAAGGAGTTATGAAGCGATTAACGATGAGAGAGAAGCTACTCCTTACTCGGCTTTAGAGATAATTAAACACGATTTACGGAATGTTTCGAAAAGTATTTACACGCTTGATGAAGTGTTTTATAAAGGCACAAATGGGAAAGGAAGTCGCTTCCCAGGCGCGCCAACTGATGGTGGGGCCGATGCTCTACGATACCCATTTTCATCAAAACACCAAGAGAAGTGGGAAGAGCAAATGCGTGATTTCTCGGGTAACAAGAAGGAATTCAAATCAGAACTTAACTCTGTCGTTTCAAATAGCAGGTTGTCCTTACCAGAACTAAGCGCTGAGCAGATAGAAGAACAGAACAAGAAAAGAGAAAAGTTTTTGAACGATATGAAAAGTAAAGAAGGTAAACAAAACGTTGAGGACTTGCTAGAGCTGATTGAGGAATTGACTCCGGAAAAATTAAATTACGATCAAAAAAGTTTAGAGAATTATAAGAACGTATACTTGAACAAGCTTAAAAGATGGGAATCCGAATACTTATCATTTAGTGAAGTCGTGTCAGAAATCAAAAAGGCTGAAGAAGAACTGAGATCGATGGTAGACGGATTTAAAAAGACAATGGAAAACGCGATATCTAATAAAGGAAAAAGACCCAGAAACATCTTCCACAAGCCGTATTCTAAATAGTGAATCACCAAATGACAGTGAAATACAACACCCATCCAGTTCAAATCTTCATTAGGTACAAATTTATCAAACATTGAGATTCACTCCAGTAAAGGTATATCTACATTTTGGACATAGGTGTCTATTAAGTAAACATTAAGCAAAGGGTACACGAATTATGTTCGATGGATTTACAAAACACACGTTTTGATAAATAGCAAAATAAAAAAGACACTCCTTGAATAATTAAGGAGTGTCCATGAAGTCCAAGATTAATGTTGGGACTATACTTGGGCAATCTGTTTTAAGACAATGATCGCTCTATTTAGAGGATGGTTACATTATTGGGGGGCCAGGGCAACAATAACCGCAGCCATCATCCCAGCAACAGGGGAAACAACGTCTAGCTCGCGCTTGATATTGCCCAGATGATTCATATGGTTGATAACTCACCAATTGACCTTTTACTTTCTTGAATTTCTTAGAAACAGATTTCTTCTTTTTCATGAGGTACTTCCCCCTTTATAACGATCTAAGATAACTTATTAACAAAATTTCCCTCTTGACTGGACGAGTGCTTGCAATTGTGAAAAATGGACGTTAAAACTGCAGGCGCAGTGGGGGAGGATGTTCTTTACAAAACATTACTTGTGATAATGAAACCTTCTTGATTAAACCAAGTATCGTATTTTCTGATCACTTTAGCGGTGGCTTCACATTCATTCCGACCATGTTGTTACAAGCCCACAAGCTGATGCCGATTGCATTTCGACGTCAGCTCGCGGACTAGATGCATGCCATGTGTGCTTTGTTTTAGCCAACTTTCCTGATCACTTTCGAATTTCCGCCTGAACTGACAATGATCCATCCTTCAGGAACAGGCGAGGCTTGCATTACCTCAATCTGTGTTCCATTAGGAGCACCATTGACATTTCTAATCACATTCGATCCTCCAAAGGCTCGAACCATGATCCATCCTTTTGGAATAGGCGAGGCGAGCATCACCTCTACCTCAGTGCCATAAGAAGCACCGTTCATATTCTTGATTACATTCGATCCTCGAAAGGCTCGAACCATGACCCATCCGGTTGGGATAGGCGAAGCGAGCAGCACCTCTACCTCCGTGCCATAAGAAGCACCGTTCACATTCCTGATCAGGTTCTGGGTTCCTAAAGTTCTAACGATAACCCATCCGGCTGGAATAGGTGAGGTAAGCGACACCCAGATTTCTGATTTTTTTATTGGAAGCGTAGGTGGTTGCCTTTTCCTGTGTAGGGAGCGCTGCCCCTTGGACTTGTGTGGCTAGAGAGGGTACTACGACGACTGAACTTAATGACAGGATAATAAGTGCTTTTTTAAACATGAGCATCAACCTTTCATGATAAAAGTTGTTTGGAAACTATCATCGAGTAGAGGTCAATTGTTGCAGCATTTCTTGCAAAAAAAGAGGTGACTATCATTTCATTCCTTGGATACCAACATATACCATTTTATTACAAAATCGACCCTCGTAACTTTAGGAGAAATTGTCGAACAGCGGTTAAAATTGACAATATTTTGAATAACTGAAGAAAGTGCAAATGGAGGCAGTTGTGAGATTTGGCCAGATGAAAGCATTAAAAGAGTGGAAAAGAACCCAATTTCTCGAATATATGTATGGTAGGCTCCGATGCTCCGCTTCCATTCGCGGTAATTAGATTCTCATCACGGACAGATTGAGCATCTACATAATGTTGATCTCCTCTGTAATTTGGGGCTCCTTGCTTCTCTGCATTCGGTTACTGCATTGGAAAAAAACGGGCTGGAGGAGGAATGGAACCAGTTTCCCGGAGCAATTTAACACAAGAGAAATTGTGATGAACTATGTTAATCCTTCTTATCGATTAACTTAGTAAGCAGGTCTTCGATTCTCTGTAAATGTTGATTGGTTTGCTTCAGCAGATAATACAAATTCACAATTGAGATCATTACCACAATCCCAAAAACTAATACATCCATTTTAATACCACCTTAATTGGTAATTATTAGTAAATTTGTGCTTTTGTGAATGATAGCATGAAAGTAAAGAAATCGCGATATTTAACAAAATATTTCCGGAGTAAAAAAGAGACAAAAAAATAAGCCCCAGAAGGGATCCCGTATAAGTCGCCAGCCTTTCACTATCTATACGGTACGAACCGCCAAGACATCCTGATTGTGTTCTTGTCCATTTTTTCTGCACGAATAAACCTCCTATTTGCCGTCTGGTGCAAGCTTGCCGCATGAAAACTCCAGTCAATTTTGACAAATAAAGTGAGTGAGTGGTAGATTCTATTTATACTAATTCTTTAATTTGGGTGGGCCTATGAATAAAAAATTACAAATTTACATATCGTCTACTTACTACGATCTTATTGAGGAAAGACATACCGCTGTTGAAGCCGTACTTCAAGCCGGTCATATCCCTGCTGGAATCGAGCAATTTTTCAAAGAAAGTCCAATGAAAATTAGGAAGAGATGGATCGATGAGTCCGATGTATATATCCTGATTCTCGGAGGATTCTATGGTTTAACGCTTCCTGATGAATCCAAGAGCTATACGCATTGGGAATATGAGTATGCCGGAGAAGCGGGTAAACCTAGATTTGCTTTTGTTGTCACAGATGAAGCATTAAGACAAAAGCCATACGACTTCGCAGCAATTGAATACTATCAGAAGTTTCAAGAGTTTAAGCAATCGGTCATGGAACAAATTCCTACCTATTATGTTGAAGATGTACGGCACATTAAAATGGTACTTCGTGATCAATTGCCGGAGTATGCAGCAAGAAACGATTTGTATGGCTGGTTTTCCGGCAAGGATGTCCAGGACATTCAAAAGCTATTGGAAGAGAATGCAAGATTAAAGGCGGAGTTGGAGAAAAAGAAATGAAAGAGGGGCTGGCACAACCAGCCCCTTTTTTTATTTGGAAAAAATTGCGATTGCATGTTCGCATGTCGTTCTCATAAAATAGGAACAGACGTTCGTGAGTAGGTGATTAACATGGAGACAATCCAAGCAGTGATTGATGGCCAACTCCAAGCTGTTCCCGTTTTAACTCCAAAGCATCTAAAAGCAATAAGCAAAATCCGTACTGGGGCAAGTCCTGGATGCGCCCCTGACATTCTCCGGGATCTGATCGAGGCTGGATTGGTGGATGAGACTTCGAATGACCATATTGTATGAACATCATTATGAGGAAGTCGTGGCTCCGCTACCCCAGGTTGGCCCAGATTCCTTGGCAGAAATGAACTTGATCATTTACGACTCGGTGCGAAAAGACTATGCGATCAATGTTAGTTGGCACGAGGACTGTATCCGTAGGGAATGGGGCGTGGTAAAAGACATCGACCGGGATGAGAACAAGATCAAGCTTGTTCGCGTTGATGGAGTGTGGTGGGTGCCCATTGAAAAAATGCTGCAGGTTGAGCGAGTGTATTAGACAATGATTCAACCTGACCAATGGCGAGAAATCCTGCATGAAACGATCCTATACGGCATGCTGTTTAAGGCGATAGCGCTTAATGCAGAAAGTATCTGTACGACTCAATCTGTGCAGATGAGTATGCGATATTTTTTTGTGGCAAGAGAAGGTATGCATACCTATATATACTTGTAGTAAATACTGCGCTGATAATCTACTATATGTATGTGCACTTTTTTATTCACGTATTACTTCTTGTGTACCCCAATTTGCTTAAAGCAGTTGGGGGCTTTTTTGTTTACTCATTCCTCACGCGAGGCAAAATTTCCAACCAGACATTAGGATAATCCCAATAAGCTGAATGATTTATGGATGACCGATTGTAAATATTAAACTAACTGGCAGGATAGTGTGATCTGTTGCTATATTGATCTATATACAGTTGACTACCACTCAATGTAAATGTTACTTTTTAATAATACCCATTTTATGGGTCACTATTTAAGGAGTGCTTGGTATGAAGTTACCATTACACGATCGATTCATTGAGCAAGCAATTGAGTATGTAAGCCAAGATCAACGACTTATAGGTCTCCTCGCAGGCGGATCTATGATGTATGGAGAAATGGATGAGTATAGTGATCTGGATTTAATAATCGTCTACAATTATGCTTTTCGAAACGAGATCATGGAACAACGCTTCCGAATTGCCGAAAGGCTCGGTAATTTACTTTCTGCATTCACAGGCGAGCATGTCGGCGAACCCAGATTGCTTATTTGTTTATATGGCCCAGCCCCTCTTCATGTCGACCTTAAATTTGTACAACTGGAAGAGCTCGAATCCCGAGTCGAGAACCCACTGATTCTTTGGGAGAGAGGTTCTGGTATTGCAACGATACTCAGTAAAACAAGTCCCTCTCTCTCTTTCCCTGATCCTCAATGGATCGAAGATCGCTTCTGGGTATGGGTGCATTACTGCGCCACAAAATTAGGGAGAGGCGAATTATTCGAATTAATCGATACTCTAACATTTATGCGCAATGCAGTGTTAGGACCGTTGGTACTCATTCGCAATGGTCATTCCCCGAGAGGGGTTCGAAAGCTCGAGAAATACGCTATCAAGGAACTGGAGGAACTAAAAGGAACGATTCCCATCCACAGCTTTGAAAGTTGCTACCACGCGCTAAAAAATACGATCAAGATGTACCAAAGTCTACGCCAAGGTTCGGAAATTGTACCTAGGAAGGAAGCAGAACGCGTCTCAATCGAGTTTCTTGATGGTATATATTCAGGACAATCCCAATAGCAACTTGTTCAACTAACGTGTAACGAAAGCTGAATACAAAGAGCCAAAAGTCGGTAATCCTTAGCATAGGAAAACCGACTTTTCTTTTGGTAAAAACTGTCTCAGTGTGCCCGTAACAGTGTGTTAAAGGTGCAATGTCCTCTGTAGTGAGAATAACGAAGTCCAGGATTATCAAACGGTTCGGGTTCTGCAGGCAATTCTGATTCCCTGAAGTATATTCTAAAAAACGTAGGGAAGATAAGAAATGAGATGTTATGTAGGAGGTCAAAAATGAAGAAGTCAGTCATGTTTATATGGATGGGAATCGTCCTAATGATTACAGTAGTTAGCATCATGAAAATAACCGACAAAATTGAGCAAAAAAGTGTCATTCAGCAGGCAGACTTAAAAAATAATTCAAATGTATCGCAAGAGCAAGGGGCTAATTGGGAATCTGTAAAAAAAGTGTTTAACAAGGGGACTGTTCAAAACGATGTATTTAAAGTCACGTTTCCACGTTCCGATTTGCATGTAGAAGTCGGGGATGTTCAACTCGATCCGAACCTTGCTTTAACATCTTACTTAGCATTCAAACAAGTGGGCAACCATTCGATGATGATGGGCGATCTTGTTCTTCTTGAAAAAGAAGTAAAACCTGTCGAGAACTTGTTAGTGGAGCAAGGGATTGAAGTGACTGCTTTGCACAACCACATCATGGAAGAAAATCCAAAGATCATGTATTTGCATGTTGCTGGTCATGGTGATCCAGTAACTCTGGCTCAAAAAATGAAGCATGTTCTTGGCCTCACAGGCACTCCATTAACTTCTGCGCCAGCTGAGAGATCTCCGTCTACTTTTAACTGGTCTAAGGTTGAGAGCATCATGGGGTGGAAAGGTGAGAAAAAAGGAAAGGTGTTTCAATTCTCTATACCGAGACCAGAGGAAATTACAGAAAAAGGTATAAGTATCCCACCTGCTATGGGTATCGCCATGCCTATTAACTTACAATTGATTGGTGACAAGGCAGCAACTACTGGTGATTTCGTTTTGTTGTCAAACGAAGTGAATCCAGTTGTTCGTGAATTAACGAAAAATGGCATAACCGTAACAGCGGTACATAATCACATGTTAGATGAATCTCCTCGGTTATTCTTCTTGCATTTCTGGGCAGTAGATGAACCTGAAAAGTTGGCTCGTGGTCTCCGTGCGGCGCTAAATCAAACCACAGTTGGGACACAATGAAAGTAGCCATAGCGGGAATAGCCGGTAGCCTTCGCGTAAAGGATACCGGCTTTATTTCGATACAAACGGATAAACATAGAACATTAACCTAGCGTGCCGCATACTCACAAGCAAGCGTTTTACGGCGTTGCGAAATCATTGGTTACCGGAGAGGATCACGATTTTGTTTACGTGCAGCCGTTAATAAAAGCACGCGTCAAAATGCGGAATTGGACGAGGAGCGGCATGCTTCGTTCGTCCGTCTTCGTAGATTTTATTCTGGCAGTATAGGTGTAAAGATAAATGCACCCGTGGGGCAATCAAGCTCCTAGGTGCACTTTTTTTAAGGGATAGTCATTTCAAATTCTGCCCACTTTTTGCCCACGAAAAAATGAAAAGTTTCGAAATCATTTGAAAGGGCACTCGGTGAAATCATTGATACAACGGGATTTGTCTTAATGAGTGGATAGGCATTGAGGGAATGTTCAAATTTTTCAACGCTCGTGACAAGCCGTTAAACAAAGAAGATTTCGGTATGAAATTTCCATCTTTCCTGCGCAATACGAGTTTTAGATCATGATGGTACTGTTCCCCGAATCCTAGTTTGTTTTGGTTCTGGTAGGATAAGTGACTTTTTCTTGGGGTGCACAAGCTCAATTATGTTAAACAGGCAGTTAGTTTGGGTTGACCCTTTCATTTATCGTATTTTGTTTTTCAACCAACCTTGGTCTTTCATTTGTGTCCCCACTACCAGAGATGGCTACGACTACTGTAATAGTTACAACAGCTCATGAAAGTAAGCCTAGCTTCATGTAGAGTCACTCCAATCAAAAGAGAATTACCAACATTTGAATAATAAAGGATTGAAAAAAAGAAAGGAAATATGTATAAGCCCCGTTGGGCCGGGGCCTTGAATCTAGCAATTGCAATTGCAAGGGAAAGGAAAGATGTTTATAACGAAATTTAATGGAATCGTGATGATGGTGAACGTCTCATTGCTACCAGTGTAGACCCGAACGCGAAAACCATTTGGTCCGACACTGAGAAGACAACCGGTAAATGTATCAAATATAGTTTTTACTACAACAATTCTGTTGATTAATCGGACTGCTTTTCTACGATTCTTTCTTTGTATTTCTAAGGACACTCTTCTCGCCGAAGTTGTAACACCTTTTTGTGCCGCCAATTCTGGCACCTCCTTTTAAACGATCTTTCATACTATATTTGATGCTTTTGTGAGAGAGATACGCGTATAATTTGCCTCCGTTCGCCAGCCACTCTGAGACGTTTGAATTGAATTACTATCACGTCAGTTCTCGACATATTAATCACCTTGCTTCTCTCACATGGTATAGAGAATGCAAATGGGGGAAGCTTGGCAACTGATACGAGCCTATGGTAAACGTAAATGTGCTAATTGATGCGCAAGTTCATTTTATAAAGGCTTATCCAAATTAACTACAAAGTTTAGAGGGCAATTATGTAAAAAGGGCAGCTTATAAAGCTGCCCATAAACATTGAAAATTACTCGCAACTGCAAGCCAAAAAAGCCAGCGCTCATTAATGTCACTCCTTAATTGTGATTGAGGATAACCCCCAAAAATTAAGGTATGTCATATAACGAACTATGCAATGGCGTTTGACGACGAGACCGGAAGTGAAATCGAAATCTCTTTTTCTCTGGAACGGGATTTCCTCACTGTATATGTATCAGGAAACTGCACGTGGGATGTCGTAAGGCTGTACGAGGAAATTTTGGCGATGCTCCCTGATGAGGAGGATGCAGCATGACCGAGCGACAGATCATTGAAACGCTGGCAACGAAGGTGATGGGTTGGCATCCGATACCGACAAAACCGAGCAGACCGCCAGAAGCATTCCCGGCGTTTTACTTCCCAATCTACGGAATATGGAGGACGGCTGCATAGTAGCCCAAAAGGATGCTGACGGAGTAATTGACACAGCGGAATGGAACCCACTCCAAAACATAGACGATGCGTGGATGATCGAGGAGAAGTTCAAAAAAGGTGATCCAATACTTCGGGCAAAGTTCGCTGTGCTCTTGCTGGTCCTCATCTACAAAGTTGAACCGAAGGACATTTGCAATGCAGCTCTGGAAGTCGTTGCTTAACAAAACGGTAATTTTATTAGTAGGCTTCAAGTGTACTTAAGATGACCAAGAATGTTGATGAGCTTGCCAAATGGGTCGCGGACGTAGAAACGCCGAACACCCCAAGGCTCATCTGCTGGCCCATATTCAATTGGAAACCCTGCATTCTTCATTCGTTCGATGGCTGTATCGATATCATCGACTTCAATTGATAGATCCGGAGTAAGAGTGTGGGAACCTCCCTGTGAAGCAAAACTAATTTGAACGCTCATTTCTTCGGCAGTCCCGTAAGTTGCGATCCAACCATGATCCATCAATAAATTTAGGCCGAGCACGTCCTGATAAAAGCATTTAGCTGCGGCGATATCCTGGGTGTCTATATTGGCGACGATTCGTTTGACCTTCATTTCGTACCCTCCAAATTATTTGCGTTTTTTACTAATCTTTTGATTATTTTACATGAAATATAAGTAATGAACAAAACAATCGATTTGTAAAACAAGGGAGGGAGAGGGTGGAGATAAGGAGGTGGTTACTGTGAAAGAATTTTATCTACTCAGCCTAAAGTGGTCCCGAGCAAAAGATCGGTATGTATGGTGGGGACAAGACAACGGGGGATATGTTGAAGATTTGAATCAGGCCGGGCTTTATACCGAGGAAACAATCAACAGTATACCTCGTTCCTACAAAAATACAAGGGTTGTTCCTGTTCTCAAGGAAGTGGCAGAGAACTTGTTTATCCAGAAAGTAGTCCCTGCCACTAGTGCTAACTGGAACGCGATGAACATTGACATAACTACGTTGAAAGAATACTGATTTAACAAAAAGAAGGGCTGAAGTGACTCAGACTCGATCGAGTGGCTTGTATGGTTTAGGGGGCAACTGTGCTTTGATTTCATCTCCAAGAAATACCTCTCCACCGATGAGTACAATACCCATTACACCAGCCTTACGGATGAGGTTACCATTTTGCTCTCTGTCTAGTACTGCAGCCATCAAACCAGGTTGGAAGTTATCCAACTGGGTACAGGGATTACGTAGGCCCGTAAGTTCAACCACAGTTGATTTGCCAATAGTCAGTTTTGTTCCGGTAGGCAGAGCAAGTAAATCGACACCTTCAGTGGTAATATTTTCACCTATTTGACCAGGAGCGCCAGTAAAGCCCTTTTCCTGTAATTCAGTAAACAAACGATGCCAGATAATCTTTCCATGAAATAGCACCTCCAGACATTATTATAAATGCTTGGAGAGGTAAGATCGAGTGACTTAACAAAACGGAAATGCAAGATAGTCATTTGCAAATACAAAGAAGTGTCCCAAAGGACACCCTAATTGAACAGCATTATTTATGCTCTTGAAAGTGCATAGATTTCAACCAAAAAGTTTGCTTGTGCACCCTTGGGATTCCCAATGTAAAGAGAGCGAGTAGATATAACATCAGTGATTTTTTCGCTAACTACTCCAGTAAGATGAGTAGGATCATTGCCACCACTAACATCTTGACTGACATCAAAACTAATTTGATTAGGATTGGAAACTCCACTTATTACCCATTGAAAATTAACTGTGTCTGGCGGAAGGACTTCCGTACCAATATTTGAGCTAGAACGATGCGATTGACCAGGCAGCGGGGAAGGAGCGGAATAAATAGCGCCGATAAACGTCGACTTAAGTGCACTCATGAAAAAACACCCTCTCAGGAAAGTAACTACATGAAGATCATATTTCAAGAAAATGGTAAATATGCAATCGATTTTAAACAACTTACTAGAAGTACGGGGGCATTTTACAAAGCACACGATTTGTTAAATGGGAGACCTTGTATGGATGAGTCAATGAAGAAAGAAATCGAAATGGTCAAGCAGCGTGACAGATGTGATGATTGTAGACTTGCTGAAAACGGAAGATATTTTGGCCCTGATATGTTTTTGCCACGGACTCGTAAAGCGGAGGTCGTCTAAATGAAACGTGAAATGTCAGAAAATCTTAAAAGCATTACTATTGGGCAAGTTTTGGAGTATTGAAAACGGAGGCAAGAAGCAAAAACGATGGGGGAATTCAAGGCTTTGGGCAGGGAAAACCGAGACAGACACGGACTAACGGAGAGGGAAGCAATCGCTTTGCTTAGCCTAGAGATCAATATCCAAGCTTAACACAAGCTCAATTATGAAAAACAATCAGCTCGATTAGATAAAAAGACATGAAGGAAATAGACGAAAAAAAGACCACCCCTCTACCATTTTCATGGTCTTTGGGATAGCCTCTTTTGTAATACCTCACTTAGTCAGGACACATGCATTTAGTGTAGGGTGGAAACCAAAGGCAGGGAGGAGTACATCTAGCTAGGGGTTTACTACCTATCTTTTGAAGAAGTTTTTTGAACATTCCTAATCACCTCCTATTTATGGATGAATTTAACTTTCAATTAAAATAGTAACACATGGAGATGAGTATTTGTATACAGACTTTTCTGAAATTTATTCGAGCATGTGCATCCTACATTACCCCGGCAGCAAATGGAGCATGGCTGACTGGATCATCGAGCATATGCTAGAACATACCACATATTTGGAACCATACTTCGGATCCGGAGCAGTATTTTTCAACAAAGAATCATCCGCTCTTGAAACGATCAATGACCTTGATGGAGATGTGGTAAATCTGTTCAAAGTTATCCGTGATCATCCAGAGGATTTAGCAAACAAGGTTAAATGGACCCCCTATAGTCGGGAAGAATACTACAACCCCTATCACGTTGAGGGAGAGGGGGACGAGTTTGAAAGGGCAAGGAGATGTTTTTGGTTCGGTGCTGGATGGCGAGGGGTGGAAAAATATCTGACAGAACCGGATGGAAGCATAACATCGACGTATCAAATGCACCCAACAACAGGATGCCTGATCAATGGAGTAAAGTGCCTGATCGGATATTGTCGGTAACGGATAGATTGAAAAGGGTGCAAATAGAACAACAGCCAGCTTTGCAATTGATTGAACGTTATAAAAATCCAAGCGTTTTGATTTATGTTGATCCACCTTATTTGTTATCAACAAGGAGCAAACGTTTGTACAAGAAAGAGATGACGGATGCTGACCATATTAAATTGCTCGACGCATTAGACGAACATCCGGGACCTGTGATACTAAGTGGTTACGATAATGATTTATACAACATTTGCCTAAAGCATTGGCGGAAATGGGTCGCATCAGAACAGAAGTTATCTGGATCAATCCAGTGGCAGCTGATCAAGTGGGGCAGCAGACAATCTTCTCGCTGCCTGGCATATAGCGGATAGATGCAAAATGCTCAGAGTGTTATGTACTTCTTCAAACTACTCGTAGTATTTCGCAGCATATAAGATTTTTGCGAAGGCTTCCCAAGAAGGGATGTATGGCGACATTGGGGTTTCAAGCGAAGCAGCCATTGATTCGAGAAAATGATTTAGGGAGATATTTTCCCAATCTGGATTGTTTTCTAACTCAGCGAGCGATCTTTGAATAAAATCGATTAGGTCCTGTTTTGTATATGTTTGACCATCTTTTTGACCAACGTCCATACAAGGTTCTCCTCAATTTGCTCAATTTGATAATCAATGTCGCATTACATTAAATCTGGATTGTTCATTGATATTTGTCGAACCGAAGGAAACTCAGAGGGGGAGATACAAAAAATCACATAACTATCTGGATAGTGACCAAGGATATCAATTTGTCGATAGGGTTGTTTTTCAAGACAAAAGTTTAGGCTATGCAGCTTAATTTCTTGATGAAGGTATTTAGGAAGATAAGTTGAGTTATTACGGTCAATAGTTATTGCAGCATGGAAGGCCACTTGTTTTAATTCGCCTCTCCAATAGCTAGATACACTAACTTCATAACAGATGTCTTCCAACAGACGTTTATGTAACTTTTTTCGTTGCCTTTTATTCAATGTTCATCACCATATGCCTTTGTTTTTAAATGTGGGATTCTTTTGAAGTTTAAACCGCTTTTTTCCCTTGAACAAGCAAATTTACAAAATGTGTACTTGGTATATTGACCATCATTAGAATGAAAAAACCCGGCAATAGCCGGGCGGTTGAAAACTACCTATTGTTTTCTGAAGTCGTCAGTAAGAATGCCGGAGAACCCCCAATTTTCATCATCAATTTCTTCAATAACGATGTGAGTATGTTCAGGTTTTTTGCCAAGAACGTTAACAAGAGTTTCAGTGAACTCTTTCACAATCTGAGCCTTTTGATCACGGGTTGCACCTTTTGTAATTTGAAGGTTGATATATGGCATTTGTCCACATCTCCAATCAGTTTCTTTTATAACGTAGACGGACAAGTTAACAAATAGTTTCAATCATATTAACAGATTGGGTGACACGGATTTTTTAACTTAATAGTTAGGGAGGCAAATAGCCATGACAGTTTACAAGATCAAGGGTCTATCAGGAACAGTCGAGCAGGTCATTACCTTGTCAGCGGAAACACCCGAGCAAGCGTTGGAAGATGCGAAGCAATACTTTCCCGAAAGATTGCATGGTCACCTGTCTGTCAGCTCAGACGATTCAGAGTACCGGGAATTGCTTCGGAAAAACGGCTATCCAGATCACGTTCTGGCTCTATTCAGCGACGAGGACTGCGAGGGCGAATGCGAGGCGGTGGGGATTGTATGACAAGTCCGACCATGAACATCCTGGTCATAACCTGCAATGACGTGTTCGGAGTAAAGTGGTTCGAGGTTCGGATCGAAGGGATCGGCAATGTAGAGATCATGCTCGACACCATGAAGGGCTTCGGTGTAACCAAAAGTCTGAACGGGACCAAGAAGTTGAGAGCCTGGCTGCAAACGGAAGAAGGAAAGGCGTTTGTTCTCGGGAAGAGCGGTCACTTAACACAGCGGTAATTAAGGAAAATGGCTCAATTACCTACTTAAGACAAAACAATAACCCACTGTCGCCAGTGAGTTAATATTTTAAAAACTTATATTTTTTTTAGCAAGTGGTCATAAAACTATAGCACCAGCCAGTACAACCATACTCAGAAAGTGGATAGCCATCTTGTACTTGATTTGCGAATTTAACCTGTACATCTAAATCAAACAAATCTTGTTTTTGCATTGTTAGTACCTCCTAATAATGTGGTTTTATTTACAATATATGGTAACTTATAAACGGTTTTTAGTAAAGTACATTAATAGATATTTAGTTTTGTAGAGAGTAAGGATGGTGAAGCTGTTACTTCCAAATGGGTAACACAACACACGTTTTGATTAATAGGAAATTAAAAAGACACTCCTTGAATAATGAAGGAGTGTCCATGAAGTCCAAAATTAGTGTTGGGATTATACTTGGACATTCTCTTTTAAGAAAACGATCGCGGTATCTTAGAGGATGGTCATACTGGTGGGCGGGTAGGGCAACATAAACCGCAGTCATCATCCCAGCAACACGGGAAACAACGTCTAGCTCGTGATTGATATTGCCTAGATGATTCATATTGCCCATATGATTCATATGGTTGATATTGCACCAATTGACCTTTTACTTTCTTGAATTTCTTAGAAACAGATTTCTTCTTTTTCATGAGGTACTTCCCCCTTTATAACGATCTAAGATAACTTATTAACAAAATTTACCTCTTGACTGGACGAGTGCTTGCAATCGTCAAAAATGGACGTAAAAAACTGCCCACCTTTTCTTAAGTAATGTTTTGTAAAGAACATCCTCTCCCACTGCGCCATGCATCACTTGTTTTGCCTAACGGAACGAAATTTCGACATGTGTTGTGTCTGCTGGAATAGATAAACCCTTGGGAAGAGGAGTTTATGTTTGGAGCAATTTTATTAACGGGACCAATATTTGCGTTCGCTTTGAATTTAATTACTCCCAAAAGAAGTCTCTCTCTTCTATACGGCGACGGACGGGGAGTGACACTTGGCTTGACAAAAAAAAGAGCCACAGTAAGCGGCTCTCTCATTATAATCTTATTTCCCATAAGTATTTGTAGCCCAGACAGGATACCAGCCTTTATCAGCGTGCTTTGTGTTATAAACAACTGTATTACCGTCATCTTGAACAACTAGAATGTCGCCAGTGAGGTCAGCTGGCACATTACTTTTTCCGTAATGGCGTGGAGCCCAATCTTCGGGAGCAAATCTCCATATAGTATAGCCTTTTCCCCTTTCTTGTAAACCAAGAGCTACTGGGAAATTAAGAGTTTTGGCGAATCCTAAATATTCGGGATAATATGATTTATAATAACCAGTAGCTGGATCAATATAATCAGCATGAAATTTAGCAGTGCCTGAAGCCCAGAGAGACGTTGTGGAATTATTGAAATTCTTATAAAGTACGAGATTTCCATCGTTCTGCATGATGAGGGAATATATACCATTATTCGAGGTTAACACTTGACCTTTTTCGAGTGTTTCACCAACTTTGAGCGTACTCTTTGCAGACGCCGCTGAGACAATGGAGAGCTGAAGCATGAATACCGCAAACAAAATTAATGAGAATTTTTTCATAATAACCTCTTTTCTAATAGTATTTTAATTCTGGTGCAAAGCTTGTTATAAAGTGGTTGTGAGGAAATATTTACCGATAAAACTAGTGGTGCAAAAGATAAAAGGCAAGGATTGGAAGATGTTTTTCGATTTGTTCGTCCTTCTGATACCTTAGTGGTTTGGCGTTTGGATCGTTTAGGAAGGTATGGTCAGGAATTTTTAGGGTTTATTAACTCAACGTACACTTAAACATTAGCATCAACCTTTCTATGATAATACCAATATATTCCACTATATATGATGTCCATTCTCATTTCTTTAGGAGATATTGTCGAATAGTAGACAAGTGGACGACATTTTGAGCAAAAGTGAGAAAAACAAATGATCCTCTAATCAATAGATTTACGAGGATGATATTTTGCAAAGTCCGGAGAGAGTGCTTGGCGAAGTGAGTTCATGAGAGTGCAGACCCTTTAGCTTACTGGAAGCATCAAAGTGATTGTGAATATGACATAATCATAGGAAACTTTACGAAAATCCGGAGTTGTTAGAAGCTGTTTAACATAAGAGAAAGTAAGAAAACGAGAGCATGATCGCCCTCGTTCTCTATGAAAATAGCAATTATCCTCTACTGCAAAGAGTAATCCACGGCGGGCAAACCCCCCAGCCCAACGGGGAAGCGGAAGCAGAAGCAGCAACCGGAACAGAAGCTACAATCATTACAGTGAAAACAACAGCAAGCAACTTTTTCATATGTATCACCCCCTGTCTAAATGTTCTAAATATAATATACCATTAATTACAAATTATGTAAAAAATATCGATGCGGGGAAGTGAAATTGTGTGCGAGCACATGTGGTGGATTGACGGAGAAGAAAAGCTGTTTTGCGTTAAGTGTGGGCAGGCAGCGGAGCCAAAGTATTTAACACAATATTACTTGAGAGAAGGGGAGGATGGAATGAAGTGTAGCAGACATAATTTTGCTAGCGAAAAAAGAAAAACTCCTGCAAGAAGACAGGAGTCGAAAATGTTTTCTCACTATATCAAGGGTTCTGACGAAACCGAAGCAATTGCACAACTGCGTGTCCATCAAATTCCTTTTATGGCGATTTAGTTATTACAAAAGTTAATACTCTTCTAAAAAAGCCAGTTGGGTTATAGATACGCATAAACCATCTATCTAGTCCATATGGGTAATTTTGAAGCACATATACAGGTTCATTTTGTTCAATGAGCCATCCAGCACTGATAACCCTCCTAGTACCTTCTGGTGCTGGTATCAAGGCGATATTTTGATATGAATATGGTCTAATCTCGATGGGCGTAAAACTGTGGCGCCAAAAGCCATTTCCGAGACTGTCTGTTATACGAACATTTTTCCGACTTAGGGTGATGATTTTTGTACGTTTTACACCTCTTTTTTTCACAATCTTGGATGATTTTTTTTTCATGCTTTCACCTTCTACGCTTATTTACGTTTCGTAGGATCAACATATGAAGGAAAAGAGATAATGCTTGGACTAATTTACATGAGTTAAAAAAATGGGGGAATTCAATAATTAGAGCTCAGACTGAATAATTTGAACCCAGAGCTGCTGCCGGCTATTTTAACGCAAGAGAAAAAATGAAAAGCAGCATCCCAAATAGGGAGTGCTGCTAATAATTAGGGGACGTACTGCTCTGTAATTTTTGTGACGACCCCATTCGTTACTTCAATGTGGAAGGGTAGCTGATAAGGAATTCCTTTGGATTGTACAAACTTGCTAAAAGTATCGGCGTTTACTGATTCATTCCAATGTAAATCCCCATCTTTGGTAGAGTTGGTTTGAAGAGTAAACGAAGCTTTTGGAGAAATTTCAAACGTTCTAATTTTAGGGTTACTATTTCGAATGTAATATGGTGCTGGATAGGTCTCTTTCACTAATGGATGATCTTGACGATAAGCTTTAACTGCTTCCTCACCGAAAAACCATTGAACATAGTCAAGCGAAACTACTAATTTTCCGTTTTTCACTTGTAAAGTTTTCACATAGGCCATTGATTTTTCAATAGTATTGCCGTGTTTATCTTTGCTACTAGTTGGAATAATTACTGAGGAAGGAGAAGGTGCAGCCGTTTCTTGTTGTGAACCTGCATAAGCCTCCGTACCAAGCAATGAACATAAAATCAGAGAAGAAAGCAGCACATATGTTTTTTTCATAACAGAGTGTCATTTCCTTTCTGTTTACATGTAATACCATACATAATTAGTAAGACGACAGACAAATTAGAACGTTTCTCCTCAAGTCGAAAAATTTAACGAAATATTTCGGGAGATGGGTCATGCATGCCACTTGTCCAAAATGAAGCTCATAAGGTGTACATGAAATTGGACGTGAAGGCGATTGACCCGGATCGCTCGGACCTGATCCAACTAATCGCGGACCTAGAAAAAGGGGTGGTAAGCAAGATCATCTGCCTTAGTGCTGAGCGAATCTCCCGAAACCCTGTTGAATTAGGGGATTTTATAAGGCTGGCTAATCGGATGAATATACCGGTGATATTTGCTGAATAGTTCGGGGAACGGACTATCCGCATAAAAACAGTTGTCTCAAGATGGCGTACTGACTTCAGTAACTGGATGGAACACACAAGCAACCAGGTGTTCAGGCGGTTGTAGATAGTAGTTCCTATAGCCGAGCTGAATTAACTCTAGATTGAGACGAGCTGCATCCGCGAAACTTACGTAGAAATACAGATGCTTGGTCATGTTAATCACCTCCTTCCGCACCTAACCGTAGCAGAAGGGGTGTGGGACAAAAAAGAAGCCCCCAAATGGGAGCCCGTATATATGTTCGCCTAAACTAATTATATCATGGGCTAACAACGAGGGGGAATTAGAAAGATGAGCGCACAGGTACAAGAACAACTGTCATTTCTGCAACCAGTTAATGAGAGAGAAGTCAGGAAGGCTGCTGTGAAAGAATGGAAATCATACAAAGCCCTCTGTGTTGCTGTTCAGAACAAGAAGGAGCAAGAGGAGAAGGGCATCGAGCAATTATTCCCTCGGTTGCAGCTTTCAGAGATGCAGAACGAATTGAAAGCGAAGCAGATCGAGAGAGCACTCGAGTATTCGCTCGATGAGGTAGAGCGACAGATCATTGAAGAGAAGTATCTCAGCGCGGCTAGAGTGAAGTACATCAATGTATATCTTGACTTAGGTCTGACAAAAGACCAATTCTACAGAAAAAAGGAAGAGGCAATCATGCAAATTGCTACGGCACTAGGGATGATCTGAGTGCCTTTTTATTTTTCATGACACAAAAACTTTGCTACGAACGTGTGCTTCTCGGATCGCGACTCGGGCATATACCGACGAGTAATTGTTCTGTATCCGATTCTGCCAACCTGTTGTAGAAGACAGGGGAGTTGGTCAAGAGAGCAGTGACTGTTCGCAGGCCGTCTCAGTTTCCACTGGGGAAAATATTCGGGCATTGTGGCGGGAATAAGATCGGCGGGCAATGGAAAGATGGGGTTGGCGATGGGATCGGAATGTTGTTTGGACGCGGCGCGCAGAATTTTGCCAATACTTCCAGCTTTACTTCTGCTTCTACCTGGATTTCTACGCACACAATGACGTCGAGTTGAACCATGCCGCCGAGGAGAACGGTACCGGTTGGTGAGCACTCAAAAGCGCTGATACGGCACAGGATATTGTCCTCATCGAGCGGGTCAGGCAGGCAGAGAACGACTTCCTGATCGAATTGCACTGTGGCCGTAAAATCGCAGAGAAATGCTCCATCTGCGAAGATGCGAACCAGTACAGTAGCTCCGAACACGAAGCGAACGACCCCGACTCGAACAGTGGTCCCACCGACTGTAAGGTTCTCGCGGCGAATACTGACGATATTGCATGTAGGATCAAGAGAAAGAAACTCAATGCAGGAGAACGTAATATCTTGCCCAGACAGTATAGATGCGTCTACCAAAGCTTTACAATCGTCGGCGATGGCAATCTTGTTACGGTAACTGTTCGCTAATACTACCCAGTCATATACCTTTTGAACGTGGATGCACTCCGTCTGTATCGGAGGGAGGGGAGGCGCTGGGAAAAGGATGATCACTATTCCGGCGAGAAAGGTTCCAGACACTTCAATCAGATCGATCTCGGTATTGTAGGTGGGACTCGTGGGATTCGTGTCGATCACCGAAACATTGTCAGAAAGTGCATTCGCGACGTAAGCGCGAGTGCCATCCTGAGTTATCGCAATACCGGCGTGGCCAGATCCAGAGAGCGGAATTAGCAAGATCTCCGTGTTGAAAGTGGGACTGGCTGGGTTCGTGTCGATTACGGATACATTAGATGAAAATAAATTGGTAACATAACCACGTTTGCCATCCGAGGTGATCAGAATTTCTATAGGAGTGTTTCCAGTTAAGATTATACTCATGATCTCGGTGTTATAGGTGGGGCTGGCTGGGTTCGTATCAATAACGGAGACCCTGTTGGAGTTTAGCATGGTGACATAGGCGCGATTGCCGTCTGGAGTGAAAGCTACGTCAAGCGGACCTGATCCTGTCACGTTTATTAGGTCAATTTGGGTGTTAAAGGTGGGGTTGGCGGGATTGATATCGATTACAGAGACATTGGCCGAATTGATATTCGGTACATAAATGCGTGTGCCGTCCGGGGTGATCATTAGAACGCTTGGCCCCATTCCTGTCAATCCGATGATTCCCGTCATGGTATTGAACGTTGGACTGGCAGGATTTATGTCAATTATGGAGAGATTGTCGGACATTTGATTCGCGACGTATGCGCGAGTACCGTCAAGAGTGATCACTATACCTGTGGGGGCGGATCCGATTCCCAACAGCGGTATCAGTTTAATTTGGGTGTTGAAGGTAGGACTGGCGGGATTCGTATCGATCACGGAGACATCACCGGAGGTATTGTTCGTGACATATGCACGTGTTGTATCCGGTGTGACTGCAATTACGAGTGGAGTCTTCCCGGAGACTGAAATCAGATTAATCTCGGTATTGAAGGTGGGACTGGCCGGATCTACATCAATTACAGAGATATTGTGTGAGCCTCTATTGGCCACATAAGCAAGTTGAGTCATTCTTACACTCCTTTCTCTTGAGATTTTCCATGTAAGATCGATATATTTTATGAGGCTATTGTCATTGAGGTATAGGCTAATGATGCGCTAAACAACAAAATAATAGGCAAATTCAAAAATGTTGAGTTTGAAGGTCTAACCACAATATCCGGATTATTTCGCGGGATCAAATATTGAATAAAGGTAAACCAAACAGCTGTCTGTGCTGAAAAGCTGTTTTTTTGAACGAATCGGTTCGATAGTTGAATACAGCAGTACCAGGAAACCGCCTTTGCGGTGTTTGATGGATTAGATCCTAATGATCACTTTACTGATGCTCGGAAATCAGCCCACGAACTATATGAAGGTGGAAAGCTGAAATACCTGAAAAAATGGGATAAGTACCCACGGGATTGGAATAAGCTAGATATAACTAGATTCACTGGTGAATCATCTGATTATGAAAACGATCCAAGATATATACTAATTATGAATAGGCTATAGAAAAAAATTATGAGGGGGAAAGTTGTAAGAAAATTAATCGTTTTTATATTAGTTTTCGTTTTCCTTGGCAGCTTAACTTATCTTTTTTTAAGCCAAGAGGAGAAATATTACAAGTTATCAGATACTGCTCCCCCTGAGTATGTAAAGTACCTCAAGGAAAACAATTTGGATGTTAAGGTAGAAAAGGATGGGTCTCTTTGGTTAAATGAGAAAGACAAAGCAGACTATGTTGTATGTTGTAGTTAATCGGAAGTGTCAACCTTTGGCGCAGCAATTATGCTGTGCCATTTTTCTTGGAGGTGGGTGAAATGTAGTACGCTAGTCTGTCGACTCAACGACAGGAGAATTATACTACACGGAGAAAGTGCTGCGCCGGTCGGACGAGATTGTAAAAGTTTTTCGTCCAGATGGTCGTAGCTCAAAATTCGTGAAGATCAAAGCCAGCCAAAAGGCAAAGCGACGGCTCAGAAAGCTGTCACTCGCTAAGGCTGACGCTGCTGCCGTTTGTGGATGATCCGCGCGCATCTCGTGAAAAACTGCTGGAAGAACAAGAGGAAGAGGCCGAACGCAGAATGAAGATACTCGACCCGGACGCATTGGAGGACAAGGAGTTTGCAGATGATGATGAAAGGAACACATTTCATCAGTACAGCATTGGATGAAGAAGGATCAATTGTTACTCAAATAAATGGAAGGCAAATACAAGAACTAACAACAGATTTAACAACAGTTGACGCTAATTTAAGGACGAAGGTTAAATCAAGGTGAAAATAGACTGCGCTAGTTGTATATCGCACCCACAAATGCACCCACAAAATGATGAATTGATTTGATGTCATTTGAAATAACAGCAGATGAAACTGTTGCATTTATGCGATTTCTAGGGAGTATTAAAACCGATTGAAAGCCAAGAAAATGTTCCCCCCACGCGATCGCGATTGGAAGCGCGAGCATTACACGACTGCTTACTAATAAGCGAAACCCCTTGTGCCTGTAGGTACGAGGGGTTTTTTATTTGGTGGGCAATTTTTATTTTTTCAGGGTTTAACATTTTTGCCCACGACTTTCCATGTAGCTTTCAAACTTGTTCATGTTATCTAATTCAATTTTCTTTGAGATGTGGGCATACACATCTGAAGTGATCCGGATACCGCATACACCTGTAACGAATCCAAGGTCTGGAGGCTATCTTACATCACAAGCAGTTGGACTCGGCAGCACTTCATTTTCTCACGTGCTTCTTCCGGATATACCAGCCGCGTTTATGAAAGGAGATGGACCTGTAATTCTGGGCGAGTCTGATGATTCGTTTACGAGTAAGTGATGCTGGTTTTGAAGATAAGCTTTTGTTAAGAGAACTTCTTACAACCAGATGACCGGGGTAGTGAGCTTTCACGAAGTTACCGTAAGTTTCGAACTCGGAGAAGCCGGCATAACTCTGCTTGTTGGTTTTCTTGATAATCGCCCGGTACCATCTAGTCTTATGCCTAGCCTCAATTTTAGACTTCAGCCGGGAGAGCTTCGATTTGTCGAACAGCATATAGTGGGCAACGAAAGAGCGCGAAGCGGTTGGCTTGGTCCCCATTAATTTCTTGTAGGTGCGAAAATACTCGGGACGACTCCAGTTACGGCAGTAAAAAACGGTTTTCCCATTGACGAGAAACACATGAGGTCGAATGAGAATGGTGTCGGCGTCAATCACAAGATAATACCTTTGCTTGGTCAAGTTTCCTCCCGCCAGCTTCAACAATTGTTGGAGCAGCCAGCCTGAGCGATTGGTGCGTTTAGTTTGGTAGTGAATGTCTTTTTTGGTAATCGATAGGACGCGTTTTTCATTGATGAAGGTGCAGTTTTTACGCCGGCAAAGGGCTTGGATTCGTTTGCTTGGTGGCGATACAACCATGATCCTACCAACCGGATGCTTCACTTGCTTACGGATACTGTCAATGACATACGGAAGAGTGCCAAGGTCTTTCTCAATAGCTGGGATCAGGACATCAATTTTAATAGAGCTGTTGAAGGTGCTTTTCACTGAACGAGACAACTTCTCAACTCCTTTTCACTAAGCAGTTTCAACCATATGTGTCTGAACAGGTTGGCCAGAGTGTCCGACATTCCAGATAGGATATGATTTTCTTCCTTAAGGTGAATATGTCAGAAATGGAAATCCTGAAAAATGTGTGTATGTCTGCCTTCTTGAGTCATTGAGTAAGTATTTACATTTCAAAAATTTATGTAAAACCCCATTGAAACTCTCCTCACTTTGTATCGTCGAAATCGTTGACATACAACAATGGCAGCTCGATCCGACTTCGTTGGTTCTGACTGGATCAATACGTTTCTTTGAAGATAGACCGGAACAGATGGAGCTGGCAGAAAACCAGGAGCGCTGTGATGGTCGCGACGAAATCCGACGAAACCGGCGAAAGTAAAAATTTAACAATTAAACAAGCACCATTGGTCGTAACAGGTGGTTTCCGTTCCGAAGAAGGTATGAATGAAGCAATCGAAAGTGGAGCAGTTGATATGGTTGGTGTCGGAAAACTATTTGCATTAAACCCTGATTTCCCAAATCAGATTATCCTTGGCAATTATCGTACAGTTACGATTACTTGCAGCCGCAAATAAAAGCACGTCTCAAAATGCGAATTTGGACAAAGAGCGGCATGCGTCGATCACCAGTGTTTGTTGATTTTATTCTAGCTGGCTAGTAAAAAACCCGTCCCTGTTTTTTGAAGTGCACCCCTTAAAGTAGACATTGGAAAAACCCCTGTGGTTTACCGATGAACTTTAGGGGGTGCATTTTTTTATGGCAGCTAAAGGGCAA
>NZ_JBHVSO010000028.1:0-27624 GCF_042885155.1 Brevibacillus sp. NPDC058079
TCTCTTGTTTTAAAAACTGGTGAGCCATGAAGGACTCGAACCTTCGACCCTCTGATTAAAAGTCAGATGCTCTACCAACTGAGCTAATGGCTCTCACTATATTTATCGCTATTTCAAACCATTAAGGTTGAAATGGCGGAGCTGACGGGACTCGAACCCGCGACCTCCGGTGTGACAGACCGGCGTGAACTCCAACTTCACCACAGCTCCATATTTGGTTGCGGGAGCAGGATTTGAACCTGCGACCTTCGGGTTATGAGCCCGACGAGCTACCGAGCTGCTCCATCCCGCGATAGTCAGGACGACTGAGTGTCAGTGTTGCCACAGGACGTGGCGCTTTTAGCTGACCTTCCTTGTCCATTATTATAAGTGGTGGAGGCTGACGGGATCGAACCGCCGACCCTCTGCTTGTAAGGCAGATGCTCTCCCAGCTGAGCTAAGCCTCCAGGACCCCTGCACTTGCAGGGCGTTTTGCTAGGTGACCCGTAGGGGATTCGAACCCCTGTATGACAGCGTGAAAGGCTGCTGTGTTAAACCGCTTCACCAACGGGCCATTTCTAAGAAAGTGATGGCGGATGGAGTGGGATTTGAACCCACGAGACGGTTCGACACCGCCTACACGATTTCCAATCGTGCTCCTTCGGCCGCTCGGACATCCATCCGTATATTTGAAGTGGATCAAAGTGATCCGCTTGTTTGCCTTTCAGAATTCATATGTTAGCATGCATTCATCTGAAACGCAAGAACTTTTTTAAAGAAATTTAAAAAGTTCAATGTGACATAACTTTTCTGCTAGGCACAATAGCCATTGTAGCGCGTGGAGCATGTGCTGTCAACGAAAAGTAATGAAAATCTCAACTTTTTTCTCTGTCCCCATCCACAGATGTGAATTACGTACATATCATTTCCTGTCAGCAGCAATGTTACTCGCCGAATACCACTCTTTTTGTCGAGCCAGCTCGTATCTACACTAACAAGAGAACTCACCATACGGATGCTGAAATGGTATAATTTAACTTGAGACAAGACTGGCGGTGGAAGACCACGGCACAGCTTCCTGTAAAGGGGGTGATGCTGATGGTCTCGCTCGGCACGCTTTACCTTTTCCTAAAAGTACTGGCAACCTTGCTAAGCCTCTGGTTTAGCAGCAGGAAGCTCTACCGATGGATAAGAAAGTGGCGTAACAAGCGAAAACCCACCGCCTAAGGTTGACCGCCTGACGGTGGGTTCGCTGTTTTTGTAATCATGCGCGCCGTGGGTGTGCCACAGCTTCTTGTCTCAGGAGCCTTGCCGCTGCAACGGTATTGGCTCCTTTATTTATATGTCGGATCATCAATATCTCTACCAGTAGTTTAACACCCTTTTTCCATTCCATACAACATTAGCAACGATTTACAAGTAGAAAGGATTTGAATTGGATGACCTCAATTCGTCTAGCTACTCCTCAAAACATTCCTGCTGTCTGTACGATTGATGCAATGGTGCTCGGTTCAACCAGTCGTTCATCTGAACTTAAAGAAGCCATCGAGCAAGAGCATTGCTACTTGGCGTTAATCGACATGAATATCGTCGGTTTTGCCATCATCAATCAATCGTTTTTTAAGAACAGCTTTATTCATCTAATCATTGTTCACCCACACTATCAGAACCAAGGGGTTGGCGAGGAGATGATGCGCTATCTGGAAACAATCTCCCCTACGGAGAAGTTGTTCACTTCTACTAACCTTTCCAACGAAAAAATGCAACGTCTCTGTCTAAAGCTCGGATACGCTCATTGCGGAACTCTGACTCACTTAGATCCAGATGATCCTGAAATGTTTTTCTGCAAATACGTTCGCCATCCACTATGATTGATTCCGCTCATAGATCAAACGAAGTCCTTTTAGCGTTAGATTCTGATCTACGACATGGATACAAGAGGTCTCATTCGCAAAAAGTGCTGCCAGCCCTCCCGTAGCAACTACGGTAGGTCGCGTACCGTATTCATCCATGATTCTACGTACAATGCCTTCGACCTGACCGACGAACCCATAGAAAATGCCGGACTGCATGGCCGCTATCGTATTACGACCGACTACACTTGCAGGCTTGGCGATTTCGATTCGCGGCAGCTTGGCAGCACGAGTGAAGAGTGCCTCAGTCGATATTCCAATGCCGGGAGCAATCGCCCCTCCCCAATACTGCGCCCGCTCGTCCACATAGCAAAAGGTCGTCGCCGTACCAAAATCGACAACAATGAGTGGCGCACCATAATGATGAATCGCAGCAACAGCGTTCACGATTCGATCGGAACCTACCTCTCGCGGATACTCATACTTGATGTTCAGTCCCGTCTTGATACCCGGCCCGATAATCAGCGCTTTTTGTTGCATGTACTTCCCGCACATGCGTTCAATCGTGAGGTTTAAAGGCGGCACGACAGACGAGATAATTACACCTCTAACCTGTTCAAAACCAAGCCCCACACTACCAAACAAGCTTTTGACGAGCATGCCGTACTCGTCTTCCGTTTTGTTACGATCTGTGGACACTCTCCAATGGTGTTGGAGCTCGTCGCCTTCATACAAGCCCAACACAATATTGGAATTGCCTATATCGATCACCAATAACATCGTGGTCGCTCCTTACCGCTTGCGTGTATTCAGATCGAGGCTGATATCAAACGCTTTGACAGAATGAGTTAGCGCCCCTACCGAAATGATATCTACGCCTGTTTTTGCAATGTCACCAATCGTCTCCAGACTCACACCGCCAGATGCCTCAACAATGGCCCGTCCATTGATATACTGCACGGCTTCCACCATTTGATCGAGGGACATATTGTCGAGCATGATCGTATCTGCACCTGCTGCCAATGCTTCCTGAACCTGTTCGAACGATTCAGCCTCTACCTCTACTGTCATCGTATGAGGAATAACCGCGCGTGCCGCTGCGACAGCCTGCGCGATACCGCCCGCTCCTTTGATATGATTGTCCTTGATCATCACGGCATCATACAAGGCAAAACGGTGATTGTAGCCTCCCCCGACTCGAACCGCGTACTTTTCCAAAGCTCTAAGGCCTGGCGTCGTCTTTCTCGTATCAACAACCCGTGCTTTCGTCCCTGCGACGGCCGTTGCGTATTCACTCGTTTTCGTGGCAATCCCAGACAGACGTTGCATTAAGTTAAGTGCAAGCCGCTCCCCGCTCAAAATCGAACGAACCGAGCCGCTGACTTCGGCGATCTGTTGACCAACCTCCACTCGTGCTCCTTCTTCTACTTTTGCCTCAAAAACGAGGGTAGAATCAACCGTGGCAAATACTTGCTCTGCAATCGGCAAGCCTGCCACAACTCCCGCTTCCTTCGCATATAAAATGCCGACACCCTGCTCCGATTCAGGAATCGTGCTCATTGTCGTCACATCACCAAATCCTACGTCTTCCTGTAGCCATTCCTCTATTTTTCGCTGAAGCTCCCGTTTATTCCACATCATGCTTCTCACACTCCTCTTGGACACCATCTTCTACGGACTGGATCAAATGCTTACGCCACAGCAAGTCGTCTTTATTCGGAAAATCAGTACGATAATGCCCACCTCTGCTTTCTTCCCGCAAAAGTGCCGCTCTCGTTGTCAGGACGGCAACATTCAGCAGATTGAAGAATTCAAACGTTTCCAGGCTCTTAGGCTTGTACTGGTAGTATTGCTCCATTCGCGCAAGCTCTGTTAATGCTTTCGTTAATCCTTTATCGTCGCGCTTCACACTAACATGCCGCAGCATGAGCTTTTGCATTTTCAATCGTTGTTCACGTGTATTGAACGTTTGGGGCAGTTTTTGCTTGGAAACAACCTGGAAGGGATGAATGCTCGGCAAATCAGCCAGCTGCTTGATCCGCTCCGCGATCCGGTGACCAAATACAACTGCTTCCGATAACGAGTTGCTGGCCAGTCGATTTGCTCCATGTACCCCCGTGCAGGATGCTTCCCCGCATGCAAAAAGCCGCTTCGTCGAGGTCTCGCCGTTCAAGTCAGTCTGGACCCCACCCATAATATAATGGCAAGCAGGAGCTACTGGAATCCAATCTGTCACCATATTGAGCCCGTATTGTAAGCAAAAATTATAAATCGTCGGAAAACGCCGCTTAATAAGTTCCTCTGATTCATGAGTAATGTCAAGATACACAAACGTAGACTTCGTCTGTTCCATCTCAGAGACAATCGCCCGGGCGACAATATCACGCGGCGCCAGCTCTTTTTGCGGATGGTACTTGTCCATGAAGCGATCACCATTGCCGTTACGCAAAATGGCACCTTCCCCACGAACGGCTTCCGAAATCAAAAAGCGCGGGGCTCCCGGATAGTAAAGCGCAGTCGGATGAAACTGGATAAATTCCACATCTTTAATGCGAGCACCCGCCCGATACGCGATGCCGATTCCATCTGCCGTAGCGATTTGCGGATTCGTCGTGTAACGGTAAAGCTGACCTGCTCCCCCTGTAGCCAGCACCGTTGCTTTGGCCTCCAGAAAAAACAGTTCGCCATCCGGCTTCCGCACGAGGACACCCACGCATTCGCCATCCTGCGTGATGACATCTACTGCAAAATGATACTCTAAAACCTGAATGTTTGGCTGCTCCTTCACACGCTTGGACAAAGCGCGGACGATCTCTGCCCCAGTGGCATCTCCGTTCGCATGCAAAATACGTCGTTTGCTATGCGCGCCTTCCTGTGTCAGCTCGTACTGCCCTTGTTCATCACGATCAAATTCCGTTCCATATGCAATCAGTTCATGCAAGCGATCAGGGCCTTCATGCACCAGGACTTCCACAGCGTTATACGAGCAAAGACCTGCTCCAGCGATTAACGTATCCTGTCGATGAAGGGCAGGAGAATCTGATTGGGCTGTTACAGCAGCGATTCCTCCCTGAGCCCAGCGTGTGTTACTATCATCGAGTCCCTTCTTGCTGATCAACACCACATCCGCATACTCACTCGTTTGCAACGCCGTATACAACCCAGCAATTCCTGCTCCAATAACAGCTACATCTGCCCTCTTCCGAGGTAAGGTGTGCAAATCAAAGTCCACAATATAACGGGGAATCATGACTGTGTCCCTTCTCTCTTGTAACTGATGATTTTCCACCATTATAGCAAATACACGCTTGAAGGAGATGCAAAAAAAGAGCGCCCGCAAAAGCGAGCACTCCCCTCTATCCGATTAATTCGAATGCGTTACACATTCCTTACATGTGCCATATACCTCGAACTTGTGCCCCGTCACCTGAAACTCTTCCGGTACTGCGGAAATGATATTCATCGGACATCCTGGCAAAGAAGAAGTCTTTCCACATTCTGTACAAATCACATGGTGATGATGGTGTCCATCTGTCGAACAAGCCAAGCGGAATCTACCTTCTCCGTCCAGCTCCGTCTCTTCCAGAATCCCTAGCTCAACAAAAGTGGAAATGTTGCGATAGACGGTATCGAAGCTGAGTGTTGGATACTGCTCCTTGATTCTCTCCATAATATCTTTGGCAGACAGGTATCGCTTCTCAGCCGCGCAGATTCGAATCATCTCCTCCCGCTTGCCGGTATACTTGAAACCATGTTCTTTCAATATTTGCAGCGCTTCTTCTACTTTCATCGACAAACACTCCTTCCTTTTGTCATATCCGGATAACTCTTACCGGAAAGCGACCCGCAGCTTCTTTACACCTAATACAACCAGCATAACCAGTACTGCCATCAGTACAATTGTACCACCAGATGCCCAATCAAGGAGATAGGCAAAATACAAACCGCTCAACACGGAAAACTCCGCGAACAAAATCGACAAGAAAATCGTTTGACGAAAGCTTTTCGCGATTTGCAGACTGGCAGCCACCGGAAGGGTAATCAGCGCCGAGATTAACAGGACACCGACTATACGCATAGAAGCTGCAATCGTCAGAGCGACGAGCACCATGAACCACAGGTTGATCGAACGCCTTGCCACGCCGGAGACGCGAGCAAATTCCTCGTCGAAGGAGACCGCGAAAAGCTCCTTGTAAATCAACAAAACTGTCCCTAAAACGACAACTGCCACACCAATCAGCGCATACAAGTCTTCGATGGACACTGTTACGATTTTTCCGAACAAGTACGAATACAAGTCTGCATTAAAACCGTCTGCGATACTGATCAATACCGTAAACAGCCCAAGCCCCGCGGACAAAATAATCGGAATCGCCAAATCTTGATACGCTTTGTACACCTTACGCAGCCGCTCGATGAACAACGAACCAATCACCGCAAACAACATCCCGAAAAACAGCGGATTGACTGCGGAGAAGAAGGCGACCTTTTTGGAAATGAGCATCCCGGCAGCTACACCGGACAGCGTCACGTGTGACAAGCCATCTGCCATCATCGACAAGCGACGAACAATGAGAAACGTGCCCAAAATAGGGCAGATCAGACCAATTAAAATCCCTGAAAACAGGGTATACCGCAAAAAATCATACTGCCACCAATCAGCAAGCATGTGCATATTCCTTCTTTCTTACCTATTTACAAAGCTTAATGATGATGAGACAGCAGTCTGACCGAATCACCGTACATACTCTGCAAGATTTTTTCTTGGTTATGCTCAAAATCGTGCGCCGTTCCGTGGAAGTGAATCTTCTTCTGCACACAAGCCACCTTGGTCACCCATTGCGACATGACTCCCACATCGTGGCTGACGATCATCATCGTCAATCCGTTCTCTTCCTTCAGCGAACGAAGCAAGCTGTAAAATTGATCGATCGATTCCTGATCGACCCCGACTGTTGGCTCATCGAGGATCAACAGCTCCGGTTCAGCTACGAGAGCTCGTGCTATAAATACGCGCTGCAATTGCCCGCCGGACAAGTTGCCGATTCGTTGATCCAGCTTTTCCAACAAGCCGACACGCTCCACCGCAGCTCGTACACTCTCATGATGCTGTTTCGTCAGTCTGCGAAAAAGGCCCACTTTACCGACCAATCCAGATGACACGACTTCTCGCACCGTCGCCGGAAATCCACCCGCCCCATGCGCGACCTGTTGAGCGACGTATCCAATGCGATTCCATTCACGAAACTTGGATAGTGGTTGCCCGAACAGCTCCACTGTCCCTTTGTTTGGCGTCAACAGACCCAAAATCAGCTTCATCAGCGTAGATTTTCCTGATCCATTCGGCCCGACGATTCCCACAAAGTCTCCGCGTTCCAGTGTGAATTCAACCTCATCGAGAACCTGTTTGTCTTCATATTGAAAGGAGACGCCTGTGAGCTTAATAACAGGCACCTCTTGTTTATTTGGTTCCATGAAATATCCATCCCTTAAATCGGATTTGTTCTTATTTGATTCTCTTCATCGTACTACGATTTTGCCCGAACCACAAGCATCCTACTAACGAAAAAATGCCGCCTGGCAAGCGACATCTTTTCTAAGGAAAGCTTATTGGAGTGCAGTCTTTAATGTATTCATATTGTCACGCATGATGGACAAGTAATCACGGCCTGCCTTTACATCGTCTTCCGTCAAACCTTCCAACGGATTGAGCGTAGCCGTCTTCACGCCAGCTTCCTTCGCAATCACTTCCGCTACCTTTGGAGAAACCAGCGTCTCGAACAGCACATACGAAATGTTATGTTCTTTTATATGCTCCACCAAGCTCTTCAACTCAGCCGTGGATGGCTCATCAGAAGGATTGACCCCAGAGATCGATACTTGCTCCAGCCCGTAGCGTTTTGCCATATAGCTGAATGCGCTATGAGAAACCATGAATTCTTTCTTCGGTGCTTGCGTAACCATATCTTTGAACTCTTTATCCAGCTGCTCCAGGTCTGTTGCTAGTTGTGTGTAGTTCTTTTCGTAATCAGCAGCGTGCGTTTGATCCTTTTGCACGAGCGTATTTTTGACCTTCTCTGCCTGTGCCTTCAGTTGCATCGGATCGAGCCATACGTGAGGGTCCAGATCCCCGTGGTCATGCCCAGCTTCTTCTGCGTGACCTTCTTCTGTGTGTCCTTCTCCTTCATGCTCATGCTCAACTGCACTAATCAGCTCGAGACCTTCCGTCGCATTAACGATCGTTGTCTTGTTTTTGTCGAGGTTGGTTACAGCCTTCTCTACCCACAGCTCCAAACCACTGCCGTTATAGGCGAAGATATCTGCTCCGGACAGAGCGACCATGTCTTTTGCAGTTGGCTCGAAATCATGAGGCTCTACGCCAGCGGGAACCAGATTCGTTACCTCAACGTGTTCACCGCCGATTCGCTTCGCTACATATTCCAAGGGATAAATAGTCGTGTATACTTTTGGCTTCCCGGACGCGTTACTGCCAGTTTGCGGAGTACCAGCCGTTTCATTCGCTGCTCCACATCCCACCAGCCCCACTGCCGTAATGAAACTGAGGGCTGCCAACATAGCTCTTTTCATCTATATTTCCTCCTACTCCAATTCAAAATGATTCCGATTTACGTTCTCGTCGTTTTTCATTATACGGAGAGGCGCCCAAAAAGTAAATAGGATTTATTCCGATTTAAATGTCATAAGTGTTCATCTTCTCTCCCAGCTTCACAATTTCTCCATCTCATTATGATAAAATAACTGGCAGGAGGTATGTCCAAGATGAAACGTAACTCATGGTTAGCCATTACTTTTATCACCGCAGCTCTGCTTACTGCCGGCTGTGGCTCTACTGATCAAGCTGAACAGAATCATAGCGATCACACACAGCACGCCCCCAATGGTGATTTGCAGGAATTGACTGCTTCCGCTGATCAGCTACCGAAATTTTTAGACAACCAAGACCCTGTCATTATTGGATCCTACAAAGTTGCTGCGGCAAACCGTGAGCTGCTCAAATCCATTCCATGCTATTGTGGTTGTGGTGAAAGTGCTGGACACGGGCATAACGGCAACTGCTTCATCAAAGAAGAAAAGTCTGATGGCTCCATCGTCTGGGATGACCACGGCACTCGTTGCGGCGTATGCATGGAAATCGCCGTTATTTCCGGCAAGATGAAAGAAGAAGGCAAATCTACAAAAGAAATTCGTAACTACATAGATCAAACCTATGGGCAAGGCTACGGAAAACCAACTCCTACCCCAATGCCTTCCTAGACACATATAACAAGACTTCCTGACGAGGAAGTCTTTCTTTTTTCCCTTTTATGGAATAGAATGATACATAGATATTCGAGGTATCGAAATCCGAGGTATAAGGAGGTAGCTATGGCAGTTAACAAAGAGTTGATGAAAGGTAGTACGGTCATTCTCATTCTTACCTTGCTGGAACAAAAGGCGATGTACGGCTATGAGATGATCAAGACGATGGAAACTAGCTCGAACGGTGTGCTGTCTCTCAAGGAAGGCACCCTCTATCCCATTCTCCATACCCTTGAGTCTGAAGGAAAAGTCGAGGCGTTTTGGAGCGAAGGTGAAGGAGAGCGAAAACGCAAATATTATCAAATCACCCGCGAAGGCAAGAAGCATCTCAAAGAGAAAAAACAGGAGTGGGAATCTTTTCGTACCGCTGTTGACTCCGTGTTGGGAGGACAGCCTACATGATCGAAAACAAGCGAATTGCGCATTACATAAAAGAAGTTTGCGGCCAGATTAAGAATAAAGAGGTTCATCCAGCCATTACACTAGAGTTGGAGAATCATTTCGCCGAAAAAATCGAGGATTATCGTGAGGCTGGATATGGAGAAGATGAAGCGACTCGGATTGCGGTTGCGGAGATGGGTGATCCTGTCGATGTAGGGCGGTATCTGCATCAGGCGCATAAGCCGCGGATGGAGTGGGGGATTCTTGCCATCGTCGGAATCCTACTCGGGGTTGGTCTGTTAGTATTGTATTCCCTACAAATTGCGCAAGATGAA
This sequence comes from Brevibacillus sp. NPDC058079, assembly GCF_042885155.1. NCBI lineage: Bacteria > Bacillati > Bacillota > Bacilli > Caryophanales > Paenibacillaceae > Brevibacillus > Brevibacillus sp. NPDC058079. Next base: position 9,869 of record NZ_JBHVSO010000028.1, read on the forward strand.
CAAAAATGGCTGGAAAGGCAGGTCAATGGGATTTTGATCGGTGCTGTCGCCTTGGTGGCGATTCTCTTTTCTGATTACAGTAATTTGAAGCGCTACAGTCGACTCTTGTATGTCGCTACGCTACTCTTATTACTTTTTACGCTGTCTTTCGGGGGCACCGTGAATAATATCCCTCATTTAGACATCCGAGTTGAAGAGCTCAACGTATTCTATATCAGCCCGTTCCTGCTCATTGTCGCCATCGCAGGAATTTTCACCGAGTGGAAGGAAAACGGACGCTTTACAATTATGAAAGCAATCGCATTATTTATGCCACCGTGCTACCTTCTTCTTTCCGTACACCAAGAATATTCCATTATTATGTTTTTCATTGGCTACGTCACACTTTTGATCGCTTTTCAAGCCAACTGGCGTGCTGTTTTGAGCTTTCTGGGGATGTCACTTTTCATCATCATCGGGAAGTATTACCTGTTTGCTACACAGCAAGAGTTGGATCGCTTTTTCTATTTCTTGAACCCCTACAGCGATTCAACCGGAAAAGGATATCAAACCATTCAGTCCATGGAAACGATTCAATCCGCAGGCTTGTGGGGACATGGCTTTGGTTCCACTATGGACACTCTCCCCGCCCTAGAGTCCAACTATATTTTTGTCTACTTAGTCCACAGTTTGGGGCTGATAGCCGGAGCATCCATTTTTATCTTGGGTATTGTCCTGTTGGTTCGCTTACTCCTTACGATTAAGCAGGTAAAGGATTTGTACGGTTCCATGCTGTTATCAGGGATAACGACACTTTTTTTCACTCCATTTTTTTGGAGTATTTTCATGACAATGGGTCTGGTCCCATACGCAAATGTCTATCTTCCTTTGGTCAGTTACGGGAACGGCATCACACAGCTCGTTTTGCAGATGGCATTGATTGGACTCGTCCTGAACATTTACCGCCGAAAGGACATCCAGCCTTTGATCAAAGCCTCCTAATAGAAAAAGGGAGTAAAGCCCCTACGCTCTACTCCCTTTTTGCATTTTATCAGACTGCTCCTTAAGCAGGCGCTACCGCAAGCATGCGCTCCAACGAAGCACGTGCCGCATCAGCAACATCTGTTGGCACAAAAATCTCCGGCTTCATATTCTCCAGCGCCTCGACGCACTTCTTCAGGTTGTTCACCTTCATATTCGGGCAAACGAGGTACTTGGAAGCGAAAATGAACGTTTTGTCCGGGCTGTCCTTTTCCAGCATGTAGCGTGTGCCGTCTTCCGTTCCGATAATAAACTCTTTGTGCGAAGACTCACGGCAGTATTTCAAAATTCCGGTCGTGGAACCAACGTAGTCAGCCAGGGATACCACTTCTGGGCGGCACTCCGGATGAACGACAACCACAGCGTCTGGGTGCTGCTGCTTCAACGTCATAATATCTTCTACAGACAGTTGGTCATGCGTATTGCAGTACCCTTCCCAAATAATCATTTTCTTGTCCGTGAATTGGGATACATAGTGGCCGAGGTTTTTGTCCGGCACCCAAATGATCTCATCACTGTCGATCGACTCGATCACGCGCTTCGCGTTGGACGACGTACAGCAGATGTAAGTTTCTGCTTTGACATCCGCAGAAGTATTGATGTAAGCCACTACTTTTGCATTTGGATGCTGTGCTTTGAGCTTGCGGAGCCCGTCTACGTTCACCATGTCCGCCATCGGACAGCCAGCCCGTTCATCGGGAATAATGACGGTCTTCTGGGGATTGAGAATTTTTGCACTTTCTCCCATAAAGTGAACCCCACAGAACAAAATCACATCGGCATCCGTTTCTTTCGCTTTCTGTGCCAACCCAAAGGAATCCCCAATGAAGTCAGCGACCTCCTGAATCTCGGGACGTTGATAAAAGTGAGCAAGAATGATGGCATTACGCTCTTTCTTCAACTGTAGCAGTCGTTCACGTAACTCAGCGTTGCGCTGGGCTTTTTTTTCTAACGCTAAAGCGTCCATGGAAAAAATCCCCCTACGGTGGTGTCATAATTTACGGTCATTGTAAGCGTATAACCTCACCTTGTCAACGTGGTACGGCTGAACGAATTTATTCCTCTTGGAACAACCATTGCAGTGCTTCTGGTACGTATTGCACACCTAAGTCAAACGAGTGGAAGTTGCTCTCATAAATTACCTGTTGGATTGAGTCCTCCTGAAAACCATTTTGCAGCAAATATTGATAAACTCTCTTGCTATTCGGTACCATCCATTGCTGTCCGTTCGTTCGACCGGAGCCCTCCTCGTGACCCAAATTCATGTAAAGGCGCTGGCCTGTATCACGAATGGTGAGCTGCTCGATCCAATCTACGATCCCCGGGAACCAGAAGGAGCCGGAAAAGCTGCCCACCCGTCCAAAAACATCAGGATAGCGTAACCCTGTGTAGACAGAAATGAGTCCCCCAAAGGAAAAACCCATGATCCCGGTGTGCTCTCGATCCTGTAATGTGCGGTATTTACTGTCGATGTGCGGCTTCAATTCATTGGCGAGAAAATCGGCATAAACAGAAGCGTTCCCACCAAACTGCTTGCCGGATTCCGGCTCAAAAATATTCGGCGACACAAACGGCGTATACTCATCATTTCGGTCGAACGATTCGATACCGACAAATAGCAAGCCTGGCAATTGATTTGTCGCCGTTAATTCTCTACTCTTCTGAAGAACATCACTTTCCTTCGGGTCAATCAAATCACCGTCATCCTGCAAATAGACAACGGCGTAACGCTCTTCGCTTTGGTAATAGCCCTCAGGTAAATAGATCGTGAGCTTGCGATTTTGGAACTGCTCCACGATAGGCTGCATTGGCACTTCCTCCTCCTCTCAAAAGCTTTAGTTGGTGGACATATATTCGAGAACCTTATTCGTCGCATACTTGATCGCCAATGGTCCTTTCGTGCTGATCGACACATCCAGCGGGAACACATGCTTTTCTTTTACGGCTTTTAACGATTGCCACACTTTGCTTTGATTTAGCTCCGCCATCGTTGTATCCACTCTGTTCGCATGATCGACCACGAAAATATAATCTGGATTAAGCACCGTGACACCCTCCAGTGAAATCACATCGCCCTCCAGCTTGTACTGCCCCGGAGACTTCAGTCCCAAGCCAGTTTCTTGGTCATACGCATACGAAACGTCATTGTCGTCCAGTACATAAAAGGTGCTTCCGTCACCTGTTGCCCGTAAAAACGTTAAGGATTTGTCTTTATGCTTGGCCAATTTCTTCCTGGCTTCACCCATTAACGTCTGTAAATTCGTAATGTAGTCTTCGGCCAATTGCTCTTTGCCGATCAGCTTGGCGTATTCGCGGAGCGTTTCCGTCCAGCTCCGGTCCTCCGTATTGTTAATCATGGCTACCGGCGAAATGCTGCTTAAATCTGCGTATACTTCGTTGTGTGTCCCGGAGAACGCGACAATCAAATCTGGATTCAGGTCTGCCATCATCTCTAGATTCGGCGTCCTCACTTCCCCGATATCTTTTACCGTTGCTGTACTCGCGTATGGCTTCAACGTTTCAAAAGTAGTCAGCATGCGATCAGCGAGTGTAGACGCAATCGGTGGTGTTTCCAACGCAAAAAAGTATTCCATCATCCCGAAATGAGTCACGACGATGCGTTTCGGCTCTTTGGGAATCACCACTTCTTTTCCGAGTGCATCCACATACGTTCGCGGCCATTGTTGCTCTGTTGGTTGTGAAGTCGCCTCTGTCCCCGAATTCGCAACAGGTGTAACATGCTGCGTTCCACTACTTCCCGTTGTTGTACCTGAACATGCACTAAGTAACAAAGCAAGCCCCAGCATGAGCTTGTGCATTTTTCCTTTCACGTCTATTCCCCTATCCTTTTGAGAATGATTTTCAACGACAATCAGATTGTATGTTTCATTCGATAGGGAGACAAGGGCTGATCTTAGCCTTTTCATAGGATATTCTGAGCCTTCACCAACGTACAATGCTTGCTCCTTGAATTGTCCTGGGGTCAGACCCGTATGTTTTTTGAAGGCTCTGATGAAATAGGAGAAATCCGTATACCCGACACCTTCCGCCACTTCCTGAAGCGTGGCATCCGTACGAACCAACAAGTCCTTTGCCTTTTCGAGTCGCACACCAATCAAATAATCGATCGGACTATGACCCGTCTGACGCTTGAACTGCTTCGACAAGTATGGAATGCTGTAATTCAACGTCTGAGCGATTGCCTCCAGCGTGATCGGTTCCGCATAGTGTTTATGAATGTATTGCTTCGCAAGGAAAACGAGATCATGTTGGGTAATCCCCGCTTCTTGCTCATCCATCTGATCAAGTAGCTCGCAAACAAACAGATGGAACCATCCTTTGGCCCGCAATTGCCTCAAATCATCTTCATCCCCGTTGTTCCAAACAGACCGTAGATGATCCAGCTTGTCCAACAGAGTGATAGGCTGCTGCGGCACAATAGAATAGGGAGACAAAAACCAGTTGCGAGATTCCAGGAGATTCATGATTTCCTGACGACTTGGCAACGGAATCATTGCTTTATAGAAAATGATGTAGGATTCCCATTCGTTATCCGTAACGCTTACATTGAGAGTCAGCCCTTTGCCCCCATGTATCACATGAAAAGTATGGACCGGGTACATCACATCATTGAGCTGCACGACTGCTCGTCCTCGAACCGTAAACAAAAATACGCTGGCCGGGAGCTGATAAGCCGTTATTTTTTCTCCTGGCTGCACGATTTGATGACGTACATCCAATACTTTCACGGATGCATGGTTCCACAAAATCATGAGCTCTTTGCGCATCATCGTTGCCATCACTCCCCACTTGCCAATATGTATACGGTCATTATAATTGATAATAATTCTCAATAACAATGAGAAAAAAGCAGAAACCGGCTTGTACATACGCAGTTTCTGCTGTTTCATTCTCTTACTCGCCTTTTTCCCCGAGAACACGCTCCCGAATAAAGCGGGCTACGCCTTCCTCATTATGGTGCGGGGCGATATATTTGGCCACCTGCTTGATTTCGTCAGAAGCGTTTTCCATCGCGACGGAATATCCTGCGCCTGTTAATGCCTCACGATCATTTTCTGCATCGCCAAATGCCATGACTTTCTCTGGGGAGATTCCCCATTTCTCACAGAAGTATTGAAGCCCTTCCCATTTGGAAACCCCTTGAGGAATTACCTCGACGTTCTGCTTGCCGGATGAAGTGATGGTCACTTGCTCGCTCCATGGCTTCAGCTGCGCTTTCACCCACTCCAGACGATCCGGGTCATGATGCCAGATGAAGAACTTGACGATTTCTACTTCCCTGGACTCCACTTTTTCCAACATCTCTGCCAATGGCACTACATGAGCGAGCCTGTAGTAAGGAAAATTCAAGATCGAGAACCCTTCCACTGATGCGTCCTCACTCAAGGTCGCTTCCAAACGTTCACGGTCTTCTTTGATCATCCAGCGATTGCTGTTAGTATCATGAAGCTCATAATAAATCGTTTCTTGCCTCAGTGCATGGATCGCACCAATTACCATCTCAGTAGGAAGGAGCGATCGACGGACCAGCGTACCATCCCCTTCGAAAACAGCGGCCCCATTGCTACAGACATACCCGTCAAAAGGAAAGGAATCGATCGGAATTTGAGCGGAGCCATACATCCTGCCCGTAGACAAAACGAGTTTGCAGCCTTCCTGTTGCAATTGGCGAAGTGCTTCTTTCGTTCCTTCTGTCAGCTTTGATTCGTGAGTCAGTAAGGTTCCATCCATGTCAAATGCAGCCATGCCTGGTGTAAGCAACATATCCAATCCCTCTCATTCGCTTTGGAGTTGAGTCACTATAGTGGAGGAGAAGAAAAAGCACAGTTTTCTTCGACTCTGACACGCCAGCAGGGGGATTCACTGGCCATCTCCACTTAAAAAAGGGGACCGTCGAGCCAAAGCCACCCTACGGGCGGAAGTTTCTCAAGGAAGAAGTGTTCGACAAGCGTGGTCCCCTTTTTTAAGTTCCGACTAGGTAGTCGTTGTCAAGGTCTACGAACCCTGTGCTTTTTCTTCTCACTAGCTTTATTGGTTCATCGTTACCTTTTAAACACTTAACCTAATACTTTCCGATATTGCAAAAAAGGGCACCTGAGGCGCCCCTTATTGTTTCGGTTCTTCGTTTGTATCTTCTTGCTTTGGTTCTTCTTTTACTTCTTCTTTTACTTCTTCCAGCTTCGGTTGAATGTTCACGACCACATCTTTATTTGCATCTGGATCGTTATCCATTTTACCTGTTTCGATCAATTGCTTGATCTGCTCAGCATCGAGAGTCTCTACACGGAGCAGCGTGTTCGCAATCAGATCGAGCTGATCACGGTGCGTCGTCAGCAATTCGGTACACTTCGAGTAGCACTCGTTGATAATATTTTGCATTTCCTGATCGATCTCGTACGCAATCTGATCGGAGTAGTTACGCTCATTGCCATAGTCGCGGCCCAGGAATACCTGTCCTTGACTCTTACCGAACTGCATAGGACCGAGCTTGCTCATTCCGTATTCGGTAATCATGCTGCGAGCGATAGCAGTCGCACGTTGGAAGTCATTATGTGCGCCGGTACTAATGTCCCCAAGCACTATTTCCTCCGCAACACGTCCACCCAACAGACCGACGATTTTGTCGAGCAAGTCTGTTTTGGTAGCAAAGAAACGGTCTTCTTTCGGCAGCATCACTGTGTATCCGCCAGCTTGGCCACGCGGAATGATTGTTACCTTATGTACCATTTCTGCATTTCTCAGGTGGTATCCGATGATCGTATGACCAGCTTCGTGGAAGGCAACCAGACGGCGTTCGTCTTCGCTCACTACGCGAGACTTCTTCGCTGGACCTGCAATCACGCGGTCAATCGCTTCATCTACTTCCGTCATGTTGATTTGCTTTTTGTTTCTGCGGGCAGTCAAGAGAGCCGCTTCGTTCAGCAAGTTCTCCAAATCTGCGCCAGTGAAGCCCGATGTACCACGAGCAATCACTTCCAGCTTCACGTCTTCACCAATCGGCTTGTTGCGGGCATGAACCTTGAGCACCGCTTCACGACCTTTGATATCAGGACGGTCAACTGTAATTTGACGGTCAAAACGTCCCGGACGCAAGAGAGCTGGGTCGAGAATGTCAGGTCGGTTGGTCGCAGCAATCATGATGATACCTTCGTTTCCACCAAAACCGTCCATCTCTACGAGCAACTGGTTGAGAGTTTGCTCGCGTTCGTCGTGGCCGCCGCCGAGTCCAGCTCCGCGTTGACGACCCACGGCGTCAATCTCGTCAATAAAGATAATGCAAGGAGCATTTTTCTTTGCATTTTCAAACAGGTCACGTACGCGGGATGCACCCACCCCAACGAACATTTCCACGAAGTCAGAACCGGAGATACTGAAGAACGGTACACCAGCTTCGCCTGCAACAGCGCGAGCGAGCAAGGTTTTACCTGTACCCGGAGGTCCTACGAGCAGTACCCCTTTTGGAATACGAGCGCCAACCGCATTGAACTTACGATTGTCTTTCAGGAAGTCAACGACTTCCTCCAGCTCCGCCTTTTCTTCGTCTGCTCCTGCTACATCGTCAAATGTAACGCGTTTCTTCTCTTCGTTGTAAAGCTTCGCGCGGCTTTTACCGAAGTTCATTACTCGGCTTCCGCCACCTTGCGCGTTGTTCAGAAGAAAGAAAAACAGGATGAAGATGATGACAAAAGGAATGATAGAGGTCAAGAACGTGAGCCAAATGCTATTGCCCTCCGCAGGATTGAACGCTACATTCTTCATCTTTTGTGCATCGATTTTCTCTTCGACTAGCTTAACAACATCTGAGTCATACAAAGGAACATTGGTAAAAAATTTGTTGCTTTCCTGTCCCGGAATAGCTTTTGCCAACGTACCCTCGACCCTGTAAGTACCATTCTCTGGTCGAAGCGCCAACTCAGTGACGTTGTCAGCTTTTAGCTGTACCCGGAATTCCTGATATGTAAGTTTCCCAACCTTATCAGTACCGGAGAGGATGAAATTCACGATCCCGACCGTGACAAGAAAAATCAGTAGGTAGAACCCGGTATTACGAAAAAAGCGATTCATTCCTTACCTCCTCTCACGAACAGACACTTTTCACATTTTATCATAGAAAGCACGGTCTCCACAACAAACCTACTTTGTGTAGACCTCAGGTTTCAATACGCCGATATAAGGCAAGTTACGATAATGCTCGGAGTAATCCAAGCCGTATCCCACAACGAATTCGTCTGGAACATCGTATCCCTTATAGTCCGGTGAAATATCCACCTTGCGACGCTCTGGTTTGTTCAAGAGAGTCACCACTTTTACGGAAGCAGCTTCCCGATGGCGCAACAGCTCTACCAAGCGGCTCAGCGTCAGACCGCTGTCCATGATGTCTTCTACAACCAGCACGTGTCTGTTTTGCACAGATGTATCGAGATCCTTCAAGATTTTCACCATGCCAGAGGACTCTGTTCCACTTCCGTAGCTGGAAACAGCCATGAAATCCATTTCGCACGGAATATCCATGTGACGGATCAGATCAGCCATGAAAACGACTGCGCCTTTCAGCACGCAGATGACCAACGGATTTTTATCCTTGTATTCTGCAGCCAGCGTCTTGCCTAATTCTTGAACTTTTACCGCAATATCCTCTTCTGATAGCAAAATCTTCTCGATGTCTTGATTCATGAAAAAACCTCCCGCCAATCTTCTCCAAACTCTACCCGCACGTGTAGAAAACGCCTGGTCTGTCCATTGACAGGCGCTACGGCGGAACGGCGCACACCTGGTACCAAAATCACCTCATCGCCCGCCGTCAAAAGCGGAAGTTTGTCACGCCATGCTCGCGGAAATTTGGCATCAATCAATAAATCCTTCAGCTTCTTTCCATCTGCTGAGCCAAACAGGGTGATGCGGTCTCCAGGTTTTCGGTTACGCAAATACAGCGATCCTAGCAACTGATCGGCATCAAAAACCGCTTCATTCGCCGGGAGTCGCTCCCAATCCATGGGACCTTCCAGGTAAGTAATATGTACCGTGGCCTTGCTCTCGTCGATCCAGGTTACACCAGGAACGGCGAGCTCGTAACTATACGTATGTATGCGATCCTGTCGCTTCCTACGACGAAAAATGATTCGCTCGTACACCCGGTCGACTACCAGGTCATTCGGCAAATGCAATTCCGCAGAAGGGCGACTTCCCCCTAGCATGTGCAAAACGGTCTCCACATGTTGCGAAGACCATTCGGTATGTTTTGAGAGATAACTTAATATTAGAGTAATCATTCTCCTTTGTAAAGCAACGTCACAAGTTTGAAACTTGTCATTGTCCATCAAAAATGCTTCTGTTTTTTTCTCAATGGTTACCTCTTTCAACTGCTCCCGTGCCAGCCTCATTAAAAGCGCTTCGTCCTGACGGATTGCCTCCGCAGTAGCCAAGATATGCTCTCGATACTTGTCATTCACTTTTTCCAATAAAGGCATGACATCCAGACGCAGCAAATTGCGCGTATACTTGCGCGATTGGTTGCTGCTATCCTCACGGGGGACGAGTTGATGTTCCCGACAGTAGCCTTCCAGTTCTTGACGCGTTTTATGCAAGAGCGGACGCACGAGCTCAATCGGGCAATCCGCAAGCATTCTTCGCTTCGGCATCCCTGTCAGTCCATGCAACCTGCTGCCTCGCACAAAACGAAAGAGAATCGTTTCTACCTGATCGTCAGCATGATGGGCCAATGCCAGCTTGGTCGCGCCTTTCGCCAGACCTACCTCTCGATACAGCCGATAGCGAATGTCGCGACTTGCTTCTTGCCCGCCCAGTCCCGTTTTCTCCATATAAGCGGGAACGTCATACTCAAACAGGTGGAAAGCCACGCCGAGTTCACGACACAGCTCTTCTGCATAGAGCGCGTCCTGCCTTGCTTCTTCCCCACGAAAGCCGTGGTTCAGATGGACAGCATGCAGCTTCCAATTATATTGGTATTGTTTATTGAGAGAAGCCAATATATGCAACAGTGCGGTAGAATCGTTGCCGCCGGAAATTCCGACAACAATGGTCTCACCTGGAAGCAAAAGCCCCTCGGACTCAATCTCGTTGCGCACGATTGCCAGCATAGCGGGCTCCTTTCCAAATCGTCAGAACCGAAATTCCAAATATAAGTCCAGAAGCAATCGCGCCGGCTACCATCAATGTTTTGGTCGCCTGAGTAATCCCTCCGACATAATCATTATTCACGAAGGCAAGCATGGCTTTGTAAGCCAACGATCCCGGTACCAGTGGAATAATGCCAGCGACGCTAAAATTCGTAGAAGGAACTCGCAGTATAATAGATAAGAGCTGACTGAGCAAAGAGACAGCAGCAGCTGAAACAAACGTCGACAACAATACCTCAGCACCGTAGATAGGAAGAATCGAGTAGACGAGAAAACCGACCATTCCAGCGAAACCACCCGCTACGATTGTTCGAACCGGCACATTGAACAGCACACACCACGCTACTGAAGAGGCGAAGCTAAGCGCCAATCCTTGTAACAACATCGTACTCACCTCGTAAACGAAAGAATAATGGCTGTGGCTACCGCTACGGAGACAGCCGTCAGCATGGCTTCTACTCCGCGTGAAACACCTGCAACCAAATCACCAGCCATCAAATCCCGAAGCGAGTTGGTGATGGCGATCCCCGGGAACAACGGAAGCATCGCACCAATAATGATGATGCTCAAATGCAGCTGCGGAAATATCGTCACGCTCAACAAGGCGAAAAGCCCCCCTAGTAAAGCGGCGGAGAACTCCGTAAAAAACTTCATCCGGACAAACTGTTCTAAATATTCCTGGCTCAGGTTCACAATCAACCCGGCCATCGCAGAAGGAATCAGACTGCCCCAATCTCCCCCTGCAAGCATAGAAAAGGAGCCACTGGCTGTAGCCGCTGCTAAATGCTGCAACCATTTCGGATAGATCTGCTTTTTCTGATCGATCTCACGCAGCGTCCGATAGGCTTGCTCCAAATTAATTTTCCCACTGACAAACTGTCGGGAAACATCATTCACGAGCGTAATTTTATTGAGGTTGGTCGTACGTTTGGGGGTACGAACCATTCTTGTATGATCCAGTCCACTACAACGAAAGGACAGGATGATGCTCGTAGGCGTAGCCGAGCTGTTGACGTCATCCATCCCCGCAGCCTTCGCAATCAATGCCATTGTCTCTTCCGTCCGGTATGTCTCTCCACCGTTTTTCAATATTATCGAGCCTGCCAACAAGCAAGTATCCATCACCAAATCTGAGGACACGAACCGTCACATCCTTCACATAAACCATGCGTAATACAAAGTGCCAGCCAATAAGAGTAACGAGGCGACAAAAAGACCGCTAATGCCCGCCCCTGCGTTCCCTTTCTTCCGTGGTTTCTTTTGCGGCTTTTGCGGTTTGGCAACCATGCTATCTCGCAAGACTGCCAACAGCTCCGCTCGCATTTCTTTCGCGGTCGCAAACTTACCGTGAAACGCCTTCAATAAAGGCTCCCGGTAAGGATACAGGCTGTCACTTTTTCGTATTATATCACAGAGTAATATCGTGTGACGTGGGTCACCAAGGCTGTTTTTCCACGTTTCCGGTCCAACCGTCAGACGCACCATCATCACGGCTGTCGAGAACAGGTCATAACTTACTTCAGCCCGTCTATCACCTGCGTGCCAAAAAGCTCGATCGTACTCTTCTGTAAACTGCCGAACGGCGTTGCCCAGCTTGGTCACTCCACCGAAATCAATCAAGCGTACCTGCTTGTCCGTTTGGGTAACCATCACATTCTGCGGTTTCAAATCCCCAAAAATATAGCCATGCTGGTGCAAAACATCGAGACGAGCCAGTAATTGAACCATCATCACGGCCACCCAGTCTGTACCCTCTTGCTTGATATATTCATCCAATTGCAAGCCTTGAAGATACTCCATGGCATAAAACGTACAGGCCTTCCCGTTTACAACGAGATCGTCCACGTCGCACAGGAGCGGTCCCACTTTGGAATCCCGCCCCTGCTGTGTGCTTTTCAACACATTCACTTCCATTAAAATGTCTATGCCTTCCACACCGACCTTAACCGCGCGCTGTACGCCACCTTGGGATACCAAGTACACGGTCCCGTTTGCACCACGCCCCAACTCCCGTAAGACGTGGTACGATTTTTTGTTCCATTTGCCTGTAAATTGCTTGGGCAGGTCGGGGGTGGCTGCCTTAAAAGACATGGTCACGCAGCATTCCGTTCGAATCGTCCTCTTCGTCTTGGTCGATGTAACGCTCTTGCAGCGTGCGTGGGAGCTTGTCCTGCTCAAACAGGGCAATTGCCTCTACGATGGCGGGGCCTGTAGGAGTAATTCCGCTCATCGCCAAATCACTCGTAATTTGATGGGCCTGCTCGACCTTTTCTGTCCACGGAATGCGGATATCGAGATGCTTTTGTTTCCCCGGAAATGAACCGACCGCCATTCTGCTTTGTCCACTCCGCGAATGCAGACTAATACTGAAATCGTGTATCGCTTGCTGAACAGCCGACAGCTTTGGCTTCATACTTCCCGAGGTATCGACCAGCATCACGACGTTCAAGCTGCTTTTTTCACCTAACTCGTCAACCATTCCGGCAACCTGCACTCTTTTATCGGGTGCCAGCTCCTCTATTCCGGAATCGCCCAAAATCTCTTTTAATTCTTTATTAACCACTTGATGAATGGTACGTGTCATTGCTTTTCGCGTCAGCATTTGTACCGTTTGCGCAAGCTGTTGGGGGTACACGATGTCGCAGAGTCCACCACCTGCTTCCGCAATATCCCTAATTTCCTTCTCCCCTTTCTCACCCAGCTCACTCTTGTCGATTACACCAATCACATTGACCGTAATTCCTTGCTCCCGTGCCAGTGCCGCCGCAGCAACGGGGCTCATCCCCGAGTTGGAGCAACCGTCTGTCACTACCAGTATTTGACGAAGTGTCGCTTCTTTCACAATAATCTCCCCATTCGATCTGTTTTGTCAGTCCCAGCTCCGTGTAGCGATCGTTCATCCACTTCACTTCGCAGGGTATTTTTAGCAACAGTATCGACGGGTAATAGAGAAAACATACTTCTAACTCACAATCCGTGGACGCTCGAGCTTCTCCATCCCATGCACCGCGATGGCAGCCCACTGTGGTACAAAGCGGTCAATTCGCGCCACCAACACAGTCATGTCATCAACAATTTGTCCGGAATGCTGGCGAATAACTTTTTCCAACAGTAAATCAGCGACCTCCTGTGGATCATTCGTCTCCAGTTCACTGATGATTCGCTTCATCCACGCTTGCCTATTCTCAATATGGCGCGGCGCCTCATAGATGCCATCGGACATCATGACGAGCAAATCACCTGGCTTGAGCATACGAGATACGACATCCACCTCGATTTCTTCCAAAATCCCCACTGGCAGGTTGTTGGCGGTGATCGTGATGACATCTTTATTTCTTTTGACAAAGCTCGGGGTGGAGCCGATTTTTACAAAACGCGTATGAGCTGTTTGTAAATCGATCAGAGCCAAGTCCACCGTCGCGAACATTTCCTCCTTGGAGCGCAGGGCGAGCACGGAGTTAACGGTTTTGATCGAAATTTTTTCGTCCATACCAGAACGCAGAAGCTGCTGGAGCATATCGAGGGCGGACTGACTCTCTATGGATGCCCGCTCGCCATTTCCCATTCCATCGCTGATCGCCAGCGCCATTTTTCCATTACCCAAATCCATCGTGCGGAAGCTGTCACCAGATAATAGCTTGCCGTCCTTGGCTGCACCTGCGACCCCGATATCGATCTCATATGTTTTGGCGGAAGCAAGGCACATCGTGCATGAACCGTCTTTTTGCGCTTCACAATGCCGCTCGCGAACCACAATGTTTTCTCCCAAAATCTCCGTGAGCATGGGAGCCACGATCTTCGCGCATTCATCGCGGCCATAACAAGTCGGCTGACTGATTTCGATATCGACCTTCCCTTCTTCCAAGCTGTGTATTTCTACTCGGCGTACCGACAGACCCAAGCCCTCCAATGCTTGTGAGACCTGCTTTTCCTGAAAGCTCAGCTCCATGCCCTCCCGTTGTATTTCCCGGGCAAAATCACTCATGACACGCGAGACTCCCGATAGCTGGTCAGCTACGAGCATTCGGCTTTCCTTTACCTGCTTTTTCAGTTGGTCAAACGATTGCTGGCGATCGTATTCCTGCTCCATTACAGTCATGACCTTTTCGGTTTTGACGCACTTGCGCTCCCAATCACGCGGCGGTGTAACGCCAGCCAAGGTACCGTTCTCGTACACTTTTTCCATTAAGAAGCGCATTCCCTCATAGGTCGATTGCGTATCTTTTTCCCAGCATTGTTCTTTTTTCCAGCATTTCTGGCAGGTGAATTCAGATACGCGGCTAAGAAAGGCATCGGCCTGTTCTTCTATTTCTTCAGGATCGGCTGTCTGGGCAAAGCTATGGGAGAGTTGCGTAAACAAATCGGAGAATTGCTGGATCTTGCCCGCTGTCACATCGCGAACTCTGCGCATGTATTCTTGATGGGATTGTAGATTCTCGGGAGTCCCGGGGATAAATCGCGCTACTTTTTTCCAAAGAGCAGCAGGGGTCAGAATGAAGAGCACAATGGCCAGAGAGGTTTCAATCAAGGAGTAGTAGAGTGTCTCTTCTGCTCCACCGTAAATCGCAAGAATAGCCGTACCGATCAACAAGCCTGCGGATACGCCCACTTTGCCGCCTTCCTTCAGCAAGCCTGCCAGAAGACCGGAAAAAGCGAGCAGATTGATTTGTAAAAGAGCACTCACATTAGCCAGACTGAGGATGAGACCTGTGACCACACCAACAGCCGCACCGATCGTGCCACCACCGACAAAAGCAAAGACGAGCAGCAAATAGCGTGTAAGTACATGCTCCATTGAAATGCCTTCGACCATCCAATCCACAGTACCCGTCATCAGGGAAGCCAGTAAAATGACTAACGAAACGATCTCTTCATTTTTGAGAGGTTCGTAAGGCTTCGCCAAATGAATGATCGATAAAGACTGGATGAAGATGAGAGTCAGTACAAAGCCAAGAATCGCTTCCACTGCTACCATCACAAGCTCGTAGGTCGTTACCTGATTGGTCAGAACCGCATACAACAGACGGCTGATGAAAATCGTCCCGACGACCAGCAAAGGCGTCCGTGAAAAATCTTTGTTGCGCATTTTATTCATCAGTTTGCAGGCAAACAAGGCAAGTATCACGCTCAAGGCGGTTTCCAGTCCTACAGGCACTGACTGGGTAAAAGCGCCGATAATAAGAGCCATCCCCGTGACAAGCAAACAATCTCGACGAATATAAAACATGACAATGAAATACGGTATAGCAAAGGGGGTTAGCTCTTCCACGATTAGAGCTCGTCCTAATAAGAAGCCCATGAGGATGGGGAGAACATTCCACTTCTCTATGAAATCTGCTACTTTTTCTCCCCACGTCTGCGCAGTGGTACCCATTCGATCGGACACTTGCCGCGTCCAAGCCTGTCCGGCTTGTGTTACGTTTTTGTTCGCAATCATTTCGCTCCACCCCGTTCTTGGTCAATGTGTTTCTCCATTATACGGAGGGGGCATTGTAAAATTTGTCAAAAATCCAATGAATATTCACAGAATCGTGCGACAAATTCATTAACGCAAACGGACAAAAAAAACCGACGTTATGGCGGATAACGTCGGCTGACAGGTGATTCGCGCTTTGCGAAACGGGCTTAGGATACTCTATTCGTCAAGACTTTGAAATGACCTTCCTATTTTTACAGTCAAAATGCGCTTTTCACAAAGAAAGAAAAGTCATAATTTTCCGAATTAAAAAGACCGACCGCGGCCCTTTTTCTCTACGCTTTTCTTCAAGGAGGACTGCCTGTCTTCACTTTCTTTCAAAAAGCGGTTCAGCTTTTCTTCAAAGCCTTCACTTCGCTCCCGCTGATAGCGGGGTGGCCGTTCCTTTACCATTGTTTTTTTGATAGAAAGCCCGATCTTGCCCTCACGGAGGCTGAGGACTTTTACCTTTACCGTGTCTCCTATTTTTAAAAATTGATGGATGTCCCGGACGTAGACGTCAGCAATTTCACTAATATGCACCAGTCCGGTCACATCGCCCGGCAGTTGAACAAACGCTCCGAATTTGGTGATACCCGTGACTTTCCCTTCCAGTATGCTCCCGACCTCGATCTCCATGACGTGGAATGCCTCCCTCTCGTTGAAGATCAGCTGTATACTCAATCCGGAATGATATAAATGCTTTCGCCCTGCTTGGTAAATAAAATTCGCTTACGTACCAGCTCCGCCAAGTACTCCTGATCGTTTAGCCGGCTTGCTTCATAGGTCAGATCCTCTTGTTTGTGCTGCAAGACCGCTGATTCTTGCTTCAGGACTTCCAGCTCTGTCTCTTTCTTGGACAACTCGCCACTTTGCAAAAACAAGGTATAGCTAGTCCAGACGAAAAAGCACAGGATCACAAAGAAAAAGAGACGCATTCTCCTTCTTTGTCCTTTTCGGTTAATGGAAGAGGTTCTTGCTTCCTTCATCAGTACGCCACCTCGAATCTACTCCCGCTTTCTCTTTGATTGAAACCAATTCTTCCAATTGGTCCAAAATCCTGTTGTTTTTCCGTACATTTTTTTCCCCAAATGTTGACCCCATCTGGCAAAAGGAGAGGTGACAAAACGCGTCACTTTCCACAAAAAGCCGAGGATCGCGAGCAACACGGAATACAAAAATGTCAGCACCATGATGATCACGCGGAAAAGAAAGAGCACAGGACGTACAAGCAGGATGTCTATAATTTTTACGACCGTACGGTAAAACCACTGACAGAATTTTATCACGCGGTGCAAGAAAAGGATATACTTCTTACTACCTAATAAGAAGTACAGCCACGCGCCAAATAGCATTCCAAAAAATATCGGAAACCGAATAATCCCGTCGTTCACTTTCACCAAAATCAAGAAGACAGCGCCCATACTGCCCACCCAAAACAGGATGTCAAAGAAAAAGACCAACCAGAGTGGCAGTCTGGCCTTGCCTTTAAATACATGGTACGTATCGAATCCCATACCCATCAGTGCACCACACGTCGACATGGCCAATACCGTCTGTAACTGGATGGCGATGTTCACTTGAATAACTTGCCGAAGAATCCTCTCGACCGATCCCCGGCCTGCCCTTGCTCCAGATAGGCCATCTCGTGAACGAGCCCCTCGATCGCTACTTCTCCGGTTTCCAGACTCAAATTTTTCATATGCAGGTTTTGGCCTCGTATGGTTAAAAAGCCGCCGTCCGTCTCCAAGAGGAATTCTTCGCTGTCAAAGCTTTCGACGTTTTTTACTCCCGATATCGCTAAGCTGCGACGATTAATCATCACGACTTCATGACGTGGCCGTCTCGTGTGATCGTTCATGATTACTCCCTCCTCACGTACCCTTCTTGTACTATCGTATGGGGAGGGATGTCCTTCTAGAACAAAAACGGTCAATAGCGTTTTTGTTGACCGCAAGCGGTCGCATTACCTCTAATGAAAAACATCGAGATGTTTTTCACAAAAGAAAACCCCGTATAAATACGGGGTCAGGTTGTCGAGAAAGTATCGGCAACCTTTTTTTAGTTCGGATTACTTTTATAAATTACCGCGTTAATATAGTATAATATGATTATTAATATAG
>NZ_JBHVSO010000029.1:0-25632 GCF_042885155.1 Brevibacillus sp. NPDC058079
CTCTCCAATAAAGTTTGTTACTGGTTCAAAGCTGGCAAATCATTTAATGATAGACTCATTAACGCTTTCGCTGTTCAGTTTTCAAAGAGCATTTTGTCGAACGTTTTACATCTTATCACGTTCGTTATTAGCGAGTCAAGAAGTTTTTTATCGAATCTCGTTTTCTTTTCTCGTATTTTGTCGTCGTTCTTGGCGACAAGTAATAATCTATCATATCTAAAAAGAGAATACAAGACCTTTTTTACTAGTTTTTTTAAAAAGATAGCAAAAATAAAAAAGCCCCTATAAAAATAGGGACTTTAACAGGCCTACTGCGCTGTATACCCGCCGTCAATGACAACAGCCTGACCCGTGATACCTGACGCTTTCTTGCTAGCTAAAAAGGCAGCGTAGTTCGCTACTTCCTTTACTTGCAGCAGTCGCTTCTGCGGCACCAGCGGGTAGATGACTTCTTCCATCACCTTTTCCAACGGCACACTTCTTGTCTTAGCCAAATCCGCTAATTGGTTTTGTACCAACGGCGTATCGACATACCCCGGACAAATGGCATTTACCGTAATACCAGCCGCTGCACCTTCCAAGGCTGCAACCTTAGTAAGCCCGATGACTCCGTGTTTGGCACTGTTGTACGCTGCCTTCCCCGCAAAGCCAATCAACCCGTTGATTGAAGCCATATTGATGATACGGCCATGACCTTGTTGCTTCATAATAGGGAACACGTGTTTAATCGCAACAAAAGGCGCTGTCAGCATAATACTGAGCATTTGTTCAAATTTTGCAGTCGGAAACTCTTCTATTGGAGAGACAAATTGCAATCCGGCATTATTCACTAAGATATCGAGTCTGCCAAAAATCTTGACTGTCTGCTGGATGCACTCCTGCATTTGTACCTCGTCGGTGACATTACAACCAAAGCTGATTGCTTCGTGACCTTCCTTTTGCAATTGGGCCGCTGCTGCTTCCGCTGATTCCCCATTCAAGTCCAATATGACGACTTTTGCCCCTTCCTCAGCAAACGTCCGGGCAATCTCCAATCCAATTCCGCTCGCAGCCCCTGTTACTACCGCTACCTGCTGCTCCAATAACTTCTCCATACCCTACTATCTCCTCTCCTGCTCCTGATTTTCTCTGTCTATAAAACTGCTGATCTCTGATGAAAATTAGAAAATAGAAACGGCAAATGCCAGAATGAACACGACAGCTGTTTTCAAAACCGTAATCGCAAAAATGTCTTTGTACGATTGACGATGAGTCAAACCAGTAATCGCGAGCAATGTAATGACCGCTCCGTTGTGCGGCAATGTGTCCATACCACCGGAAGACATCGAGGCAATACGGTGCAGCAACTCAGGGCTGATTCCCGCAGCATTTGCCATCTCTAGGTATTGCTTGCTCATAACCTCCAGCGCGATCGACATACCACCCGACGCTGAACCTGTCACACCTGCCAGTACGTTTACAGCCAGCGCCTCAGAAACCAACGGATGATCACTTGCTCCCATAATCCAGCCTTGG
Organism: Brevibacillus sp. NPDC058079; assembly: GCF_042885155.1. Classification (NCBI taxonomy): domain Bacteria; kingdom Bacillati; phylum Bacillota; class Bacilli; order Caryophanales; family Paenibacillaceae; genus Brevibacillus; species Brevibacillus sp. NPDC058079. The sequence goes on from NZ_JBHVSO010000029.1 coordinate 1,516, forward strand.
ATGAGTTTGAAGCCCGGCAATGTTTTCACAACGTTTCCGAACCCAACTTCGGAAGCAGTGTTGAAGATCGCCAAGAGAGAGCCCATCGCGGCTGCCGTCAAACCACTCGCCAGCTTGTTTTTTACTTGCTTCACATTGATTAAAATTGCAGCAATAATTCCAAGACAGAGCGAAATAATCAGTGACCAAGAAGATACAACGTTTTTCACTTTCTCAATCTTAAATGATTCTTTGAGGATCCCCGGATCGTACCACGTCTCTACTGTCCAAATCCCTCTGCTGAACATATAGTTACCCACGAGCACCAGCGCCAACGGGAGAATCGCAACCCAGATGTTCATGTAGGATTCATTTTTGATCAGCTCTGGCTCGTTCGTATGTCCCTCGCCGTAGCCTTCCCCAGCAGCGGCAGCTTGCTTGCGTCTGCGCTCCAGCCATAGCATCCCGCCAATGAAAACCATGATGGCGCCAATCGTTCCAAGAACAGGTGCAGCATAAGCATCCGTACCAAAATAAGTCGTAGGAATGATGTTTTGAATCTGTGGTGTACCTGGCAAGGCGTCCATCGTATACGTAAAAGCCCCGAGCGCAATCGTTCCTGGAATGAGACGCTTCGGAATATTGGCTTCACGGAAAATCGCAGCGGCAAACGGATACACAGCAAATGCCACAACGAACAGGGAAACCCCGCCATACGTCAAAATCGAACATGCCAGAACGACAGCCAAGATCGCACGATTGGAGCCAAGTGCCTTTACAATCGTGTGGGCAATGGACGAGGCAGCACCGCTCAACTCCATGACTTTTCCGAAAATGGCACCCAGTAAGAAAATAGGGAAGAATGATTTCACATAGTTTGCTGCATTCGTCATAAAGGTTTCGGTGTAGCTCGGCAGCAGAGAGATCCCGGAAAGGACAACGGCTAGCAGCGTAAAAATAGGGGCAAATACGATAACAGGATAGCCCCGATACGCAAAAAACATCAGGAGACCGAGCGAAATCAAGATGGATAACACTTCGATGATCATATAATTCTCCTTTCAATTTTCTCCTCCGGTTACAGAGGAGATTGTGTGTATTCACTTGAAGAAAACGCTTTCATATCCAACTCAATTGCATAGACCATGCCAACTCCAGCCGATTCCAGAAAAATCGCTCAACCATACCCGTTCATCGTGCCTGGACTGTTGGCAAGCAGATGATAGCGCTTGCAATTTTTCCGGATTTCCGGAATCTTTTGTCCGGTTTCATGGAATCTAGCAAAAATCTGCCCGCTTTTTCGGGAATCTGCTCAAGGAAGGCTACTGGGTTTAAGCGAGAGGTCATCTTGCTCTATTCCAGAAAACCGGAATCTAGCAAAACATTATTCCTGCAGATGAAAAAAGCCGCGAACCTGGCTCAACGCCACATCCCCGACTTATACACGCCTCGACTACTGGTACTTCTCCCACTTTTCGTAAAAGCTGGACTTGCTGATTTGCAGCAGCTTGGCGGCGGTGAGCTTGTTCCCCCCTGCTTGCTGCATCGCTTGGCGAAGTGCTTCCTGCTCAGCCTCTTCTAGGACTTGTTTCAATGGTCGAACGGCATGCGTTGGAACCGACAAGGACGTAAGCGCCCCTTCGTCAGATACAGGCAGCCAAACATGCTCCTTTTTCAGGACATCGTCTTCGAGTAGATGAAGGGCTCGTTCCAGCACGTTTTTCAACTCCCGTACATTGCCTGGCCAGGAGTAGCCCCGAAGTACGTTCCACACCTCTTCATCAATGGCCCTGACCGCAACGCCAGTGGACTCGCCAAGTTGTTTGAGCAGATTCGAAACCAGCTCCGGCAAATCCTCCAGACGCTCGCGCAACGGAGGGATCGAGAGTGACACGACATTCAACCGATAATAGAGGTCCGCCCGAAACTTCCCTTCCTTGATGCTTTGAAGCATGTCCGAATTCGTGGAAGCAATCACTCGCACATCGATTGGCGTCGTCCGAACAGCACCTACCCGCTCGACTTCTTTTTCCTGCAAAACACGCAGTAGCTTGGCTTGTAGCGGCAACGGCATGTCCCCGATCTCATCCAACAGAATGGTTCCGTGGTTAGCCAGCTCGAACTTTCCTTTTTTTCCGCGGCGAACAGCTCCGGTAAACGCTCCTTCTTCATAGCCAAACAGCTCTGATTCCAGTAAAGAATCCGGAATAGCGGCACAATTCACCCGAATGAAAGGACCCATTTTGCGCTTGCTCTCGGCATGAATGGCGTGGGCAAACAGCTCCTTGCCCGTCCCACTTTCGCCTGTGATGAGCACAGTCGAATCGCTTTTCGCAACTTTCTGAGAAAATTTCTTAAGCTCCTGCAGCTTCTGGCTGTACCCGACGATTTGATCAAAATGATAGGTAGCCCCCATCCGCCGCCGCAGCTCTTTCTTATAATAGGTCAGCTCATCCTTCAGTTGAGCAACCATCGCAGCCAAAGCAGTAAGCTCTTGCACATCCTGGAACAGCACCGTTCCCAGAACGGCAATCACTTTACCTTCGTCCATAATCGGGATGCGATGCGCAATCATGTTCTGTCCTTTTATATGCTGAATGTCGGCGATCTCGGCAACGCCAGCCTGACCGACAATATGCATCCGCGTGTTTTCGATGACATCCGTCACTGGCTGTCCGATCACGTCCTGTACATTAAGAAATTTCCGATAGCTCCGATTCAATAAGAGTATTTTTCCGTCCTTGTCCGTTACGATCATCGGTTCATGGGCATTTTCAAAAACGACCTCAAGCAATTTGCTCATCTGCTGGAGATTCCAATCCAAAACCGGCTCCCCCTTTGTCTGAATGCTGCTGTGTCGAACGTTCGTTCACTACTCGTTACGTTAAAATTATACAGGAACGATCAGGGGAGGTGTGCTTTTTCATAAAGGCTGTGTTATCTAGGCTGCTCTTGTAATTGCTTGACCAATCGCTTGGGAGCCGCGCACATATAGCCTTCCCGTATGTAATCCTCGATTTCACCATAGCTAGTCACGTTTTTGTCCAGGATCGAAACCCAGCCGTGATGACCGATGTACGGTGTCTTGTAAAAGTGCTCCTGTGTTAGCAAAATCTCTTGGGTTGTCTTCAACACCTTCACAGAAAAGGAGGGGCCTTCAGTGCCCCCCTCTCCCAAAATGACAAACGGCTTATCGTTTACGCGAAACGATGTATGTCCAAAAGCATCTACCTGCTCCGATACTTCTGGCAACCGCATCGCCAGCTCGCGAACAGCAGCCACCATATTCAAACCTTCTATAGAAGAAATCTGTTCGTGCACCATCTGGTCCAAGCCTCCCTTTGCTTCCAAACGCTTATATACCAGTCTGTTCTGTACTTTGCACTACGTTTCCTTCCCTCATACGATAAAGCGGCAAAATAAAGCTGAGACCAATAATCATCAGGAATCCAGCGATCCCATATATGACTGCGAGCGAAAGATGCAGCTTCAATACCCCCGTGATACTCATCATGACGACCATGGAGCCTGTAAACAACGGGGTCAGTATTCCATTCACCCGACCGATAAAGGTACTCTCGGTATTTTTAAGCAGCATGGTGTTGATTCCAATTTGAATGGAGGGCAAGAGCAATCCCGCGATGAACTGGGCAACAAGCGTCAGCCACAGATTCGTGGACATCCCACAAATCGCTACTGCGACCGCATTTCCAAGAAGTCCCATGACCAATAACTTTTGCGGTGGAATCGTTTTGGCAGCTGCCATCGTCATGGCCCCTCCTGCAATCATCCCCACACCTTGGGCGGTAATTAACCATTGCAAGCTTTCTTTTGGCAATTGCAGTTGTTCAGTCACGATAAAAATCCCAAGCGGCTGAATCATTCCCAATGAGAAACCCACTGCCAAAAAGCAAAAGCCAAGCATTGACAATACGCGACTGGATAACACATAACGAATCCCGCTGACCATCTCCCCAAGCAGTGCCGTTTCTTGCTGCTCTTCTTTCTCGACACGATCTGGCGGCAACAAATACAGGACGCCGGCCGCAGAGAGGAACGCAACTGCCGTGATGACCATGGCAACCTCCATCCCCCATTGCTGGAACACAAACGTACCGACAATTGGACCAAATACCATGAAAATCGCGAAAATAGTCTGGTACGCTGACATTCCTACCTGAAGTTGTTCACCAGGTACATGCAGCTTGAACAGCTTCATTCCGGACGGTTGGGAAAACTGAGAAAGAATGGCTGAAATGAGTGTGGCAAAAAAGATGGCCTTCCACGAGCCGTAAACGAAGGTAAGCAGCACTCCGACAACCGATAGAGCACTGAGTAGCTCACACCAGACCATCGTTTTTCTCGGTTTCCAGCGATCAGCAAACGTACCAGCAAGAAAGGAAAACAGAAAGATTGGTGCATATTCCGCCACAGAAATCATGGAGACAGCGAACGGATCGCCTCCTGTATGATCCATCACAAAGAGCAGAATCGCCATGTTGCGCACCCATACTCCGATTTGCAACAGAAATGCTGATAACAAAATAGCCCTGACATAGCGGTTTTTCAAAACATTTGACATAAAAAAGCCTCCTTATCCATTGCGATCTGGACAGGAGGCTACGCATATTATCGTCAAAAAGACATAGAAACCCTTTGGTGAGTCTAAAAAGGATCTACCATCTATTCGCCAATATGCACATACTACACCTATCCAAAAACGCATCGTTTTATCCGATTAGTTTTGTTGGAAATAGGAGTTAGCAGATCATTGGCTTAATGGTCACCCTTTCTTGTAGAATGACCCAAGGTTACCACAAAAAGTAATCCTGTGACAAGAAAAATTCACTTGATCTTGTCCTATGCCTTGTCGACAAGTGTGATGCGCTCTACTGCAGGAATGCGCGGCTGTGCGTTAGGGATCGCGGCTGGATAACCGATATGCAGGTTCCCCAGCACTTTTTCTCCTGGTCGAATGCCCATCGCTTCACGGAATTCCGGCTCGTGAATCCACGGGTACGTCTCCCACGTCAGACCGATGCCTTTTTCCCACGCCAGCAAGCTAAAGTTATGAATGACAATGCTGGTCGAAGCGAAATCGTCCTGACGCGTAATCAGGTTCGGACTTTCTTCCATGATGACCGTCATCAGCATCGGAATCGCCATGATTTTATTGTAAAACTTCTCGCCGACTTCTTTCTTTTTCGCAGGATCAATCTCCCGCTTTTCCTTCATGATCCGCACGGCCTCGGCGATTCTTCTCTTGCCGTCCCCGTACGTCACAATAAAGCGCCACGGTTGTGTCATGTGATAATTCGGTGCCCACACGGCTGTATCCATCAGTTCAGTAACCAGCGTAGGGTCTACCTCACGATCTGTAAAGCGATGAATCGAGCGACGCTCTCTAATCAATTTGGCCAGTTCCATTTCTGTCTCCTCCTTCTCATTCCAGAGCCATTGCAACGCCCCCGGAAATCTGGCGTTTGCACATTTGCTCAAATGATCCGCTCCTTCGTCAATGAACAGGACGAGCTGATCTGCTGTGAAGCCACTATCAGCTAATATCTCATGCGCTTCTTTTGTCAGCGGAACCATTTGTTTCTGGATGTTTTGCTTTTTGGCGCCTTCCTTACTGCCAACATCCATATAGATGCGCAGCCCGGAATGGTACATTTTCTTTTCCCGCATAAACGGAACCATGCCCTCATACCAATACGATCCCGAGATGCTGCCGATTTTCGTGAAAACATCCGGATATTGGTGCGCAGCGTACATCGAGATCAAGCCACCAAGCGAAAATCCGATGATCCCTGTTTTCTCCGGCCTAGGGTCTGTCCTGTACTTGCTGTCGATATACGCCTTACATTCATTGGCGACGTAAGAAAGATACGCATCTCCTTGCCCGCCAAAATCAATGTTGCGCTCAGGAGAGATCGCTTTGGAAAACCAAGGCGTATAGTCATCCCTGCGGTTTCCTGGCTGGATGCCGACGAGAATCAGCTCAGGAATTTTTCCCTCTGCAAACTGATCTTCGATTACATCGAGTGCAGTACTAAACGCAGGATCAAACAAGTCACCGCCATCATGGACATACATGACGGGAAAACGGGACGTACTCTTGTCATAGGATGGCGGCAAATATACGAGCAGTGCTCGGTGATGGCATACGTCTGCAAACAATTGTCCCTTCACAATTTGCACGTCCCCTCTTTATTTTTTTCTTCTACTCAGTAGATAGAAGAAATACGGTACACCGATGATCGAAATGACGATACCCACTGGCAGTTCAATGGGTGTGAACACAGTTTTGCCGATAAAGTCAGCCGCCACGACCATGAGCATCCCGATTGTTCCCGACAAGGGAAGAACATACCTGTGCTGGATTCCCGTCAGACGCTTCGCAATATGCGGTGCCATCAAGCCGACGAATCCGATGCCTCCGGAAACTGAGACACACGCGCTCACGATGCCAATACTCGACAGCAGGAGAGTATTACGCTCCTTTTCCACAGACACACCCAGATTCTTGACGGACTCCTCGCTCAATTGAAGCAAATCGAGAATATGCACCTTGCGCATCAAAACAGGAATGAGTATGACTAGCCATGGCAGCATCCCAGCAATATGCGTCCAGTTGGCACTCCAAATACTTCCCGAGAGCCATACGGTTGCCATTTCAAAATCATTGGGATTCATTTTTAACGAGAGATACAGTGACACGGCGCCCAATCCGGAGCCAATCGCGATCCCCACCAGAATCAGTCGTTGTGGGTCAAGCGCTCCGTTACGCCAGGCAAATAAATAAATTAGTCCAGCCGCAAGCAATCCGCCTGTTAAACCGAACAAAGGCATGGCCATGATGGAATACCAGCTCGCATCCATAAATTGTCCACCGAAGAAAAACATAAAGGCGACGATAGCGGCTCCTGCCCCAGCATTAATGCCCAGAATCCCCGGATCAGCCAGCCCGTTACGGGTGATCCCCTGAATGACGGTACCAGCGACCCCCAGACCAAAGCCGACCAACGCCGCAATAACAATCCGAGGCAAGCGAAAATCGAAAATAACCAAATCGTATTCCGCTACAGGATCAATACGCAATAACGTACGGATGACATCCATCACCGTCATGTCAAATACACCGTTGGTCAAACTCATATAAATCGCCAGCAAAATTAAGGCGATGTTGACGAATAACAGCAAACGAAATCTACCTTTTTGATTAGGCATGCTTTCCCCCTCCTCTCTTGTAAATCAAATAGAGGAAGAACGGAACGCCAATAAAAGCCGTTACCACGCCGATTGGGGTCTCAAACGGACTATTCATAAATCGGCTGAGAACGTCAGACAAGGCAAGGAAAATACCGCCCAGTAATCCTGCACATGGAATGATCCATCGATAATCGAGACCTACCAAAAAGCGGGTAATATGCGGAATAATCAGCCCGACAAAGGCGATTTTTCCTGCCATCGCTACGGAAATGCCTGTCAGAATGACAACAGCTGTCGTTGCCAGCACTTTGACCATCACCGTTCTCTGTCCGAGACCTCGAGATACTTCGTCTCCCAAGGACAAGATCGTAATCGATTTGGACAAAAGAAGTGCGAGGACAATACCGACGATGGCAAAAGGAACCGCCAGCTTCACCAACCCAGGCTCCAAGAGATGTAGCCTTGCATTGTACCAGAAGCTGACATTTTGTGAGACTTGAAAATAAGTAGAAATCGCGGCTGAAATGCTGCTCAGAAAGGTACCCGTAATCGTACCGATGACCGCCATCCCTACTGGCGTCAAGCCGTTCGGCAATAGTCGGGAAAAAGCGAGAACCATCGCGACCGCAAGTGCTGAACCGATCAAGGACATGGTAATCATCGTGACACTCGTAGCGGATGGAATGAAAACCATGCACAGCGTAACAGCAAAAACCGAACCATCAGACACGCCCATAATAGAGGGGGACGCGAGGTAATTCCTCGTCATCCCCTGCATCAACGCTCCTGATATCGCTAAAAATGCTCCGATCATGAGTGCGCCCAAGACTCTCGGCAAGCGAGAGTGCATGACAATTTGATGATCGACATTCCCTTCATCAAAGGCAAAGAAAGCTTGATAAATCGTCCCCGCATCAATCGGCTTCGCTCCGTAATGAATGGAGAGCAAGATTGTAAGCAGGATCACCACTGGCGAAACGGCTAGTATGATCATGGAAGTTGCTTTTTTGGATTGCATAGCTTACCCTCGCCCACTTTTACTTGGCAGACAATTTTTCTACAGCCGCCTTCAGGAATTGTGTTTTACTCCAAGCAGTACCGCCTTGTGCGAGAGGATCAACCACGTTTACGTAAACATTGCCGTTTTTCACTGCATTCACGCTCTTCCAAATCGGGTTGTTCTGCAAATCTTCCAATGCGTTTGGCTTGTCTTTATTCTCGTCTGGAGAGAATTGAATGAACAGGTAGTCCGGGTTGATCTGGCTGAACTTCTCCATGGAGATAATTTCTTGTGCCTTCGCTGCTTTTACTTCTTCAGGTGCAGTCAAACCAAGGTCTGCGTACAGAGCTGGGTTGAAGAACACCTTCTCTGGATAGATGTTGATATTTCCTTGGCGCAGACGAATCACGAGTACTTTTTTATCCTTCAAGCTCTCGCCCCATTTTGCTTTGGTTGCTTCTGCCTCTGCTTTGTACGCTTGGAGCGCTTTTTCGGCTTCCGCTTGTTTCCCAGTCAGCTCACCCAGCAACTGCAGATTCGCTTCCCAGTTGGTCGAAATGTGGGACACAGGGAAGGTAGGCGCAATTTTGTTCAATTTCTCAGCCATCTCGGGCGGGAATTTACTGCTTCCCAGAATGACATCAGGCTTCAAGTACAGGATGGTTTCCAGGTTCGGTTGGATTTTTTCCCCGATGGATGTGGCTTCGCCCGTAATCGGTGCAAACATCTCCGGGAATTTACCGCCTACAGAAATCGCTCCTACAGGTTTCACGTTCAGTACCAACGAATCTTCCATGGACTCCATGCTGCCTACAATGGCGATCCGCTCTGTTTTGCTAGGGACGGTGTATTCTTTATCCAAATATTTGATCGTGCGTGTCTCTGCTTTATTGGCATCATCGGCTGGCTTTTCTGCTGTAGCTGTTGTCGCAGGTGCTGCCGTAGGTGCAGTCGTGTTATTCGCTGCTTCTTTTCCTCCACCGCACGCTGTCAGAGCCAATGTCAGCGCTGCAATACTCAAGCCTAGGTATATCTTTTTCATTCTTGAAAGACCCCTCTCAGAAATGTAATGTTTCACTCCATATGAGTGATAACGATTATCATTCGTGATTATAATGCATCCACTCATGCCCGACCATGGACGAAATCCAGAATCAACATGGACGATCTCCTGAAAGCAATCTCACACTCTCTTCCACGATCCGTTCATGAGCCGTTGCCGAGTATTCCCGCCAGGGGTCGGACGTAATGACATGCGCCCGATTGTTGCGGACTGCTTCGATCTCTTGCCATGGTCCCGATGCTTTCAAGGCTTGGAAGCATGCCAGCGTTTCAGCCTCTTGGCAAACCAACAGCAGCAAGCGATCTGGCGCGAGTGCAGCTAATTCCTGTACGGTCACAAGCTGGTCGTACTCGTTCTGTTCCGAGACAAAAGCAGGCTTGACTTGCAGATCCTGATAAAACACTTCATTCATACTGCGATTGCAGTGGACATAGAGCTGGTTTTTCAAAATCCGCACGATGAGCACCGTTTCATCGTCTAGAACATGTTGAAGCTTTGCCCGGGCCCTCTTCACCTTTTTCTCATACTCGCAAAGCCAATGATTGGCTTCCACGGACTCACCTAAAAAGTCTGCCATAAGCTGCAGTTGTTCTTTCCATCCCCGCTCTTCAAAGGGTACATACAAGGTGGGCGCTATCTCGTTCAGTTGCTTCTGTTCCTGCAAACTCGTCTCGTCCAAGCCAATGATCACGTCCGGCTTGGCATCGCGAAGCATTTCGATGTTGGCTTTCCAATTCTGATTAATTCGAAACGCGCTCAGATGTATCGGGATATCGTTTCGATAGCTGTGATGATAGTAAGCCGTCCATTTCGGGTGCAGTGGCGCCGCGTAAGGAATCATTTTCAAAGCCAGCAAATGCCCGATGATGGTAGAGCCGTACGCCGCAATTTTTCGTTGGCGGCTTTTCATATAGAGAGTGGGTGAAACTCCGACAGCTTTCTTGAATTTTCGACTAAAGTAAAACTCGTCGTTGTAACCCACTTGATGAGCGATATCGCGCAGCTTGGCATGCGACTGCACCATCATCTGCTTCGCTCGGCTGATGCGTAGCTCTGCCAAATAGTCCATAGCTGAGATGCCATACGTTTTTTTGAACAGATCGACGAAATATTTTGGACTCACATCTGCGATGCGAGCCAGCTGTTCAATCGTCACATTTTCCGAGTAATACTCTTCCATATGCGCGCGTGCCCGTTCCAGCGCCATTCCAGAATCTGTGGCCGAGAAGTGAGCATGCTTGACGATGTGGTACCATAGCTCTTGAAAAGTGTGTTGACCTCGAAAGCGCTCGAGCGCCGTCTCCTGCTTCCATAGATTCTGGATCAAATCACAATAGACAGGAAGCTGCCCTGCCGATTGGACAGAGATCTCTCCCCGAAAAGGAAACAGATGCTTTTCCCGAAGGGCTTGGAAGCGCCGATGTCTGTCTCTCGTTTCCATAAAGACATCAAAACGAAGCATGTACATCTCCAAATGATCAGCCGAATCAGGGACGATGCCAAACGTAAGCATAGGAGGACATACGTAAATCGCGTCCTGCCGCAATTGGTACTCCTCGTCCTCCAGTCGCAGGCGCCCTCGTCCCCCGGTTACTACCAGCAAAATATGCGAATGAGTGAATTGTTGGCGTAGTCGGTCATGTCCTTGTGCTTTGAGCCATGTAATGTCACGCAGCTTAAAAATGGCTTCTGCCATGGTCTTCTCTGTGAATTGTTGAACCAAGGCTTGTGTTTCGTTCATGTTCTCACCTCTGCCCGATCCTCTATGTAAATATTGATAATCATTCTCATTATCATCAATAGAGAAAGTATATCAAAAGTGACGCTTGCTTCCTATCAGGAATATTTAATCGAATTGAACCGATAACTTTAACGTGGTATGGTACGTACCAATAGAAAGGGAACGACGGGAGGGAGTGTCCGTGGAATGTAAAGTTGTCGGATTGGAATTGGGAGCCGATGACTACATGACCAAACCGTTTGATCTGCGTGAGGTAGTAGCGCGGTTCAAAGACTGAAACCATTCAACATTACGGAGTGAAAATGAAGATATGAAACGATATGTTCTACCTTTTGTCTCTAGCCTCGTCGCGATTACTTTTGTGACAGGGTGCACCTCTGCCTCTGATCAACTGACAGTAAAGGACCCTACCCCACCTGCAACGGAAAACACTGGGCAGCCTCCTGCTGATGCGACCAAAGGCGAAAAGCCTGCCGATGATTTGCTCAAGCAGTTCACCGTACTAGCTGCACAAGCCAAGGAAGCGAAAGAGCTAACTGCCTTTTTGGATCAGCACCTGGCGAAAACGGACACGAAAACTGCCGATCAACTATTTTGGGCACTCGAGCAGTATTATGAAAAACATTTGCCTACGATAAACGATAACTTCAAGGCACTCCTCGCCCAGCCGGGAAATGCGGATAAGCTGTATGCCTTGCAATACCCTTACGATTTCAACAAGCTAGAAGGCGATGACAGCTTCAAGCAATGGCTCCTCAATCAAACAGAGGGCGGACTCGTCTTACAGGCAACGAATGACATGTCCTTCTACTGGCAAGTGGATTACAAAGCACTGCAAAAATATGCCTCTTCGCTCGGTGAGGAAGGGAAGGACTACTTGTCCATTCAAGAAACAGAAACGGGCAAACCGTATTTGGGTGACGGCGGGTTGCAAATCACGCGGGCCGAGCTCGGACCCAGAATGGTTGAAGTCGAAGAGTATTTGGTTGACTACCGCAGCAGCCCACGTGCAGTGAAGCTCCGTACGCTCTATATCGACTATCTCAAAGCATATTTGTCTAATTACCGTTACGATGCCATTGACGAAGCAACCATGAAGCTGCTCCCTGCCGTCAAGGAAGAGTATCAGAACTTTGCCAAGAAATATGACGCTACGAAAACAGGACAGATCGTCAGGGATTACTTGAGCGAGGTCGCTAAAAACAATGACGTGATCTTTGAACCCGGCAAGCCTGGCGAAAGCATCATCGGAGAAGCAAAGCCGAACATTAGTCAGTTCTTGAACGGGCTCGAGGTGCGGATTGCTCGGACGATGAATCCTTAAAAAACAAGTCATTTTCGTTGCTGTAGTGGAGGAGAGGGAACAGGAGAAAACGCTCAGCTTCTAGGGCCACCCCCTGGGAGATTGACTGCCCGACTCCATGCAAAAAGCGAAACCGCGTCCAAAGTGGTCCAATCTGGAAGCATCTCAGAGGTGGACGCTTAAGGGCGTGTTTCGCTTTTTGCATTACGTCTCGGTCGGTGTCCCTAAGATCTTCGCTGTTTTCTCCTGTTCCCTCTTACAAGCTGCTTGTTTTTTTCGGTAGTTGATGGAGAGAAAAAAACCTCTATTGTTCTACCGCGGAAGTCTCGAACAAATAAAAAATGTAATCGGAGGAAGCTCCCGCGTGATCCATTTGTCTGAGCATGGCGGAGATATTGCCTCGGTGATAGGTTCCGTGGTTGGCGACGTGTTGGACGATGTCGGCATAGCGAGCATGAACCGTGCCCAATGCTGGGTGCGTATAAGCCGAGGTGTCTTCCATCGAGATTTGCCCGAAGAAATCTCTGAACTGCTGGGCTGATTCGGCAAACAATTTTCGCAGCTCGCGTACGTTCTTTCCTTTTAATTCCTGCAAGAGAACCCCTACTTTTGGTCCTACCTCTTCGTAGCTCTCCCCCTTCATAGCCAACAACCAAACATAATCCGTCTTGAGAATGTGAGCCAACGTCTGGGTGATGGTCGGAAACACACTCGGAACCTCCTGTTCGCTTACTCCCTCTGGTACCTCCTGCAACCGCTCGAATACCTTTTCGTTTGCCCATACATGATATTCGTACAAACGCAATGCTTCATGCTTCATAATCAACCTGCCTCCATTCACCTTTTCCATCTCTTCTTTGCTTTCAATATAAATCAACTCTACTGACAAAAATGGTCAGTGAATTCACGTCGACTGATAAAAATGAAATAAATCAGCAGCGATGGCGGCCAATCGCTCTTTTACAAAAGCTGGTTCTTCAACTTGAATAGATTTTCCGTATGGCAAAAGATAATGAGGAAGGATCGAATGAGCCATTTGCTCATCTACTTGAAAGATCACCTGTGCCTCGCTGCGCTCGATCACAGAATGTCCGAGATACCAATGCCTGCACAAATCGGCGAGTGACTGTGTTCTTCCTTTGACTTTGATCATAATGGTGCTTCCCTGCTTGTCTGCTTCCGGTAGTAAATTCGAGAGAAAAAAATGGCGCGCAGAAAATTCAGGAGGGCGTTGAAAGCTGGCTTCTGTACGTTGGATCTCATAGACACGATCTGCACGAAAGCTGCGAATGGTACTACGGAGATGGCAATAGGCAACGATATACCAGTTTCCCTTCCAATAAACGAGCCCGTATGGATCGATGTGACGCATCTGTCTCGTTGTCTGGTAGGCTTTCTGATACTCCATCGAAAGGGTGTACCCATTGGCAACAGACAGCTCCAGTTCCTGTAGGGTAGATTCGAGAGAAGGATCAACAGGAGGCTGGATCACCTCGAAGCCGATACTATGTCGGTCAATCGCGTCACGCTGCTCTTCATTTGTGTAACGTTTTAGCTTGGAAATGGCCCGGTGTAAATCTGCTCCGAAGGGATACCCGGCCTCTTGGGCAAAAGCCGCTGCATGAATCAGGGCTTTTTGCTCGTTGAGGTCGAAAAACAGCGGAGCTTCATTGAAATGCTGAAGTAAACTGTAGCCACCATTGTGTCCGGCATCGGAAATGATGGGTACACCGCTCGCACACAGTGAATCAATATAGCGATAAACGGTGCGAATATTAATCTCGAGAATCTCTGCCAATTGCTTGGCTGTCATACGCTTGCCGGTCTTCAACAGCCACAAAATGGAGAGCATATTATCGGCTTTGGACATTTTCTGATTCGCTCCCCTGAAAGAAATCTTCTGATTCTACTAATTACCACAGATTTCAATCCATTTCCTCTATCTGCCCCTTCTCCTTTTCTCGACAGGATCGCTTCTTTCTCGATAAGCTGCCAGTTGAAACATGGTGGAAACGGTTGAGAAGGTATATGTCTGCTCACTTAACACCTCAATGACATAGGGCAAGGCGTCCATACTCCCCTTTAGCGTGTCTTTCGTACCGCCAGCGGAATGTTGAAGCACGACTGCGCCTGGGGTGGCATGTCCCAAGATGTTTCTAGCTACCTGTGGGCCGGTGAGACCTTTCCAATCCCAACTATCTATATCCCACAAAATCATTTCGTAGTCACTCGCGGCAAGCAGCTGGATGACCTCCTCATTCACTGCTCCATATGGCGGTCGAACCATCCGAGGTCTCACACCTACTACCTTTTCGATCTGATCTGAGGTATGTTCTACCTGCTCATGAACAGCCAAGAGAGGTATTTTCGTAAAGTCAGGGTGATCCCAACTATGGTTTCCTACCAAGTGACCTTCCTTTACGATCCGCTCCAGTATTTTTGGGTTGTACTTCACCATTTGTCCCACACAGAAGAATGTTGCCTTTACCTGATAGTGGGCTAATATGTCTAACACACGAGGCGTCCACAACTGATCCGGTCCATCATCAAAAGTGAGCGCGATTTCCTTTGACTGATTGAGCTTGTTCACAAGCGTTCCCCCTATAAGCCAGTATTCTGCTGTATTGATGCATAGTATGACTGGGCTCTCATTTGGTAACGCTAAAAAAGCCCCTATTCTGGGCTTTTGGCAAAATTCAGGAAAAGATCTGTATGGATAGGCAATGTATAAAAAAATTTTTTAACAACAGTTAATGAATATAGTATAATGATGATAATGATTTTCATTTTCGCAAAAATTTATACTAGTGCGTATTCAAAAAGTCGACTTTTTGGACTACCTCTACTAGAGAGATTGTTGGATATACATGGTGGGTGAATCACGACAAAGCATGCTCGAAAGGGAGGATTATATGGGAAAAGTTTTAGAAGTAAAAGATTTGCATGTGTCATTCGATACGTATGCAGGTGAAGTCAAAGCAGTACGAGGCGTCTCCTTTGATCTGGAAAGAGGAGAAACGCTGGCGATTGTTGGGGAATCTGGTTCCGGTAAATCCGTAACTTCACAAGCACTTATGCGCCTCATTCCTTCTCCTCCTGGACGCATTCCAAAAGGACAAGTTCTTTTTGAAGGAAGAGATTTGGTTACGCTTTCCGAAAAAGAAATGCAGGATGTTCGCGGTCGCGATATCTCGATGATTTTCCAAGACCCGATGACTTCCTTGAATCCGACGATGACTATCGGGAACCAAATCATGGAGAGCTTCATCAAGCACCAAAAGCTGAACCGTGCAGAAGCGCGCAACCGTGCTATTGAACTGTTGGAAATGGTAGGGATTCCATTTGCCAAAGAACGTGTCGATCAATACCCGCACCAGTTTTCTGGTGGGATGCGTCAACGGATTGTCATTGCCATCGCACTGGCCTGCAATCCAAAAATTATCATCGCCGATGAGCCGACAACTGCTCTGGACGTATCGATTCAAGCGCAGATTTTGGAGCTGCTGAAGGAACTACAAAAGAAGATGGGTACCTCGATCATCTTTATTACGCATGACCTCGGTGTCGTTGCTAACATGGCAGACCGTGTAGCGGTTATGTATGCAGGTAAAATTGTGGAAATCGGTAAAGTCGATGAAATTTTCTACGACCCTAAGCACCCGTATACATGGGGTCTATTAGGTTCTATGCCTAGCCTCGATGCAAGCGATGACGAGCTGATGTCCATTCCTGGATCGCCGCCTGACATGTTCAAGCCACCTGTAGGTGATGCCTTTGCAGCTCGTAACCCATTTGCGTTGAAGGTCGATCTCGAATATGAACCACCGATGTTCAAAATCTCCGATACGCACTATGCGGCAACATGGCTCCTGCATGAAATGGCACCTGACATCAAACCGCCTGCTTCGGCTGTGAGACGAAAAGTCAATTCTGATGATGCGACTGAGGCTCCAGTAAGCACCAAAAAAACGTTCAACTACGAGAACCGTGAAAAGCTGGTTGAAGTCAAAGATTTGAAACAGCATTTTGACCTTGGGAATGGTCATACGCTGAAAGCTGTAGATGGTATCACCTTTGACATCTACAAAGGGGAAATCTTCGGTCTTGTGGGTGAATCCGGTTGCGGTAAATCCACTACCGGACGGACCATCCTTCGCCTGTACGATGCAACTGGCGGAGAGGTCTTGTTCGATGGACAAAGTGTACACGGAAAGAAAACACTCGAAGAAAAGAAATGGCTCAACCGCAAAATCCAGATGATTTTCCAAGACCCGTACTCATCGTTGAATCCACGTCTGACTGTATCCGATATTATTGCGGAAGGTCTGGACATTCATCGTCTGGCGAACAAGGAAGCACGCATCGCAAAGGTACACGAGCTGTTGGAAACTGTTGGCCTCAACCGCGAGCACGCAAACCGTTATCCGCATGAGTTCAGCGGCGGACAGCGCCAACGGATCGGGATCGCACGGGCATTGGCTGTTGATCCGGAATTCATCATTGCCGATGAACCGATCTCTGCCCTCGACGTGTCCATTCAGGCGCAGGTCATTAACCTGCTCAAGCGCCTGCAAAAAGAAAAAGGCCTGACTTATCTGTTCATCGCCCATGACCTTTCCATGGTTAAATACATCAGTGATCGCATTGGTGTTATGTACCGCGGACGTATTGTGGAGCTGGCAGAAAGTAATCGCCTGTACGAGAATCCGATTCATCCGTACACCAAATCGTTGCTCTCTGCAATTCCATTGCCAGACCCTGATTATGAGCGCAACCGTAAGCGCATCGTTTTCGATGATCAGGAATATTTGCGAGATCAAGGGGAAGAACGCGTCTTGCGTGAAATTGAGCGCGGTCACTTTGTCGCTTGCACCCAGAAAGAATTCGAAAGATACGGCGACGGCGTCTTGGTGTAAACCATCTACAAAAGAAAAGGGAGAGAGCTTCGACAGCTCATCTCCCTTTTTTATTTAGTCCTTCATTCGCAATAGTCTCATGCTGTTTAAGATGACCAGTAATGCGGCTCCCGTGTCACTGAGCACCGCCAGCCACAAGGTTAGATAGCCAGGGAAGATCAGCACGAGTGCGACCAGCTTTACGATGATCGAAAACCAGATGTTTTGCTTGATAATCGTGAGTGCTTTTCTGCTGACCTTCATCGTGTGCGGCAGCTTTTCGAGATTGTCAGCCATCAGTACGATATCCGCGGTTTCCATTGCCGTATCAGTGCCAGCTCCACCCATGGCAATCCCCAAGTCAGCTGATGCGAGAGCAGGCGCATCGTTGATCCCGTCACCCACCATGGCGACGACCTTGCCTTCTTGCTGTAGTCGCTTGACCGCCTCTACCTTATCTTGTGGCAGCAGCTCTGCAAAATAACGATTTACACCAGTCTGACTCGCTACTTTTTTCGCCGTACCCTCATTGTCACCAGTCAGCATCACGATGTCTTCGATACCTGCGGCCTTGAGCTTGCCAATGGCACTAACCGTAATCTCACGAATGGTATCGGCAACAGCAATCATCCCGATCAATTTCGTTGCGGTACCGATAACCACCAGCGTATGTCCTTCACTCTGCAACGACTCGATTTTCGTTTGCCATGCCGACAGATCGACTCCCAGCTCTTGAAACAGGGCGGGCTTCCCTGCATAAAATGTCTCGGTTCCAATGACAGCGCTCGCCCCTTTTCCGACAATCGCCTTGAAATCTTGCCCACTCTGGGAAGCGACCTGCTTTTGTTTCGCATAAGTGAGAATCGCTTGTGCAATCGGATGGGAAGAACGCTCTTCAATCGTTCTGGCGATCGACACTACCTCGTCTTCGCTTCCCTCCATCTCGATAACTGCTGCAACCTGTGGTTTTCCTTCCGTCAATGTGCCCGTTTTATCGAAGGCAATTGCATTGATCGCTCCTGCCTTTTCCAAAAACGTACCGCCCTTGATCAGGACACCGTTTCTCGCTGCATTTCCAATCGCGGACACAATCGCAACTGGCGTGGAAATAACCAGTGCGCACGGGCAAGCAACAACCAGCAGCTCAAGCCCTCTGTAAAACCATTCTCCCCAAGTACCGAGTCCAAGTAATGGCGGGAATACGATCACGAACAAAGCGAGCACGAGCACGATTGGCGTATAGATCGCAGCGAATTTGTCGACGAACGCCTGAGTAGGCGCTTTTTTCTCCTGCGCTTCCTCCACGAGATGAATGATTCTGGCAATCGCCGTATCCTCCACCAGCTTTGTTACCTTGATCTCCACCGCGCCGCTTTCGTTGACACTCCCTGCAAAAACACTGTCGCCGACCAGCTTATCTACGGGAATCGATTCACCTGTAATCGGGGCCTGATTGACGCTCGATGTCCCATGTACGATGACACCATCCAGCGGGATTTTCTCTCCCGGCTTCACTACGATGACTTGGCCGACAGCGATGTCCTCAACTGGCTTGCGGGAAAGAGACTCCCCCACCTTGACCCATGCCTCGGGCGGAGCCAAATCCATCAGATTGCGTATGGAGTCGCGCGTTTTTTCAATCGACTTGGTCTGCAACAAGTTTCCGATGGAAAAGAGCCAGACGACCGTCGCACCCTCCAGCCACTCACCGATTAATGCTGCACCTACAGCCGCAACAGACATCAATACGTTCATATCCAGTGAACCGCTTTTGATCGCGTAAAAAGCACTGCGCGCAGGTCGGTAGCCGCCACTTATGATCGACAACGCATAGAGTACAGTAACGACCAGCGGAGATATGCTAGGCGATAAGGAACCTAGAAAACCGAGAGCCAACAGCACACCGGAAATCGTCGTCAGTACCGTCCCTGCCTGATCCGTTTTCGGTACTGCTTTGGCCGTGCGTCTCGTAAGCAGCATGGCACTGTATCCGGCCTTAGCGACTTCCTTGACTACCACATCTTCTCCCAGCCCATCCGTGACGAGCTGCATTTTACCCGTGGAAAAGTTCACGTTTACTTCTTTTACGGCAGGCAACGTCTGCATATGCTTTTCCAGCGATTTGGCGCACGAACTGCAATCCATACCTGTAACGCGATAGACAACAGCCTGTGAAGAAAGAATGCCTGCGCTTTCTGTTGCTGTTGCCACAGCCGCAGGCTCGAGAACCGTGAGAATTTTACCAGCATGCTTATGCTCACTTCCGCATTGATGCCCACTGCAACACTCATCTTTTTTTCGTTCTTCTGCCATTTGTTCTCACCTTTTTCCAAGCATCTATTTTGCCCAGCTTCAAATGAAATCAATCCACAAACATTCAAACAAATATTTAATTATAATATTATCGCATCCTTTTGGTTCGTTCAAGAATTGATTTGAATATTTCGCCCATTTTTTTACAGATCGAGAATAAGAAAAAGACCCCTATTACTAGGAGTCTTGTTACTTGGTACGGGCTTCTACTGGTGTTGGGGTGGTCTGCCAACGCTCCCCACAGTCCAGACATTTGCACTTGATTACTTTACGCTTTTCTAATGCAAGACGAACGGCAAACAGGATAAAGGCCCCTGATAGTCCGAGGAACAAAAAGATGACAGGAGTCCCTTTCACCGAAATGCCGATCAAGGCAAGCACTGCCAAAACCGCTACATAAATGGTTATGTATAATGGCTTATTGATCGAATCCGTAAAATCGATCTTTGCAGAACGGCACTTCGGGCACTTTGGCTGCGCACTCATGGTATTCTCTCCCCATTTCTTGGATCATGTACATCTTACACGAAAACAGAGAGGCACACTACACTGCCATGAAAATGTCGTTTTTCCTTTTCACTTTCTCCGCGAATGTCTATAATAGTAGGACATTGTAGAGCATGAGGTGATGGATACAGTGGATGACATCTGTGAAATCCAATGTTTTGATGAGGAAAAAGTAAATCGGTTAAAGCCGCTCGCCACAGAATCAGAAGGGGTAGCAAAAATCTTCAAGGCGTTGGCCGATGACACCCGCGCAAAAATCATTCACATCCTCTCGATGGAAGACGAGCTCTGTGTCTGTGATGTGGCTGCTATCATCGGAAGCTCGATCGCTAACACCTCCCACCATCTGCGGCTTCTTCGCAACATGGGACTAGCCAAGTATCGAAAAGAAGGAAAGCTCGTTTTTTACTCGTTGGATGATGACCATGTACGCCATCTCATATCTGCGGGGATTGAACACGCCAAAGAACAGAAAACGATTGTCCGAGCTACCTGATGCTCGGGCTTTTTTGTTACTCCCGCATTTTAAACATTTGATTAACCATGGCGATTTACACTCGTTTTCCGGGTAAAACGCTGCCTGATCGCCTCTATTCCCACAAATATAAGGAAGTAACATATACTGGCGAACACCAAAACCGTTGCCTGCGGATAAAACAATGCAGCATGCGGATCAACACTCATTAGCCATTGGAAAAACACAGGCACATAGCCGATGACAGCATATCCCCCGAAACGCACAGCGTATTTTTTCCACCCGAACAAGTGTGATCGACTCACTAGCCAGTCCACGAATACCGACAACCATAAGAAGACAATCAGGTTCAATGCCATACTTATAAGTACGCCCAACAAATACTCTTGCCCGAACCCGAACGGCGCGCTTGGATCACGGTAGTTATAGATGATCAATGCAGCATACAGACCGGTAATAAAAGGGGATATGACTGCGGCGATTATACGCATGCCGATATTCATGGAAATCACTCCCTTGCTTCGCTTCGTTATGATTCGATTGTCGTTCTCGCAGTAGGATGCTCACCCGTCGGTAGGCTGACCGTAGCCGTTGTCCCTTCGCCTATACGGCTTTGAAGATGTATGCTGCCTTTTGCAACCTGCAAAATTTTTTGCACGATAGAAAGACCGAGACCGCTTCCCGTCGCTTCTCGATTGCGTGACTTGTCTCCTTTGTAAAAACGGTCAAAGACATGCTCCTGCTCTTCTTCTGACATGCCGATCCCCGTATCCCGAATGGTCACGACAATTCGCGTATCCTTCTGTATCGCAATGGAAATAGAGCCAGCCGTTGGGGTGAATTTGATACTATTGGCAAGCAGGTTCATCCATACTTGATTGAGCAGTTGCTTGTCACCCACGATGAAGGTCTCCGGTAAAGTCAGCTCCATCGCGAGCTTTTTTTGTTGCCACTGATGCTGCAAAACTAAGAGGACTTGCCTGATCTGCTCATCCAGACGAAAACGTGTCGGTTCGTACAGACCTGTCTCTTTGTCCAGGGAAGCGAGCGTCAACAGCTGCTTGCTCAAGGAAGACAGCCGCCTGCTCTCTTCTTCGATGATAGTCAAGTACGTCTCCCGCTGTTCGTTTGTCACACCACCGCTCCGGATGGCTTGAGAAAAGCCTTGGATCGATGTCAATGGAGACTGGATTTCATGAGAGACATTGGAGACAAACTCTTGGCGCATCTCGTCCAGTTGTTTGAGTGACTCTGTCATCCTGGCAAAATGCATGGCCAAATCGCCGATTTCGTCCCGGCGAGCGATGTCCAGGTGGATGTCGTACTGGCCTTCTGCCAGTTTTTTGGTCGCATGGCTCAGCTTCTCGATCGGCTTCACCAAATAACGGGTAAATATCAGGATCAGGATCAGGCTAAGTACAAACATCGCTGCCAGTAGCAAGGCAAACATAATATGCACCTCGCCAAACTGCTGCTCAATATTTGGCCGTACAAACAGGGCGTATTTTTTTCCTTCTGCTGTAAGCGGCAAGCCAATGCTGTTTGTCAACGTGTTTTCAAAAAATCCGGTCACAAACAAGCCGTGCTGTTCTTCTGTAATCCCTCTGTAAGTCTCACCCGCCAACACTTTTTGAACGATGGCAGGCTCTATCTGCTGATCGCGAAAAGGTGCTCCGAATTGGCTTACTGCGCCATTCTCATCCACGAGATGCATTTGAAAATTCAAATTGGCGACATGGGTCATGAAGGAGGGCAGGTCGAGCGACGATTTATGCTCGTACAAATCGATAATTTGCTGTCCGATGCTCGTGATTTTTTGTTCATTATAAGCGCGCAGATTTCGTTGATAATACTCATTTGCCAACAAAAAACCAAGTGTGCCGCTGATCAGTACAATTGCGACGAAGGTAAGAACTACCCGGACGTAAAGAGTTTTCACGCGCCTCGTACCTCCAGCTTGTAGCCTAAGCCGCGAACGGTAGAAATGACAAAGTCATTTGTTTTCTCCGTAAATTTCTCTCGCAGCCGCTTAATATGCACATCGATGGTACGACTATCACTCTCGGTGTCGCCACCCCACACGAGCTCCAATAGTTGATCTCGGGTAAAAATCCGATCAGGAAAACTGGCAAGCTGGGCAAGCAGTTCAAATTCCTTTAACGGTAAATGAATCAACTCTTCTTTCACCTTCACGACATGGCTGATACGATCGATGACGGTATCGTTCATGACGATGATTTGTTTGCTGACCATCTGATAGCGACGCAGCAAGGCCTTGATGCGGTACAGCAATTCGGTAGGCTCAAATGGCTTGGTCAAATAATCATCCGTCCCCGCCAAAAAACCTTTTTCTTTATCCCGCACCTCTCCCTTTGCCGTTAGCATAATAACAGGGAGGTCGTAAAACTCCCGTATCTCCCGGCACAGCTCCCAACCGTTTTTGCCTGGCATCATCACATCCACGATGGCGAGCTGGACAGATTCCTGTTCCAACAGCTGCGAAGCCTCATTTCCATCTACACAAGCCAAGACGTTGTATCCCTCTTTTGCTAAGTAAAATCGCAATAGCTCACGTACGTGTGGATCGTCATCTGCAATCAGAATTGTCAGTTTCATCAAGCTGGCCCCCTTGTTACTCCGCCCTCTGGTTATCCTGCTTCATTATTTTGAATGATACTCACTTGTCTACCATCCTGCAAATCATCAATGCCTTGCACCTATCTACGCGGATCAATAGTAAAGAAGCAATATGAACAAGAGATGAACGAATACTGCTGGCCCTTGAATACTCTTACACATTTGATTAAATCTGCGGGAAGCATACTCTTTTCCCGGAAAAACAGCCGTTTGCGCACACAAAAAAGCGGCAGACACCTAGGCCCGCCGCTCTTGAGTGTTTTTTCGGAAATATTCCAGCTGCTTCAGAGTTAAACTCACCTAGCTTTAATGAACGGAAAGCAGAACGCAATAAACTTATTCAAAATAAAGCGAAGAAAATGATCGAGGAATACAACAAAACCGCAAACTCCCCACAATAATAAAAAAAACCGGTTTTCACCAAAGTAATGGTGATGCAACTCATTTCCGGGCCGGTCCTCTCTGGCTACACTTCATGCCTACGCCTTTGGATCTTCCCCTGGCTGCCGCCACCTTTCCACCCGTAGATGTGCTACGGTTTACCTTTGATGGAAAAAACAGCAACCGTTCATAAATCCGGTTGCTGTTGCATCTCTCATTTCGGTTACTCAACATACTATGTACAACATTGTGCTACTTTCAATTCATCACTTCTTCTTATCCATAAAGACCCATCTTCTTTGATCATATAATCTATTTTATTACTCTTTAAAGCTTCTATCTGTTCTGAGGATGCTCCATCAGAAATTCTATAGTAATCGTTTCCAGTCCCCACATATAAAAATCCAAATACTAGCACCACAACTATTGCTGTTGCAGCCAAAGACACGGTTAATTTACTCTTCATAAATATCACCTTCTTTCAAAAAGGAGAATCAGGAATGATTATTCCTGATTCTCAGGTTGTAGATAAACACTACTTTTTGTTTCAAGACAAAATTAGACTTGTGTGGAGTTAGGTCCGAAGGACAAAAATAAGATAGCGTTTCCGG
>NZ_JBHVSO010000030.1:0-13284 GCF_042885155.1 Brevibacillus sp. NPDC058079
CTCTCCAATAAAGTTTGTTACTGGTTCAAAGCTGGCAAATCATTTAATGATAGACTCATTAACGCTTTCGCTGTTCAGTTTTCAAAGAGCATTTTCACTAGCACTTCAAAAGTGCCGGACTCACAATATACCATGTATGATTGTTTTGAGTCAAGTAGTAATAATTGGATTGCATCATAAGTTCCAATTTTGTTTCGCCCTTTTTCAAAGGCGGATCACCAATATAACACGAGCTGTTCACCTAATCAAATGAAATAATTGGAAATAACGTTCCGATCGTCATCTCCCTCGAACGCTAATCGCTGAAAACGACGAAAAACGCCCGAATTTGGACATTCTAGCTCAAATTCATTAGTGTCGAATATTTCTTCAAGAGATTTCTCATTAATCTTGTCTTGTTCCAAGAGCTCGATTGAGTTTATAAAGCACATACCGTCCTCATTCGTATTTATCACAGTCTTTAACTAATTTTTCTTCAGAGTACCAATTCGCTTGTCATCTTCCAACGATGGCCACGTGGAACGGATTTACAAAAGTGATAGTTGACACCCACTGACTACAAGTGTAATCTTTAAAACAGAATCAACGACTACAAATGTAGTCAAAGGAGGTGTCTTACTTGGACGAACAACCGCGAATCTCGGATGCCGAGTGGGAGATTATGAAGGTCATCTGGGCAAAGTCACCCGCAACAGCAGCCGATGTCATCCACGCCCTACGACACAACAAGACGTGGAAAGACAACACAATCAAAACCTTGCTAAGCCGCCTCTTGCAAAAGGGCATTCTCACCTATGAGCAGGTCAATCGAGTCTACTATTACTCTCCTGTGCTCACTGAGGAAGAATGCAAGCGCCAAGAGCGCCAATCCTTTTTGCAGCGCGTGTACGGTGGGGCCTTAAAGCCCATGCTGGTTCACTTTTTAAAAGAGGAAAAGCTCTCCTCTCAAGAGATTGACGAGCTGAAAAAAATCCTTTCCGAAAAGGAGAAATAAGCTGGTGGATTGGCAATGGCTCACACTCACCCTCAATCAAGCATTTACTTGGACACTGTATAACTCCATCGAGGCCAGTCTTCTAGTGATCCTGATCTTGCTCTGCCAGCAGCTCGGCAAAAAGCTTTTCCCCATCCGCTGGCACCACGCTGTATGGTTCCTGCTTCTCTGGAAGCTCGCGGTTCCTTGGTCGATAGACAGCACGATCAGTTTGTATAACTGGCTGCCTACTTCGTCCTGGACATCCATGCAGGAAGCGCACCCGCCTACAGAACCGATTGTTCTCGCTACTGAGGTTTTGCATCCGCATGAATTTGCCCTCCAACCAGATGCCTCTCTAACAAACGAAGCGAGCTTTTCCTGGATCAGCCTGCTTTCCCTCATCTGGATCAGCGGTGTCGCCATTTTCGCTATCACCATGACTCTCAGTACATACCGATTGCTCTCTCAGCTAAAAAACGATGAGTTCGTACAGGATGAAGCCATTTTGCGCATCTTTTCCCAATGCCAAAAACAGATGGGTATCACCAAATCCATTCCCCTGCGCATGAGTCATCAGATGACAAGCCCTGCCTTGATGGGAATCTGGCAACCGCAAATCTGGCTGCCGGAAAATCTTTTGGACAAGCTCAACGAGCATGAGCTGCGCCACATCTTTTTGCATGAGCTGGCGCATTGGAAAAGACGAGATATTCCTGTGAACAGTATCATGAGCGTGCTTCTGATCCTCAACTGGTTCAACCCGCTGTTATGGTACGCTGCTTCCCGTATGCGTCAGGATCAGGAAATGGCTTGTGATGCTTTGGCTTTGACTTATTTGCAGGAGACAGAGGTACCTCGCTACGGATACACCATGATTAAAATGCTCGAGCTGTATGCCTGTCCCAAACAGATTCGCTTCACAGCCGGGTTCTCCAGCTCCAAAAAACAGGTGAAAAGGAGAATAGAGATGATTCGTCACTTTCAAAAACGGGCTTATACGTGGACCCTATCTGGTATCGTGGTCGTCTTGGCTTTAGGCGTCTTTACTTTGACCGATGCAAAAAAAGTGCTGGGGAACGAGCAGAGCTTCGTCATCCCCGCAGAAGGAACAATCAAAAGCCCTATAGATCAAACAATAGGCTTGAGAATCTTAAACGACTTGAATACGCCAGTTCATGCAGCCGCGGCCGGTAAGGTACTCAAGGCTGAGTACGATGCAAAAACAGGGAAAGGCAATCAGGTCATTCTGGAGCATGAAGACGGGTATCAAACCGTTTACTCTCATTTAGAAAAGCTAGAAGTCACCGCTGGCACTACTGTGACCCAAGGCCAGCTCATTGGTCTGTTGGGAAGTACGGGACGCAGCACGGGACCGCAGCTTGCTTTCCAGGTTCTCGAAAATGGTATACCCGTTGATCCGATGAAGCTGTTGGTAGAGATAGAAGCTAAAGAATAAAGACGAAAGGCCACAGAAAAAATATCTGTGGCCTAACTTGTTACGCTTATTGATTCGTAGACAAATCTTGTTTGTTACCTGAAAGCACCTTGTACAGGATAAGTGCAGTCACCAAGGCAATACAACCGTTCAAATAAAAAGAGGTCGCCGCACCAAACTCTTGCCATATCCAACCGGTAAGAAGGGATGCGGGCAACAAACCAATTCCTGTAACCATCGAGTACATGCCCAGTGATGTTGCTTTCAAATCTTTCGGTGCGGAGGACGCAACCAATGACTTTTCTATTCCCTTCGTCAACGCGATATAAAAACCATACAGAATGAATAGCAACCATAAGCCTGTTATCGAACTCACCATTCCGAATCCAATATATACGAATCCATATAAGATATAGCCCACGGTTAGAATGACTTTGTGTCCGAATCGATCGGAAATGGCACCTGATGTGTATGAAAACATCGAAGCAACCAAATGAAGGACTAAATACAGCAACAATACACTCGTAGCAGAAATCCCGAGATCAGTTGCTCGCAGCAATAAAAATGAATTGGACGAATTGGCAACAGTAAACAGCATAATGATCAGAAGCAATTGCTTGGTGTCACGATTTAACTTCTTCCAGCTCGGTTTTGCTTTCGGTTCACGCGAAATCACCTTCGTATTTTCCCGCTTCTCCTTGACGGCAAAGAGCAGGCAGAAGCCAATGCCGACCGGAATCATTGAATACAAGAAAACACTCTGGAAATCTTTATTTCCATCCATCGTTAATAGGAGATATGCGATGCCGATTCCAATCGCCGCCCCGAGCATATCCATCATTTGATGCAAGCCAAATGAGCGTCCTTGCTTTCGTTTTCCTCCTGCTTCCGATATGATCGCATCGCGCGGAGCCGTTCGTATTCCCTTACCAGTACGATCGATCAGCTTCCAGACAAAAACACCTACCCACGAACTGGCTATTACGAGGAATATCCTGCCGATCCCGGATAGTCCATATCCCAGTATGGCTAACGATTTTCTTTTCTTGGAACGATCGGAAACATAACCTGAAACGAACTTGAGCAAGCTGGTCAGAGCCTCGGAAACCCCATCGATGATGCCAATAATCATAGGACCCGAGGAGGCAAGAAAGATCGGAATTAACGGGGTAACCATGTATGTACCCATGTCTGTGAAAAAACTGACAAAGCTAAGCAGCCATACGTTATTCATGCTTTGTTACAACCCAAAGTGCTGTTTCGCCAGCTCTTTGAATCTCGCTTTGTCGATTTCCTCTTTGGTAACAATTCCATCCACCCATTGCGTAAAGGACGAATTCGTCAACGTAACATTGCCTCTCTCTGTAAGCTGCGTAAGCAAAGGGCTTTTGTTGAAGGGTGACTGTTCATGGTCAGCGATAATCGTCTGAATCTCGTTTAATTCCGTTTCATCCGTCACCAGCTTCTGCGAATCAAACGTATAACCGATCCGCCAGTCCGTATCCTTGTGCCGCAGCTTCATTTCGAGTACATAATCGCCATACTCCGTCTGCTCTTTCTTGATCCGAAACTCACCATTACGTGAAGAGACGGTCTCTCCGGTTAACGGAACAGGCTTCAACGGCAGATTCGAACCAAACCCCGTATCGAGCAAATACGTTTGTCCCTCATGTGTAAGTAAAATCGTGGCATGTGTTCGACCAATCGTGTAATACTCGCCAACGTCATGCCTGTAAACAACTCCGCGAATCAGATGGGCATCAAAGCCATTTTCTAGCAAGAAGAAATACAGCATCAGATTGAGCTCGTAACAAAGACCGCCTTCGTTTCTGAGCAGTATCTTCTCCATAACGGACTGTCTGGAGATTACGCTCGTTCGCTCTTCCACAATGCACAGGTTTTCAAAAGGAATCGCCAATGCTGTCAGATCAAGGAGGCGATCCAATGTATCGAACGTAATCGTTTCATTTTCTGGCATGCCGATTCTTTTCCGAAATAAGGCATTCAGTTCACTCATGCTTCTTCCCCCCACATCGTTTCTCCCACAAGTTTACACCAAGCTCCTGCCTGAATTCCTTAAATACCGAGCAGCTTTAGCTTCCGATACAAGGTGCGTAGCCCAATCCCGAGTTCTTCTGCTACCCGCTGCTTTCCTTTCAAATCACTACCGTGCTTTTGCAGCGAAGCGCGAATGGCGTCTGCTTGTGCATCGGCGACCCTCGCTTTGATAGCTGGACCTGAATGTAATAGAGCCACTGGAGGACGAGCGCGAAGGCGCGGAGGCAAGCTGTCCGCAGTCAGAACCGTGTCTTGCTCCATGTTCATGGCGTACTCGATGGCGTTTTCCAGCTCCCGCACATTGCCCGGCCAGTGATAGTGCGTGAGCAGGTTGATCGCCTCTCGTGCTATTCCGAAGAAGGTGCGTCCTGCTTGCTCTCCGTACTTCTCCATAAATGAAACAGCCAAGAGCTCAATGTCTTCCTTGCGCTCTGCGAGAGACGGGACGTGCATTGGAATGACGTTCAACCGATAGTACAAGTCGGCACGAAACGCTTTTTTCTCCACGAGCTCCTCCAGATTCTGGTTCGTCGCCGCGATGATTCGTACATTGATGGGAAACGACCGTGTGCCGCCGATGCGTTCCACGACCTTTTCCTGCAAGACGCGCAGCAGCTTTACTTGCAACGAGAGCGGCATATCGCCGATTTCATCCAGAAAAAGCGTACCTCCCTCTGCCATTTCGAACCGTCCTGGCTTTCCTCCCTTTTTGGCTCCAGTAAACGCACCGTCCTCGTAACCGAACAATTCGCTTTCGAACAAATTTTCCGGAATGCTGGCACAATTGATGGCGACAAACGGGTAGTAAGCGCGCGTGCTTGCCTCGTGAATCGCTTTTGCCAGATGTCCTTTGCCTGTTCCTGTTTCGCCAGTAATCAGTACCGTGGAGCTGCTGTTACCGATTTTCATCGCCATTTCTTTGACCTGCTTGATGGCTGAGCTGTTTCCTACGATTTGAGCAAGGCTATCCGCTTTGCCAGACGACCGGCTCCCTTGATGATCCATCAAACGCGGAACGGATAGCGATCCCCTCTGCACGCGAAGCACGCCGCCAATGAGCTGATTGTTGACGATGATCGGCGTGGCCTCGGTCGGAGCATCCAGCTTGTCAACGAGACAATTGGCGATCGGCAAAGAATGTGCGGCCATCCCGGATAATGACGGCAGCAGCATCCGTGAAACCTCCGCTGGCAGCAGCTCATGCTGGGACAGCAGTCTACGTGCACTGGCGTTCGTGTGAATGACATTGCCACTTCGGTCAAATGTGAAATACGCATCGGCAACGGTATCGAGCGCTCCCTCCAACAGCCGCATAGAGTCATCAGACGATTCGATCTGTCTCGTCGCATGGGACTGTACAATCGCCGTAATCATCTCGCTGACTTCTGTCAGGATTTGCTGGTATCTCTCTGTATGCTTGGATAGGCGATTTTGACCTTCCTTCGTAAAGGATGTGAGGGAAACGACCCCGATTGCATGATTGGCTACTTTAATAGAAGAGAGCAGCTCGACTTTGGCGGGGCAGCTGTCGAGAAAACGGCATCCTTTGCACATTTCCATGGAGCCAGGTTTGTCTACCACATACTGCCCTTTTGCCAGCACGAATTCAATCGAGGGCACATGCACATTTTCGCCTTTTTGTTTCAAGTAGCGCTCCGTACTCACGACCAAGAGGCCGCGCTCGTTAATCACCGCAGCATCCACGTTCAATATATCTGAAATACTTGTAATGACCTTTTCGATGGCTGGTTTGCACAGATCCAACGAAACCATGGATATCCTCCCTGCTCATTGTCCTTGCTCTCTATTTTATGAAATATTTAGATAGTTCACAAACATTTTACCACTGATGTTTGCCAATAATGACAACTCATTGCCACTTTTGTCACCGCCATGACGGTACGAGACACAGTCGGAACCTCGTAAAATCAACTTTTTTTTGCGATCCAGCAAGGAACATGTTACCCGGCGGGATTCACTCCGCACTTGGCACAGTGATTGCAATATAAACTTTTCAACTAGGGGGAGTGATCAACCATGGTAAACACGAACGAGGTATTCAATTTGCAAGGAAAGGTAGCCTTGGTGACAGGTGCTGCTTCCGGTATCGGACTTGCAACAGCGAAACGACTGGCCCAATTCGGAGTAAACGTCATGCTGCTTGATATCAACGAGGAGCTCGGGGAAAAGGCGGCACAAGAAATCGTAGCCGAGGGCGGGTCAGCCCGTTATTTTACATGCAATGTAGTTTCCCAACAGGATTGTCGTGAGGTAACGCAAGCGATCGAGGAAGCGTACGGTCGCATCGATATTTTATTCAACAATGCAGGCGTGATCAGAAGAAAGACGGTCGTCGAGCTGGAAGAGGACGATTGGGATCTGGTCGTCGACGTCTCCTTGAAGGGTGCTTACAACCTCTCCAAGTTCGTCATTCCTGTCATGGCGAAAACAGGCGGAGGCAGCATTATTAACACAGGCTCTGGCTGGGGCCTCAAGGGCGGTGACAAGGCGGCGGCCTACTGCGCGGCAAAAGCAGGCGTCGTCAACCTGACGCGGGCAATGGCGATTGACCACGGTCCAGAAAACATCCGTGTAAATTGCGTGTCACCCGGCGATACCGACACACCTCTGTTGCGTGAAGAAGCGCGCCAGCTGGAAAAGGAAGAAGGAGCATTCCTCGTCTCCTCCGCCCAAGGACGCCCGCTGGAGCGTCTCGGTTCTCCGCAAGATATTGCCAATGCTGTCCTGTTCTTTGCCAGCGATCTGTCATCCTGGGTGACGGGTTCCGTACTGGTCGTCGACGGCGGCGGTTTGGCTTAATTGATCGTTACCCCGACTGAATATTCCAACGAAGAGATGGAGGAACCATGAGATGAGCGTACAGCGTTATGCCCACCCGTATATTCCGAATTCTGCACCTGAAGTCAAAGAGAAAATGCTTACCGAAATCGGCTTTTCCAGCATCGAGGATATCTATGCCGACATTCCCGGGGAGCTGCGCCTAAAAGAAAAAATGAACATCCCGAAAGCTTTGACTGAATACGAGCTGGAGCGCCACGTCAACCAGCTGATGAACAAAAACAAAACGACGAAAGAAAATATCAGCTTCCTCGGCGCAGGCTGCTGGCCCCATTTTGTTCCGGCTGTCTGTGATGAAATCAACTCCCGCGCGGAGTTTTTGACGGCGTATGCTGGTGAGCCTTACGAAGACAAGGGGCGCTTTCAGGCGTTGTTCGAGTACCAAAGCCTCGTAGCTGAGCTGGTCGATATGGATGTCGTGAACGTTCCGACCTTTGACTGGGCACAGGCTGCTTCTACTGCTCTGCGCATGGCAGCACGTATCACCAAACGCACAGAGCTCCTGATCTCGAAAAATATCCATCCCGACAAGCTCTTGATCATCAAAAACTATACGTCTCCTGATCTTACTGTCACCTTGATCGATTTTGAGAACGAAACAGGCAGACTTGACCTGCATGATCTAAAAGCAAAGCTCAGTGTAGATATAGCAGCGGTTTACTTCGAAAACCCGACCTTCCTCGGCTCCGTGGAAGTAAACGGACAGATGATTGCGGACTTGGCTCATGCAGCCGGTGCCATTTGCGTAGTCGGCATCGATCCCATCTCTCTCGGCGTGATGGAAGCTCCGGCGAATTACGGCGCGGACATCGTGTGCGGAGATTTGCAGCCGCTTGGCGTACACATGCATTACGGCGGCGGGCAATCCGGCTTTATCGCGACGCATGACGATCCGACCTTCGTCATGGAATATCCGTCCCGCTTGTTCGGAATCGCACCGACAGAGGTCGAAGGCGAATACGGCTTCGGAGACGTCGCGTACGACCGCACCTCTTTTGCCAAACGTGAAAAAGGCAAGGAGTCCGTCGGAACACAAACCGCGCTATGGGGCATTACCGCAGGCGTGTACTTGGCGACAATGGGTCCTGTGGGCATGGAAGAAGTCGGGCAAGGCATCATGCAGCGCTCCCAATACGCAGCCAAGCAGCTCTCGTCCATTCCCGGCGTCGAGGCCAAATTCGCCGCTCCTTTCTTCAAGGAGTTCGTGATCGACTTCTCGCAAACAGGCAAAACGGTCAAAGACATCAACGCTGCACTTCTCGCCAAAGGAATTTTCGGCGGAGTTGATTTGACCGAACACTACCCCGAGTTGGGTCAATGTGCACTCTACTGCGTCACGGAGGTTCATACCCAGGAGGATATTGATACACTCGTTGCCGCTATGAAAAGCATTTTGTAGTCAAGGAAGTTCAAAAAGAACACGTATTAAAAAAGGAGGAAACCGCCCATGAAAACATCCGAAGGAACAATCGACAAAATGAAACGGATTCCGAGAGACCATAAGGTACGCCGCTTCCACCAAGCAAAGTGGGATGAGCCTGTCATTTTCGAGCTGAGCCAGCCCGGTGAGCGTGGCGTCGAGGTACCACCCGTCGAGCCACAAATCGTGGAGACCGTTGGCGATGGCATCTCTTCGCTGCCAGACAGCCTGCGCCGGAAAAAACGGCCGAATCTTCCCGAGATCAGTCAGTACCGCGTGATCCGTCATTACTCCCGCATTTCGCAGGAGGTTCTGGGGTCCGATTTCAACGTAGAGATCGGGCAAGGCACCTGCACGATGAAATACTCCCCGAAAATCAATGAACGCTTCGTGCGCTCACCGAAAATGGCGGAGCTGCATCCGCTGCAAGACGAGTCCACTGTCCAAGGGATGCTGGAGATGACGTATCAGCTCGATCTGTACCTGCGCGAGATTTCGGGAATGGACAAATTCTCGTTCCAACCGGGCAGCGGCACACAGGCGTTGTTTACCCAAGCCTCTATCGTGCGCAAATATCACGAATCTCGCGGCGAAGGGGAGCAGCGCAACGAGTTTATTACCACCCATTTTTCCCACCCGTCCCAAGCCGCAACGGCAGCAGTCAAAGGCTTCAAAATCATTTATGTACCTGCCGACGAAAACGGCTACCCTGATCTAGAAGCGCTAAAGGGCCTCGTCTCAGAGCGAACCGCTGCCTTTGCTGTAGCGAATCCAGAGGATACAGGCATTTACAACTCCCGTATCAAGGAGTTCACAGACGTCGTCCACGCCGCAGGGGGGCTGTGCTGCTATGACCAAGCAAACGCCAACGGCTTGCTCGGCATTACCCGCGCGCTGGAAGCAGGCTTTGACATGTGCTTCTTCAACCTGCACAAAACCTTCTCCGTCCCACACGCTTGCGGTGGACCTGCAACAGGTGCCATCGGTGTCACTGCCGAGCTGGAGCAATTCCTGCCAGGACCGATCGTAGATTTCGACGGAGAGCGTTACTTCTATAAGCGTGATTTGAAAAATAGCATCGGGAAAGTCCGCAGCTTTTACGGCGTACCCCCTGCTGTCCTGCGCTCCTACGCTTGGGTCCGCGCACTTGGTGCTGACGGCTTGAGGGAAGTTGCCGAAATCGCTTGCCTCAACAACAACTATCTCTATCACAAAATCCTGCAAATCCGCGGTGCGAGCGCGCCCTATATACAAGGCCGCCGCCTGGAACAGGTTCGCTATAGCTGGCAGCAGCTAAAAGAAGACACGGGCGTCACGACATACGATGTTCAGCGCCGCATGGTCGACTTTGCCCACCATTACTGGACCAGTCACCACCCGTACGTTGTGCCGGAGCCGTTTACGCTGGAACCGACGGAGTCCTATTCCATGGCAGAGCTCGACGAATACGTCGCGGCACTGGCCCATATCTCACAGGAAGCTTATGAGAATCCGGAGATCGTCAAAACAGCGCCGCACAATAGTACAGGTCACCGTGTCCTAGAGTCCGTGCTCGATGATCCTGATCAATGGTGCATCACATGGAGAGCTTATTTGAAAAAGACGGCACAAGGTTAAAAAGAAAGAAACGCCAGCACGGAATACGACAAGTGCTGGCGTTCTTTTCGTTGGGGGAGTTTATTTTAGAACCGGTTCGGGAACTGCTTGATGATTCCCGCCGTCAGCACATCCGCCATTGCGATAATGTGCTCCTCGCCTTTATCAAACGCAGCAATGTCTGCATCCCAGTCCTTTTTCAACCTCGCCTGAAGATTATCGGAGAGCAGCTTCAAATGCGTATACATCATCTCTTTTACATCTTTTTCGGGCCAATTAGGGTTCGCACTGCTTAAAAACTTGGCGATATCATCTGCATTCCGAAACCACTCCTTGTTGAGCTTTTCAACTGTTGCCTGATCGCCCTTCTTAGCTGCGTCGATGATTTTGCCAGCGATCACAATATGCTCGGTTAACAGCTCAGCCAGCTTTTTGCCTGCTTCCTCCCCATAATATGGTTTGATTGCATTTCCGATTTCCACCTGGTTTTTCAAAAGCCGTGCCAATACCTTTTCTTGATCTTCCAGCCCTGCTAATGCACTGATCAGATAGCCTCTTGTCCATATCATATGGTCGACCCAGAGCTTCCTCATATCCCCCTGCAACTTAACTTCTTTCGGCTTTATGCATTCCTGTTGCTGGCCGTTTCTTTGTGCTTCCTTGGCTACAGCCATCACCGGTACACCAAACAAAGCTAGGCAAATCATCAACAGTGTTGCTTTCCTGAGTATTGGAGTCATTTATTCCTTCTCCTTTTCTGGTATGTAATGAATCCCGCTGTTATTTTGAGCAAATTTGGCTTTTTCATGCGTTCAACACATCATCCCTGCAAATTGACACCTGCCAATAGCATCCTTATAGTTGTCTTATCAACAGTTGACTTGACTGCCTAACCTAGGAGGTTTCGCAATGAAATTAGATGAGTATATCGGCGTCATCGTGAAACGAACGGATTTAAAACTGAACAACTATTATCAAAAAGTATGCAATCCGTACAACATCACCATCGATCAGTGGATGATTTTTGTCGTGTTATGGGAAGAAGAAGGTTTGACCCAGAACGAGTTGGCAGAACGCACCTACAAGGATAAAACGAATATCGCGCGGATGCTCTTTCTCATGGAAGAGCGAGGATTCATTCATCGCGTGACGGATAAAAAGGATCGGCGTTCGCTTCATGTCTATCTGACTGAAAAAGGGCGACTTTTAAAAGACGAGGTCCTTCCCCCCTCCATTGAAGCGTACGAAAAAACCATTGCAGGATTGACCGAAGAAGAAGTGAACCAATTTCGAAGAACACTCAATATCATTTATGAGAACGTGAAAAACTTGTAAAAACAAAACATATTGCAGGATGTCATTTTTTGTATATAATTAGTTGTTGTAGCAACAGTTTTTATAACAACTTCCAAGGCGGAATATATACAAAAAAGGAGTGAACATGATGAGCACAGAAGGGATTTGGAGCACGCATTACCGAGCGTTGACGATTGGTATTATTCTTGTGGTGACTGCTACAGCATTTGAAGGCTTGGCTGTCACGACAATCGCCCCCGGTCTTTCCCGAGAGCTACAGGGTGAGGATCTTTATGGGTGGGTATTCAGTGCTTATTTGTTGGCTCAGTTGATTGGAACCGTGGTCACAGGTCAATTTGTCGACAGGAAAGGGCCTGCCCAGCCTTTCATTGTCACTATCGTGCTCTTTGCTGTTGGCATTGTAGTTGCTGCAATCGCGCCAGATATGCTTACTTTACTGCTTGGGCGAGTCATGCAAGGATTCGGAGCTGGTGCCTTGGTCAATTGCGTGTATACCATGATTACTTTGCGTTACCCCGATTCCCTTCGCCCTCAGATTCTTGCTGTCTTCTCTAGCGCTTATATTCTTCCTGGCCTGTTCGGACCGTATATCGCCGGGATTATTTCTGAACAGATGTCGTGGAGATATGTCTTCTGGTTGATCCTTCCCTTTATCTTTCTGTCTGCACTCTTAACCACCCCCTCTTTCCGAGGCTTACAGCCGCCAAAAGCAAGCACGGCAAACAATCGTAGTCTTCTTCTGCCTTTTTTCTTGGCCCTAGGGACTGGTGCCTTACTTTTTGGTATGGGCAAAATTCCCTCCATTTACGGTTTCCTGCTATCCGTCGCGGGTTTGCTCACCCTCAGTGTCCCATTATATAAGCTGATGCCTAAAGGCACGCTCGTCGCACGCTCAGGCTTACCTGCTGTCATCGCGTCTCGGGGTCTTTTTGTCGCTGCCTATTACGGCACACAAACGTATCTCGTCCTTGGACTCACTTCGATTTTAGGATTAACCGCCGACAAAGCTGGTTTAGCTGTTGCCTCCGCAGCAATCAGTTGGTCGCTGGCAGCCAATGTACAAGCAAAGCTGGACAAAAGAGACCAAGGAGCCGGTCGAAAAAAACGAATTATCACAGGCCTCGTTATTATGCTCATCGGAGTCGCTGGCACAGTACCCCTGACATTGATTCAACAAGACCTTTTCGGTATCGTGGTCGCGATTTTTAGCCAGATCATTATGGGCTTCGGAATCGGTTTGGCTCACCCGACAAGTGGCGCTATGGCGTTTTCTCTTGCAAAACCTGGTGAAGAAGGAAAAGTATCT
The DNA here is from genome assembly GCF_042885155.1 of Brevibacillus sp. NPDC058079. NCBI lineage: Bacteria > Bacillati > Bacillota > Bacilli > Caryophanales > Paenibacillaceae > Brevibacillus > Brevibacillus sp. NPDC058079. The sequence goes on from NZ_JBHVSO010000030.1 coordinate 12,968, forward strand.
GCTGAAATATCTATCGCCGATACGTTCACACCAGCGATTGTCATTGGGGTAGGAGGAGCCATCGTGTCTGTGATGACTGCCTTTGAGTTTTCACTTTCTGTTGGTATTACCGTTTCCCTCCTCCTTCAGACGTTCATCGTCATACTGGGGCTGGCATCTGCTGCCCGACTGACAACACGTTCGGTACCTATTCAAGAAAAAAGGACACCTTAAAAAGGTGTCCTCAGGTTGTAGATAAACACTACTTTTTGTTTCAAGACAAAATTAGACTTGTGTGGAGTTAGGTCCGAAGGACAAAAATAAGATAGCGTTTCCGG
>NZ_JBHVSO010000031.1:0-12868 GCF_042885155.1 Brevibacillus sp. NPDC058079
GAAATACCACCGTCCAAAGCTATATTAATAATCATATTATACTATATTAACGCGGTAATTTATAAAAGTAATCCGAACTAAAAAAAGGTTGCCGAGACTTTCTCGACAACCTGAGGACACCTTAAAAAGGTGTCCTTTTACCCAATAATCTTAGTCTTCTTCGCATTCTCCATCGACTTTTCAATGATTCCGCTCAACGGACGCTTCAGCGCGAGCGCCACAAACAGGCTGATACCAATAAAGCCGAATAATACGAGTATATCCCGGATCGCCGTTTCCCAGAGGATGCCGCCCACCCCTTCACGTAACAGGCTGATTGCATACGTGAAAGGCATGTATGGGTTCAGCGCTTGGAAAAACGGTGAAGTCATACTGATCGGGAACGTACCGCCCGAGCTAGAGAATTGAAACACCATGAAGATGATCGCGATGCCTTTGCCCACGTTGCCGAAAACGGACACCAGCGTGTACGTAATCGTGACAAAAACCAGGCTGACCAGCATACCGAATAACACAAACGGAGCTTTATCCGCTACATAGGCCCCCAGGATGTAAATATCACCGAGCGTGACGAACAACGCCTGAAACAGCCCAATTGTCACAAACGTCCCTAAGCGGCCCAGGTACAGCTGATACGGCTTGTACACTCCGCCCGGATTTTCCGCATTCGGCTTCAACAGGGAAATCAACAAGGTCGCACCTACCCAGAGAGACAACACACCGTAAAATGGTGACATGGCCGAACCATAATTCGGTATCGGGTAGAGGCGGTTTTCCTTGATCTGCACGGGGCTTGCGAGGAATTCGCTCTCTTTTTTAATGTCGCCGCGCAATAGCTTGGCAAGATCGGCGAAGTTGTTGTTCGCCTCGACTTCTCTCAGCTTGTCGGCGGCCTGCCCAATGGCACTCTCCAGCTTGGGTAGATCGTCGCGAACCAATGCAGCAACTCTGTGGACTCCTGCCTCCACCTCCGGGAGCTTGTAGCGCACAAAATCAGCCAGCTTGGTCAAATTCGCCTCCGCTTTAGGCAGATCGTTCTGGACGAATGCCGCTGCCTCGTCGAGCTTCTTCCCGATAGTAGGAAGATTCCCCTTCAAGAACGGAGCTGCTACGCGAATGGCATTTGCAAAAGCATCCGACTTACTTCTGAGCGTTTGGGCAAGCTCGTGGACCTGCGCCCGTATTTGCGGCATCTCCTGCTGGATTCGCTTCAATTCTGCCAATCCCAGTTCCAAGCCCGTCTTTGTCTCTTGGAGAATCGATTCGATATCCGGAAGTTTTTCTTGGGCCTTATGCAGTAGATCAGCAGATTCTCCTGTGATCACCTTCAGCCTTTCAATGCCCTCGGATATTTTCGGAACGATTTCGCTATCGTAACGGGACAGGATGTCTCCCAATTCCGCGCTGGTGTTTTTCGAGAGCTGATTCAAGCTCTCCACCAAATCTTTCGCAGGCTGCTTGCCTTTTTCCAGCGCGCTTGCAATCATGCCGAGAATCTCGATTTGCCGGTTCATTCTGTTCTCAATCGTGCGCAGCCTCTCTGCGAAATGACTCAATGGCTGTCCAGGAATATAACTGTTTACTTTCTCTACAAGCGATGCGGTATGCCCCAAAACATTCACTGCTCTGGATAACCTGTCTTTCACGGCATTTACCTCACTCGCAGTAGGCAGGCGATCCGGATTGATTTGCAACAGTCTGTCTGTAAGTTGTGTGAGCGCATCCGATGCTTGCTGGGCTAAGATGAGATTTTGCTTGATCAGCGGTGCAATCGTTTCAAAGGCACCGTCATGCTTCGTAAAAAAGTCATTGAGCTGATCAGCAACAGCCGCGCCCTTATCAGTCAGATCAGCGATACGCGGCAACGCTTGTTGCGCAGCTGAAACAATCTCAATAGCCTGACTCGCTTTTTCTGTGGCCGTAGTCACTGCGTTTGCGACTTTATCAAAATTTTGATCCAGCTCTTCAATTCGTCCAACGGCTTGCTCAATCACCGGCAGCTTGTCTTCCATCGCGATAATGACCGACGACGCCTCATTGATTTTCGGCCAGTTTTGCTGGATTTTGAGCACGGCCTGCCCTGCTTGATTGATTTCGGGGATTCTTTTTTCCACTTCCAGAATGATCTGCGCTTTCTCGTGAATCTCGGGAAGTTTCTTCTCAATCTCCAACACCTTTTGCCCTGCGGCACGAATCTCAGGCAAGCTTTTTTCCAGTTGGAAAACGCCGCTCTCGATTTTGCGGATGGTCGGCAATTGCTCTTCAATTTTAATGCCGATCTCCGTAAGCTTCATCAGCAAGGCTTCACTGACGCTTTCTGTAAAACTCTCGTTGATCTGCTTGGCAATCGCTGAAACACCTGACGAGGTGATTTTGGGTGCGACGGCGTTCACTTTTTCATTGACCGTATAAATCACTTCAGGCTTGTTCAGGTTGCCATGGACAATTCCCGTGATTTTTGTGGAAAAATCAGCTGGAATAAGGATGCTGGCATAATAATCGCCCCGCTCCACGCCCCGTCTGGCCTCTTCTTTGTCCACAAAGGTCCACCCTAGTTTCTGGTTGTTATGCAAGCTCTTTACGAGCTCGTCTCCGATGTTGACCTTTTGATCGCCAACCGTGGCTCCCTGATCCTCGCTCGTCACCGCCACCTTGACACCTTGCGTATTGGCGTAAGGGTCCCATACTGATTTGATGTTGATCCAATCGTATAAACAAGGAAGGAGAATGATGGCGATGATCAGAAAAATCCCAGTCGGAACCTTGAAAATGTTAATCCAGTCCGTTTTGTAAATCTTCCATATAGACCGCATGTATGTACCACCTAGTAGGAAAGAATGGATGAATCTTTACACTCACATGACAGTTTACCATGGAAGGAAATGATCGGGAATGAGTCTGCCACTAGTAGCATGAGCCGCTGCACGCTAAATTATGATGAAAAAAGCCCAACCATCACTGGTCAGGCTCTTCCTAGTAACTCGGTAAAACTATTTTCTCACTTTCAACGTGTACTCGCTTGTATGACCATCGTTTTCGGCAACAATCGTCACGGTAGTTTTGTCCGGCGTATCCTCATGGACGGTTACCAGACCATCTTCGCTAATCTCAGCATATTCCGCTTCCACGACACTGTAAGTGGTTCCTGTGCTTTCCTTGGTCATATCGCGTCGGCTGCGATCCGTCATGGTAGCCGATACGCTCATTTGAACCGTACTACCAGGCTTTACTGTACTCTTTTTGGCGGACAGGTTGATACTCTTGACCTCTGCAATCGTGAACGTCACTTTGGTCGATTTTTCTCCGTTGCTCACCTTGATGGTAACTTTTTTGCCAGGTCGCGCATCCTCGGAAATCTCGATCAAGCCGTTTTCATCCACGGTGACGCTGCTGTTGTCAGATTCATAGACGGTTCCGCTCTCTCCGTCAGTCAAATCCTGCTCGGTACGGTTCGAGAACCATCCGGTCACCTCGAGCTGGAGACTCTCACCCGGCAACAGGGATGCCCTACTTGGTGTAACGTTCACTCTTTGCAGACCTGTATTTGCGACCATGTAGATGCCCGGCTCCTCGATTTCGAAGCTTGCGCGGTCACCCGTTTTGATGACATCGACTGTTTTGCCTTTGGAGGTCTTGAGGACGTTCCATACTCGCTTCGATTCATCATAGTACTGAGCCGTCAAATATTTTTCCTTGTGCTCGTACGGCAGAATCATGCGGACAGTCCTGCTGTCAAAGCTCTTCAATTCCTGGTTGTCTGCTTCTAGGCGAACTTCGTACATATCGCTGGCATTGCCCGATTTCGAAGGCTTTTTGATGTCGTCCGGCTTTGAGAGCTCGACGTGGATATCCGCACCGTCATGCTCTTTGAGAAGCTCGCTGGACAGCCATACACCTGCGTCTTCCTTGTTCACCAGGGCCACATTGATTTGCTTTTGTGCCAATGCATCTACGATATCACCACTTAGTGTCATCGAAGATTTTTCTTCTTCCTTCGATTTTTTCGCTGCACGCACTTCATCACGAGCGCCGTCCATGCGAATCTCGATTGTCTTCTCCAGGTCAAACAGTGATGCTTGCTTGTCCAGTGCTGTCTCGATGGACTCTACTGCTTGGGCAAAACGTTCGATCTGAGCGACTACCTTCTCCGTATTTTCGCTATCGTCTGCTTCGATCGTGCTGACTTGTGTCAAAAGCTCCGCGATCGGTTCTTTCAGCTTTTTCACCCATTTTTCAGAGAGATCGTCTTTATCTAGCTTGGCAATCGTCGTCTCTGCTACATGAGCCATGACTTTTACTGCTTGCTCCCATTGTTCTTGATCGTTTTTCTCGATCTCATCAACAACTGGCAAGAAAGCATCCTTCAACAGCGAGTAGGTCTGTTCTAACACTTGATCCTCATCGACGATATCCTCTTTCCACTTGGAAACCATCGCAGCCAACACGGTATCCGTTGCATCGGAGACCAAAGCAAGATGCGTAGAATCACTGAGCTTGTCGTCCTTGATCAGCTTGGACAATTGCTTGATCGCATTCTCTGCTTGCTTCTCTACTACATCCTCATCTGTAGCGTTCTTAATTACCTCAGCAGCAGCGCGATTGGCTTGGCGCAACTGCTCATCTGGCGTGAGTACAGGCGGATCTACCGGTGGTGTGACTGGTGGTACTTCGGTAAACGCATCCTTCAGTGCTGCTTGAGCAAAGTCCTCAGACTCTGTGTCCTTTTGCTTGGAGAAAGCGAGAATTTTCGTCGCGCCATTCGGAATTGCCGTTCCATTCGGGATCGCGTAGATGACCTTATCTCCTGTCTTGGCTACAGATGCGATCGCTGACTGACCGGACAGCTTGCCTTCGTCGTTCCCCCAGTAGAGTACATACTCGTCAATGTTCGCTTCATTTGCCGCAGGAGTGATCGTGACGTCCCCGCCAATCACACCCTTGTTCGTGTCCGCATCGGTAAAGGATACCGCCTGTGGTGCTTGTGCCTGCGTCTCATCGACAATGGTAAAGGTAACTCGGCCGAGTTCAATATTGTCGTTATCTGAGCGATATTCGGCTTCCCCGACATAAATCGCATCGTATTTGCCCGGAGCGAGCTTCAATTCCTTGAATGAGACCGTTCCATTCGGTTGCTTCACACCGCTCGTTTTTTGTTGGGCGATTGCTTTTACATTTTTGCCCAACTTCGTACCTGTAGGGAAAATACCGATCCAGTCTTCTCTTACCGAGCTCGTGTAAGCCACCTCAATCGCATCTGACGACAGGTACTTCTCTTTCACCATCTGAACCGTAGGATTGCTCAGGGTCAAATCTGGATCGGAAGAAGGGTCTACCACTGGAATTTTCTCAGATAGATCGATTTCATACTGTGCATTGGCGATCCACGTGTCGTTTTTAAAATCTCTCCCTTTTACCATGACTTTATCGTCGTAAACTTCCACGAAAAAGCCTTGGCTTCCGTCCTTGCCTGTATTGGCGTCTGTCCACAAATAAGAGGTAGCGCCCGCATTAAACATCGTGGCGTATTTGGCGTTGTACATCGTATCCTTCGCACCCAACTCCCAGTGTGTATGTCCACTGAACAGGAACGCTCCAGGATGCTTCGCCAGAATCGTTTTCATTTCCGTATCTTGTCTGACACCGTACCAGTAATTGCTTTTGAGATAGCCATCATTGGCACCGGCTACTGTGTTCTTCAGCGGCTGGTGATGGAAAATGAACGTCGGCTTGCCTTGGGACTCAGCCAGCTTCTCGTCCAGCCATTTCAACTGCGATTCCGATAAGTAGGAGTAGTCTTTCAGCCCTTTTTCCGTGCCAAGGAAAATGAACTGGTAGCCGTTAATCCACACATTGTAGTAGCTGGACTTCATGTTGGTGTACTTGTGGAACAGCTCGGAAAACTGCGTCCAGTCCCCCCAGCGAACATCGTGGTTCCCTTGCACAAAATATGTTTCCGGGAGTTGGTCCTTGTACATGTTAAAAATCCGTGCCAGCTCCATATATTGCGCTTCGGTTCCGTTCTCGGTATTGTCTCCGATGGTCATGAGTCCGTCACTATCCGGATTCAGGGCAATCATATCTTTGAAGGCATCTTCGAGGTTTTTATTATGAACGTGATCCTTGCTGGTTTGCACATGCATGTCAGTGATGACTTCGAAACTGACCAATGGCTTCTCTTTCACCATCCCTGGGATCGTAAACTCTGCGCTCGCTGTCGTTTCACCCGCAGTTGAATCCGAGTAAGCGAGGAGCTTCGTCGCGCCCTTTGGAATGACCGTGTTAGCTGGGATTGTATAGGTCGCATACGTTTCACCTGGCGTAGTTGGAGGCTGCACTTGTGCGATGATCGGCTCTCCTGGCAGCTTTCCTACATCATTTCCCCAGTACAGATTGTAATGAGTCACATTCGCAGGATCAGCAGGGATTTTGATTTTCACATCGCCTGCAATCTGGTCTGCATCGTCATCCGTATCGACAAAAGTAATGCCCGATGGAGGATTCAAGGTAATGATCGAAAAAGGAGCACGCTGAAAAATGTTGTAGCCGTCATTTTGCATGTACAGCGCCTCATACTCACCTGCTGGCAATGACTTCGTAAAGTTCATCGTACCGTTTGGCTGACCGGCTGCACTCGTGTATTGCCAAGTGAGAGAAGGGTTGCTGCCCTGTGGAATGGCACCTGCTTTATACAGTCCGATCCAATCCTTCAGGGAAGCTCCTGTATACGACAAGGACATCGGTTGACCATACAAATAGGTTTGCTTGTCCATCGTGACGGTTTGCTCTCCAGCTGCCTGAACGCCTTGGATCATAAAAGGTTGAGTCATTCCCATGAAGGCAACCGTAACACCCAGTACCATTGACATCGTTTTGTTTATCACTTTCATAATAAACGCGCACCTCATTTCGATCAGATTGATAGAGTCCGACTGATGATTTTTACACGACCTTGCTGCTGACTTTCAGACCAATGACACCAATCACAATGAGTGACATCCAAAGCATTTGCTGAAGATTGATCATTTCTTTGAATAAGAAAATACCGACGAATGTAATTAAAACAATCCCAACACCAGACCAGATCGCATAAGCGACTCCGACCTGTATATAGCTGAGTGCGAAATTAAGCAGAGTAAAGCTCGCACCGTACAACAGAAACATCAGAATGGATGGCCACAGCTTGGTAAAGCCCGCAGATAGTTTCATCGAAGTCGTACCTGCTAGCTCCAGCAGAATAGCGAATGTGAGGAGAATCCATCCCCACCCGATCCCCTCATTCATGCCGTGATGCCTCCACCTTCAGTTGCGTATAGGAGGAAATCACCGCTTCTGCTTCCTCCAGGATTCGTATCCGATCAGAAGAGTCTTCCTTGCTCACAATGCCAATGGTCACCGAGACACCTGCACTTTTCCCCATGCGTATGTCGCCGCTCGTATCGCCGATGACAGCGACTTCTCTCGGCTTCAAGCCCAATTGGGTACAAGCTTTTACCACCATGTCCGGATAAGGCTTGCCACGCTCTACCTGATCATTCCCGATAATGACTGGAAAATAAGAGCGAATGCCCATCCATTCCATATGCTTGATCGCTTCCTCTGTTTCGTCTGCGGTTACAATCCCCATAAACATTCCGTGGTCGCGACATTGTTCGAGGAACGGGATCAGCCCCGGAATGGGATAGGCAGGACGAGTCTGCTCCATATCCTGATAAGCTCGCTCTTTGCACTCTCTCGCCAGTCGCATTGATTCTCCCCACGATAGTCCCTGACGATATCCCTGCCATGCCAGGATCGCAAGCAAATCGCTAGTCGAGCCCATCGCTAACGGACCATTGATGCTGTAGTCGCATACCTGCCCGTCTTCGTCGTGAACAGTTCCCCACAGCTCTGCGAGAGGAGCGATCTCAGTCGGCTGCGGAAGCTGGCTGGCAAAATGACGATGTACGGATTCGCTCCAGTACCCCCAGAGCCGCACAAACTCCAGCAAAGTACCATCCTTATCGAACAAAATCGCTTTGACCGCATATCTCTTGTTGTTAACAAGTACGTCGGGCATCTTTTTCACCTGCATTCCATTTTGAATCGGACTTGGCTTTACTCTTTCGTCCTGACGAGAAGCGCATCCGTTCTTTTCTGCATCTTGCCTGACATCCACATGATCGCGGTACGTACCAACAGATTCGCCACGATGATTAACGTAGACATCGCAGCAGCTTGCGCGATATCGCCTGAGTCCTCCTTATTCACAATCGCAACCGCAGCCGGTTTCAGGTCTGGTGCATACAAGAAGATAATGGCCGAGACCGTCACCATGCTGTTGATGAAATAGTAGAGGAACACTTCCAAAATCGTCGGCAATGACAGCGGAACCGTAACCCGCAGCAATGTCCGATACCAAGGCACATTCATCGATTCTGATGCAGCCTCGAACTCGCTATCTAGCTTCTTCAGACCGGACGTCATCGTCAGGAAAGAAACCGAGTAGAAGTGAACGATGTTACACAAAATGACGATCCAAATCGTGCCGTAAATGCCGTGCAATGGTTGATTCGGATTGTTGAAAAAGAATACGTAGATCAAACCGAGCACGAGTCCTGGCAATGCAAGCGGCAGCATGGACAGAAAATACGCTGACTGACGCAGCAGACGATGCCCCCGTGACTTCTCGATGAGATACGCGAACAAAAAAGTAGCGACTGTGCCAATCAAAGCCGTGGCAAACGCGATAAGCAAGCTCGTCACAAACGGTCCTTTGCCATCCAAAAAGTCTTCGTAGTGCGCAAAGGAAATGGACAGATTGTACGGCCACACTTTTACGAGAGAGCCGTAAATAGCAACCAGGATAATGCTAATAATCACAGCGGACACGGCGGAGCAAAGCACGTAAAACAACCCATCCCGCAGTTTGTTGCGTTCAATTCGGTAAGGGATGGATTTCGCGCTCAACCAACCGCTCTGTTTACGCTGGGAGATGCGATCGATCACGAAAGAAATCACAGCTGGTATCAACAGCAGCACCCCAACGGCCGCACCCATTTGCATATTTTGTTGCCCGATAACCTGCTTGTACAAATCTGTCGCTAGCACGTTGTACTGCCCGCCGACCACTTTGGGAGCCCCGAAGTCGGTAAAGGTCAAGACGAAGCAGACAAAAATGGCACTGATCAGCGCAAACCTCGTTCCCGGTACCGTGACCGTCCAAAATCTGCGCCACTTGGACGCCCCAAGCGTCTCTGCCGCTTCATACATCCGGTAATCTGCACTTGCGAGTGCCACCGACAGCATCAGAAACGCCTGCGGAAACGTATAGAGTACTTCCGCCATCACAATCCCGATGGGCCCGTAGAGCTCAATGCGGAATTCCGGCAACAGACCAAAAAATCCGGTAGAAATCAGCCCTTGATTGCCAAACAAGTAGGTGAGCGCCAAGCCGTGCAGCATAGAGGGTGCGAATAGCGGCAAGAGCGCAACAGACCGATAAAACCATTTGCCGCGGATCGCGCTTCTCTCCAGTGCGTAAGCAAATCCGAAGCCTAACGTAACGGCAATGATCGTCGTTACCGTCGACACCTTAATGGAATTCCACAATGACATCACGAGAGCCGGCGTAGAGAAGTAATTGGCAAAATGCATGAGCCCGATAAAATTCCCGTCCTGATCTGTAACTGCCTTGAGCACCAGCTCACCGAGCGGCAGCAGGATGGCGAACAACAGCGCGATGGTCATGCAAACGATGATCGCATTTTGGCTCCATTTGTTGGCATCAGGGCGTATTCGTTTTAACCAGGTGTCCATATCGTGTACGCTCCTTAGCCAACAGCCAGGTCTGCCGTATCATCAAAACGAATGACATGCTCTGGCGGCAGGGTGAAGGCAATTTTTTGATCCGGCCAAACATGATGAGACACCATAGCATGTGCCGGGACATCAATCGTGACAAACTGTTGCAACAAAGTACCTTGTGGACCGATCAACTCTGCCACAATCCGATAATGCGTACCGCGATATTCCAACTCACGCACGATTCCTTGTCTGCCTTTTTCATGACCGTCACGCAGCAACTGGACATGCTCCGGACGGATGGCGAGCATAGCCTGATCCGAGTGCTTATCCGACTGGATAAAGCTGATAGCTCCGATAAAATCAGCGACAAATGGCGTTTTGGGACGCTCGTACACTTCTTTTGGCGTACCGACCTGAATGATGCGCGACTGGTTCATGACCACGATGCGATCCGCCATCGTCAATGCTTCCTCCTGATCGTGCGTCACCATAATCGTCGTCATCCCGAATTGATGATGGAGCCGACGAATTTCGTTCCTGAGTTTGGCACGAACCTTGGCGTCCAGCGCAGATAATGGCTCGTCCAAGAGCAAGCAGTCCGGCGAAAACGCCAAGGCCCTCGCCAGTGCTACCCGCTGCTGCTGCCCTCCTGATAATTGAGCCGGGACTTTGTTGCGGTGTTCTCCCAGCTCAACCAGTTGAAGCATTTCCTCTACCCGATCAGCAATTTGTGCCTTGGAGAAGCGATTACGCAATCCGTAAGCAATGTTTTCACTGACCGTCAAATTCGGAAACAACGCGTACGATTGAAACATCATGCCAAAATTCCGTTTCCCTGCTGGCAGCGAGGTAATGTCTTTCCCGGCAATGACAACGCTCCCTTGATCCGCTTTTTCCAGTCCTGCGAGGATTCGCAACAACGTTGTTTTTCCGCAGCCACTCGGTCCGAGCAGACAGATGAATTCATTCTTGGCAATGTCCAGTTGAATGTCCTGAAGCGCTGTGTGCTTCCCGAATCGCTTGGCGAGATTGCGTAATGACAAATAGCCTTGCTCCATCACAAATGCCCCTTTATTTTTTACTTTTTCGGTTCAGCCTTGGAGCCGTACTTCTGCTCCCACTCTTTCAAAATGCCTTCGCGGTCCCTTGCTGCTTGATACAAGTCCAGCTTGGTCAACTGCGATACAGGGTCTTGTTTGTAGCCTTCCGGAATTTGACTTCCTTCTTGCTTGATGCTCAAAATCGCGTAGTTCTTGTTGTATTCCTTCATCGGCTCATCGCTGATCGCCCAGTCGAGGAACAATTTTGCTTCTGGCTTGATGTCTTTTTTCTTTACGAGCGCGCTTGCTTCCATATCCCAGCCCGAGCCTTCTTTCGGGAACACGACTTCGACTGGCGCTCCTTTTTTCTGTTCGTTAATGCCGCTGTATCCATAAGAGATACCGATTGGCGCTTCACCAGCGGACGCCATCTTCGCTGGCTTGGAGCCAGAGTGCGTGTAGACCATCATGTTTTCATGCAACTTGTCCATGTATGCCCAAACCTTGTCCTTGCCGTACAACTGATGCAGGGCGTTGACGGTCAAGTAGCCTGTTCCAGAAGAAGCAGGGTGAGGCATCGCGATCAAGCCTTTGTATTCTGGCTTGACCAAATCTTCGTACGACTGCGGGATAGCCAGATTGCGTTTTTCCATCTCTGCTTTGTTGACAATAATGGCTGTCTCCCAAATATCCATGCCTACCCATTTTGGCGGGTTGGCCTTGTCCTTGAATTCAGGCAGTACACGATCTACGCCTTTGGGAGCATATGGCTCAAGCATTTGCATATCGTCCATCACCAAGAGACTCGTGGCAGCCAGTCCCCAGATCACATCCGCCTGCGGGTTGTCCTTCTCGGCAATCAGCTTGGCTGTCATGATGCCAGTGGAGTCACGAACGATGTTTACTTTGATATCCGGATACTGCTCTTTGAAAGAAGTCAGATACGTCTTGATCTGTTCATCTTCAATTGCCGTGTACACATTGATTTCTCCAGAAGCGTTAGACACTGCAGTCTCCGAGCCAGTTTGACCACTGTTCGATGCTGTTCCCTCTGTCTTCGGTGCTCCACAGCCTGCCAACAAACTCGTAACGACCAACGTTGCTGCCATCACATTCCACTTGATTTTCACGGTGATTCTCCTTTTCTGAAAGAAAGTATCGGATAAAAACCATCTGCGTTCAAAAATTATTGTACACTCGCATTGTGTTTCGCCCATGAAACCACTGTTAATTGAGCATTAAGATTACGTAAATGCTCATAACAATAGCTTTATCACTGTGTAGAAAAACTTTTTGCTATAATGGAAGTATCATACAAAAAGCATTGAACGAAATGATGATGACGGTGGCACGAGAGGGAAGTGAATATTCGCATGTCTTTGAACGACGAAAATGTACGAGAAGAAAAACGCCTCCATATTCGTAAACAAATGATCGAAGCCATAGCAGAAACGATGGACTTGTATGGCGCTACTCATTCCTCTGGTCAGCTTTACGGTGTCATGTTCTTCGAGAATCGTCCGATGACTCTCGACGAGATGAAAACACAGATGAACATGAGCAAAAGCAACATGAGCTATGCAGTGAGATCCTTAATGGAATCCCGCATGGTCAAAAAACTCGAGGAAAAGCAGGAACGAAAAGAGCTGTATGCGGCGGAGACCAACTTCTTCACAGCGTTTCAAAACTTCTTCACATTCAAGCTGCAGCGTGAAGTCGATGTGATGACCGGTGCCATCGACCAGGCACTGCCTGAATTAACCGAGCTGATCCTTTTGGAAAGTACCTCTGATGAGGAACGAAAGCTCGCCCTCCAAGATTTGCACAAGCTCAGACATGCAAAAAAGTATTACGAATGGTTGCAAAATTTTGTGTATACCTTGGAACAAGGTGATTTTTTCGAAGAAGAGCCCGAATAGAAAAAAGCCATCTTTCTCTCCAAAGCTAGAGTGAAGTGCACCCCTTAAAGTAGACATTGGAAAAACCCCTGTGGTTTACCGATGAACTTTAGGGGGTGCATTTTTTTATGGCAGCTAAAGGGCAAA
>NZ_JBHVSO010000032.1:0-10963 GCF_042885155.1 Brevibacillus sp. NPDC058079
GGAAACGCTATCTTATTTTTGTCCTTCGGACCTAACTCCACACAAGTCTAATTTTGTCTTGAAACAAAAAGTAGTGTTTATCTACAACCTGAGAAAAACCCTTATAAATAGATAAGGGTTTTTCCTTTCTCATAACCTGTTCACTCTACCGATTATCCACTTTCTCCGGATACATATCATGATTCATCATCCGATGGCTCGCCATCTCCTCGTACTTCGTCCCCGGTTTCCCGTAGTTGCAATACGGATCGATCGAGATGCCGCCGCGCGGAGTGAACTTGCCCCATACCTCGATGTAGCGCGGGTCCATCAGCTTGATCAAATCGTTCATGATGACGTTCACGCAATCCTCATGGAAATCGCCGTGATTGCGGAAGCTGAACAAGTACAGCTTGAGCGATTTGCTTTCTACCATTTTGATGTCAGGAATGTAGCTGATATAGATCGTCGCAAAGTCTGGCTGGCCAGTAATCGGACACAGACTGGTGAATTCCGGGCAGTTGAACTTTACGAAATAATCACGGTACGGATGCTTGTTGTCAAAAGACTCCAAAACGCTCGGGTCATAGGAGTAGTTGTACGTTGTGCCTTGATTTCCCAAAAGAGTGAGGGAGGATAAATCGCGTTCTTGTTGATGTGCCATAGTGAGTACAGTCCTCTTTTCTTCCATGAGAGTAAAATATCGTTTAAACGCCTCGTTTATTGCCCCAGACAAGCGCATGTAGTTGGGGAAGAACCTTCGCGTCATTCATGTCAGGTGTCGCCATCGCCTGATCGATCAGCCATTCAAAGCTCTCCAAAAGCTTATCTCGAAGCCGGGGCGTATCAGCGTCCGTCAGATCACTGTTTCCGGGCTGCAAGTAGAAAGGTACCTCTGGAAATCGCTGATGAATAGTGCGTGCATAGGCAAAGTCGGCGTCGTCGAAAACAACCACTTTCAGGCTAAGACCTGGATGTTTTTGTTCCAAAAGCTCGTGTACAATTCGATCAAGCGCTTGAAAATCTGTTTCCATCCCGGAACTAGGTGGCTTCGGTGAAATCGTAATGTCGTCAATCAGTGGAAGCCACGCTTGCCACTTGCTGCCTTGTGTTTCGACTGCTGTGCGAATGCCATGCTCCTTCAACAGGGAGATTAAGTCCCCGATGCCAGCCAAAAGCGCAGGATTTCCGCCGGAGATCGTGACATGAGAAAAACGGTCCCCGCCTAACCGAGTGAGCTCCTCCCAGACCGCCTTGGGTGACATTTGCCGGATTTCATCGCGGGCAGATCCATCCCATGTAAAAGCGGAGTCACACCAGCTGCAACGATAGTCACAGCCAGCAGTTCGCACAAACATCGTTTTTTGTCCGATAACCATTCCTTCGCCCTGAATCGTAGGGCCGAATATTTCCAAGACCGGGATCATTCCGTCATCCACTCCCGTCTTGCCTCTGCATAGCTGGTCGGTGTCTCGAACAGGCGAACGAACTCCACCCGAGCGCTGTTGTAACGGTCGCGGTAAGCATCTGACTGCAATTGCTTTTCCATTTCTTCGAAAATCCACACGACCATGTTTTCGGCAGTGGTATTCATCGGAGGAAGCATTTCATTCAGATAGCGGTGATCCAAATAAATTTCGATGTGCTCTTTCCAGATTTGCTTGATGTCACCGAAATCGATGACGAGTCCGATCTCGTCCGGAAAGCCGCTGATGCCGAAGACGACCGTGTACGTATGGCCGTGCAGGTTTTTGCACTTTCCTTCATAGGCGTGCAGATGATGTGCAGCGTCAAAAGTAAATTCCTTGCTTACCAAAACGCGTTTGTTATGGTAGCGAAGCTGTGATTTTTGAATATGGGTACCCAGTGCCTGCATGCGATCGACGATACGAAAATCAAAGTTGGCGCTCATCAGGCTTGTTCTCCAGGTTGATTTTTCTCGGAAAGATAAGTGTCCAGTCCGGCTTTTCGTAGGTGGCAGGCAGGGCATTCGCCGCAGCCGTCCCCTTTGATGCCGTTATAGCAGGTGAGGGTATTTTCGCGAATATAGGTGAAGGCACCCAGATCGTCCGCCAGCTTCCACGTTTGTGCTTTGTTCAGCCACATGAGCGGCGTGTGAATCACAAACGGATAGTCCATCGACAAATTCAATGTCACATTGAGTGATTTGATAAAGGCGTCACGGCAATCGGGATAACCGCTAAAATCCGTTTCGCATACACCGGTAACCAAGTGACGTGCTCCTCGTTGCTTGGCGAAAACGCCCGCAAAGGAAAGGAACAACAAGTTGCGTCCGTCGACGAACGTGGATGGCAATTGGCCTTCTTCATGGGTAATGTCAATGTCTGTGCGGGTGAGTGCATTGGGCGCGAGCTGGTTTAACAGGCTCATGTCCAATACGGAGTTTTTGACGCCGAGTTCTGCGGCAATTTGCTGGGCGCACTCGATCTCCAGCTTGTGTCGCTGCCCGTAATCAAACGTGAGGGTTTCTACTTCGCCGAATTGCTCTTTCGCCCAAAACAGGCAGGTAGTGCTGTCCTGACCTCCGCTAAAGACAACGACGGCTTTTTCCTTTTTCATTGCTCTCCATCTCCTCTTAATTGAATTGGAAGAAAGAGAGTTCTTGAACTTTCCATCAAAAAAACAAAAACAATACCAAAGAAAGGTACTGTTATCAAGCTTAGTTTTTTATAGAGGGAGTTCGCGAACCTCTCCCGTGCAGATGCACGGATTTCTTATTTGTGGAACCCAAATGGGCACCTTGAGACATTATACAACAATCAGCGCCGAAGTGGGGGGATTATCGCTTGGAAAAAGATTGACGGATGGAGGGTGCTCCTGCTAGTGTTTTTTTCATAATCGATCAACATGGAGTGGAGCGGGTGATTTTGATGAGAGATGTCCCTTTAGTGGAAGAATATCGCGGCGGCATTCTGGAGAACGTACATAACGGCATCGTGTGCGGCGTGAATGAAAAAGGAGAGGTGGCTTATCGGGCAGGCGATGAGAACCATATCACCTTATTGCGCTCCGCAGCTAAGCCCTTTCAAGCCATTCCCATCGCCAAACGTAAAATTGATGAAAAATTCGGACTGAACAGCAGCGAAGCAGCACTCTTTGCGGCCTCACATCGTGGTGAAGTTTATCATATGGAAGGCTTGGAGTCGATTTTACGAAAGACCGGCATTCAGGAAGACGAATTGCTTACTTGCCCGACTTATCCGCTCAACGAGGAACCGAAGTTTGCTTGCTTGTCCCAAGGCATAGAAAAACGTAGGCTCTTTCATAACTGTGCGGGAAAGCATTTGGGGTACTTGGCGTTGTCGAAGGATCAAGGATATTCCACTCATGATTACTACAAGGCAGAGCATCCAGCACAACAGGAGGCATTGGAGGTGTTTGCCAACCTGGCTGGCTATCCAAAAGAGCAGGTTCAGCTAAGCGTCGACGGCTGTGGCTTCCCGGTTTTTGCGTTGCCGCTCAAGAACCTGGCGATCGCATATCTAAAGCTTGCTTGTCCGGATCTGATCGAGGATCACAAGACACGTGAGGCAGTAGAGAGAGTGACAGGCTGGATGACGAGCAGTCCCGAGATCATTGCCAGTCACAACTTCATCTGTACAGCGCTCTTAATGGATGAAAATATAATCGCCAAAGGCGGAGCGATGGGTGTATACGGCTTTGCTTTGAAAAAAGAGAGACTCAGCTTCTCGCTTAAAGTACTGAATGGCTCTGAATTAGTATGGCCGCTTATTATCGCGTCGATCTTGGAGCAGATTCAGTATGATAATCAGGAAACCATCGACCGACTGCATGCGCTGGCGCCAAAAGCTATTAAAAATGACAATCAGTTGGTGGTCGGGGAGAAACGACCAGTTTTTGTCTTGAACAAATGCTAAAAACGGAGGCGAAGTATCATGCTAGTGGAAGTGATTGCGACTTCAGTTGAGGATGCAAAACGTGCGGAGCAGGGCGGAGCTGACAGGTTGGAGCTCATCTCGGGTATTTTGGAGGGAGGCATTACTCCGAGCTGGGGATTGATTGAGGCAGTGGTCAAGGCGGTTTCCATCCCGGTAAACGTTATGGTGCGACCGCATAGCCAATCATTTTGCTATACAGCAGAAGAACTTGCGGTCATGCGGCAGGATGTACGTATCATCCGTGAGCTTGGGGCAGCAGGTGTCGTAATTGGCATGCTGACTCCAGAAAATACGCTCGATCAGCGGGGATTGGAGCTGTTGCTTGGTGAGTCAGGTGCTTTGAATGTGACGTTCCATCGTGCTTTTGATAATGCTGTGGATCAAATGGAAGCAGCGCGTATTCTCCTAAAATATCCCCAAGTTCGTACCATTCTTACTTCTGGGGGCAAAAAAACCGCCATCGAGGGAGCTGCTTGCATCGAGCAGCTCGTCAAGCTGACAGAGAATACGCAGCTCGCGATTTTGGCAGGAAGCGGATTGTCGCTGGCTAACGTGGGAGACCTCGTGAACCGTACGGGTGTCAAAGAGGTTCATTTTGGATCGGCAGTACGAGAAGAAGGACAGCCTCTTCGATACGTCGATGCAGAGCAAGTGGCAGCCATCAAACAACTACTGTAAGTATAAAACAAGCCGACACCTTACTTCTGTAGGGTAGCCGGCTTGTTGTTCATTCGTTTCCGTATCCAGTAACCGACGATGAGAATCAGCGGATACAGGAACCCTTTTGTTAAATCAAAGAATGGCCAGTACGTATACGTTTCGTATAAAAAAGCTCCGTTTGGAACGATGATGATTGCGATGGCGACAAATAAGATGCAAATGGGCAAGGTGAGCGACTGATGCTCCTTTAAATGGAGAAGCTGCTTTATACCCACACAGAAACCATACATATACAGTACGACTTTGAAATAAATGGAGACAAACCACATGAGAGCCATCATCGCTTCCTGTCTTTGAAAGAACTCTCCTACATGGACTCGTTTGGCGAGGGAGTAGCTCGGAAAGGTCTCGCGGGAAACCAATTCCGGGCCGAGCACCAAAAGCGATAAGAAGATGACGGCAAGCAGACAAACTCCACCGTATATCGCTCCTCGCAAAAATGCAGATGTGAGCTTTGGTTTTGCATCGAGGTGCGGGGTAATCATGAGAAAAATAACCAGCTCCGAAAAGGGAAAAGCGGTCACGGAAAATACTCCTCTTATGACGGGCTTTATGCCATTTTCCAAGAAGGGGAAAAGGTTCTCGAATTGGAACTGAGGGCTTAACAAAAGAAAAAACATAACGAACGTAAAGACAAACCAGAGGAAAAAGATTTCGCTGGTCCGTGCAAAAGCTTCAAGTCCTAATCGAACAGCGTATATTGCGCAGGCAACGAGTAAAAACATGACAGCATCGATGGGTGTTGCTTTCATTATGTGCGTGGTCATGAATTCTCCGATCGTCCGTATATAGACAGCGCCGTTGATTAATATAGCTTCCAAAAAGAAGAGGGAAAAGAACGTGCCGAGCCAACGTCCAAATATGAGCTTGTTCTTTTCAATCAGCGTTTGTTCGGGGTAGATGCGAGCGACTACACAAAACAAGTATACGATGGCTAGCCCCAGTACCATGCCGATCAATCCTGATAGCCAGCCATCGTGACTCGCTTCAGTCGCAGGTACAGAAGGTAAGATCAGGATAGAATCTCCTATGGTGATGAATGTTACGAGGATGACAAATTGACGGCTGCCAATCTTATCGGAGTTCTGCATGATGCCTCACCTTGTCCGTAAGTTTATCTTACGTATTATTTCCAAGTTCAGGATGGATAAACGAACCGTAAGCAGGTACCGTCTCTTGTGTGATATGTTTTCGGAATAGTATGATAAAAGGAAAGCGGCAAGAAACTATGAGCCAACAGGAGAAGGGAAGAAAAGCTGTGGAGCTGGAAAAAAGGTTGTCGGCCATTATCGGACAAGCGGAGGGGACTTGGGGTGTCGTTGTGGAGGAACAGGGCTCAGCTAAAGGAACCCGTTTTGAGCATGTAACGGATGAGCTGTTTATTGCGGAGAGTGTGATCAAAGTGCCGATCATGGCAGCCGTTTTCGCGGCAAGTGAGCAAGGGCATTTTCGATTGGAGGATCAGCTTGTCCTACGTCAAGAGGATCTGGTGGGGGGATCGGGGATTTTGTACGCGCTATCTCCAGGCTTGAAGCTTACGATTCGCGACTTGGTGACCCTCATGATTATTCAGAGCGACAATACGGCGACAAATATGCTGATTGATTTGGTAGGAAAAGCGCAGATCGACCAGACCATGATCGATTTGGGAATGCGCCAAAGCTGTTATTCACGCAAGCTGATGATTTATCCACTCGACATCACAGAAAACAATAAGATAACCGCTGGAGATGTTGCGAGTATGCTAGGTCAAATGGCGATGGGCAGTTATTTGTCTGAGCGTGCCTGCAAAGAGATGATCGCCATTATGAAAAAGCAGCAAGTCCGTAATGGTCTGCCGTCCCAATTGCCAGATGAGGAAGAATCCCATTATCCTGCATGGGAACTGCCGTGTAAATCGGGTTGGGATACTGGCAGACAGCATGATGTAGGTTTGCTGTATACGAACAATCGCTGCTTTTCCATTACGGCCCTATCCAAAGATGTAACCGCTCAATCCGCTTTGAACACACTCGGATTACTGGGAAGAGCTGTGTATGACTACGCTATTTTGGCTGTCGATTAGATCGGCAGCTTTTTCATTTGTTGATGGTTAAAACTTGCTTGGAAGCTTCATCGATCTCTTGCAATTCAGACGATGTCAAAGAAAAGCGCATGGCTTTGACATTTTCCTCAGCATGATGGACTTTGGACGCGCCTGGAATCGCAAAGACCGTTTCTCCATGAGCGTGAATCAACCAGTTCAAGGCGATTTGTGTAGCGGATGAATCGTATTTGCGTGCCAGATCCTCCAGGACGGTGATGAGCGGCTGAGACTTTTTTAGCCCGGTGGAACGAAAGGGTGATGTCCATTTTCGGGGTCCTGTAATGGACTGGACCAGGGCTGGATTTTTATGAAACTTGCCGCTTAGAATCCCTTGCTCAAGCGGAGAATAGGCGATAATCGCAATGCCCAACTCTTTTGCCGTATCCAGTATCCCGTTTTGTTCGATCCTTCTGTCCAACAGACTGTATTTCACTTGATTGGAGATGAGACGCAGACCGTTCTCGCGCAATACGCGATCGGCTTCTCGCATACTTTTGGCGGAAAAGTTACTTACGCCCACGTTCTGAATCTTGCCTTGCTTGACGAGCTTGGCCATTTCATTCATTTCGCTTGCAACAGAAGACAAGGAGTAGGGCTGGTGGACTTGATGCAAATGGATGGTGCGGTTATCGAGCAGACGAATGCGCTCGTCAATTGTGTTCCCGATGCTTTTTGCGGTGCGCAGGACAGGCCACCATTTCGTCGCAATATGGGCGGAATCCGCTAGTGGACCGGTGTCGTTTAAGGCTTTTGCCAGCATCTGTTCTGATTGACCTTTGCCGTATACTTCCGCAGTATCAAACCAGTTAATGCCCCCAAGCAAACTCGTCTGCACAATTTTTAAAACATCGTGAGGTCCAATGACAGGCCAAAACTTCCCCACCATTCCGTGTCCATTGCTGAACTGCCAGCAGCCGAGGCCTAGAGGAGAAAGCATCAGGTCTGAGCTCCCCAATTTACGCAAGACAGGCGTTTCGATTGCTCCCAAGCCACTTCACCTACTCCCGTTCTATTATCGATTTAAGATACTTTCTTCCAATACAGCATACTTGTCGCCGTATTCCTTAATGATATGCTTTTCGCCCCATAAGCAGAGCGAATCGAGAATACTTTTCAAGGTCCAGCCGTACTCGCTGAGCTCATACTCCACTTTTGGCGGAACTTGATTGTAAATAATCCGGTTGATGATGCCATCATCTTCAAGCTCTCTAAGTTGCTGCGTTAGCATCTTCTGCGTAATCCCCGGCATTAGTCGTTTCAACTCACTTGTACGTTTTTTTCCGTGAGTCAGGTGACACAAAATAACGCATTTCCATTTACCGCCGATGACCTCAAGTGTAGCTTCCACTGAAATGTTATACTTCTTCTTCATTGTTGATTTCCTCCTGAATGATAGGTACTTATTAGTGCCTATCACACAAAAAAGTGCGTACTTTTACTTTTCGTTAGTCTATCTCATAATAACACTTGTCAAACGACATGAAGCACATTAGGTGGCTGGAAACAGTCATACTAACATAGAGAACATGGATGGAGGAGACAAGTTATGCCAAAACATTTGCAAGATACGACTACGCTGTACAACGGAGTAAAAATGCCTTGGGTGGGTCTGGGTGTTTTTAAAGTAGAGGAAGGCCAGGAGCTCGAGCTAGCTGTAAAAACAGCAATCAAGCACGGCTACCGCAGTATCGACACAGCCGCTATTTATAACAACGAAGAAGGTGTTGGCCGTGGAATCCGTGCAGGTTTGCAGGAAGCGGGCATCACTCGAGAAGATCTTTTTGTTACCTCGAAAGTATGGAATGCGGATTTAGGGTATGAGTCCACGTTGGAAGCATATGAGGCGAGCCTGAAAAAACTCGGGCTGGAATACCTGGACTTGTACCTCATTCACTGGCCGGTAGAAGGAAAGTTCAAAGAAGCATGGAGAGCATTGGAGACGTTGTACAAAAAAGGGTTGGTAAAAGCTATCGGGGTAAGCAATTTCCACGTTCATCATTTAGAGGAACTGCTTAAAGACGCTGAGATTAAGCCGATGGTGAACCAAGTAGAATTCCATCCGCGCCTGTCCCAAGATGAACTGCGTGCCTACTGCAAGGAGCAAGGGATTCAATTTGAAGCATGGTCTCCGCTTATGCAAGGACAGCTATTGGACAATCCAGTACTAAAAGGAATTTCGGAAAAATACGGGAAGTCCATTGCCCAAGTCATTATTCGCTGGGATTTGCAAAATGGCGTTGTGACCATTCCAAAGTCGACCAAGGAGCATCGAATCGTCGAGAATGCATCCGTATTTGATTTCGAACTGTCGAAAGAAGACATGGAAATGATTCATGCGCTAAACCAAAATCACCGAGTTGGTCCAGACCCGGATAACTTTGATTTTTAATAGCTGACGGCATACAAAAAAACTCCTGAAATCATCAGGAGTTTTTTGCGTTGAGGAAAAGGAATAGGAATCAAATGACTTCTGGCAACTGAATGTCGTCCATGGTTACCACACATTCAAATTGATTGGGGGAGTCGTGGTGAACATGCTCCTTGAGAATACCCATTTTCACGAAAAAGCGCAGGCTGGTGTAAACGGTTGAGAGTGTGATGTTTGGCATCTCGTTTTTTAAAGCATGGTAAACGTCTTTGGCTGTATAGTATTTCTGAGTGGTAAGCATAAGAAGGAGTACGGCTCTTCTTTGGATGGTTAATCTTTTTCCTAGATGCTTTACTTGTTGTGTGACACTGACAATATGATGATTCATTACAGGCCACCCCGCTCTTAGATTATAATAATTACTATATTATAATTATCCTTTTTATTTTGTGTGCAGTCAACTTTTTCTTTCCATATCTTATCCAGCTCATGGCTTGCGTGTGCATGTTTCTGGGGGATGCGTAAATCTTACATAAGAGGGATAATGAAATAGGGGTTTTCTTTTCGACCAAAACATGGTAGTGTATGTGCGGATTTTGCTTACGTGATAATGTCAGGAGTGGAACCATGTGGCACGAAAAAGACGAACCGCAATCCAGATGAACAGTCCACAGCGAAAAGTGCTCGAATATGGCATGCTGGTTCTAGGATCGCTAGTATTGGCAACTAGTTTCAATCTGTTTCTGAATCCAAACCAAATTGCTTCTGGAGGGGTTTCTGGGCTGTCTACGATTTTGCATAACATGTTTGGTTTTTCTCCGGCAGTGGTGCAATGGGCAATGAATATTCCTTTGTTTCTATTAGGATTTAAACTTCTCGATCGGCAATACAGTTTGAAGGCGGCGGTTGGTTCAATTGTTCTCCCATTGTGTGTTATGCTGACCAGTCACCTCCAGCCGTTAACTACGAATCTCCTGTTGGCGAGTATTTATGGGGGAATCGGGGTAGGGCTCGGGATCGGTATCGTGTTTCGGGGGAGAGGATCGACGGGGGGCTTTTCAATTGCTTCGCAGATCCTCCACAAATATTCAGGATTTAGTTTAGGTGCATGTGTAGCTGTGTTTGATGGACTAGTGATCTTGTTTGCAGGGATTGTATTCGATCCGGAAAAAGCATTGTATGCACTTATCGCATTGTTTGTGACCAGCAAGACGATTGATATTGTTCAGATGGGCTGGAATACCTCCAAAGTCGCTTATATCATTTCGAATGAAACAGATACGTTGAGAGAAACCATCTTGTATGATTTGGACCGTGGTGTCACTTTGTTGGATGGTGCTGGTGGATATACCGGAGACGCGCGTAAGGTACTCATGGCAGTTGTCAGCCAAAGTGAAGTGAGCAAGCTGAAAATCATGGTGCGTTCCGTGGACCCAGATGCATTCATTATTTTGTGCCCTGCTCAAGAAGTGTTGGGAGAGGGCTTTCGAGCAGGATAATATAATAGAAGAAAAGAGCGGTGGGGAGTCGTTCCACTGCTCTTTTTTTTGTTCGATTTTTATTTTGAATGAAATTATTTTAGATTTTCTATTGCATTTAAAATTTATACGTGCTATATTAAATCTCGTGAGCGGGACACAAACGAAACGCACACAACGAAAAACAAATCAAATGCCGGTGTAGCTCAATTGGTAGAGCACCTGACTTGTAATCAGGGGGTTGTGGGTTCAAGTCCTATCGCCGGCACCACTACATAATCTGTAGTAGGGAAATGAAACAAAGCGCTTGATAGCGCGAAAATGCTCTTTGAAAACTGAACAGCGAAAGCGTTAATGAGTCTATCATTAAATGATTTGCCAGCTTTGAACCAGTAACAAACTTTATTGGAGA
>NZ_JBHVSO010000033.1:0-2990 GCF_042885155.1 Brevibacillus sp. NPDC058079
AGTGCTATTACCAAGACTGAGCTAAAAGTAGCTTTTAATAAAGCTATCGATGCAGCAACAGTTGTAAACTTCAAAATTCCTGGTTTGAATGTTGAGTCCGCAAGCTTGGATGCAACTAAGAAAGTAGTAACTTTGAAAGTATCTGGTGCAGAAGCTCGTAAATCTTATGAACTGACTGCTACTGGTCTCAAAGTAGATGGCACAACAATTGCCGACATGAAGAAAACCTTCGAAATGCCGAATGCAACTGATTTGTTCAAACTTAATGTGAAAACTGCTGATGCAGTATTGAAAGCAGACGGAGCTTCCAAAACTTTGGTGACATTTGAATTGAAAGATGCTGCTGGTAATGCAGTTACTGCTGGCGACATCGAAGTTGAATTCACCACTACGTTTGGTTCCCTTGCAGCAAACCGCGTAACTGTACAAAATGGTGTAGCAACCGTGCTTCTGACGTCCGAGTTTTCTGCAACTGATGTGAACGCAAGCATCATTGCTCAAATCAAAGAAGCTGCTGACAAAGACTTGATCGGTTTGAAAGCAGAATCTACTTTGAAAATGAGCCCGAATCCAGATGATGTTGTTATTGGAGAAAAACCAGTAATTTCAAGTGCAGAATCTAACCAAGCAGATCGCGTAGTTGTTTACTTCAATAAAGATGTTCAACTTAATCATTTCATTGATGAAAAAGGCATTTTGAAAGATGGTATCCAATTTAAGGTGTATGAAAATGTACCAAACTCTGGTGACATTACAGGCCTGAATCCTCTCAATGTTAAAGGTTTGCTCAAGGTCCCTGGAAATAACAAAGCATTGACTTTGGTACTTGATCAGCAAGGTAACTTCCCAATGGCAGACAATGCTAACGTATTTGTTACCCTTACTGATTCAACCAACGGAGTAAGCCAAGAAAGCAAAGCACCGCTCTTTAAGTTGACTGATGCTCGACAACCTTCTATGTTGAATGTACAAGTTCAAGATCTGAGAACACTTAAAGTTACATTCTCTGAAGCGCTTGACAAGACAAGTACTCAAACTTTCAGCAACTGGAGCATTGACGGTGTAAAACTGAACAGCACTGACTACAGCATTGAAGTTGGGGAATTCGTACCTAACGGTCAAGGCGGAGATGATACTCGCCACGTGGTAACCATTAAAAAGAAAAAAGGTTACTTTGGTGCAGGACCACATTCCATCCAAGCAGCAAAAATTGGTGACTGGGCAGCTCCAAGCGATAAGTCTAACTATGCAAACACTCAAACTTTGGACTTCAATGTAGTTGCTGATGAAAATGTTCCAGTGGCAACCGTTGATGTACAATCTCCTGAGCAGTGGTTGATTGATTTCAACGTAGCAATTGAGGAAGACGAAGTAACAGCAAAACAAAATATCCAACTGCAGGTTTACAATGAGTCAACCAAAGCGTGGGAAGCTTTATCTGATGCTGAAATGGCTGATCTCCATGTAACAAAAGTGGAAGACGACAAGTTCCTTGTTGAAACCAAAAAAGACTGGACCAAGCATCACAACACTTCTTCTAGCTTGAAGAACTACTTCAACTATAAATATCAGTTGAGCCTTACTGCAAATGCATTTACAAACGCTGCTAATGGCAAGAAAAACGTAAAGCAAGATCTGTTGTTGGGAGATGAAATGCTCACACCAGATACGGTTTCCGCTCAAATCAAGGACATCACAGAAGTAGTGAATGGAAAAGAGTTCAAAGCAACTCTTAATAAACCAGTAAAACTGATGAACGCTGATGAAGGCAAGACACTTGCTGAAAAACAAGTAGATCTGCCAGAACCAAAAGCAGAATTCATCAAGGCTGATAACAGCGTAACCATTCCAGCGGTTGTTAAAGGATATGCTGACAAGTATGATACGGAACTTACTGTAGTACCAGTTGATAAAGATGGTAAAGAAATTTCTCTGGAATCAGGTGAGTGGACTCTGGTTATCCGCTCTATCTCTGATGATATCGGAAATACTGTTGCGTCTATGACGAAGAAATTCAAAGTAATTGGCGGCACACCAGTGGAACAAGCTTTCCAAGTTGAGTGGGCATTCGCTGATGTTGACCATGACCTTGTTGTTGAAGATGTGGACGCTACTGATAATGATCAAGACAACGACTACATTTTTGTGAAGTTTACCTCTGCATTCGCGGTAACTGGTGACTTCAAAAACGCATTGAAACAATCGAACTACACCATCGACAATAGACAATTGCCGATCGGTTCCCAAATCATCGCAAATATTGAAGGTTACAACGATGGTACCGAAGCAGTAGACTCCCTCACGATTCAATTGCCAAATGGATGGCTGGGAGATAAAAACGCGCCTCACGTACTGAACGTATCGAAATACCTGGAAGGTACTACTGGAACCAAAATCTCCGGTGATTTGGATCTGAAACTGGCATATAAGATTAAAGATGGTCAACTCGTATCTGTACCAGCTGAAAAAGCATTGGCAGCAATCAATAGCGGTACTTACACTGCTGCTGATCTGACAACTGCAGGAGTAACAGGTGTAGACGCAACTAAATTTGCTGACTACAAAGCAGCGATTGACGCAGCGAAAGCAACCAAAGGATCTAACCTGACTCTGGCAGAAGTTCAAGCTGAAGTTACCAAGGTAAACACGCCTGCAGTGGATAAAACCGCTCTGACTACGGCAATCACTGAAGCAGATAAACTAGTAGAAACTGATTATACTGCTGGTTGGACTGAGTTCCAAACTGCACTGACTGCAGCCAAAGCAGTACAAGGTAAAGCAGATGCTACTAAAGTAGAAGTTGATAAAGCTGTAGCAGACCTGGATACTGCAACTAAGGCTCTGGTGAAAAAACCAGCAGCAGTTGACAAAACTGCACTCGACACAGCTGTAAGCAATGCAAATACTGCAAAAGCTGGCGTTAAAGTGAGCGTAGATGGTACAGATGTACCAGCTGCTGAACAGTGGGTAACACAAGCAGTTCAAACAGC
>NZ_JBHVSO010000033.1:3088-9389 GCF_042885155.1 Brevibacillus sp. NPDC058079
GCATTCGATGCTGCTATCGCTGCAGCAAACGATGCTAAAGCAAATGCAACAACACAAAAACAAGTAGATGATGCTGTAGTTGCTCTGAACGATGCAGCAACCACTTACAACAGTGCAAAAAAAGCTGGAACTCAAGCTCCTGCAGTTGACAAAACGGCACTCGACACAGCTGTAAGCAATGCAAATACTGCGCAAACTGGCGTTAAAGTGAGCGTAGATGGTACAGATGTACCAGCTGCTGAACAGTGGGTAACACAAGCAGTTCAAACAGCATTCGATGCTGCTATCGCTGCAGCAAACGATGCTAAAGCAAATGCAACAACACAAAAACAAGTAGATGATGCTGTAGTTGCTCTGAACGATGCAGTAACCACTTACAACAGTGCAAAAAAAGCTGGAACCCTTTAATAAAATCACGAAACGTTACTTCATAAACTCATTAACTGAGTGAAAGAAGTGGAGAACGACCCCTAGACAACTTTCATAGCGGTCTAGGGGTTTTCTCTAACTATCTTGTCAAATAGATTGGTGCAACTCCAATCCATGAGAACAGCCTATGACTCATGTGCCTAATCCTCCTGCACGGAAAACAGTCCTATACCAACTGCTCCCGTGAAGTCAGGTGAAGTCGTACTTGCGTGAGGCAAGGCGGGGCTCCTTAAAAGTTGGCTATGGTCAGGAGACGAATCCATGGTGACCCAATACGAGATAACTGGTGCCAGGTAATGAAGCGCTAGGGGTTTGGTAACAGTCGATGTACGCGAGATCGTACAGTCGAAACAGGAACAATTCAGGCTGTTAAACCTGTTTTTCTCGGATTGTATAGTGGGGACCTAAGGTCAGCAAACCAAGGGATAGACAAGGTGGAACGTTTGAAGTCTTATCAGAAGAGGTGGGTTAGCACCAGTGAAGCTGATAAGATGGCAGCGGGTTCATAGTAGTGTCGATGGCTTGCCGTTTGAACCCGTAGTGGTAACACAGGCGGGGAGGAGAAAACTGGCCGGAGCGAAGGAACCCAGTCAGCGGATAAGAAGGATAAGAGAACTTACAATGGGCGTTGTAGTTTCTCAAATCTACAAGTTAACAATTTCCAAAAAGGATTGCAGAGAGATACATTCTGCAGTCCTTTTTGGCGTTTGATCATGCTTAAGACCGTGCTATGACGATTAGGTTTGTGAGAATTTTGTGAGATACATTTGTTAGGATGAAGATGCCCATTGTAAGACGTAACATTTCCTTCTTCGTTGATGGAACGCCGTATGCGATGAAAGTCGCCCGTACGGTGTAGGCTCGTTATAACCCTAAAATTCAAACGGGATAAGACGAGAATAGCGAGATTTTGTGGAAGGCGAAGGAAGTAGTAAAAGGTATAGCACCGACCGGTGGTAGAGAAGAGACGAATCAGCTGGAAATTTTAACAGGTGCAAATAAAGACGGAAGGATTAAGGTATTATTTGATGATGGTCAGATTCGAAAAGACATTGTTCAATCGGTGAAAATGAATGACAGTGCTTCAGCGATCTTTTTCCAGCTATATGATGCGATTTATCAAGAATTAAAAGCAGATTATAATATTACAGGAAGTGGAACGTCTATTTATATTAATGAACCGACTCAAGAGGCAGACAAAGATATTACCATCACGT
Organism: Brevibacillus sp. NPDC058079; assembly: GCF_042885155.1. NCBI lineage: Bacteria > Bacillati > Bacillota > Bacilli > Caryophanales > Paenibacillaceae > Brevibacillus > Brevibacillus sp. NPDC058079. Next base: position 4,735 of record NZ_JBHVSO010000033.1, read on the forward strand.
TAGAAGATCTAGACGCGACAGGTGTCACTGGAGTAGGCTCAGAATGGAACAAAGGAGTCGCTGGTACGGGAGGAGTAGCTGAGGTAAATGAACTTGAAATTACTGAGGCTGGTTCTGGAGCGATGGATGTGCGCGTTAACTTTACCGAGGGATCTTTCTTTTTAAATGAGACTGTTACTGTTACCCTACAAGGTACAGAAACACCTTCTGAAGTTGCAGACAAAATTGCCTCTGCTTTTCATGCACTCAATGATGGCAAAGGGATATTCCGCCAAAATATCACTGTTTCTGGGGCGAGCGTAATATTTACGTCTACAAAAACATTAGCTGACCAAAATATAACCATCTCGTTGACGCGTAATTAGTATTTAGTAAGAAATTGTGATAACCGTTTTTTAATTTACTCAAAAAGAGTTAGAAATGAAGTTTAACCAAAATTTTCAAAAACAAGGCTTAATACGGGGCTTATCATATCTGTCGGTGGATTTCGTATTTACCCCAAAAGAGTCTGTCTCGCAGAGGCAGACTCTTTTTACATGACCTTCTTGCGTTATTTTCATTCTAAAAAGCAATAGTTATAATGAAAAGTCGCTTTGATAGCGGCAAAGAGAAAGACGCCACTACATAAACTGCCTCCCTAGCTAAGCGTAAAGACATAGATGGGGAGGCCAGTACCTACAAATTATTTATAATGAAAGTGACTATTTCAATCTAAAACTTTCCAATCAACGTACTAATCTCTCTCTCATACCCATATCGCTTGAAAAACTCAATCAATGCCACCGCAAATATATCTCGCTGGCTAATATTTTTTTCCTTGCTGTATTCACGCACCATTTGATCAAGTGTATTTGTCATATGAACAGACTTCGTAACGAAAACACCAGGTACGGCATATCGAGGAACTTTTCCTGATTCCGAGCCAGGGACGACCAGATCGATTAAACGGCCTCTGTTGCGTTCCAAAAGCTCGAGTAGGGAAAGATACTGATCCATCTGGCTCGAACCCGTAAGGCCGGTTCTAGCCCCTACAAAAGGCTCCTCTAGTTCTTCCAGTGGATTTTCATTAGAGAAATTCGTTACTGCTTCGTTCTGAACCATTTCCTTATCAGCCAGTCTTCCATATTCCTTCACATAGTTCTTCGTATCAGAACACCACTTGTATCCTTTTGCCTTCATATATGTTGCAAGCTCTCGATGATCCTGAAAGCCCATACGTTTGGCAATCGTCTTAGAATCTGCTCCTGCTTTCTGAAAGAGCGAGAGAATCGTCGACTCCATTGAAGACTTAATTAAATCATTGCTTGGGTCCCACTTCTCGGTAACTGTATGTATAGGTACATAGGCTTGTTTATAACGATCCCACATAAAGTTCTTGCGGCGCATGTATATATCTAACGTCTTGTAATTCTTATGTCCTAGTTCCTGTGCTATCTCATCTCTCGTTTTTCCCTCAACCATGCCTCGCAATATCTCATTAACTCGCTCGTCATAGATTGGCCTTTTCTCTGTCCGTATATCCACTCTCTACACTCCTACATATCTCTCTTTTAAAGTGTTTGGATATTTTATACACTCACCTACAAATGACTGATCGCATCGCGTAGCTGATCTAAATTGGTGTGAGTATAAATACTGGTTACGTTCAAAGATGAATGTCCTAGAAGTTTTTGTATTTGTACCAGATTAACATCCTTTTTGACTAGCTGGCTTGCGAAGCTGTGACGGAGGATATGGGCAGTCACTTTCTTGCTCCACCCTAATCGTTTGACAGCTTCCGTAATTTCACGGTTAACGTAAACCGGCGACAGCTTCCCGGTTTTTTTAGTGCAAAAGAACCGATTAGAATCTGAATCAGGTCGATGATGTAGTACGTATTCTCTCAGCATGGGTAGTAAACGGGGAGAGATGGGAATAAATCGATCTTTGTTTCCCTTACCTGCCACTACGTGAATCACCTGCTGGTCCCATTTTACATCATGTATTGTGAGGTTCAGGCATTCTGATATGCGCATACCAGTCAAGAAGAGAACCATGACCACTAGTTTTATTAGTGAGTGATTGACTGCATTTACTAGATCGTTTACCTCATCTTCTTCTAGGTATGTTCTTTCTTTTTGTTGTATTTTTATTTTCTCAACGGACAACGCAATATTCCGAGGAACCCACTCCTTTTTATGCGCATATGCAAAGAATGAGCGAAACGTATGAAGGTTGCGCTGTCTGCTGGCAGGAGCATAGGATCGCTCTGATTTGAGATATAAAAGAAAGTCCTCGATATCCGTAACTGTTACTTCATCGACATATGGTTCACAGTTGTATTTACTTTCCAAAAAACGGGTAAAGTAGGTAAGGTCCTTTTTATATCCCGTTATTGTTTGTTCACTCCGGCCAATAGAGAACAAGTATTGCAAGAATAGAACTATAGCTTGAGTTAACACCATTTGTTTCGAAACACCACCATGAATGCCAGTGTACGTAAGCAGAAAGAATAAATTCAAAATAAGGGGAACACGATTAGTATAACCGTTATTTGGATATTTACATACAGTGAAACGAAAGTGTTATGTGATTATAAAAGTTATAAGTATTCAGTAAATGTAAATGTAAATGAAAGGGACTAGCGCATGATAGCGATAGTCCCTTCCACCATTTGCAACAGTTTACAAATTTTTAGGGACGGTCAGAAAAAGACCCCGTACACATTTCTGCGTATGGGGCACTCTTTCCACTTCCATTGCTCTTTTCGCTGAGCTTATGAAGTAATGTTTCGATTACTGAGTAACAACGATGTTAGCTGGAACGGACAGAACGTTTCCTGCAGCATCTTTCACATCAATTGTCTCCAATGCTTTCAAAGAGAGGCCTTTAGCGATTTTGTCTGCATCAACTGCTGCAATTGTTACTTTAACAGTAGTTTTAGCATCAGCGCCAACGCCAGCATCTACATTGTTAGCAGGTGTTTGTGCTTGACCACCAATCAAAACTTCGAAGTCTTCACCGGTAGTATCCAAAACAGCTTCAGAGAAAGTCAAAGTGATTTCTGTTGTTCCAGTCAGCTTAGCAGAAGTTACAACTGGGGCAACGTTCTCATTAAGCGATGTTCCGTTAGTGAGGTATGGCTCCATCACTTTAGCAGAACCAAGAGCTTTCACATCAGAGATGTTGATGTTGCGTTTACCAGTGAATTCGTTAGAACCTGCTTTCAGATTCAGAACTGCAACTTGTGTAGTTACACCATTAGCAGTTTCAGCTGGCAGCAATGTTACGGATTCAACAACAGCGCCGTCAATTTTGTAGTTAGCTGCATTCGTAGCAGAAGCTCCGTCTACTGCTTGGTCAAAAGTAACTTTTACTTTGTTGTTGTCAGTACCTTGCTCAACAGCTGTTACTTTCACAACTGCATCACTAGCTGGCACACCATCTTTACCACGAGTGAATGTAGATTTAGCTTTTTCAACATCTACACCTGCAGCACTAGTCACACCAGTGAACGTCAGGTCGAGATTGTAAGTAGCACCCTCAACATCAGTATCAGTTCCCAAGAAAGTATCGAGATTTACACGAACTACTTTCTTATTAGTTGCATCTTGTTTTACTTCTGCTTCAGCACCAGTAATAGCATTGGTGATATGGTCTTTAACAAAAGAACCAGCACCAACTACTTTTGCACCAGTAGCAAGTGTAACATCTTTATCGAACGTCAATTCAAGATATTGCTTGCTATCAGTAGCATCAACCACTACATTAGAAGAAGCAACTTTTGGTGCAGCTGCATCTTTCGTGAACACTACAACTTTGCTAGTTTCCACACCATTTTCACCGCTGAGGTCTTGGAATCCAGAAACTACAACAGTTTGAGCACCGTCAAGTACAGCAGGAGCCGTTACATGATAAAGAGTAGGATCAGTAGTATCTTTCACTACTTTATCAGCAGCAATTGTATCTGTGCCAACTTTAATTGTAGTTGGGTTCTGAGCGAGTTGCTCGGAGAACTTAACAGTAAATGTAGTTGCACCAGTTTGAGCGATAGTAGAAACTGTTGGAGCAACGCCGTCCAATGCGCCTTTAACCATTGTTACAGTTGCAGGGTTAGGAGTGAGCAGGTTGCTCGCAGTGTCTTGCGTACCGATCAATGTCGCAATTACTGTTTTACCAGCAGCGATATCACCAGTCATAGTGAAAGTCACTTTGTCAGTTGTAGTAGTGAAGTTATGGTTAATACCAGCTGTAACTGGAGTACCATCAGCATATTTGTATGTTACAGTACCGATTGCACTAATTGGTTCAGAGAATGTAACAGTGAATGTGCTAGCGGAATCTTTTACAGTGGAAACGATTGTTGGAGCGGTGGTGTCACCAGCGAAAGTTACAACATCGTCATATTTAACAAAAGTAGAACCATCTTTCGCTTTGAGGTTCTGGATAACTACGTTATAGCGTTTGGAAACTGCATTAGTAGTAGTAACAGTTAATGTTTTTCCATCTACGCTCAGTTGACCTTTCAATGCACCAGCAGCATCAGCAGCAGCATCGATAGCTTTGAAAGCTACTACGTTATCTACGAATTCGCCATCTTTACCATTTTTGAACAAAGATACAGCATCTGCTTCTTTGTTGAATTTAACTTCAACAGTTGTACCGTTAATAGCACT
>NZ_JBHVSO010000034.1:0-8328 GCF_042885155.1 Brevibacillus sp. NPDC058079
GCGGTAACGCGTGGAGCTGACGAATACTAATCGGTCGAGGACTTATCCACACACTTAGCAACTGATCATGCAGATCCAGTTTTCAGGGAATAAAAGAAGCCATCCAGCTCGGATGGTTTTTTTGTACTATTTGAAGACTGAAATTTCCGACGAATCACTTTAAAAAGGAGTCATGTCATTATGAAACAAGCTTCTTCGAATCGGCTCCACTACGCCTGGATCATTGCGGGTGTCACTTTTTTTATCCTTTTGGTCGGTGCTGGAATTCGCTCTGCTCCTGGTGTATTTATGGTTCCTGTTGAACAAGAATTTGGCTGGAGTCGCTCTTCTATCTCAATAGCGCTGTCAATTAATCTATTGCTATACGGATTGGTAGGTCCGTTTGCAGCAGCAGTCATGGATCGATTCGGAATAAGGCGTACCACGATTATTGCCCTTATCCTGTTAGCATTGGGTTCCTCCCTCACTACTTGGATGCAGGCCTCCTGGCAACTGACTGTACTTTGGGGAGTCGTTGTTGGACTGGGTTCAGGATGCACGGCTTCTGTATTGGGAGCGATGATCGCAAATCGGTGGTTTGTGAAGCAACGAGGATTGGTTATGGGTATATTAACAGCGAGCGGTGCAACAGGACAGCTGGTATTTCTTCCTCTTCTCGCAAGCTTGGCTGAATCAGATGGCTGGCGGACGGCATCGTGGGTGATTGCAACAGCAGCGCTGATCTTGGTTCCAATTGTGGCTGTCTTGATGCGTGATCGACCAAGTGATAAGGGACTTCAGGCATTTGGCGCGACAGAAGCTGATCAAGAAATAGAAAACATCAAGCAAAACCCTTTTCGTGCAGCTGTTGATGGTTTGGTAAGAGGATCTCGTTCCTTTGATTTCTGGTTGTTGGCTGGTAGCTTTTTTATTTGCGGTCTCTCTACAAATGGATTAATCGGTACTCATTTTATAGCTGCTTGTATGGAGTACGGCATTCCAGCGGTAACGGCTGCAAGTTTACTCGCTCTCATAGGTATCTTTGATATTATCGGAACAACATTGTCGGGATGGCTATCGGATCGTTTTAACAATCGTTTGCTCTTGTTTTGGTATTACGGTTTACGGGGATTTTCGCTAATGATGCTTCCAGCAGCGCTATCCTCTTCTACGTTTACCTTGGGCTTATTCATTGTCTTCTATGGCTTAGATTGGGTAGCTACTGTTCCTCCAACGCTTAAGTTGACAACAGATATTTTTGGAAAACAGCAATCAGGAATTGTGTTTGGGTGGATATTGGCCGCACATCAATTAGGTGCTGCTGTGGCCGCTTACGGTGGAGGAGTCATTTATACCATGTTGAATAGTTACTTTCTCATGTTTATCATTGCGGGAATATTTTGCTTGATTGCTTCTGTCATGGTTATCCGTATTGGAAGGAACGCGCTCACGGCGAAAATTTCCGGGAACATGTAGCGGTAAAGATATCGATTGAAAGAAAAACACCCGAGTGGATACTAGATCACTCGGGTGTTAGTTTTCAGGCTGCGGATATATGGGAAGGATGATGCGGAAAACAGCACCGTGGAGTGGACCATTTTCTGCTTGTAGACGGCCGTACGAACGTTCGATAATTGCTCGAGAAATAGCTAGCCCCAGTCCGACATCACCATTTTTTCCTTTCACAAAACGATGAAATAAATGAGGGAGAAGCTCTTCCGGGATGCCCTCACCATCATCTTGTATTTCTATTTGGAGTTGGCGTTTGCCTGGTTTGATTTCGATCGTGATTTGATCCTTGGCATGGCGCAAAGCATTTCCAATGATATTCAACAAGGCTTGAAGAAACTTTACCTCATCGACATACACTACGTCATTGGTTTTAAGTGGACTTACTGAAATCGTTACATTGTGTTGGAGCTGCAAAGGATGTAAACGCTCAATGGCCCGTGTCACCAGGTCAGTAGCGGAATGCCATGAGGGATCAAACAAATTCTCTTCGCCTTCAAGCTTGGCCAACAATATAATTTCAGTCACAATATGCTTTAATCGATTGGTTTCCTCTACGATGACATCAAAACCTTTTTCAGCAGCAGCATCAACAAAAACGCCATCGCGAATTCCCTCGGCGTATCCTTGAATGGACATGAGAGGGGTTTTTAGCTCGTGGGAAGCATTCTGTAAAAATTGCCGCTGGATTTCATGAAAACGATCAAGCTCTTGTGCCATGGAGTAAACACTATTCGAGACTTCAGCAATTTCACCGCGAGCAGGAATAAGCTGGACTTCGGAAAAACGTCGTGCTTGAACCTTTTTAATTTCTTTCGTCAATTTATGGAGTGGCTTCACCATACTACGTGTAATAAAAAAGCTGAGCAAAATGGTAGATACGGCTCCAATCAAAACGATGAGCAATATGTTATTCGTCATCTCCATACGAATGTCTTTTAGCCCACGTACAGGAGAGGCCAGAATCAGTCGTTGCTTTTCGTCGTTTTTAAATGCCAGGTTAACGACCACGTAATCATCGCTACCAACCATCCATATGTTTCGATTTTGCCTTTTCTCCGCTTTACGCTCAAGGGCATCCATCCACTCATTCAAATTGGAAGAAGGCAGGGACGTGTAGAGTACTTTTTTCTTTTTGCCTAAGAGTAAAACTTCTATCTTACGATTGGAGACGAGAAGCTTTTCGAGCTCTGCGACTCCCTCAGTTTCAATCTTTACATTCGATTCATTCATTTTTTCAATCCAGAATCGCCCTTTTAGGTTTAATTCATTCTTTTGCTGCTCGATTAAATTATCCAGCAAAAACGAATTGATCAGGACGGCTGATACCCCCATGACAAGACAGAGAAGAAGGGCGAACATCAACGTAATACGAAATTGGATACTCATTCATCCTTCGTTCCTTCCAAAGTTCGCAGCCGATACCCAAAGCCCCAGACGGTTTCGAGAGGGATCTTGTCCAGCTTTTTTCGGATACGACGAATGAGATCATCAACCACTCGGTCACTTCCAAAATAATCATATCCCCATATAAGAGAGAGCAGCTCATCACGGGAAAAAGCCCGATTCGGATACTCCGATAAAAGACTGAGCACCTGAAACTCTTTCGAGGTCACCTCTACTTCCTCCCCAAAAGAGTAAACAAGACGTTTTTCCTTATCTAATACAAGAGTACTGTTTACAGCCTCTTCCGTATTCCTGTCTTTCGCAATGAAAGGGGATTCTTCCGTATGGGATTTCATCTGTTTCCAACGTTGAAGTGCCCGATTCACACGTGCCACTAATTCACGAGGGCTAAAAGGTTTGGTGAGATAATCGTCGCTTCCTAGCTCTAGTCCAAGAATCTTGTCCACTTCTTCGTCGCGAGCGGAAACCATGATGATAGGCGTTTCTGAGCCAGCACGAATACGTCGACAAAACTCATAGCCATTCATACCTGGCAACATGATGTCCAATACCCATAGATCGGGGGGATTCTCTTGCTCTAAAGTAATAGCCTCTTCGGCTGATTCAACTGCAGTTGTAACATAGCCTTCCTTTTGCAGATAGGCTTCGACGATCTGACGAATATTGATGTCATCGTCTACGATAGCAATGTGAAAGGTCTTCATAGGATTCCTCCGCGAACCTTTAGATTCTCACTTTATTGTACATCTTCAAACGGACTTAAGCAGTTGTTGAAGGCATTTCCCACACTTTTCCCATACTTTCCTACGTTTCTTACAAGAGTGTAAGGAAATTGAAACCCAAATCGATAGGACTACGTGTTCATTCCCTGTAAAATCAAAGTACATTCAATAAACGGAGGGATACACCATGAGAAAACTACTACAGATGATCGCGATTACGTTCGGATTGTTAATCGATACGAAGACAATGATTCGCTCCTCCGAATTGGAAATGGTCGTGAAGCTGTAAAGATGATCATAAATACAAGTAAAAAACATGAACTTCTAGGCGCCAGAATGTAGGGGCCTTTTTTGTTTTGTGTGATGACTGAGCGTGGAACGGGGCTGGAATATTTAGGGATATTACGAAATTCGTGAGGTACGACCAAAATCGGTGGAAAATCTTGAGGGAATGGATTGATTTAGCTGGATTTTTTGGACGTGCCCTCTCCCTATATGGTATAATGAAGTATTGTGATAACCAGTTGGAGGTTTACCCTTTATGGCAGAAGAAACTGCTCGGTTTCCAAAAGTCGATATTAGCCACGAAATGAGAGAATCGTTCATTAGCTATGCGATGAGCGTTATCGTCAGTCGGGCTTTGCCTGACGTTCGCGATGGTTTGAAGCCTGTACACAGGCGTATTTTGTATGCCATGCACGATATGGGCCTTACTCCTGACAAGCCGTTCCGTAAATCGGCAAACGTTGTCGGGGAAGTAATGGCGAACTACCATCCGCATGGTGACTCTTCCATCTATGAAGCGATGGTACGTATGGCCCAAGATTTTAACATGCGCTACATGCTGGTTGAAGGGCAAGGGAACTTCGGTTCTGTAGACGGCGACCCGGCAGCGGCGATGCGTTATACGGAGTCGCGTTTTTCCAAGCTCGCGCTGGAGCTTTTGCGCGATATTGATAAAGAAACGGTCGATTTCATTCCTAACTACGACGGACGCAAAGAAGAGCCGGTTGTATTGCCTTCTCGTTTCCCGAACCTGCTTTTGAACGGGGCATCAGGGATTGCTGTAGGTATGGCTACCAATATTCCGCCGCATAACTTGACGGAAGTTGTTGATGGCGTCATTGCCATGATCGACAATCCTGATATTACGATTCAAGATTTGATGAAAATCATTAAGGGACCTGACTTCCCTACAGCAGGGGAGATTCTCGGTTACAGTGGTATTCGTCGTGCCTATGAAACAGGCCGTGGTTCCATTATTATGCGTGCCAAAACCCAGATTGAAGAGGATGGGAAAGGAAAACCGCGCATCATCGTAACAGAGATTCCTTTTCAGGTGAATAAGGCTAGACTCGTGGAAAAAATCGCGGAGCTTGTACGCGAGAAAAAAATCGAAGGGATTACCGACCTTCGTGATGAGTCTGACCGCAAAGGAATGCGTATCGTCATGGAATTGCGCCGTGACGTCATTCCAAAGGTTGTATTGAACAATCTGTTTAAGCATACTCAAATGCAGTCTACATTTGGTGTGAATATGCTGGCACTCGTTGACAGCCGTCCGCGTGTATTGAATCTGCGTGACATGCTCTATTACTATTTGGAGCACCAACGCGTCATTATCCGCAGAAGGACCGAATACGATCTCAAGCAAGCAGAAGCTCGTGCGCATATCTTAGAAGGCTTGCGCATTGCATTGGATCATATTGACGAGATTATCAGCTTGATTCGCTCCTCTCAAACCACAGAAGAAGCTCGTACAGGACTCATGGAAAATTACTCCTTGTCCTACGAGCAGGCACAGGCCATTCTCGATATGCGTCTGCAACGCTTGACTGGTTTGGAACGAGAAAAAATCGAGAACGAATACCAAGAACTCATGGTAAAAATCGCAGAACTGCGTGCTATTCTTGCAGACGAAGCCAAAATCTACGCGATCATCCGGGAAGAGCTGGGTGAGATCAAAGAGAAGTTTGGCGATGCAAGACGCACGGAAATTACTTTCGATGAGAATCATATCGAAGATGCTGATTTGATCCCAGAGGAAGATGTCGTTATCACCCTGACGCATGATGGTTATATTAAGCGTCTGCCTGTTTCCACCTACCGTTCGCAAAAACGTGGTGGACGTGGCGTGCAGGGGTTGGGAACCAAGGATGACGATTTTGTCGAGCATCTGTACATTACCAACTCGCATGATTACATCATGTTCTTCACAAGCAAAGGGAAGGTTTATCGCCTAAAAGGATTCGAGATTCCTGACCTGAGCCGGACAGCGAAAGGTACCCCAATCATCAATCTCATTCAGATTGAAAAAGGGGAGCGGGTTAGTGCGGTAATCCCTGTGAAGGAGTTTGATGAAGAACATTACCTGTTCTTTGCGACCAAGAAGGGGATTATTAAGAAAACGACGCTGGAGTCCTATGGAAATATTCGCAAAGGCGGACTGATTGCGGTTAACCTGCGCGAGGATGATGAATTGATAGGTGTTCGTTTGACGGATGGCCAACAACAAATCATCATGGGTACTCACAAAGGCATGTCTGTTCGCTTCAACGAGGGAGACGTTCGTACGATGGGACGTAACGCCACCGGTGTGAAGGGGATTACCCTAGACGACGATGATGATGTCATCGATATGGACGTTATCAAACCAAATGCAGAAGTGCTCATTGTAACTGCGAATGGTTACGGAAAACGGACCCCTGTTGATGAATACCGCATTCAATCTCGTGGCGGTAAAGGAATTAAGACACACAACGTAACCGATCGAAGCGGTCCGGTCGTTGGTCTGAAAGTCGTTGAGCCTGAAGAAGATCTGATGATTATTACCACTTCCGGTATCATCATTCGTACAGAAATGAAAGGTATTTCTGTGATGGGCCGTTACACGCAAGGTGTGAAACTGATCCGTTTGTCTGAAAATGAGCAAGTGGGATCAGTCGCTAAGTGTCCTCCAACTGAGGAAGAGGATATGTTGGATGAAGATGCGGAAGAGAGAATCGAGGATCTGCAAGACGGAGAGACTGTCGAAGCACCCGAGCCTAACGAACCTAACGAACCGACAGAGGAATAAAGAAAATCACGACGAAAGCGTCCCGCATAATGTGGGGCGTTTTTTCGTGTAAGTGCAGAAAGTTTGTCCTGCCCAGTGCTTTTTTCCTGCAAATGGTTTGGGTTTGAAGTAAAATTGGGAAATGGATACTATATCATTAACAAGTTGGATCGGGTGGTGAGCAGGTTGCCCAATGTGGAAGTGAAACAACTGACTCTTGGAGCAAAATTGGCTGAAGACGTATTTACAGCATTGGGAGGCATTCTTTTTGCAAAAGGAACCCCTCTCTATGAAAGAGAAGTTCAATTCTTAGAAGCGTTCATGATCAAGCAGGTGCAAGTAGAGGATTCAGGAGGGGCTTGGTCTGACCAAGGTGAACCAACCAAGGTAGATACGCCAGAAGCTTCTGATAAGTTTATCCAAGCTAAACCTGTGTTTCAGGAGTCATTTGATAAAGCAGTGTTTACACTGAAAAATTTGATGACCCGCGTACAAGGCGGCAATAACATACCAGTTATGGAAGTCAGGGAAGTTGTTACGCCGATCATTACGGAGTTTCAGCAGCAACCACAAGTTCTTCTCTCCCTTCGGCGCTTTTCAAGGATGGATAGCTACGCTTACGAGCATGCCATAGCGGTTGGGATTATTTCTTATATGATTGCAAAATGGGTCAAGGTTCCAGAAAAGGAATGGATGCAGGTCGCATTGGCGGGTACATTGCTCGATATAGGAAAAACGAAAATTGATCGTCGGATTTTGCAAAAACCAGGGAAGCTTACGCCAGACGAATTCGAAGAGATGAAGAAGCATACCGTTTATGGCTACCAAATTATTAAGTCATCCCACGGTTTAAGTGAAGGTGTTGCATTAGCGGCTTTGCAACATCATGAGCGAGAAGATGGTTCAGGCTATCCGCTAGGTTTACCTGGTTCTAAATTGCATTTATATAGTAAAATTGTCGCTGTGGCCGATGTGTATCACGCAATGAGCTCAGATCGTGTGCACCAAAAGGCATTGTCTCCCTATCAAGTAGTGGAGCAATTAGTGCAGGATAGCTTCGGGAAACTTGATCCTACCATTGTTCGGACATTTGTGGAGGGGATCACTCAATTCGCTGTAGGAACGCTCGTTGAATTAAGTGATGGAACTATTGGGAAGATCGTATTTACAGATCGTAATCACCCAACGAGACCAATGGTTGAAACAGGTGGACAAATCGTAAACTTAGTCGAAGCTCGACATTTATCTATTGTGAGAGTAATGGAACAGTAAGGAAGAGAGGCGAGTGATTCGCCTCTCTTTTAATATGATTTAAAGAAATTCATTTTTATTATAAAAACCTCTTGTGCTGTTTAAAAATACGTGATAAGATACTTCTTGTCGCTTCGGTTGAAGCAACACTTCAAGAAGAAAAGTTACATAAACTATTTACTTCTTGAGCAATGTTTGATAAAGTATTGAATTGTCGCCGCTAAGCAGAACAAGATTTTTTTAAAAAAACATCTTGCAAAAGCCTAGACGGTATGATAAGATAGAAAAGTCGCCTCGAGAGAGATGACGAACAAAATGCTCTTTGAAAACTGAACAGCGAAAGCGTTAATGAGTCTATCATTAAATGATTTGCCAGCTTTGAACCAGTAACAAACTTTATTGGAG
>NZ_JBHVSO010000035.1:0-4997 GCF_042885155.1 Brevibacillus sp. NPDC058079
GACAAACCCTGCTGACCGGGGGTCAGGCCCGAAAGGATCTGATAGAGTCGGAAACGCAAGAACGAAGAACGAAAGCCCGGAGGAAAGCCCGAGAGGGTGAGTACAAAGGAAGCGTCCGTTCCTTGAGAACTCAACAGCGTGCCAAAAGTCAACGCCAGAAGTTGATACCCCGTCCACTTCGGTGGATGAGGTTCCTTTGAAAAAGACCTGTGAGGTCGCCTTCGGGTGATGCTTGCAGGCAATTACACAGCGAGGACGCAGTGGTCAGTCGGTCTTATTCCGACATGACTGACCCGCTCTAAGTGCGTGTGCACCCGATTACGGGTAAACATTCACGGAGAGTTTGATCCTGGCTCAGGACGAACGCTGGCGGCGTGCTTAACACATGCAAGTCGAACGATGAAGCCCTTCGGGGTGGATTAGTGGCGAACGGGTGAGTAACACGTGGGCAATCTGCCCTTCACTCTGGGACAAGCCCTGGAAACGGGGTCTAATACCGGATACCACTCCTGCCCGCATGGGTGGGGGTTGAAAGCTCCGGCGGTGAAGGATGAGCCCGCGGCCTATCAGCTTGTTGGTGGGGTAATGGCCCACCAAGGCGACGACGGGTAGCCGGCCTGAGAGGGCGACCGGCCACACTGGGACTGAGACACGGCCCAGACTCCTACGGGAGGCAGCAGTGGGGAATATTGCACAATGGGCGAAAGCCTGATGCAGCGACGCCGCGTGAGGGATGACGGCCTTCGGGTTGTAAACCTCTTTCAGCAGGGAAGAAGCGAAAGTGACGGTACCTGCAGAAGAAGCGCCGGCTAACTACGTGCCAGCAGCCGCGGTAATACGTAGGGCGCAAGCGTTGTCCGGAATTATTGGGCGTAAAGAGCTCGTAGGCGGCTTGTCACGTCGGATGTGAAAGCCCGGGGCTTAACCCCGGGTCTGCATTCGATACGGGCAGGCTAGAGTGTGGTAGGGGAGATCGGAATTCCTGGTGTAGCGGTGAAATGCGCAGATATCAGGAGGAACACCGGTGGCGAAGGCGGATCTCTGGGCCATTACTGACGCTGAGGAGCGAAAGCGTGGGGAGCGAACAGGATTAGATACCCTGGTAGTCCACGCCGTAAACGTTGGGAACTAGGTGTTGGCGACATTCCACGTCGTCGGTGCCGCAGCTAACGCATTAAGTTCCCCGCCTGGGGAGTACGGCCGCAAGGCTAAAACTCAAAGGAATTGACGGGGGCCCGCACAAGCAGCGGAGCATGTGGCTTAATTCGACGCAACGCGAAGAACCTTACCAAGGCTTGACATATACCGGAAAGCATTAGAGATAGTGCCCCCCTTGTGGTCGGTATACAGGTGGTGCATGGCTGTCGTCAGCTCGTGTCGTGAGATGTTGGGTTAAGTCCCGCAACGAGCGCAACCCTTGTCCTGTGTTGCCAGCATGCCCTTCGGGGTGATGGGGACTCACAGGAGACCGCCGGGGTCAACTCGGAGGAAGGTGGGGACGACGTCAAGTCATCATGCCCCTTATGTCTTGGGCTGCACACGTGCTACAATGGCCGGTACAATGAGCTGCGATACCGCGAGGTGGAGCGAATCTCAAAAAGCCGGTCTCAGTTCGGATTGGGGTCTGCAACTCGACCCCATGAAGTCGGAGTCGCTAGTAATCGCAGATCAGCATTGCTGCGGTGAATACGTTCCCGGGCCTTGTACACACCGCCCGTCACGTCACGAAAGTCGGTAACACCCGAAGCCGGTGGCCCAACCCCTTGTGGGAGGGAGCTGTCGAAGGTGGGACTGGCGATTGGGACGAAGTCGTAACAAGGTAGCCGTACCGGAAGGTGCGGCTGGATCACCTCCTTTCTAAGGAGCACAGTACCGATTGCAGACAAATGTTCTGCACGGTCAGCTCATGGGTGGAACGTTGATTATTTGGCGCCAGACGATCTGATGGTTCTCGAGTACTGCTTCGGCGTGGAAAGAGGATTCGGATGAGGTCTGGTGCCTGGCACGTTGTTGGGTATCTGAAGGTACGGCCGTAAGGTCTTATCTTCGCGATGCCGGCCCCAGTGAACTTCACTTCTTGTAAGTGAGGGTGATGGGTGGCTGGTCGTTGTTTGAGAACTACACAGTGGACGCGAGCATCTGTGGCCAAGTTTTTAAGGGCGCACGGTGGATGCCTTGGCACCAGGAACCGATGAAGGACGTGGGAGGCCACGATAGTCCCCGGGGAGCCGTCAACCAGGCTTTGATCCGGGGGTTTCCGAATGGGGAAACCCGGCAGTCGTCATGGGCTGTCACCCATGCCTGAACACATAGGGCATGTGGAGGGAACGAGGGGAAGTGAAACATCTCAGTACCCTCAGGAAGAGAAAACAACCGTGATTCCGGGAGTAGTGGCGAGCGAAACCGGATGAGGCCAAACCGTATGCGTGTGATACCCGGCAGGGGTTGCGCATGCGGGGTTGTGGGATCTCTCTTCTGTCGTCTGCCGGCGACAGGACGAGTCAGAAACCGTTGATGTAGGCGAAGGACATGCGAAAGGTCCGGCGTAGAGGGTAAGACCCCCGTAGACGAAACATCAGCGGCTCGTTTGAGAGACACCCAAGTAGCACGGGGCCCGAGAAATCCCGTGTGAATCTGGCGGGACCACCCGCTAAGCCTAAATATTCCCTGGTGACCGATAGCGGATAGTACCGTGAGGGAATGGTGAAAAGTACCGCGGGAGCGGAGTGAAATAGTACCTGAAACCGTGTGCCTACAAGCCGTGGGAGCGTCGCCGTTGTTCTTCGGAACAACGGTCGTGACTGCGTGCCTTTTGAAGAATGAGCCTGCGAGTTAGCGGTGTGTAGCGAGGTTAACCCGTGTGGGGAAGCCGTAGCGAAAGCGAGTCCGAATAGGGCGATTGAGTTGCACGCTCTAGACCCGAAGCGGAGTGATCTAGCCATGGGCAGGTTGAAGCGGAGGTAAGACTTCGTGGAGGACCGAACCCACCAGGGTTGAAAACCTGGGGGATGACCTGTGGTTAGGGGTGAAAGGCCAATCAAACTCCGTGATAGCTGGTTCTCCCCGAAATGCATTTAGGTGCAGCGTCGTGTGTTTCTTGCCGGAGGTAGAGCACTGGATAGGCGATGGGCCCTACCGGGTTACTGACCTTAGCCAAACTCCGAATGCCGGTAAGTGAGAGCGCGGCAGTGAGACTGTGGGGGATAAGCTCCATGGTCGAGAGGGAAACAGCCCAGAGCATCGACTAAGGCCCCTAAGCGTACGCTAAGTGGGAAAGGATGTGGAGTCGCAGAGACAACCAGGAGGTTGGCTTAGAAGCAGCCACCCTTGAAAGAGTGCGTAATAGCTCACTGGTCAAGTGATTCCGCGCCGACAATGTAGCGGGGCTCAAGCGTACCGCCGAAGTCGTGTCATTGCAGCAATAAGCCCCAACGGGTGCTGTGATGGGTAGGGGAGCGTCGTGTGCCGGGTGAAGCAGCAGCGGAAGCTAGTTGTGGACGGTTCACGAGTGAGAATGCAGGCATGAGTAGCGATACACACGTGAGAAACGTGTGCGCCGATTGACTAAGGGTTCCTGGGTCAAGCTGATCTGCCCAGGGTAAGTCGGGACCTAAGGCGAGGCCGACAGGCGTAGTCGATGGACAACCGGTTGATATTCCGGTACCCGCTTTGAAACGCCAAATATCGAATCAGGCGATGCTAAGTCCGTGAAGCCGTTCCGGACCCTTCGGGGAAAGGAAAGTGGTGGAGCCGACGAACCAGACTTGTAGTAGGTAAGCGATGGGGTGACGCAGGAAGGTAGTCCAGCCCGGGCGGTGGTTGTCCCGGGGTAAGGGTGTAGGCCGAGGGGTAGGCAAATCCGTCCCTCATATAAGGCTGAGACCTGATGCCGAGCCGATTGTGGTGAAGTGGATGATCCTATGCTGTCGAGAAAAGCCTCTAGCGAGTTTCATGGCGGCCCGTACCCTAAACCGACTCAGGTGGTCAGGTAGAGAATACCGAGGCGTTCGGGTGAACTATGGTTAAGGAACTCGGCAAAATGCCCCCGTAACTTCGGGAGAAGGGGGGCCATCACTGGTGATCGGATTTACTCCGTGAGCTGGGGGTGGCCGCAGAGACCAGCGAGAAGCGACTGTTTACTAAAAACACAGGTCCGTGCGAAGCCGTAAGGCGATGTATACGGACTGACGCCTGCCCGGTGCTGGAACGTTAAGGGGACCGGTTAGTGCACTTTCGGGTGTGCGAAGCTGAGAACTTAAGCGCCAGTAAACGGCGGTGGTAACTATAACCATCCTAAGGTAGCGAAATTCCTTGTCGGGTAAGTTCCGACCTGCACGAATGGCGTAACGACTTCTCGACTGTCTCAACCATAGGCCCGGTGAAATTGCACTACGAGTAAAGATGCTCGTTTCGCGCAGCAGGACGGAAAGACCCCGGGACCTTTACTACAGTTTGATATTGGTGTTCGGTTCGGCTTGTGTAGGATAGGTGGGAGACTTTGAAGCGGCCACGCCAGTGGTTGTGGAGTCGTCGTTGAAATACCACTCTGGTCGTGCTGGATGTCTAACCTGGGTCCGTGATCCGGATCAGGGACAGTGTCTGATGGGTAGTTTAACTGGGGCGGTTGCCTCCTAAAGGGTAACGGAGGCGCCCAAAGGTTCCCTCAGCCTGGTTGGCAATCAGGTGTTGAGTGTAAGTGCACAAGGGAGCTTGACTGTGAGACCGACGGGTCGAGCAGGGACGAAAGTCGGGACTAGTGATCCGGCGGTGGCTTGTGGAAGCGCCGTCGCTCAACGGATAAAAGGTACCCCGGGGATAACAGGCTGATCTTCCCCAAGAGTCCATATCGACGGGATGGTTTGGCACCTCGATGTCGGCTCGTCGCATCCTGGGGCTGGAGTCGGTCCCAAGGGTTGGGCTGTTCGCCCATTAAAGCGGTACGCGAGCTGGGTTTAGAACGTCGTGAGACAGTTCGGTCCCTATCCGTCGCGGGCGTA
>NZ_JBHVSO010000036.1:0-2278 GCF_042885155.1 Brevibacillus sp. NPDC058079
TCGTTACGCCTTTCGTGCGGGTCGGAACTTACCCGACAAGGAATTTCGCTACCTTAGGACCGTTATAGTTACGGCCGCCGTTTACTGGGGCTTCGATTCAGAGCTTCTCCCAAAGGATAACCCCTCCTCTTAACCTTCCAGCACCGGGCAGGCGTCAGCCCCTATACTTCGCCTTGCGGCTTCGCAGAGACCTGTGTTTTTGCTAAACAGTCGCCTGGGCCTATTCACTGCGGCTCTCTCGGGCTATACACCCTAACAGAGCACCCCTTCTCCCGAAGTTACGGGGTCATTTTGCCGAGTTCCTTAACGAGAGTTCTCTCGATCACCTTAGGATTCTCTCCTCGCCTACCTGTGTCGGTTTGCGGTACGGGCACCTCCCACCTCGCTAGAGGCTTTTCTTGGCAGTGTGGAATCAGGAACTTCGGTACTATAATTCCCTCGCCATCACAGCTCAGCCTTTATGATGAGCGGATTTGCCTACTCATCAGCCTAACTGCTTGAACGCGCATATCCAGCAGCGCGCTTACCCTATCCTCCTGCGTCCCCCCATTGCTCAAACGGTGAGGAGGTGGTACAGGAATATCAACCTGTTATCCATCGCCTACGCCTTTCGGCCTCGGCTTAGGTCCCGACTAACCCTGAGCGGACGAGCCTTCCTCAGGAAACCTTAGGCATTCGGTGGACGGGATTCTCACCCGTCTTTCGCTACTCATACCGGCATTCTCACTTCTAAGCGCTCCACCAGTCCTTACGGTCTGACTTCACTGCACTTAGAACGCTCTCCTACCACTGACATCAAAGATGTCAATCCACAGCTTCGGTGATACGTTTAGCCCCGGTACATTTTCGGCGCAGAGTCACTCGACCAGTGAGCTATTACGCACTCTTTAAATGGTGGCTGCTTCTAAGCCAACATCCTGGTTGTCTAAGCAACTCCACATCCTTTTCCACTTAACGTATACTTTGGGACCTTAGCTGGTGGTCTGGGCTGTTTCCCTTTCGACTACGGATCTTATCACTCGCAGTCTGACTCCCAAGGATAAGTCTTTGGCATTCGGAGTTTGACTGAATTCGGTAACCCGTTGGGGGCCCCTAGTCCAATCAGTGCTCTACCTCCAAGACTCTTACAACTTGAGGCTAGCCCTAAAGCTATTTCGGAGAGAACCAGCTATCTCCAGGTTCGATTGGCATTTCACCCCTACCCACACCTCATCCCCGCACTTTTCAACGTGCGTGGGTTCGGGCCTCCATTCAGTGTTACCTGAACTTCACCCTGGACATGGGTAGATCACCTGGTTTCGGGTCTACGACCACATACTAAACGCCCTATTCAGACTCGCTTTCGCTGCGGCTCCGCCTCATCAGCTTAACCTTGCATGGGATCGTAACTCGCCGGTTCATTCTACAAAAGGCACGCCATCACCCGTTAACGGGCTCTGACTACTTGTAGGCACACGGTTTCAGGATCTCTTTCACTCCCCTTCCGGGGTGCTTTTCACCTTTCCCTCACGGTACTGGTTCACTATCGGTCACTAGGGAGTATTTAGCCTTGGGAGATGGTCCTCCCGGATTCCGACGGAATTTCACGTGTTCCGCCGTACTCAGGATCCACTCAGGAGGGAACGAAGTTTCAACTACAGGGTTTTTACCTTCTATGACGGACCTTTCCAGGTCGCTTCATTTACCTCGTTCCTTTGTAACTCCGTATAGAGTGTCCTACAACCCCAAGAGGCAAGCCTCTTGGTTTGGGCTAATTCCGTTTCGCTCGCCGCTACTCAGGAAATCGCATTTGCTTTCTCTTCCTCCGGGTACTTAGATGTTTCAGTTCCCCGGGTCTGCCTTCAATACCCTATGTATTCAGATAAAGATACTGTTCCATTACGAACAGTGGGTTTCCCCATTCGGAAATCTCCGGATCAAAGCTTACTTACAGCTCCCCGAAGCATATCGGTGTTAGTCCCGTCCTTCATCGGCTCCTAGTGCCAAGGCATTCACCGTGCGCCCTTTCTAACTTAACCATTAGCGAATAAATGGTACAACATACTGTTGTGTTATTTATTGGTTTGATTAAAGAAAAGTTTCACTTTTCCTCAGCAATTACTGTTATCTAGTTTTCAAAGAACAATCGCAACCAAAATTCTTCTTATTGAATAAGAAGAAAGTAGTGTGCTTTCTATAATTGAGAGATTGAACTCTCAAAACTGAACAAAGTGTCAAAACGTACGTCATGTAAAAATCCTTAGAAAGGAGGTGATCCAGCCGCACCTTCCGATACGGC
>NZ_JBHVSO010000038.1:0-1540 GCF_042885155.1 Brevibacillus sp. NPDC058079
CAGGTTGTAGATAAACACTACTTTTTGTTTCAAGACAAAATTAGACTTGTGTGGAGTTAGGTCCGAAGGACAAAAATAAGATAGCGTTTCCGGTTAGCCCATCTTGGCTAAGTGGAGAGCTATCTTTTTTATGTTCTGTACGGCTGCTGTCATTAATGCTTGCTCTAGCACATTTGATTGTCCTCGAAAACGGCAGTAGCGAAGCCCGTGGAGCTGTTTGGCGTCCGCAAAGCTTCGCTCAATGGTTTCTCTTCTTTTTTGATACAGGAATTTTCCTGCCTTCGATAATCTGTTTTGTCTTACCCAATCTTTGCTGTCTTCCCACACATGTCTCGTTATCACCTTTCGGTGATTTTTCGAACGAGTGCATTGTACTAAGAGTGGGCAATTTTTACATTTGTTTGAATCGGAGGTGTATTGACGATACCCCTCCCGGTTCGTCGTTTTGTAAGTTAAAACTCGTTTGTTAGGGCAAATGTATACATCTTCATCTGGTTGATACTGAAATTTCCATTTTGGAAACAGCCCCTTCGTTGAATGAAACCGTCTGTGACCAATTACTGCGAATATTTTTTTATCCTGAAGCTGTTTACAGATGGGGGTAGTTAAATAACCAGAGTCTAAAGCAACTGCTTCTACTTTAAAGTCAAAGGCCTTGATCTGACGATCTAGCCTATCTATGTATGGAACAGCATCGTGCACGTTTCCTGGAGTGATATGTACATCTGTGATGATGTTAAATTTCAAATCAACCGTACTATGGTTGAGATAGTAAAAGCCCTCTGGTTTCCCTTCACGATACATATAACCACAGTCCGGATCAGTTGTGCTGATTTTAATTTCCTTCTTTTCCTTCACTTCCTTTTTAGGTTTTAGAGCTTTTTTCCGTGTTCTTCTCGATCTTTTTCGATCGCCAGATCGAGTTCTTCAATGTAATCTTGGGTCGTTTGATTAACTACATGGGTGATGTACTTTTTCTTATTTGCATTTGCTTTCAGGTGAGTGGAATCTGTAAAAAGTACTCGTCCATTAACCATTCGGTGTTTCATCGCTTGTCTTACAATTTCATCAAAGATTTCTTGAAAAATAGGTGTATCTTTAAAACGAGTACGACGATTCAAGCTAATTGTGGTATGGTCTGGTACTCGGTCTGTCAGTTTTAAACCTAAGAACCAACGGTACGCAATGTTTGTTTTGATTTCTTGCTCTAAGCGTCTTTCTGAACGAATGCCATAAAGATAGCCAATGAAAATCATTTTAAAAAGTACAACAGGGTCGACCGACGGTCGGCCCTTATCTTCACAATAATACGGACGAACCATATCCACGATAAAAGAAAAGTCGATATACTTATCGATTTTTCGGAGTAAATGTTCTTCAGGAACAAGCTCTTCAAGGCAAACAAACTCATACGCAGACTGACTTTCTTTATTTGAATGTAACATGAAATACCACCGTCCAAAGCTATATTAATAATCATATTATACTATATTAACGCGGTAATTTATAAAAGTAATCCGAACTAAAAAAAGGTTGCCGA
>NZ_JBHVSO010000040.1:0-1196 GCF_042885155.1 Brevibacillus sp. NPDC058079
GTAAAATTTTTTGATAATTATGAACAAGCATTTATTTGGTTGAATGAATATCCAATATAAAACTTTTATTGAACCAGTTGTTCTCAATCAACTGGTTTTTTTATGCCCGTAATGTTGCTGTTGTCATAAAATTCACTTGTTTACAAGCTTCCAACACCATTGTTTTTCTTCGCAGATTTTTGTCCAATTGCTTGTGCAATTCTAAAAAACGAAACCAAAACAAATAGTTGTCTATATACTTCGTAGCCACGCCATTAAAGCGTTCCATCCATTTCTTTAACCGCTGATGATAGGCATTAACGTGTTGGATATGGAAAACACCTTTCTTTACACGAACGCCCTTATGGGCATTTAAAATCTCATGTGGTATGCCTTTCTTTTTAGCGAATGCTTTATAATTAGTAGCTGAATCTGAACAAAGTACAATTTCTTCATCAAGGAATCCATCAAGAGATTGGTCGATTTCATCAGCAGTGATTCGTCCACGCCCAGCCATTTTGGATAATACGTTACCATTACGGTCATGAGCAACAACAATACTTATTTGTTCTGAACTGATACCACGCTTCTTCGCTTTCCCTCCTCGTTTTCGGGGTTTACGATGAGTTATGTCTTTTTTACCTTTATCGCTTTCCAGAAAGTAAGTTTCATCACTTTCAATGATACCTCTTAGCTTCGCAAACCCAAGAGAACGCAAGGCGTTTAATAACTTATGCCGCCAATAGAAAGCAGTTGAAATATGGATTTCTAATTCTTCTGCAATTTTAGGCAATGTAACGCCTTCAACCATCATGTGAAAGTATTTCAGCCATTTATGAGGGTGGTGTGTTCCTGAAATAGGGCTGGCGGTCATATCATTAAATGTCTTCCCGCAGTCCTTACATAGATATCTTTGACGGGAACGATACTTTCCATTTCGTTTGATGCCGACACTTCCACAGTGGATGCAAGCCAAACCATTGCTAAAACGAACTTCCCGAATTTCTCCAACCATATTAGTAATATCATCTTTTGGCTCTGGAAATAGCGTATCTCTAATAGCCTGAAACAAAGAATGTTGCTCAGACTTTGTTAAATCACTAAAATCACCGTATACAGATTGCCAGTTCATTGTGAGTTGCCCCCTACAAACAAATGTTCTGGGGATATTATATCACAGGCTCTCTAAGAGCAACAATATTACTGAAAAGAGCCTT